>CAVTCA010000027.1:0-268641 GCA_963733075.1 uncultured Solirubrobacterales bacterium | reverse complement strand
CACCGGGCAGTTCCGCGAGTTTACGGACGCATCCCATCCGGACTCGTCCTCGAACGGAAGACCGATCGGGGAGTAGCTGGTGGACGCCTGGGGCTGGGTCGCCGTCGCTCTCCCTCTCCTCGTCCTCGCGCTAGCGATCTCGGCCGCGCGGAAACAGCGCCGCGCGTATCCGCCCGACCGTCCGCGGGTCGGCGACAAGCCCGAGCGCTCGCGTGAGCCGCGTTGGGTCGGCTGGGTCTGGGGCGGCGGCCGAGGCTAGCCACCTAAGGCTGGTGCGTGGCGGCGGCTAGGCTCCGTCGCAGGTGCCCAGGTACCTGACGCTCGCGGTGATCGCCGGCGCGCTCTGCGTCGCCTTCCTCTCCGGCGAGCTTCTGACGGGCATCTTGCCGGCCGTCGTCGTCCTCGTGCTCGCGTCCGCCGACTACGCGCTCTGGGAGCGGCGCGGGCGGCCCTGGCACGACTCGGCCGTGATCCTCCTGCTCCTCCCCGCCATCTTCGCCTCGGTGTGGATCGCGGTCGGCGGGCTCGTCACCGACGTCGAGCGGACGGACGGCGCGCGGCTCGCCTACGAGGTCGGCCCCGGCGTCGCCCTCGTCGGGCTCCTCTGCACGCTGCAGCGTCCACTTGGAGTGGCCGCTCATCTGGAAACCGTCCTTTGCCCCGCGTCGTCGCTGATGCTTGTCGTGCCGCCACCGGTACGCCCATTTCCTTCGGCGTCACAGGGCAGCAGACACCCATTTTAACTACGTGCCGTACGTCACCGTCAGCAGCAGGTGTCGACGAAGAGCCGATGCAGCCGGTCATCTGCGTTGACCTCGGGATGGAAGCTCGTCGCCATGAGCTGGTTCTGACGTACGGCGACGGGGTGCTCCCCCACGCTCGCCAGCACCTCGACGCCTGGGCCGATCTCCTCGACCCAGGGCGCCCGGATGAAGACGCCGTGGACCGTGTCGTCCAGCCCGGTGACAACGAGGTCGGTCTCGAACGACTCCGTCTGCCGCCCGAACGCGTTGCGCCGGACGGTGATGTCGAGCCCGCCGATGGTCTCCTGGCCCTGGGCCGCGTCGAGCAGCCGGTCGGCGAGGAGCACCATGCCGGCGCAGGTGCCGAGCGCCGGCATCCCGCCCCGGACCCGCTCCCGAAGCGGGTCGAGCAGCTCGAACGTACGCGCCAGGCGCCACATCGTCGTCGACTCACCGCCGGGGATGACGAGCGCGTCGCACGCGTCGAGCTCCTCCCGGCGGCGTACGGACGTGTGTTTCACCCCCAGGCGGTCGAGAGCGGCGAGGTGCTCGCGGACGTCGCCCTGGAGGGCGAGTACGCCGACGGTGCGTCACCAGCCGCGCTCCGCGAACTGGATCGACCTGGCGGGCTCGTCGACGTTGATGCCGACCATCGCCTCGCCGAGACCGCGGGAGACCTTGGCGACGACGTCGGGGTCGTCGTAGAACGTGGTCGCCTTGACGATCGCCTCGGCGCGCTGCGCCGGGTTGCCGGACTTGAAGATGCCGGAGCCGACGAAGACGCCCTCGGCGCCGAGCTGCATCATCATCGCGGCGTCGGCCGGGGTCGCGATGCCGCCGGCGGTGAACAGGACGACCGGGCAGCTTGCCGTTCTCGGCGACCTCCTTGACCAGCTCGTACGGCGCCTGCAGCTCCTTGGCGGCGACGTAGAGCTCGTCCTCGGCGAGGCGCGGCAGGCGGCGGATCTCGCCGCGGATCGTGCGCATGTGGGTGACCGCGTTCGACACGTCGCCGGTGCCGGCCTCGCCCTTGGAGCGGATCATCGCCGCGCCCTCGGTGATGCGGCGCAGGGCCTCGCCGAGGTTGGTCGCGCCGCACACGAACGGCACGGTGAAGGCCCACTTGTCGATGTGGTTCTCGTAGTCGGCCGGGGTCAGCACCTCGGACTCGTCGATGTAGTCGACGCCGAGGCGACTGCAGCACCTGGGCCTCGACGAAGTGGCCGATCCGGGCCTTGGCCATGACCGGGATGGAGACGGCCTCGATGATGCCGTCGATCATGTCGGGGTCGGACATGCGCGCGCACGCCGCCCTGGGCGCGGATGTCGGCGGGGACGCGCTCGAGCGCCATCACCGCGACCGCGCCGGCGTCCTCGGCGATCTTCGCCTGCTCGGCGGTGACCACGTCCATGATCACGCCGCCCTTGAGCATCTCCGCCATCCCGCGCTTGACCCGCGAGGTTCCCGTCTCATTCATGCTTGTTGCCATGGGGCGATCGTAGGTCGGGACGAGGCGTACGCCACCCTCGGAAAGCCCTGGTCAAGCCACTGTTCCCAAAGTGGACTGCTCCAAGTGGACTGCTACCCGGCCAAGGCCTCGGCGGCCTCTGCCACCGCGGTGGGTGCGCCGGCCAGCGACCAGGTGACGCCGCCGGCTTCCACCTGGGTCGTGGCTCCGCCGGCGCCCAGGACGAGGGCGGCGCCGGGGAGCCGGTCCCAGTCGGGGACGGAGTGCTGGCAGAAGAGGTGGAGCTTGCCCTGGGCGATGGCGGTGAGGTCCATCGAGCCGGAGCCGAGGATCCGGATGGAGGCGGCGCCGCTGGCGACGCGGACGTACGCCTCGCCGACCGGCTGCTTCAGCTTCGAGGGGTGGAGGTAGGTGGTGAGGCAGGCGAGGGCGAGCGGCGTGTCGGGCATCGCGTCGAGCCGGACGCCGTTGCGGGTCGTGGGCAGCTCGGGGCCGCCGACGTAGACCGCGTCCTCCGCGGGTGAGTAGATCGCACCCAGGACGATGCCGTCGTCGTCGGTCAGCGCCAGCGCCGAGCACCACCAGTCGAGGCCGCGTACGAAGTTGTAGGTGCCGTCGACCGGGTCGATGGTCCACACCCGGCCGGTGGTCGACTCGCGGGCCGACCCCTCCTCGCCGAGGATCCCGTCACCGGGGTGCTCGGCCGTCAGGCGTTCGACGATCGCCTTCTCGGCGGCCTTGTCGGCGGCGGTGACCAGGTCGGAGACCGAGGTCTTCGTCTCGATCGAGTCGCCGATGCCCTCGATGCGCATCTTCGCGGCGAGCGAGCCGGCGCCGCGGACGAGCTCAGCGGCCAGGCGTACGTCCGCCTCGGTCGGCGCGGTCACGAGGCCGCTTCCTCGGCGAGGGCCTGCTTGCGGACGGTCCAGATGCGCTGGCCGACGGTCACGGTCGAGGCGACGGCGAGGATCCACAGCGCGATGTAGATGAGCAGGTCGAGGGAGAAGATGCCGGCGAAGCCGGTCATCACCAGGACCAGGACCAGACGGTCGGCGCGCTCGGCGATGCCGACGTTGGCGGTGAAGCCCAGCGACTCGGCGCGGGCGCGGGCGTAGGAGGTGACCGCACCTATGACGAGGCACCACAGGGACAGTGCGAGATAGAGGTCGGAGTCGCCCGGGCCGGCGAAGTAGAGCGCCAGGCCACCGAAGACCGCGCCGTCGCCGAACCGGTCGAGGGTGGAGTCCCAGAAGGCACCGAACTTCGACGTACGTCCGACGGCACGCGCCATCGCCCCGTCGATCAGGTCGCTGAACACGAAGCAGGTGATGAAGATCGTGCCGGCCAGCAGCTCGCCGCGCGGGTAGAACGCCAGCGCTCCGACCACTACTCCGATGGTGCCGACGAGCGTCACGACATCGGGGCTGATCTTCAGCGCCACGAACAGCCGGACGATGGGCGCGAGGACGACTCCCTGAACGAAGCCTTTGATGTGATCCAACATGGCGCGGCCACGCTATCGGATCCGCAGGCGTTACTCGCGAGCGAAACGTCACCGTATCGCCGAACGTCCCGATGTCAGCGAGACTCGACGACTGCGTCTCGGCCACGACGACGTCTTCGGCCGACGTAGCTGACGTCTCGGCTAGGTCCCTTCGGTCAGATCGCGGACCTCGGCGTAGCGGTAGCGTACGGCGGGGTCGGGGTCGGCCTCGTAGATCTCGGTGCCGGCCAGCTCCCAGGTCGGGGGCTCCGCGCCGCCGGCGAGGAGCCAGGCGGCCTGGCGGGCGGCGCCGTCGGCGACGTACTCCCCCGGCTCGGGGACGACGACGGGGTGGCCGAGAACGACGGGGGCGAGTCGGCGTACGGCCTCGGAGCGGGCGCCGCCGCCGACGAGGAGGACGCGGTCGACCGGCGACGCCCTGGGACTTCAGGGCGTCGATGCCCGTCGGCGAGGCCGCAGAGCAGTCCCTCGACGGCGGCGCGAGCGAGGTAGGCGGGATCGGCCGTGGCGAGGGTCAGACCGTGGATCACGCCCCGGTGGCGACGGGCGGTCGGGCGTGCGCTCGCCCTCGAGGTAGGGGACGAGGACCAGGCCGCCGGAGCCTGACGGCGCCTCCAGCGCCAGCCGGGACAGCTCGCTCGTGGCTCACCCCGAGCAGCCGAGTGGTGGCGTCGAGGACGCGCGCGGCGTTGAGGGTGGCGACCAGCGGCAGGTAGTGACCGGTCGCGTCGGCGAAGCCCGCCACGGTGCCGCTCGGGTCGGCCGCCGGTACGTCCGCGACGGCGAACACCGTTCCGGAGGTTCCGATGGAGACGACCACATCGCCCGGTCCCGCGCCGACGCCGAGGGCCGCCGCCATGTTGTCGCCCGTGCCCGGCCCCAGCCTGGCTCCGACGTGACGCCGGGGCCGCGGTCGTGCCGGCGACCTCCGACGGGGCCGAGAACGCGGGGAGCACGGCGTCGTGCCCGAGCGCGGCCTCGAGCAGGTCACGACGGTAGTCGCCGGCACGCGCAGCGAAGTAACCCGTGCCCGAGGCATCGCCCCGGTCGGTCACCAGCGCGTCCAGCGCCGGCGCCGGCCAGGCGCCAGGTCAGCCAGTCGTGCGGGAGGCAGACCGCCGCGACCCGTTCGGCGGCCTCCGGCTCGTTCTCACGCAACCAGGCCAGCTTGGTCACCGTGAACGAGGCGAGCGGAACCGACCCGACCGCCTTCGCCCACGTCTGCGCGCCGCCGAGCTCGATCGACGAGCCGCTCACCGGCCTCTGCGGACCGGGTGTCGTTCCACAGCAGGGCGGGTCGGATCACCTCGCCGGCTGTCGTCGAGGACGACCATCCCGTGCTGCTGTGCGCCGACGGAGACGGCGGCGACGTCATCGAGCCCGCCGGCCGCCTCGGCGGCCGACTCGATGCGCGGCCTCGCCGACGCCGGGATCGGCGTGAGCCTGTTCATCGATCCCGATCCGCGCGTGGTCGAGGCCTCCGCGGAGCTGGGCGTGACGACCGTCGAGCTTCACACCGGCGACTACTGTCTGGCGCCGCCGCGCGGGCCGGAGCTGGCGCGCCAGCTGCAGCGGCTGGAGATGGCGGCGCGCGCCGCGGGCGATTCGGGTTTGCGGCTGGGCGCCGGGCACGGCCTCGACTACAGCAACGTCACGCCGGTGGCGGCGCTCCCGGGATTGCTGGAGCTCAACATCGGGCACGGCCTGGTGGCGCGCGCGGTGATGATCGGCATGCACGCCGCCGTGACTGAACTGCGCGACGCGATATCAGCGGGGGCGGGGCGTGCGTGACTTCCAGCCGCTGTTGACGGCCGCCGAGATGCGGGCCGCCGACACCGCGGCGACGGAGAAGCTGGGCGTTCCGAGCCTGCTCCTGATGGAGAACGCCGGACGGGGGATCGCCGACCTCGTACGGCGCGAGATCGCGGGCGGCGCCGCGGGCGCGGTCGCCATCGTCTGTGGAGCCGGCGACAACGGCGGTGACGGGTTCGTGGCGGCGCGGCACCTGGCGGCCGCCGGCGTTCCGGTCAAGGTGGCGCTCATCGCAGCGGTCGCGAAGGTCCGCGGCGATGCGGCCGCGATGCTGGCGGCGCTGGAGCGGATGGGAGGCGTGCCGATCGCCGACGGCAGCGGCTGGACGGGCGAGGCACCCTGGCGCGGGTGGCTCGGCGACGCGACCGTCGTCGTGGACGCGATCTTCGGCACCGGGTTTCACGGCGCGATCGACGGCGCGGGCGCCGGGGCGCTCGCCGCGATGAACGCCGCCGCCGCGCGCCGGATCGCCGTCGACGTGCCGTCGGGCCTGGACGCCGACAGCGGGCGGGCGGCAGGGGTCGTGTTCGACGCCGACGTGACCGCGACGATGGGCGCGGGCAAGCTCGGTCTCTGGGTCGAAGCCGACGCGCCGGTCGGGAGGGTCGAGGTCGTCGCGCTCGGCGTCCCGATAGCGCTCGACGGCGCGGCGCGCGCCTATCTGCTCGACGAGGCGGGCGTCGCGGCCCGGCTGCCGCGCCGGCGCCCGTCGGCGCACAAGGGGAGCTCGGGACATCTTCTCGTCGTGGCCGGCTCGCCCGGGAAGACCGGGGCGGCTGTGCTCGTCGGCCTGGCCGGGCTGCGCGCCGGGGCGGGCCTGGTGACGGTGGCCTCGACGGCGCCCGGACAGGCGGCGCTCGACGCCAAGGTGGTCGAGGTGATGACGGCGCGTTACGCGCGCGGCGCCGAGGTGGACGCCGACGAGGCGGTGGCCGCGTTGAGCGCGCTCGCGGCGCGCGCGCAGGCGATCGCGATCGGTCCGGGGATCCCGACCGGCGACGGGATGAAGGCGGCCGTCCGGCGGTTTGCGCAGACCGCGGCGCTGCCGATGGTGCTCGATGCCGACGCGCTGAACGCGCTGGGCACCGACGCGCCGTCCCTGCTGGCGCCCGCGCCCGCGCCGCGGATCGTGACGCCGCACCCGGCGGAGATGGGGCGCCTCGCGGGCCTCTCGACGTCGGAGGTCCAGGCGGATCGGCCGGGCGTGGCGCGCCGACTGGCGGCCGCGACGCGCGCGATCGTCGTGCTCAAGGGCGCCCGCACGGTGATAGCCGCGCCCGACGGGCGGGTGTTCCTGAGCCCGATCGCGTGTCCGGCGCTCGCCACCGCGGGCAGCGGCGACGTCCTGTGCGGCGTCGCTGGGGCGTTCCTGGCGGGCGGCGTCGACCCGCTCACCGCCGCACAGATCGCGGTCTACGTCCACGGCCGCGCCGGCGAGGCGCTGGCAGCCGCGCTGGGCGACGGCGTGGCGGCCGGCGATCTGCCGCTGGCCGTGGCGTCGGTGATCGCCCGTCTCCAGGGGCGGGGGCAGCGTGCAGACGGGGGCCTGGCTACTCGTGTCGAAGCAGCGACCCGGGCACGCGCAGGGAGACCGGGCCGGCCGGCACCCCGAACAGGCGCACGCCTCCCGCGTCGTCGGTCTTCGCCCAGACGTCGCCCGCGTTCGGGACGCTGACCACGACCCAGCGTCCCGCCTCGGGCGCGCCGTCGCGCGCGCGCAGACGCGCCGCCACCCAGCTCGCGGGTTGCGCGCGCCGGCCCGCCGCGCTGAGCGCGATCGCCGCGCGCGCGTTGGCCGCGACCGCCTCCTCCGCGTCGTCGCGCGCGACGGCCAGCGCGTCGCGCGCGTCGCCGTCGTCCAGACCGCGCGCCGCCCAGGCGGCCGCCGCCCGCACCTCGGTCGTCTCGTCGCGCGCGCGTATCAGCGCGGCGAGCCACGGCCCGCCCTCCCGCATCCGCGCGATCGCGTCGCACACCCGCGCCCGGACGGTCGGCGTGGCCTCCGCGAACCGGAGCGCGAAGGCGGCCCGCGCCTCCGCCGGTATCGGGCTGACCACCAGCGCCTCTGCCGCCGCGATCGGCAGCGGTCCGTCGCCGGCCAGCGCGTCGACGAATTGCGCGACCAGCGCCGAATCCTCCTCCGCCCGGCCGGCCTGGGCCGCCGCGCGCGCGCGCACGAGGGCGGCGCGTTCGGCGGCCCCGCGCGCTCTTCCAGGCGGCCGCCAGCCGGCCTCCATCGCCGGGCTGGACGGCGCCCGCGAGCGCCTCGCCGATCGCCTGCCACTCTTCGTCGTTCCGGAGCGGGGCGCCGGGTTTCGTGATTGCAGCGACGACCGCCGCCACCAGCGTCGAGGACGGCGACGCCAGGACAGCCACCGCCGCCGCGGCCGCGCGCCTGACGTCCCGCTCGCCGTCGCCGAGCAGCGCGCCGACCGCGGGCGCGGCCGCCGTCGCGCCGATCGCGGCGGCCAGGCGCGCCGACAGCTCCCGGACGTGCGGGTCGGCGTCGGCCACCCCGCGCGTCAGCGTGACGGCGGCGCGCGGATCGCGCAGGGCGAGCAACGCAGCGTAGGCGCGGCGGCGCGTCTCCAG
This sequence comes from uncultured Solirubrobacterales bacterium, assembly GCA_963733075.1. Lineage (GTDB taxonomy): Bacteria > Actinomycetota > Thermoleophilia > Solirubrobacterales > 70-9 > WHSW01. The sequence continues at coordinate 260,521 of CAVTCA010000027.1, read as the reverse complement.
GTCGTTCGATTCGGCCGCGCGCACCAGGGCGGGGAGCGACGCGGGATCGGCGATGCGCGCGAGGGCGTCGAGGGCCACGGGCGCCAGCTCGGGTCGGCGCTCGAGCGCGGCGCTCAGTGGGGCGCTGGCGTGGCGATCACCGATGTCGCCCAGCAGCGCGGCGGCGACCACCGCGCTGCCGGGTGTGCCGGTCACGAGCTCGCGTTCGAGCCCCGGAACGGCCGCCACGCCGGCCCCGCGCAACGCCGCCTTGGTCTCCGGTGAAACCGGCGGCGTCCGGGCGAGCGCGATCAGCGCGGCGACGGCGGCGGGCGTCGCCAGCTTTCCCAGGGCGAGCTGGGCACGGCGCGCGGCGTCGTCCACCGGCCGCCGGCGCGCGAGCGCGATGAAATCCGGGGCCGCGGCCTCCGCGCGCATCGCCGCGAGCGCGTCCATCGCCGCCGCGCGTGCCTCCTCGTTTGCGTCGCTGAGCAGCCGCAACAGCGCCGCCGTCGCCCGCGGGTGCGAGCCGAGCGCGCGGATCGCGTCGGCGCGCACCTGGCGATCGGCGTCCTCGACGCGCGAGAGGAGGGGCAGGGCGATGCGCGGATCGCTCTTGCCGCTGACGAGCCGGAGCGCGCGCAGCCGTACCTCGCGGCTGTCATCGTCCAGCGCGGACAGAACCGCGGGCAGCGACGGCAGCGCGTCGTGCCGCTCCAGCGCCTCGAGCGCGGAGATGCGGACCGCCGCGTCCGGATCGCGGAGCGCGCGCTCGATCGCCTGCCGGGCGGCGTCCGACAACACCGGGACGTCCCGCAGCACGTCGAGGCCGAACTGACGATCGACCAGCGGCACGCTGGGCGACGATATCCAGCGGGTCGCGGCGTCGACGGCGGCGGGCACCCCGGCGCGCCCGAGTCGGCGGGCCGCGAACAGGCGGATGCTCGGATCGCGATCCGACAGCAGCGGGACGAGCACCGGCAGCGCGCGCTCGCCCGCGCGGGCCGTCAACCGCTCGAGCATGCGCAGGCGCTGGGGATCTGGGAGCTCGGTGGCGTCGCGGGCGGCGGCGGTGATCGAATCGGGCCAGCCGAAGCTCGCGTCGGCGGTGCCGAGGAGCGCGGCGAGCGCGAGCGCCATCGTCGGCATCGACGGGAGTATAGCGATCGTCTATGCTCCGTTCACATCGTCATGACACGCGAGATCATCGTCAGCATCCTGGAAGGTGAAGGGGCAGAGGGCCGCGGCGGCTCGTTCAAGATCAGCGAGGAGCGTGAGGCGACCTGCTTCATCTCCACGCCTGGCGAGCTGATGGCGATCGCGCGCGTCGTGCGCGTCGACCTCAAGGAGCAGTACCTGTCGCTGACGACGGCAAAGGACGAGAAGTTCGCCGTCGGGTACCAGGACGTGCTGGGCTTCAAGCTCGCCGCCCCCGCGCAACACAAAGAGCGCTCGGCCGGGTTTCGCTAGGGCGCCCCGAACGGCGCCTCTCGCAAGGCCTGCCCTCACCCCAGCCCTCTCCCGCGCGAACGGCGCCTCTCGCAAGGCCTGCCCTCACCCCAGCCCTCTCCCGCGCGAACGGCGCCTCTCGCAAGGCCTGCCCTCACCCCAGCCCTCTCCCGCCAGGCGGGAGAGGGAGGTGATTAGCGCATCGACATCGACCAGGAGGCGATGGTCTTGTTCCCGTTGTACTTCGGGAACGTCGGCATGCGGCCGAGCACGCAGTTGGCGAACGAGCCGCCCTTCTGACCGTTGACCTTGACCGCCGACACCTTGCCGGTGCCGCGGACGACGAAGTCGACGCTCATCTCCGACACGCCCGGGCTCCTGTGCCGCTCCTGCATCAGGCAGGGCACGAGGCTCCGGTAGTGCTTCATCATCACTTCTTCGATCACCTGATCGTCGAGCATCTCGTCGCCGCCGCTGCCGTGTTTGCTCGCGTCGCCGAAGTTCGCGTCGTTGCTGAAGTCGCCGTCGCCGGCGACGCCGGCGCGGGTGGCCGCCGCCGCTGCCGCGCTTCACGGTGCTCGCCTTCTGAAAGCTCAGCTTGACGTCCTTGAGGAAGGCCTGAATCTCGGCCTCCTCGCTCCGCTCCGCCAGCGTCACCTTGTCGGCGGCCTTGCGCGTCAGCACGTACCAGCCGGTCCCGCCGGCGATGGCCAGCACCGCCACCGAAACGATCAGCATCGTGAAGGCCCGCTTGGCCTTCTCCGACTTCTCGTGGCGAATCTCGGCGTGGGCGCGGCGGTTCTGCTCGATCTGCCGCTCCGAGGTGCGCGCGAAGTCGCGCAGCAACGGGAAGTCCTGCACCTTCTTGCGCGCGCCCGTGTCGCTGTCGACGATCATGTGCTCGCCGATGATCTCGCCGCGCTCGATCTGCGAGCGGATCTGGGCGAGCGAGAACGGGCCGAAGTCGAGGCGGTCCTTCTGGATCAGCCACCGCTCCTGGGCGTCGTCGATGGCGCCGCCCGCGACCTCCGCCAGGTTGAACGATCGCCCGAACGTGCTGCGCCGGCCGTCCGGCGCGGGGCTCCCGTCCTGCTGCTGCGACGCCGGTTCCGGCGCCTGGGCCTGCGCGTACCCCGCCTGTGCCTGCGCTTGAGCCTCCGCCCACGCCTGCGCCGGCTGCGCTTGTGCCTGCGGCGGCGAATGCAGTTGCGGCTGAGCGGCGAACACCGCCGCCGCCCGGTGCTCCGCCGCAGCCGGGGAGGCGGCCGTGGGCGCGGGCCCGACGTTCGACACGCCGCTCGACCCGCCTGCCTGAAGGTTCGCCAGCGCCTGACGCAGCTTCCATGGGCGACTGAAACCGCGCGCCCGGATCGCGCGCCAGCGCCTTCGCGACGAAGGCGTCGATGCCGGCCGGCGCGTCGGTGCCGTTACCGGCGATCCGGAGCGGCGGCGACGGCAGGCGGCCGGTCAGCACCTCGAACAGGATGACGCCCAGGGCGTAGGCATCCGAGGCGAGGGTGGGTGGACCGCCCGCGAGCAGCTCGGGCGCCACGTAGGAATGCTCCGGCCCACCCGTCGGGGCACCCCGGCGCGCCAGCGCCGGCAGCGTGCGCGCCAGCCCGAGGTCGGCGACCTTGACGCGGCCCGCCTTGTTCACCCAGACCGTGGCCGGGTTGAGCCCGCCGTGCGGCATCGAGCTGGCGGCGCGCTCGAGCCCGTTGGCGATGTGGGTGATCAGGTTGCACGCGCCGCGGAACGACACCGTCCGGCCCTCGCGGCGCTTGCCGTCGATGAACTCGCGCAGGGTCTGGCCGTCGAGCAACTCGGTCGCGATGTAGAAGAAGTCAGCCTCGCGCCCGACCGTCAGGACCTCGACGAGGTTCTTGTGGACCAGCGCGCTGGCGTTCTCCACGTCGGTCTCGAGCTGCGCCGCCGACGCGCCGAGCACCCGCATCGGAATGACCCGGACGGCCGCTGGTGGTGCGGTGGCTGATGTCCGTGGCGCGGTAGGTCTGACTGACCGCGTCCTGCGTCAGCAATTCGTCGATGCGAAAGCGCCCGCCGACGGTGGCTCCGGCAGGAATCTGTCCCGACGAACCCGATACGGCGAGCGATTCACGTACAGGGGGCATACCGAGTCGCCGACTCTAACAAATTTCGTCTGAAAACCGAAGGCATCTGGCCTATGTCCTGCCCGATTCCGTGTCGGGTCCGACGCATTTCGGCTCACATTTTCTGCCGGCTCCTGTGCTTATTTGGCTTCCACGACCTGGGGCAGCTTCTTCGCCTGGTCGATCCAGTCGGCCAGCTGCGGCTCGGTCGGCGGCTTTTCGGTGATCTTCGCGGTTTTGTTGGCGTTCGTGACCGCCGTCCATCAGCTTGGGCGCGTCCTGCTTGACGAGATCGGCGGTGCTCTTGACCCCCGCCGCCTCGAGCAGCAGCACCATCTCGATGCCGACGCCCTTGATGCGCAGCAGGTCGCAGCGGCGCGCCAGCGTCAGCAGATCGGGCGCCGGCAGCCCGGACGCCTTGGCCAGCGCCTTGCGATCCTTCGCCTTGCGCGGCCTTGTCCAGCAGCTCCTCGGTGGTCGTCGACGCTGGCTTTCTGCAGCTTTTCGGCTTCCGCGGGCTTGATCAGCCGGGGGACGTCGGCGAGCGCGTAATGGCTCGCCCGCGCCGCGCCGCCAAAGGCCGTAACCAGCAACGTCAACGCAGAGACATGCACGCTCGCATGAGAGCATCCTTCCGGATTGTCTGGCTCCTCTCGCGTCAGCGTGAGGGGCGCAGGAAACTATTTCGCAAAGTTCAGAGCGTCTTGAAGCGCCGGACCAGCTCGCGCAGTCGCCGCGAGCCGCCCCCCTCACGATAGATGAAACGCACGCCGGTCTGATTCTCGCCGGCATGGTAGACGACGCGGCCCGAAAGGTCGAACGACGCTTCGCTGCCGGGTGGCGTAATCTCCAGGACGACGTCCGTCCCGATCGGCGGCTGCAGCGGCCCCAGGACGAGGCCGCCGCTCACGCTGATCTCACGCAGCTCGGCGTCGATCGCCTCCAGGCCGGCGGCCACCCGGATCTTGCATGGAATGCCGATGGGGATGCGCGTGTGCTTGCGCCGGCGGGTGCTCGGGCGCTCGCCGCGCAACGTCTGGATGACGAAGTCGCGCTTGGCCGATTCGTCGGCCTCGAACGCCACGGTCGCTCCGGCGCGAACGCGCATGCGCGGCAGCGCGGGGCGCCACGCGGTCACGATGCCGCGGATGAGGACCTTGTTGGGCAGGCCGTCGCAGGCCATCTCGACGACCACCGGCGGTCCCGGGGGACAGCTCCGTGGTCGTCGGGCAGAAGACCCCCCCGGTGGGGACGTCGGGCAGGTAGTGCTCTTCGAACTCCTCGAGGTTCCGGCAGCGGACGCGAAGAATGTTCACAGGGGCTCCGAGCCGGAGAATAGCTCACCGCCGCCGACGGGCGAAATAGCCGTCGACAGATCTGAGATGTATTAGTTTGGCGACCCGAATTTGTCGCCCATGTCCATTCGTGTCCACATCGACGGCGCCGTGCATTCGCCGGAAGCGGCCAAAGGTCTCCGTGTTCGACCGCGGTTTCCTCTACGGCGACAGCGTCTACGAGACCATCGGCACCGATGTACGGGCGGCTGTTCGCCGCGCGCGATCACCTGGACCGGCTCGAGCGTTCGGCGCAGCCGGATCGGGCTGCGGGTCCCGCCCCGCGCCGAGATCGAGCGCGCCATCGCGGACACGATCGCGGCGGCCGGCAATCCCGAGTCGCGCGTCCGCGTCATGCTGACCCGCGGCGAGTCGGGAAGCTCGATCTCGACCCCGCGTCCGCGACGACTGCCGCCTGGTCGTGATCGTCGTTTCCGCTCGGTCCGCCGACGCCGGAGATGTTCGACAAGGGCGTGGCGGTCGCGATCGTGTCGATCACGCGCAACAGCCCGCGCGCGATCGATCCGGCGGTGAAGTCCGGCAACTACCTGAACAACGTGCTCGCCCTGGGTGAGGCCCGCCGGCGCAGCGGCGCCTACGAGGCGATCCTGTGCGCGGCGACGGCAGCGTCGCCGAGGGGGCGAGCAGCAACGTGTTCGCGGTCGTGCGGCGGCGCGAGGTGCACGCCGCCGATCCGACGTCGGCATCCTGGACGGCATCACGCGCGCGAAGGTGATCGCAGCTCGCGCGGGCGCCGGCATCCCGCTCGTCGAGCGCCGCATCCTGCCGGACGAGCTGCGCGGCGCCGATGAGGCGTTCCTGACCAGCGCCACGCGCGGCGTCTTGCCGGTCACCACCATCGACGAGCGGGCCGGTGGGCGACGGGGTGCCCGGGCCCGTCACGAGAGCGCCTGATGGTGCTCTACGACGAGCTTGCCCGACGAGGTGTCGAATGAACGCAGCCGCGCGTTCCTGCCCGGTTCTTCATCATCTGCAGCGTCATCCTGATCCTGGCCGGCGTCGCGCAGGTGTTCGTGCGGCCGCGCGCGCCGAAGACGAGACGCCGCTGCAGAAGATCATCAACCGCGCGACGATCACCGCGCTCGTGACGCGTCGCGTTCGGGATCGCCGGGCCTGCTGCTACGGCCTCGGCGTGTTCAACCTGCCGCTGCTGATACTTCGGACCCTGAGAGGGTCCCGAGACCCCCGCGATGAGCTCCGCGCGGCGAAGCCGCGCTGCGCTCGACGCGATCGCGGCAGCGGCTGCCGCGGCGCTACTTCAGCTTCGGCGAGACCATGACCTGGTCCTTCGGGCAGGAAGCGACAGCGCCGCCTTGTAGGTCTTGGTCTTGTGCTGCTCCTGATCCTTCTTCGCGCCCTTGTCGTCGGTCTTGTGCATGCCGAGCTTGGCGAACGTGATCGCCGAGTACGAGGCGATCGTCTCCTGCACCGTCGACAGCTTCGAGTCGAACTGCTCGCGCGTGGTCGCCTGATCTTCAGGACCGGCTGGTCGTCGAGCAAGCCGATGTACGTCACCTCCTTGAGCTCGGGCGCCTTGCCGAACATCGTGGTCGTGAACTCCGCCCAGTAGGTCATCGCGCTGTTGAAGCCGAGCGACGAGACGTACTCGTCCTTCCCGGTTTCGAGGTACGGGTACGTCACCTCGACGGCCTTGTTCGCGTCGTCGACCTTCATCGTCGGCTTGTGCGTGAACTTGTCGTCGAAGCGCACGATCTTCTTCTTCTCGGCCAGGTGGCAGGTGTCCGCGAGGTCCTCGGGCTCGGCGCGGTTCAAGCTGTACGCGAACGCCCGGCCGACTTCCTCCGGCGAAGTCGAGCTTGATGTTGTTCTCGCACTTCGGGCCCTTGTCGCCGTGCTCGCGCCTGATCTTCGCCGAGCGGGTTGCCGCCGGTCTGCGCCTCGCCCTCGGTGGCGTAGAACGCGCCCAGCGAAGTTCGTCGGCTCGAACGTCTTGCGCGTCATCGCGTAGCGATAGAGGAACTGCAGCGACGGGTAGATGTCGTCGCGCTTCGTCTTCTGCTTGAACGCGACGTGCAGCTTGACGTCCTGCCCGTCGCTCGGGCCCGTCACCTCGTCGCGCACGACCGTGAAGGCGGGGACGCCGGCCGGAATCTTCGGCTGGTCGCAGCAGGTCGTCGGTCCGGCGGCCTGGTCGCTCTTGTTGCAGGAGGCGAGACTGGCCAGGCGCGACGAGCAAGCTGGCGGCGGGGAAGGTGACAATGCTGCGCGGCAGGGTGGGGCGCTCGCATCCGGGACCTCCTGGGGATCGGGGCAATGTCAGAAAGCTGGCTGCACCCTACAACAATTCTTGCGCCGCGAGCACCCCCGGCCTCACCCTTGGGGTCGTTGGTGCCGTGCGGTCGTCGCGTCGATTTCGCGATCCGTTTGGGCAGCTGAGGGATCTGATCGTTCGCTTTGGGCCCGTTTCTTTACGGCTGGCACCGAGGTAGGTTATTGTACGTCAACGATGCCGCTCGTCGGCGCGGCTCCTAACTTTCAAAGGCCAAATTTGACTGTCATGACGCGGGGATTTCGCGTTTTCTCGGCTCGCCTCGCCGGGTCACGCCGGCGTCCTCGCCGCGGTTCTGATGCCGTCTTGACCGGCCTGATGCTGTTCGCTTCACCGTCTCAGGCGCTGGCGCAGATGACCCAGGCCCAGAAGGACGAGGTCAAGCTCCACTACCAGCGGGCGACGCGCGCGTACGACCTCCAGAAGTATCAGGAGGCGATCGACGAGTACCAGAAGGCGTACGAGATCAGCGGCGACCCGCCGATGCTCTACAACATCGCGCAGGCGTACCGGCTGGCCGATCAGCCCGCCGAGGCCGTGCGCTACTACCGCCGCTTCCTCCAGCGGATGCCGAACGCGCGCAACCGCGACGACGTCGAGCGCAAGATCGCCGATCAGGAGAAGATCGACGAGGAGCGCCGGAAGTCCGCGGCCGCTGCGCCGTCGCCGCCGACGCAGACGAAGCCGCCGCCGATCGTCGAGGTGAAACCGCCGTCGCCGGTCGCGCCGTCCGTGACGACGCCGTCGATCGTGCAGCCGGTGCAGCCGGCTGCCGAGGCCTCGCACACGGGCACGGTTGTGGGCTGGTGCGCTGATCGGCGCCGGGCTGATCGTGGACGGCGTCGCGGCCTACGAAGGATACCGGGCCAAGCAGAAGGCCGATCAGCTGACGCGCGACTCGATGGCCAATCCGGCCAAGACGTTCGACCCGTCGCTCGAGACGGACGGGCAAGAACGCGAACGTCGCCGCCATCGCGCTCGCGATCGGCGGCACCGCGGTCGCCATCGCCGGCGCGATCGTGCTGATCAGCAGCGGCGGTTCGTCCGAGCCCGACAAGACGACCACGCCGGTGGCGCGCCTGACGCTGACGCCGTGGATCTCCACGGGCCTGGTCGGCGGCGGAGCGAGGCTTCAGTTCTAGGCGCCATGAGATCCGGGCGGCCGACGCTGCGCTTTTTTTCGCCGCTCGCGCTGGGGCTGTCGCCGCTCGCGCTGGTGCTGGTGACCGCGCTGCAGTTCGGTTGCTACAAGCCCAACATCGAGGAGGGCGGTCTTCTGTGCAACCTCGACGCCGGCGCGAAGATGTGCCCGGAGGGCTACCGGTGCGAGATGCAGTCGAGGAGGTGCTACAAGAATCCCGACGGCGCCGTCGACAGGGTCGACATGGCCGTCGATCGCATCGACACCGCGACGGAGGAGCGACCGCCGATCTGCATCGAGCCGAAGCCGGGATGTACGCCCGGGAGCGGCATATGCGATCCGACCTGCCGCACGGGGTGCAGCATATGCACGGAAAAGTGTTCGGTGAACACGATCGGCGCGCTGACCTGCAACGAGCCTCGGATGCAGGGCTATCCGAGGATGGTGGGACAGGACTGCACAATTGAGTCGGCGGGCGCGGTTGGGCAGACCGACAATTGTGGGCCCGGGCTCGGTTTGCATGGAAGATGGTTGCTTCGCGCGCTGCTTCCAGTTCTGCAAGAGCAACGCCGACTGTCCGGGCTCCTCCTGCACGCGCGACGTCGGCGGCAGCCAGAAGGTTTGCGACGTTCCATTCGTCGACACCTGCGTGCCGCTCGGGGGGACCGGTTCAAACACCGGTTGCACGGGAAACAATATGGCCTGCTACCTCTCGTCGTCGGCGCCGACCCACACGATCTGCGACTGTCCGATGGGCAATGGACCTGCCAACGCTGATTGCACGCGCACGCGGGACTGCTTTCCCGGACTCGCCTGCGTCGATCGCCAGACTGGCGCGTCTCCGAAATGCCTCCAGGTGTGTCGCCTCAGCGACAACGGCGCGGACTGTCCCAGCGGGACGCCTGGGAGTTGCCTCCCATACAGAGGGATTCCGCCTGGAGCCGTATCCCATCCGACCTTCGGTTACTGTTTCTAGCCCGCGATGGTGACCGTGCGAAATCCGGCGCTGACAGCGTGGGGCGTCGCGCTCGCCGCAATTACCGCCGCCGGTTGCTACAAGCCGAATATCCAGGAGGGCGGGTTCTTGTGCGCCGAGGGCGGTGCCTGTCCCGAGGGCTTCAAGTGCGCCAACGACGGGAAGTGCCGCGTGGGGCCTGCGCCGTCGTGCTGCGGCGACGATGCCGCACGTCGACCCGCTGTGCACCTCGCAGCCGGGTGCCGCCTGCGATCCGATCTGCCAGAACGGCTGCGAGTGTGGGCGCTGCAACCTGAGCGGCGCCGCGCTGACGTGTGTGGCGCCGGGGACGAAGAAGCGCGGCGAGCTGTGCAACTTCAATAACGACGACTGCGCACCCGGGAACGTCTGCATCAAGGACTGTGGCGACAAGATTGGGCGTTGCTACCGGTTCTGCCACGGCGAGAACAAGAACGACAGCCTGTGCGCGGGGACCTTCTGCGACCTCACGCTGAACGATTCCGGCGGCAATTCGACGACTCAGACCATCTGCGAACCGCCGATCGAGACGTGCGACCCCGTGGTCGACAAGAACGACTGCGCCGACCCGATGCTCGGCTGTTACGTCGGGCCGACGGGCGCTCCGACGTGCGATTGCCGTGGAACCTCGACGTTGGGCGGCCCGTGTGGACCCTACAATTCATGCATTCCCGGTTTTCGTTGCGTATCCGTCGGCGGCGTCGCGACATGCTTCAAGACCTGCCGTATCGGCGGCGCCGACTGCACTGCGCCCGACAGCTGCGGATCTCTCGGCGAAGACACATTCGGCTTCTGCCGTCCTTGAGGCGAGCGTCCGGCGGAAAGTCGGCTATCTTCGTCCCGCCTTGCCGACCAAACCGACTGCGACCCTGCCGCGCCTCGCGTTTCTGACGCCGCGAACGCTGCCGCCCGCCGACAAGCTGGACGGGCGGGTGGCGGTGCTGGACATCGCGTTCGCGGCCGAGGGCGGCGGCGCGTCGTTCGACGAAGACGACGCTGCCGTTCATCAACGGGCTGGGCAGCCGCCTGGCGGCCTGGGTCGACCACCACGACCACGAGCGCCACGTCGACTACGCCGGGCGATCCGCGCTTCGTGCTGCACGACCAAGGCCGAGCACGGGGCCTGCCCCGAGATGGTCACGCCCGAGATCGTGCGCGCCGCCGGGCCCGGTCGACACCGTGGCGATGCACCTGGATCTCGACGGGCTGTACTCGGGCGCCAAGTGGGTGCTGGGCGGGGTCGAGCCGTACCCGGGCGCCGACGCCGACGCGCGCGCGGTCGACACCCGCCGGGGTGAGCCCGGGCCGATCGCGACGCGCATCGATCGGGCGCTGCGGGCGCGCTTTCGCGACGAGAAGCTCAAGCACCGGGTGATGCAGTACCTGGTCGCGCGCACCAAGGCGCCCGTCGCTGTGGGAGGAGATCGAGGCGGCGGCGCGGCTGATCGATCCGCTGCTCGACGAGAGCCGCCGGCTCGCCGAGCGCTACCGGATCGACGGCGGCGTCGCCTACGTCGAGGCCGCCGGGCAAGCCCTACGACAAGACCGAGCTCCTGCTGCTCGGGCAGGAGCGGGCGCCGGTCGCGGTGGTGCGCGACTCGGGATCGCTGACCATCGCCGCCGACTTCGAGTCCGGGCTCGACTTCGTCAAGCTGTTCGACCTCGGCGGCGGCATGCCGACGCGGGTCTCGGTCCCCGAGGCGCGCCACGCCGAGGTGATGACGAAGCTGCCCGGCCGAGATCGCCGCGCCGGCCGGGCGTCGGTGTAACCTCAGGCATGGCCCGCAAGCGGCGAGACCGACGCCGCGTCCACCTCGCACGCCGCGCTCGCCGACACGCGTGCTGTCCGCGCGCGGGCGGGCCTGCGCGCGGGGCTGGCGGCCGAGGGGCCGCTGCCGTCGCGGCGCGACATCGCGCGCGCTGGTCGACGAGCTGCTGGAGGTGCTGTTCCCCGAGTCGCACCGCCTGCGGCACCGACGGCGGCAGCCTGCGCGAGCACGTCGCGGCCGACGATCGGCGCGCTGGAGCGCGCGCCTGGAGGAGGCGGTCTTCCTGGGCCTGCACCGCCTGCCGCGAGCCGCGCCGGCGCAGACGGCTGCCGGCGGCGCGCGCGCGGCGATCACCGCGGCGGCTGCTGGCGGCGCTGCCCGACGATCCGCGCGCTGCTGGCCAAGGACGTGGAGGCGGCGCTCGACGGCGATCCGGCGGCCAGCGGCCCCGACGAGATCGTCGCCTGCTACCCGGGGCTGTACGCCATCGCGATCTACCGGGTCGGCCAACCGGCTGCTGCGCGAGGGCGCCGAGGTCGTGCCGCGCATGCTGACCGAGCACGCCAAGCTCGCGCACCGGCATCGACATCCACCCGGGCGCCACCATCGGCGCGTCGTTCTTCATCGATCACGGCACCGGCATCGTCATCGGCGAGACCAGCCGCATCGGCAACCGCGGTGCGCATCTACCAGGGCGTGACGCTGGGCGCGCTGTCGGTCAAGCGCCGACCGGAGCCGGCGCCGGCCAAGGCGGCGCGGCAAGCAGCGCCACCCGACCATCGAGGACGACGTCATCATCTACGCCAACGCCACCATCCTGGGCGGCGACACGGTCATCGGGCGGGGCGCGGTCATCGGCGGCAACGCCTTCATCACCTACTCGGTGCCGCCCGGCATCCGGGTCGGGGTGGGGCGCTGAGGAGGGCGCGCGACGTGGCTCTCCCCGAGCGCTGGTCGAGCTGCTGCGCGACGTCTCGGCGGAGATCCTCGAGGCCCAGCGACCGATCCGCGTGCTGCGCGTCGCTGGCCTGGGGCGATGGACGTCGAGCGGGCGTTCTTCGCCGCCGGCGGCCGCGAGCTGCCGCGGCCCGAGTACCGGGTCGCGCCCGAGGTGCGCCGACGCCGGGACGCGGTTGCGCGCGCTGCAGGCGCGGCTGACCGGGCGACAACGAGATCGAGCGCTTCCTGCGCGACACCTGCGACGCGTTGGCCACCGCGGCCCGCATGCTGGCTGGCGGTGGGGACGCAAGGACTTCTACTACCACTCGGTCGAGCTGTACGGCCGGCCGGCCAGCCTGCCGTCCGATCGCCGCACCACCAACCTGGAGCTGGCCCGAGCACTTCGACGCAGGTGGTCGACGGGGTTCGCCGCCGCCGCCCGACGAGGCCGCTCGACGAGCTGGTGTACACCGCCGAGGAGGCGGTGCCGCTGCTGAAGGCGCGCTTCGACGCGCTTCTTTCCCGGGCCGCGACATCCGGGTCGAGGTGGTCGACGACATCGCCGCCGAAGGCGGCGGCCAGCGCCGACGGGATCAAGCATCAAGCGCGGGGCGCGGTTCTCGCGCGCGCGACCTGCGCGCAGATCGAGTTCCACGAGGGGCACGTGCACGTGGCCACCGCGCTCAACGGGCGCGCGCAGCCGGTGATGGTCGTTCCTGGGCGTACCCATCGCCGCGCACCACCAGCACCCAGGAGGGGCTGGCGGTGCTGACCGAGTTCCTCACCCAGTCGACCAGCCTGCGCGCGCGTGCGGCGCATCTGGCCGACCGGATGCTGGCGATCCAGATGGCCGAGGAGGGCGCCGACTTCCTGCGAGCTCTACCGCTTCTTCCTGACCGCACGGCCACGACGAGGCGGCCGCCTACGACTGCGCCCGCCGGGTGTTCCGCGGCGGGCTGGTCGAGGGCGGGGCGCCGTTCACCAAGGACGTCTGCTACCTGGACGGCCTGCTGCGCGTGACCAACTTCCTGCGCATCGCCCTGGTCAAGGGGCAGCCTCGACTACGTGCGCGCTGTTCTTCGCCGGCAAGCTCGCGGTCGAGGACGTGCCGCTGTTCGACCGGCTGCTGCGCGAGGGGCTGGTCAGCGAGCCGCGCTACCTGCCGCGACTGGGCCAGCGACCTGTCGTACCTGACCGCGTTCATGGGCTACGCCGCGTTCCTGGGCGAGTGCGACCTGGTCGCCGAGCGCCGCCGCTACGACGACCTGATCGCCCGCGCCGAGGACGAGATGGCGTGACGTCCTCGCCTGCTGGTGCTCGGCGGGCGGCGGCGACTTCCGCAGCGGCTCGCCGGCGGTGCTGGCTGCGGCGGCGTTGGCGGCGGCGCCTCGGTGGCGCCGAGCGCGGCGGTGGCAGGCGGCCCACTGCGCCGGCGTCAGCCCCGGCGTAGCGCTGCGTCGCGGGCGGGCCACGTCGGTCGCGCGCGAGGAAGTCGAGCACGAAGCGCGGCCGGCGCGTACACCAGCGCGCGAGCCGATGATGCGTCCGGGCGGTCGCGGCTTGCGGGTGTAGCTGAACAGGATCGCTGTCAGCCCGATCGTGAACAGCAGCTCGTAGAGTCCGAGATCGTTGCGCGGTCCTTCCGGGTAGCGCACCGCCGGAGAACGTCGGTGAGGCGGCCCGGGTGGTCGTGGGCGGTGAAGCAGCCGGCTTCGGCCGAAGATCCAGCCGACCGAGAGGCCGAGTTGAACTCCACCGAGTCGGCGTAGCCCTCGCGCTCGACCTTGGCGCTCTTGACTTCGTTGAGCGCAGACTCCTGCTTGCCAGGTAGCGCCCGAGGAAGCCGCCGAACGACGACAGCCCCGCGCACGGCGTTCAGCGACGCACGCGCCGGTTCTCGCGGATGCCGCTCCGGGCAATAGAAGATCACCGACACCAGGTGCGCGACGATGAAGCCGCCGATCGACGATGCGCGGCGTTCAGGTACTTGACGTCGCTGCCGTCGAGACCGCGCTGCTGGCCCTGCGTGCACGACGATGCGGTCGCCGATGATCACGCCGATCGCGACCAGCATGCCGAACATGTGGATCGTGACGTCCGATCGACGTCGAACAGGTGCGCCGTCGAAGTACGGGATCATCGGCAGCGCGGGCGCGGCAGCGCGCGGACGATGTCGCGCTGGCCGTCGGCGTGGTAGCTCGAGCGGACCATCGGGCCGGACTCGACGTGGGGGAAGCCGAGCGCCAGCGCCTCGTCCTTGAGCGCCGCGAACTCGTCGGGCGTCACGTAGCGCGCGACCGGCAGGTGCTGGCGGCGACGGGCGCAGGTACTGGCCGAGGGTCAGGATGTCGACGCCGATGTCGCGCGTCTCGCGCAGCACCGTGCGCGGACCTCGTCGAGCTCCTCGCCCGAGGCCGAGCATCAGGCCGGTCTTGGTGATGGCGCCGCGCGCGCTTGGCGTGGCGCGAGGATCGCGTAGCGAGCGCGCGTAGCTGGCCTGCACGCGCACCTGGCGCGACAGCCGCGGCACGGTCTCGAGGTTGTGCGCGAACACGTCGGGGCCGGCGGCGAGCACGATGTCGACCGCGCCGGTGTCGCCCTTGAAGTCGCCGGTCAGCACCTCGAGCACCATGCTCGGGCGTGCGCGCGCTTGACCGCGCGGATGGTCGCCGCCCAGTGCGCGGCGCCGCCGTCCTTGCAGGTCGTCGCGATCGACGCAGGTGATCACGGTGTGGCGCAGGCCGAGCTCGGCCAGCATCGTCGCCACGCGCTCGGGCTCGCTCGGGATCGGCGGGCAGCGGGCGGCCGGTGGGGACGTCGCAGAACTGGCACGACCGGGTGCAGATGCCGCCCAGGATCATGATGGTCAGCGACTGCCGGTTCCAGCACTCGCCGATGTTGGGGCAGGACGCGCTCTCGCAGACCGTGTGCAGGCCCAGCTCGCGCACGCGCTGCTTGAGGTCGAAGAACATCGTCGCCGCCCGGCATCTTCATCCGGATCCAGGGCGGGCTTCGGCGGAACTGCGGGGCGCGGCGGCCGGCGGCGCCGACTCGGCCTCGAGCACGCGCAGGCGGCGCGACCGGGTTTCGACGACGCGTTCGGGCATCTTGCGAAGCTGCAATCTACCCGATCGGCCCGATGCGCGCACTGTGTACGCTGGGCACGCTGATGCATCGGCCCAGGGCGTCGACTCCACTGGTCGGCGGCGGTGGCCGTCGTGGCCGTGCTGTTCCGCCGCCGCGCCGGCGGCCGGCGCCTCCGCCGCCCGGGACGCGCGCCGCATCTACGACGAGGCGACGGCGGCGTTCGGCCTCGGCCGCTACGCCGAGGCCGCCGAGAAGTACGAGGCGGCGTTCGCGATCCGTCCCGATCCGGCGCTGCTCTTCAACGCCGCGCAGGCGTACCGGCTGGCCGGCAACAAGCCGCGCGCGCTGGAGCTGTACCGGAACTACGTGCGTCTCTACCCGGACGGAACCAACGCGACGGACGCGCGCACCCACACCGAGTCGCTCAAGAAGGCGATCGACGAAGAGAAGGCACACCCGCCGAAGGTGCCGGTCACGCCGCTGCCGTCGGCGACATCTCCGCAGCCGGCCGCCCCGGCGCCGGGTGCCGCGCCGGGCCGGGCGATGCCTCCGCCCGTCGAGACGACCGCGCGTACGCCGCAGCCGGCCGCGCCGCCCGAGGGGAACGACACGAATGCGGCCAACGCTTCCAACGTTCCCCTGGTGACACGTCCCGCGCAGCCGGGCGAGGAGCAGAAGCCGCTCACCAAGGAGAGGTGGTTCTGGGTCGCCGCGGGCGTCGGCGCCCTGCTGGTCGGCGCGATGGTCATCCTGGCCGTCTCCGGGGGCGGCGAGACGTATCCCGATCCGACCTACGGGACGGCACAAGGCAACTAGGTGTTCGCGCTCGCCGCATCACGACGCACAGCCGCCGCCGTCGGGCTGTGCGCGCTCGCTGCGCTCACCGGCGCGGCGTGCGACACCGAGAAGAGCTGCCGGCCCGGCACGGTGTTCCTGCGCGTCGAGCCCGGGTCGAACGTCACCACCAACGAGATCTGGATCGATGTGGTCGTCTCTGGCGGCGCGCCGGTCCGCAGCGCGCTGGCGATTCCACCCGGCTCGCGGGGCGGCGGCATCGAGATCCAGTTTCCCGGCGGCTACCCGTCGGGGCAGTCCGTGGACATCACCGTCACGTTGGTCGCGGCCGGCATGCCGCTGTCGATGCGCATGATTCACGTCGTGCTTCGCGACGAATGCACCGTCGTGAAAGCCGTGTTTCCCACCGTCCCCGTCACCGACGCCGGTAACCCGGAGACGGGGGGCGCGGACGGCGGCGACGCGGGCGACGGGGACGCGGCAGGTGCGGCAGGTGTGGGTGGCAGCGTGGCGGGGGCGGGCGGCGGGCCGGCGGGTAGCGGCGGCAGCGCCGGCACGGGTGGCGCGGCCGCCGGACGGGGCGGGGTGGGCCCGGGGGGCTCGGGCGGCGTCGCCGGTCGCGGCGGGGTGGGCGGCACGGCGGGCAGTGGCGGTAGCGGCGGGACGAGCGGCAGCGGCGGCACGGCTGGTAGCGGCGGCATGGCCGGCGGCGGTGGTCGCGGCGGGACGGGCGGAATGTGCCAGCCGACCGGAGCGGAGATCTGCTTCAACAATCTGGACGACGACTGTGACGGCCGCATCGATTGCCTCGACGCCGACTGCGGGCCGACCGTCGCCCAGTGCGTGACGCTGGATCCGACCGGAGGGAAGATTGGTCTCCTGACCGCGACGACCGGGGCGTGTCCGACGAACTACACCGATCAAATGCTGATCAATCAGAACCTCGGCGGCGGCGGCTGTTCGGGCTGCTCTTGCCGCCCGCCGACGCTGTCGTGCAGCGCCACGATCTCCAGCTTCAAGGCGGCGGCCGACTGCCAGGCGGCGTCCAGCACGGGGACCGCCGAGGGCTCGCTGAGCTCGACGCAAGCGTGCACGACGCCCGACTGGGTGGGCAGCAACTTCGGCACCATCTACGGGGTCCAGGCGGGGGCGTTCGCGACCACGCTGACCCCGGCCACCTGCACGCCTTCGGGCGCCGCGACGCCGGGCGCCGCTACCTGGGCGGCTACCAACCGCTTCTGCGGGGCGACGATGATCGGCGGCGGCTGCGCCGCGGGCCAGGTCTGCGTCCCGGTGAACACCGGCGCGAAGTGCGTCATGTACGACGGGGCCCACGTCTGCCCTATCGCCACCATGCTCAGCACCTGGTACACGGGCGCCACCGACACCCGCACCTGCGGCGCATGCACGTGCGGGGGACCGACCGGCCAGAGCTGCGCCGGCATGCGGATCATCGTCGGCACCGACTACACCTGCTCGGCCACCACGACGTTGTCGAGCGGGCAGCGGTATTGCTATGCGGGGAACGGCGTCTATTCGCCGGGGCTCGTCTTCACCGGCACCGCCACGCAGCCGACCTGCGCGGCCAGCGCGCCGACGTCTGGTGCGCTGACGGCGACCGGCCAGAAGACGCTCTGCTGCATGTAACGGCGCGGACGCGCGCGACGGCGGTCCGCGACGGGGCGCGGCGAACGAAACAATTGCGCCGCTTCTAACAACAGGGACGTCCGAGTCGCGTGGTCCGCCGTAACCGGAGACATGCCCCCCAAGCTGTCTCTCCTGTCCATGGCTGTGGTTGCCGTCGTCGCGGCCAGCGCTTGCAATCCGCACGCTGACGTCACGCAAAGTGCTTCGCTGACCGCGGCCTCCAGCGTGCTGGCGCTGCCGTTCGCGCCGTCGACGCTCACGTTCTCCGCCGGGAGCTTGCCCGGCGGCCAGAAAGTGACGGCGCTGGCGGCGCGCCAGTTGAGCGGGACGGGCGACGACTGGTCGGCGTACGTCGAGTTCGATCCGGGCGCGCGCGCGATCGCGGAATACGTCCTTCCCGCCGAGGCGAGAGCCGCGGCGCTGTCGCTGCGCACGAACTACCGCGGGCCGACGGCGCGCGAGATGCGCTGGGTGTTCGAGGCGTTCGATTATCAGAGCGCCAGCTGGGCGACCGTCGGCGACAACGCGTTCGCGGGCGACTGGGTCTGGACCGGGGCCACGTTCCCGCTCGACGCGCGGTTCGTCGGCGCGGGCGGGGAAGTTCGCGTGCGTTACGGGACGGACAGTCGCGCCGATGCCTCGGACCTCGACGAGCTGGTCCTGATCGCCAGCGCGCCGGAGGAGACGCCGCCCGCGGCGGCACCGGCACCCGCAGCGCCACCAGCACCCGCGCCCACGCCGCCGCCGGCACCCGCGGCCACGCCGCCGCCCGTAACACCCGCCCCGGTCCCACCCGCGGCCACCACCCGCTGGCAGCCGCGCCCGGGAACTTCCTGGCAGATCCAGTTGCAAGGCTCGCTCGATACGACGGTGGCCGCGGGCGCCTACGACGTCGATCTCTTCGACACGAGCGCCGCGACCATCGCCGCGCTTCGCGCCGCCGGGCGCAAGGTGATCTGCTACTTCAGCGCCGGCTCGTTCGAGGACTGGCGCTCCGACGCCGGACAGTTCCCGGCCGCTGCGCTCGGTAATCCGCTGGACGGCTGGCCAGGCGAGCGCTGGCTGGACACGCGCGCGGCCGGCGTGCGCGCCGTGATGCGCGCCCGCATGGATCTGGCGGTCAGCAAGAAGTGCGACGCCGTCGATCCGGACAACGTCGACGGCTACACCAACGGTCCGGGCTTCCCGCTCACCGCGGCGACGCAGCTGGACTACAACAAGTTCCTCGCCGCGGAGGCCCATGCGCGCGGCCTGAGCGTCGGCCTGAAGAACGACCTGTCACAGGTCGCGGCGCTGGTCGACGACTTCGACTTCGCGATCAACGAGCAGTGCCAGGCGTACCGCGAATGCGACATGCTGGCGCCGTTCATCGCTCGCTCCAAGGCGGTGTTCGGCATCGAGTACACCGGATCGAGCAGCACCGTCTGCGCTGCCGCCAACGCCGCGAACTTCGACACCAACATGAAGAAGCTGGATCTCGGCACCTGGCGCGTCGCCTGCCGGTAGCGGCGCGCCTGCGCGCCTCTCGCAAGGCCTGCCCTCACCCCGACCCTCTCCCGCAAGCGGGAGAGGGAGAAAGATCTGGTCCCCTCTCCCTTTGGGAGAGGGTTAGGGTGAGGGGCCGAGAGGGGGAAGTTAGATGTGGACGACTTCGCCGAGGGCGGCGGCGGTCGCTTCGTACATGACCTCGGACAGCGTCGGGTGCGGGTGGACCGCTGCCAGCACGTCGTGGGCGGTCGCCTCGGAGGTGATCGCCAGTGACATCTCCGCGATCAGGTCGGTCACGCCGTAGCCGATGGCGTGTACGCCGACGATCTCGCCGCGCGCCTTGTTGGTGATCACCTTGATGAAGCCGTCGGTGTGGCCGGCGCCCAGCGCCTTGCCGTTGGGCGCGAACGGGAACTTGCCGATGTCGATGTCGATGCCGGCCTCGCGCGCCTGCGCCTCGGTCTTGCCGATCGACGCGACCTCGGGATCGCAGTAGGTGCAGCCGGGGATCGCGTCGTAGTTGATCGGGACGACGTGCTTGCCGGCCATCGCCTCGACGGTGCGACGCCCTCCGCCATCGCGACGTGCGCGAGCAGCGGCGGGCCGGCGCAGTCGCCGATCGCCCAGATGCCGGGGCTGGTGGTCTTGTAGTGCGTCGTCGACCTGGATGAAGCCGCGATCGAGCGGTGACGCCCATGCCCTCGAGGCCGATGTTCTCGATGTTGGCGCGCACGCCGACCGCCATCAGCACGCGCTCCGACGTCACGGTCTGGTCCTTGCCGTCGGCGTCGGTGAAGGAGGTGGTGACGCTCTTGCCGCTCACCTTCACGCCGGTCGTCTTCGCGCCGGTGTGGAGGTTCATCTTCCGCTTCTTGAGCACGCGGGTCAGCGACGCCGAGATCTCCTCGTCCTCGATCGGCAGCAGCGCGCGGCATGTACTCGACACCGTGACCTCGACGCCGAACGCGTTCCAGAAGTCGGCGAACTCGACGCCGATCGCGCCGGCGCCGATCACGACCATCGACTTCGGCACCTCGGGCAGCACCATCGCCTCGCGGTAGGTGATGACGCGATCGCCGTCGAGCTCGATGCCGGGGAGGAACTTGGCGCGCGCGCCGGTCGCGATGATCGTGCGCGGCGTCTCCAGGTGAGCTTGCCCGTCGGCTTGCCCGCGGAGGTGGTCGTCACCTCGAGCTTGCCGCGGCCGGTGAACGTCGCCGTGCCCAGGATCTGCGTGACGCCGTACTTCTTGAACAGGAACTCGACGCCGCTCGACAGCTTGTCGGCGACGCCGCGGCTGCGCTTGATGATCTTGTCCCAGTCGAAGCCGATCTCGCCCTTGATGATCACGCCGTAGTCGGCGGCGTGCTGCACGTGGCGCATGGCCTCGGCCGACTTGAGCAGCGCCTTCGGTCGGGATGCAGCCCCAGTTCAGACAGATGCCGCCCGCGCGCTCGCGCTCGACGCACGGCGGTCTTCAGTCCGAGCTGCGCGGCGCGGATCGCCGCGACGTAGCCGCCGGGTCCGGCACCGATGACGACGAGATCGTACTTGTCAGCCATGTTCGTCCATGCAATAGCACGCCGCGCACGCGCGCGAAAGGGCGCGTCGTCGGCGCGGCGACCGAGCCGGCCCGGCTAGAACGCGAGCGAGTCGGCTTCTCGAGGATCGCGACGATCGCCTGCAGCAGCTTGGCGCCGAGCGCGCCGTCGATGACGCGGTGGTCGCACGACATCGTGACCGTCATCGCTTGCCGACGACGATCTTGCCGTCCTTGACGACCGGCGCGCTTGCGGACGTTGCCGACCGCGAGGATGGCGCCCTCGGGCGGGTTGATGATCGCGGTGAAGTGCTCGATCCCGATCATGCCGAGGTTCGACACGGAGAACGTCGACGCCGGTGATCTCCTCCGGCTTGAGCTTGCGATCGCGGGCGCGTCCGGCGAGGTCGCGCACCTCGGTGGCGATCTGGCCGATGCCTCTTCTTGTCGGCGTCGCGGACGACCGGCGTGACGAGGCCGTCCTCGATCGCGACCGCGACGCCGATGTGGACGCGTGCGTAGCTGGATGATCGCTTCCTCGCTGAACGACGCGTTGCCTCGGGGATCCGGCGCAGCGCGAGCGCGCACGGCCTTGATGCACCAGGTCGTTGACCGACAGCTTGGCGCCGAGCACCTCGCTCGACCTGCTCGCGGAACGCCAGCGCCGGCGTCCATGTCGACGTCGGCGCTCAGGTAGAAGTGCGGGATCGTCGCGCTTGGCCTCGGTCAGGCGCGCGCGCGATCGTCTTGCCGCATGTTCGACAGCGGCTTGACGATCGTCCTCGGCCGGGGCGGCCGGAGCGGGCCGGGCCTCGCTGCGCCGATCGGGGACGATCTGGGCGGGCAGGCGGCGCGGTCGCCGACACGCGCGGCGCGGCGGTCTGGCGGCGCTTCCTCGGCCGCGTGCCAGTCGACGGCGGCGGCGCCGTTGGCGCCACCTTCGGCGGCCGCCTTCACGTCGCGCTCGACGATGCGGCCGCCCGGGCCGGTGCCCTGGACGTTGCGCAGATCGATGCCGAGCTCGATCGCGAGCGTCGCGCGAGCGGCGACGCGAGCACCTTGGTTCCCGACGCTGCCGCGGGAGCGGGCGCGGGCGGGACGGCGGGCGCCGCGGCGCGCTTCGGCATCGGCGCCGGCGCGGGCGCGGGCTTCGGCGCGGGCGCGGCAGCCTGACCGTTGGCCTGAGCGGGCGCGGGCTTGGCGGCCGGGGCGGGCTTGGCCGCGGGCGCGGGCTTCGGGGCGGGCGCAGCCGCGGCCGGCTTCGCGGCGCCGCCACCGGCGCGGCCTTCGCCTCCTCGACCAGCGCGGAGATGTCCTCGCCGGCCTTGCCGATGATCGCGACCGGCGCGCCGAGCTTGACCGTGTCGCCTTCCTTGACCAGGCAGCTTGAGCAGGACGCCTTCGTCGAACGACTTGAAGTCCATGTTCGCCTTGTCGGTCTCGACCTCGGCGATCAGGTCGCCGGGAGAGACCTTGTCGCCTTCCTTCTTCGGCCACTTGCTGCAGCACGCCGTCCTTCATCGTGGCGGACAGCTTCGGCATATCCGAGGATCTGCGCCATCGGAGGGGACCTATTCGAGGTAGAGCAGCGCTTCGACCGCCGCGACGACCTCGGGGCACCTCGGCGGATGCACTGCTGTCCTCGAGGTTCTGCGTGTACGGCATCGGCACGTCGGAGCCGGTGACGCGCTCGATCGGCGCGTCGAGATCGTCGAAGCAGCGGCGGCTGATCCGGTACGCGACCTCGGCGCCGACGCCGGCGAACGGCCAGCCGTCCTCGACGATCACGCAGCGGCCGGTCTTCGACACCGACTGCGACGAGCATCTCCTCGTCGAGCGGCCGGAGCGTGCGCAGGTCGACGACCTCGGCCTCGATGCCCTCCGCCGCGAGCGCCTTCGCCGCGGCGAGCGCGATCTACACCATCTTCGACCAGGCGATGAGCGTGACGTCCGTGCCGGGGCGCTTGACGTCGGCGTTGCCGAGCGGGATCGTGTACTCCCCGTCGGGGACCTCGCCCTGGTCGGCGTACAGCATCTCGCCCTCGATGAACACGACCGGGTTGTCGTCGCGGATCGCGGTCTTGAGCAGGCCCTTGGCGTCGTTCGGGGTCGACGGCATCACGACCTTGAGGCCGGGGATGTGCGCGTAGAGCGCCTCGAGCGACTGGCTGTGCTGCGCGGCCAGCATGTGCGCCGACGCCGCCCGGGCCGCGGAACACGATCGGCACGTGAACTGCCCGCCCGTCATCTGGCAGATCTTCGCGGCGTTGTTGATCGATCTGATCGATCGCGACGAGCGAGAAGTTGCAGGTCATGAACTCGATGATCGGCCGCAGGCCCGACCATCGCCGCGCCGATGCCGACGCCGGCGAAGCCGCATCTCGGCGATCGGCGTGTCGATCACGCGCTTCTCGCCGAACTTCTTCAGCAGGCCCTGCGACACCTTGTAGGCGCCGTTGTAGTGGCCGACCTCCTCGCCCATGAGGAAGACGCGGTCGTCGCGCTCCATCTCCTCGCGCATCGCCTCGTTGAGCGCCTCGCGATAGGCTGATGGCCGCGGCATCGGTCTCGTTACTCCTTGTACGTGAACGTCGGAAAGGTGCTCGTCGGCCAGCTCGGGGCTCTCCTCGGCGAACTTCACGGCGTCCTCGATCTCGTCCGTCACGCTTCTGCTCGAGGGCGTCGAGCTCCTTCTCGTCGACGCTTCGCTCGCACGAGCAGCTCGCGGCGCGAGCGGCGAGCGGATCGCGCTTCTTCCACTCCTCGACCTCGTCCTTCGTCCGGTAGAGGCCGGGGTCGGACATCGAGTGACCGCGGAAGCGATAGGTGACGACCTCGACGAGCGTCGGCTCGCCTCGTTGCGCGCGCGCGCGACCGCCTCGGCGATGCGGTCGCGCACCTGGACGACGTCGTCGCCGTCGAACCGATCGCGCGCGCATGCCGTAGCCGAGCGCGCGCAGCGACACGTCCTCGACCGCCAGCGAGCGGTAGAGCGGCGTGCCCATCGAGTACTGGTTGTTCTCGCAGATGAACACGACCGGCAGCTTCCACAGCGCCGCGAGCGCGAGCCCCTCGTGGAACGCGCCCTGCGTCGACGCGCCGTCGCCGAAGAAGCACAGCGTCACCGGCCGTCGCCGCGATACTTCGACGCGAACGCCGCGCCGGCCGCGATCGGCACGTGGCCGCCGACGATGCCGTAGCCGCCGAGGAAGTTCTTGGTCTCGTCGAAGAGGTGCATCGAGCCGCCGAGGCCCTTCGAGCAGCCGGTCTTCTTGCCGTAGAGCTCGGCGATGATCGCGCGCGCCGCCACGCCCTTGGCGTACGCGTGGCCGTGCTCGCGGTAGGTGGCGACGACGTAGTCGTCCGGCTTCAGCGTCGCGATCGCGCCGACGCGACCGCCTCCTGGCCGATGATAAGGTGCAGGAAGCCGCCGATCTTGCCCTGCGAGTAGGCCTTGGCCGGCGCCTCCTCCATGCGCCGGATCGCCAGCATCTGGCGGTAGAGCGGGCGAGCTGGGTCTTGTCCGGGCTGCGAGGGGCCTGGTAGGGCTCGGAAGCCTCACTCTCGATTGCGCTCATTGCCAAGGGTTCTCCGGGCCTTTACGGGAAGTTTGGGGAAGAGCGCGAACATATACCAAGAGCCGCGGTCTCCGTGAAAACTTTCGCTCGGGGCGATACCTCAACTCTGTCCGGAACCGGCCGATGTCAGGGCGGAGCATGGAAGCCTCGAGTACGAGCGGCTCGCAACCGGGCCCGGACGAGGCCGGCCCAGCCCCCGCCCCGGTGCAGATCGACGCGCCGAGCCGTGGGCTGATCCTCCTTGTCGACGACGAGCCGGGGATCGCCCGCGCCTACGCGCGGACGCTGGGGACGGCCGGTTTCACGGTGATCACCGCGGCTGACGGGAACGAGGCGGCGCAGGCCGCGCGCGACAAGTCGTTCGACGTCATCATCAGCGACATCGCGATGCCGGGGATGGACGGCATCGACCTGCTGCGCACCGTGCGCGAATACGACCTCGACGTGCCGTTCGTGATCATGACCGGCGGGCCCGCCGTCCAGAGCGCGGCGCGCGCGATGGAGTACGGGGCGCTGCGCTATCTGATCAAGCCGGTCGAGCCGGCGGATCTGGAGGCGGTCGTCGCGCGCGCGGTGCGCCTGCACCAGATGGCGAAGATCAAGCGCGAGGCGCTGGAGATGTTCCGCCTGGAGGGCAAGCACCTCGGGGATCGGGCCAGCCTGGAGGCGCGCCTCGGACGGGCGATGCAGACGCTCTGGATCGCCTATCAGCCGATCATCTCCTGGGCGCGCCAGTCGACGTTCGCCTACGAGGCGCTCGTCCGCAACGAGGAGCCGACGCTGCGTTCGCCGCCCGACCTGTTCGAGGCGGCGGAGCGGCTGGGACGCCTGCAGGATCTCGGGCGCGCCGTCCGCGATCACGTCGCGCGGACGCTCGACGAGCAGCCGATGAACGCGCTGCTGTTCATCAACCTGCACGCGATGGAGCTGGACGACGATTCGCTGATCTCGGCGGACGCGCCGCTGTCGCGGCACGCCAAGCGCGTCGTCCTGGAGGTCACGGAGCGCGCGCCGCTGGAGAAGATCCGCGACGTGACGACGCGGGTCGCGCAGCTGCGTGCGCTCGGCTACCGCATCGCGGTGGACGATCTGGGCGCCGGCTACGCTGGGTTGACCAGCTTCGCGCACCTCGAACCGGAGGTGGTGAAGGTCGACATGTCCCTGATCCGCGGCATCGACCGCTCGCCGATGAAGCAGAAACTGCTCCGTTCGATCGTGACCCTGTGCCGTGAGCTCGGAATCGAGATCATCGCCGAGGGCGTCGAGACCGAAAGCGAGCGCGACGCGCTCGTCGCCATCGGCGCCGATCTCTGTCAGGGCTACCTGTTCGCGCGCCCCGACAAGCCCTGGACCGAGAGCAAGTTCTAATCTCCTCCCTCTCCCGCTTGCGGGAGAGGGTCGGGGTGAGGGCAAGCCTTGCGAGAGGCGAGAGGGTCGGGGAGAGGGCAGGCCGCCCTGGGCAGCGCACGCGAGATCGCATGTTAGGCTGTCGCCGTGGACGTCGAGCTGACCAAGGAGTACCGCTTCGAGGCTGCGCACCGGCTGCCCTGCGTACCCGAAGGGCACAAGTGCTCACGCATCCACGGTCACAGCTACAAGGTCGAGCTGACCGTCGCGGGACCGGTCGATCCGGCGACGGGCTGGCTCATCGACTTCGGCGTCATCGACGACGCCTGGGCCGAGCTGTTCCTGCGCTTCGACCACCACAACCTGAACGACGTCCCCGGGCTCGAGAACTCGACCTGCGAGAACATCGCGATCTACGTCTGGCGCGCGCTGCGGCCGCGCATCGCGGTGCTGTCGGCGGTGACCGTCTGGGAAACCTACGACAGCAAGTGCACCTACCGCGGTGGTTGATCCGGTGGCCGACGAGAACAAGCGGCCGGGTGTTCTCCGGTTCCTGACGCTGAACCTGTGGGGCGAGAACGGCCCCTGGCAGGCGCGGATGGACCTGCTGCTGGCCGGCCTGGACCCGCTCGCGCCCGACGTCATCTGCCTGCAGGAGGTGCGCGACGTGCCCGGGCGGGTCCCGAACCAGGCCGGCGAGATCGCGCGCCGTCACGGCTGGAACCACGTGTTCGCGCCCTCGACCGCCTGGGGCGGCGGCCACGAAGGCCTGGCGATCGTGTCGCGCTTCCCGATCGGCGCGCACGAGGCGCAGCCGCTCCCGCACAGCACCGAGACGGAAGGGCGGATCGTCCTGTCGGCGCGCGTCGACGCCGACACGGGAGCGTTCTGGGCCCACACGACGCACCTCGCGTTCCGGGAGACCGAAGGGCGCAAGCGTGAGGACCAGGTGCTGTTCATCGACCAGGTCGTCGCCGCGCACGCCAACGACAACGTCCAGATCGTGACGGGCGACTTCAACGCCGTCCCCGACAGCGACGAGATCCGCTGGCTGAAGGGCATGACCACCCTCGACGGCCGCCGCGTCGCCTACCAGGACGCGTGGGCGCGCGCGAACGCCGTGGGCAGCGGCGGCACCGATCGGGCCGGGATCACCTGGGCGAGCATGAACCCCTACGTCGGCCTGATGCACTGGCTGCATCCCGACCGCCGCCTCGACTACATCTTCACGACGCAGGTCAGGCGCGATCGCCGCGGCAGCGTCCACGGCGCGCGCGTCGTGTTCGACGAGCCGGGCGAGACCGCGGCGGGCGAGCGCGTGTTCATATCGGACCACTTCGGCGTCATCGCCGACATCCAGATGGTCGCGGAGGCACCCCATGCGGCGCCCTGAGCGCGGCGCGACGTTCCTGCTCGCGCACGTGACCGATCCGCATTTCCGCGGGTCGTTCGCGGGCACCGGGCCGGCGGACTTCATCAACAAGCGGGCGGTCGGCGCGCTGAACCTGGTCGTCAACCGGACGCGCAAGCACAAGATGCAGTTGCTCGAGGCGCTGCGCCTGGACATGCGCGCGCAGGGGCCCGACCACCTGGCGCTGACCGGCGATCTGTCGAACGTGTCGCTGCCCGGCGAGTGGCGCGCGGCGCTTGCCTGGCTCGACACCTGCGGCCTCGAGCCGGCGAGCATCAGCGTGATTCCGGGGAACCACGACGCTTACGTCGAGGAGGTGGTGGCGACGCGCGCGTTCGAGAAGCTGTTCGCGCCGTACATGACCAGCGACCTCGGGGCCAGCGCGGGCGAGCGCGCCGACTACCCCTACGCCCAGGTCCGCGACGGGATCGCGTTCGTCGGCGTGTCGAGCTCGGTGCCGACCGGCGATCTCGGCGCGTGGGGCCGGATCGGCGACGCGCAGCTGGCGCGCCTGGAGGCGCTGCTGGCGGCGCCGGAGCTCGCGGGCAAGACGCGCGTCGTGATGGTTCACCACCCGCCGGTGCTGCACAAGCACGGCGAGCAACGAAACCTGAAGGACCGGGCCGCGCTGGCGGCGGTGCTGGCGCGCACGGGCGCCGAGCTGGTGCTGCACGGCCACGACCACGACGATCAGCGCGCCGAGCTGCCCGGCCCCGGTGGCCGGGCGATTCCGATCATCGGCGGCGGCTCGGCGTCGTACACCGGCAGCGCCGAGCGGCGCTCGCGGTACAACCTGTACGAGATCGAGGGGGGCGCGATCACCTGGATCACCCGCGCCCACGACGAGGCGACGGACGCTTTTAGAGAAGTGCGGCGGGAACGCCTCGCCTGAGCGCGGAGCCCTCACCCTAACCCTCTCCCAAGGGGAGAGGGGACCTGAGGGGAGAAGGTCAGTCCACGCGGACGGCGGCGTAGCCGACGACGCGGTCGCGATCGGCGCCGGCGTCGGCGCTGGTCGCGTAGCCGACGACGCTGGCGCGCGTCGCGCCCAGGGCGCGCGCCGCGACGAGGGCGACCGTCGCCGGAATGTAGCCGCACATGCTGATGCCGTGCGCGCGTACGGTGTCGTACAGGCCGCGCGGATCCGCCGCCGCGAGCGGCGCCAGCGCCAGCCGATCGGTGGCGCGCGCCGCGCCGTCCTCCAGGTAGTGGCTCATGTCTGACGACGCCACGAGCAGCGTCGGCCCGTCGGCGGCAGCGACCGCGCGCGCGACGGCGGCGCCGAGCGCCTCGCAATGCTCGAAGCCGAGGCTCCCCAGCACCATCGCGGCCAGGCGCAGCTTCGGCTGGCGCGCGGCGATCAGCGGCAGCAGCACCTCGACCGCGTGCTCGTCCTCGTGGGCCTCGCGGTCGGCGCGCAACAGCCCGGGCGCCTCCGCCAGCAGCGACGAGACGAACGGCGCGTCGATCGGGATCTCCAGCCCGGGCAGGGTCCAGCTCGCGGGCGCGCCGTCGCCCGAAGGCGGGTCGACTGACCAGAGGCTGGCGCGCGGCCCGCGGCCGGTGTGGTTGGGCGCGATCACCAGCACGCGCTCGGGCACGACGACGCCGGCGAACAGCTTGCCGGCGAGCGCGCCCGAGTAGCGCCAGCCGGCGTGCGGCGACACGACCGCGATCGCGGGCGCGGCGTCGGCGCCACCAGGGCCGGCTCTCTCCACCAGGGCAGCCGCCTCGGCCGCGACGGCGGCAGGCGCCCGCGGATAGAACATCCCCGCCACTGCCGGTTGCCGCTGCACGATGCGTTCAACCTAACCTTTCTTCTGCTCCGGACGGAGGACCTGCGGCTCGGTCGCGGGCTCATCGTCCGGGGCGCGGCTCGGCGGTGGCATCAGCTCGGCGATCGTCACGCCCGCGATCCGCCGCCGCCGCCCCTCCTCGAGCTCGCCGACCAGCTTGACGAACACCGGGGCTGTCGCGCCGTGCGCGATCTCGATGTCGCTGGAGCGGAACGCCGCCAGCACCTCGTCGAGGCCGATCGTGGATGCCGGTCGCGCGGGGACGTAGCCGTTCATGTCGCCGCGTACCTCCGCGATCAGGCCGCGCTGCTTGAGGCGCGCCACCACGCGCTCGACGTTGTCCGGCGTCAGGCCGAACTCCGTCACCAGGCGCTCCTTGGGATGGCCGGCGCCGCCGACCTCGTGCGTCGCCGCCACCGCCGCCAGCAGCTGAGCCGCGAGCAGGCCGTTGATCGGCTCGTCGTCGCGCTGGCGGCGATCCTCCGCCTCCAGCAGCCGGAGGTTCTGCAGCGCGTGCGCGATCTCCGCGCCGAGCAGGATCAGCAGCCACGACACGTAGATCCAGACCAGCACCAGCGGCACCAGGCCGAGCGGCCCGTACACGCTGCTGTAGCTCTTCATCATGATGCGCACGGCGAACTTCACGAAGCCCCACTTCAGGACCTCGAGCAGGAACGACGTGACGACGCCGCCCAGGATCGCGGCGCCCCAGTTGACGTTCGCGCGCGGCAGCAGCTTGTTCATGAACGTCAGCGCCGCCAGCTGGATGAGCGCGGGCATGATGAAGCGCGACACGCCGCCCGATTCGATCAGGCGCCCCGACCAGTAGAGCGAGATCCCCGCCAGCGCCGGCAGCAGCGTCACCATCGCGTAGAACGTCAGGAACTTCCCGATCAGCGTGCGGCGCTCGCCGACGCGCCAGATGTCGTTGAAGATCTTCTCGACGTAGCTGTAGAGCGAGTAGCAGGTCACGAGCGTGAACAGCAGACCGCCGCCGCCCAGCGCCCCGATGCTGACCTTGCTCGAGAATTCGATGATCTTCTCGGTGACGTCGGGGAGCTGCGGGAACACGTGCTCCGACACGAACGTCGACAGCCGCGACTCGGACTCCAGCGATCCGAACGCGCGCAGCAGGCTGAACACGATCGCCGTGACCGGCACCAGCGACAGCGCCGACTGGAACGCGAGCGCGGCCGCCTGCTGCGGGCACTTGTCGCGCGCCCACTGGGCGAGGATCCGTACCGAGAGGCGATAGAGAAAAATCGCGATGCGCGTTCGGCGCGAGATCGTCGCCGCCGCGTGCGCCGTGTACGGGTTCGTCTCCAGGAAGACACGAAACTGTCTCAGCGTCCGCCGCATTCGGTCAGCGCCTTCATTTGACCCCGGGCGTGACCCGCCGCGCAAGCCGCCGGACACCTATCGCGCATGAAAAGGGTCCCCGGCACAGTCACCGTCGCCGCGCTTGCGTGCGTCTGGGCGGGCGCCTACATGTCGCTCGGCTGCGCCAACGTCAACGCGCCGGTCTCGACCGGGCGGGGCGGGGCGTCGTCGACGGGGGCGGCCGGAAGCATCGGCGGCGGTGGCAGCGGCCTCGGTGGGTTCGGCGGCAGCGCGCAGGCCGGCAGCTGCGTCAACCTGCAGTGCCAGCAGGACAACTGCACGCGCGGCGCTTGCACGCAGACGACCCCCTGTCCGAACGGCGCCAAGACCACGGTCAGCGGGATCGTCTACGACCCCGCGGGCAAGACCCCGCTCTACAACGTGGTCGTCTACGTCCCCAACGAGCCGCTCGCCGAGATCGCGACGGGCGCGTCCTGCGACACCTGCTCGTCGCCGTATTCGGGGCGGCCGATCGCCGCGGCGCTGACCGATGCGGCCGGGCGTTTCTCCGTCGAGCACATGCCGGTCGGCGACAACATCCCGCTGGTGATCCAGATCGGCAAATGGCGGCGCGCGGTGACGATTCCGTCGGTGGCCGCGTGCGCCGACACGCCGGTCGCCGCGCCGCTGACGCACCTGCCGCGCAACAAGGCGGAGGGGCACATCCCGAGGATCGCGATCGCGAACGGCGGGTCCGACGCGCTCAACTGCCTGCTCAAGAAGATTGGCGTCGACACCGCCGAGTTCACCTCCGAGTCGAGCGCGGGCCGCGTGAACCAGTATGCCGGCCTGAACGCGCCCGCGGCCAATGCGGACGGTTCGTCGGTGACCTCCACCGCGACGCTGTGGAGCAGCGCCACAGCGATGAAGGCCTACGACATCATGCTGATGTCGTGCGAGGGGAACGACAACAGCGGTGCGGGCGCGGCGCCGACGACCATGCGGCAGGCGGTGAAGGATTTCGCCGACGCGGGCGGGCGCGTGTTCGGTTCGCACTGGCACAACGCCTGGGTGTTCGACGGCCCCGCGCCGTGGCCGACCGTCGCGAAGCACAGCTCGGGCGCGCACGGCTTCGACATCGACATCACCGCGACCATCGAGACCAGCTTCCCGAAGGGGAAGGCGTTCGCGGACTGGATGATGAACGTCGGCGGATCGACGACGCTGGGACAGGTGGTGATCCACGGCGGCGAGCACAGCGTCGATTCCACCAACCCCGGCGCGCAGCGCTGGATCT
This sequence comes from uncultured Solirubrobacterales bacterium, assembly GCA_963733075.1. Lineage (GTDB taxonomy): Bacteria > Actinomycetota > Thermoleophilia > Solirubrobacterales > 70-9 > WHSW01. Next base: position 229,188 of record CAVTCA010000027.1, on the reverse strand, counting down.
ACGGGCAGGACGCGACCAAGAACACGCCGATGGTGCAGTACTTCTCGTTCAACACGCCGGTCGAGGTCGCGCCCGCGCAGCAGTGCGGCCGGGTCGTGATGAGCGACCTGCACGTGTCGGCGGGCTCGCCCTCGGATTCGGGCAAGCAGCCGTTCCCGAACGGCTGCCTGACCACCGCGCTGACGCCGCAGGAGAAGGCGCTGGAGTTCATGCTGTTCGACCTCTCCTCGTGCGTGATGCCTGACGACAAGCCGCCCGGCATCCCCGACGTCGGCTTCATCGGCACCCTCTGATCCCCTCTCCCGCTTGTCCTCCGATCCCCTCTCCCGCTCGCGGGAGAGGGCTAGGGTGAGGGTCCGAGCGCCTTGACGATCGCCGCGAACGCCGCCGGCGTCCGCACCGTATCCCGATGCCGGCCTACTTTGATGCGCACGATCTCCGCGTCGGCGCCGGTCCACGCCGACGCCTGCTCGACCGTCAGCGCGCCGTCGCCGTCGAAGATCGCGGCGGGCGGGATGCCCGCCAGCCGCCCCTCGCCGGGCAGGTAGGCGCGGCCTTTGCGCACCACGATCGCGACCTGCGTCGGGATGCCGGTGCCGCAGATGCAGACCAGCCGCTTCGGCGCGGCCGCGGCGTCGAGCAGCTGCCAGGTCTCGCGCATGTCGGTGAGCCGCTTCGTCATCAGATCGACCCAGATCGGATCGTCCGGATTGCGCCGGAACACGGACATGCGCAGCCGTCGCCAGGTGCCGACGTCGTAGAGGTCGTGACTCTGCGCTGCCCCATCGTCTTCGCTGACGAACTTCGTCAGCGCCGGTGACGGGATCGCCTGCAGCGCGCCCGGACAGGCCATGAACTGCGCCGGCGGGACCGTGCGGCCGAGCGGCGCGAACTGGAATCCGCGATCGAGGCAGGCCAGCGTCTCCACGCTGCCGCCGAGCGGCCCGCCCGACGTCACCACGCGCTCCACCGGCAGCGTGCGGTCCGCCGCGAACGCGGCGCGGACCATCGGTCCGCCGTTCGACAGGCCGAGCAGGTCGATCGGCTCTCCCGCCCGCTCCGCGAGCCGTCGCACGGCGGCCGCCAGCGCGACGCCGAGATCGACGATGCGCAGCCGCCAGTCGTACGTGAAGTAATGCAGCGTCTCGTCCACGCGATAGCCCGCGCCGCACAGCGCGCGCTCGAGCGACAGCATCAGGTCGTAGTTGAAGAGACCCGGAATGATCGGAATCACGCGCACGATCTGCCCGGCCGCCCGCGCAGCCCGTCGAGCGTGGCGATCGGCGGACCGCCGTACAGGTTGCGCAACCGGCCCCACACGTGACCGATCTGATCGTCGTAGATCGCGGTCTGGAACAGGCCGGGGACGACGAGCAGGGGGCGCACGGCGCGGGTCACTCCTTTGGGAAAGGTAACAGATCGGATCCTCGGCACGCCGGCGCCGCCGCTTGACCCTCGAAATCAGCTAAGGCGAAGGCTGAAAGACGCAGCGTGGCGCGCTTTTCTCGCCGCACCGAGGTGACTTTACCCTTGTGCCCCCGCCCCCCGTATCTGGTACGAAGGCTGTTGATGCGGGCGCAAATTCACAGTTCCGCGATTCCGCGGCGCCGCCGACGAAGCACGGGCCGCGCGCACGCGTAGGCCGAGGAGCCGGGGTGGGCGAAGGGCGCAACATAGAAGAGAGCTGGACGGAGATGGAGGAGGTCGCGCCCGGCCTCGCGGAGGCGGCGCCGATCCGTCACGGCATGGTGCTCGGCGGACGCTACACGATCGAAAAGGTGCTGGGACGAGGCGGGTGCGGCGTCGTCGTGCGCGCCCACGATCGCGATCTGAAGGAAGCGGTCGCGATCAAGATCGTGCGCGCGGAGCTGGCGGGCCAGCAGGTCTGGGCCGAGCGGCTGGCGCGCGAGGTGAAGCTGGCGCGCCAGATCCACCACCCGCACGTCTGCCGCGTGTTCGATTTTCAGCAGGCCGACGGGCGGGTCTTTCTGGTCATGGAGCTGGCGACGAAGGGGACGTTGCGCGACGAGGTTCACTCGGGCGTGCTCAAGGCGCGGCCGCTGGCGGCGCGGATCGCCGACGCGCGCGCGGTGGCGTCGGCGCTCGCTGCCATCCACCGCGCCGGCATCGTTCATCGCGACCTGACGCCGCAGAACCTGCTGCGCATGGGCGACGGCCGCATCGCGCTGACCGATTTCGGCCTCGCGACGGACACGCGCGACGGCTCGACCAGCGTTCACGGCGGCACGATCTCGTACATGGCGCCCGAGCTGCTGCGCGGCGGGCGCTCGAGCGTTCAGTCCGACGTCTGGGCGCTGGGCGTCGTGATGTACGAGATCGTCTTCGGCGAGAAGCCGCGCTGGCGGGAGACGGCGACGCCGGAGCTGCTGCCGCCGGTGATGGATCGAAGCCTCACCGCCGAGGAGGAGGTGGTGCTGGAGGCGTGTCGGGCCTGCACCATCCACGACTCGACGCGCAGGCTCTGGTGCCCGATCGAGGCCGCCCGCCTGTTGACCGAGCGCGCGGGCCGGCGGCGCCGGCGTTTCACCATCAGCAAACGGACCGCCCTGATCGCCGGCCTGGCGCTGGCGGCCGTGGGCGCTGCGACCGCGGTCAACGTCTCGATGGTCCGGGGCTGGGGTCGCCGGACCGAGGCCGCGCCCGATCCCGCGGGGAAAACGTCGCCGCTGATCGTTCCGACCGGCGAGCCCGCCGACTGGACGGACCTGTCGGCGGTGATCGCGGAGGTGCCCGACCGCATCCACTGCGCCCGGCTGCTCCCCGATGGGCGCACGCTGCGGTTCGTGTGGGGGACGCCCCCGCATCGCGCCGACGACGTGGATCTCGCTGACGCGCGCGCGGGCGCCTTCGCCGATCGTGGCGCCGGCGTACGCCGAGGGCTGTCCGGACCTGTCGCCCGACGGCAACCGTCTGCTCTACCAGGGGCGTGCTCCGGACGGGCGGGCCTTCGCGTTTCTGTCCAAGCGCTCGGACGGAAGCGACGCCGTTCCGGTCATTCAGACGGCGGAGCCGTCGATGGCGTCGGAGCCGACGTGGCTGGCCGACGGCCAGACGTTCTCCTACGACATCGACGCGAAGCACATGGGGGTGTTCTCGACGGTGGGGGGGCGGATGAACGTCCTGCCGGCGGCGACCACCCGATCGTTCGTGACGATCTTTCGTCATGTGATCGGGAACCGCCTCTACCTCGGGACGATGTTCGCCGACTACGAGACGGAGCTGGTCGGCTTCTCCGTGCCGCTGCTCGCGGAGGAAGACCGGTTCCGCGTTCGTCACCTGGTGCTCGACCTCCGGCAGGACGGCCGGTTGATGTACTTCGCGCACACCGACAACGGGCGGGGCGCCGACATCATCGAGATCGATCCGGCGGCGCGCTCCGGCCGCGCGCTGGGACGCATCCCCGGCCAGATGTTGCGCGTTCCGATTCGGATCAAGGAGGGGTTGGCGTTCATCAGCATCCTGGCCTCGTCGGATCTCTGGGTGCGCCGGCCGAGCGGGACGTTCGCGAAGCTGACGAAGAGCGGTCGCATCCGGGACGCGGAGCGGTGCGGGCAGGACCTGGTGGTCACCCGGGAGATCGAGCCGGAAAAGACCATCATCGAGCGCATCGACACGGCGGGGCGGCACATCGAACAGCTGAGCGACGGCCCGGCCGACTGGTCGCCTGCCTGCACCGACGACGGCAAGGTCTGGTACTACCGGCCGCACCTGCCGCACGCGAGCATCAAGCGCTGCGATCGCGACGGCTGCCGCGAGATCTTTCGTGGCTTCGCGTTCGGGCTGTCCGCCTCTCCTGACGGCCGCCGGCTGGCGTTCATCACCGTCGAGACGCGCGGATCGATCGTCCGCTGGATGGCGGCCGAGGGCGGCGAGCCGCGCGAGATCGCGGAGACGGAGACGGTATGCCCGCCGGGATGGGCGTCCTACGAGCACGATCTGGCTGTCGCGCCGGCGCGGGCGCAAGATCGTCTGGACCGAGGTCGACGCCGACTCGGGACGCGAGACGGGCAGGACGACGCCGGGCAGCCATGACTGCGCTGACCTGCGCCCCGATCCGCTTTCGCCGGTCAACCCGGACCTGCGCATCATCTACGATCAGACGTCGCAGGTGCGCCTGCTCCCGAGCGAGCGCCTCGCCGCGCCGTAGATCAATTGGGCGCGCGCTTCACCAGCGCGTCGATCGCGTCGGCGACGCCTTGGATGTCGGCGTCGCAGTCGGCGTACACGCAGAACGCGTCGGCCTCGGAGTCGAAGGTGACGCGCTTCAGGAGGCGCGGGTTCGACCTCGCCAGCTGAGCGCGCACCGCGTCCTCCGCCTCGTGGTTGCTCTCGTGATCGAGGATCAGGCGGAGATCTTGAAACACGGTCCAGCGGCCGTCCTCGTCCTGGATCGCCGACAGCGGGCCGAATTTCGTCTCCAGAGCCAGCGCCGGCGTGGTCCCCGTCGTCAGATCGATCTTGCAGTCGGGGAGCTGCTCGCGCAGCCACCGCACCTTCGCCTCGGGAAAGGTGCCCCAGAGGCAGAGGTACTTGAGGTTCTCGAGGGCGGCCAGCGGTGTCAGATCGCGATCCTCCAGGAACGCGAGACACTGCAAGCCTTCCAGCCGTTTGAGCTTCGAGAACAGCGCCACGCTCTGAAGCGTGAAAGGCGATGCCGCCGAGCCGATGTAGAGGGAGAGCGATCGGAGGTTCGTCAGCTCGCCGATCACCTCCAGATCTGGCGGCGGATGGCCGGGAGAAAGACCGAGGTTCTCCAGCCGCGGCAGCAGCTTCAACGGCGCCAGCGTCCCCGCGCGGCGACCGCCGATCGAAAGGCGGTCCAGCGTCGGGAGCGCCTCGATCCCCGTGAGGTCGACGGAGGTGCCGAGGCTCAGGGTGCGCAGCCGGGAGCAGCGGGCGAAGGCTTTGAAGTTGAAGCGCGTGAAACGCTGGACGTCGAGCTCCTCGAGGTGCTCGAGCCGGCTCAGGGCATCGACGCCGCTCAACGGTTTCCACGACTGCAGCCGCAGCCAGCGGAGCTGCGTCAGGCCGGCGATCGTGCGGCACTGGGCCGCGTGCCCGGACGGCAGCGTGGTCTGCAAGAAGCGCAGCCGCGGGAAGCGTCGCAGATCGTCGAGGTCGAGATCCTCGGCCCAGATCTCCTCGAGGCTGTCGGGCAACGCGCGCTGGACCGCGGGGCTGACGGCCGGACCGAGCTGCGGGAATGAACGATGGACCTTCAGGAACCGCAGCCCGGGCAGCATCGCGATCGCTTGCGCCGTCACCGGTCGGAACGCGATCAGCCCTTCGATGTTCGGGTGCGGCCGCTGCAGCGTCAGGGGCGGTGGCATCGGAGACGTGAACACCTCGCGCACCTGCAGGACCCTCACCTGTGGTGCGGCATCGAGCAGCCGGTCGCAGTCGATCGACGCGCAGGTCTCGATCGACGCGACGCGATCGTCTCCCGTGACGTTTTCGATCGCAGGCGCCGTCAGGTTCTCGCAGCTCCGCAGATAGAGCAGGGCGTCGTCGAGCAGCGCGCGGGCACGGCTACCCCCTGACATTTTTGCCTGACCGGGATGTCGTGTCCGTCGCGACCATGGAGCTCGTCGAAGCTGCGACGCTCCCGAGCCTCGGAACCAGACCCGGGACCGCGCAGTGCCAACCGCCTGGGGGGAACCAGTCGGCGTGCGGGCAGGCCCAGGGCAATCACCGTGCCGCGGGGCGGTGCTGGCCAGTCGGGTTGTAAGTCACGAGAAGCGTTCGCATCTCGGTGGCGGAAGACACCAGCTCAGCCGTGGAGAAACTCCGTGGTTGTTAAAGGTGTACGACTTGTCATATGCGATTGGTGCGCGCGCACGCGAATTGCTTAGGGATTCCCGCGCGCTGGCATGAGCACGAACGACGACCACAGCACCACGATTCGCGAGACGGCGCCTGTTCGCCACCAGCGCGCGAAGACGCCTGTCTTGCTCGTGGGATCGTTCGTTTCGCAGACGTCGCGCGTGGTTAGCGTCGGCCGCGGGGTGACGATCGGCCGCGGGCGGACGCCGGATGCGCGCGCCGGAAGTCAGGACACGGATGTCATATTACATTCCGACGGCGCGCTCTCGCGGCCGCACCTGCGCATCGCGGCGGATCGCGACGGCTGGGCCGTCGAGGATCTCGCGAGCACGAACGGGACGTTCGTGGACGGGCGCCGCGTGAAGAAGGCGACGCCGCTCTCCGACGGCAGCATCGTCCAGTTCGGCAATCACGCCGGCGTCTTCCGTCGCCTGTCCGGCGCGGAGCTGGCGGCGGTCGAGCAGGAGAGGGCGGAGCCGCTCGGCCCGGTCGCGACGCTGTCGCCGGTGCTCGCGGTGACGGCGGTCGGGCTGCGGCGGCTGGCGACCACCGACGCCAGCCTGCTGTTCGTGGGCGAGACCGGCGTCGGCAAGGAGATCACCGCGCGCGCCGTGCACGCCGCGTCGGGGCGGTCGGGCCCGTTCGTGGCGATCAACTGCGCGGCGCTGCCGGCCGAGCTGGTCGAGAGCGAGCTGTTCGGCTACGCGCGGGGGGCCCACTCGACGGCGACGGCGGCCAAGCCGGGGCTGGTCGAGCTCGCGGACGGCGGGACGCTGCTGCTCGACGAGATCGGCGAGATGCCGCCCCGCCTGCAGGCGAAGCTGTTTCGTTTTCTCCAGGACCGGCAGGTGCTGCCGCTCGGCTCGACGCGCACGCGCCGGGTCGACGTGCGCGTCGTGGCGGCCACCAGCAGCGCCTCCGCGTCGGTGCGCTCCGACCTGGTGGGCAGGCTGGGGGCCGAGCCGATCGTGATCCCGCCGCTGCGCGAGCGGATCGAGGACGTGGGCGCGCTGGTGGCGCACCTGGGCGGCGCCGCGTTCGTGGGGATGGAGCCGGCGGCGTTCCGCGCCCTGTGTTTGCACGACTGGCCGCGCAACGTGCGCGAGCTGGAAGATGTCGTGAAACGCGCGGTGACGCTGGCGGGCGGCAAGAAGATCCGGCTCGAGGATCTGTCGGCGAGCGTGCGCGGCGCGCTCGCGACCGGGCCGCGCATCCGCGACACGCGCAAGTACCGGGCGGCGCCCAGCCGCGGGGAGCTGGAACGGCTGCTGCGTGAGAACCGCGGCAACGTCGCGGCGGTGGCGAAGACGCTGGACCGGCAATGGAACGTCGTCCAGCGCTGGCTGCGGCGTCACGAGATCGCGCCGGAGCGGTTTCGGGTCTGAGCGGGGGGCGCCATGGGCGACGAGCGCAGGAACGAAGCCGGCGACGACAGCTGGACCGACGTCGAGGCGGCTCCTCCCGATCTGGTGGAGGCGGTGCCGATCCGACACGGGATGGTGCTGGGCGGCCGCTACGCGATCGAGCGCATCATCGGGCGCGGTGGGTCGGGTGTCGTCGTGCGCGCGCACGACCGCGACCTCGGTCTGGTGGTGGCGATCAAGATCGTGCGGGCGGAGCTGGCCGGACAGCGCGTGTGGGCGACGCGGCTGGCGCGCGAGGTGCGGCTGGCGCGGCAGATCAACCACCCGAACGTCTGCCGCGTGTTCGATTTTCAGCAGGCGGACGGACGCGTCTTCCTGGTGATGGAGCTGGCGAAGGGGACGCTGCGGGACGAGATCCGGAGGGGCGAGTCGAAGACGCGCCCGGCGGGGCAGCGCATCGCCGACGCGCGCGCGGTGGCCTCCGCGCTGGCGGCGATCCACGCCGCCGGGATCGTGCACCGGGATCTCTCGCCCCAGAACCTGCTCCGCCTGGACGACGGCCGGCTGGTGCTGTCGGACTTCGGCCTCGCGACCGACGTCAACGAGAGCACCAGCGTGCACGGCGGCACGATCGCGTACATGGCGCCCGAGGTGACGCGGGGCGACCGATCGAGCGCCGCCTCCGACATCTGGTCGCTGGGCATGTTGATCTACGAGATCGTCTTCGCCGACAAGCCGCGCTGGTCGGACGGCGCGTCGCCGCAGATCCTGACGCCGGCGCTGGGGCGGAAGCTGACGGAGGAGGAGCGGGCGGCGCTCGACGCGAGCCGCGCCTGCACGATCCGAGATCCGCCGAAGCGGATCGCGAGCGCCGCCGCGGCAGAGCGCATGCTGGTCGAGCGGCGCCGGTGGCGCGTGCCGCGGTTCGCGCCGGCCCGGCGGCCCCTCGTCTGGTTGGGGGCGCTGGCGTTGCTCGCGGCGGCCGGGGCGCTCGCCGTGGGCGCCGCGCGGACGCGACGGCCGGTGGCGGATGCGCGCCCAGCCGCGGGGCGCGACTCTCCCCTGATCGTCCCGACCGGCGCGGCGGTCGACTGGACCGCGCTCTCGACAGTCATCGCCGAGACGCCCGAGCGGATCACCTGCACGCGCCTGCTCCCCGATCGACGCACGATCCGCTTCGTCTGGGGCACGCCGCCGCGGGCGGAGGACATCGACACGGTGACGCGGGAGCGCGCCGCGTCCCCGCTCGTCCCGGCGGCTTACGCCGAAGGCTGCCCGGACCTGGCGCCCGACGGCAGGCGGCTGGTCTTCCAGGGACACGCCAGGGACGGACGCGCGTTCGCGTTTCTTTCGGAGCGCCCCGACGGCGACGACGCCGTCCCGGTCGTGCCGATCGCCGAGCCGACGATGTCGTCGGAGCCGACCTGGATCGGCGACGGGCAGATGTTCTCGTACGACGTGGACACGAAGCACGTCGGCGTCTTCTCGACGGCGCTTCGCCGCGTCACGATCGTGCCCGACGCGACGTCGCAGCACTACGTCACGTTGTTCAGGACATCGACGCTCGACGCCGTGCTGGTGTCCGGCGTCTTCGACGGCGGCGAGACGGAGGTGACGCGCGTCGAGCTGCCGTGGCTGCAGGAGGGCCAGCGCTTCCGCGTCGGCGAGCCCCTGCTGGACCTCCGGCCCGACGGGGAGCTGCTGTACGGCGTGGGGCGCGCGAACGGGCAGCTGACGAACCTGCTGGAGGTCGATCCGCGCCGCCGCCGCGCGCGGCGACTGGGCGGGATTCCCGGGCAGACCGTTCGCAGTCCGATCTTTCTGGATGATTGGCTGTCCTTCGTGAGCACGCGCTTCAACCACAAGCTCTCTGTTCGAGGGCGTGACGGGATCTCGCAGCTCCTTCCCGGCGGCTCGATCTTCAACGCGCACCGCTGTGGGGGCGACCTGATCGTCGATCGCGGGCTCCCGGATGGTCGCGTGGTCGTCGACCGGATCGATCGCTCGGGCAAGCTGGTCCGGCGCCTGAGCGAAGGGCCGCTCTCGGGCCAATCTGATTGCTCCCCCGACGGCCAGACCTGGTTCTTCGTCGAAGGCACGTCGCCCCCGCGGCTCAGGCAGTGCCGCGAGACCGGCTGCCGCGTCCTCGCGGAGCACAGCTCGTACGGCGTGTCGGTGTCACCCGACGGGCAGCGCGTCGCCTTCGTGAAGTTGGCGTCCCGAGGTCCGCTGGTCGGGTGGATGCCCGTCGATGGCGGCGCCACCCACGAGGTCGTCGACACCGAGACGGCGTGCGCGATTGGCTGGGCGTCCAACCAGACCCTGTGGGTGTCGCGCCGGCGCGACGGCACGTTCCTGTGGACCGAGGTGGACGCCGACTCCGGCAAGGAGATCGGGCAGACGGTTCTGGGACAGCGCGACTGCTCCGACGGCGGCAGCGACCCGCTGTCTCCCGTGAACCCGGACCTCCGGGTGATCGCCGAGCGTGTATCGCAGCTGCGGTTGTTGCCGCGCGCGCAGCTCGACCGTCAGTGAGGCGGCAAGTCCTTGGAAAGCCGCGCGGAAATCGATAGCCTCCTGGCGGGAAGCCATGCGCAACGATTCGTCGTCTGACGTCGCGGCTTCCGAGGCAGATACCCGGCTCCCGCTTCAGCTCCTGAACGGCTTCTCCCAGATCCCCGCGCACGAGCTCCGCGTTCCAATCGACCCGGTTCAGGGTGCTCGACACGACGTACTTCTTCGCCGCGTCGATCGTCCGCCCGAAAGGCGCCATCCAATCCGGCATCGCGTCCATCTGCCCCGGCGGTCGCCAGGCTGACTCCATCATCTCGTAGGTCACCCGGCCGAAGAGGAGAGCATCGGCCTGATCGAGGGTGTTGGTCGCGTGACGATGTGTCTCTTCGTCGGGGGAGATTCCTGCACGGTGATCGCAGCATCCGTCCAAGGTGACGTTGATGGAATATCGAAGAGGTCGCATTGCGTGAACGTACTGAAACGATGAGGCAGAAGCATCGCTTCCCGCTCAGTCTCGCCCGGAGCTCCGGCTGCCGCACGCGCGACAAGCGATTGCACGGCAGGAGGTACCGCGCAACCGACCAGGCATGGAGCTAGCCGGGCTCGAACCGGCGACCTCCTGATTGCCGGCCAGGGCCGCACCGAGCACCCACTTCGAGCAACGAGCGAGGCCCGTAGGGTTTGCCCTCTCGTGGGTTCTTCTGAGAATGCCCGAACGCCCGACGAGTCGGCCGCTGTCGCCGTGGTGACCGACAGCACGACCTACCTGCCACGTCCGCTGGTCAGGCGCTGGGCGATCCACGAGGTCAGCTTGTACGTGGGCTGGGAAGGCGAGTTGCATCCCGAGCATCAGTACGACGACCTCGATGCCTTCTACGCGCGACTGCGCGAGTCCACCGTGTTGCCCACGACCTCGCAGCCCTCGGTGGGGGACTTTCTCGCCTGCTTCGAGCCGCTCGTCAGCTCGGGCCGCGACGTGGTCTCGGTGCACTTGGCCAGCGGCCTGTCGGGGACTTGCGAAAGTGCGGCCGAGGCAGCAAGGATCATGGCCGACGCGCGGCATCGCGGGCGCGTCGAGGTCGTCGACGGCCAGACCGGCGCCGGCGGCCTTGGCTGCGTCGTCATCGCCGCGGCCCGCGCGGCCGAGCGAGGCGCAGAGCTGAACGCCGTGGTCGACGCTGCGCGCCACGCTCGCGAGCGGCTCCAGATGTGGTTTTGCCTGGACACCCTGGAATACCTGCGTCGCGGCGGACGGATCGGGGCGGCACAGGCGATGCTGGGGACGGCGCTGAAGGTGAAGCCGATTCTGACCTTCGGGAACGAGATCACCCCGGTCGGCCGCGTCCGAACGCGGCGCCGGGCGTTGGAGCGGATGGACGCTTACCTGGATGAGCTGCACGACCGCGGCGCGACTGACTGGATCGTCCAGCATGCCCAGTCCGTCGAGGACGCCGACCATCTGGTCGCCCACGGCACCGCGATCTTCGGCAGCGGGCCGCTGTTCTGCACACAGGTGGGGCCGGTGCTCGGCGCCCACCTCGGCTCGGGACTGCTCGTCGGGGGCCTCGTCCGCGCATGAGGCCGCCTTGCCATGGGCGCGGCTGGTTTCGAACCAGCGACCTCTCGCGTGTGAAGTCTGCCGCGGCGTCAGCGACCTACTGCGAAGCGCTGCGGCGTGCGTCGATCGAGACGATCTCCCCTGAGTCTGTCGCCGTTTCCTGCGCGCTGCTGCGCCCCATTGTTTCCAGCCCTGTTACCACGTCGCGGGCGCCGTACATCGCTTCGAGCCGTTCGGCCCGAGCTGCCGAACGCTGCGCGCTCTCATACGGCCGCGCGGAGGGACGCGGGGATCACCAGGGCGGAGCTGCGCGCGATCGAGAAGGGCCGCCGCACGCCGCCGGCTGGCCCGGCTGGCGCTAGGGCGCGCTGTCGGCGAGGCCGGTACGGCGCTCAGCGGCCGCGGCCCGACGCGCTCGCGATGGCCGGCGGTGACGGCTCGCAGGCGATCGTCGCGTCGGTTCTGGAACCCACACGACGATCGACGATGGGCTCCACGGAATCGCCATCGCCGGGCACCGGCGCCGCGGGGAGGGGCGGTAGGGCAGTGGGGCGCCGTGACCCTCGAGGTCGACGGCGGACGATCCGGTTCGCGCCCGAATCGGTGGCGAGGCGGCACGCCTCGATCCGCCCCTGCGATCCGGCATTCAACCGGGCGTTCTGCGAGTGCGGATCGCGTCTGGGCACGCCGGCGCCTCGCATCGGCGCAGATGCCCGAGGGCTTCGCCGATAGCGTACGTCAGGTCGCGCGGATCGCCGCAGGACACGATCCGTCGACCGGATACGGCGAGACGATAATCCGTGTTGACCACCGAACCACGCCGGAAGGAGAGCTGATGGACATCTTCGAGGTGAAGCAGAAGGTGCGCCTGGGCCGCGAGGAGTGTGCGGCGAGGCCGCGCAAGCTCGCCGACATGCTCGCGCGGGGCAACGAGCTCGAGTTCGAGACCGACGAGCGCGAGCTGGAGATCGAGCTCAAATGGTGACCGCCAGAGCGACAGACGTCCCCGGTCATGCCGCTGAACTGTCCACGACCGAGCGTGCGGCGGCGGGAAAGGCGGCGCGCGAACGTGCGCCGCGCTCCAGCCACGGCGAATGGGAGCCGGCGACCGACCGACCCGACCCGGTCGACGTGCTCGAGCGCCAGGCGGCGGATCGGGTCTCCGATCTCGTCCCCCTGCGCTACGGCCGGATGCTCGTCTCCGCGTTCACCTTCTATCGCGGCGCCGCCGCGATCATGGCCGCCGACCTCGCGGCAACGCCGAGCTCCGGGCTATGGGTTCAGGCGTGCGGCGACGCTCACCTCTCGAACTTCGGCGGCTATGCGGCACCGGACCGCAGCCTGGTTGTCGACATCAACGACTTCGACGAGACCCTCCCCGGCCCGTGGGAATGGGACGTCAAGCGGCTGGCCGCCAGCTTCGAGATCGGGGGCCGGGACCGTGGGTTCACGGACAAGCAGCGACGTGAGGTCGTGCTCTCCGCGGCCGGGCCTATCGCGAGAACATGCGCCACCTCGCCGGGCTCAGCAATCTCGAGGTCTGGTACCGGCGCGTCGACGTGGATCAGATCCGCGAAGCGTTCGCGCCGGCGGTCAGCAAGGAGGAGACGGCGCAGGTTCGAGCGCAACGTCGCCAAGACCCAGCGCAAGGACCGGATGCGGGCGATGTCGAAGCTGACCGAACGGGTCGACGGCGAGCTCCGGATCCGAAGTGATCCGCCGGTGCTCGTCCCGCTCGAGCAGATGTTCTCGGGCAAGCAGCTCGAGACCGCCGAAGCGAGGCTCGGCGCGGTCCTCGCGGACTACCGCGAGACCCTCCTCCGCGACCGTCGCCACCTACTCGACGGCTATCGACACGTGCACACGGCTCGCAAGGTGGTCGGCGTCGGCAGCGTCGGGACCCGGGCCTGGGTCGCGCTCCTGATCGGCCGCGACGAGGACGACCCGTTGTTCCTGCAGGTAAAGGAAGCGCAGGCGTCCGTGCTCGAGCCCTACACGGCGCCGACCGAGTTCGACCACCAGGGCCAGCGCGTGGTCGAGGGCCAGCGGCTGACCCAGGCAGCGAGCGACGTGTTCCTCGGCTGGCTGAGCGCAACTGGGCCGGACTCGAAGAAGCGAGACTTCTACGTTCGCCAGCTCTGGGACCAGAAGGGCTCGGCGATCGATCGAGTTGATGTCACCGAGGACGATGGGCATGTACGCGCACGTGTGCGGTGGCATCCTCGCCCGCGCCCACGCCCGGTCGGGCGACCGGATCGCGATCGCCGGCTATCTCGGCGGTGGCAGCCGCTTCGACGAGGCGATCGCGGACTTCGCCAGCGCCTACGCCGACCAAAACGAGGACGACTTCGCGGCCGTTGAAGCGGGCGGTTGCCGACGGCCGCATCACGGTCGAACTCGAGGGCTAAATCGAATGCGAGCCCGTCTAGGTGGCCGACCCACACACGTTGGCGGGAAGGTTTCGCGTGGGAACGCGGACCTGCCTCGCTCACGGCCCCGCATTCGGCTCCGCTCGCCTTCGCGGCGATAGCGTCTGCATCATGGAAAACCCCGACAGTCCGTCGATCATCGGCAGGGGCTGCGGATGAAGTGGCCGACTCTTGTCGTCCTGGCGGCCGCCCAGTTCCTGATGGTCCTCGACCAGGCGGTGATGAACGTCGCCATCTCGCAACTGGTCGCGGACTTCGACACGACGGTGACAACGATTCAGACGGTGATCGCGCTGTATGCGCTCGTGATGGCAGCGCTGATGGTCACCGGCGCCAAGCTCGGCGACATCTGGGGCCGGAAAAGAGTCTTCGCGATCGGCCTCGTGATCTACGCATCGGGATCGGCGCTCACGGCGGCCTCGTGGAGTGTCCCGACGCTGATGCTCGGTTGGTCGGTCCTCGAGGGGATCGGGGCGGCGATGGTGCTGCCGGCGCTCGTCGCCCTCGTGGCGGGCAATTACGTCGGCTCACAGAGGGCGATCGCCTATGGAGTGCTCGGCGGGCGTCGCCGGAGCAGGGATCGCGGTTGGACCGATTCTCGGCGGGTGGGCGACGACCGAGCTCACATGGCGGGTCGTCTTCGTCGGCGAGGTGGTGGTCGCGGCGCTGATCCTCTTCGGGACCAGGTACCTGCGCGAGCCCGAGAGAGAAGGGAGTCCGCCCCGTCTGGACTGGGTCGGCTCGGTCCTGGCCGCTCTCGGGATGGCGACGGTCGTCATCGGCGTCCTGCAGGCGAGCAACTGGGGCTGGCTGCGGCCGCTGAACTCGCCGGTCGAGCCCTTCGGGTTCTCGCTGACGCCCTTCGTGATCGCGGCCGGCCTGCTCATCCTCGCGGGGTTTCGGGCCTGGGAGCGCCGTCGCGAGAAGCAGGGATCCGATCCGCTGGTCCACTTCCGCCTGTTCGGACTCGGCAGGTTCCGCGGCGCCCTTTCGATGCTGCTCGCTCAGAACCTGATCCTGATGGGGGTCTTCTTCACCGTGCCGCTCTATCTCCAGGTCGTACAGGGGCTCGACGCGCTCGAGACCGGCGTGCGAATGCTCCCCGCTTCGGTCGGGCTCTTCATTGCCGCGCTCGGCGGCTCAGCGCTTTCGTCGCGCTTCGCGCCCCGCCCGCTCGTGCGCGCCGGACTCGTTGTCACGTTCCTTTCGACGCTGTTGCTTCTCGGCGTGATCGAGCCCGAGCTCGACGACGCCAGCTTTCTCCTCGCCATGGGCGTGCTGGGAATTGGGATGGGCCTGGTCATCTCCCAGCTCGGAAACGTCGCCCAATCGTCGGTGACGGACGACGATCGAAGCGAGGCGGGCGGCCTCCAGAACACCGCGCAGCAGCTTGGCTCGTCGCTCGGCACGGCGCTGCTCGGCGCCGTCGTCATCACCGGCCTGATCACCGCCTTTCAGAGCAACATCGCCTCCGATCCGCGGGTGTCAACCGAGGCCCAGCAGCAGGTCGAGATCAGGATCGCCAGCGGGGTCAGCTTCATTTCCGCGGACGAGGTCCGTACCAGCGCAACCGAGGCCGGCGCCGAGCCCGAGGAGGTCGATGCCCTGGTCGAGGGTTACGAGGACGCCCAGCTCAACGCCCTGAAGACCGCCTTCCTGTTCGCGGGGTTCATAGTGCTCGCCTCGTTTTGGGGCACGCGCCGCATCCCCGCCGAGCGTCTGGTGGAGTCGCGCGCTGGACCCGACGCGCCTAACGCCCAGGCGGCCTGATCGTGGCGCGGGATGTCGGCCACGATCGCACCGCGGCCGGCGACGATGACAATCCCGGCGAAGGCCGCACATCCCGAGTCGGTCGTGCGGCGGGACCGCGAGTTCTGATCGTCGGGGGCGGGTTCGGAGGGCTCGCCGCCGCGAAGGAGTTACGAGGGGCCGACGCCGAGGTGACGGTCGTGGATCGCATGAGCCACCACCTGTTCCAGCCGCTCCTCTACCAGGCGGCGGTTGGCAGCCTCTCCGAGGGTCAGATCGCATCTCCGATTCGGGTGCTGCTGAAGCGACAAGGAAACGCGCGCGTGTTGATGGCCGAGGCCACGGACCTCGATGTTGACGGTCACAAGCTCAGCCTCGATACGGGCGAAGAGCTCGAGTACGACAGCCTCATCCTCGCCTGTGGAGCCGAGACCTCGTATTTCGGTCACGACGAATGGAGGCGGGTGTCGTTCGGTTTGAAGACTCTTGCGGACGTCGTCCGGCTGCGAGGTCACATCTTCTCGGCATTCGAAGAGGCCGAGCGGGCGACCGACTCAGCCACGCGTGAGGAGTGGCTGACCTTTGTCGTCGTCGGCGGCGGCCCGACGGGCGTGGAGACAAGCGGCGTGCTCGCGATCCTCGCCCGCGCCCTACGGCGCGACTTCTCACGGGCCGATACGACGAAGGCCCGTGTGATCCTCGTCGATGCCGGCGAGCGCGTCGTCCCGGCGTTCAGCGAGAGGCTGTCGGCCAAGGCTGCCGACGGACTCGCTTCACTCGGGGTTACCGTGCGCGGAGGCCTTCGGGCGACCGCGATCGACGATCGCGGAGTGACGGTAAAGACGGAGAAGGCTGAAGAACGCATCGGCGCGAGGACGGTCATTTGGGCCGCGGGCGTTGGCGCGGCGCGGATGACAGAGGTCGTGGCGCGTGCGACGCGCGCCAGCACCGACCGGGGAGGACGAATCGAGGTCAATCCGGACTGCACGATCCCGGGTCACCCCGAGATCTCAGCGATCGGAGACATGGTGAGTCACCCCGGCGCCGACGGCACGCCATTGCCCGGTCTGGCGACGGTGGCGATCCAGCAAGCCCGCCACGTAGCGAAGGGGATCCGGGCCGGGCAGCCGGGGGCATCGACTCCATTCCGCTACCTCGACAAAGGTGCGCTTGCAGTGGTCGGACGCGGCAAGGCCGTCTGCCAGGTGAGGGGGCGCGAAGTGTCAGGCCGCCTCGCCTTCTACATGTATCTCGGTGTTCATCTGTTCTACCTCAGCGGCGTGCTGGGCAACCGACTGGGCGTGATCAGGGCGTGGATCGGCGCGCGGTTCGGTGTGCTCGAGAACCGGGTCATCGAGGACCCAGCTGCCTCCAGGCGACAGTCGTCAAAGGCGGGAGCGACCCCGCGACCAATGGTCGAAACCGCGGTCGTGTGTGATGACCGACAGTGCCTCAGTCATCGAGGGCGGCGGCGACGCCGGCGTCCCATGCCATCCCCTCGTCGGCCCAGCCGGAGCGAGAGTCGAGCTGGCGCGCGGCTCTGACCGCTGCGCGTCCGAGCGCGTTGGCGTAGGTGGGGAACGAGAAGGGAACCAGAGCGAGCTGCTCGACCTTCATGTCCGGACGCGACCGCGAGCGCTGCCAGCTGGGCGAGTTCGACGGCCCGCTCACCCACGATGTGACAGCCGAGGATCGTGTGGCTCTCGCGGTCGACGACGAGCTTGCAGAACCCCGTGGGGCGACCGTCGATGATCGGGCGCGGCATGGAGTCGAAGTCCTCCTTCCCCACGACGACGTCATGGGTCTCGCGAGCGGTCGCCTCGGTGAGCCCGACGGAGGCGTATTCCGGATCGGTGAAGCTGCCCAGAGGGCTGACCTCCGCGGGAAGGACCTCGGTGCTTCCGACGGTGGCATTGGTCGCGGCGAGGTAGCCCTCGCGCGCGGCCTCGTGGACGACCATCAGGTGCCCGGTGACGTCTCCGGCGGCATAGATGCCCGGGGCGGTCGTGCGGAGCTGGGAGTCCACCTTGATGTAGCCGCGGGGGTCGGTCTCCACCCCGGCCACCGCGAGGTCGAGCGGGTCGGTGTTCGCGAGCCAGCCGACCGCGACAACGGCCAGCGTCGCGTCGATTTCTGCGTGTGTATCGCTCCCGGAATAGACGAGTCGCACTCCGGCGGGAGATGGCTCGAAGCGCTCGATCGTTCCGGCGTGCTCGAGGACGCGCACGCCGGAGGCCTGCAGCGCCGTGCTCATCGCTGCCGCCACCTGCTCGTCCTCGCTCATGAGGATGCGGGGGGCGGCCTCGAACAGGGTGACCCGCGATCCGAAGGCGTTGAAGATCGAGGCGACTTGGACCCCGGTCGCACCGGCGCCGATCACCAGCAGCGAGTCGGGCGCCGATTCGAGGCGCCAGGCGTCGCTGTGGGTGCAGGTCAGCTCGAAGCCGGGCAAGGGGAGCTGCCGCGACACGCCGCCGGTGCACAGGATGACGTTCGCGGCTCGCAGTCGCGGTCCGTTTTCGCTCTCGATCACCTGCGGCTCGACGAAGCGGGCGGTTCCGGCGTGTTCGTAGAGGGTCACGCCGGCTCGCTGGAGCTCGTCGCGCAAGAGCGCGTGTGCGCGCACGTCTTCGGTGACCTCGCGCACGCGCGCGAGCAGACGCCGATAGTCGAGCGTGGGCTCGCCGGCGCTGATCCCGTAATGCCCGAGTTGCCTCGCCTCCCGCATCAAACGCGCCGCGTGGGCCAAGGTCCGCACCGGCACCGGGCCTTCGGTGGCGGCCATTCCCCCGAGCTCGTCG
The DNA here is from genome assembly GCA_963733075.1 of uncultured Solirubrobacterales bacterium. Classification (GTDB taxonomy): domain Bacteria; phylum Actinomycetota; class Thermoleophilia; order Solirubrobacterales; family 70-9; genus WHSW01. The sequence continues at coordinate 210,929 of CAVTCA010000027.1, read as the reverse complement.
CGCGTGACGAGGGCCGTTCGAGCTCCGAGTCGCGCCGCACGCAACCCAGCGACGACGCCAGCGGGCCCGGCGCCGATCACGATCACATCGAGGTCGTCAGTGGGCAGGCTCGTAGCGTCGCATCTCCTGGGCCGCCTGGCGGGTCCGGGCGCCTCGGAGGCACCGGGTAAGGGGGCCCGCGGCGTGGGCGATATCCCAGTCGAGGTCGCGTTGAGCCTGCGGGCGCAGCACGGCGAGGGTCCGATTTGGGACGCCGCGACCGTCCGCCTGTGGTGGGTGGACATCGCAGGAGAGCGGGTGCATTGCTTCGATCCGGAGTCCTCTGAGCACAGCTCCTGGAGCACCGCCGGGCAGCCGGGTGGCGTGGTGCTCGGCGCGATGGGCGAGCCGGTGGTGGCAAGCCCGCAGGGCCTGGCGGTGCTCGACCGCAGCACGGGCAGGCTGGATCTGCAAGTCCCGATCGAGCAGGACCGGCCGGAGAACCGCGCCAACGACATCAAGGTCGACGGTGGCGGACGCGTCTGGGTCGGCACGATGGCCTTCGACAAGCGGCCGCGGAACGCGGCGCTCTACCGGGTCGAGGGGGACCGGGTGACCCGTGTCGTCGACGGCCTGACCATCTCCAATGGGCCGGCGTTCGATGAGCCGCGCGGGCGCCTCTACCTCGCCGACACGGCTCTCTGCATCGTCGACGTGTTCGACCTGGACGCTGCGACGGGCGCCCTCAGCGGTCGCCGGCGGTTCCTTGACCTCAGCCGCGAGCAGCACTGGCCGGACGGCATGACCGTCGACGGTGACGGCATGCTGTGGGTCGCCCTGGGACGAGCCGGGGCGGTCCACCGCTACCGCGCGGACGGCACGCTCGATGGCGTCGTAGAACTCCCGACGTCGAATCCCACCTCCGTGGCGTTCGGCGGCGGCGACGGCGGCGACCTATACATCACGACCTCATGGGTCGACGTCGAGCGGCCTGGCGACGAGCCGCTGGCGGGCTCGATCTTTCGTTGCCGGCCCGGAGTGACGGGCCTGCCCTCGCCGCGCTTCACAGCCCTCCCACGACGAACCGAGAAAGGCGTCACACAATGATCGACCGCATGGTCTTGTTCGGAGCTTCCGGTGATCTGACCAGCCGCCTGCTGCTGCCGGCGGTCGCCCAGTTGGCCGAGGACGAGCTGCTACCAGATGGGTTGGCCCTGGTCGGGTCCGACATCACCGACTGGTCGACCGACGACTTCCGCGAGCACATCGCCGGCAAGCTCCGGGAGCATGCGGACCTCACGCCGGCCACACGCGATCGCGTCGTGAGCATGCTGAGCTTCCAGCCCGCCGACGTCACCCGGTCGGAGGACGTCAGCCGCGTGATCGGCGACGACCATCCGGACACGCTGGTCTACCTCGCGCTGCCACCGAGCCTCCTGACGAAGGCGCTGCCGGCGCTCGCGGCGACGGGTTTGAGCTCCGCGGACGCGGTGGCGATCGAGAAGCCGTTCGGTACCGACCTGGCCTCGGCGCACCACCTCAACGAGATCCTCCGTATCCAGCTGCCGGAGCCCACGATCTTCCGCATCGATCACTTCCTCTCCGACGAGCTCGTCCGCCGAGTCATCGTCCTGCGCTTCCTCAACCGCGTCTTCGAACCGATTCTCAACGCGGTGCACGTCGATCGAGTCGACATCAGCTGGCTCGAGAGCCTCACCCTCGAGGGCCGGGCCTCCTACTACGACGGCGCCGGTGCCCTCAAGGACATGGTCCAGAACCACCTCATGGAGGCCATGGCGCTGGTCCTCATGGAGCAACCGGCGAGAGCCGACGCCGACTCCTTCCGGGGAGTGCGCGTCGAGGCGCTGCGGACGGTGGCCACGCCCTCAGCGGAGCGAATGCGCAGCGACACGATCCGCGCCCGGTACGCCGCCGGCACGATCGGCTCACGGCAGGTGCCCGCCTACGTCGACGAACCCGGGGTCGACCCCAGCCGCGAGACCGAGACGTACGGCTCCCTGACCGTCGGCCTGAACAGCTCGCGGTGGGACGGCGTCCCGTTCACGCTGCGCTCCGGCAAGGCCCTCGAAACGGACTCTGCCGAGATCGCCATCCATTTCCGTCCGCTCCCCCGATACCTGACCGACCGGTTTCCCGGCGTCGAGCCGAACGTGCTCACGATCGGGCTCCTAGAACCGTACGTGCGCATCGCCACGACGCTAAACGGTCCGGAGCAGACGGCCGAGAACCGCCAGCTCGAGGCCCGCTCGACACCGCCGCGATTCACGGCCTACGCCCACCTGATCGAGGAGATGCTCCACGGCAACCCGATGCTGTTCATTCGCGGCGACGAGGCCGAGGAGGCCTGGCGCATCATCGACCCCGTGATGGCCGCGTGGGCCGCCGGCGACGTTCCGATGCAGGAGTACGCTGCCGGCACAGCGCCCCCGGGCCCCGTGCTCTGATCGCTGCGCGACCCGATCGTTGCGCCGCGGGCAGATCGATCGACTCGACCTGCTGCGCCCTCAGCCGTCCAAATCAATGACCCGGATCGAGAACGCTGCCTCGTAGCGCCCACCGGGCTCGAGCAGGGGTAGGTCCGGGCCATCGTCGACCAGCGCGTTGGTCGGCGCAGTCATCGCCTCGTAGGCGATCACGTCGTCATCGGCGGGCGCATAGACCTGGGCGAAGCGGTAGCCGCCGCCGAGGCGGAGCTCGATCCGGCGCCCACCTCCGGCGAGAACGAACGGCGCCCCGTCCCCCGGCGCGGCGTAGGCGTCGTCGAAGGTCCTGGCGCCGAGGCGACCTGCCTCGACGCGAACCGGCTCGCGCCCGCCGGTGGGGAGCATGCGACGATCGAGCTCGAGGCGCTCGCTCACCGGCATCTCGACCTCCCACTCGCCGCGATCGACGCCGGGTAGGCGGAGGTAGGTGTGGTAGCCGAAGGAGATCGGCACCGCCGCGTCGTCCGCTGCGAGGATCGTTGTGGTCACTGTCAGCTCCGGACCCCGGAGAGAGGCGTCGAGCAGCACCTGGTGCGGAAAGGGGAACGCGGCGAGCAGCTCGTCGTTGCCGGCGAAGTCGAAGCGGGCGAAGAGCAGGCCGCCGTCCTCGGTGCCCTTGTGGGCTTCCACGGACCAACCGCTTGCCGCTGAGAGCAGCCCGTGAATCGGGAGGCCATTCGAGTCCAGCGCGGGAGGCGTTGAGTCGAGGTCCAGCTCCACCGTGCGACCGGCGACCGGGAAATGCGAGAGCGCGACGCGGTTCGCCCACGGGTGCAGGAGCGGGATCCCCATCGTCGAGTGCTCCTCGATGTACGTCGGCAGGCCGCCGCGCTGTCCGAGCAGCTCCTCCCCGCGATGGCGCAGGGAGCTGCCGACCATGCCGGCGCTCGGAACGAAGGCCACCTCGACTCCCCCGGCTGCGTCGGATGACAGGGTCAGGGCCGGAACGCCCGCGATCGTTCGTTCGCCGATCATCGCACCTCAACTCCCGAGTCCACCAGTTTCTCGGGGAGCGGTTTCACACCGCAGGGATGATTCCCAGATCGCTGCCTCGGAGCTGGCCCTCGTAGGGGCCGCGCCCGGTCATGTTCGCGGCGCCGCATCGGGCCCCGAGGGCGAGCGCGTCGGCGGGCTCGAGGCCGCCGGCGAGCCCGTACGTCACGCAGGCGGCGAACGAATCGCCGGCGCCATAGGCATCCATGGGCGGACCCGCCAGAGGCGCCGCCCCCCATCGGCTGCTCGATCCCGTCGGCAGAGGTCAGTGTTCCCCCCGAGGAGCCCTCCGAGCGGGCGACGAACAGCGGCGGCGGCTCCAGGCCACCCAGCGCGTAGTGCTCGCCCTCGTCGTTCGCGCTCGCGACGAGCATGTCGACCTGGACTCCGCCGAGCGACTCCCTGGCCCGCACAGTTGCGACCAGCGTCCGGGCCGCTCGTGCCGCCCGTGCGGCCGTCGCGTCGCCGGCGGTGAAGTAGACGCCGTCTGCATCGGCGAGCTCGCTCCACGGCAGCGCGTCCCGTCCCCGCGGACCAATGCGGTCGCCGATCACCGTGATCGTCCGCTCCGCCTCGGCGTCAACGTGCACGAACCCGCGCCGCTGGGCCCCCGGGCGCCACGCGGCGGCCACGCGAACGCCCAGCGACTCCAGGCGCCGCTTCGCCTCGCGCCCGAGATCGTCCTCTGTCAGGGCGGTGATGAACAGGCACTCGCCAGCGAGTCGAGCTAGCTGCACCGCCGCGACCGCACCTCCTCCTCCGACCTCCTCGAAGCCGTCGAGCGCATGGACGATCTCGCCAGGGACCGGGACGTGCTCGACCCGGACGAACTCGACCCACTCGACGTGTCCGACGACCGCTACCCGCATCGAGCCAGGCCGCCGAATCCGCCGCCGACGATGACGACACGGCGCCGGCGACCCGGGGCGGGGTCGCTCATCCCGTGTACTCGCGCAGCCGCTCGGCGAGGATGATCGGCGCCGCGGCCCCGATCAGGGCCAGGTGTGAGAAGGCCTGGGGAAAGTTGCCGAGGTGGCGGCCGGTGCCGGTGTCGAACTCCTCGGCGTAGAGCCCGAGCGGCGATGCGACCCTCAGCAGGCGCTCCATCATGTCGCGGGCGCGCTGCTCGGCGCCGACGATCGCCAGCGCCGAGACGAGCCAGAACGAGCAGATCAGGAAGCTGCCCTCCTTGCCCGAGAGCCCGTCGTCGGTCTCGTCGGTGCGGTAGCGGAGCACGAACCCGTCCTCGGTGAGCTCGTCCGCGATCGCCTCGACCGAGCGTCGCAGGGTCTCGTCGTCTCCGGGCAGGAAGCCGAAGATCGCCGCCAGCAGGGTCGAGGCGTCGAGCGCGTCGGTCTCGTAGTGCTGGCGCAGGACCCCGTCGCGCACCCCGTGCTCGAGGATGTCGGCGCGGATCTCCTCGGCGGTGGCGCGCCAGCTCGCCTCGAGCTCGGGGTCACCGGCGATCGCGCCCAGCCTTGCCGCCCGGTCGAGCGCGACCCAGCACATCAGCTTCGAGGAGACGTAGTGCCGCGGCGCACCACGCGCCTCCCAGATGCCCTGGTCGGGCTCGCGCCAGACCTTGGTCGCGCACTCGGCCTGCGCCTGGACGATCGGCCACAGCCGCCGCGGGAGCCGCTGGCTGCGCTGAGTGTGGAGCATGATCGAGTCCAAGACCGCGCCGAAGACATCGTTCTGGCGCTGGTCGAAGGCGCCGTTGCCGATCCGCACCGGGCTCGCCCCGGCGTAGCCGGAGAGCTCGTCGCGGGTCGACTCGGTCAGGTCGCGCCGTCCGTCGATCCCGTACATGATCTGCAGCGCCCCGTCCTCGTTCGCCTCGAGGTCGGCCACGAACTGCATGAACTCGTCCGCCTCCCAGTCGAGGTTGAGAAAGTGGAGCGCCTGCAGGGTGAAGGTCGTGTCGCGCATCCAGGTGAAGCGGTAGTCCCAATTGCGCTCGCCCCCGGGGGTCTCGGGGAGCGAGGTCGTGAGCGCAGCGACCGTGGCGCCGGTTGGCATGTAGGTGAGGCCCTTGATCGCCAGCGCCGAGCGCTGGATCGGCTCGCGCCAGCGGTGGTCGGGCATCCGGGCCCGGGCGAGCCAGTCGCGCCAGAAGTGCGCGGTCGCGGCGAGCCTGGCGTTGGCATCGTCGACGTCCTCGGGCGACGCCAGCTCCTCGGCCCACGAGAGCGAGCAGAAGCACCTGCTCTCCCTTCTGGAGCACGTGCCGGGCCCGGACCCGGTCGCCCTCGATCCCGAGCTGCATATCGGAGCGCAGGCGGATCGTCTGCCCGGCGCCGGTCGCGTCGGCGGTCTGCCGGTCGTCACCGGCCAGGGTCCATTCGGCCGGCGCGCGGCCGTAATCGAAGGTCGGTTCGCAGACCAGCTCGAGCTCGACGCTGCCCTCGATGCATAGCGCCATGCGCACGAGCAGATGCTCGCCGTCCTCGTCTGCCGGCGGCCGGGTGTGCGGCGTGATCCTGTCCTCGCCCGGCTCGGGCCCATGGTGAGCGCGTCGCGGATCAGCACCCAACCCGTCGGCGTGTGCCAGGTGGTCGCGACGATGTTCGTGCCCGGCTCGTAGATGCGCGCGCGTTGGCACGTTGATCCCGAAGGGCCCGAAGCGGAAGGCGCCGTTCTGGCGGTCGAGCAGGGCGCCGAAGACGCTCGGCGAGTCGAACCGCGGCACGCAGAGCCAGTCGACCGCGCCGTCGGGGGCGACCAGGGCGCCGGTGTGGCAGTTCGAGAGGAAGCCGTAGTCGGCGATCGGCGGGAAGGGCGAGGGCGCCGCTGCGCTCTGGGGCGCAGGCGCGCCCGCCGGCTTGCTGTCTGTGAGTTCGCCGCGCGCCGGCTTCTCCACGCGCTTGGGCTTCGCCGCGCTCATGACGCCACCCACGGCCCGTAGGCGCCATCGTCGCCGAACGCCTCCGCGGACCGAGGCCCGCCCCTGGCGCTCGCGGCCATCCGTGGACGAGGTCGTAGCGTGGTACTCATGCGTGCCTTTCGTTCTGGTGGACGCTGGGCCGGCGACCCGGATCTTGACGTGGCTACGCCGATGGCGCATCCCCGTTTTCGGTGATTACCGTCGGGCTCACGTCCTCGGCAGGCGCGCGTCACTTGATCGCCCCGAAGCGGGTGAACGCCGGGCGTCATCCGGGGCGCGTCACGTCAGGTCAGTGTGGTGTCGGGCGGCCTCCTTTCTCAGTGGGGTCCTGTGGCTCCGAGTCACGTCGTCGTACGCGGCCTTCCGCCGTAGACGACCAGGCCGTAGATCACCAGGATGTCGGCGATGAACAGCATGAACGCCGCGAACGGGAACGCGTTGACGGTGAACAGGAGCACGATCGCGTTGACGCTTGCGGTCGCGACGCCGATCACCCGCCCGTAGGTGTTGCCGCTCCAGATCGAGAACGCCGCGAACAGCTGCGCGATGCCGACGATCAACAGGAACCAGCCCCAGGTGTTGAGGCTGTCGAAGACCACGAAGCGGCCCTCGTCGGTGAAGAAGCTGGAGCCGTCGATCGCCGCGATCCCCCAGATCGTGTTCATGAAGCCGAGGATCATGATCATGATCCCCGAGAACAGGACCCAGCCCTCGCCGCGGGCCTCCGCCTCATATTCGCGGGTCTGCCTCTCCGAACCGGCTCCCCGCTCGTCGTAGGTGCTCAATTGCGACCTCCCTTGTTGGGTTGAGCTGTGCCGCGGTGGGCGACGACCGCTTGCAAATGCATGCTCGCAGAGGCCGACCTCAATTGCCCGAACGGTCCGGCAGCATGCGTGCTCACCGGGGTGACGCTGGGACAGCTCGCCGGCAATGCGCTACGGGCCGGCACATAGCCGCCCGCTGTAGGCGCGTTAATCCAGGGCCTCGCGCTCGGCCTCCACCAGTGGCGAGATCCCAGGTGCGGGCATCCTCCCCAAGGTTCAGCTCTGGCGGCGAAACCACGGTCACGGAGTCGATCCTAGTTCCGCAGGGCGGCTAAAAGGGGTGCCGCCTAACCCCGCAGCTCGCTCTAGGGTCATTTAGACGCTCTCACGGTTCACGTGCGCGCGACGGCATGGCGCTGACCGCCTGATAAAACAGCTGTTGCAGGTGTGTTTCCACCCGCACGGCCGAAAGCTCTCGATCCGACAGAGCACCCCGAAAATCCGAGCGCTGGAGGCGGTTTCTTGAATGGGCGCGGCTGGTTTCGAACCAGCGACCTCTCGCGTGTGAAGCGAGCGCTCTCCCACTGAGCTACGCGCCCTGCCGCGATTCTAGAGGCGTGATGCGGGTTCTCCGCACGCACTGATCATGCCGGGATACCGTCGCGCGGTCCCGCGCGGCCCGCGCGCACGGCCAACCCACATCAAGCTCCAGATTCCGGTCGGGTGCCGGCGGCACCGTCGTCAAGGAGGCGGCCGCGCTCACGTCACTCGCGGACGTCGACGCCGCCGGCCTCGGGGGCGGGCGGCGCGAGGCCCAGCTTGCCGCCGATGCCGCCCGAGCCGTGCCCGCTTCCGCCGGAGCCACCGCCGGCGCCGGCGCCGCCCGAGCCGCCGGGCGGGTCGGTCGGCGGATCGGCCGGGGCGGTCGGGGCTCCGATCGGGTCCGGGCAGCGGATCGTGTTGATCAGCTTCGCCGGGCGGCCCGGGCCGGGCCCGGGAGTGGCTCCAGGAGAGGTGCAGGTGGTGGCCGCGGCCGTGACCCGCGTCGCCGTTGTAGCCGACCCAGCGGAAGGGCGCGCGCGGCCGGTTCGGCCGCGGCTCGGCCCAGCGAGCGAGGCGGGTGACGTCCGACCAGCGTCCCCCCGCGGCCTTGTCGGGAACGATGTCGAGCGCGAGGCCGAGCGGGTGCTCGCCCAGCTCGGAGTGGACGTCGCTCAGCGAGTAGCCGTCGGTGATGAAGATCCGGTAGTGCTGTCGCAGCCAGCGAACGTCGGCGAGCAGGCGGCGATCGAGCATCTCGCCCGGGAATCCGGGGATGTCGACGAACTTGCCGCCGCCGACCGTCTCGCACAGGCTCGGGCCGAGCTTGGTCGAGGTCATCCGGGCCGCGGCGGCGATCCCGGCGACCGCGAGCACCAGTGCCAGGGCGGCGGCGAGGCCGGTCAGGAGAGGACGAGATCCCATTGGGGGATCAATCGGCGGCTGCCGCCAAAGCCTTAGCGGAGTACGATGCGTGGCGACCGTGCTAGGCGGGGAATTAGCGGTGCCCTGAACCCGCAATCCGCTCTAGCGGGGCCGAACGCTCGTCTGAGGGTCGTGGCCTACGGGGCCAGTACGCCGCGGGCGGTGTTGACGGTCAGGTCCCGCGCAATGCGCGTCCGCGAATCAGGTCAGGTCCGGAAGGAAGCAGCCTTAAGCGGTAGCGGGCATGTGCCGCGGACAAGCCTGACCCGAGCCAGCCACGGCGGGCACGCCCGGAGACCGCTCTCGAGGACGGGCCCGCACGGTCATCTCTTACCCGCGGGGGGCGCGGGCCTCAGCCCAGGTTCTTGTACGGGGAGACCGCGTAGCGGCAGCCGGGCGAGGAATCGACCTTGGCGAAGTACTGGCCGTCCTGGAGGTCCTTGCCGGTCTTCCACGTGCCGTTCGGCTTCGACTGCGTGATCTCGATCTTCACCGACAGGAAGTCGTCGAGGCGAAACAGGCTCACCTTCTTGCCTCCCTCGCAGTCGTTGTCCTTGGAGATCACCTTGCCCGAGGCCCCCGTCGGCGCCAGCCGCTTGATCACGATCCTCGTCTTCTCACCGCCGTCACCCGTCGCCGGAGCGGGGGAGAAGCAGAGCACGGCCGCCGCCGGAAACGCCGCCAGCGTGGTGATCAGGCGCAGTCTTCCCGTCATCCCTCCAGTTCTTCGACCGCATCCTGCGCTTCCTTGAGCCGGCGCCGTGAGCTCGCGATCGAGCGTCGAAGTGGCTCCCGGGCTCGCCAGTAGACTCGGCCCGGTGACCGGCGAGACGTCGCTCTACCGCCGCCACCGCCCGCAAGCCTTCGACGAGGTCGTCGGCCAGGAGCACGTGGTGCGAACGCTGTCCAACGCGGTCGAGCGCGACCGCGTCCACCACGCCTACCTGTTCGTCGGCTCGCGCGGCACCGGCAAGACCTCGCTGGCGAAGATCCTCGCCCGCTCGCTCAACTGCGTCGACGGCCCGACCCTGACCCCGTGCGGCGAGTGCGAGTCGTGCCTGACAATCGCCGCCGGGACCTCGCTCGACGTGATCGAGATGGACGCGGCCTCCAACCGCTCCGTCGACGACATCCGCGACCTGCGCGAGCGGGTCGGGTACGTCCCCGCATCCGGCCATTGGAAGATCTACATCCTCGACGAGGCCCACATGCTCACGCGCGAGGCCTGGAACGCGTTCCTGAAGACGCTCGAGGAGCCGCCGCCGAACACCGCCTTCATCCTCGCCACCACCGAGCCGCACAAGGTGATGCCGACGATCGTCGACCGCTGCCAGCGCTTCGACTTCCAGCGCCCCTCACTCGAGCAGATCGCCGAGGTGATCCGCCGGGTCTCGGCGGCCGAGGAGATCGAGGTCTCCGACGGCGCGGTCGGCGCGATCGCCCGCTCGGCGGCCGGCAGCTTTCGCGACGCGCTCGGCACCCTCGACCAACTCGTCTCCTACGGCGGCAAGGAGCTGAGCACCGACGACGTGCTCGCCGTGCTCGGGGTCGCCGACGCCGACCTGATCCTCGCCGCCGCCGACGCGATCGCCGCCGGCGACGGCCGCGCCGCGCTCGAGGTCTCGGAGCGGCTGGCGAGCTCGGGCCGCGACGTCACGCAGTTCGCACGCGACCTGCTCGGCCACCTGCGCCAGCTGATCGTCGTCCGCACGATCGGCGAGCCACCGGACTCGTTCGCGGTCACCGCCGCCGAGCCCGAGCGCCTGCGCACCCAGGCAGCGTCCTTCTCGGACCTCACCCTCGCCCGCTCCGTCGACGTCCTCTCCAAGGCCCTCGCGGACATCCGCGAGGGAGACGACCCGCGCATGACCGTGGAGCTCGCCCTCCTCCGTTGCGCCCGCCCGCAGCTCGACCCCGGCCGCGAGGCCCTCGCCGAACGCCTGGAGAAGGTCGAGGCCGCGCTCGCCGCCGGCGGGGCGGGGGGCGGGGGTGTCGAGGAGGGTATCCGAGGTTCCCGCCCACGACCCCCCTCGGCAGCCACCCCGTCTCCCGCGGGAACCGTGCCCGACGCGGCACCCCCGTCGCCCGTTCCCGACACACCGCCGGCCTCCGACCACCGCCGGAAGCGACGAGGAGAACGAGAACGGAGCCGGCTGGCACAGGCGACGGCCGTGGTCGAGGGGCTCGACCTGGAGAAGCTGAGAGGACTCTGGCCGGCGGTGATCGACCAGGTCCGCGACTCGGGCTCCGGGCTGCTCTCGCAGATCCTGACCGCCGCGCGCCCGGTGGCGGTCGATGCCGAGGAGGCGGTGCTGGAGCTCGGCTTCCCGGCGTCGGCGGCGTTCAACAAGCGCAAGGCGGAGGCGACCGACGCCCGCGACCGGGTCGCGGAGGCCGTGCAGACGATCGTCGGCGAGCGCCTGCGCCCGGTCTACGTGCTGCTCGAGTCCGAACAGGCCGAAGCGCCGCCGGAGTCGAAGCTGAGCGAGGACGAGCTGGTCGAGCTGATGCGCACGGAGTTCGATGCCGAGGAGTACCTGCCCGAGCCGGAATCCGGTGAGGCCGAAGCGAAGGAGGCGGAAGGATGACCCGGTTGCCCCAGGGTGCGGGCGGTTTCGACCTGAACTCGATGATGAAGCAGGTCCAGCAGATGCAGGCCGAGATGACCGAGGCCCAGGAGAAGCTCAAGGACGAGGTGGTCGAGGCGAGCGCCGGCGGCGGCATGGTGAAGGCGAAGATGAGCGGCGACCTGCGCCTGCTCGAGCTCTCGATCGACCCCGAGGCGATCGACCCCGAGGACCCGGAGCTGCTCCAGGACATGGTCCTGGCCGCGGTCAACGAGGCGATCCGCTCGGCTCAGGAGCTGGCGGCCTCGAAGATGGGTGGGATCGCCGGAGCGGGCGGGCTCGGCCTGCCCGGCATGTAGCCGACCCTTGCGCGCGCGGACGGGCAGGGGAGTGCGCGGGCGGCCCGTCGCCGGACTGAGCGGGAGTGCCGTTGCCGGAACCTGCGGCGCGCTCGCGGCGACGCTCGCCCTCGTCCTGGCTCCCGCGGCCGGCGCCAAGCCGAGCGAGGTCTCGATCTCGGTCAAGCGCGAGACCGGGCGGGTGGTGATCGGCGGGCTCGGGCGGGGCACGCTGGCGGAGTCGGCGGCGACCCCCGCCGGACCGGGCGGGCGGATCGGCTTCCTCGCCGCGGGCGCCTGGTACCACGCGACCGCGCTCGAACGCCGCTCCGGGAGTGAGCGGCGGCCCAAGCTGGTCCTGTCCACCGACGACCCGGCCGGGCGCACGATCGAGCTGCGCGGGAAGGCGCGCGACTCGGGCATCGTCGATCTGCGCGCCCGCGTCGCCGGAGGCTCGATCGCCGACGTCGCCGCGGTCGGGATCGGCTTCGGCGCCGACCCGAGCGAGCGCTACCTCGGCTTCGGCGAGCGCTCGAACGCGGTCGACCAGCGCGGCAACGAGGTCGAGAACTACGTCGGCGAGGGCCCGCACGTGCCCGCCGACTACCCGCTGTTCAACACCCAGGTGCCGCCCTGGGGGATCCGCGAGCGCGCCGACGCCACCTACTTCCCGATGCCCTGGCTGATCTCGACCGGCGGCTACGGGGCCCTGGTCTCGAACTACGAGACCTCCCGTTTCCGCCTCGGCACCGAGGTCGCCGGCGAGTGGAGCGTCGAGGTCGACGCGGCCGAGCTCCGGCTGCGGATCTTCGCCGGCCCCGACCCGGCCGACGTGGTCAGGCGGATGACCGCCGCCGTCGGCCGCCAGCCGGAGCCGTTTGCGCCCTGGCAGCTCGGCCCCTGGGCGCAGACCGGTCACCAGAACACCGAGCCGGACGAGCTCGCGCACCTGGACGAGCTGAGGGCCGCCGACGCGCCGCTGTCGGCGGTCGAGACCCACATGCGCTACATGCCGTGCGGCTCCGACCAGGGCCAGGAGACCGCCGAGCGGGCGCGCACCGCCGCCTTCCACGCCCGCGGCCTGGCGGCGCTGACCTACACCCGCGAGGCGATCTGCGAGACCTACCCGGCCGCCTACGACCGGGCGATCACCGCGAATGCGTTCCTGCGGCGGCCCGACGGCACCCCCTACACCTTCCCGGCCTTCGTCGGCAGTGGCCAGACCAACGTCGGCATGCTCGACTTCTCGAACCCGGCCGCGCGGGAGATCTACGCATCGGTCCTCGACCGGGCGTACGCGAACGGCTACGACGGCTGGATGGAGGACTACGGCGAGTACGCGCCGCCGGACTCGCTCGCCGCCAACGGTATGACCGGGGCCGAGATGCACAACTACTACCCCGTCCTCTACCACCGCGGCGGCTACCGCTACGCGCGCGCCAAGGACCGTCCGGTGATCCGCTTCGTGCGCTCGGGCTGGACCGGGGTGCACCCCTACGCGCAGATCGTCTGGGGCGGCGACCCGTCCACGGACTGGGGCTTCGACGGGCTGCAATCGGCGGTCACCGAGGCGCTGACGATGGGGCTCTCGGGAATCTCGAGCTGGGGCTCGGACATCGGGGGGTTCTTCACCTTCGCTTCGCCGCCGCTGACCGAGGAGCTGCTGATCCGCTGGATCCAGTTCGGCGCCGTCTCCGGCGTCATGCGGACCAAGGCCGAGGGGATCGGGATCGCTCAGGATTCGCGCCCCCAGGTCTGGGAGCAGCCGGTGCTCGAGATCTGGCGCCGCTACGCGAAGCTGCGGACCCAGCTCTATCCGTACCTGGTCGCCGCCGATGACCAGTACCAGCGCACCGGGCTGCCGATCATGCGCCACCTCGCGCTCGCCTATCCCCGCGACCGGCGGGCGATCGACGGCGACGACCAGTTCCTCTTCGGCCCCGACCTGCTCGCCGCACCGGTGACCGATCCGGGGCAGACGAGGCGCAAGGTCTACCTGCCCGAGGGGTCGTGGATCGACTTCTGGCGCTCGGTGTCCTACGACCGCCGCTCGGGCGAGCTCAACCTCGCCAAGCCGCTGGTCCGCGACGGTGGTGCGGCGCGCGAGGTCGCCGCCCCGCTGGCCGAGCTGCCCCTGCTCGCCCGCGCGGGCACGATCCTGCCGTTGCTGCCCGCCGGCGTCGACACGCTCTCGGGCTACGGCAAGGGCGCGCCGGGCGTGACCAGGCTTCGCGACCGCCGCGACCGCCTGCACCTGCTCGCCTTCCCGCGGCTGCGCTCGAGCGCCCGCTTCTACGAAGACGGCGAGCTGACCTCGATCGAGGGCGAGGGCCGGTGGACGCTGCGGATCGACTCGGAGCGGGAGCGCCGGTTCGAGATCGAGGCCTCCCTGGCCGCGATGCGGCACCCGTTCGTCCCCACGCGGGTGCTCGTCGACGGCGAGCCGGTTCCGCGCGGCACCTGGGGCTATGACCGCGCCACCGGCGCGATCGAGCTCAGCGTCCGGGCGCGGCGGGCCGAGATCGTGGTCGCCGGGCGATAGCCGCGCCGACCGCTAGCTTCCCGGCCGATGTACCCCCAGCCGATCAACCGCCTGGTCTCCGAGCTGGCGAAGCTGCCCGGAATCGGCCAGCGGACCGCCCAGCGGCTCGCCTTTCACATCCTGCGCTCCGAGGACGCCGACGCAGGCGCGCTGGCCGACGCGATCCGCGAAGTGAAGGAGAAGGTGGGGCTGTGCGAGGTGTGCTTCAACCTCTCCGAGGGGCCACGCTGCGAGGTCTGCGATGACCCGCGCCGCGATCGCTCGCTGATCTGCGTCGTCGAGCAACCCGCCGACGTGATCCCGATCGAGCGCACCCACGAGTACCGGGGCCTCTACCACGTGCTCGGCGGCGCGCTCTCGCCGATCGACGGGATCGACCCCGAGGACCTGAAGGTCGCCGAGCTGGTCGCCCGCGCGGGCGCCGACGAGGTCACCGAGGTCGTCCTGGCGACCAACCCGACGACGACCGGCGAGGCCACCGCGCACCACGTCGCCGAGCTCCTGCGCGGCAGCGTCTCCATCACCCGCCTGGCCTCCGGGCTGCCGGTCGGCGCCGACCTCGAGCACGCCGACGAGGTCACCCTCGGCCGGGCGCTCGCGGGCCGCCACTCGGTCGGCTGAGCCTCTAGTAGGGCTCGACCGGCGCCTCGTCGTCGGCGCTCGCGCCGATCCGCCGCGCGGCCATTTTCGTTGACGGCGAGCCCACGTCGTGATACGGATGCCCTTGGCCGAAGGGAGGTAGTGCGGATGGCGGCTTCGTCACCGGGTTCTCAGGCGCTCTCGCGCCGTAGCTTCGTCAAGGGTGGTGCCGCGATGGCAGCCGGACTCGCGCTGGGCCTCCCACCGCGTTGGGCCGCGGCCCGGCGGGGGACGAGCGCCGACGTGGTGCTGCGAAACGGCCGTGTCCACACGCTTGCCGGCAGCTCGGGCTCCGAGGCGGTGGCGATCAGCGACGGCACGATCACCTACGTCGGCTCGAACGCCGGAGCGGACGCCCTCGCCGGCGCGGGGACCGAGGTCATCGACCTCAAGGGTCGCATGGTGATGCCAGGGATCCATGACGGCCACATGCATCCGCTCTCCGGTGGCCTCGTGCTCACCCAGCCCTCACTCAATTACCGCCAGCTCAACCTGCAGCAGTTCGTGGCCGCAATCCGCAAGCTGCTCGCCCGCTCAACTCAAGAAGAGCCCGACGGCTGGCTCGTGGTCGAGCTATGGGACGCGACCGCGATGGACAGGCTGCCGTCGAAGGAGGATCTCGACGCGCTCGAGACCGCGCGCCCGATCCTCGTGATCGCGCTCGATGGGCACATCGCGCTCGCAAACTCGCGTGCGCTCGAGCTCGCCGGCGTCGATGCGACCACCCCCGATCCGCCGGGTGGCGAGATCCGCCGCGGCCCGGGTGGGGAGCCGACCGGAATCCTGCTCGATAACGCGATAGGGCTCGTTCTCGACAAGGTGCCGCCGCTGACCACCGAGCAGAACGCGAGAGCACTGGCTAAGGCGCTCGAGGTGATGGCCGAGCAGGGGATCACCTCCTTCCTTGAGGTCTCGGCCGGCGAGGAGGAGCTCGGGGCGCTGGCCCTCCTCAGCGATCAGGGCGGGCTCACGGCCCGCCCCTCGATCGCGATCTACGGCGACTCCGAGCTCGCCGCCGACCCGGCGGGACTAGTCGCGCACGCCGAGCAGATGCGGGCGACCTACGGACGTCCCGACCTCGAGATCCGGACCGTGAAGCTGTTCTTCGACGGGGTGATCGAATATCCAACCCAGACCGCCGCCTTGTTGAAGCCATATCTGGTCAACAAGGGGACCGAGGAGGACCCGAAGTGGGTCCCCGGCAAGAGCAAGGGACCGACCTACTTTAAGCAGCGCGTCGCCAACGCGGCGATCGCGGCGCTCGACGCAGCCGGCTGGCAGGTGCACGTGCACGCGATCGGCGACCGCGCCGTGCGCTCGGCGCTCGACGCGTTCGAGCACACGCGCGGGGTCAACGGGGCCAGCGACAACCGGCACACGATCTGTCACCTGGAGCTGGTCCACCCGAAGGACTTCGAGCGCTTTGCCCAGCTCGGCGTCCTGCCGAGCTTTCAGATGCAATGGGCCGAGCGCGACAGCTACACGGTCGAGCGGCTCAAGAACTACCTGGGAGCCAAGCGTTGGCGCCACCTCTACCCATCGGGAAGCCTGCATCGGGCGGGCGCCCTGCTTTGCGGCGGCAGCGACTGGCCGGTCGACCCGTTGCTGCCCTTCCGCCAGATCGAGATCGCGGTCAACCGCACCGCGGACGAGGTCTATGCCGGCGACCCCGACCCGCTGTTCGCCAAGCAGGGACTGAAGTTGCGCCAAGCGATCGCTATGCACACCCGCAACAGCGCTTTCCAGCTCCATCAGGAGCAGCTCAGCGGCCGGATCCGTGAGGGCTTCACCGCCGACCTGGCTGTCCTCGATCGCGACCTGTTGAGCGTGCCGCTGAAGAAGGTCTCGAAGACGAAGGTCGAGATGACATTCGTCGGCGGGCGGATCGTGCAGCGGTCCGGCGAGCTTGCCCGTTGAACCGGCGCTGCTCGACCCGCCCGCCGGCCGCCAGACCGATGACGGTCTCACGTGCCGCCGAGCAGCCCCCGTGAGCGCTTCAGCTCCAGCACCCGGCCGGCGGCCTGCTCGAGGCGCTCCTGCGGGAGCTCGCCTGCCGCGACCGCGTCGACGATCGCGGCCTGCACCCCGGCCTGATCCGCGGGCGCGTCGATCCGCAGCAGGTCGGCCCCGGCGGCCAGCGCCGCGACCGCCGCCTTGGCCACCGACGTGCCCGAGCGGACCGCGCCGGCGCCGAGGTCGTCGGTGATCGCGACCCCCTGGTAGCCGAGCTGGTCGCGCAACAGCCCGGTGACGACGGCGCCGGAGAGCGCTCCGGGGGTGACCGGGTCATAGGCGACGTAGAAGGCGAGCGAGAGGACGACGGCGGGCATCCCCTCGGCGAAGGCGGTAGTGAACGGGACCAGGTCGCGGGACTCGAGCGTCGCCGCATCGAGCCCGACCGTCGCCGGGCCGCGGTTGGTGTCCTCGGAGGCGGCGCCGAGGCCCGGAAAGTGAAGCGCGGCGCAGGCGAGCCCGGCCCGGCGACAGCCGCTCAGGGCCGCAGCGGTCAGCGTCGCGGTCTCGGTGACATCGTCGGAGAAGGCGCGATCGGCGATGGGGCTGTCGAGCGTGGCGACGTCGGCGACCGGGAACAGGTTGAGGTCGAAGCCGGCGCTGCGCAGCGCCACCGCCGACTCGCCGGCCCACTCCTCGGCGGCTTCGGCCGAGCCGGTGTCGCCGATCTCGAGCTGGGTCCGCTCGGGGGGCAGCTCGGCGAAGGCGCGATAGCGGCCGCCCTCCTGGGCCGCGACGAGCAGCGGCGGGATCCGCCCGCCCTCGCGCCCGGCGGACCGGATCGCCCCGACCAGCGTCGTCCCGCTGTCTGAATCGGCCCAGTTGGTCGAGCCGACGAGTACCCCGCCGAGCTCGCGTTCGCGAACGTCGTTGACCATCTCCGCGGACCCGTCGGTGCCCTCGAACCCGAGCAGCAGCACCTGGTCGGCGAGCTGCTCCGGGGCCATCCCGGCGATCGCGGCCGCGGTCTCGGGCGAGACCGGGGCGGCCGCCGGCTCGTCGGCCGGTCCGTCGCCGCCGGTGAGCTGCAGCACGGCGACGAGGATCACCGCCGCGACGACCGCGATCGCGACCGCGCGCCGCCGGGCGATCGTGGCCCTCGAAGGACCCCTCGAATCCTCCATCGGCCAGCGATCGTAGTTGTCGTCCCGGTCCCCGGCCGCGGGCCGGGTTACGGATAGGCTGGCGGTATGGGCGAGCTTCGGCTGGATCGGCGCGGCGAGGGCGTGGTGTTGGCGACGATCTCGAACCCGCCGCACGCGCTGATGGACGACGCGATCGTCGACGCGCTCGAGGCGTTGGTGGGCAGCGTGGACGACGACCCGCAAGTGACCGCGGTGGTGATCACCGGTGATCACCCGGAGCGCTTCGTCGCCCACTACGACGTCGGCGAGCTGCTCGACGGTGCCCGCTCGTCGCCCAGCGTCGGTGCGACCGCGGCCAGAGTGTCGCTCTCGGCCGTCGGCGCGCTCCGCCGCCTGCCCGGCGCTCCCGCTGCGCTGGCCGCGACGCCGGTCGCCGGGCTCTCGCTGGCGGAGCGCTTCGGCGAGGTGCTGACGGGCCTCTCGACGATGAGCGCGGTCGTGATCGCGGCCATCAACGGCTCCGCGATGGGAGGGGGATGCGAGCTCGCGCTCGCCTGCGATCGGCGGCTGATGGCCGCGGGGGAGTTCATGATCGGCCAGCCGGAGATCCTGCTCGGCTTTCCGCCCGGGGGCGGCGGGACCCAACGGTTGGCGCGGCTGCTCGGCACCGGCCCGGCGCTGCGCCTCTGCCTCGACGGTGGGCCGGTGAGCGCCGCCGACGCGCTCGAGCTGGGATTGGTCGACGAGCTTGCCGAGCCCGGCGAGCTGCTCGACCGGGCGCTCGACCTGGCCGGCAGCTACGCGCGGCGCCCCAAGGCGGCGATCGGGGGAGTGAAGCGAGCGGTCAACCTGGGCGCGGCGATGCCGCTGGCCGCCGGCTTGCGACTCGAGCGCGCCGAATTCATGGCGGCGCTTGGCACCGACGACGCCGAGCGGGCGATGCAGGCCTACGTCGACGGTCTCGAGCGCACCGGCGAGCTGCCGGGCTATGACCCGCAGGCGCTCGAGCGAGCGCGCGAGCGCGGGCGCTTCGACTGAGCCGCGGCGAAACGCCGACGGGCCCCGCTCGTATCCTGCGGTCGATGGCGGAGATCGTGGTGATGAAGTTCGGCGGCACGTCGGTCGCCGAGGCCGAGGACATCAAGCGCGCCGCGCGCCGGATCGTCGCCGCGCGCGAGCGCGGCCAGCAGGTCGTCGCGGTGCTCTCGGCACGCGGCAAGACCACCGACGAGCTCGTCGACGCCGCGTTCGAGATCTCCGCGCGCCCGCTCGAGCGCGAGATGGACATGCTGCTCTCGACCGGCGAGCGGATCTCGTGCGCGCTCTGCGCGATGGCGATCCACGACATGGGCCACTCGGCGATCTCGCTCACCGGATCGCAGGCCGGGATCGTCACCGATTCGTCGCACACCAAGGCGCGGATCATCGACGTCCGCGCGGACCGCATCCGCGCCGCCCTCGGTGAGGACAGGATCGTCCTCGTCGCCGGGTTCCAGGGGGTCTCGGGCGACTCCAAGGACGTGACCACGCTCGGCCGCGGCGGCTCGGACACGACCGCGGTCGCGATCGCCGCCGCCCTCCGAGCGCCGGTCTGCGAGATCTACACCGACGTCGACGGCGTGTTCAGCGCCGACCCGCGGATCGTCCCGGCGGCGCGCAAGATCGCGCAGGTGTCGTTCGACGAGATGCTCGAGATGTCGTCGTCGGGCGCCGGGGTGCTGCAGTTGCGCGCGGTCGAGTACGGGCGCAACCACGGGGTGAGCATCCATTGCCGCAGCTCGTTCAAGGACGCCCCCGGTACCCTCGTGGTCGCCGAGGACGTGACGATGGAGCAGCCGATGGTCACAGCCGTCACCCACGCCTACGAGGCGCGCGTGACCCTGACCGGGCTCTCCGACGAGCCCGGGGTCGCCGGCCGCGTGTTCGGCGCCCTCGCCGACGCCAACGTCAACGTCGACATGATCATCCAGAACGAGCCGGTCTCCGGCGACCAGAAGGCCGACCTCTCGTTCACCGTCGCCCGCGAGGACCTGACCTCGGCCACCGAGGTCCTCGAGCCGCTCGAGGTCGGCGGCGTCGAGACCGACGCCGAGGTCGGCAAGGTGTCGATCGTCGGCGCCGGGATGCGCAGCCATCCCGGGGTTGCGGCCAAGGTCTTTCGCACCCTCGGTGACCATGACATCAACATCGAGATGATCTCGACCTCGCCGATCAAGATCTCGTGCGTGATCGACGCCGGCCGGGTCCCCGACGCCGTGCGCTCGATCCACGAGGCCTTCGAGCTGGCCGAGGACGCGGTCCGCGAGGAAGACCCCTCCGGCGAGCACCGCCCGCGGGTGACGTCGTGACCTACCGGGTCGGGGTCGTCGGCGCCACCGGCGCGGTCGGCTCGACGCTGCTCGAGGTGCTCGCCGAGCGCGCGTTTCCGGCCTCCGAGGTCGTCGCGTTCGCCTCCGAGCGCTCGGCCGGAAAGCGGGTCGCGTTCGGCTCGGAGCAGCTCGAGTGCCGCCCGCTCGCCGACGAGACGATCCAGGGACTCGACCTGGTGCTCTCCTCGGCCGGCGGCGCGGTCAGCGCCGAGTGGGCACCGCGGTTGGTCGCCGCCGGGGCTGTGGTCGTCGACAACACCAGCTTCTGGCGCATGCATCCCGACGTCCCCCTGGTGGTCAGCGAGGTCAACCCGGACGCGGCCGAGCGCCACAACGGGCTGATCGCAAACCCCAACTGCTCGACGATGCAGATGATGGTCGCCCTGGCCCCGATTCAGCGCCACGTTGGGATCGAACGGATCGTGGTCTCGACCTACCAGTCGGTGTCCGGGACGGGCCAGCGCGCCGTCAACGAGCTGACTGATCAGGCGCACGCCCTCCTGCACGGCCAGGAGGCGCCGACCGAGGTCTACCCGCACCCGATCGCCTTCAACGTGCTGCCGCAGGTCGAGACGTTCAAGGACGGCGACGACTACACCACCGAGGAGCGCAAGCTGATGGCCGAGACGCGCAAGATCCTCGAGCTCGGCGACGAGGAGGTCGGGATCTCGGCGACCTGCGCCCGGGTGCCGGTGTTCGTCGGCCACTCCCAGTCGGTCAACGTGCAGACGCGGGAGCCGCTCTCGCCGGAGGAGTGCCGGCAGCTGCTTGCCGCCGCACCCGGGGCCGTGGTCGTCGACGCGCCCGGTGAGGGCGTCTACCCGACGTCGACCGACGCCGCCGGGCGCGACGAGGTCCTGGTCGGGCGGATCAGGCGCGATCCCTCGCACCCGCGCTGCCTCAACCTCTGGATCGTCGGCGACAACCTGCGAAAGGGTGCGGCCACCAATGCCGTCCAGGTTGCGGAGGTCCTGCATCAGCGGGACCTGATCCGCGTCCCGGCCGGTGCCGCAGCGCTAGCCGCCTAGGTGCTCACGGCGATCGCCTCGGCGGCGGCGATCGTCGCCGGCTCATTGGTCGTAGGGCAAGCGCTGCTGATCGTCTGCGGCCGCCGCGAGTGGACCCTGCTGGCGGGCCCGGTCGGGCTGGCGCTGCTGCTCGCGCTCTGCGGCGCGGTCGCGGGGCTCGGCGGCCGAGGCACGGCGATCGCGGTCGCGGTCGGCGTCCTGTTGACCGGGGCGGCGGCGATCGTCGCCCTGCGTGGCGCGCGCGCCCGGGTCGGCTGGGGCGCGCCGACCGCCGCGGCGACCGCGGCCGTGGCCGCGGCGATCCCGTTCATCGCCGCCGGCGACGTGGGGATCCTCGGCGTCGCCCTGGTCAACGACGACATGGCCTCGCACCTGTTGCTCGCCGACTGGATCGAGGAGCGCTTCCGGCCGGAGCCGGTGCTGATCGACCAGGGGTACCCGCTCGGGCCGCACGCGCTCGTCGCCGCCTTGGCGACGGTCCTGCACGCGAGCGCGATCGACGTCTTCGCCGGGCTCACGCTGGCGATCCCGGCGCTGACCGCTCTGACCGCCTACTCGGTCCTCGACGGGCTGCGCTCGTGGCGGCGGGCGCTCGCGGCGGCGTTGGTCGCGCTCCCCTACCTGGCCACCGCCTACCTGGCCCAGGAGGCGTTCAAGGAGCCGATCGTCGCCCTGTTCGTGCTCGCCTTCGCCCTGCTCTTGTCTCGAACCAACGACTGGCGCGATGCGATCCCCCTGGGTGTGCTCGCCGCGGGCACCGTCTACGTCTACTCCTTCCCGGGCCTGGCCTGGCTGGGCGGGGTGGCGCTGGCGTGGGGCGCGATCCAGCTCTGGCGAGCGTCGCAGGAGCGCCGGCGTCCGGGTGACGCCGGACGGGGGCTCCGCAGCAGTTGGCGAGGGCGGGAGGAGCGCCGGCGTTCGGGGGACGGCGACCGGAGGCTCCGCAGCATGGACGCGAGGACGGTGCGTAGCAAGGACGCGAAGCGCCTCCGGGGCGTCGTCCCCCGGACGGCGGCGCTCGCCACAGCGGCCGGCGTCGCCACCCTTGCGATCCTGGTCGTTCCCGAACTCGGCCGCCTGGTCGACTTCGCCGACTTCCGCGCCCTCCACCCGGACCGCGCCAACGACGGCGGGCTCGGCAACCTGCCCGGCCACCTCTCGCCGCTGAAGGCGCTCGGGATCTGGCCGAGCAGCGACTTCAGGCTCTCCGCCGCGGCGAGCAGCGCGCCGGCCGTGATCTTCTGGGTCGGCGGCCTGTTCGCGCTCATTGCCCTGGCACTCGCGCTGCCGCGGTGGACGAGGCGCCACGGCGTCGCGATCCCCGCGGCCCTGCTCGCGGCCGCCGTCCTCTATCTGCTGGCGCTGGCCCTGGGGACGGTCTACACCTCGGCCAAGGCGCTCTCGATCGCCGCTCCGCTCGTCGCCCTGGTCACGCTCGGCGGCCTGCTGCCGTCGCGGCGGCGGAGCCTGCGCGCGGTCGGCGCGCTGTTCGCGCTCGCCGCCGCCGCCTCCAGCTTCCTGATCCTGCGCCAGGCGCCGGTGGCGCCCACCGATCACGCGCGGGAGCTGGCCGCGATCCGGCCCCTGGTCGAGGGTGAGAAGCTCCTCTTCCTGGGCCGCGACAACTTCGTCCTCTACGAGCTCCGCGGATCGAAGCCCTACACGCACGTGCGGAACTTCTATGACCCCTACTTCGTCGAACCCGAACTTCGAGCTGGCGAACGTCGGCTCCAAGTTCGACTTCGACTCGGTCACAGCCGAGACCCTGGCCCGGTTCCCGTACGTGTTGACGACGCGTGCCGAGTACGCCAGCGGCCCCCCGCCGGGATACGAGCCGGTCAAGACCACCGAGTCGTACGTGCTCTGGCGCAAGGGACTGCTCGCCGCTCGGCCGCGAGCCGGCGGAGGCGAACGCGGCGCCGGGCCGGGTGGGTGGATGTCCGTCCCGGCGACCAAAGGCGGTGATGTCGTTCCTCGCCCCACCCGTTGTCGCGCAGGGCACGGAGTGGTCCCAGACGACCGTCGAGAGCGGTGAGTCCGCGACCGTCGAGCTGGACCTGCCCGAGGGTGGCTGGAACCTGTCGCTCCAATACGACGCGACGCGGGAGGTGGTCCTGACCGCAGGCGATCGCTCGACGACTGTGCCCGGCAACCTCGACTACCGCGGGACGGCGCCGTACTGGCCGGTGCCCGGGCTCATGCTCCCGGGTCCGCGGACGGTCGAGCTCACCGCCACCGTCGAGCGACCCGCCGCTCGCCGGCCGCCTCCTCGGCGCCAACGCGGTCGCGCACCTCGGATCGATCGCCGCGACCCGCGTCGGGCCCTCGCGACGAGCTGCGCGCGGCTACGTCGACTGGTACGTGCGCTGATGGACCTGGGCTTCGGCGAGGCGCTGCTGATCTTCGGGGCCCTGCTGGCGGTCACGGCTGCTCTCTCCGGCCTGATCAGGGGCACGGTCCTCTCCGCGTCCGTGCTCTCGATCGTGCTCGGGATCGTCCTCGCTGAGCTCGACCTCGTCTCGGTCGATGTCGGCGAGCGCCGGCGTCGTCGAGCTGATCCAGCTCGCGCTGATCCTGACGCTGATCTCCGACGGGCTGCTGGTCGACCGAGAGCTCCTCGGCCGGCACTGGGGTCCGGCCGCGCGGGCGCTCGTGCTTCGCCATGCCGATCACCCTGCTCCTCCTGGCGCTGGGCGCCAAGCTGCTGTTCGCCGAGCTCTCATGGGCCGAGTCGTTCCTGCTCGGCGCCGTGCTCTGCGCCACCGACCCGGTGGTCACCTCCTCGGTGGTCACCTCGAAGCGGGTGCCGGCTCGATCCGCCACACGCTCAACCTCGAATCGGGCCTCAACGACGGTCTCGCGCTGCCGTTCGTGCTCTTCTTCCTCGTCCTCGCCTCGCCCGGCGGCGACGCCGGCCGCGAGGCGATCGAGCTGGTGGGCGAGGCGGCGTTCGGCGTGGTTGTCGGGGTCGGCCGTCGGCCTGCTCGGCGGCTGGGTCCACAAGGTCGTCCCGCGAGGCGTGACCCCGCGCTACGAGGGCATCTACGCGATCGGCTTCGGCCTCGCGGCGTTCGGGATCGCCGACGTCACCGTTCGGCAACGGCCTGATCGCCGCCTTCGTCTTCGGGATCACCCTCGGGATCTCCGAGCACGAGATCACCGAGCGCTTCGCCGTCTTCTCCGAGAACGTGAGCGCGATCTTCCAGGTGCTCACCTTCTTCGTCTTCGGCGCGCTGATCGTCGCCACGGGCTACGACGGCAAGGTCCTCGCGCTCTGCTCGCCTTCATCGCCTTTGCCCTGCTCATCGCGCGCCCGTTGCCGTCCAGCTCTCGCTCGCCGGGCACGAAGATGCCGCGCCCGCACAAGGCGTTCATCGCCTGGTTCGGGCCGAAGGGGGTCGCCTCGATGCTGTTCGCGCTGCTCGTGCTCGATTCCGCGGTGCCGAGTGCGGTCCTGGTCTTTGACGTCGCCTCGTTCGTGATCCTGGCCTCGATCATCGCCCACGGGCTCACCGACACCGTCGGCGCCGGTTGGATCGCGAGACGCATGGAGAGAACGTGAGCGAGCCGATCGACCTCAGCCGGGTCGAGATCGCCGACACCCGTCCGGAGGAGACGGCGGCTGCGGTCGCGGTCGCGGCTCGGGCGATGTGCACGAGCCCGCTGGTCTTCGCCGTGCTCGGCCCCGACCACGAGCGTCGCTACCGCTACACGCATCGCATGTTCACGCTCCTCTACCGCCTCGCCGCGCACCAGCGCCCCCTGGTCGCGCGCCTCGACGGCCGCATCGTCGCTTCGGCCAACGACCTGGCCGGGTTCGCCTGCCGCCCGCGGGCCATCGACGTCGCCCGGGTCGTGCCGGCGCTCGCGGCCACCGGCCCGCGGGCCGCGGTCCGCACCGTGCGGTGGATTCGCGATTGGGAGGGCCGCGACCCCGACCGGGCCCACGCCCACTTCGGTCCCTTCGGGGTCGAGCCGGCGTTGCAGGGTCGCGGGATCGGCAGCGTCCTGCTGCGCGAGTACACGGGCCGGCTCGACCGCGCCGGCGAGCACTCCTATCTCGAGACCGAGAAGCCCGAGAACGTGGCGCTCTACTCGCGCTTCGGCTTCGAGGTGATCGACGAGGCCGAGGTGCTCGGGGTGGCGAACTGGTTCATGTGGCGCGAGGCGGGAGCCGGCGGCCCCGCGCTTCGGCCGTAGATCTAGCCCTCGGCGAGCTTCTCGACCACCTGGCGCGCGGTCTCGGGGTCGACGTCGGTGAACTTGAGATAGAGGCTGACGGCGTCCTCGATGTGGCCGAGCAGCGCCGCCTGCTCGACCTCGGGCGGGGGCTGGGGCGCGCTCTCCGGCAGCCCGGACATCAGGCCGAGACCCCGGCGAGCCGCTCGCCGACCCACTCGGTCGAGGCGATGTGGCGGTTCATCCCCAGGTCCTTCGGCTCGAACCCGAGCGCCAGCCCGACGAGCTGCGGGAGGTGCAGGATGGCGAGCCCGAGATCGCGGTTGACGGCCTTGGCCGCCTCGGGCTGCTGCATGTCGAGGTTGAGGTGGCAGAGCGGGCAGGGGGTCACCAGGCAGTCGGCGCCCTGGTCGAGGGCGTCCGCGACGTGGGTGCCGGCCTGTCGCAGCGAGGTGTCGCGGTTCATCGTGATCACCGGGAACCCGCAGCACTTGCGCGACCCGTCGTACTCGACCACCTCGCCGCCCAGCGTCTCGATCACCTGCTCGAGATAGAGGTCGCGCTCCGGGTGATCCTCGTAGCCGAGCCGGTGCTTGGGCCGGATCACGTAGCAGCCGTAGAAGGGCCCGACCCGCAGCCCCGAGAGCGGTCGCACGACCTTCGCCTTCAGCTCGTCGAGGCCGTAGTCCTCGGCGAGGACCCAGAGGAAGTTCTTGTTCTCCCACCCCTGCTTGTCCTTGACGTACTCGATGCCCTCGTCGGCGAGCGCCTCGTTGATGTGGGCCCGGTAGGCCGAGTCGGCGTCGAGCCGCTGCTGGCACTCCGACTGCGCGCCCTGGCAGGTCGAGCAGATGTTCATCATCCCGAGCCCGGTCTGCTGGGCGAGGGCGAAGGTGCGGGCGTTGAGCGTGTCGGCGAGCTCCTGGTTGTGCTCGGCGATCACCCCGGCGCCGCAGCAGTTGGCGCGGTCGAGCGTCACCAGCTCGATCCCGAGGCGCTCGGCCACCATCGCCATCGAGCCGTGGAGCTCGGTGGTGAACCCGCGCGAGACGCAGCCGGGCCAGTAGGCGAGCTTCACTCGCTGTCCTTCGGGCCGGTCGAGGCCTCGGGCGGGCTGAGCTCCTCCTCGTCGGGCTCGGGCTCGACGTCCTCCTCACCGCTGATGTAGAGGTTGAGCTCGGTGCGGTGCTCCTCCGCGTGCTCGTAGATCCTCTCCACGTGCTCCTGTGAGTCGCCGGGGAGCTTGTGGTGGACGCCGGGGATCAGCTTGGGCAGCGAGCGCATCTTGCCCGAGCGGAGCCCGCGGATCGCGGTCGGGATCGAGCCCAGCAGCCCCTTGAGCGCCGACGGCTTCGGGATCAGCTTGCCCGCGACGCCGGGGGCGTAGGACTCCTGTAGCAGCAGCGACTCGTCCAGCGTCCCCTTCTTGCGGATGATGTTGACGAACGCTGCCTCGTGGTTGTGGCCGTTGTTGCGGTCGCGGATCTCCTCGTCGTGGCCGGCGGCGCGCCGCAGGCGCATGATCTGGTCCATCGGGGCGACGCCCTTCGGGCAGGCGTCGACGCAGCTGAAGCAGTGGGTGCAGTCGTAGATCCCGTGCGGGTCCTGAGCGAGGTCCCAGAGCCGCTCGCGGCTCTCGACATCGCGGGGATCGCCGACGAACCGGTAGGCCTTGGCGAGCGCGGCGGGGCCGATGAAGTCGGGGTCGGCCTCCATCGAGAGGCAGGCGCTGACGCAGGCCCCGCACTGGATGCAGGCGATCGTCTGGGTGATGTCGACCATCGACTCCGGCGGCACGAGCCGCTCGCGCTCGGGTGGGTCGCCGTCGTCGAGCAGCCAGGGCGTGACCCGGCGGATCTTGCTCCAGTGGGTCGACTCCATGTCGGTGACCAGATCCTTGATCACCGGCATGTTCCCCATCGGCTCGACCACGATCGGCTGCGCGCCGGTGCCGTTGCCCGTTGCCAGCTCGGCTTCACTCGCCGGGGCGGACGCGGCGGTCGCGGGCTCGGCGCTCCGCCGGTTGGCGAACTCGTGCGCTTCGCCGATCTGGGTCAGGCACGCCAGCGTCGACTGCCCGTTGATCTTCACCCCGCACGAGCCGCAGATCGCGGCCCGGCACGAGCAGCGGACCGAGAGCGAGCCATCGTCGCGGTCCTTGGCCTGGAGCAGGCCGTCGAGCACCGAGAGCGTCGGGTCGAGCTCGACCTCGAACTCCTCCCAGTACGGCCCCGAGCCCTCCTCGGGCTTGAACCGCCGCACCTTCAGCGTGTACTGCTCGGCCTTGTTCGTCTCAATCTCTGCCATCTACACAACTAACAACTAGCAACTAGCGACTGAATCAATATGTCCGCTCCATCGGCTGCCACTCGGTGATCGTGACGTCGGAGTAGCTGATCTCCGGACCGTCGCCGTTCAGCTTCAGGTCGATGTGCTTGAGCCACTCGTCGTCGTTTCGCTCCGGGAAGTCGGTGCGGAACTGGGCCCCGCGGCTCTCGGTGCGGTGCAGCGCCCCAACGCATGCACACTCGGCACAGTCGAGCATGTAGCCGAGCTCGATCGCCCCGAGGACGTCCTGGTTGAAGATCGCGCCGCGGTCGTCGATGTACGCGCTCTCGGCCTCCTCCTTCAGCCGCTTGACGATCTCGTGGGCCTGCTTGATCCCGTCGTCGTCGCGGAACACCGCCACGTAGCGGTCCATGGTCGCGCCGAGCTCCTTGCGGATCTCCGACACCCGGCGCCCGGCGCCGCGCTCGCGGTTGACGATCCCGCCGATCACCGCCTCCTCGTCGGCGAGAAACGAGCTCGACGGCCGCGAGGGCGCCGTCGCCTTCGCCCGGTTGGCGGCGTGGAGCCCGGCACGGCGGCCGAAGATCAGCGTGTCGAGCAGCGAGTTCGCGCCGAGGCGATTGCCGCCGTGGACCGAGACGCAGGCGCACTCGCCGGCGGCGTAGAGCCCGGGGATCGCGGTGGCGCCGTCGATATCGGTCTTGACGCCGCCCATCGTGTAGTGGTTGCCGGGTTTGATGTGGATCGGCTCGGTGGTGATGTCGACGCCGGCGAAGTCGCGGCCGACGAGCACGATCTCGCGCAATGCCTCGTGGATGCGCTTCTTCGGCACCACGGTGATGTCGAGCGCGACGGTGCCGTCGGGAAAGCCGCGGCCCTCGTTGATCTCGGTCTGCTCGGCGCGTGACACGACGTCGCGCGAGGCGAGCTCCATCTTGTTCGGCGCGTACTTCTCCATGAACCGCTCGCCGTTGGCGTTCAGCAGGTGGGCGCCCTCGCCGCGCGCCCCCTCGGTGATCAGAAAGCCCTTGCCCGCCAGTGTCGTCGGGTGGTACTGGATCATCTCCATGTCCATCAGGGGGGCGCCGACGCGGTAGGCCTGGGCGATCCCGTCGCCGGTGCAGATCAGCGCGTTGGTGGTCGGCTGCCACGCCTGGCCGTCGCCGCCGGTGGCGAGGATCACGTTCTTGGCCTCGAACAGCTCCATCGAGCCGTCGCGGACGTTGCGCAGCACAGCGCCCACGCAGCTGCCGTCGTCGTCGAGTGCGAGCGCGGTGGTGAAGTACTCCTCGTAGCGGTCGACGGCGGCGCTGTGCTTCATCAGCTGCTCGTAGAGCACGTGCATGATCGCCTGCCCGGTGATGTCGGCGACGTAGTAGGTGCGCGCCTGCGAGGCGCCGCCGAACGCGCGGGTGCCGAGCTCGCCCTTCTCGTTGCGATGGAAGGGGACGCCGAGGTGCTCGAGGTGCAGGATCTCCTCCGGCGCCTCCCGGCACATGACCGCGATCGCGTCCTGGTCGCCGAGGTAGTCCGAGCCCTTCACCGTGTCGAAGGCGTGCGACTCCCACGAGTCCTCCGGATTGAGCGCGGCGTTGATCCCGCCCTGGGCGGCGTTGGAGTGCGAGCGCACCGGGTGGACCTTGGAGACGATCCCGACCGAGACTCCCTGCTCGGCGGCGGCGAGCGCCGCGCGCTGGCCGGCGAGCCCGGCGCCGATCACCAGTACGTCGTGGCGAGGCATGGGAGCCGATCCTATAGATCAGGTTGTTCGAGGTTACGCGGGCGCTAGCCTCCGCCGAGCGCGTCGCGCAGCGCCCGCCCCACCTGATCGGCCGTGATCACCCCGCGCAGGCGCCCGTCCTCGTCGACCGCGGCGAGGCCGCCCAGGCGACGCAGGGCGTCGTTGCCGAGCAGGGACTCCAGCGGCGCGTCGTCGCGGACCCGCAGGGTCCCGCCGGCGTCGACCTCGAACACCTCGCCGACGGTCTGCGATGCCCGGCTCGGCTCCGGCACCCCATCGGCGGCCTCGCGGACCAGCAGGCCGCGAAAATGGTCGCCGGCGTCGACGACCGGGAACCAGGGCCAGCGATAGCGCAGGAAGTAGTCCTCGATCGCCCGCTCGATGCTGGTGTCCTCGGTGATCGAGACGGGGTCGGCGTCCATCACGTCGGCGACGCTGATCCCGTCGATGCGGCTGGAGAACTCAGACTGCATCGCGAAGCCGCGGGCCGACTGGCCGAGGATGAAGCCGATCAGTGCGAACCAGATCCCGGTGATCACCAGATCGCCGCCGCCGACGACCAGCACCAGCCCGAAGCCGATCAGCAGGTAGGAGAATCCCCGGCCGAGGTTGGCGGCGAAGCGGGTGGCGCGGTTGCGATCGCCGCTCAGCCGCCACGCGACCGCACGAGCGATCCGGCCGCCGTCGAGCGGGAATGCGGGGATCAGGTTGAAGACGAGCACGAGCACGTTGATCTCCGCCAGCCAGGCGACCATCGCCAGCAGCCCCGAGACCTCGGCGTCGGTGTCGAGCCGGACCGCGCCCCAGAAGTCGTCCGGGCCCGCGGCCGCCATCCCGACGCCCAAGCAGAGCAGGGCGAGCACCAGGGTCACAGCCGGACCGGCCGCGGCGATCTTGAACTCGGTCCCGGGCGAGTCGGAGTCCCTGCTCATCCGGGCGACGCCGCCGAACAGCCACAGGGTGATCTCGGTGATCGGGATGCCGAGGCGGTTGGCCGCCGCCGCGTGCCCGAGCTCGTGCAGGAGGATCGAGCCGAAGAAGGCGACCGCCGAGGCGACCGCGAGCAGGTACGGGGCGGAGTCCGACTGCTCGGCGCCGAGCACGTCGCGGTAGAAGCCCGAGAGCCAGAGGATGATCAGGAAGAGGACGAGGAACCAGGAGTAGTCGACCCCGATCCTGATCCCGCGGATCTCGAACAGCGTCAGCTGGCCCCTGGGCGCCATCGGCCTATCGTAGGCGCGCGCTACTTCCCGCTTTTCGCGGGCAGCGAGGCGGCGTAGTCGCAGCCGGCGTCGATCCACGAGGCGAGCTGCTCTTCGGAGAGCTCCGCGGGAGAGACACAGACGAAGCCGCGCATGGGCCGCCCCGTGAAGTCGAACTCGCGCGCCTGCGGCTCGGCGACGGCACGGTCGTAGTCGTCCTTGGCGACGCGCACGATCACCTCGTCGCCGATCACCCCGCAGGCCATGTTGCCGCCGATCATCCAGGCGACCCCGCCGAACATCTTGCGCTCGGTCAGCGAGTCGCGGAGCGCGAGCATCCCGCGGGCGCGATCAGCGACCGTCTCGTCGTAGGCCATCGCACGAGGCTAGCGCCGGGGGGCGCGCTCAGGGCCGCGAGTGGTCCAGGACCACCGCCGGCTCCTCGCCGCGGAGCTCGGCCGCGTTCGCGACCGCGTCGCCGCCGCTGCGCTTGGCGATGTACATCGCCCGGTCCGCGGCCTTCCAGAGCGCGGCCAGGGTGTCGCCGTCGTGCGGCCCGACCGCGATCCCGAGGCTCAGCGAGAGCCGCAGGTGCATGTCGCCGGCCGCCCGGCGCACGGCGACCCGCAGGCGCTCGGCGATCACCCGGGCGGCGGTCGGGGTGACGCCCGGGAGCAGGATCGCGAATTCGTCACCGCCGACCCGGGCGACCGCGTCGACCTCGCGGGTGCCCTCGGTCAGCACCGCGGTCACCTGGCGCAGCACCTGGTCGCCCGCCGGGTGGCCGAGGCTGTCGTTGATCGTCTTGAAGTCGTCGATGTCGGCGACCAGGATCGCCACCGACCCGCCATCCCGCCTGGCGTGGGCGAACTCGAGCGCGGCGCGCTCCTCGAGCGCGTTCCGGTTGAGCAGGCCGGTCAGCGAGTCGATCCGAGCGCGGCTCGTCAGCTCCGAGACCAGCCGGTCGTTGGAGCGTCGCAGCCTCGCCACGAGCAGGCCGGCGGTCAGCAGCGCGGTCATCGTCACCACCCAGCGGGTCGCCGCGTCGCCGCCCGCGATCTGCTGCTGGGAGAGCAGCCAGGCGTAGGCGAGTCCGACGGCGCCGAGTTGCAGCAGGGCGGTGCGAAGGCCGAGGAAGTAGAACGAGAACAGGCAGACCCAGATGTAGAGCATCTGGTTGTCGGCGGTCCCGGTGCCGTCGAAGCCGCCCTCGTAGGTGGCGACGGTGATCAGCGCCGTGCCCAGGACCCCGACGAGCCCGAGCTGCCACTCCGGCAGCTCGCGGCCGAGCAGCACCAGCACCGTTCCGACGACCGCGGCGAGCGC
The DNA here is from genome assembly GCA_963733075.1 of uncultured Solirubrobacterales bacterium. Classification (GTDB taxonomy): domain Bacteria; phylum Actinomycetota; class Thermoleophilia; order Solirubrobacterales; family 70-9; genus WHSW01. The sequence continues at coordinate 179,023 of CAVTCA010000027.1, read as the reverse complement.
GCCGAGCGCGACCACCGCGGCGTCCGACCCGGTCGCGGCCGGAGGCAGGGCGACGGTGATCCCGGCGAGCGCCCCGCCGGCCAGCATCAGGGTGCCGAACGCGCGCGTGGGCTGCGCCTGCGGGCGCGCGGCTTGGGGCAGGCTCTCCACCCTCGGTGTATCGGATGCAACGAACCGCCGCTTGAGCGCTGCGCCGGTCGGCTGTTCGAACGCCGCCGGGCGGGCGGCTAACCGAGCACCGCGTGGCGCTCGATGATCCGCCCGAAGTCCGTGCCCGCCGGCAGGGTGCCGAAGGCGCGCCCCCAGTCGCCGCCGAGGCGCGAGGCGCAGAACGCGTCGGCGACCGCCGGGTCGCCGAAGCGGACCAGCAGCGACCCCTGGAGGACCAGCGCCATGCGCTCGACCAGGCGCCGGGCGCGCGACTCGATCGCCTCCAGGTCGCCGAGCTCGTCGCGCAACGCGGTCGCCGCCGCGTCGAGCCGGGCGTCGGCGCCCGCGGCCTCGCCGACCTCGCCGAAGAACGCCTCGAGCGCCTCGGGGCCGCGGACCATCGCCCGCAGCACGTCGAGGCACTGGACGTTGCCCGAGCCCTCCCAGATCGAGTTGAGCGGCGACTCGCGGTAGAGGCGCGGCATCCCCGACTCCTCGACGTAGCCGTTGCCGCCGAAGCACTCGAGCGCCTCGCCGGAGTGGGGGACGGCCCGCTTGCAGAGCCAGTACTTGAGCACCGCGTTCGCGATCCGCTTGAACTGCGTCGCCCCCTCGTCGCCGGCGATCGACTCGTCGTAGGCGCGCGCGAGCCGGAGCGCCCCGATCGTCGCCGCCTCGGACTCGATCGCGAGGTCGGCCAGCACGTTGCGCATCAGGGGCTGGTCGATCAGCAGCTTGCCGAAGGCGGACCGCTGCGAGGCGTGGTGGATCGCGTTCGCGACCCCGGACCGCATCCCCGCCGCCGCCCCGAGGGCGCAGTCGAGGCGGGTGTGGTTGACCATCTCGATGATCGTCGGCACCCCGCGACCCTCCTCGCCGACCAGCCGCGCCCAGGCGCCCAGGAACTCGACCTCGCTCGAGGCGTTGGAGCGGTTGCCGAGCTTGTCCTTGAGCCGCTGGATCTGGATCGCGTTGCGTTCGCCGTCGGGGGTGAACCGGGGCATCAGCAGGCATGAGATCCCGCCCTCGGTCTGGGCGAGGACGAGGAAGGCGTCGCACATCGGCGCCGAGAAGAACCACTTGTGGCCGCTGACCTCGTACTCGGCCCCCGGCCCGCCGCCGTTCAGAGGGGTGGCGACGGTGGTGTTGGCGCGCACGTCGGAGCCGCCCTGCTTCTCGGTCATCCCCATGCCGCAGAGGGCGCCGGGCTTCTCGGCCGCGGGTCGCAGCTCGCCGTCGTAGTCCAGCGAGGTGAAGCGCGGCTCCCACTCGGCGGCCAGCTCCGGCTGCTTGCGCAGCGCCGGGATCACCGAGTAGGTCATCGAGATCGGACAGCCGACCCCGGCCTCCTGCTGCGACGCCACGGTCATCGCCGCCCGCGCCACGTGGGCGCCCGGCTGCGGCTCGCGCCACGGCAGCGCGTGGAGCCCGAACCCGACCGCCCTGCCGAGCAGCTCGTGCCAGGCCGGGTGGAACTCGACCTCGTCGATGCGGTTGCCGAAGCGGTCGTGGGTCCGCAGCCGCGGCGGGTTCTCGTTCGCCTCGAACCCCCACCGGATCGCCTCGGCCGAGCCGGCGAAGGCGCCGACCTCGCTCACCCGGGGCTCGGCCCAGTCGCCGCCCTCGCGCCGCAGGGCCTCGATCAGCACCCGATCGGCCTCGAACGTGTTGTAGTCCTCGAGCGGGGTCGCCTGGTTCGCGACCTCGTGGGTGGTGGCGATGGGGCGGTGCTCAAGCGTTGACACGGGCGGGCTCCCTTCCGGTCACCGATCGAATACAGAAGTCTGTCAGCGAGTTGATCAGCGACTCGGGATCGCGCGCGGCGGTCGTCGGCGAGACGGGTCCAACCAGCGCCTCGCCGATGGCCCCGACCAGCGCAGCGGCGCTCGTCGCCGGGTCCTGCGGCGGCAGCTCGCCGCTCGCCACGCCCGACTCGATCACTTCGGCGAAGGCGTCTCGATAAGCGCGGCGGAAGATCAGGCGCTCGGCCTCGACCGCCGGGTCGACGGGCTCGGCGATCAGCGCCCACGCGAGCCGGCGCCCCCGCAGGGCGCGGCGGGCGAAAGTCTCGACGGCGGCGGCGATCCGCGCGGCGGCGGAGCCGTCGCGCGCGGCGGCGGCCTCGACCACCGCGTCGACCTCGTGCTGGGACGCGTTGCGAAAGACCTCGGCGAAGAGCTCGGTCTTGGAGGGGAAGTGGCGGTAGACGGTTCCCGTCGCGACCCCGGCCGCCGCCGCGACCGCGGCGACCTGGGCCTCCGCGTAGCCGCCCTTGGCGACCAGCCCGCGGGCCGCGGTCACGATCCCCTCACGCACCTCCGTCTTGCGCGCCGCGGTCCGCTTCGTCGGTCGATAGGCCACACAAGAAGTGAATCACGATTCACTTCTTCTTGTCAACCGTTCAGGTCGCGGCGGGCTCCGGGTCCGGGCGCACGATGACGGTGTCGGAGACCGGCAGCACCTCGTCGGCGGGCATCCCGACCGCGGCGGCATGGCGCCTGACCGCGTCCGGATCGGAGGCCTGGTAGATGCAGACCGTCCCGAGGCCACCGTCCTCCTCGCTGATCACGTAGCTGCGAATCCACCGGATCGTGTCGGGAAAGTCCCGCTCGGCGACCTCGGTCGAACGCTGTGCGGCCGCCTCGAGCTCGGCGCCCGTCATCCAGCCGTGGCGACGAAGGATCGCGAATAGCTCCACGTGCCGACTGTACCCGCTGTACTCACCCTACGCCGGGTCGGTGAACTCGGCGCGCTGCCCGCTCATCGCCGCGGTCACGGCGGCGATCTGGTTCGGGCCGCCGAGCAGCTCCTTCTGCAACTCCGCCTCGAGCGCCAGACCGTTGGCGGCGGGGAGCATCGGGGCTTCGTTGGCGAGCCGCTTGGCGCGCCGGATCGCGTCCGGCGAGCGGCCGGCGACCTCGGCGGCCAGCGCCTGAGCCGCGGAAAGCGGGTCAGCCTCGATCCTCGTCACGAGCCCGAGCTCGAGCGCCTCGCCCGCCTCGACCGTCCGCGCCGTGTAGGTCAGCTCGCGGGCCACGTCGTCGCCGACCAGGCGGGGGAGGGTCCGCCAGAGGCTCATGTCGGGAACGAGTCCGTAATGGACCTCCTTCACCGACATCCGGGTATCGGCTGCCGCCACCCGGATGTCGGCCGCGAGCGCGATCTGCAGGCCGCCGCCGATGCAGGCGCCGCGCAGCGCGGCGATCACGGGGACCTCCAGCTCTCGCCAGCCGTACGCGACCCGCTGGGCGAAGTTGGCGATCGAGCCGTCGACCGCGGAGAAGCCGTCGCCGGCGAGATCGCCGTTGCCCTCGGCGAAGCTCTTGAAGTCCAGCCCGGCGCAGAAGCTCGGCCCGTCGCCGGAGAGCACCACCGCGCGCACGCCTGTCGGCCTCGCGCAGCTCATCGATCGCCTCGTTGAGGGCGACGAACATCTTCCAGTCGAGGCCGTTGTGCTTGTCGCCGCGGGCCATGCGCACGTCGGCGACGTGGTCGGCGATCTCGATCCGCACCCGCTCGGAGTCCATGCGATCACTCTACGGGCGCCGCCGATAGCATCGCGCGGCCGATGGCCAAGATTCAAGTTCGCAACCCGATCGTCGAGCTCGACGGCGACGAGATGACCCGGATCATCTGGGCGTTCATCAAGGAGCAGCTGATCCTGCCCTACCTCGACGTCGAGCTCGTCTACTTCGACCTCGGGATCGAGAGCCGCGACGCCACCGCAGGACCAGATCACCGTCGACGCCGCCAACGCCATCAAGGAGCACGGGGTGGGGGTCAAGTGCGCGACGATCACGCCCGACGAGGCCCGGGTCAAGGAGTTCGGCCTGAAGGAGATGTACCGCTCGCCCAACGGGACGATCCGCAACATTCTCGGCGGGGTGATCTTTCGCGAGCCGATCGTGATCTCGAACATCCCACGCCTGGTCCCGGGGTGGACGAAGCCGATCATCATCGGCCGCCACGCGTTCGGCGATCAGTACCGGGCGACCGACACGCGGATCCCGGGCGACGGCAAGCTGATGCTCTCGTTCACCCCCAACGACGGCTCCGACCCGATCGAGCTCGAGGTCTTCGACTTCCCGGTGGGCGGCGGGGTGGCGATGGCGATGTACAACCTCGACGACTCGATCCGCGACTTCGCGCGGGCGTCGTTCCGCTACGGGCTCGAGCGCTCCTACCCGGTCTACATGTCCACGAAGAACACGATCATGAAGACCTACGACGGGCGCTTCAAGGACCTCTTCCAGGAGGTGTTCGAGGCCGAGTTCCAGCCCGAGTTCGAGGCCAAGGGCCTGACCTACGAGCACCGCCTGATCGACGACATGGTCGCGGCGGCGCTCAAGTGGGAGGGAGGCTACGTCTGGGCGTGCAAGAACTACGACGGCGACGTGCAGTCCGACACCGTCGCCCAGGGCTTCGGCTCGCTCGGGTTGATGACCAGCGTGCTGATGACGCCCGACGGGAAGACCGTCGAGGCCGAGGCCGCGCACGGGACCGTCACCCGCCACTACCGCGAGCACCAGAAGGGCAACCCGACCTCGACCAACCCGATCGCCTCGATCTTCGCCTGGACGCGGGCGCTCGCCGCGCGCGGCCGCATGGACGAGACGCCGGAGGTGAGCCGGTTCGCCGAGACCCTGGAGCGGGTTTGCGTGGAGACGGTCGAGAGCGGGAAGATGACCAAGGACCTGGCGCTCCTTGTGGGCCCGGATCAGGAGTTCCAGACCACCCAGGACTTCCTCGCCTCGATCGACGAGAACCTCCAACAAGCGGCATCCAACAACTAGCAACTAACAACTGAACCCAACTGCGACCGCAGGGAGCTTCACTTGAGCCAGTCTCCGACGAAAATCACCGTCACCGGCGCCGCCGGCCAGATCGGCTACGCGCTGCTGTTCCGGATCGCCGCCGGTCAGATGCTGGGCCCCGACGCCCCGGTGGAGCTGCGGCTGCTCGAGATCCCCGACGCGATCAAGGCGGCCGAGGGCACCGCGATGGAGCTCGACGACTGCGCCTTCCCGCTGCTGCGCGCGATCGAGATCTCCGACGAGCCGAAGGACGCGTTCGAGGGCTGCAACGTCGCCCTCCTCGTCGGGGCCCGGCCGCGGACCAAGGGGATGGAGCGCGCCGACCTGCTGGAGGCCAACGGCGGCATCTTCAAGCCCCAGGGCGAGGCGATCAACGCCGGCGCCGCCGACGACGTCAAGGTGCTGGTGGTCGGCAATCCCGCGAACACCAACGCGCTGATCGCCGCCGCCAACGCGCCCGACGTGCCGCGCGAGCGGTTCACGGCGATGATGCGCCTCGACCACAACCGCGCGGTCGCCCAGCTCGCCAACAAGCTGGGCGCGCCGGTCTCGGAGGTCACCAACATGACCGTCTGGGGCAACCACTCGCCCACCCAGTACCCCGACCTGGTCAACGCCAAGGTCCGCGGTGAGAACGCCTGGAGCGCCGTCGACGACGAGGCCTGGATCGCCGACGAGTTCATTCCCCGGGTGGGCAAGCGCGGCGCCGAGATCATCGACGCGCGCGGCGCCTCCAGCGCCGCCTCGGCGGCGAACGCGGCGATCGACCACGTCCGCGACTGGGTGCTCGGCACCGAGGCCGGCGACTGGGTCTCGATGGGCGTCCCCACCGACGGCTCCTACGAGCTCGCGGAGGGCGTGATCGCCGGCCAGCCCTGCCAGTGCGTCGAGGGCGAGTACTCGATCGTCGAGGGGCTCGAGATCACCGACTTCTCGCGCGAGCGCATCGACGCCTCGCTCGACGAGCTGCGCTCCGAGCGCGATGCGGTCGCCGAGCTCGGCCTGGTGTAGCCGCCGGGCGCCCGTGACGGGCACCGACCTCACACCCTTCCGCCGAGCGACGGTTCGACCGCGCACTCGGTCGAGTTCGGCCGCGTGCTCGCGTTCTCGGACGGGCTGTTCGCGATCGCGATGACCCTCCTCGTGGTCGGGATCGAGGTGCCGTCGATCTCCGACCCCGACAGCATCGGCGACCTCGCCGACGCGCTCGGCGACCTCAGCGACTCGATCATCAGCTTCGTGATCTCGTTCGCGGTCATCGGGCGCTACTGGGTCGCCCACCATCAGATGTTCTCGCTGCTGGCGGCCATGGACCGCGGGCTGATCGGCCTCAACCTGCTCTATCTCGGCCTGATCGCGTTCCTGCCGTTCCCCACCGCGCTGCTCGGCAACTTCTTCGACAACCCGCTCGCGTTCACGATCTACGCGGTCAGCGTCGCGCTCGTCAGCGGGATGGAGGTGGTGCTGCTGCGGCACGCCCATCGTCACCGCCTGCTGACCAAGTCGATGCCCGAGGACGTCTACCGGTGGGGGGCGCTGATGTCGCTGACCCCGGTACTCGCCTTTGTGGCGTCGATCCCGGTGGCGTTCGTCAGCTCCGACATCGCGGTGACGATGTGGCTCCTGGCGATCCCGATCGGGATCTGGGGCAACCGCCGGGTGCCGGATGCCTGGAACGAGTACTTCGAGTAGCGCTCAGGTCGCGTGGTAGGCGCGGCCCTCCTTGCGGACCTTGCCCTCCTTCTCGAGCTCGCCGAGGACCCGGTAGAGGTAGTTCGGCTTGATCTTCATCTGCTTGGCGATCTCCGAGGCCGAGATCCCGGGGTTGGCGGCGACCAGCTTGACCGCCTGGTCGGCGCGGGTGCCGCCGCGCCGCGCGCCGGCGCCGGCCGCTCGACGCCTTGCCCTTCGTCGCTGAGCTCGAGCCGCGGGGCCGGCCGGGGCCGCGACGTCCCTCGCGACCGCCGGTGAGGCTGGCGAGCGCGCGCTCGAGCTGTGCGCGCTCGGCGTCCAGCTCCTTCATCCGCTCGCGGATCAGGCCGGCGGCCTCGTCAACGGTGTTCGAAACAGGTGACATCTCGGTAATCCCCAATGCACACACCGTGACTCACAGTGTGATCGTAGTAACAGTATGAACTCAGGGTAACGGTTAACGGCTGCTGCGCGTGCGCGGCAGGGTGCGGAAGACCGCGTCCCACAGCGGCGAGGAGACTCCGAAGCCGAACCGGTGGTCCTGGAAGTGGTGGCGCATGTGCTGCTCGCGCAGGTGCTTGCCGAGCTTCGACTTGGGCACGAAGTGGTGCAGGTAGTAGTGCATGTAGTCGTAGCCGAGATAGCCGGCGAGAAAGCCCGCGAACAGCGGATAGGCGGTCGGCGTGCCGAAGATCAGCCAGAAGACGGCGAAGAACAGCAGCGCCAGCGGGATGCTCGCGCCCGGCGGCATCACCAGCCGCATCTTGTCGTTGGGATGGTCGTGGTGGACCCCGTGGATGATGAAGTGGAGGCGATGGCCGATCGGGTGATCGGGATCCCAGTGGAAGACCTTGCGGTGCAGCCAGTACTCCGAGAGCGTCCAGATCACGAGCCCGGCGGCGAACAGCCCGATGATCTCGAGCGCGCCCTGGTCGGCGCGCGCCCCGAGCACGATCAGGGCCGCGATCACCGGGACGTAGATCAGCGCCGGCACGGCCGGGTGGATCCTCGAGAAGAAGTCGAGGAAGCGGCTCTCGAACAGCGGCGGTGAGGCGCTCAGCCGGGCGGTGCGATCGGTGGCCATCCCGCCTGATTCTAGAAGGCGGGGCCGACCTTCACCAGGTCGGCTGATCGCTGGCTCAGGTCTCGCGCAGGAGCAGCGCCGGCTGGCGCGGGGGAACGAGGCCCTGGGGGCTGTCCGCGCGGAAGGTCGAGCAGGGCTCGTCGAGGTCGAGGGCGCAGAGCATCCGGCGGTGAAAGAAGCAGTCCTCGCAGCTGCGGTTGTCGCGGCGCTTGCTCTTTCGCTTCGCGGCGCCCTTTCGCCGCAGCCCCAGCGCCTCGGCGATCTCCGTCGCCTGTTCGACCTCGACCTCGATCACGCTCGCTGCCTCCCTCTCGTGCTCCGGTGGGCGGTGGTCCCGACCCGGCTTCGATCATGGCACCCGCGGCGCGGGCCCCGCGGGGGCGATTCCGCAACCGCCGGGTTTTCGCTCGCAGCCGCGCCGGCGCGGTTTTCGGCGTTTGCGGGAATCGCGACCGCACCGCTTAGAGTTCCGCGCGAGATGAGGATCACGGTGCTCGGCAAGTCGCCGGCCTGGCAGGACGCGGGCGGAGCCTGCAGCGGCTACCTGATCCAGGAGGGGGAGACCACCCTGCTGCTCGACTGCGGCGGCGGGGTGTTCGGCAAGCTGCGCGAGCACGTCGACTACACGGACGTCGACGCGGTCCTGATCTCACACGTCCACGCCGACCACTTCATCGACCTCGTTCCCTACTCCTATGCCCTGCTGCTCACGCCTCGCCAGCAGCCGGTCCCGGTCGCCGGACATCCCGGGACCGACGATCCCGCCCGTCCGCGGCTGATCGTGCCCCCGGGCGCCCGACAGACCTTCCGCACCGTCGTCGGCGCCTGGGGCGACGAGGAGCTGGTCGAGCAGGCGTTCGCGATCGAGGACTACGACCGTGACTCGACGGTCGAGGTCGGCCCGCTGACGGCGACCTTCGCCGAGGTGCCGCACTTCATCCTCACCCACGCGGTCAACCTGGTCTCGAGCAGCGGGCGCTTCACCTTCGGCGCCGACTGCAGGCCGTGCGAGGAGCTGGTCGAGGCGGCTCGCGACACCGACCTGCTGTTCGTCGAGGCGACGCTGCCGCGCCCGGAGCGCACCGGGATCCGCGGCCACCTGACCCCCGAGGAGGCCGGCGATCACGCGCGCCGCGCCGGCGCCAAGCGGGTGGTCCTCACCCACATCTCCGACGAGCTCGACGCCGAATGGGCGCGCGAGCAGGGCTCCCAGGCGTTCGGCGCCCCGGTCGAGGTCGCCCGCGCCGGGGACATCGTACGAGGTCTAGACCCGAGCAACCAGCAACGAGCAACTAGCAACTAGCAAGCCGAGCCGGGTACATTCAACCCATGGCCGGCCCCCGAGATCTCCGCGTCAACTTCGAGCGCATGTGGCGCGAGATGGACGAGCTGCTCGGCGACCCGTTCGCGGAGCAGTGGTCCCGCCTCACCCGCGCCCAGTCGGGGTTCTCTCCCAGGGTCGACGTCTACTACTGCGGCGATGAGCCGCGCGCGATCGTCAAGGCCGAGCTCGCCGGGGTCGACATCGACAGCGTCGCGCTCGAGGTCGCCGGACGCGAGCTGGTGATCACCGGTGAGCGACCGGTCGCCGAGACCGAGGGCCGCGTCTACCAGCAGGTCGAGATCGAGGCGGGCGCGTTCCGGCGCGTGGTCGAGCTCGGCGCCGACGTGGTCGCCGAGCGTGCCCGCGCCAGCTACGACGACGGGATCCTCCGCGTCGAGCTGCCGCTGGCCGGGCAGGTGACCCGCCGGGTCCCGATCGATGAATGACGACGGGATCCAGGTCGTCGAAGCGACCGACGTCGAGCAGGCGATCCGGGCGCGCGCCTCGGGGCCGCTGCCCGCGGCGCTGCCGGTGCTGCCGCTCAAGGAGGCGGTCGCCTATCCCGACACCCTGACCCCGCTCGCCGTCGGCCAGCAGCGCTCGATGAAGCTGATCGACGACGTGCTCGGCGGCGAGCGCACGCTCGTGCTGGTCGCCTCGCGCGACCCCGAGCTCGACGAGCCCGGGCCCGAGCAGCTCTACGAGGTCGGCGTGGTCGGCGTCGTCGCGCGGATGCTCAAGGTCCCCGACGGGACGATGCGGATCCTCGTGCAGGCGACCGAGCGGGTCCGCATCGGCGACTACGTGACCGAGAAGCCGTACCTGGTCGCGAGGATCGAGGCGCTGCCCGACGAGCTCGAGCAGTCGCCGGAGCTCGAGGCGCTGACCCGCAACGTCCAGCGCACCTTCTCGGAGATCATCGAGCAGATCCCGTACCTGCCCGAGGAGCTGCAGCTCGCGGTGATGAACATCGACGAGCCGTCGGCGCTCGCCCACCTGATCGCCGGCGCGCTGCGGATCTCGACCGCCGAGAAGCAGGAGCTGCTCGAGGAGGTCGACGTCGGCCGTCGCCTGCGCCGGCTCTCGGAGCTGCTCGCCCGCGAGCTCGAGGTGATCCAGCTCGGCTCGCGGATCCAGTCCGAGGTCGAGTCGGAGATGGGGAAGGGACAGCGCGAGTACTACCTGCGCGAGCAGCTGAAGGCGATCCAGCGCGAGCTCGGCGAGGAGGACGAGACCCAGGCCGAGGTCACCGAGCTGCGCGAGCGGATCGCCGCCGCGGAGCTCCCCGAGGACGCGCAGAAGGCGGCCGATCGCGAGCTCTCGCGGCTCGAGCGCCTGCCCGCCGCGGCCGCCGAGTACGGCGTCATCCGCACCTACCTCGAGTGGCTCGTCGAGCTGCCCTGGGCGGTCCGTACCGCCGACGACCTCGACATCCCGCACGCCCGCGAGGTTCTCGACGCCGACCACTACGACCTCGAGAAGGTCAAGGACCGGATCCTCGAGTACCTCGCGGTGCGCAGCCTGAACCCCGAGTCGCACGGCCCGATCCTCTGCTTCATCGGTCCGCCCGGCGTCGGCAAGACCAGCCTCGGCCGCTCGATCGCGCGGGCGCTCGGGCGCGAGTTCGAGCGGATCTCGGTCGGCGGGGTTCGCGACGAGGCCGAGATCCGCGGCCACCGCCGCACCTACATCGGCGCGATGCCGGGGACGATCATCCGCGCCCTTCGCGACGCCGGGTCGCGCAACCCCGTGTTCATGATCGACGAGATCGACAAGATGGGGGCCGACTTTCGCGGCGATCCGTCGAGCGCGATGCTCGAGGTCCTCGACCCGGCCCAGAACGACAACTTCCGCGACCACTACCTCGACCTGGCGTTCGACCTCTCCGAGGTCATGTTCATCGCCACCGCCAACAACGTGGACACGATCCCGGGGCCACTGCTCGACCGGATGGAGGTGATCCAGCTCGCCGGCTACACCGCGGACGAGAAGCTGCACATCGCCAAGCGCTACCTGGTCCCGCGCCAGCTCGCCGAGAACGGGCTCAAGGGGGCCGGGGTGCGGTTCGCCGACGCCGCGCTGCGGGCGATCATCGACGAGTACACGCGCGAGGCCGGGGTGCGCAGCCTCGAGCGCGAGATCGGCACCGTGTGCCGCAAGCTCGCCCGCGAGCTGGCCGAGTCGAAGACACCTCCGGGGGGCAGACGCAAAGCCAAGCGCGCGCAGACGGTCTCGGCGAAGCGGGTGCGCGAGCTGCTCGGGCGCCGCCGGGTCTTCTCCGAGGCCCGGCGGCGGACCAAGGACCCCGGGGTGGCGACCGGCCTCGCCTGGACGCCGGTCGGCGGCGAGGTCCTGTTCGTCGAGGCGACGGCGATGCCCGGCAGCGGGGCCCTGACGATCACCGGCCAGCTCGGCGACGTGATGCGCGAGTCCGCGCAGGCGGCGCTGTCCTGGGTCCGGGGCCACGCTCGGAAGCTCAACCCGGAGCTGCCCGACGACTGGTTCGCCGAGCACGACATCCACGTCCACGTGCCGGCCGGCGCGGTGCCCAAGGACGGTCCCTCCGCCGGGGTGGCGATGGCGACCGCGCTGACCTCGCTGATCCGCGGCAAGGCGGTCTCGTCGCAGACGGCGATGACCGGTGAGGTCACGCTCACCGGCCAGGTGCTCCCGGTCGGCGGACTGAAGGAGAAGTCGCTGGCGGCGCAGCGGGCGGGGATCAAGCGGGTGATCGTGCCGGACCGCAACGAGGGCGAGATCCTCGAGATCCCCGAGCACGAGCGCTCGGCGCTGGAGTTCGTCTACGTCGACAGGATCGAGCAGGCGCTCGCGGCCGCCATCGACGGGTAGCCGAGCGCCGCGCGGGTATATCCTCACCACCGCCGACGCAAGACGACTGGAGAGGGACACACCGATGGCGAAGAGCACGAAGGCAAAGCGCGCGCGAGATGCGGTCGGATCGGCCGCCGACAACCCGTATCTGCGCAGGCTCATGGAGGACGAGGACCTGCGCGACAGCGTTCGCGACGCGATCGACGCGGCCAAGGACGCCTACGAGCGGCTCTCCTCCAACGGCAACGTCATCGACACCGCGATCGACGACAAGAAGCTTCACAAGGACCTCAAGCAGACGGCGGAGAACCTTCGCGACGCCTCCAACCGCCTGCGCGGCAAGGAGAAGAAGCGCCGCTGGGGCCGGGTGATCCTGATCGGGCTCGCCGGCGCGGCGCTGGCCCTGGCGCTGAGCGAGGACCTGCGCAAGGCCGTGCTCGACAAGCTGTTCGGGGCCGAGGAGGAGTTCGAGTACACCTCGACCACCACCCCGGCGCCGACACCCGCGGCCACCGAGTAGCGGCGACGGGCGTCGGGCGTCTCCGGGCACCGGCGCTGGCCGGGCCGGCGCCGCCGCGGGGTGGCCGCACTCAGCCCAGCCGGGTGGGGCGCGGGGGGAAGACCTTGCCGAGCCGGGCGAGGTTGCGCAGCGAGCCGCGCGGGCGGATCCGCCGCCGCAGCAGCAGCTTGCGCGCGTTCTCGCCGCGGGAGGAGATCGCGATCCAGTCGCCCCAGCTCGTCTCCAGCGTGAGGTCGGGGGCGCCGGCCATCCCGGGCGCCGCCGCCGTCGACCCGTTGGCGATCTGCAGGTGCCAGGGCTCCGCGTCGCTGAACTGCCACTGAATCGTCATCGGGTCGCCGTCGATCGCCGGGGCGTTCGCCTGCGCGACCCGGGCGATGATGTCGAAGTGCAACTCCTGGATCTCGGGTGAGGCCTGCGGCGGGCCGTTGGGCTCGCCCAAGACGCCGGCCTTCATCAGCCTGATCTGGCGAGCCGCGACCTCCTCCGGCTCGAGCTCGGGATCGACGGGCAGCACCGCCGGCATCTCCTCCAGCGGGTAGCCGGTCGCCCGCCACTTGGTCCTCACCGAGCGCATGCCGAAGGCGAAGATGTCCTCGAGCTCGAACCCGTAGCAGCGGGTGTAGTCGAGGTCCCAGTTCGGCGGCGTGAACACGCCGAGCGTGAACGGCATCACCTCGCGCAGCAGTTCGGCCACCGCGTCCTTGCACTCCTCGGACTCGGCGAAGCACTCGGCCAGCACCTTGACCCCGAAGCCGATGTGGCGCTGCTCGTCGCGCGAGACGTTCGCCATCCCCTCGCTGAACCCGGGCATCGTCCCCGACTTGACGAAGTAGTCCTCGATGTAGTGCTGGCCCGGCTGCGCCAGGGTCGCCTCGACGACCATGTGGTAGAGGGCGATCGCGCGGGCGAAGTTCGGCAGCGAGCGGTCCTTGCGCAGGTCGGCCGCCATCCGGTCGAGGCGCTCGAAGACGTTGCGATAGCTCCAGTTGAGCTGCGCTTCGGTGTAGGCGAGGGTGGAGGAGATCGAGTCGCCGGCGCCGATCACCTCCTTGAAGAAGCGGTGGAAGAAGACCGCGTGTCGGGCCTCGTCGACCTGCTGGGTGGCGAGGAAGTACTTCTGCTCGGGCTTCGGCGCGGCGTCGATGTAGGGGGAGAGATTGTCGGCCACCGAGTCCTCTCCGAAGAAGAACATCGAGTAGATCCACAGCGCCGAGCGCCGCTGGAGGTCGGTGAGCGCCTCCCAGCCCTCGCGGTCGCGGCTGAAGTCGATCGAGGTCGCCTGCCAGTTGGACTGCTCCCAGCGCTCGTAGAGGTCGCCGTAGCTGATCCCGTCGGCCGCCTTGATCCCGTCCTTCTGCGCGACGCTCATCTCATCTCCTCCTCGAACCGTTACACCGGTTGGTGTCGAGTTTAGTCGGCGGGCCGATGCTGACAACTCGAATGTGACGCACATCACACGTGCAGCCGGCAGTCTGCCGTCTGCCGTCTGCCGTCTGCCGCGCTGACGCTTGACGGCCTCGGTAGCGTCAAGCGCAGATCCCGATGAGCGACGGCTGCACCCATCTCGACCAGATCGCGATCACCCCCCGGCGGAGGTCGAGGGCTGCGAGGAGTGCCTGAAGATCGGCGGGCGCTGGGTCCACCTGCGGGTCTGCCTGACCTGCGGCAAGGTCGGGTGCTGCGACTCGTCGCCGAACCGGCACGCGAGCGCCCATGCGGCCGACGGCTCGCACCCGATCGTCCGCTCGGCGCAGCCCGGCGAGACCTGGTGTTGGTGCTACGTCGACGAGGTCGCGTTCGAGGTCGACTTCGCCGGCGGGGTCGAATGAGGCGGTGGTCGTTCGAGCCCGGCCACACGGCGGCCGAGTTCACCGCCCGCCACATGATGGTCACCTGGGTCCGGGGCGCGTTCAAGGACGTGCACGGAGCGGTCGAGTTCGACCTCGGCGACTGCATGGAGACCACCTTCGAGGGCGTGATCGATGCGCGGAAGCTGTGGACCGGCGAGGCCGACCGCGACGAGCACCTGCGCAGCGCCGACTTCTTCGACGTCGAGAACCATCCCCGGATCACCTTCAGCGGCAGGTTCACCGAGCGGATCGGCGACCTGGAGTTCAAGGCTGCCGCCGAGCTGGCGATCCGGGGCAACACCGGGGAAGTACCGCTCGACGTCACCTACCTGGGCCAGTGGAGGACGCCCTACTGGGAGGGCGACGAGAACAAGGGCGAGATGACGCGGATCGGCTTCGCGCTCACCGGGCGGGTCAACCGCAACGACTTCGGCGTCTCCTGGAACGACGAGATCCCGGGCGGCGGCGTGGTGGTCTCGAACTGGATCGAGCTGAAGATCGACGTCGAGGCGATCCTCGACGACGACCTGCGCGCGGTCGGCCTCGAGGACGCGGTCTACGGACGCGGTCGGACCGATCGGTCCGGCGAACGCGGGCGCCGAGCGGGTGGGCGGTCGCGAGCGGCCTAGGAGGCGGCGGCCGAAGGCCGCGTCGCTGAGCCGGCTGATCAGAGCGCGCTCGAGCAGGAACGCCTGCACCGGCTCGGCCTTGCCCTTCATCTCGAGCCCGCCGAGGTTGGCGACCCGGGCGCCAGGGAGCCTGCGCATGGTCGCGTCGCCGATCGCGATCCCGCCGACCGGGGCGGCGTTCTCCAGCCGCGCCGCGGTGTTGACCGCGTCGCCGATCACGGTGTAGCTGCGGCCGCCGCCGGCGCCGACCACGCCGACCATCGCCTCACCGGTGTTGACACCGAGGCGAAACCGCGGCCAGTCGGGATGCTCGGCCGCGAGCGCCTCGGTCCGGTCGCGGATCGCGAGCGCCGCCCGGGCCGCCCGGAGCGGGTGGTCGGGCTCGCCCGGGAGCTCTGAGAAGGTCGCGAGGATCGCGTCGCCGATCAGCTGATCGATGACCCCGCCGTGCTCTGAGACGACCGGTGGGATCGCCACCTCGAAGTACGCGTTGAGCACCTCGCTGACGGCGCGCGGGTCGCGTCCTTCGGAGAACGACGTGAACCCCGCCAGGTCGGCGAACAGGACCGAGAGCTCGCGCTGGCCCCGGGCGGTCTCCTCGGTGTAGAGGGCGACGAAGCGCTCCTCGCGCCACTCGCGCCGCGCCGCCCAGGCGACGAGGGCGAACGCGGCGAGGATCAACAGGTGCCACTCCCACCAGGTCACGTGCCAGCTGCGCGCGAAGGCGGTCGCCAGGATCGCCTCGGCGAGCAGGAAGAACGAGGTCGCGACCGCGAGCGGCAGCAGCGACCGTCGTTCGCGGGCGAGGCCGAGGTAGCGGATCGCCGCGAGCACGAACAGCAGCGCGCCGAGCACTCCCAGCACCGTGATCGGCCCCGAGGCACGCTCCACCTCGGTCACCCGGTCGAGCGGCGCCAGCCCGGCGATGCTGACCACGCCCCAGCCGATCATCAGCGCGATCAGCCCCGCCCTGACCCTGTGCCGTGCGCGGGCGCTGACGTGCGTCGCGACCGGCAGCGCGGAGATCGCGGCGAACACCGAGGCGACCGCGAGCCCCACCGGGGTCGCGATCTGGAAGCCCAGGTTCGGGCTGTCGAGCAGCACCCCCGGGGTTGCCAGCGCGTGCAGGGCGAGAAAGCCGCCGGCCGCGAGGAAGCAGTTGGAGACCCAGAACAGGCGCGTGTCGCCGCGACGGTCGGCGGCCTCGCCGGTTGTGTACGCGAGGATGGCGGTGGTCGCCGCCGCGACCACGACGAGCCAGAAGTGCGAGGGGTGGTGCTCCCAGCGGACGTCGAGGTCCGGCGCGGCGAGCAGCAGGAAGAAGCCGGCGGCCGCGAGCGCGACCGCCGCCAGCGCGGCGAGCCGTTCGCCGCCGTTGCCCGACGCCCTCGCCTCGACCGTGCCCGTGTCCATCGTTCGCGCCGTGCCCGTCAACCCAGCTTCGGGCTCTGCCACGGCTCCGCCAGGCGCTCGCCGAGCGCCTCGGCGAGCCCCTCGGTCGGGACCCGCGTCTGCTCGAGCGAGTCGCGGTCGCGCAGGGTGACGGTGCCGTCCGCGAGCGTCTGGCCGTCGACGGTCACCCCCCACGGGGTCCCGATCTCGTCCTGGCGGCGGTAGCGTCGGCCGATCGAGCCACCGGCGTCGTACTCGGCCGCCAGCCGGTGGCGCAGCGATTCGAACACCTCACGGGCGCGCTCGGGCATCCCCTCCTTCGAGACCAGCGGCAGGACCGCGACCTTGACCGGCGCCAGCCTCGGGTGTAGGCGCAGGACGGTGCGCTCGCTGCCCTCGACCTCCTCGGTGTCGTAGGAGTCGACGAGGAAGGCGAGCATCGCCCGGTCGACCCCGGCGGCGGGCTCGACCACGTGCGGGACGTAGCGCTCCTTGGTCTGCTGGTCGAAGTACTCGAGCTTCTCGCCGGAGTGCTCGGCGTGCTGGGTGAGGTCGAAGTCGCCGCGGTTGGCGATTCCCTCGAGCTCCGACCACCCCATCGGGAACCGGTACTCGATGTCCGAGGTGGCGGAGGAGTAGTGCGAGAGCTCGTCGGCGCCGTGGGCGCGCAGCATCAGCCGCTCAGGCCTGATCCCGAGCTCCGTGTACCAGCGCATCCGCTCGGACATCCAGCGCTGATGCCAGCTCTCGGTTTCCTCGGGCGGGCAGAAGAACTCCATCTCCATCTGCTCGAACTCGCGGGTGCGAAAGACGAAGTTGCCGGGCGTGATCTCGTTGCGAAAGGACTTCCCGATCTGGGCGATCCCGAAGGGCGGCTTCTTGCGCGCGAACTGGAGCACGTTCTTGAAGTTGATGAAGATCCCCTGGGCGGTCTCCGGGCGCAGGTAGGCGGTCGAGGCCGTGTCCTTGACCGGCCCGACGTTGGTCTCGAACATGAGGTTGAACTCGCGCGCCTCGGTGAGCTCGCAGTCGGGGCCCTCGCCCGGTCGCTTCGAGGGCTTCTGGCCGCACTGCGAGTCCTCGAGGTGGTCGGCGCGAAAGCGCAGCTTGCAGGTCTTGCAATCGACCATCGGGTCGGTGAACCCGGCCAGGTGGCCCGAGGCCTCCCAGACCCGAGGGTGCTGGATGATCGCCGAGTCGATCGCGACGATGTCGTCGCGGTCCTGGAGCATCGCGCGCCACCACTCGGCCTTGACGTTGTTCTTCAGCAGCACCCCGTAGTGGCCGTAGTCGTAGGTCGAGCCGACCCCGCCGTAGATCTCCGAGGAGGGGAAGATGAAGCCGCGGCGCTTGCACAGCGCGACGATCTCGTCCAGGCTCGGGCCGGCCTCGGTCGCGGCGGCGTCACTCATCCGCCCAACCGTACTGCTGCCGCACCAGCGCCCGCCGGGCGCGAGGCGACCGCGCGGCACGGGCGCCCTACTTCGCCCGCACGGTCAGCTTCGTCGTCTCGCCGGCCGCGTCGCGGACCTTGAGCTTGAACTTCAGCCGCTTGCCCTCGCGCAGCCCCTTGGCCGGGCTCGAGCGCCCCGTCGGCCAGCTTGGCGACGAACGACTTCGCCGCCTTCTTGGTCTTCAGCTTCAGCGCCCGGCGACTCTGCTTCGGCCGAGGCCTTGCCGCCGTCGCCCGCCTTCACCTTCGTCCCGCGGTCGAACGCACGGCCGCCGGCGAAGGCGAGCTCTCGCGGCAGCTTCAGCTTCGCCTGGCGCAGCTTCTCCGCGCCCGCCTTGACCTTGAGCTTCATCGTCGGCTCGTCGGAGCCCAGGCGGCCGAGCTTGATCTTCGCCCGGGCCTCGCTCGGGCCGCCACCGCCGCCGCCACCGCCGTCCGCCACCGCCGGTCCCGTTACCCCCGGCCCCGTTACTGTCGGCCTGGCTGCAGTCGACGCTCGCGGGCGTCATCACGTCGCGGAGGGAGAGGCCGGAGTGGGAGTCGAAGCGGCTTCTGAAGACCAGCGGAGCCGGGTCGCAGACGTCGCGGTCGGGGATCACCAGGCCGTTCGGGCCGCCGGCGAAGGTGAACCGATAGGAGGAGATCGGGATGTCGGGAAGCCCGTGGAAGGTGATCAGATCGCGCGCATCGGACGTGACCCTGAGGGCGCCGATCAGCTGCAGCGCGACCGGCCCGCGCAGGTCGAGGCCGACCTCCGGCAGGCCTGGGATCTGCGGTTGGACGAGGGCGATCGGACCGGTGAGCGGCGCGGCGAGCAGCGGCGAGCTCACCTCCGCGTCGCCGATGATCGACGCGGGCGGGCAGCTGCCGGCCTGGAAGCTCGCGTACGCACACCGGTTGACGAGTGTCTGGTCGTTCACGCCGAGCTCGACCGGGAGCACGAGCCCCGTCTTCATCATCCCGGCCTGGCCGGGCCCCTGCGTGATCGTCGCGCTCAGCTCGACCGGCTGATCGACCGCCCCCGCGCGCTTGATCTGGGCGCTGAACGCCGGCGCGAACGGCTGCGCTCCCGGGCAGCCGAAGGTGCTGAAGGTGTCCGTGGCGAGGAAGCCCTGCCCGGAGTAGGCGGTGGCCCCGAAGGCGAGCCTGTGCTCCTTGCACGAGGTGGGCAGGCGCACGAAGCCCCGCGGCGGCGAGCCTGCCTGGCCCTGGAGGGTCAGGACGAGGCGCTTGATGTCGATCGCGATGAAGCCTGAATACCGCGGTAGGTCCCTGAGCGCGAGGTCGAGGCGCGCGGTGTCGACGGCTTCGGTGGGGTCAGCCGCGCGCGGTCCCTGGCGCAGCTGGACGACCACCTGCTTGATGATCTTCTGCGTCGACAGGGGCGCCTGCGGGCTGAGCACGAGGCCGAAGCGCGCCGGCTCGCCCGCCGGCGGCATGAGGTTGTAGATCGAGCCCGGCACCGTCACCTCGCCCGAGACCCCAGCGGCGTTCACGGTCATGCTCGCCGAGCCGACTCGGGTCGCGGCGGGGCACGCGTCGGCCTGCAGCTGGGCGGACGTACACGCCGGTGCCGCGAGCGGGTCGGCGATCAGCCCGGGGGGCAGCTGGATCGAGAGGTCCCTGAGGTCCGCATCGGGCTCGTCGTCGACCTCGACGTCGAGCTGGAGACTCGTGTTCGCCCCGGCGGCCGGTGCTCCCCGGCGTGACCACCGGGTGGATCTCAAACGCCGTGGCCGACGCCGGCGCGAGCACGAGCATCGCCGCGAGCCCGGCTGTCGCCGCCACTAGCCGTCTGATCAGCATCGTGCTTCGCTTCATCCCCGTGACCCCCCGCTTTCGTCGTCCCCTGCCTGTCTAACGGGTGAGCGTGGATGAACTTTGCATCCGGGCCTGTCGATGCGCCGGAGCCGAATAGCCCCCTGCGATAATCGCCGCCGATGCCGATCTACGAGTACCGATGCGACGACGGCCACCAATTCGAGGTGATCCAGTCGATGACCGACGACCCGGTCGAAGCCTGCGAGGTCTGCGGCAAGCCGGTCGAGCGCGTCTTTCACCCGATCGCGGTGCATTTCAAGGGTTCCGGCTTCTACACCACCGACTACGCGAGGAAGGGCGCCGCCTCCGCCTCCTCGGACGGCGCCTCGAAGGAGGCCGACTCCGGCTCGGAGTCGAAGTCGAGCTCCGACTCCGGCTCGAGCAAGTCGGAGTCGAAGTCGTCGGACGCGGCTTCCAGCTCCGGCTCGGGGAAGTCGGGCTCGGGCAAGCCGGGCTCGTCGGACTGAGCCTCGGCTCTAGGACTGCGGGCAGTCGGGGCTGCGCGGCGGCCGCTCGCCGAGCAGCGCCTCGGCGGCGCGCTCGCACTCCTCGGGCGCGACGACGAGGTTGCCGGAGCCGGTCGTCGATGAGGGGGTGAGCACGTCCGTGGCGCCGCCGCCGCCGATCGCCGCCGAGATCACCAGTTGGGGCATCGTCAGGCCGCCCATGCTCGAGACCATCGCCTTGGGCGCGTTCCAGCCGATCAGCGGGCCCTTGATGAAGTTGAGCGGTGCGCTGGTGATGCTCGTCAGCTTGCCCTTGATCCCGTCCAGGATCAGCTGCTGGAACGCCGCCCGCTCGACGTCCCCGCCCATGAATCCCTCCGACGGGCATTCGTTGATCCGGGTGCGGGCGAGGGTGATCGCCTGGAAGCCGTCGAGGTGGTTCTCCCCCTGCTCGAGATCGAGGTTGAAGGCACCGTCGGAGACGTTCGAGCAGACGTCGGTGGGCAGGTCGACGTCGATCCCACCGATCGTGTCGATGAAGCTGCGAAAGCCGTCGAAGTCGATGATCGCCACCTGGTCGATGTCGATCCCGAGCAGTCCCTCGACCGTGCGCACCGCCAGCTTCGCGCCGCCCGAGGCGTAGGCGGAGTTGATCTTCTGCGGGCCCTGGCCTGGCACCTCGGCCAGCGTGTCGCGGGGGATCGAGAGCTTGCGGAAGCTGCCGCCCCCCGCCTGGATCAGCATGATCGTGTCGGAGCGGTAGGGCCCTGAGTCGCAGCTGCCGTCGTTGGGCCGGCCGCTCGTGACCGCGTCGATGCAGTTCTTCGACTCCGCCTCGTCGGGACCGGCGAACGCCCCCGAGCGCACGTCGGTCCCGAGCACGAGGATCGTCTGCGCGCTGGCCAGCATGAACGGGTTGCCGTCCAGCGTCTCGCCGATTCCGTCGGCGAGCTTCGACTTCTGGATCTGCGCCGAGATCGCGAAGGCTGCGAAGCTGAGCAGGATCCAGCCCAGGGCTGCGATCCCGACCCACTTCAGCGCCCGCCGCCAGAGCGGGCGCTCGCCGGGGGGACGGACCTCAGGTGGCCGCTCGCCGTCGCCGCGGCGGAGCTTGTCGGTGAGGCCCGAGAGGTCGGGCTTGCGAATCCGGTCGCGCAGGCGCGGGCGGGACCTGTAGACGGTGTACTCGGGCGGCTCCTGTCGCTCGGGCTTCTCAGGTTGATCCTCGGGATCGGCCATGAGCTATCAATACCGCATGCCCATCGGAGAATCCTGCTTGTGAGGCGGAGCGAAGCGAAGCCGCGCCGCGCCACTCTCGAGACGCCTGCCTATGCGGCGGAGCGAAGCGAAGCCGAGCCGCGCCGCTGTTGAGGCGCCTGGCGTGAGGGCTGCGATCGGCGCCGATCTGGGGGGCACCAAGATGGCCGTCGGGGTCGTCGATTCGGAGCACGCGATCCTCCATCGCGGCACCGAGCCGACCACGGGCCTCACGCTCGAGGTCCTGCTCGAGACGCTCGAGCGAGAGCTGCGCGAGAGCCTCGAGGCCTGCCCTGAAGCCGAGGCGATCGGGCTCGGGATTCCGTGCACGATCGACCGCGAGCGCGGGCTCGCGATCACCTCGGTCAACCTGCCGATCGCCAACGTCCCGATTCGTGACCTGATCTCCGAGAGCCTCGGGCTGCCGGTGTTCATCGACAACGACGCCAACACGGCGGCGCTCGCCGAGCATCGGTTCGGCGCAGCGCGGGGGACGCGCAACCTGGTCATGCTGACGATCGGCACCGGGATCGGCGGCGGCCTGGTGCTCGAGGGCGAGCTGTATCGCGGCACGATCGGGGCCGGCGCCGAGCTCGGCCACATGGTGATCGACGAGAACGGCCCGCGTTGCCAGGGCAACTGCCCCAACCACGGCTGCGTCGAGGCGCTCGCCTCCGGCACCGCCCTCGGGCGCGCCGGGCAGCTCGCCGCGGCCGCTCACCCGGGCTCGGTGCTGGGCAGCGCGCTGGCGGCCGGCGAGCAGATCAGCGGCAAGACGGTCACCGACGCGGCCCTGGCGGGGGACGGGATCGCGGTCGAGGTGGTGGCGGGGATCGGGCGTCACCTCGGGGTCGCGCTCGCCGGCTACGCGAACATCTTCGAGCCCGATGTGATCGTGATCGGCGGCGGCGTGGCGGCGGCCGGCGAGCTGCTCCTCGACCCGGCCCGGCGTGAGCTCCGCGCCCGGGCGCTGAAGCCGATGAGCGAGACCAGGGTGGAGCTCGCGGCGCTCGGCCCGGACGCCGGAATGGTCGGGGCGGCCGAGATGGCGCTCGAGGAGAACGCGTGAGCGCGGAGCCGCGCTGATGCCCGGGCGGCTGACCGTCTGCCCGACGCCGATCGGCAACCTCGACGACCTGAGCCCGCGGGCGCGCCGGGCGCTCGAGGGGGCGGATCTGGTCGCCTGCGAGGACACCCGCCGCGCCGGGCGCCTCTACGAGCGCCTCGAGCTTCGCCGGCCGCGCCTGGTCTCCAACCACGAGCAGAACGAGGTCGAGCGGGCCCGCCAGCTCGTCGCCCAGATCGAGCGCGGGGCGAAGGTCGTCTTGATCTCCGACGCCGGCACCCCGGCGATCTCCGACCCCGGTTTCCGCCTGATCCGGGCCTGCATCGAGCGCGCGCTCGAGGTCGAGGTGCTGCCCGGGCCCTCGGCGGTGACCACGGCGCTCGTCGCCTCCGGGCTGCCGGTCGATCGGTGGCGCTTCGAGGGCTTTCTGCCCCGGCGGGCGGGCGAGCTCGAGCGGGTGCTGGGCTCGTCCGAGACGGTCGTCGCGTTCGAGTCTCCACGGCGGCTCCCGGCTTCGCTCTCGGCGCTCGCCGCGCTCGCCCCGGACCGCCAGGCGGCGGTCTGCCGCGAGCTGACCAAGCTCCACGAGGAGATCGCCCGCGGCACTCTGGGCGACCTCGCGCGGCGGTTTCGCGACGAGGTCAAGGGGGAGATCGTGGTCGTGATCGCACCCCCCTCGGACCGCGCCGCGGGGACCGACGTCGCGTTCGCCGTCGACGCCCTGCGCCGCCTGGTCCAGTCCGGCGCTCGGCCGCGGGCGGCGGCGAGCGTGGTCGCGGCGCTCACCGGCACTCGCGCGAACGACCTCTACCGTGGGCTCACCGGCCGAAATCCGCGCGAATGACGGACCGTTGATCAGGCGAGGTCTGCGCCGGGCGCCCGTCTGAGCGATTAGGATGCGCGCGGGTACGAGATCGGCCGATTGGGTGCCCGACTGCGGAGGAGAGGGACCCATCCGGCGGAAACCACCGAGATGAGTGGGTAGAGAGGAGCCAGGCGCGCGCCGTCCCCAAGTGCAGGGAGAGCGACCGGACAGAGGAACGGGTCGGGTCCTGGCGCGCATCGCGGGCCTCGGGGCACTGGTCATCCTGGTCGTGCTGGCGGCGATGGTGTTGTTCGGCGGCGAGGACGGCACGGAGTACAAGCTCGAGTTCGAGACCGGCGGTCAGCTGGTGCCGGGCAACCAGGTGCTCGTCGGCGGCCAGCCGATCGGCACCGTCGATGAGATCACGCTGACGGAGGACGCGCACGCCGAGGTCGCGATCACGGTCGACGAGCCGCTTCACGAGGGGACCACGGCGACGATTCGCGCGACCTCGCTCTCGGGGATCGCCAACCGCTACGTGTCGATCTCGCCTGGGGCCAACTCCGAGCCGGAGATCCCCGGCGGCGCGACGGTCCCCGCCTCCCGAACCACCACCCCGGTCGACCTCGACCAGCTCTTCAACACGCTCGACGAGCGCACCCGGGCCGGCCTGAGGGACTTCATCCAGGGGCAGGCGGCGGTCTACACCGGCAACAGCGCGGCCGCGCGGGCGACCTACAAGTACTTCGCGCCCAGCCTCCAGGAGAGCGAGCGGCTGTTCGCCGAGCTGACCAGCGACCAGCAGGCATTGAGCCAGTTCCTCGTCACCGGTTCGAAGGTCTTCGAAACGCTCGCCGACCGCGGGGAGGACCTCTCCGAGCTGACCTCGAACGCGAACCAGGCCTTCGGCGCGATCGCCGCGGAGAACGAGGCCTTCAGCCGCGACCTCGAGCTGCTGCCGCCGACGATGCGCCAGGCGAACACGACCTTCGTCAACCTGCGCGCCGCCCTCGACGACCTCGACCCGCTCGTCGCCGACCTCGGCGAGGTGACGCCCGAGCTGGCGCCGTTCCTCCGGAGCCTGAGGCCGGTCGTGCGCGACTCGGTGCCGACGTTCCGCGACCTCGGCCTCGCCCTCGACACCCCGGGCGCCAACAACGACCTCACCGATGCGCTGCGCCTCGCGCCGGGCGCGCAGAGCGCCGCCCGCCGCTCGGTCGATCCCACCCTCGCCGCGCTC
Organism: uncultured Solirubrobacterales bacterium; assembly: GCA_963733075.1. Taxonomy (GTDB): domain Bacteria; phylum Actinomycetota; class Thermoleophilia; order Solirubrobacterales; family 70-9; genus WHSW01. Next base: position 154,645 of record CAVTCA010000027.1, on the reverse strand, counting down.
GAGGACTCCCAGCACCTGATCGAGTTCGCGCGGCCGTACTCCCCGGACCTGCTCGCCGTGCTCGGCAAGCTCGGCGGCGCCGCCGGCTACTACGACTTCGTGGGCCACTACCTGCGCGCGCAGCCCGCAGGCGGCAACATCTTCTCCTACGACGCCGGCACCGGCGGCCTCGACCCGCTCGCGCTCGACGCTCAATACGACCCGTTCGAGGCGCTCGGGTTCGCGCCGCAGATCCGCTGCCCCGGTGCCTCCACGCAGCCGAACGCGGGCTGGCCCACGCCCACAGACCATCCGTTCCTCGACGACGGCGCGCTCGACGGCGAGTGCGAGCCCTCCGACGTGATTCCCGGGCCATGAGGCGGATCCTGGCCACAGCCGTGCTGGCGGTCGCCTGCGCCGCGTTCCTGCTCGCGGGCGGGGCCGCGGGCGGCGACGAGGGCACCTACGAGGTCCGGGCCGTGTTCGACAACGCGGCCTTCCTGGTCGAGGGCGAGGACGTGCGCGTCGCCGGCGCCAAGATCGGCTCGGTCGCCTCCGTCGACATCGCCGAGGCCGACGAGGCGGTGCGAGAGGACGGCAGCCCGGCGCCCGGCAAGGCCATCGTCATCATGCGCATCGACGATCCCGCGTTCCACGACTTCCGCGCCGACGCCTCGTGCCTGATCCGGCCGCAGTCGCTGATCGGCGAGAAGTTCGTCGAGTGCACGCCGACCGAGCCGCGCGCGCCCGGCACGCCGGCGCCGCCCGAGCTGGAGCAGGTCCCCGAGGGCGAGCCCGGCGAGGGCCAGTACCTGCTGCCGCTCGAGCGCAACGGCAAGGCGATCGACCTCGACCTGGTCAACAACATCATGGAGGAGCCGTATCCGGACCGCTTCCGGCTCATCCTCAACGACCTCGGCGCCGGGTTCGCCGCCCGCGGCGACGAGCTCGCCGAGATCGTCGAGCGCGCCAACCCGGCCCTGCGCGAGACCAACCGCGTGCTCGCGATCCTGCGCGACCAGAACCGCAGCCTGGCCGACCTGGCGACCGACGGCGAGCAGGTGATGACCGCCCTCGCGCGCGAGCGCGAGAGCGTCGCCGGGTTCATCAACTCCTCGGAGGTCGTCGGCGCGGCGACCGCCTCCCGCCGGGCGGACCTGGAGGCGGGCTTCGCCAAGCTCCCCGGGTTCCTGCGCGAGCTCCGCTCGACGATGATCGAGCTGTCGCGCTTCTCGGACGCCGCGACGCCTGTGTTCAGCCGGCTCGGCGACGCGGCGCCGTCGCTCACCCGCCTGAACCGCGCGTCGATCCCGTTCTCGAGCGCGGGCATCGGCGCGATCACCTCTCTCGGCAGCTCGGCGGAGCGCTCGGGCCCGGCGCTGGTCGCCTCCGATCCGGTGATCCGGCAGGTCCGCAAGCTCGCCAACGACGGGGCCCCGGCGACGAAGAACCTCGCCAAGCTGCTGCGCAGCCTGCGCGAGACCGGCGGCTTCGAGGAGTTCCTGAAGACGCTCTACGGGCTCGGCGGGGCCGTGAACGCGTTCGACGGCTACGGCCACTTCCTCCGCGCGGTGATCCCGCTTAATCAGTGCTTCGACTACTACTTGGTCCAGCAGGCCGGCTGCCTGGGACAGTTCTTCTTCACAGCGCAGCCGACTGAGCGGGCCGCCGTCGAGCCGACCGACGACGCCAGCCGCTCCGAGCGTCGGCGGGCCCGCGACCGGCCGACCGACGATGGAAGTGGCGAGGGCACGGCGCCCGACGCAGACGCCGAGCCCGAGCCGGCGGTGCCCGAAGCCGGGCCGGAGGCCGAGCCCGCGCCCGTGCCCGCGGCGCCTGAGACCGAGGCCCAGCCCTTCGTCCCGGACGCGCCGCCGGCTGAGCCCGATCCTTCCGGGGAGCTCGAGGTGCAGCCCGGCGCGGTGCGCAAGCTCCTCGACTTCCTGGTCGGCGAACCCGCGCCTCGGGGGGAAGGCAAGCGGTGAGGCGCGGGGCCAACACGCTCGCGGCGAGCCCGACGATGGTCGGGGCGTTGACCGTGATGGTGACGATCCTCGCGGTCTTTCTGGCCTACAACGCCAACAGCGGGCTGCCGTTCGTCCCCACCTACCGGATCTCGGCGGAGGTGCCGAACGCGGACCTGCTCGTCCCCACCAACGAGGTGCGGATCGGTGGCGTGCGCATCGGCACGATCGAGGCGATCGAGCCGGAGCAGGACGAGGACGGCGACGTCAGCGCCCGGCTCGACCTGAAGCTCGACCGCGACGTCGAGCCCCTGCCGGTCGACTCCACCTTCGTCGTGCGGTCCCGTTCGGCGCTTGGGCTCAAGTACCTGGAGATCGTGCGCGGCAGCTCGTCGGAGGGCTACGCCGAGGGCGCGGTGGTCCCGATCGAGCAGGCGACGCCCGAGCCGGTCGAGATCGACGAGGTGCTGAGCACGTTCGACGCTCCCACGCGCGAGGCCATCCAGCGCAACCTGGTCGAGTTCGGTAACGCTCTGGCCGGCCGGGGGCCGGCGCTCAACGAGGCGCTCGGCAAGCTGCCGAGCGTGCTCGAGAACCTCGAGCCGGTGACGGCGAACCTCGCGGACCCCGAGACGGGGCTTGGGCGCTTCATCCAGGCGCTCGCCGCGACCGCCGCCGAGGTAGCGCCGGCGGCCGAGACGCAGGCCCAGCTCTTCGTCTCGCTCGATACGACTTTCAGCGCCCTCGCCGAGGTCGCACCCTCGATCCAGGAGACGATCTCGGAGACGCCGCCGACGCTCGATGTGGGAACCCGCGCGCTGCCGGTCGTGCGGCCGTTCCTCGCCCACAGCGCGACCCTGTTCACCGAGCTCGAGCCCGGTATCGACGCGCTCGCCGACACCGCCCCGGTGCTGACGTCCGCGGTCGAGACGGGCACCCCGGCGCTGCGCGCCTCCCCGGAGCTCAACCGCGCACTCGCCTCGACCGCCGAGGCGCTCGAGCGCTTCAACGACGACGCCGGCGTCCGCGACGGCCTCTCGCGCCTCAACCAGACGCTCAAGGTCCTCGGGCCGACCGTCCGATTCATCACCCCGTCTCAGACCGTGTGCAACTACGGGACCCTGCTGTTCCGCAACCTGGCCAGCACCGTCTCCGATGGCGCCCCGGGGGGCCGTTGGCAGCGCATCACCGTGTTCGAGCCGCCCGACGGCCCCAACAACGAGGGCAGTTTCGCCGCGGCTCCGGCGGACGGCGGCGGCGTAATCGCCACACCACAGCCCGGCGAGGTCCCCGCGCAGGCGAGCGCCAACTTCCTCCACTACAACCCGTACCCCAACACCGCCGCCCCGGGGCAGACGCGCGAGTGCGAGGCGGGCAACGAGCCGTACGCCGTCGGCCAGCAGGTGATCGGCAACGTGCCCGGCAACCAGGGCACGGTGACCGCCGGCCAGCCGGGTGCCGAGACCGCGGAGGCCGAGGAGTGAGCCCGCTGCGGCACAACCCCCATCGGGACCCCAACAAGCCCGCGCCCGACCCGCGAGTCTGGGGCCGCACCTACTCGGGCATCTCGCCCTGGGTGTTCGGGCTGCTGGTGGTGCTCGTGCTGGCGATGCTCACCTACTTCGCGTTCGCGAAGAAGCTGCCGTGGTCGAGCCCCGATTACGAGCTGCACGCGACCTTCGAGAACGCCGCGACCCTGAGGGAGACCTCGCCGGTGCGGATCGCGGGCGTGAACGTCGGCGAGGTGACCGACGTCTCCGCCGAGGGCGACCTCGTCAACGTCACCTTCAGCGTCGACGAGGACGGCCAGCCGATCCACGAGGACGCCGAGGTGAAGATCCGCCCGCGGCTGTTCCTCGAGGGCAACTTCTTCCTCGACCTCTTCCCGGGCAGCCCGAGCGCCCCGGACCTCGACGACGGCGGGCAGATCCCGTTTACCCAGACCTCGACCGCGGTGCAGCTCGACGAGGTCCTGACGGCGCTCCAGGCGCCCACTCGCAAGGGCCTGCAGAAGACGCTCGAGGGCTTCGGCACCGCGCTCAACTACGAGCCGACGGCCGCCGACGACCGCGACCAGGACCCCGACGTCGCCGGCGAGACCGCGGGCGAATCGCTCAACGACGCATTCACCTATGGCGAGGAGGCGGGACGGGGTACGGCGATCGTCTCCGAGGCCCTGCGCGGCGAGAACCCCGGCGACCTCGCCGGGTTCATCGCCTCGACCCGGACGGTGTTCGCGAAGCTCGCCAGCCGCGGCGACGACCTCGGCGAGCTGATCACGAACTTCAACGTCACCGCCGGCGCCCTCGCCGACGAGTCGGAGAACCTTTCGGCGACGATCCGCGAGCTGGAGCCGACCCTCGAGGCGGCGAACGTCTCGTTCGCGAGCCTGAACGAGGCGCTGCCGCCGGTGCGCGCGCTGGCGATCGTCTCGCGCCCGGGGATCCAGGAGCTGCCGGCGACGATCGACGCCTTCGAGCCCTGGCTCGAGCAGTCCGGACAGCTCGTCCAGCCGGCGGAGCTCGGCGGGCTCGCGCGCCTGCTCAGGAGCACGGCGCCGGGGCTCGCGCAGACCAACCTCGGCGCCAAGCGGCTCTTCCCCGAGACGACTGCGCTCGCGCGCTGCTCGACCCAGATCCTGGTCCCGACCGCCGACACCGCGATCACCGCCGACGAGCGCTGGGGCACCGGCCAGCCGAGCTTCTACGAGTTCTTCTACGGCCTGGTCAACCTCGCCGGCGCCGGGCAGGGCTTCGACGGCAACGGCCCCTACCTGCGGCTGCAGTCCGGCGGCGGCCCGGTGCTCGTCAGCAACCCGAACCCCAACGCGCCGCCCGGCGACCAAGAGAACTTCACCAACACGATCGAGGCTCCGGCCGGCATGCAGCCCGTGCTGCCGTCGTCCAATCCCCCGTTCCGCATGGACGTGCCCTGCCAGAACAACCTGCTTCCCGACCTCAACGGCCCCGCCGCGGCAGCCGGCCCGCCCGACCTGATCACGCCATGAGACGCGCGATCCGAGAGCACCTCACGGACTTCATCGCGATTGCGGCGCTGCTCCTGGCGGGCCTCGTGGTGACCGGCTACATCCTCTCCCAGCAGCAGCAGCCGTACCCGTCCTGGATCCCGTTCCTCGGCGACGAGCGCTTCGAGCTCAAGGCCGAGCTGTCGACCGCGCAGGCGGTGACGCCGGGCCAGGGGCAGACGGTCAACATCTCCGGCGTCAAGGCGGGCGATATCTCCGAGGTCGAGCTCGAGGACGGCAAGGCGGTGGTGACGATGCTCGTCGAGGCCCAGTACGCCGACCTGATCCGATCCGACGCCACCGTGCTGCTGCGCCCGAGGAGCGGCCTCCAGGACATGACGATGGAGCTCGACCCCGGCCTGGAGGGAGAGCCGGTCGAGGAGGGCACGACGATCCCGCTCTCGCAGACCGAGCCCAATGTCAACCCCGACCAGATCCTCGCCGCGCTCGATCGCGACACGCGCGACTACCTGCAGCTCCTGCTGGCGGCGGGAGGCGAGGGGCTCGGCGGGCGAGGCAAGCAGCTCTCCGCCGCCCTGCGGCGCTTCGAGCCCTTCGGCCGCGACCTCGCCGCCATCAACGGCCTGCTCGCGGAGCGCCGGGCGAGCATCTCACGCTCGATCACCGCCTTCCGCGAGCTCTCCGACACACTTGCGCGCAACGACGTGCGGCTCGCCGAGTGGGTGACCGCGCAGAAAGAAGCGCTGGCCGGCTTTGCCAACCAGAGCGAGGCGCTGAGCGAGAGCCTGCGCGAGCTGCCCTCGACCCTGGTGGCGACCCGGGAGGGTCTCGAGAGCTCGGACCAGCTCTCGACCGTGCTCGGGCCGGCGTCGACCAGCCTGATCCCAACGGCGCGATCGTTCGCCCCCGCCCAGGAGTCCCTGCAGCGCTTCCTGACGGCCACGGTCGGGCCGATCCGCGATCAGATCCGCCCGTTCACCCGTCAGGTCCAGCCGCCGGTTCGCAACCTGAAGCAGGCATCCGGGCCGCTCGCGGAGACCGCGAACGCGAGCGCGGAGGCCTTCGGCGACATCAACCGGCTCTTCAACGCGTGGGCGTACAACCCGCCCGGCGGCGCGGAGGAGGGTTACCTGTTCTGGACCGCGTGGCTCAACCACAACGCGAACTCCGCCTTCCAGTTCCAGGACGCCAACAGCCCGCTGCCCCGCGCCGTCGTCATGCAATCGTGCGCCACCGCCGTGCGAGCCGAGGAGCAGGCCACGGTGCGGCCGGTCATCTGGACCCTGCAGCGATACACGAACGCGCCCAGGTCGGACGTCGTCTGCCCGCTGAGCCCAAGCGTGCCCCCGACGTTCGGAGGCGGCATCTTCGGCCGGGAAGGGCAGGTCGGCGAGGAGAGCGATGGAGACTAAGGCCCCGGGCATCACCAGGATCCTGGTCGCGGTCGGCTTCGCGATCTCGTGCTTCGGCCTGGCGCTGTTCCTGTGGCTCGCGTTCGGGGGACCGATCCCGCTGCAGCCCGAGGGCTACCGGTTCACGGTCCCGTTCCAGGAGGCGACGCAGCTCGCGCAGGAATCGGACGTGCGGATCTCCGGGGTCTCGGTCGGCAAGGTGAAGAGCATCGAGCTCGGCGACGACGGCTACGCCGACGCGACGGTCGAGCTCGACTCGGCCTACGCGCCGATCCCCGATGACACGCAGGCGCAGCTGCGGTCCAAGACGCTGCTGGGCGAGACCTACGTCGAGCTCACGCCGGGCAGCCAGGAGGCTGAGTCCCTGCCGGAGGGAGGCAGGCTGCCGCCGGCCCAGGTCGCGGAATCGGTGCAGCTCGACGAGATCTTCAGGACCTTCGACCCCCGTACCCGCGCCGCCTTCCAGGACTGGATGCAGGGCCAGGCCGCAGCGCTTCGCGGGCGCGGCGACGACTTCTCGGTCGCGATCGCCAGCCTCCCCTCGTTCGCCGACCAGACCGATCGCCTCTTGCGCCTGCTCGAGAGCCAGGACGTCGCCCTGAGCTCGTTCGTGCGCGAAGGCGGCGAGGCGTTCGGCGCGCTCTCGGAGCGCTCCGGTGAGCTGCGGGGGACGATCGAGAACTCGGCTGAGGTGTTCGCGACGACGGCCGAGCGCAATCAGGACCTCGCCGACATCTTCCGGATCTTCCCGACCTTCCAGCGCGAGTCGCGCGCCACCCTGGCGCGCCTCGAGCAGTTCGCGATCGACACCGACCCGGTGGTCGTGGGCCTGCGCCCGGCGGCGCGCGAGCTCACCCCGACCCTGCTCGAGACGCAGCGCCTCGCGCCGGTGCTCGACACGTTCTTCACCGGGCTGCTCAAGGCGACCGACGTCGGGCCACGCGGCCTGGAGGCGACCAGCCGGCTGCTGGACGACGACCTGCCGCCGATCCTCGAGGGCTTCGACCCCTGGCTCGCGGACTTCAACGCGATCCTCAAGGCCGTGGGGATGCAGAAGCTCGAGCTCACCTCGCTGGTGGCCAACGTCGCCGCCGCCACGCAGGGCACCCTCGTCGACAAGCCGGAAATCAGCGCCGAGGGCGTCCACTACCTGCGCACCATGGCGGCGCCGCTCGCGCCCGAGGCGGTCTCGACCTATCCGAACCGCCTCCAGATCTCGCGCACGAACCCCTATTTCAAGTCGGGGTCGCTGCTCGACCTGCCCACCGGCCTCGAGTCGTTCGAGACCCGCCAGTGCACCGCGGCGTGCAGGCGTTCCTCGACCCCGCCACGCCCACCGATCCCGACTTCCTCACCCACCTCGCGGATCCGTCGGAGGCGCAGCAGTTCTTCGACCGCCTGAGGTTCTATGCCTTCAACGATCAGCTCGGCACGCCGACCATCGCTGCGCCGCCGTGCACTCAGCAGGGGCCGTACGAGTCGATCGGCGCCGGGTCGGAGGAGTCGCAGTACCAGCACGTGCGGGAGCTGCCGTGAGCCGCCCGAGCGGCCCGCGGGATATGCTCAGCGAGGTTCCAACCAATTCTGTGCGGGGAGAGGGCCGCACAGACGCAGAGGAGGAGCAGTGATCAAGAAGTCACGATTTTTCGTGTCGGTGGGAGTCGTCGCCGCGCTCGGCGCCGGCACGCTCGCGCTCGCCGACGGCGCCAGCGAGAACGAGGCGTTCGTCGACGGCGCGGTCAAGCCGACGAAGGGCGACAAGAAGAAGTACAAGCCGATCGAGCTGTTCTCGGGCGTTCGCACCGAGACGACGATCGACGGGACGCAGTCGAACCCGGTGAGCGAGTACATCTCGTACCCGAGCAACGGTCATTTCGACTTCAACGCCGGCGACGTCTGCTCGACCCTGCCGGCGCCCGGCAGCACGCCCGAGCAGGCCCGCGACGCCTGCCCGAAGGACTCCTACATCGGCGCCGGCGAGGCGACGGTCGAAGGGGACGGCGGGGTGGTGATCGACGACCTCACCGTGAGCGTGTTCCGCGGCCCGGACAAGCGCGGGATCCAGCTGCACACGCACAGCCCGACGCTGCTCGGGGCCGCGCCGACGGTGCAGGGCTCGATCGTCAAGTCGAACGCCGGCAAGGAGTTCGGCGACGCGCTCTCGGTGCCGAACGCTCCGGAGACCGGCGCGCTGATGATCACGGCGTTCCACGCGACGGTGTTCAAGTCGAGCAAGGCCGTCGCTCGGCCGGTGCAAGGACAAGACGATGACCTTCCAGCGCCGGGTCACCTACGCGGACGGCTCGACCGAGACGGCCGAGACCACGCAGACCTGCAAGCGGAAGAAGAAGAAGGGCAAGTAGCCCCTCGGCTTCGAGCTAACAAGCACGAAAGAGGGCGGCCTGAGGGCCGCCCTCTTTCGTTTCGCGCAGGTCGCCGCCGGGCGGCGGCGGCACGGGATATGCTGGACGAGGTTTTCCTCAGCGAGGGAAACTTTCGCCGGTCCCGAGGGTTTGTAGCGGTGTGCGTGCCGAGCCCCTCGCAAGGCGGGTGTGCATGGAGAGACTGTCAATCAATTCCGTGCGGGCACTACGGCCGCGCATCGGAAGCAGGAGGAGCAAGTGATCAAGAAGTCACGATTTGTCGTGTCGGTGGGAGTCGTCGCTGCGCTCGGCGCCGGGACGCTCGCCTTCGCCGACGGCGTCAGCGAGAACGAGGCGTTCGTCGACGGCTCGATCAAGCCGACGAAGCTCGACAAGAAGAAGTACAAGCCGATCAACCTGTTCTCGGGCGTCCGCACCGAGACGACGGTGGACGGGACGCAGTTCAACCCCGTGAGCGAGTACATCTCGTACCCGAAGAACGTCAAGTTCGACTTCAACGCGGGCGACGTCTGCACCACCCTGCCGGCGCCCGGCAGCACGGCCGACCAGGCGCGGGACGGCCTGCCCGAACGACTCGTACCTCGGGTCCGGCGAGGCCACGGTGGAGGGCGAAGGCGGCGTGGTGATCGATGACATCACCGTGAGCGTGTTCCGCGGGCCGGACAAGCGCGGGATCCAGCTGCACACGGCGAGCGGGACACTGCTCGGGGCCGCACCGACCGTCCAGGGCTCGATCGTCAACTCGAACGCCCAGGGCCCGTACGGGTACGCGCTCTCGGTGCCGAACTCTCCGGAGACCGGCGCGCTGATGATCACCAAGTTCAACGCGACGATCAGCAAGAAGAGCAAGGCCGTTCTCGCTCGCTGCAAGAACAAGAACATGACCTTCCAGCGCGAGGTCACCTACGCGGACGGCTCGACCGAGACGGCCGAGACCACGCAGACCTGCAAGCGGAAGAAGAAGAAGGGCAAGTAGCCCCTCGGCTTCGAGCTAAAAGCACTAAAGAGGGCGGCCCCCGGGCCGCCCTCTTTCGTTCCGTATAGGTTGCGGCGAGATGAAGGGGCGCATCTCGACCGTGGCGACGCTCTTCGCGGCCCTGGCGATCGGGGCCTGCGGCGACGAGGGCACCAGCTACGGCGACAAGGAGATCATCGAGCAGCTCAACCTCGAGCAGAGCGGCAACGGCTACGCGATCGACGGTGACCCGTTCTGCGAGGTCGAGGGCAAGCTCCTCAACGACTCCGAAGAGGTCGAGGCGGCCGCCGAGCGCGAGGACCTCGGGCTCGTGATCGCGAGCCGCGAGGGCAACGTCGGGGTCAAGGGCGTGCCGCCGTTCGCGCCCGACTGCGAGGACGCGGCAAAGAAGAAGCTCAACAAGCTCGACCCGGCGCCGAAGGAGTGAGTGGCCGGCGGCCGTTCGGGACTTGGCGCGGCGAGGTGTTGGGCATAAGCTGAGCCGATGGCGACCAAGCGCGACCCGCGGCTGATCTCGCTCGGCTACGGGCGCTACGTGCGCGCCGACCGGGTGTTCGCGCTGGTCCCGCTGGCGGCCGCCGAGCGCGGCGACGGGCGCCGGACCTACGTCCACGTCGACGGCCTCGCGGAGCCCCTCGTCGCGTCGCGCTCGGAGCGCGCGATCCTCGCCGACGTCGAGGCGGCGCTCGCGGAGGCCGCGGGGGTGCCGCGTCGCCGCCGAGCGGCCGCGAAGGGCCAGGACTCGCTGCTCTGAGCGCGCCGCGACGCTCAGCTGCCGGCCGGGCTCAGGACCGCGAGCGGGATCTCGCGCTCGGTGCGCCGCTGGTAGCGCTCGTAGTCGGGCCAGACCTCGACCAGCCGCGGCCACAGGCGGGCCTTCTCCTCACGATCCGCCTGGCGGACCGTGACCCGGCGGCGTTCGGGGCCGACCTGGATCTCCGTCTCGTCCATCTCGCGCAGGTTCAGCCACCACGCGGGGTGCTTGTGCGAGCCGCCCTTGGAGGCGACGATGACGACGTCGTCGCCGTCGGCGATGTAGAGCAGCGGGGTCGTGCGCCGCTTGCCGGACTTGCGGCCGACGTGATCGACGAGGGCGATGGTCGCCGAGCTACCCAGCCGCCCCGGCGGCAGCCGCCCGCCGGTGGCCCGGTAGACGGCGACGTGGGCCGCGGTCGCGACGTTGACCAGCTTCCACTGCAGCGCGTGGGCCACGGCGCCAGTCTAGAGCGCGTGGCGCAGGGCCCGTTCCGGCACGCCGGCGGCCGCCGAATAAGCTCAGCCGCCCGTGAGCTTCTACGTCACCACGCCGATCTACTACGTCAACGCCGAGCCCCACCTCGGGCACGCGTACTCGACGATCGCCGCCGACATCCTCGCGCGCCACCATCGCCAGCGCGGGGAGGACGTGTTCTTCCTCACCGGCACCGACGAGCACGGTGAGCCGGTGGCGGTCGCCGCCGAACGCGAGGGGGTCTCGCCGAAGGAGCTGGCCGACCGCAACGCGCCCCGCTTCCGAGAGATGGGGGAGCGGGTGGGCGCCTCGAACGATTTCTTCATCCGCACCTCGGATCCCCGGCACGGCGCGAAGGTCGCCGAGGTGATGCAGCGGGTCCACGACAACGGTCACGTCTACGAGGGCGTCTACGAGGGCTGGTACTGCCCGCGCTGCGCCGCCTTCTACACCGAGCGCGAGCTCGGCCCCGGCAACACCTGCCCGATCCACGAGATCCCGCTCGAGCGCGAGCGCGAGGAGAACTGGTTCTTCCGCCTCTCCTCGTTCGCGGACGACCTGAAGCGCCTCTACGCGGAGCGCCCCGACTTCGTCGTCCCCGACATGCGCCGCAACGAAGCGCTCTCGTTCATCGAGCGCGGGCTCGAGGACGTCTCGCTCTCGCGCCCGCGGCTGGAGTGGGGAATGACGCTCCCCTGGGACCCGAGCCAGCGGATGTACGTCTGGTTCGACGCGCTGCTCAACTACTACACGGCGCTCTCGTTCGCGCGCGAGGGCGAGGACCTGACCGAGCGCTACTGGCCGGCGAACCGTCACGTGCTCGGCAAGGACATCCTCAAGTTCCACGCGGTGATCTGGCCGGCGCTCCTGCTCGCCGCCGGGATCGAGCCGCCGCGCGGGATGGTCATTCACGGCTTCCTGCTGATGGGCTCCAAGAAGATGTCGAAGTCGCTCGGCAACGTGCTCGATCCGGACCAGGTGATCGAGCGCTTCGGCGCCGACGCGCTGCGGTTCTACCTCTTCCGCGAGGTCTCCTTCGGGCAGGACGGCAGCGTGTCGACCGCCGGCTTCGAGGCTCGCTACGAGACCGAGCTCGCCAACGACTGGGGCAACCTCGCCTCGCGGGCGCTGGCGATGATCGACCGCTATCGCGACGGCGTCGTCCCCGACGCGCGCGAGGACCCGGCCCTGTGCGAGGGCGAGGACGCGCTCGAGGGCGTCGACGGGGTCGTCCGCGAGCTGCTCGATCGGGTCGAGCTGACCCAGGCGCTGGAGGCGATCTGGGCGCGGGTGCGGCGGCTTAACCGCTATGTCGAGGAGACCAAGCCCTGGGAGCTCGCCAAGGACGAGGCCCAAGCCGATCGGCTGGATGAGGTGCTCTACAACCTCGCCGAGGGGATCCGGGTGCTCGCCCTGCTGCTGCATCCGTACATGCCGGAGACCAGCGGCAACCTGCTCGAGGCGCTGGCCGAGGGCAACCGCGAGCTCGACGCGTTCGGCGCCCGCCGCGGCGGCGCCCGGGTGAAGCGGATCGCGCCGCTGTTCCCCAAGCTGGACTAGGTCGCTGGCCGGCGGCCGCCGAGGGCCGGCTCGGTCAAACCGTCTTGCGGTTGTCGGGCTCGTCGCGCGGCTCGAGCTGGATCTCGCGCTCGGCGCGCGGGACGCCGGCGCCGAGCTCGCGGCTGCGCTCGCGCTCGGCGTTGAGCTCGACCCCGAACAGAGCGCCAGGTTGGTGATCCACATCCACACCAACAGGCTGACGATCCCGCCGAGGGTGCCGTAGGTCTTGTCATAGGAGCCGAAGTTGGCGACGTAGAAGGCAAACAGCGCCGAGGCCACCAGCCACACACAGACCGCGACGATGCTCCCCGGGGTGATCCAGCGAAAGCCCGGCGGGCTGACGTTGGGGGCGGCGTAAAAGAGCAGCGAGAAGATCGCGATCGTGACCGCCAACAAGACCGGCCACTTGGCGATCTCCCAGACCGTCAGCGCCGTGTCGCCGACCCCGATCGCACCCCCGACCGCCTCGACCACGGGCCCGGTCAGCACCAGCGCCAAACAGATCGCCGCGAGCATGATCACCATCACCAAGGTGATCAGGATCTGCAGCGGGCGCAGCTTGAAGAACGAGCGCCCCTCGGGCGTCTCCCAGGCGACGTTAGAGGCGCGTGAAAAGGCGCCGACGTAGCCCGATGCCGACCACAGCGCGACCCCGAGCCCGACGAAGAACAAGATCCCGGCCGAGCTGCGGTTCGAGGTGATCGACTCGATCGGCCCGGCGAAGGTATCGGCGGCCGTGCTCGGCCCGAGCTCGGTGACCACGTCGGTGATCTGGCGGGTGGTCGTCACCGGGTCGCCGAACAGGCCCAAGAGCGAGACCAGCGCGATCAGCGCCGGAAACAAAGACAGCAGGCCGTAGTAGGTGAGCGCCGCGGCCCAGTCGGTCATGTTGTCCTCCATGAACTCGAGCCCGGTGCGCTTTAGCGTCGGCCACAGGCCGGTGCGCGGATCGGCGCCCTCGGGCTCATAGTCGGCGCGGCGGGGCTCGACGTCGTCCCAGACCTCGGCGCGCTCGGCTGTCCTCTCCTCATCCATCGGCCATCGACTCGACTACCCCGCGTCTCGGGGCGCTAACGATGGGCGCCTGAAGCCGCGGCCGAGCCGCGATCGCCGTCTGAGAGACTCGCGCGGTGATCGACAGCCACTGTCACCTCGGTCTCTGCAAGCCCGGTGACGCCGAGCTGGTCGCCGAGGCGGCCCGGGTCGGCGTCCGGCGGATCCTCAGCGTCGGCATCGACGAGGCCGCCGGCGAGCAGGCGATCGCGGCGGCCGAGGCGCATGAGGCGGTGTTCGCGGCGGTCGGCCGCCATCCGAACGGGACCGCCGGCTTCGACCGAGCCGCCGCGGAACGGATCGAGGAGCTGGCCGGCGACCCGCGGGTGGTGGCGGTGGGCGAGACCGGGCTCGACTACTACCGTGACCGCGCGCCGCGAGATCAGCAGCGCCACGCGTTCCGCGCCCAGATCGAGATCGCCCGGCGGGTCTCGAAGCCGCTGGTGATCCACGTCCGCGACGGCGGCGCGACGACCGACGGCGAGGCGCTCGAGGAGACGTTCGAGATCCTGCGCGCCGAGGCGATCGGCGTGACCGTGGTGCTGCACTGCTTCTCCGCGCCGCCGGAGCGCGCCTTCGAGGCCGGCGAGTGGGGCTGGTACTGCTCGTTCGCGGGCAACCTCACCTACCCGAAGTCGGACGCGTTGCGCGCGGCCGCGCGCGAGGTGCCCGACGGCCTGCTCCTGGTCGAGACCGACGCCCCGTTCCTGGCGCCGCAGCCGGTGCGGGGGCGGCCGAACGAGCCCGCGAACGTGGTCGCGACCGCGGAGGCGCTGGCCGAGGTCCGGGGCGTGCCGTACCCCGAGCTCGAGGCGACGGTGGAGGCGAACGCGGCTCGCGTGTTCGGCTGGTGACCGTGAGGCTCGGCCAGAACTTCCTCGCCGACACCAACCTGCTGGCGGCGATCGTGCGCGAGGCGGCGCTCGAGCCCGCGGATGTGGTGCTCGAGGTCGGGGGTGGGGAGGGGGCGCTGACCGCGCTGCTTGCGCCTCGGGCGGCGACCGTGCACGTGGTCGAGCTCGACCGGCGGCTGGCGCCCGAGCTCGAGCGCCTGGCCGCCGAGCACGGCAACGTCGAGCTTCACTTCGGCGACGCGATGCGACTCGATCTGGCCGCGCTCGACCCGGCGCCGAACCGGATCGTGGCCAACCTGCCCTACTCGATCGCGACGCCGCTGATCCTGCGGACGATCTCGGAGCTCGGCGAGGTCGCGTCGTGGACGCTGATGGTCCAGCGCGAGATCGCCGACCGCCTCCGGGCGGCGCCGGGGTCGCGGACGTACGGCGGGCCGAGCGTGCTCGTCCAGCTCGCCTGCGAGGTGCGGCTGCTGCGTGCGGTCGACCGGGCGGTGTTCACGCCGCGGCCGCGCGTGGACTCGGCGCTGATCGGCCTGCGGCGGATCGGCCCCGCCGCCTCGCCGGCGGTCGCCGGCCTCGTTCGCGACGCGTTCGCGCACCGGCGCAAGTCGCTGGCGCGCTCGCTCGAGCACGCGCGGGCGGGATCGCGCGAGCCGGCGCGGGCGGCGCTCGACGCGCTCGGCCTGGCGGCCGACGCGCGCGCCGAGCAGCTCGCGCCGCAGCAGTTCACCGCCCTCGCCGCGGCGCTCGCGGAGGCGCGCCGTTGATCCTGCGCGCGCCGGCGAAGCTCAACCTGTGCCTCTATCTCGGACGCAGGCGGGCCGACGGGCTGCACGAGCTGCGCTCGCTGTTCTGCCCGCTGTTGCTCTCCGACCGGATCGAGGTGTCCGACGCCGAGGGGGAGGCGGACGAGGTCGTCTGCCCCGGGGTCGCCGGGCCGAACCTGGTCGGGGTGGCGCTCGAGGCGCTGCGCGCGCGCGGGTGGCGGCGGGCGCCGGTGCGGGTCGAGATCGAGAAGCGGATCCCGGTCGCCGCCGGGCTCGGCGGCGGCAGCGCCGACGCCGCCGCGGTGCTGCGCCTGAGCGCCGGTGAGATCGCCGACCTGCCGGCGATCGCGGCGGGCCTCGGCGCCGACGTGCCCTCGCAGCTCCAACCGTCGCTGGCGCTGGTCGGCGGGGCCGGCGAGCTGGTCGAGGCGCTGCCGGCGCCGGGCGAGTTCGCCGTCGTGCTCCTCCCCGACCGGGAGCAGCTCGCGACCGCCGACGTCTACGCCGAGGCCGACGCGCTCGGGATCGGGCGCTCCGGCGCCGAGCTCGACGGAGCTGGCGACGCGGTTGCGGGCGGCGGCGGGCGGCGGCGCTTCGCCGCTCGAGTACGCGGAGCTGCTCGTCAACGACCTCGGCCGGGCGGCGATCTCGCTGCGGCCGCGGATCGCCGAGGCGCTGGCGGCGCTGGACGAGGTCGGCGCCGCGCGCTCGCTGGTCGCCGGCTCGGGGCCGACGGCGGTCGGCCTCTTCGACGACCTCGCCGCCGCCGACGCCGCCGCCTCGCGGCTGCCGCCCCGCTAGGCGGGCGCGATCGTCTCGGCGCCGCAGCGGCTCGGATAATCCTGGTCTAGCTGGTGCAGCTCGAGCGGAGAGAAGCGCGATCGGGTCCGGCTCGGGGTGATCGTCGGGGCGGTCGTCCTCGGCTTCATCGCCTTCCAGCGCTTCGGGCCGGACATCGACATCGAGCAGATCCTCCAGGACCTCTCCGAGCTGGCTCGGCGAGCTGGACCTACCTCCTGGTCGGCCTGCTCGCCTTCCTCGAGACGGGCGCCTTCGTCGGCCTGATCTTTCCCGGCGAGACCGCGGTGATCCTCGGCGGCGCGGTGGCCGGCCAGGGGGAGACGTCGATCGTGATCACGATCGCGATCGTCTGGTTCTGCGCCTGGGCGGGCGACACGACCAGCTTCTTCATCGGCAGCCGGCTGGGGCGGGACTTCGTCCTCCAGCACGGCCGCAAGGTGCTGATCACGCCGGAGCGCTTCGAGCAGGTCGAGAAGTTCTTCGACCGCCACGGCGGCAAGACGATCCTGATCGGGCGCTTCATCGGCCTGGTGCGGGCGCTGGCGCCGTTCATCGCCGGCAGCTCGGGCATGCAGTACCGGGCCTTCGTCCCCTACAGCGTGCTCGGCACCGGGCTCTGGGCCGCCGCGTTCTCGCTGCTCGGCTACCTGCTCGCCAACAGCCTCGACAAGGCGACCGAGATCGCGGGCACCGGGGCGCTGATCTTCGGCTCGCTGGTCGCCGTGATCGTCGGGACGTTCGTGATCTCGCGCTACCTGCGCAACGCCGAGAACCGCAGCAAGCTGGCTCGGCGGATCGAGAACGACGCCCGGTCTGCGCCGGCTGCTGCCGCAGCTGCGGTTCACGTGGCGCCGGCTCACCCCGGGCGGCCTCGGGCTCGAGTTCACGACCGTGATGGCGGTCCTCTCGGTGTCGCTGTTCGTGCTCATCGGCTACGGCCTGATCGTCTCCGACGACGCCGGCCCGACGCCCGGCGACGCCGAGGCGATCGACGTCATCGACTCGCTGCGGACGGCCTGGCTCACCGACGCGGCGAAGGTGGTCACGGCGCTCGGCTCGACCGCGGCGCTCGTGCCGCTGAGCGTGATCGCGGGCGGGGTCCTCGCCTGGCGGCGGCGGTGGCCGGAGCTCGCGGTGCTGGTCGCCGCCGTCGTGATCATGCTGATCTCGGTCCCGGTCCTGAAGGAGATCATCGATCGCCCGCGGCCGGGCGGCGGCCTCGTCGAGGCCAAGGGCGCGAGCTACCCGAGCGGCCACGCGGCGCACTCCGTCTTCTATGCCTGGCTGGCGCTGACGATCGCGGTCCGGGTGCGCCCGGGATGGAGCTACGGCACCGCCTTGATCGTGGTCGGCTTCGCGCTCACGGCGGTGATCGGGCTCAGCCGCGTCTACCTCGGCGTCCACTACCTCAGCGACGTCAGCGGCGGCTGGGCGCTGGGGGTGACCGCCTTCGCCGGGTGCGCCGCGATCGCGATGGTCGTCACTCACCTCCGGGACTTGCGGCACAATCACGAGCCACGGTGATGCCCGCTCTGGCCAAGATCGGGACCGAGTACATCCTCTTCGGCGCCGCGGGCCTGATCAGCCTGCTCGCCTTCGGCGTGCTCATCCTGGCGCCGACGATCGGCTCCTTCGGGCGGACCTGGGAGAAGGTGACCGCGGTGCTCGTCTCCGTCTTCGTGCTCATCGCCCTGCTGGCGATCGGCGTCGCGGTCGGGATTGCGATCGTCTACTACTGGGACGACATCACCGCCATCTTCGGCGGCTGATCGGCGTCGCGGGCCGGCGTCATCGGTCGCTCGCCGCCTAGACTCTCCGCGTGCCGTCGCAGCCGCGGACACGTAAAAGCCCTGCAAAAGGGCGGGATGAGGACGCTCTGCACACGCTCTCGGAGGCGATCGAGTCGGGTGCCGGGTTGCCCGCGGTCGCACGCGCGGCCGGGGCCGCGCTGGGCGCCAGCGTCGCCCTGATCGACCGCTCGAGCGCGGTGCTCGCGGTCGCCGCCTCGTCCTCGGCCGAGGAGAGCAAGCTGCTCGCCGGCGAGGGCGACGTCGGGACGCTCGAGCTGCGGGTCGCCGACGCGGTCGTCGGCGAGCTCCGCTACCGCAGGCGCGGGGGCGAGCCCCCGGCGACGCTGACCCGCATGGTCTCCACCCTGCTGGCGCTCGAGCTCGAGCGCTCGCGGGCGCCGGAGTGGGCGAGCGACGAGGCGGCCGGAGAGTTCGTCGACGCCGTGCTCTCGCGCCGGGTGACCGACCGCGGCGACATCGTCGCCCGCGCGCGGCGAGCTCGAGAGCGCGGTCGAGGCCGGCGCCGGGGTGGTCATCGCTCGCGCCGTGCCACGCTCGGCCCAGACGGGCGACTGGCGCGCCCGGGTGCTGGTGGTCTCGCTGCGAGCCCTGCGCGCCGGCAGCACGGGCGCGATCGCGCGGCTGGGCGAGCTCGGCGATCGGGCGGAGGTGAGCGCGATCGTCCCCGCCGAGGAGGCGGCGCAGCTCGAGCGCGCGACGCAGGCGCTCGCGCGCGAGCTCGCCGCTTCGCTGCCGGGCTTTCACCTCACCGTCGCCCGCAGCCGCTGGGTCGCCGACCCCGTCGACCTCTACCGCGCCGGGCAGGAGGCGCTGCTGGCGACCAACGTCGCCGAGGCCGACGGGCTCGAGCTGCTCGCGTTCGAGGACACGGGCTCCTACCGGCTGCTGTTGCCGGCGATGAGCGAGGACCCGGGCGAGCTCGAGCGCTTCTACGCGGAGACGGTGGCGCCGCTCTCGACCTACGACGATCAGTACGAGACCGACCTGGTGAAGACGGTCGAGGCCTACCTCGACAACGACGGCAACGTCACCCCGACCGCCGACCAGCTGTTCACCCATCGCCACACCGTGCGCTACCGCCTCGAGCGGGTGAAGGAGCTGTGCGGCCACGACCTCACCTCGACCGCGGGCCGCGAGAAGCTCGGCCTCGGCCTGAAGGCGATGCGCGTGCTCGGCATCCCGCCGCCGAGGGGCCCCGCGATGGAGCCGGGCACCGAGGCCGGCCGGGCGAAGGTGCGGCGGAAGACCGAGGACTAGCGGCCCGGGGCCGTATCGTCCCTTCCGTTTGGGGAGTGGCCTAACTGGCAAGGCACCCGGTTTTGGTCCGGGCGATCCAGGTTCGAGCCCTGGCTCCCCAGTCAGCTTCTCGCCGCCAGGATCGCTGCCAGATCCGAGACGAGCAGCAACGGCTCATCGAACACCTGCCGTTTCGAATAGCGCACGGGCATCCAGCCGCCACGCCTGAGCTTCGCGGTCCCGCGCCCTGTTCGTTCTCCTGACGAGCGCGGGTGCGATGCCACGTGTAGCCGTCGGCGTACACGCCCTGGTGGACACGGTGCCGGCGGACCCGCGTCGCCAAACGCTTGGCTGTGCCGCGCGCGTCCCAACCTCGTATCGGAAGAAGCGCGGTCGCGGGGCACCGCTCTACGATTCGCCGGGTGAGCGGGCCCACCGTCCTGATCATGGCCGCCGGCGAGGGCACGCGGATGCGCTCCTCGCTGCCCAAGGTCCTGCACCCGGTCTGCGGGCGGCCGATGGTCGCCTGGCCGGTGCTCGCCGCGCGCGAGGCCGGCGCCGAGCGCGTCGCCGTGATCGTCTCGCCCGACCGCGACCTGACGCCCGGGCTCCCCGAGGGCACCGAGACCGTGGTCCAGCCCGAGCCCGACGGCACCGGCGGCGCCGTCCGCGCCGCCCACGACATCGTCCGCGATTCCGAGACCGTGGTCGTGCTCTCCGGCGACCATCCGCTGATCACCGGCGAGATCGTCGCCGCGCTGCTCGAGACCCATCGGGAGGCGAGGGCCGGCGCCACCGTGATGACCGTCGAGCTCGACGACCCGGGCGCCTACGGCCGCATCGTCCGCGACGCCGACGGCGACATCGACCGGATCGTCGAGACCAAGTGGCCCGACCAGGTCGAGCCCGAGGTGCTCGCGATCCGCGAGATCAACACCGGCACCTACGCCTTCGACGCCGAGCCGCTGATGGAGGCGCTCGACCACCTCGACAACGACAACGAGGCGGGCGAGTACTACCTCGGCGACGTCCTGCCGATGCTCCGCGCCGACGGTCGGCGCGTGGTCGCCCATCGCGCCGGCGACCCGAACGTCAACCTCGGCGTCAACAACCGCGTCGACCTCGCCGTCGCCACCGCCGAGGCCCGGCGCCAGATCCTCGAGCGCCACATGCTCGCCGGGGTGACGATCGTCGACCCCGCATCGACCTGGATCGACGCCGAGGTCGAGATCGCCGCCGACGCGACGATCGAGCCCGGCAGCTCGCTGCGCGGCGCGACCAGCATCGGCGCGGACTCGATCATCGGCCCGCACTCGACCCTGATCGACACCCGCGTCGGCGAGCAGGCGCGGATCATCCACTCCTACCTCGACGGCGCCGAGGTCGGCAACCTGGCGAGCGTCGGCCCCTTCGCCTACCTGCGCCCCGACGCCGACCTCGGCCAGGGCGCGAAGGCGGGCAGCTTCGTCGAGATCAAGAACTCGGCGATCGGCGAGGGGGCGAAGGTGCCCCACCTCGCCTACGTCGGCGACGCCGAGGTCGGCGCCGACGCCAACCTCGGCGCCGGCAGCATCACCGCCAACTACGACGGCCGGACCAAGAACCCGACGAAGATCGGGGAAGGTGCGCGAATCGGCGTCAACAACTCGCTCGTCGCCCCGGTCACGGTCGGCGACGGCGCATACACTGGCGCCGGCGCGGTGATCCGCGAGGACGTCCCGGAGGGCGCTCTCGGGGTCTCGTCGAACGAGCAGAGAAACATCGAGGGTTACGCGGAGCGAAAGGCCGAGGCGAGCGACGCCGGCGGAACGGACGAATGAGCATTCTCGAGGAGAGCCCGCAGGTGATGAGCTCGATCCCGCAGGACTACACCAAGCGGCTGATGGTGTTCGGCGGCCGCGCCTCGATGGAGCTCGCCGCCAGGATCGCCGGCAAGCTCGACGTCGACCTCGGCCCGGTCGACCTGCGGACCTTCGCCGACGGCGAGGTCTACTGCCGCTACGAGGAGTCGATCCGCGGCGCCGACCTCTTCCTCGTCCAGTCGACGGCGGCCAACGCCGCCCAGGGGATGACCCCCAACGACGCGCTGATGGAGCTGCTGGTGATGATCGACGCAGCCAAGGGCGCCTCGGCGCACCGGATCATCGCCGTGATGCCCTGGTACGGCTACTCGCGCCAGGACAAGAAGTCGGCCCCGCGCGAGCCGATCTCCGCCCGCGTCGTCGCCCAGTGCCTGGAGGCGGTCGGCGTCGACCGGGTGCTGACCATGGACCTGCACTCGGGCCAGGTGCAGGGCTTCTTCTCGAAGCCGGTCGACCACATGACCGCGATGCCGATGCTGACCCAGTACTTCATGGACCAGGCCTGGGACGACGAGCTGGTGATCGTCTCGCCGGACGCCGGCCGGGTCAAGGTGGCGCGCAACTTCGCCCGCAAGATCGGCGTCCACTGGGCGGTGATGGAGAAGGAACGGCCCGCGCAGCAGGTCGCCGAGATCGGCTACGTCGTCGGCGACGTGCAGGGCAAGACCGCGGTGCTCGTCGACGACATGATCGACACCGCGGGCACGCTGACCGCGGCGGCGAAGACGGTGCTCGACGAGGGCGCGGCCCGGGTGATCGCCTGCGCCACCCACGGCGTCTTCTCCGGCCCCGCCTACGAGCGGCTCGCCTACGAGAACTCGGGCATCGAGCGGATCGTGGTCACCGACACGATCCCGCTGCGCCCGGGGCAGCCCGAGAACATCACGCAGCTCTCGACGGCGCAGACGCTCGCCGACTCGATCCGCCGCATCTTCGCCGACGACTCGGTCTCCGAGATCTTCGCCGGCGAGAATCAGCTCTTCTAGCGGGACGTACGCGCCGGCGGCGGGCCACGCACTCACTACGCTCGGAGCCGGATGCTGAGGATCGGACACAAGGGCGCCGACGCGCTCGTGCCCGGGAACACGCTCGAGAGCTTCGCCGCCGCTGCCGATGCCGGCGCCGACGCGATCGAGCTCGACGTGCTGCGCCCCCGCTCCGACTTCGCCGAGGGGTCGGACTGGCGCCGCGCACCGGCCGGCCCGGCGACCGCGAGCGCGCCGCTGCTCGTCGCCCATGACTGGGGTGACGCCCGGCGGCGCGAGCCGCTCACCCTTGCGGACGCGCTCGACGCGCTCGCGCGCCCGCCGCTCGATCGGCTGCGCTTCGACCTCGACCTGAAGGTCGCCGGGCGCGAGGACGAGGTCGTCGCCGCGCTGGCCGAGCGGGGGCTGACCGGGCGGGCGATGGTCTCCACGATGGAGCTCGAGAGCCTCCTGTACCTGCGCGACGCCGGCCCCGAGCTCGATCGCGGCTGGACGTTGCCGAAGGTGCGCCGCGACTGGTCGCGAAGCCCTTGGCTGCGGCCGGTGTTCGTCACCGGCTCCGCCTCGCTGCGGGCGCGGCTGCCGGGGCTGGTCCGTCGCCGCGCCCCCGAGCTCGGAGTCTGGGCGGTGTGGATCTACCACCCGTTGATCGGCAAGCGCCTGGTCGAGGCCGCGCACTCGGTCGGCGTCGCCGTGATCGCCTGGACGGTCGACGACCCGGAGCGCGCCGGCGACCTCGCCGCGCTCGGCGTCGACGGGATCTGCAGCAACGACCCGCGCCTGCTCCCCGGCCCCGAGCCGCGAGCGCCGAGCGGGGGGCCGGCTATGCCTTCGTTCGCACCGCCGAGTTCAGGTCCGCCTCGGTGAAGCCCGACGCCACCTCGCCGGTGGCCGCGAACCTGTACAGGGCGACGCCGAACACTCCTCGCATCGCCTGGATGATCAGCATCGAGACCGCGAACAGGATCACCCCGAGCAGAAGCACGAAGGCGCCCGCCGCCAGTCCCTCGGTGCCGTCGTCGGACGCCCACAGGTAGGCGCCTCCGGCGATCAACAGCACCGCCGGCAGCACCCCGAGCAGGCCGACGATGCCGCCGATCGCGACGTTGCCGGTCACCTGGCCGCGCCAGCGCTCCTTGAACAGCGTCGCCGAGCGCTTCAGCGTCGTCAGCGGCCCGGTGCCCTCGAAGGTGATCACCGGCACGGCGAGGAAGCTGATCAGGCCCCAGGCGGCCCCGATCAGCGAGCCGATGATCGCCTCGCCGATCGAGCCGCTCTGCTGGATCAGCGAGATCAGGACCCCGACCAGCGCCGCCAGCGCCGCCCAGCCCGCGATCGCGCCGACCCGTTCGCGGGCGACCGCGAGGCCGTCGGCGATCGTCGCTTGGCGACCGTGGAAGATCGCGTCCGCGGTTGCCGCCAGGGCGACGCCGAAGTAGACCGCGATGAACGACGCCAGGTAGATCCCGATCGCGATCAGGATCGCGCCGACGACCGTCTGGCCGTCGTCGATCAGGTAGACCCCGGGGCCGACGGTGACCACGACGATCACGATCGCGGCCACGGCGCCGTAGATCGGGAACCGGAACAGCTCGCGGTGCGAGCGCAACAGCGCCCAGCTCTTCTTCGTCAGCTCCCAGCCCTGCTTGAACCTGCTCATCGACTCTCCCCTTCGTAGGTCATCGCGGACGGTATATCGGCGTCTGGAGGCCGTGGCTAGAGTCCCGGCTGATGGCGGCCGGCGACGCACTGCCGAGGGGCACGAAGCTGGCGCTGTTCGCGATGGGGCTTGGCGTGATCGTGATCGCCAACGACTTCACCGCCCTCAACGTCGCCCTGCCGGCGATCGAGGAGGACTTCGACGCCGACGTCGGCACCGTGCAGTGGGTCGTCAACGCCTACGTGCTCGTCTTCGGCATGGGGGTGATCACCGGCGGACGGCTCGCCGACATGCTCGGCCGGCGCCGGATCTTCTTCATCGGCACCGCGATCTTCGCCGCCTTCTCGCTCGTGGGCGCCCTCGCGCCCAACGCGCTGGTGCTGATCGGCGCCCGGGTCGGGATGGGGGTCGGCGGGGCCCTGATGTGGCCGGCCGTGCTGGGGATGACCTTCGCCGCCCTGCCCCCGGCTCGCGCCGGGCTCGCCGGCGGGCTGGTGCTCGGCGTCGCCGGGCTCGGCAACGCGCTCGGGCCGCTGATCGGCGGCGTGCTCACCGACGAGTTCAGCTGGCGGGCGATCTTCTGGCTCAACCTCCCCGTGGCCGCGTTCGCGGTCCTCGCGACGGCCAAGTTCGTCCACCAGCCGCCCGTCGAGGCGACCGAGCGGCGGATCGACTACGCCGGGATCGCCACCGTCTCGGGTGGGCTGGTGGCGATCCTGCTCGGCCTCGACCAGGCGGTCGACTGGGGCTGGACCGACCCGCGGGTGATCGCGATGTTCGCGCTCGGGATCGGCCTGCTGGCGGCGTTCGCGGTGATCGAGCGCCGGGTCGGCGAGGCGGCGCTGATCCCGCCCGACGTGATCGCCAACAGGCCGTTCCGGGCCGCCTGCCTGACCGTGCTGATGCTCTCCGCGGTCTTCTTCTCGATCGTCCTCTACGTCCCGCAGCTGATGGAGAAGGTGCTCGGCTTCTCGGCGCTCAAGGCGGGCGCCGGGATGCTGCCGATGCTCGGCCTGTTCGCGGTCGTCGCGTTTCTCGCCGGGCGCGTCTACGAGCGCATCGGCGGCCGCCCGGTGATCATCGCCGGCACCGCCCTGCTGGCCGCAGGCCCGCTCGTGGTCTCGTTCTTCGGCGCCGACTCCGGCTACGCCGCCCTCGTCCCCGGCCTCGCCCTGACCGGGATCGGGGCCGGGCTCTTCTATCCGTCGATCACCACCGCCGCCGTGACCATGCTCGACGCCGCCCGCTCCAGCCTCGCCGGCGGGATCACCTACATGTTCCAGATCGCCGGCGGGGCGATGGGCCTGGGCTTGACCACGGCCCTGTTCACGACCCGCTCCGAGGACCGCGTGGTCAGCGACGCGAGCGCCGAGGGCCTGGCGATGACCGAGCGAGCAGGCGAGCGTGATCCACGGGGTGCTGGTCGGCACCGAGCCGGGCGAGGCGGCCTACAACCAGCTCGGCGCATCGAACGCCGAAAAGGTCCTCGAGGTGGTCAAGGACTCGTTCGTGGCCGGGGTCCAGCTCAGCCTGCGCGTGGTCGCGGCGATCGCCCTGGTCGGGCTGGTGATCGCGATCAGGGGTGTCCGGGTGCCGCCAGCCCAGGGACCCGCCTGACCCCGCGCGACTCGAAGTACTCCCACTCCTGACGGCCGAGCTCGGTCTCCGGGTCGTCGGCGTACACCCACTCGCGCATGATCCGGTGCCAGTTGCGCCTCGCCTTGAGCTGCGCGAGGACGGCGATCACGCCGATCTCCATCCGCCGGCCCATCAGCTCCTCGGCGGGGATGTTCTCGCGGCGCATGACCGAGAAGTACTCCGAGCGCGGGTCCGAGGCCGACTCGATGATCTTCATCACCCGCCTGGCGGAGACCTGGTACTCGCGGTCCTCGATGTACCAGCCGCCGACCAGCATCACGTGGTCCATCAGGTGCTCGGCGTCGAGCTTGGTCGGCTGCTTGATGAAGCCGAGGTCGTGGAGGCGCCGGCGCAGCCCCTCGGGGTCCTTGCGGATCGCGGCGTCGAGCGCCGCCTGCTCGAGCTCGATCTGCTCGCGGTCGAGCTTCTTCGTCATCCCGAAGTCGAGGAAGGCGACCCGCCCGTCGCCCATCAGCAGGTAGTTGCCGGGGTGGGAGTCGGCGTTGAAGTGCTGCAGGTGGTAGATCGAGCCGAAGCAGAAGCGGAACACGATCTCGCCGAAGCGGCTGCGCTGATCGGCGTCGAGCTTCTTCACCTCCTCGAACCCGATCCCGTCGACGAGCTCGGTCACCAGCACCCGGCGGCGTGAGAGCCGGGTGATCACGTCGGGGACGTAGATGAACGGGTGGCCGCGGTAGGCGCGCGAGAAGGTGCGCTGGTTCTGGGCCTCGTACTCGTAGTCGAGCTCCTCCAGCACCCGCAGCTTGAGCTCCTCGGCGACCTCCTTGGCGTCCAGCCCCGGCGCCAGCGCCCGCGCGAGGCGGACGAGCATGCCGGCGTTCCGCATGTCCGACTCGAGCGCCTCCGCCACCCCCGGGTACTGGATCTTGACCGCCACCGGACGCCCGTCGAGCAGCGTGGCGCGATGCACCTGCCCGATCGAGGCCGCGGCGAAGGCCTGGGGCTCGAAGTGGGCGAAGTGCTCGTGCGCGGGCTCGCCGTACTCGTCCTCGATCACCTCCGAGACCCGCTCCCACGGCATCGGGGGTGCCGAGGTCCGCAGCTTCGCCAGCTCGTCCTGGTAGAGCTCGGCGTACTCGGGGGGCAGGAACTCGGTGTCGATGAACGAGGCGAGCTGGCCGATCTTCATCGCCGCGCCCTTCATCTCGCCCAGCGTGCGGACCATCTTCAGCGCCGTCTCCAGGTGCCTGGCCTCGAGCTTCTCCTCGGCGCCGTCGGCCGTGCGGGCGACCGAGGCGGCCCTGGTGCCGGCGTAGCGTGCCGCCTGGCCGCCGAGCGCCGTCCCCAGCTTCGCCGACCTGCGCGCGCGGCCCTTCGGGATCTTCATCTCGTCGCCCGCCATCGCGGCCAGCGTAGACGCTGCGTCGCGCGGCTTCGCCGCCTGGCTGCGAAGCGTCCGATCGGGGAGGATGGGCGGGTGACGACGATCGATCCGAGCGCGCGCTGGGGCGACGCCGGCCGGCCCGATTACGCCGGCCTGCCCTCGTTCGCCGGCGTCCCCTACACCGAGGACCCCGCCGGGCTCGCGGGGGCCGACGTCGCGATCGTCGGGGCGCCGCTCGACGAGCTTGCCACCGACCATCCCGGGACGCGGTTCGGGCCGCGGGCGATCCGCGCCGCCGGCGGCGGCGGGATCGGCGCGCGCCACCTCGACGCCGAGATCGAGCCGATGCGGGAGCTGCGGGTGATCGACTACGGCGACGCCGCGGTGATCCCTGCCGACCCGCTGCGCTCGCACGCGGCGATCGAAGCGCTCGTCGGCGAGATCGTCGACGCCGGGGCGATCCCGATCGTGCTCGGGGGCGACCACTCGATCGCCGAGCCCGACATCCGCGCCTGCGCGCGCCGCCACGGGCCCCTGGGACTGATCCACTTCGACGCCCACACCGACACCGCGAGGGAGCTGTGGGGGGTCGAGGTCAACCACGGGACGCCGATGTACCGGCTGGTCGAGCACGGCCACGTCGACCCGACCCGCTACGCCCAGGTCGGGCTGCGCGGCTACTGGCCGGGCGAGGCCGAGCTCGCCTGGCAGCGCGAGCGGCAGATCAAGGCGCTGCCGATGCGCGCGGTGCACGAGCGCGGGATCGCCGACGTGGTCGCCGAGGCGATCGCGGCGGTCGGGCCCGGCCCGGCGTTCGCGACGATCGACATCGACGTGCTCGACCCGGCGTTCGCGCCCGGGACCGGGACCCCGAGCCCGGCGGGATGACGACCGCCGACCTGCTCTGGGCGTGCCGCGAGCTCGCCGCCGGGCTGGAGCTGGTCGGCGCCGACGTGGTCGAGGTGATGCCCTCCGGCGCGCATCCCGATCCCACCGCGCTCGCCGGTTCGCGGGTCGTGCTCGAGCTGCTCACCGGAATCGCGCTGCGGCGCGCCTGAACCCGGCGCCGGTCGACCAGCCGCCCGGGCCGGATGCTCGGGCGTTCTCTATCCTCAGCCGTCGCCATGGCTGACGACCGCGCAACGCTCAAGGCCCAGCCGCGAACCGAGTTCGGCTCGCGCGAGAGCCGGCGCCTGCGCCGCCAGGGCCTCGTGCCGGGGGTCGTCTACGGCGGCGGCTCGGAGGCGCGCCCGTTCCAGGTCGGCGAGCGCGAGGTCCGCAACGTGCTCGTCCACGGAGGCGCCCTGATCGACGTCGAGATCGACGGCTCGACGCCGGTGCCGGTGGTGGTCAAGGAGCAGCAGCGCCATCCGGTGCGCGGCAACCTCGTGCACCTCGACCTGCAGGAGGTCGACCTGCTGGAGGAGATCGAGGCCGAGGTCGCGATCGAGCTGATCGGCGCCGAGGAGGCGCCCGGCGTCAAGGAGGGCGGCGTCCTCGAGCACGTCACGCACGAGGTCACGATCTCGGCCCTGCCGACCGCGATCCCGGAATCGATCCCGGCGGACGTGTCCGGGATGGAGATCGGCGACACGCTTCAGCTCAGCGCCCTGATCGCCCCCGAGAACGTCGAGTTCGCGCTCGGCGAGGACCAGAGCGCCGACGAGATCACGATCGCGACCCTCTCGCCGCCCCGGGTCGAGGAGGAGCCCGAGCCCGAGCTCGAGGAGGAGGCCGAGCTGATCGGCGAGGACGGCGAGCCGATCGAGGCGCCCGAGGGCGAGGCCGCCGAGGGCGAGGGCGAGGCCGGCGAGGATGCCGGCGACTCCGGCGACTCCGGCGAGGAGTAACCCCTGCGCCTGTTCGGGCGTCGCGCCCAGCACGAGGCCGCGGATCGGTTCCTCGTCATCGGCCTGGGCAATCCCGGGACGCGCTACGCCGCCACCCGGCACAACCTCGGCTTCCGCGTCGCCGAGGAGCTCTCCCATCGCTGGGAGCTGTCGAAGCCGAAGCGCAGGTACGGCGGCTTGATCGCCGAGGGCCGCGCCGGCCCGGGCGGGCCGCGCGTGGCGTTGCTGACGCCGCAGACGTTCATGAACGAGTCCGGCTCGGCCGCCGGGCCGGCGCGCGGCCAGCTGCGGATCCCGCTCGAGCAGGTGGTCGCGGTGCACGACGAGATCGACCTGCCGTTCGGCGAGGTCCGCGCCAAGCTCGGCGGCGGCGTCGCCGGCCACAACGGGCTCAAGAGCCTGCGCGACGGCTTGGGCTCGACCGAGTTCTGGCGCGTGCGCGGCGGCGTCGGGCGCCCCGATTCGACCGATCCCGAGATCGTCTCCGCGCACGTCCTCGGGCGCTTCTCGGAGGCCGAGGACGAGGTCCGGGGGCTGGTCGAGGCGGCGGCCGACGAGACCGAGCGCCTGGTCGGGAGGATCGCGGCCGATGCCCGCTGAGCCGCTCACCGACTACTCGGTCGCCGACCGGGTCGCGCTGCTGCGGCTCGATCGGCCCGAGGCCCGCAACGCGATCAACACCGCGATGCTGGAGGAGATGCTCGCGCACCTGGCGAGCGCCCGCGACGACGACGAGGCGCGCGTGCTGGTCATCTCGTCCAGCGACCACATGGGCCTCTCGGCCGGGGCCGACGTCCGCGAGCAGCTCGACGCCGCGGGCAACGTCCGCCGGATGGAGCTGTTCTCGCAGCTCTACGACGCCCTCACCGGGTTCGCCAAGCCCACCGTGGCCGCCTGCCACGGCGCCTGCGTCGGCGGCGGCGCCGAGATCGCGGTCGCCTGCGACCTGCGGGTCGGGGGGTCGAACCTGCGGCTGCGCTTCCCCGGGGCCGCGCTGGGGGTGCCGGTCGGCCCGGCGCGCCTGGTCACCCTCTGCGGGCTCTCGGTCGCCAAGTACCTGCTCCTGACCTCGAAGGAGGTCGACGCCGACACCGCCTACCGCTGGGGCCTCGTCCACAAGGTCGCCCCCGCGGCGCGGACCGAGGAGGCGGCGCTGCAGCTCGCCGCGCAGGTCGCCGAGCACCCGCCGGAGGCGGTCGCGCGGCTGAAGCGGATGCTGCACGAGTGGGACGGGGTCGAGGACCGCTCGCTGGCGGAGGGCGAGGGCCAGGTCGCATGGGCGCGGTCCGGCCCGGGCCTGCCCTACCGCGAGTAGCGCGAGCCGGTCAGGAGCCGCGGGCCCGGGTGAGCAGGTCCACCTGGCGCTGCTTGCGCATGATCATGTGCTCGAGCATGTGCTCGAGTGCCTCCGAGCGCCCCTCCCGCCCGGTCGGCGCGATCGCGGACTGAAGCGCCTCGATCCCCTCGACCTCGGTCTCGATCAGCCACTGGAGCGCGTCGCCGGTGGCATCGTCGAAGCGCAGCTCGGCGATCTCGGTGGTCGGCGTGCCGTCGAACGAGACCACCTTCTCCACCAGGGACCTGGCGTCGGCGAGCTCCTGGTCGCCGAACGAGAGCAGGAGAGTCGCGACGCCGGCGGCGTCGAGTCCGCGCAGGCTGGCGGCGGTGAGCGAGTACTGAAGGGCCGATCGGTACTGGAGCCGCAGCGCCGCGTTCAGCGCCTCGATCGCTCCCTCGACGTCGAGTGTCTCCTCCTCCGTGGCCATCCGGGAAGGTTATTCGGTCGGGGCCTGCGCGTTGAGCTCGTCGACGACCTCGAACACGTCGCCTTCCTCGAAGAAGTCGATCGAGACGAAGTTGGGGCGCAGGCCGCGCAGCTCCTCGCAGCGCTCGATCCGTGCCAGCAGCGCCTCGCGGGCGTTGACCTTGGTGGCGTTCGAGGGCCGCGGCGCCGGGGAGGTGTCGATCCAGTGGTTGAGCAGGAACAGCGGCGCCGAGCCCTGCCCCCGGTTCGGCTTGCAGCTCGCCTTCAGATTCGCCGCGTCGGTCAGGAGCTTCGGGTCCTTGAACGAGTAGGGCGTCTCCTGGACCAGCGCGTCGTAGGCCGAGTGGTAGTAGGGGAACTCGCTGCCGCCGTCGGAATCCTCGGCCATCATCAGCGCCCGGCCGCCCGAGTCGATGATCTGCTGCAGGGTCGGCAGCGAGCGCGGGTCGAGCTCGCCGTCGTAGACGTAGTCGATCAGGCCGCTCTTGCGGACCGCGGCGTCGATGTCGGTGGGCTCGACGTAGTCCTCGATCACCATCACCACGACCTCGTCGGGGTTGGCGGCGAGGAAGTCGCGGACCTGCCTCAGGGCGTCGACGATCGGCAGCGCCCCGAGCTCACAGAAGCGGTGGCAGAGGTAGACCGCTCGCGGGCCGCTGGCCGGCGAGTTGACGATCCGATCGCGGATCCGCAGCGCCGCGTCGAGCGCGTCGGAGCCGAGCTCGGCCTCGTAGGTCCGCCGCTCGCCGCTGTCGAGGTCCGAGAGGTCGGTCTTCACCTGTCCGCCCTCGGTCGGGGTGCCGTAGTGGGCGTCGATGAACAGCCCGCGGATCCCGTCGCGCAGCTGCGCCGGAAGCCCGTCCTCCTGCTGGGCGAACAGCCAGTCGGGATTGGTCGACCGCCGACATCGCGTTGTGGGTCGAGGGGAAGGCGACCTCGTTCAGCGGCCGGTCGCAGAGCTCCTCCGCGCCGTTGCAGCCGATCGTGTCGATCCTCGCCGGGGCCTCGCTGACCCCGCCGGTGGTGATGAAGACCGCCCCGCCGATCAGGATCACCCCGGCGGCGACGCCGGTGGCGATCAGCGTCCGCCGCCCCTCGGTGCGGTCGGCCTGCGCCTCGGCCGCCTCGGCGGGCAGGATCATCCGCATCAGCTCCGAGGCGCCGGCGTAGGCGACGTAGAGGCCGACCAGGATCACGACCAGGTCGACGAACAGGTCGCGGTTGACGACGATCAGGATCCCGATCACGAGCAGCGCCAACGCCCGGAGCAGGCGCCAGATGCGGCGCTCGGGGACCCGGGTGATCAGCTCGGCCGCGCGGCGCAGCGGCGCGCCGATGTCGACCGGGCGCAGCAGCGACGAGGCGGCGGCGGCGATCACCGCCCCGATCGCAGCCAGCAGGTACAGGGTCCTGGTCAGGTCGCCGAGGAAGGCGTGCCAGATCGCCTCGGCGGCGTCGCGGGCGCCCGGCTCGTCGACCCGGGTGAGCAGGATCGCGCGCACGGCGCTCAGCGCGACCACCCCGACGACCCCGCAGATCACGATCGCGACCCCGATCTGCATCACCGTCCGCCGGCGGTCGGGGGAGATCGAGCAGCGCGGCGCCGGCGAGGACCAGCGCCAGCACCAGCAGGAACCAGGCGAGCGCCTCGACGTCGCTGGCGAGCTGGGCGGCGTCGGCGAGCCACGACGGGGGGTTGATCTCGGCGATCTCGATGTCGACGCCACCCGGCACCTGCTTCGCGAGCTGCGGGCGCAGGGCCTGGATCGCGCCGCGGAGCACCTCGCCGACGTCCGCGAGCGTCAGCGTGGCCGTGTTCGCGTCGCCGCTGAAGATCGAGCGGTGCACGTCGCGGATCCCGCTGCGGAACAGGCCCTGGAAGACGCCGCCGCCGACGATCCCGTCGACGACGCCCTCGATCAGCGGCCGGGCGCCGATCAGGTCCCGCTGGGCGTTGAGCACGAGGTCGTCGGTGACCCTGCTCGCGATCTCGGCGCTGACCGCCTCGTCGTCGAGCGCCGCCGTCGCCCGCTCGGCGAACTCGTCGGAGTCGAAGAGGGCGTCGTTGGCGTAGCCGGCGACCACCGCCCCCAGCAGGGCGAGCGCCGCGAGGATCGCCAGGCCGGGTGCCGCGATCCGTCGCGCTCCCTCGCTCATGGCCGCAGCCTACCCATGCCTACGGTGGGCTCCCGACCGCGCCGCTAACCTCGCCCGACTGCTCAGGGCACTGCTCGACATCGCGCTCGCCGACGAGCGATTCGCTGCCCTCGCCGCCCGGATTCGCGCCGGCGAGGCGGTCGACCTGCGCGCGTCGGGCTCGATCCGGCCGTACCTGCTCGCCGCCCTGCTCGATTCCGATGAGGCGCTCGCCGACCGCCCGGCGCTGGTGGTCGCCGCCGACGACGTCGGCGCCCGCGACCTGGCCCGCGCCCTCGGCGCGTACCTGGCGCCGCGACGGGTCCGCTACTACCCCTCCCGGGGAACCGGGTACGAGTCGCACCTGGCGCCGCCGCCGCACCTGGTCGGCCTTCGCATCGGCGCCCTGGACTCCCTCCAGCCGTCGAGAGACGCCAGCCATGAAGCGACAGCCGAGCAACGAGCAACGAGCAACGAGCAACCCGTCGTTGTCGCATCGGCCGTCGCGCTTGCCGGAGGCGGTCCCGGACGCGACCCTACGCCCGGCGGGCTTCATCCTCCACCGCGGCGAGGAGGTCGACCTCGCCGACGTCGCCGAGCTCCTGGTCGAGGCGGGCTACGAGCGCACCGACCAGGTCGAGGACCGGGGCCAGTTCGCGGTGCGCGGCGGCATCCTCGACGTCTTCGGCGCGACCGAGGACCGCGCCGCGCGGCTGGAGCTGTTCGGCGACGAGATCGAGTCGATCCGCTGGTTCTCCACCTTCACCCAGCGCTCGCTCGGCGAGGCCGAGGAGATCGAGCTCAACCCGGCCGCCGAGCTGGCGCTCGAGCATCGCGAGCTTGCGGAGGTGGCAAGCGATGAGCCCGAGCGCCCGGACGTGGCCTCGCTGCTGCCGGTGGAATCGTTTCGCGCGCCGCTGGAGCTGATCGGCGACCGGACGGCGGTCGTCCTCGCCGCCGCCGAGGAGACCCCGGCGGCGCTCGCCGACCACTGGGAGGACGTGACCACGGCGATGCACGACGCCGACGCCCGCCACCTCTACGTCGACGTCGCCGACCCACTCGCCGACCGAGCGGTGCTGACGATCCGGGGGCGCCGAGCCCGGAGCTCGACGATGAGGAGGCCGAACAACTAACAACTAGCAACCAACAACTTCTGTTCCGCGCCCAAACCCCCACCTCCGCCGCGCGCACCATCAACGAGGCCGAGTCCCAGCTCGAGCGCGAGCTGCGCTCCGGCTACCGCGTCGTCGTCTGCTTCGAGAGCCGGGGCGAGGCCGAGCGCGCCCGCTACAACCTCAACCGGGTCGACGCGAGGTTCCTCGGCGAGCGGCTGCCCACCGACCCGGCCGAGGCGGACGCGGAGCCGGCTGGTGTCCTCCTGTTCGAGGAGGCGGCGCTGACCGACGGCTTCGTCTCGCCCGAGCTGCGCCTCGCGGTGATCCCGTTCCGCCGCCTCGTCCACCGGCGGCGAGCGGCGGCGCCGAGCGCCGCCCGCGGGCGGATGGCCAGCTTCGCCGACCTCCGCGTCGGCGACTACGTCGTCCATGAGGACCACGGCATCGCGCGCTTCGCCGGCTTCGAGACCAAGACCCTGGCGGGGGTCACCCGCGACTACCTCGAGCTCGAGTACCGCGGCGAGGACAAGGTCTTCGCGCCCACCGACCAGCTCACCAAGATCACCCGCTACGTGGGCGCCGGCGGCGAGGCGCCGCAGCTCTCGGCCCTCGGCTCGAAGCGCTGGGACGCGGTCAAGGCCCGCGCCCGGCGCGCCGCCCGGGAGCTCGCCGGCGAGCTGCTCAACCTCTACGCCGAGCGGCAGGCGCGCAAGGGCCACGCGTTCGAGCCCGACGGCGAGTGGCAGCTCGAGCTCGAGCGCTCGTTTCCCTACCGCGAGACCGCCGACCAGATCGACGCGATCGAGGCGGTCAAGGCGGACATGGAGTCGGAGCGCCCGATGGACCGGCTGATCTGCGGCGACGTCGGCTACGGCAAGACCGAGGTCGCGCTGCGCGCCGCCCACAAGGCCACGGTCGAGGGCAAGCAGGTGATGATGCTGGTGCCGACGACGATCCTCGCCCAGCAGCACCTCGGCACCTTCCGCGAGCGGCTCGCCTCCTCGCCGCTCGAGGTCGAGATGGTCTCGCGGCTGCGCAAGCCGGCGGCGGTCCGCGAGACGCTGGCGCGCTTCGAGCGGGGGCAGGTCGACATCCTGATCGGCACCCACCGGCTGCTCTCGCGCGACGTGCGCGCCGCCGACCTCGGGCTCGTGATCGTCGACGAGGAGCAACGCTTCGGGGTCAAGCAGAAGGAACTGCTCCGCCAGCTCAAGCTCAAGGTCGACGTGCTCTCGCTCTCGGCGACGCCGATCCCCCGCACGCTCCAGATGAGCCTCGCAGGGCTGCGGGACATCTCGGTGATCGAGACGCCGCCCGAGGGCCGCCGCCCCGTGCGCACCTACGTCGGCCCCTACGACGAGGAGCTGGTCGGGCGCGCCGTCAAGCGCGAGGCCGCCCGCGAGGGGCAGGTGTTCTTCCTCCACAACCGGGTCGACACCCTGCACGAGGTCGCCGAGCGGCTTCGCGCCCTCTGCCCAGGGGTCCGCTTCGCCGAGGCCCACGGGCAGATGGAGGAGGCGGTGCTCGAGGACGCGATGCTCGGCTTCCTGCGCGGCGACGCCGACTGCCTGGTCGCGACGACGATCATCGAGTCCGGGCTCGACATCCCCCAGGCCAACACCCTGATCGTCGAGCGCGCCGACCAGCTCGGGCTCGCCCAGGCCTACCAGATCCGCGGTCGCGTCGGCCGCTCTCGCGAGCGGGCCTTCGCCTACATGCTCTACCCCTCCGAGCAGGCGCTGAGCCAGGAGGCGGGCCAGCGCCTGGCGACGCTGTCCGATCACACCGAGCTCGGCTCCGGGTTCGCGATCGCGATGCGGGACCTCGAGCTGCGCGGTGCGGGCGACCTGCTCGGCGACGAGCAGTCCGGCCACGTCGCCGCGGTCGGCTTCGAGCTCTACGTGGCCCTGCTCGACGAGGCGGTCGAGGCGCTGCGCGCCGCGGGCGAGGAGGGCGCGGCCCCGGAGGCGCCGGTGCGACTCGACCTCGACGTCGACGCCTACCTGCCCACCGACTACATCCCGTTCGAGACGGCGAAGATCGACGTGCATCGGCGGATCGCGGGCGCACGCCAGGCGGGGGCGCTGCGGGCCCTGCGCGACGAGCTCCGCGACCGCTTCGGGCCGGTGCCGGAGCCGGTCGAGAACCTGCTCGCGCTGCAGCGGGCCCGGATCGCCCTCGGCGAGGCCGGCGCGCGCACCGCGGAGGTCCGCGGCGGCCGGCTCTCGATCATCCCGCTGGAGCTCGACGCGGCGACCGTCGGCAGGCTGCGCGAGCGGGTCGGCGAGGCGATCTACGAGCTGCGTACGAAGACGCTCTCGCTGCGGGTGGCCGACGATCCCGCGGAGCGCCTGGCGGCGATGCTCGAGCTGACCGCGGCGCTGACGGCGGCCCTCGAGGCCGAGCCCGTCGCGGCGTAGAGGGCGGGCTCTCCCGACGCGCGCCTGAGCCGCGGTTTAGCTTGCGCCCGTTATGCTGCCGACCTCGTGAGCCCGCAGGGAAAGAAGCGCGACCGCGCTGCCGCGGCCAGATCGAGGGGTGCCAAGAGCGCGACGGCGCCCCCCGCGCCGCCATCGCGCAAGCGAGCCGGCCTGATCGGCTTCGGGGTGCTGTTCGTCGCCCTGTTCGTGATCGTCGGCGTCGCCGAGGGAATCGGCCAGCCGTCGGTGCCCGACGGCGCGATCGCGGTGGTCGAGGACGCGCCCGACGGAACGATCACGACCGAGGAGTACGACCGCGGGCTGGTGCAGGCCGCGGCGCGACAGGGGCTGAGGGAGGTGCCGCCGACGGACGACCCGCAGTACGAGCTGCTCGCCGAGGCGGCCCAATCGGACCTGATCCTGGCGCGCTGGGTGAACGGCGAGGCCGAGGAGCGGGGGATCGAGGTCACCGATCGCGAGATCGACTCCGAGCTGGAGACGATCAAGGAGGAGCAGTTCGGCTCCGAGAAGGAGTTCGAGCGGTTCCTCGATGAGTCCGGCTTCACGCTCGACGAGGCCAAGGACCGGATCAGGCTGCAGTTGATCTCCGACGCGATCCAGCAGGCGGTCCTCCCGCCCGAGCCGGACGTGAGCGACGCCGAGATCGAGACCTTCTACGACGCGAACGCGCAGCAGTTCGAGCAGCCCGAGACCCGCAACGTGCGGGTGGTCCTGACCAAGACCGAGCAGGAGGCCGACGAGGCGCTGGCGGACCTCGGCACCGACCCCTCGGAGGCGGACTGGGAGCGCGTGGCGAAGCAGTACTCGATCGACGAGGCGACCAAGTCCACCGGCGGCCTGCGCCAGAGCGTCGTGGCCGGCCAGTCCGAGCCGGCGCTCGATGACCAGGTGTTCGGCGCCGCCGAGGGCGAGCTGGTCGGCCCGTTCGAGGGCGACGCGGGCTTCTACGTGATCGAGGTCGAGAAGGTCACCGCGGCGACCACGACCCCGCTCGAGGAGGTGTCCGACCAGATCCGCCAGACCCTGGCCGCGACCCGCCAGCAGGAGATCGCACAGGCCTTCCAGGCCGACTTCCAGGAGAAGTGGACGGCGCGGACGTTCTGCGCCGAGGACTACCGGATCGACCGGTGCGCGAACGCCGACCCGCCGCCGGACCCGTGCACCGAGGAGGTCGCCGAGACCCAGGGCTGCGATGCCCCGGTGCCCTCGACCCGGCCGATCGCCCCGGGAACCAACGAGGTCTTCGGCGTTCCGGCCGCGGTCGGCCTGCCGCAGGGCCCGCAGAGCGCGCCGGCCGAGCTGCCGGCGGGCGGCGTGCCGCCCGGCCTCGCCCCGGTGCCGGGCGCGCCCCCCGGCACCGTGCCCCTGGCACCGCCCCGCCCGGCACCGCACCGCCCGGCACCGCCCCGCCCGGCACCGTGCCTCCCGGGACCGCACCGCCCGCCGCACCGCCCGGCGGCTAGCTGCGCGATGAGTGATCGAGCGCGCGATGGAGCGCTCGATGCGCTCGACCGCCTCGACCGGATCACCCGCCGGCTGCGGCGCGAGTGCCCCTGGGACCGCGAGCAGGACGAGCGGTCGATCGTCCCGCACACGGTCGAGGAGGCCTACGAGCTCGCCGACGCCGCCCGGCGCGGCGACGACGCCAAGCTCCGCGACGAGCTCGGCGACGTGCTGTTCCAGGTCGTCTTCCTCGCCCTGCTGCTGGAGGAGCGCGGCGCCGGCTCGCTGGCGCAGGTCGCCGAGGAGCTGACGGAGAAGCTGATCCGCCGCCACCCGCACGTGTTCGGCGAGCCCGGCGACGCGAGCGGAGACGAGGGCGGGGCAGCGAGCGGAGGCGAGCCCGGTCTGACCTCCCGCGACGTGCTTCGCAACTGGGACCAGATCAAGCGCGAGGTCGAGGGCCGCGGCGCCGAGGACCCGTTCGCCGACATCCCCGAGACCCTGCCCGGACTGCTCTACGCTCGCAAGACCCTGCGCCGCGCCGATCCCGAGGGCGGCTCGGCCGCCGAGCGCGAATCGCGCGACGAGGCCGAGGCTGCCGTGGGGGAGATGCTGCTCGAGGCGGTGCGGCTCTCGCGCCGGCTCGGGGTCGATCCCGAGCTCGCGGTCAGGGCCGCGGCGGACCGGCTGCGAGACGCCTCCCGCTAGCGGGACCACTAGCCTCCCGCCCTCGCATGGGCTCGATCGAGCAGATCCACGCGCGCCAGATCCTCGACTCCAGGGGCAACCCCACGGTCGAGGTCGACGTCCGGCTCGACTCGGGCGCCGAAGGACGCGCCGCGGTCCCCTCGGGCGCCTCGACCGGCGAGTTCGAGGCCACCGAGCTCCGCGACGGCGGCGAGCGCTGGGTCGGCAAGGGGGTCGGCAAGGCGGTCGAGAACGTCAGCGGCGCGATCGCCGAGGCGCTGGTCGGGGCCCGGGCGGCCGACCAGGCGGCGATCGACCGCACCCTGTGCGAGCTCGACGGGACGCCGAACAAGTCGCGGCTCGGCGCCAACGCGATCCTGGGCGTCTCGATCGCGACCGCGCGCGCGGTGGCCGCCGAGGCGGATCTGCCGCTCTACCTCTACGTCGCCGAGCTCTCGGGCACCCCCCGCGAGCGGGCGACGGTGCTCCCGGTGCCGATGATGAACGTGATCAACGGCGGCGCCCACGCCGACAACTCGGTCGACCTGCAGGAGTTCATGGTCGTGCCCGCCGGCGCGCCGAGCTTCTCCGAGGGGTTGCGGATGGGGACCGAGGTCTTTCACGCGCTCAAGGCGACGCTCAAGGACCGCGGCCTGGGGACGACGGTCGGCGACGAGGGCGGCTTCGCCCCCGACCTGGAGTCGAACGAGGCGGCGCTCGAGGTCCTGGTCGAGGGGATCGAGGCCGCCGGGTACGAGCCCGGCGCGGACGCGTTCATCGCCCTCGACCCGGCGACCAGCGAGCTCTATCGCGAGTCCGACGGCGCCTACGTGCTCGAGCACGAGGGCCGGGCGCTGAGCGCCGAGGAGATGGCCGCCTACTGGGCCGAGATGGCCGGCCGCTACCCGGTGGTCTCGATCGAGGACGGGATGGCGGAGGAGGACTGGGACGGCTGGGACCTGCTGACCAAGCGGCTCGGCGATCGCTGCCAGCTCGTCGGCGACGACCTCTTCGTCACCAACCCGGAACGGCTGCGGCGGGGGATCGACGACGGCGTCGGCAACTCCATCCTGGTCAAGGTGAACCAGATCGGGACCCTGACCGAGACCCTGGAGGCGATCGGGATCGCTCGCGAGGCGGGCTACTCGACGGTGATCTCCCATCGCTCGGGCGAGACCGAGGACACGACGATCGCCGACCTCGCCGTCGGCACCGCGGCCGGCCAGATCAAGACCGGCGCGCCCTCGCGCTCCGACCGGGTCGCGAAGTACAACCAGCTCTTGCGGATCGAGGAGGAGCTCGGCGAGAGCGCCACCTATCCGGGGTTGTCGGCTTTCAGCGGAAGGTAGACGGCGATCGGCGCCGAACGGAGCAGGCGTGAGCACTCGCGCCCAGGCCGCACGCGGGTATCGGCTGAAGCCGGCGCCGCGCACTCGTCGCCGCGGCGGCGCCAGCCGGGTGCAGTGGGATCGGGTCGGCCGCGTCTCGCTGGTCCTGGTGCTGCTCGCGATCTGCATCTCCTACATCAGCCCGGCGATCAACTTCCTCGACGCCTGGCGGGACTCGAAGAGCGAGCACGCGTCGCTGACCGAGCTTCGGGCCGAGAACGCGAGGCTGCACGAGCAGGTCGCCGGCCTCGAGGGGCCGGACGCCGCCGAGCACGGGGCGCGCAAGATGGGGATGATCGCGCCGGGCGAGTCCGCCTACGTGGTCGGCGGGCTGAACCGCTAGTACCAGCCGGCGTCGCGATCGGCGGCCGGGGATGAGCCCGGCGTTCACCATCGCCCCCGCCTCCGAGCGCACCCTCGACGCGGGCGCCTACCTGCTCGGCGCGCTCGAGCTGGCCCTGATCGTGGTCCCGCTCGCCTACGCGGCCTGGCGCCTGCGGGCGGCGGCGCTCCCCGGCTGGTCGGGGGCCCCGGCGCGGGTCGCCGAGGCCGTGATCGGGCTCTCGGCGCTGACCCTGGTGGCCGAGGCGCTCGGCACGTTCGGCGCGTTCGAGGCGGCGACGATGATCGCCGGCGCCCTGCTCGCGGCCGCCGCGGCGCACCTGGCCGCGAGCCGCTACGCCGGCCGTACCGCCGAGCGCGCCCCGCCGGCGCCGGAGCCGGCCCGGGTCGCGGTCTGGCTCGCCGCCGGCGCCTGCGCGGTGGTCGCCGCGGCCTGGATGGTCCCGACCCTGGGCAGCCTCGCCGGAGGGATGGACCGCGCCGACACGCTCTGGTACCACATGCCGCTCGCCACCCGGTTCGCCCAGGGCGCCGAGTTCGGCTCGATCGACTACTTCGACCCGATCTTCTTCGCCTCCTACTACCCGGCGAACTCCGAGGTCGTGCACGCCGTCCCGCTGCTGGCGTTCGACCGCGACATCCTCTCGCCGCTGATCAACCTCGGCTGGCTGGCGCTCGGCCTCGCGGCCGCGTACGCGATCGGCCGCCCGTACGGGCTCGGGCCGCAGAGCCTGATCGGCGGCGCGATCGCCCTCGGCGCCCAGAACCTGGTCGAGTTCCAGGCCGGCGAGGCGCTCAACGACATCGTCGGCGTGGCGCTGATCCTTGCGTGCTGTGGCGGTGCTGGTGAACGCCGGGCCGCGTGAGGGCCGTGGGCGACGGAGGTCGCTTCGCGGACGACATGCCGCGCTTCGCTGCGGAGCGCCCGTCGAAGCGACTCCGCCGTCGCGCACAAGTCCCGGGCGCTCGTGGTCGCGGGCCTCGCGGCCGGGCTGGCCGCCGGCACGAAGCTGTCGTTCCTGGCCCCTGTTATTGCAATGTTCGTCGGGCCTGATCGTGATCGCGCCGCCGCGGCGAGCGGACTGCGCGCCGGCCTCTGGTTCGCCGGCCCGGCCCTGCTCACCGGTGGCTACTGGTACGTGCGCAACGCGGTCGCCGTCGGCAACCCGATCCCGTACACGTCGTTCGGCCCGCTCGGGCTGCCGGCGCCGGAGCGCGACCTCGAGCTGCGGCCCGGCTACTCGGTCTTCCACTACGCGACCGACTTCGACGTCTGGTCCGATTGGTTCTTCCCGGGGCTCGACGACTCGTTCGGCTTTCTGTGGCCGCTGGTGCTGGCGGCGATCCTCGGCGCCGGCGCCTACGCGCTCTGGCGCGGCGCCGAGCCGATCCTGCGCGTGCTCGGCGGCGTCGTCCTGTTCACCGCGATCGCCTACGTGTTCACCCCGCTGACCGCCGCCGGGGAGGAGGGCGAGCCGATCGCGTTCGTCTGGAACGTCCGCTACCTCGCCCCGGCCGCCGCGATCGGGCTCGCGATCCTGCCCTGCCTGCCGCTCGCGCGGCGCACCGAGCGCGCCCGGCGGCTCACCCTCGCCGGGCTCGCGATCCTCTTCGCGGCCACCGCGATCTCGCTCGTGCAGTGGGAGCAGGGCCACGTCAAGGGCGCGATCGCT
The DNA here is from genome assembly GCA_963733075.1 of uncultured Solirubrobacterales bacterium. Taxonomy (GTDB): domain Bacteria; phylum Actinomycetota; class Thermoleophilia; order Solirubrobacterales; family 70-9; genus WHSW01. Next base: position 113,294 of record CAVTCA010000027.1, on the reverse strand, counting down.
GCGGGCGTCGCGGTGCTCGCCGGCTTCGCCGGCGCTCCGCCTGCTGCGCGACCGCTTCGACGGCGGACCACCGGTCGCCTGGGTGGCGGGGACGGCGGTCGTGGTCGTGATCGGCGCGCTCGCCGCCGGCTGGTGGGAGCAGCGCCACTACCTCGAGCGCCGCTACGAGAACCTGAGCCCGCAGCTGCGGCTCGCCGACGCGGCGCGCTGGGGTCGCGACCTGCGCGACGCCGAGGTCGCGGTCGGCGGCATCCGCGGCGTCTTCAACCAGTTTCCCTTCTACGGCACCGACCTCTCCAACCGGGTCCAGTGGCTCGGCCGCGAGGGACCCGACGGCGCCTACGAGCGGATCCCCACCTGCGCCGAGTGGCGCCAGGCGCTCGCCGACGGGGGCTACACGCACGTGGTCACCACCTACGACCCGTTCAGCCCCGGGCAGCTCACCGACACCAAGGAGGCGCTCTGGACCCGCGAGGACCCGGCCGCCGAGGAGCTCCTTCGCGACGGACCGGTGAGCGTGTTCGAGCTCTCCGGCCCGCCCGACCCGACGACCTGCGGCAACCTGCCCGAGCTGAGCGCCTCCGAGCTCAACGGCGACTCGGTCAACGCCGACCCGACCGCGAACCAGCCTTAGCCACCATGCTCCCGATCTACGCCTGCGCCCTGATCGTCTGCGCGGCCTCGCTGCTCGCCGGCCGGGCGATCCTCGCGCTGCTCGGCCGCCGCCGGCCGGCGTGGCTCTCGGGCGCCACCGGGTTCGCCGCCCTGGTCGTCGTCGCTCCGCTGCTGATGCGGCTCCCCGGCCGCGCGACCACCGCCGCGATCGTGCTCGGGCTCGCCCTGATCGCCGCGGCCACGGTCGCCTGGCGCGATCTGCGCCGGGTCGGCGACGCCCACCTGTGGCCGCTCGGGGCGGCCGTGGTGGCGCTCGTCATCGCCGCGACCACGCTCCCGTTCCTGATCTCGGACCGCGTCGGCATCCTCGGCGAGGGCGTCTACACCAACGACCACGCGGCGCAGCTCTACTGGGCCGACTGGCTCCAGCACGGGTTCGGCCCGGAGCCGAGCGCCGTCCGCTTCGGCTACCCGGTCGGCCCGCAGGCCGTCGCCGTGATCGCCGCCGAGGTCACCGGGGCGAGCCTGGTCGACGCCTTCAACGGCCTCCTGCTCGCGATCCCGGCGCTGACCGGGCTGACCGCGCTCGGGGCGCTCGCCGGGTTCCCACCGGTGCGCCGGATCGCGATCGCGGCGCTCACCGGACTCCCGTACCTGGCCGCCTCGTTCCTGGCCCAGAGCGCCTTCAAGGAGACCGCGATGGCGCTCTTCTGCCTCGCCTTCGCGCTCGCGCTCCAGAGCGCGATGCCCGCCGGCGACGCGGCCGGGCGCCCGCCGTGGCGCTCGGTGGTCGCCGTCTGCCTGCTGCTGGCGGCGGCGAGCGTGTTCACCTTCAGCGCCCCGGGGCTCGCCTGGTTCGCGCTCGCGGTCCCGCTCTGGCTCGTGCTTGAGCTGATCGCCGGCCGCAGCCCCGTGGACTGGGGCGCGGTCCGCGACGGGCTCGCCGCCCACAAGCTCACCCTCGCCGTCGGCGTGGTGATCCTGATCGCGATCGCCGTCGTCGCCTTCACCCCGGCGCGCGAGTTCGCCGACAAGATCGCCGACGTCCAGGCCTCGGCGGGGCGGCTGAGCTCGCCCGTGTTCCCCGGCGAGGTGTTCGGGATCTGGCCGGCGGGCGACTTCCGGATCGTCCGCGGGGAGGTCTCCGGCGCGCTGCCGGCGGTCGCCATCGGCGCGCTCGCCGCCGGCTACGGCGCCTTCCAGCTCTGGCGCCGGCGCCGGCTCGCGCTCCTCGCGATGCTGATCGCGGGCGCCGTCGTCTACGTCCTCGCCCGCCTGTTCGCGGAGATCCACGTCGAGGCCAAGGCGCTGGCGGTGATCGCCCCGCTGGTGATCCTGGTCTCGCTGTGGGCCCTGCTCGAGCCTCGCACGAGCAACGAGCAACGAGCAACGAGCATCGCGCGCTACGCGGCCGGGGCGCTCGTGTTCACGGCCGCGACCCTGTCCACCCTGCTGGCCCTGCGCGACGCCCCGATCGGCTTCGACGACCGCCAGACCGGGCTCGAGCGCCTCGCCGAGGCAGGTCGACGGCGAGGCGGTCGCCTTCCTCGGCGTCGATCGCTTCTCCGGCTACTACCTGCGCGGCACGCTCGCCCGCGCGCCCGCCGGCTACGTGCCCGAGGAGATCTCCGCGCGCCCCGACAAGAAGTGGGCGCAGGGCCTGGCGGCCGACTTCGACACCCTCGACTCGGGCCAGCTCGACAAGTTCCGCTATGCGATCACGACCACGGCCGCCTACGGCTCCACCGCGCCGCCCAACTTCGAGCCGGTCCTCGAGTCCGGCGACTACGTGCTCTGGCGGCGGCAGGGCGAGACCCCGCGGGCCAAGCTGCTACCGCGGGAGGGCAGCACCGCGGCCGGCGCCGCTGCCTTCAACCCGGGCGCGACCTTCGAGTGCCCGACCGGCGGTCCGAAGCGCGAGCGGCCAGGCGGTGGTGCTTCCCGGAGCCCGCGCTCGCGGTCTACGAGCGATGGGATCAGCCGGCGCCGCCCGACGCCACGGTCGCCGGCCAGGGCCTCGGGTGGCAGGCGCCGGGCGAGGCGACGATCTCACTCGACCTGCCTCGCCCGGGCGGCTACGCGATCTCGCTGCAGTACCACTCGCAGGTGCCGCTCGAGGTGGTCTATGACGGCGAGGTGATCGCTGAGCTGCCGGCGTCGCTCGAGGGCATGTACCTGAGCGGCGCCGGGCGCGGCGCGTTCTGGCCGGCGGGCGAGATCGACGCCCCCTCGGGTGAGGCCGAGATCACCGTCCGCGCCGCCGAGCCCGGCGGTCTGGAGCAGGCCCTGGGAGCCCGCCGGCTGGTCTGGCTCGGCAACCTCGCCGCGTCGAGCAGCTCGCTGGGCGCGATCCCGCTCGACGATGCGTGCGGGCGCTACGTCGACCACTACGCCTACGACAGGCGAGGGAGCGGGGCTGATGCCGCACTTCGGCACCCCCGACGAGGGGCCGTCGCCGGTCCTCGGCGGCGACACCCCCGAGCGCGCGCCCGAGACCGCGAAGCTGGTCTTCGTCGGCGGCACCGGGCGCAGCGGCACGCACGTGCTCTCGCAGCTGATCTCGCGCCACAACCGCTACGGGCTGGTCCCGGTCGAGGTCCGCTTCCACACCGATCCCGAGGGCTTCCCGGGGCTGCTCGCCGGCGAGGTCACGCCCGGAGGCCTTCGTCAAGCGGATGCGGGGCTTCTGGTGGAAGGGCTTTCAGACCAACCGCTTTCGCGGCATGTATCGGTTCGTCGACCGCGACCGCTTCGACGCCGCGCTCGCGCGCTTCGAGGCCGGCCACGCCGACGACCTCGCCGCGGCCTGTCGCCAGCTGTTCTACGACCTGCTCTGGTTCCGGGTCGAGGAGGGAGGAGCGATCGACCCGCGCGTCGCCCTGGTCGAGCAGAGCACCGACACCGTCGCCCGGCGCCGACCCTGACCCGGGTGTTCCCGGAGGCGAAGTTCATCCACGTCGTCCGCGACGGGCGCGACGCCTCGGCCTCGCGGGTCGCCCAGACCCGCGGCCTGGTGCGGCCGCGGACCCGGCTCCAGGGGATCGAGTGGTGGGAGCAGCGGATCCGCGCGATCGAGCGCGGCGCCGACGCCGTCGCCGAGGGGCGCCTGCTGACCGTCAGCCTCGACGAGCTGGTGCGCATGCGAGCGCGCCCGGGCGGCGCTGCGCCCGCTGTTCCGCTTCCTCGGCGCCCCGGTGACCAAGCGCACCCGCCGCTACTTCTCCAACCGGATGACGACCGAGGAGGCGAACAAGGAACGCTGGCGCGAGGGGATCTCCGCCGGCAAGGCGGAGCGGATCGCCGCCCTCTACGACGAGGCGCTGGGCCGGCTCGAGGCCGACGGCGCGCGCTGCGCGCCGCTGCTTCGCCACTCGCTCGAGCGCCGGGGTGACGAGCTCGACCCGCTGGTCTACGTCTACGATCGAGCCCGATGAGCAACCCGCCCGCAGAGCTGGTCTTCGTCGGCGGCACCGGGCGCAGCGGCACGCACGTGCTCAGCTACCTGCTCGACCGCCACTCGCGCTTTCACGGCGTCCCGATCGAGTGCCGCTTTCATTGCAATCCGAAGGGCCTCGCCGACGTCGTCCGCGGCCGGACCGAGCCCGAGGACTTCCTGCGCAAGCTGCGCGGCTACTGGTGGCACCGGGTGCGGATCGGAGACCGCGCCTACGTGCGGGCGAAGTGGCGCGCGCTGGGGCGCGGGCGCGACCGCGGCCTGCGACAGATCGTCGCCCCGGACCGCTTCGAGGAGGCGGTCGGGCGGTTCGAGGCGACCCATGGCGAGGACCTGCTGCGCGCGTCGCGAGCGCTCTTCTACGACCTGCTCCAGCCCGGGGCGGACCGCGCCGGCAAGCCCGTGCTGGTCGAGATGAGCTGCTTCACGATCGCCGCGGCCGACGCGCTCGCGCGGATCTTTCCCGAGGCCAGGTTCGTGCACTCGGTCCGCGACGGGCGCGACTCGGGCTCGTCGAAGGTCTCGCTGCGCCAGAAGCCCCACCACCCGACCGACGTCGGCTCCGGGATCGACTTCTGGGCCGACCGGCTGCGCCAGGCCGAGGAGGGGGTCCGCGGCCTCTCGGACGCCGACCGCGAGCGGCTGTGCGTGATCAGCCTCGACGAGCTCGTCCACTCCGACCGCGAGGCCGCCTACGGGGAGCTGCTCGGCTTCCTCGGCGTCGCCGACGAGCCCGCGATGCGCGAGTTCTTCGAGGCCGAGATGAGCGCCGACGCCGCCCACCGGGAGCGCTGGCGCAAGGGGCTCAGCGAGGCCGAGCAGGAGCGGATCACCGATCTCTACGAGACCACGCTCGAGCGGCTCGACGCCGAGGGCTACCACTGCGCGCCCGTGTTACGCCGCTCCTACGAGCGCACGCTGAGCGCCTACGGGCATTGAGCCGGTGAGCGAGCGCGCGCCGGGTCCCGCGGGCCGCCCTCGGATCCTGTTCACGACCTCGAACGGGACCGGGCTCGGGCACCTGACCCGCTCGATGGCGATCGCCCGCCGGCTCGCCGACCGCGCCGAGCCGCTCTTCGTCACCCTCTCGGCGGCGGCGCCGGTGGTCGAGCGGATGGGCTTCCCGGTCGAGTACGTCCCCGCCTACGCGACCCCGGCGTCGGGCAACGACTACCGCTGGTCGCGACGCCTGCGCGCGCGGCTGCGCGCCGTGATCGCGGAGGCCGAGCCGGCGGTGATCGTCTTCGACGGCACCCATCCCTACGAGGCGCTGCTCGGCGCCCTGCCGGCCGATGCGACCGCGGTCTGGTGCCGGCGCCCGCTCTGGAAGCGGGGATCGAGCCGGGTCCCGCTCGGCCGCGCCGGCGCCTTCGACGCGGTGCTCGAGCCCGGTGAGCTCGCCGCGGCCGAGGACGCCGGCCCGACGGTCGCGCTGCGCGATCGCGCCCACCGCGTCGAGCCGATCGTGCTCCTCGATCGTGCCGAGCTGCTGCCGCGCGCCGAGGCGGCGGCCGAGCTCGGGCTCGATCCGGAGGTACCGACGGTGTTGGTCAGCCTCGGCCAGGGGGCGGAGGTGCGCGACGCGACCCGGCGGGCGCTATCGGTGCTGGCGGCCCGCGGCGGGGTCCAGGTCGCCGCCCTGTCCTCGGCCCTGGCGGCGGCCGGCTCGGTCCCGGAGGGGGTGGTCGAGCTGCGCGCGACCTACCCGATGAGCCGCTACTTCGCCGCCTTCGACGCCGCCGTCGCCGCCGCCGGCTACAACGCCTACCACGAGCTGATCGCGCTCGGGGTCCCGTCGCTGTTCGTGCCCATGGCCCGCGACACCGACGACCAGCCGGCCCGGGCGCGCCACGCCGAGCGCGCCGGGATCGGGCTCGGGGCCGAGGGGCCCGCCGACCCGGAGCTGGAGGCGCGGCTCGAGCGCCTGCTCGACCCCGGCGAGCGCGCCGCGCTCGCGGCCCGCCTCGCGGAGCTCCCCGAGCCCGGGGGCGCCGCCGAGGCCGCCGACTGGCTCGCCGGCCTCGCCGAGTCCTCCGGGCCCGCGGGCCCTGGCCGCGGCCCCGACAGGCGCCGACGGGCGGAAAACGTTGCGTAGTTCATCGAAATCCACCCGTCGCGCCGGGAGGGGCGCGGGGTCGAGGGACTTTCGGCGGCGGTGGGGGACCTTCGTCGTCAGCATGCCGCAGACGGCGTGGCGGATCGGGCGCCAGACGCTCACCCAGCCGCGGCTGCGGGCGCTGGTGCTCGCGGTCGGGATCGAGCCCGAGCGGGTGGTGGATGCCGCCCGGGCCGCGATCGCCGAGGCGGGCGAGGAGCCGCGGCGGACGCTGGTCGTCACCGACGCGCTCGAGGCGCTCGGCGAGCTGCGCGCGCTCGGGGCCGGGGTCGAGCACGTCCCGGCGCCCGCCTCGCGCCAGGCGGAGCTCGCCGGAGTGCCCTACGAGCGCTTCCTCGCCGCCCGCCTGGCGCTGATTCGCGCCGAGCGCCCCGCGCCGCGCCGCGTCGTCGCCGCACCTGGAGGCCGGCAGGTGCCTTCGCTACCCTGAGGGCGCTCCGATGGAGGCCTCCACACCCGTAAAGCCGCTTGATGAAGCGGTGCCGGGCGTCGACTCGCGCCCCGACTCCGCCGCCGGCCCCACCGGGGGGGCGCTGCCGAACCTGATCGTGATCGGGGCGCAGAAGTGCGGCACGAGCGTCCTCCACTACTACCTCAGCCTCCACCCGGAGGTCTCGATGTCGAAGCCGAAGGAGCTCAACTTCTTCATCGAGGAGCGCAACTGGCCGCGGGGGGTCGATTGGTATGCGGCGCAGTTCGACGCCGAGGCCCGGGTGCGCGGCGAGGCGTCGCCCAACTACACCGCCTTCCCGCAGCACGAGGGCGTCCCCGAGCGGATGGCCTCGGTGGCCGGCGACGCGAAGCTGATCTACATGGTCCGCGACCCGCTCGAGCGGATCGCCGCCCACTGGGTCCACAACTACGCCAAGCGCCGCGAGAAGGGCACGCTCGCAGAGACGCTCGTGCACCCGAACACCTCCTACGTCACCCGCTCCAAGTACGCGATGCAGCTCGAGCGCTTCCTCGAGCACTACCCGAAGGAGCGCATTCTCGTCTTCCAGCAGTCGGAGCTGCGCCACCGGCGTCGCGAGACGCTGCGCCAGGTGTTCGAGTTCATCGGCGTCGATCCCGAGTTCGAGCACCCGCGCTTCGAGCAGGAGCGCCACCAGACCTCGGGCAAGACCCGGGCGACCCGGCTCGCGGTGCGGCTCGAGCAGCTCGGCCGCAGTCGCCGCGGGCGCCTCTTTCCCGCCAACTTCTGGCTCGTGCTCGACGACCGGCTGCCCCTGAGGCGGACGATCGAACGCCCCGACGTCCGCGCCGCGCTGCCGGCCGAGACCCTGGAGGAGCTGCGCGCCGACGGCGAGCGCCTGCGCGAGCTCACCGGGCGCGACTTCTCCAACTGGAAGCTCTGGGCCCCGTAAGGGGGCCGGATGGCCGCACAACGCCAAAAGCAGCAGCACCGCCACCCCGGCGGTTCGGGGGCCGTCCTCGGCGTCGGCGTGATGCGCAATTCCTCGGTCCAGGCGGTCTCGCTCGTGGTCGCGAACGCGATCGCGCTGGTCTCGGTGCTGATCGTCGCCGCCTACCTCGGGCCCGACGAGATGGCCCGCTTCGCGCTGCTGCTCTTCCTCGCCGGGCTCGTCGCCCAGCTCGCCTCGCTGCTGGTCAAGCCGGGCACCGTGCGCCGCACGTTCGGCGGCGGCGATGACGATGACGACGATGACGACGACGACGTCGCCTCGACGTCGCCTCCGCGGACCCTGGGCACGGGGCTCGCCTGGGCGCTGGTGCTGGGGCTGCTCGCCGCCGCCCTCGTCTACCTCCTCAAACGGCCGATCGCCGACGTCCTGCTCGGCGACCCCGAGAGCGACGGCGTGGTCGCGCTCGCCGGCCTGCTCGCCGCCACCCTGCTGGTGTTCAAGCTCGCCGACATCGTCCTCTGGCTCGAGCGCCGGCCGGGCGCGTTCCTGATCGCCGACACCTCGCGACCGCTCCTCGGGCTGGTCGCGCTGACCGTCTTCCTCGCCGCCGGGTCGGGGGTCGAGGGGGCGATCCTCGGCACCCTGATCGGCACCGCCGTCGCCGGGCTCGTCGGCCTGGTCCTGCTCTCCGGCAGCTTCGAGGCCAACCTCGACCCGGCGGAGATCAAGCGGATCATCGTCGCCGGCCGCTACCGGGCGCCGATCGTGATGTCGTTCTGGCTGGTCCAGAACGCCGACATCTTCATCCTCTCGCGCTTCGTCGATCACACCGAGCTCGGCATCTACGCGCTCGCCTCGCGGCTCGGCTTCGTCGTCTCCTTCCTCCCGCAGGGCTTCCGGATGGGGATGCGGCCGCTGCGCAAGTCGGCGATGTGGGACGCGTTTCAGGAGCAGTACGGCAAGCAGACGGCGGGCGGCCAGCTGCTCGCCTACTTCACCCTGGTCTGCATCCTGGCCGTGCTCGCGATGGTCCTCGGCGGGCAGGTGCTGGTCGAGCTGGCGCCCCCCGAGTACGCGGACGCGGCGACGCTGATCCCGTTCACGGCGCTCGGCTTCGTCATGCCGGCGCTCTACCGGACCGTGAACCAGAACGTCAACCTGCCGAACAAGCGGCCGCTGTTCATCGGGGGTGTGATCGCCGCGGCGCTGCTGTTCATCGGCGTCACCTGCGCGCTGGTCGGGGCGATCGACGTCTACGCCGCGCCGGTCGCGATGGTGGTCGCGTTCGGGATCCCGGCGACCCTCCTGTTCGTCCGCGGGCAGCGGGGTCGCAAGCCGCTTCACTTCCCCTACCGGGAGGTGCTCACGGCGCTCGTCCTGGCGGCGCTGATCGCCGCCGGGTTCGAGGCCCTGCCCGAGTTCGAGCCGTGGCTGGAGCTGATCGCCGCGATCGCCGGATGCGGCCTCTGGATCGTGCTGCTGGGGCCGCTGCGCGCGATCCCGCCGGAGCACCGGCGGCCCCTGCTGCACATGGTGCGCTCGTTTCGCCGCGGCACCCCGGCCGACTTTCGTCCCCGCAAGGGCCTCCGGGGGATCGAGCCGCAGGAGCGCGAGGAGCTGCGCCGGGCCGTGGTCGCGCGGCTCCCGCGCGAGCGGCTGCTGCCGGAGGCGGGCGACGAGGGTGAGCGCCTGGTCGCCTCCCTGCGCAAGGTCGGCAACCACGGCGGGGTCCCCTGCGGCAGCCCCACCCGGCGCGACCCCGAGATCGCGCTGTTCCTGTTCGAGGACGCCTCGACCGCGGTTCGCGGCGCCAGCATGCGCGCGGTCCTCGACCGCGGGGTCGACCCCAACCAGCTGCGCGCGCTCGAGGACCTGGTGAAGACCCTCGCCCGCCTGCCGGTCGAGGCCTGGGAGGGCAAGCCGGCAACCCGCGGCTATCGCGGCCGGCGCCGACGCGCGGCGGCGCAACTGCGCGAACGGGCCGCGCGGGGCTCCTAGCGCGGGGCCCATCCCACGCCGAGCGACGGATTGAGCACCTCTGAGGTGCTCAGCGTGTCACTCGGCTCGTCTGGGGCTTAGCCGTCGGCGGCCGAGCCGCCGCCGTTTGAGCGTCTGATCACGATGCGGTCGGGCTCGACCGTGACCTCGACCTGGCGATGGTCGGCCCAGTGCTCGGAGTAGACCGGGTCGTCGGCGATCGCCGGGTCGAGCCAGAGGCCGTAGCCCTCCTTGCCGTGGTCGAAGCTCGCCTGCATCCCGGCGCCGGGACGCCTGCCTCGGCCGCCGCGACGGCGGCGACGGCGGCGCTTGGGACGCTCCCCGTCGCCCTCCGAGTCGTCGCCGGCGCCCTCGCCCCGCCCGGCGTCGGCGTCGGCGTCCTCGTCCTCCTCGTCCTCGGCGGTCGCCTCCGCTTCGTCAGCCACCTCGTCCTCGGCGGCGGCCTCGGCCGCCAGCTCCTCCTCGCGGGCGGCGGCCTCGATCTCGGCCTCGATCTCGTCGCGGAGGTCGACCTCGCCGTTCTCCTCGTCGGCGTCGAGCTCGTGGCGGCGGCGAAACTCGCGCAGCTCGGAGGTCGAGACCTCGAGCTGGTGGGCGATCCAGGCGTCGGTGCGACCCTGGCGCACCCAGGCGCGGATCTGGTTCAGCTGTGAGCGCAGCGGCTTAGCCATCGAGCGGGGAAGACTAGTGCAACGGCAAGCGCCCGACGGGGGGACCCGCCTCCACGGTCCGACAAACCGGCTAGGCTGCGCCGAGCTCGGAAATATGGTGAGGGTCACTGTGGGGGTGGCCGCGTTCGCAGCTCGAATGGAGGCGAGATGCTGGTCCTGACGCGGAAAACCAATCAGAGCATCATGATCGGCGACGAGATCGAGGTCTCCGTCCTGGCCGTCTCCAAGGACAAGATCCGCCTCGGCATCACGGCGCCGCGCGACGTCCCGGTGTTCCGCAAGGAGGTCTACCTCTCGATCAAGGAAGACGGCGTCGACGAGCTCACCAAGAGCGAGTAGCCACTCCCGACCCGTCATCGAGGCGGGTGAGCGTTGTGTGAGCGAACGCTTGGACGCGTGGGCGCGGGTGATACCGTCTCGGTGATGTCCGAGCTGCGCATGGAGCAGGGGCTCGACCAGTTCGAGCTCGAATTCGAGCAGGAGGCCGCGCTGGAGCGCCAGCGCCGCGTGCAGCTGCGCCAGCGCGCCGCCGCCCGCTCGCGCGCTCGCCACATCCAGTCGACCGAGAAGCGCGGCAACGTCAGCTTCGGCCTGCTCCTCGTCGCGCTCACGCTCACCGTCGTCGTGGTCACCGTGGTCATGTTCGAAACCCTCGCTTGGCTGATGGCCTGACGGCCCCGGAGGCCGCCATGCTGCGTCTTCGCCGGCTCACGTGCCAGCACGCTTCGCCGGCTGCATCCTTGCCTGACGGCCTCCGGGTCGCGTCAGCGGTCACACGCACTCCAGAGTCCGCGACCGGCCGCGGAGGCCTCGCGCTCGAGGCGGTCGAAGAGGCCGGCGAAGCGGTCGTTGGGCGGGATCGTCAGCGTGGTGGCGTAGCCGCCGCGCACGAGCTCGGCGTTGACGAATCGGTCGCCGAGGTGGACGTAGGCGAGCAGCCTGCCGTAGGGGTCGCGGCGCTCGGCGTCGAGCTCCAGCCGCACCGCCTCGCCCTCGACCAGGCGCTCGTTGAAGTGGCTCGCCTCGAGCCCGTAGCACTCGACCGGCGTCTCGGGCTTCACCGACTCCGGCGTGTCGACGCCGATGTAGCGCACGTCCTCGGTCGCGCCGTCGACCCGGGCCTCGACCGTGTCGCCGTCGACGACCCGGGTGACCCGGGCATCCAGCGCGCGCGGCTGCTTTGCGTCCGGCTCATCGTCGCCGCCGTCGCCCGAGCTCACCAGGACCACGATCAGGATCGCGAGCACCGCGACCGACGCGAGCGAGGGCAGGCGAGCCGCCGACATCTATCGGGTGAAGCCCGCCGGGAGCCCGGCCGCCCCCGCGTGCCCGTGGACGGCTACGGGATCCGGCGCACGCTGGCGAGCATGATCTCCTTGATCTGCTCGATGACCTCGACCGCCTCGGAGTGCTCGCGCTGCCACACGTTGCGGCCGTAGATCACGCCCGAGCCGCCCGACTCCATGATGTAGCGGGTCTGCTCGAGCAGCTTGTCGTCGTCGATCCGCGAGCCGCCCGAGAGCACCACCAGCGAGCGGCCGGCGGACTCGACCACCTGGCGCACCGCCTCCTCCTGGGAGACCTCGAGCTCGTCGTAGGGGGCGGGGGAGTCCTTGTTGGGATCGGGGCTGGGGAGGTTGAGCTTGACCACGTCGGCGCCCATCTCCATCGCCATCCGGGCCGCGTAGTCGATCGCGTAGAACGAGTTCTGCCCGCCCTTGGCGGAGACCGCGGAGCCGCGCGGGTAGGCCCAGATCACCAGCGGCATCCCGTAGCGGTCGCAGGCCTCGCGCACGCCCTTGAGCTGGTGCAGGTCCTCGTCCTGGCGCGGCGAGCCGACGTAGAGGGTGTAGCCCACGGCGTCGGCGCCGAGCCGGACCGCGTCCTCGACCGAGGCGTTGGTGGTCGAGAGCGCGTTGTCGGACGGCGGCAGGTCGGTCTTGCCGTTGACCTTGAGCAGCAGCGGCACCTGGCCCGCGTAGTCGGGGTAGTACTTCTCGGCGAGCCCGATCTGACAGGCGATCGCCGAGTACCCGGCCTCGGCCGCGAGCCGGAACTGGTACTCGGGGTCCTTCGACGCCGGGTTGGGGAAGAAGTCGCGCGGGCCGTGCTCGATGCCCTGGTCGATCGGCAGCAGCAACAGGGTGCCGCTGCCGGGGCCGAACTCGAACAGCAAGCGGCGTAGGCGGGTGCGCTTGCCCGGCGCGAGGGTGCTGAGGAGGGACTTCTGCTCGGTGACGCTGCTGACTTCCATACCGTCCTTTGCGGGGTCGCTTCGGCTGCCCTGGCTGAGCCGGCCTGAAGCCGGAGTATAGGCTCGCCCCGGTGCTCGAGCACGCATTCAACGGCCCCCCGTTCACGGTCGGGATCGAGGAGGAGCTGATGATCCTCGATCCCGACGGGTGGGGGCTGGCGCAGGAGATCGAGCAGCTGCTCGCCGACCTCCCGGCCGAGCTCGAGGGCCAGGTGAAGCCGGAGCTGTTCCAGGCGGTGCTCGAGATCGCGACCAGGCCGTGCGACGACGTGCCCTGCGCGGGGCGTGAGCTGCTGGCCCTGCGGGAGGCGGTGATCGGGGTCACCGCGCGCGAGGGACTGGCGATCGGCGCCGCGGCCACGCACCCGTTCGCCCTCTGCGACGACCAGGAGACGGTCGACCGCCCGCGCTACCGCGAGCTGATCGACCAGCTCGGCTCGATCGCTCTGCGTGAGCTGATCTTCGGCACCCACGTCCACGTCGCGATCGAGGGCGCCGACCGGGCGATCTACGTCGCCGACGGCATCCGCCGCTACCTGCCGCTGTTCCTGGCGCTCTCGGTCAACTCGCCGTTCTGGGAGGGCCGGCGGACCGGCCTGATGTCGTCGCGGGTGCCGGTCTTCCGTTGCTTTCCCCGCGAGGGCATCCCGCCCCACTACGGCACCTGGGAGATCTTCTCCCACCGGGTCGAGATGATGATGCGCGCCGGCGCGATCCCGGACTACACGTTCCTGTGGTGGGACGTGCGGCCGCATCCGAACCTGGGCACGGTCGAGACCCGGATCTTCGACCAGCAGACGCGGGTCGAGCACACGATCTCGCTCGCGGCGCTGGTCGTGTCGCTCGCCCACCGGCTCTGCTCTCTCTACGACGAGGACGAGCCGCTGGTCGAGTACCCGACCGAGCTCATCGACGACAACAAGATCCGCGCCGCGCGCCACGGCACCGACGGCCGGCTGATCGACTTCCGAGCCGGCGAGCAGGTGCCGGCCCCGGAGATGGCCCGGGAGCTGATCGAGCTGCTCGGGCCGCACGCCGAGGCGCTCGGCTGCGCCGACGAGCTCGCCGGGGTCGAGGAGCTGCTCACCGCCGGCACCGGCGCTCACCGCCAGCTCGAGATCGCCGACGGCAACGGCGAGGACCTGCGCGCCCTCACGGCGGAGATCGCCGAGACGACGAAGCCGTAGCGCACCGGCGGCGGTCGGCAATACTTGAGGGAATGGCCGGTCCCGAGCTCTCCGTCGTCTGCAAGAGCTGCGGCTCCGAGGTGAGCCCCTACGTCACCGAGTGCCCCTACTGCGGCACCCGGCTGCGCAAGCGCGCGCCGAAGCTCGAGCGCGTCGGCGACGAGGTGCGGGTGCGCGAGGGGCGCGTCGACCGCCGCCGGCGCAAGGCCGCCGAGCGGCGCGGGCGCCTCGCCGAGCGGGCGGCTGCGGCCCAGGACCTGGCGCTGCGCCCCGTGGCGACGATCGCCGTCCTGGCCGCGTCGGCGGTGCTGGTCGTGGTCGAGGCGGCCTCGAACCTGTCGGCGTTCGACCTCGGCGCGATCGTCGGCCCGGTCGGCGACGAGTGGTGGCGCTACCTCGCCGCCCCGTTCGTCTACGACAACATCGGCTACCTCTTCGCCTGCGGCCTCGCGATCGCGATCTTCCTGCCCGCGGTCGAGCGCCGGGTGGGCACGATCGCCGCGCTCCTGCTGGTGATCGGCTGCGGCGCGCTCGGCATGCTCGCCGCCGACGGCCTCGACTCCAGCTTCGGCGACGGGATCTTCGTCGCCGCCGGCGGCAACGGGATCGCCCTCGGGGTGGTCTGCGCCTGGCTCGTGATCCGCGACGCCGAGCGCCGCGCCGACCCGACCGAGGAGTACGACCGGGTCGCGGTTGCGGTCGTCCTCGCGGTCCTGCTGCTCCTGCCGGCGGTGGTCGACTTCGCGTCGGTCTGGGCAGGGCTCGCCGGAGCCCTGGTCGGCGCCGCCTGCGGGCTGGCGGCGGCCCTGGGGAGACGTTGAGCAAGTTCACGCCGCTGACCGACGACCTGCACCGCTACATGGTCGACCGCGGCGCCCGCCAGGACGAGGTCCTGGCCGCGGTCGAGCGCGAGACCGCGGCGATGGGAGACATCTCGGTGATGCAGATCGCGCCCGACCAGGGCGCCTTCATGACCCTCCTCGCGCGGCTCGTCGGCGCCCGCGAGGCGATCGAGCTCGGCACCTTCACCGGCTACTCGGCGATCTGCATCGCCCGCGGGCTCGCGCCGGGAGGCCGGCTGATCGCCTGCGAGCTGTCCGAGGAATACGCGGAGACGGCGGCGCGCAACCTCGAGCGCGCCGGCGTGGCCGATCGGGTCGAGATCCGGATCGGGCCGGCGCTGGAAACGCTCGGCGCCCTCCCCGAGCGGGAGGTCTTCGACCTCGGCTTCATCGACGCCGACAAGGAGACCTACCCCGCGTACTACGAGCAGGTGCTGGCGCGGACCCGGCCCGGGGGCGTGATCGTGGTCGACAACGTGCTCGCCGCGGGCCGGGTGATCGACCCCTCAAACGACCAGGAGCAGGTCGTGGCGATCCGGGCCACCAACGACCTGATCGCCGCCGACGAGCGCGTGGACGCGGCGATGGTCGGGATCGCCGACGGCCTGATGCTCGCGCGCAAGCGATGAACCGTGACCGGGCGCTCGACCTCCAGCGGCGCGGGCTGCGCGACTGGGTCGCGATGCTGGGCGCGAGCTCCGAGGGCGCGAGCCTGTTCGAGCGCGACGGGGTCACGGCGGCGATCGTCCCCAGCTGCCCGCAACGCTCGATCCCGAACTCGGTCACCTACACCGATGCGGGCCGGCTGGCCGACGAGCTCGGCGAGCTCGCCGCTGCCTACGAGCGTGCGGGGGTCGAGGCGTGGGCGGTGTGGACGCCGGAGTTCGACCGCGAGGCGATCGACGCGCTCGAGGCTGCGGGCCACTTTCTCGACAGCTCGCCGATGGCGATGTCGCTCGAGCTCGCCCAGTTCGAGGCGCCGGAGAT
This sequence comes from uncultured Solirubrobacterales bacterium, assembly GCA_963733075.1. GTDB lineage: Bacteria > Actinomycetota > Thermoleophilia > Solirubrobacterales > 70-9 > WHSW01. Next base: position 97,806 of record CAVTCA010000027.1, on the reverse strand, counting down.
CGCCGACCTCGACTGGGACAACGACGTCGACCCCGCGGACCTCGGCCGCCTCCAGGACCTCGCCTACGGCCTTCCGGCCGACGCCGGGGTCGCCCCCGGGCTGGCGGCCCCGCCGCCGCAGCCCGCGCGCCGTCTCTACCAGGCCCGGGTCGACGGCGAGCCCGCCTGCGTGCTGGTGACGATGGACCACCACAGTCAGGCGCCTCAAGGGCGGCGCGGGCCCGGGGACCTCGGCTTCTACTTCGTCGCCACCCACCCGGAGCAGCGCGGGCTCGGGCTCGCCAGCCGGCTGATCGCGATCGCGGTCGGGGAGGCGCGCGATCGCGGCCTCGAGACCTCATCGCTCCAGGGATCGCCGATGGGCCAGTCGCTGTACCGGCGGCTGGGCTACGGCGCCGACTTCAGGCTCGAGCTCTGGGAGCGCCGCGCGTGAGCGAGGGCTACTCCGACGCCCGGCTGGAGGCGGCGGTCGCGGCCCTGGCGACGCCGGGGCGCTTCGAGGAGGCCGAGGCGCTGATCACCCGGATGGCGCCGCAGCTCCAGCGGATCCTGGCCCAGGCGCTCGACTCGGGCGGCTGGTTCGCCGAGTCGCACGACTCCGAGCTGGCCCGGGCGCTGGCGCTCGACGACCCGGAGGAGCGCGCGACCGCGATCCGCACCCTGCTCGCCGAGGAGGCGAGGATGGGGATGATGGTCGGGGTCGCGGTCGGCTGGGCCCTCGCCCGGGAGCTCGAGCAGGGTGAGTCGATCGAATGACCAAGATCCCGTACGATCGGTGCCGGAAATCCCCGTCAAGTCCGGCCGATCGGGGGAAGAGAAAATATGCAGTTTGCACGACTATTGACATCCCCCCTAACCCCCCACGTCGTGGGAGCGAAGAGGGCCTCACATGGGAGAGATGGATGTCAACCCACCCGCATCCGCAGCAACCTCGGGGAAGGACCTCCTGAGGGCGGTGCGCGAGGCCGGACTTGCTTCTTTCGACGTTCCGGGCACTGGCCCCACCGGTGTCCGGACCCGTTCCCAGTAGTCCCGGTTCGAGGTCACGGAGGGCCTCGAACCGGGGCACTGGGACTATCCCTGGCCGCGATTAGACTCGCCGACCGGTGAGCTCCAAGGCCGAACGCGTGACCGTGCTGGTCGCCGACGATCATCCGATCTACAGGGAGGGGATCGTGCGGGCGATCAAGGACCGGCCGGACCTCGAGCTGGTCGCCGAGGCCGGCGACGGCCGTGATGCGCTCGAGCGCATCCGTGACCTGCAGCCGCAGGTGGCGGTGCTCGACATCCGCATGCCCGGGCTCGAGGGCACCCAGGTGCTGGCGGCGATGCGCCGCGAGGGGCTTGCCACCGAGGTCCTCTTCCTGTCCGCGTTCATGGAGCCCGAGCTCGCCTACAAGACGGTCGCCTCGGGGGCCAAGGGATATCTGTCGAAGGAGTCCTCGCGCCACGAGGTCTGCGAGGCGATCGTCTCGATCGCCCGGGGCGGGACCGCGTTCGCCCCCGAGGCCCAGGCGGGGCTCGCCCAGCAGATCCAGGAGCGCGAGCGCAGCGGCGGGCCGCCGAAGCTGACCGATCGCGAGCAGGAGGTGCTGGCGCTGGTCTCGCAGGGTTACTCGGCCCCCGATATCGGCAAGGAGATCCACCTGTCGACCACGACCGTGAAGAGCCACCTGCACTCGCTCTACGAGAAGCTCGGCGTCTCCGACCGCGCCGCCGCCGTCGCCGAGGCGATGCGCCGCGGGATGCTGGACTAAGTGCTCCCCGTCGCGAGTACCGGGAAGCACTAATGACCGGTGGGTCCTCGGACCTCGCCGCCGACAACGAGGCCCTGCGCGCCGAGCTCGCCGACCTGCGCGAGGAGCTCGACGTCTGCCGCCGGCTCGTCGCCCAGGTGATCGACGCCGAGGACCAGGGTCGGCGCCGGATCGCCCAGCTGATCCACGACGACTCGCTGCAGACCCTGCTCGCCGCCAACCAGGAGCTGATCGAGGCGGCGCCGGGCCGCGCCCAGGTGCAGCGGGCGCACGAGGTCGTCGAGGCGGCGATCGGGCGCCTGCGCGAGGCGATGATGGCCCTGCACCCGGTGACCCTCGAGCAGGGCGGCTTCGAGCAGGCGCTGGGCGCGGTCGCGCGCCAGGCGGCGCGCCAGGGCGAGTTCGAGATCTCGATCGACCTCGCGCCCCAGGCCGTCGGTCGCGAGGACGAGCTGCTGCTCTCGATCGCGCGCGAGCTGCTGACCAACGCGGCGCGCCACTCGGGCGCGAGCGCGGTGTCGGTCACGCTGCGCAACACCGGCGAGGCGCTGGAGCTCGAGGTCGTCGACGACGGCGGTGGGATCGCGCCCGGGCGTCGCGACGAGGCGCTCGCCGAGGGTCACATCGGGCTCGCGTCGGTCAACGAGCGCGTCAGGGCCGCCGAAGGGCGGCTCGAGCTCGAGACCTCGCCCGCGGGCACGCGGGCGCTCGCGCGGTTGCCGATCTAAGCGGGCGGGTCCGCTCGGCCCGGTTCAGGGAGCGGGGAGCGCGGGCGGGTCGCTCGGCGGCGGCGGGTCGCCCGGCGCGGGCGGGTCGACCGGCGGCGGCTCGGTCGGCGGCGGCTCGGCCGGCGGGGATTCGACCACCGGTGGCGGCGGGGGAGCGGGCTCGGGCGGCGGTGCGGTGCTTGCCGGCTCCGGGGTCGTGACGATTATCTCGGTCGGGGCCGGCTCGATGATCAGCACCGGCCCGCCGCCGCTGTCGGTGGCGCCCGCGCCGTCGGCACCGCCCGCGCCGCCGGGGGGCCCGACGACACCGTCGTCGCCGGTGGCGGCCGGGTCGTGCGGCGGCGGCGCGGCGCCGTCGGCCGGCGGCTGGGCCGGGGCGTCGGCTGGAGGCTGCTCGGTCGCGGCGCTCGCGGTCGCGGTCGCGGTCGCCGCCGGCTCGGCGTGGCGTGGGCCTGGGCCGCGGCCGTCTGCTCGGTGTCGGTGCCGCCGCTGCCGCGCTCGGGTGGCGGGGAGTAGGCCTGGGACGGGGCGTGCTTGGCGTCTTCATTGGCCGGGCTGTCGGAGTTGAACTGCTTGCGGACCTCGACCGCGCCGGCGGTCAGCAGGGCCGCCGTCGCCGCCGTCGCCGCGGCCTTGGCGCCGATCGCGCCCGCGATCCCGCCACCGGCGGCAGCTCCGCCGGCCGCCGCCGCTCCGCCGCCGATCGCGGCGCCTCCGGCTCCGGCCGCGGCGCCACCGGCGCCCGCCGCCGCACCGCCGACGCCCGCGGCGGCGCCGCCGGCGACCGCTGTGCCTCCGGCGATCCCGCTGCCGCCTGCGGCCGAGCCGCCGGCGGCGGTCCCGGACCCGCCGAAGCCGAACTTCGCGATCAATCCCTTGAACAGCAGCGCCAGCGGCCCGATCGGCGCCAGCGCCGCGAGGGCCTTGGTGTTCGAGCGCAGCTCGCCGCGGAACTTGTGGCACTGCTCGCAGCGCTTGACGTGGTGGCGCACCGGGCCCGAGGCCTTGGTCAATCCCTCGGCCGCCTCGGCGAGCTCGAGCTGCACCTCGCCGCAGGTGAGCTGGCGGGAGTGGGTCGCCTCGGCGAGCGACATCCGCGCCCGCACCAGCAGCGACTTGACCGCCGGGATCGTCGTGTCCATCGTCTCGGCGATCTCCTCGTAGGAGAGCGCCTCGATCTCGCGCAGGAGCAGCGCGGTGCGCTGCGTCTCGGGCAGGTCCTGGACGTCGGCGACCAGGGCGCGGAAGTCCTCGCGCCTCTGGACCCGGTCGGCCGTCGTGACCCCGTTCTCGCCGACCATCACGTCCATCGAGTCCTGGCCCTCGGGGACCGGGCGGCGCAGGTGGTTGAGGCAGCGGTTGCGGGCGATCCGGTAGAGCCACGGGCGCACGTTGATGGCGCGGTCGTCGGCGAGCATCGCCGCGTGCGCCTTCACGAACACCTCCTGGAGCACGTCCTCGGCGTCCTCGGTCGAGCGCAGCATGTGGCGGCAGAAGGCGAGCAGGCGCGAGTGGTAGCGCTCGAACAGGACCTCGAAGGCGTGGTCGTGGCCGTCGCGGATCAGCGCGACGAGGCGCTCGTCGCCCTGCAGCTTGAGCAGCGGGGACCGGCGGCCGAGGATGCCGGCACGACTACTGGCAGGTGTGAGGGTCGAGGCCTCCATGTACGGCGCGCTTACCCACCCCCTCGGAACACGGTAACAGGGGTGGGGTTGCGCTACCAGGGGCATGGTGACCCCCCTTCATTCAGCTTGGATAAAGGCGATTCAGCGCTGTCAGAGTGCCGGGGTGGCGGAATTGGTGATACGCGATCGGCTTAAAAGCCGATTGCCCCGACGGGGGCGTGCCAGGGTTCGAGTCCCTCCCCCGGCACTGTCCGCAGCGCCTTCGTCGCCGAATGACGTGTTGAGCACGCGAGCGACCTCCGCGGTCGCGGGCGAGCGCGCTTGCGCGAGAACCAGTCGGTAGGCGACTCGAAGTCGCCATCACGCCGGCGGCATCGGAATAGCGGGCCTCGCCGGCCGGGCCGCGACCGCTCAGCAGCGGAAGCCGACGCTCGCGCTCGAGGCGAGGCTGTCGGCGTCGCCGGCCCATTCCGCGATCAGCTGGCACGCCCCCTTGCGCTTGCGCCGCATCGCCGTCGCGTATGCGCCCTCGAGGTTGATCGTCGCCTCGGCCGAGCGGACGCGCTTGTAGGGCGCGCCCTTGCGCTTGCTGCGCAGGACCTTCAGGGCGACGGGCCCACCGGGCTGGGCCGGGAGCACCGTGCCGGCGACGTGCAGCTTCTCGCCCGAGACCCGCAGCCCGACCGCGGTCGCGGTGGCGACCGGCGCCACGGCGTCCGCCGCCCCCGGCCCCGAGGCGACCGCGACGGCGACCCCGCACGCGGCCGCGACCAGCCAGGTTCGCATCCGTCCCCGCACCGCTCTCAGAGCTGCGCGTACACCGACTTCGTCTCCAGATAGGCGTCGAGGTTGTGGTGGCCCTTCTCGCGCCCGATGCCGGAGGCCTTGTAACCGCCGAACGGGGCCGCCGGGTCGCCGGCGCCCCAGGTGTTGATGTAGACCGAGCCCGCCTTCAGCAGCGCGGCGAGCTTGTGGGCCTGGGAGATGTCGCGGGTCCAGAGGCCCGCCGCGAGCCCGTACTCGGTGTCGTTGGCGCGCCTCGCGACCTCGTCCAGGTCCTCGAACGGCTGCGCGACCAGCACCGGGCCGAAGATCTCCTCCCGGGCGATCCGCATCTCGTCGGTGACGCCGGTGAACAGGGTCGGGTCGACGAAGTAGCCGCCGTTGCCGCCGTTGGAGGGTGAGCCGCCGGCGACCGCCTCGGCGCCCTCCGCGAGCCCGGAGTCGATGTAGCCGGTCACCCGGCCGAGCTGCTCCTCGGAGACCAGCGGGCCGAACTGCGAGTCGGGGTCGAGGCCGGGGCCGACCTTCGCCTGCGAGGCGAACTCGGCGAGCTTCTCGACCACCTCGTCGAAGATCTCTGCCTGCACGAACAGCCGCGAGGCGGCGTTGCAGGCCTGGCCGGAGTTGAAGTAGATGCCCTGGTAGGAGCCCGCGACCGCGGACTCGAGGTCGGCGTCGGGGAGGATGATGTTCGGGCTCTTGCCGCCGAGCTCGAGCGTCACCCGCTTCAGCGCCCGGCCGCACTTGGCGCCGATCTCGCGCCCGACCTCGGTCGAGCCCGTGAACGCGACCTTGTCGACGCCCGGGTGGTCGACCAGGCGGCGCCGGTCTCGCCGTCGCCGGTGAGCACGTTGACGGTGCCCTCGGGGAACCCGGCCTCGAGCGCCAGCTCGCCGAGGCGCAGCGCGGTCAGCGGCGTCTGCTCGGCCGGCTTCAGGATCAGCGGGCAGCCGGCGGCGAGCGCGGGGGAGATCTTCCACACCGCCATCAGCAGCGGGAAGTTCCAGGGCACGATCTGGGCGCAGACGCCGACCGGCTCGCGCAGCGTGTAGACGAACAGGTCGCGGCCCGAGGCCGGGATCGTCTCGCCCTCGATCTTGGTCGGCCAGCCGGCGTAGTAGCGCAGGTGGGCGACCGAGGCGGCGATGTCGCCCTTCGCGGATGCCAGCGGCTTGCCGTTGTCGAGCGACTCGAGCTCGGCGAGCTCCTCGCCGTTGGCCTTGATCAGCTCGGCAAGCGCGTACATCAGCCCCGCGCGCTTCGACGGCGAGACCTTGCGCAGCGGGCCCTCGAGCGCCGCCCGGGCGGCGGCGACGGCGCGATCGACGTCCTCGGCGCCGGCCTGGGCGACCTCGCAGATCGGCTCGCCGGTGGCCGGGTCGATGGTGGCGAAGGTGCGCCCGTCGGCCGCCTCGGCGCGCTCGCCGCCGATCAGCAGCGTGTGGGGGGCGGCGCCGACGAACTCGCGCGCGGCGTCGGAGAGCGCTTGGGCGGTGGCGGTGGCCATGCCCGGATCGTAGTGGCGGCGCCCGCCCGGCGCGCGGCTCAGCGGCCGCAGTGCCCGAGCAGCTTGCGCGCCGCCGCCGCTCGCGCCGCTCAGCAGGCCGGCGCCGGTGCCGGCGCCTCGGCCTGTGCGGCCAGCGCCGCCTCGTACTCGGCGAGCTGCTGCTCGTAGGTGACGCGCTCCTGCTCGTCGGGGATCGCGTCGGCGTCCTCGTCGGGGTTCGCGGGGTCGAGGTCCTCGGGCGGCTCGACCGGCGGGGTCGGCACCGGCGCCGGCTCGGTCGTGGCCGGCGTGCACGCCGGCTCGGTGGCGGCGGCCGAGCTGCCGACCTCGCTGGTGGCCTCGCCGTCGGAGTCGGGGTTCGACCCCGCGCCGGGCTCGCGGCCCTCGACCTCGGTCTCGGGCGAGAGCTGCTGGACCTCCCGCGGCTCGCGGTCGGAGTCGTCCTCCTCGCCGGTCCGCGAATTGCCCGTCGCGACCACCTCGCCGCGACCGTTGCGATCGTCGCCGCGCTCGGGCGCGCCGTACGCGGTGATCCTGACGCTGTAGATGCCGGACCCCACGTAGGGGACCCAGAGCGCCGCCCCGCCGGGCTCGATCGCGCCGTAGTCGATCACGGAGCCGTCGGCGCGGGTGACCGCGGCCGCGTAGCTGGCTGCGCTCGGGCACCGGGCCGAACGAGACCTCGAGCTTGCAGACGACGCCGTCCTCGAGCACGCCGCAGGAGGCGAGCGTGGTCGAGACCTCGATCGTGGCGGGCCCGGTGCCCGCGCCCACGGCCTCGAGAGCCCGGTCGGTGATCGCGTACGCCGGCAGCGGCACCGCCAGCGCGAGCACGGTCAGCAGCAGGGTGCGCTTTCGCCCGGTCAAGGTTCTAACCGTCCAGCTCGGGGGTCAGCGACCCGGTGATCAGCTCGACGCCGTCGGCGGTGGCGGCCGGGGAACCGGGCTGGACCGTGGTCGCGAGGTAGTAGCGGTACGGGCCGGCGACCCGGAGCGTCGCCTCGTAGATCGGCTGGCCCGCGGGGGCGTCGGCGGCGAGCCGGACGATCGTGGTCTCGGCGGTCGGGCCCGGGATCCGCTCGACCACTTCGGCCGCGCCCGCGAGCGTCTCGAGCTGGGTCAGCGACTGCGAGACGAAGGTGGGGAAGTCGAGCTTGGGGTCCTGGGTGATCCACAGGGTGGCGTCGGCGCTGCCGTCGGCGGCGACGGCGGCGAAGGTGGCCCCGGCGGGTGGGTCGATCCGCTCCCAGCCCTCGGGCAGGGCCAGCGAGTAGGAGGACTCGCGCACGAACTCGGTCCCCTTCGACGGCTTCCCGCTCTCGCCGGCGCCGGACCCGCGGTCGTCGCCGTCCGCCGGGGCGCCGGCGGCGGAAGCCTCGGTGCCGGCCGCGGGCGCCGCCGGCGCGCCCGGGGCGGGCTGGTCGTCGCCGCCGCGCAGCAGGACCAGGGCGCCGACCACGAGCACGGCGGCGATCGGGATGCTGAGCAGCTTCCAGCTGCGGCTCTCGGGGTCGAGGTCCGGCAGTCTCAGCGACGGCAGCTTCGGCTTCGGGAGGCTGACGCCGGCAGCTTCGGCAGCCGCGCGCCGCCGTGCGAGCGGGGAGCTTCGGCTTCGGGAGGCTGACCGCCGGCAGCTCGCGGCATCGAGAGCTTCGGCATCGAGAGCTTCGGCAAGGAGAGCTTGGGCAGCGCGACCCTCGGCTGCCGGCCGGGCATCGGCCTCGGCTGCAACGACACGGGCCTCGGCACCGCAGCCGGCGCCACCGTCCCGGCGCTCCATCAGGCGCAGCTTGCGCTCCGCGGCCTCGACCGCGGCGACCTCGGGCTCGATCGACTCGACCCATTCCGTCAGCTCGCGCTCCGCCCCGACGACCGGCTCGAGCTCGACCTCCTCGACCTGTGGCGGCTCGAACATCCCCGCGCAGCCCGAGCAGCGAAAGCGACGCACGGCACCAACGGGCAGCGCCTCCGGCAGGCGGACGCGGGTGCAGGCGCCGCAGGCCTCGTGGCGGGCGGCGACGACGCGGACGGGCGCGTCGGCAGGCGGCTCGGGAAAGCCCCCGTTGAAGGGATTTTCAGGCAGCACCGACCGGCTCACAGGTCTCTCATCGGGCGCCGCGGGCGCAACCTTGAGGCGTGCCCGCCCGGGCGCACCCGCGAGCACGGGATCTCACACATAAGTCGGGCCGTAGCTGGGAAAATCCGCGCATGGCCGTGCCGGCGATGACCTTCTTCTACAAGCGCCTCGGCCCGCGTTATCCGCTCGCCTTCATGGCGGTCGAGCTGCAGACGGCGTTGGTGATCGTCGGCGGCACCCTGGCCCTGTTCACCTTCTACTTCGACGGCGACACGCACGAGTACCTGACCGTGCTCGGGATCGCCCTCGTGCTCACCGAGGCGGCGATCCTCGCGTCGCTGTGGCGGATCACCGGCCAGATCCGCCCGATCCGCGAGTGGATCGCGGGCGATCGCGACGAGCGCTCGACCCACGACGCCTGGTCGACGGCGATCAACCTGCCGGTGCTGCTGCTCAAGCGCGACCTGCCGATCCCGGTGCTGATCTCGGTGCTCCCGATCTGCATCGTCTCGGTCGCCATCCTCGACCTGCCGGTGCTCGGGATCTTCCCGCTGCTGGCCGGAGCGGCGGTGGCGATGGGCTACTCCGCGATCCTCCACTACCTCGCGGTCGAGGCCGGGATGCGGCCGGTGCTGGTCGACATCAACTCCAACCTCTCGCCGCGCCAGCGGACCGACTTCTGGGCGGTCTCGCTGCGCACCCGGCTGATGGTCGCGCTGCCGCTGATCAACCTGATCACCGGGCTGGTGGTCGCGGCGCTCACCTCCGACGGCGGCGGCAGCTCCAACCTCGGCCTCGACGTGCTGGTCGCGCTGGCGGTCGCGACGACGATCTCGCTCGAGCTCACGGTGCTGCTCTCCAAGTCGATCCTGCGCCCGCTGCGCGACCTCTCGAGGGCGGTCGACCGGGTCAGCGAGGGCGACTACGACGTCAGCGTCCCGGTGACGACCGGGGACGAGCTCGGCGAGCTGGCGGCGAGCTTCAACGAGATGGTCGCCGGGCTCGCCGACCGCGAGCGCATCCGCGAGGCCTTCGGCACCTACCTCGACGAGGAGGTCGCCGAGTACATCCTCTCCGAGGGCTTCAGCGAGGAGGGGGTCGAGGTCGAGGTCACGGTGATGTTCTGCGACGTGCGCGAGTTCACCGAGTTCGCCTCCGACGCCACGCCGCAGGAGGTGGTCGCCGCGCTCAACCGGCTGTTCGAGGTGATCGTGCCGATCATCGCCGGCCACGGGGGCCACATCGACAAGTTCGAGGGCGACGGGCTGCTCGCCGTCTTCGGCGCCCCGGAGCCGTTTGCCGACCACGCCGACCGCGCGGTCCGCGCCGCCTGCGAGATCGCCACCGCGGTCAACGCCGAGGGCCGCGCGGGCGAGCTGCGGGTCGGGGTCGGGGTCAACTCGGGTTCGGTGATCGCCGGCGCGATCGGCGGCGCCGGGCGGCTCAACTTCTCGGTCATCGGCGGCGCGGTCAACGTCGCGGCGCGCGTCGAGGCGCACACGCGCGAGACCGGCGACGACATCCTGATCACCGGCGAGACCTGGAAGCGGCTCTCGCACGAGTTCGAGGCCGAGAGCCGTGGCAAGGCCGAGCTCCGGGGCGTCGCCGAGCCGGTTGCCCTCTACGCGCCGAGCGTCGCCGGCCGGGTCGAGGAGCCGGTCGCCGCCGACGGCGGCGGCGACGCGCGCCGGCGAAGCGCCGCTGACCGCCCTCGCCCGCCGCCTGCGTCGCGCGGCGCGCCCGAGCGCGCGGCGATGAGCGCGCGAGGTGGCACCGAATCCGCAGACGTGAAAAACTGTCGGCGATGAGGTGCAGGGACGTGCGGGGTCTTGGCGGGCGGATCGCAGGTGCGCTCGGGCTGCTGCTGTGCGGCTCGCTCGCCCTCGCCGCGCCCGCGAGCGCCGAATCCAAGGCCGCCGCGGCCTTCACCGCCCACGGCAGCGTCGAGCAGGTGCAGGTGACCGGCGCCGTTCCGGGCGAGCGGCTGACGCTCGCCGATCGGCAGGGCAAGAAGGTCGAGACGCGCCAGGCGGGTGAGCTCGGCGCCATCCTCTTCCGCCACGTCGAGCCCGGCGGCGGCTATACGGTGCGCCAGGGCAAGGGATCCGGCGCGCCACAGACACCGCGCTTCCGGGTGCTCAGCGACCGCTCCGCGCCGCCCGACCCCTCGATCTACGACCAGGCCCTGCCCGCCGGGGGCTACGGCTACCTGACCACCCGCGACGGGACCAAGCTGGCGATCAACGTCCAGCTGCCCGGGCCCGCCGACGAGGGCCCGTACCCGACCCTGGTCGAGTACTCGGGCTACGGCTACGCCGACCCCTCCGGCGGTGAGAGCTCGATCGCGCAGCTGCTGACCGTCCTCGGCTTCGCGGTCGTCGACGTCAACATGCGCGGCACGGGCTGCTCGGGCGGGGCCTTCGACTACTTCGAGGAGCTCCAGAGCCTCGACGGCTACGACGTGATCGAGACCGTCGCGCGCCAGCCGTGGGTGCTCAACGGCAAGCCGGGCATGGCGGGCGTCTCCTACGGCGGCATCAGCCAGCTGTTCGTTGCCGCGACCCGGCCGCCGAGCCTGGCGGCGATCACGCCGCTGTCGGTGATCGACAACACCCAGACCACCCTCTACCCGGGCGGGATCCTGAACACGGGCTTCGCCTTCGAGTGGGCGCAGGACCGCGTCGACGACTCGCAACCCGCCTCCCCGACCACCGGCCAGGAGTGGGCGTGGGAGCGGATCGAGGCCGGCGACGAGATCTGCCGGGAAAACCAGGACCTGCACACCGAGGCGGTCGACCTGATCGCCAAGATCCGCCGCAACGACTCCTACCGGCCCCAGGTTGCCGACCCGCTCTCGCCGATCACGTTCGTCAACAAGATCAAGGTGCCGGTGTACATGGCCTGCCAGTGGACCGACGAGCAGACGGGCGGCCATTGCCCGACGCTCGCCTCGCGCTTTACCGGCACCGACCGCAAGTGGTTCACGTTCACCAACGGCGTCCACACGGATTCGCTCGACCCGGCGACCTTCAACCGCTGGTTCGACTTCATGGAGCTCTACGTCTCGCAGCGAAGACCGGCGCTGAGTCCGGGCATCAAGCCGCTGGCGCCGGCCATCTGGGCCACCGTGCTCGGCATTCCCGGAGTTCAGCTCCCCGACGACCCGATCCAGCAGGAGCCGGACCTCGCGTCCGCCCTGGCGGCGTTCGAAGCGCTGCCGCCGGTGCGGATCCTGTTCGACAACGGCGCCGGCGGGGAGCCCGGCTACCCGTATGCCGGCTTCGAGCAGTCGTTCTCCAGCTTCCCGGTGCCGAACACCAAGGCGCGATCCCTCTTCCTGCGCGAGGGCGGGGCCCTGCGCGGCGAGAAGCCCACCGAGGGCGCCAAGGACTCGTTCAGGTGGGACCCGGGCGCGCGCCCACCGACCAACTTCACCGGCAACACCGGCTCCGGCACCGACGGCCTGTGGACCGCGACGCCCCCCTACGACTGGACCCAGAACCCGGCCGGGACCGCCGCCTCCTACGTCACCCCGCAGCTCAGCGCCGACACCGCGGTGCTCGGCGCCGGGGCGTTCAAGGCCTGGATCCGCTCACCGGCTCGCGACCTCGCCCTGCAGGTGACCGTCTCCGAGGTGCGCCCGGACGGCAAGGAGAGCTTCGTGCAGAGCGGCTGGCTGCGGACCGCCGCTCGCAAGCTCGACCGCGAGAAGAGCACCCAGCTCGAGCCGGTGCTCAGCTTCCGCGAGCGCGACCTGGCTCCGCTGCCGCGCGGCGAGTGGACGAAGATCACGGTGCCGCTCTACTACCAGGGCCACGTCTATCGCGCCGGGTCGTCGATCCGGGTGACGATCAGCGCGGTCGGCGGTGACCAGCCGGTCTGGGCGTTCTCGGAGGTCGTCCCGGATGCGCCGGCCAAGGTCTCGATCGCCCACTCGCCCGAGATGGCGTCGCGGCTGCTGCTGCCCGTGGTGGGCGACGTCGACGCGCCGACCGGGCTGCCGCCCTGCCCGGCGCTGCGCGGCCAGCCCTGCCGCGACTACCAGCCGTACGCGAACCAGAGCGCGCCGCTGCCCTGAGTTGGCCTGCGCGCCCGTGCGGTCGGCCGGTGAGAGCGTGCCGTTGTCCAAACGGACGACGAGCGCCCGGCGCAGCGCCGGGCTAGTGCGCCGCGCGGGCGCTCGCCATGCGCGGACACCCCCGCGTCAGGCTCCGAACTTGAACTTCACCCGCTGGGTGGCGTCGCCCTTCTCGCGGCTGCACTTCGTCCGCCAGAGCTCGTCGCCGAGCTGCTCCTCCGAGCAGCGCCAGCCCTTGTAGTCGTCGTCGCTGCCGCCGGCCTCGAACACGTAGTGGTCGGCGAGCTTGCGGGCCGGGTTGCAGGCGACCCGGAGCGCCTTGAGGTTGTACCAACCGGATCCGTTCACCTGGCCGTCGCCGCACTGGGTGTACCTGCCGCCGGCCGACCGGCGGGAGGCCGCGCCGGCGAGCGGGATCGCGACGGCGATCAGGAGGATGGGGAGGGCCGTCTTGAGTCTGGGGATGAGCCGAACCTATCGCACGGCGTAGCGTCGATCCACCCCTTTGCGGGTAGTTGCTCGACGTGAGCAGGCTCCGCTACCTGAACCCGTTCCGGATCCGCGCCGCCGTCCGCGACATCCGCCGGGTGTTCGGCGACGGCGGCCCCGAAGCTGTCCGGTTGGTCGGCGTCGACCACCCGGCAGGCTGGATCCTGCCGAGCTCGACGGTGACGATCGAGGTCGAGGGGCGCAACGGCCGCACGGAGCGATTCTGTCCCGAGTTCCCGGTGCCGTTCCCCTACGCCTGGGCCTGGCGCATCGCCCGCCTCCTGGGCGTTCCGCTGATCCGCAGCGTCGAGCCGGACAAGTTCGGCTTCCAGGTGCCGGTGCCGGGTCCGGCGCTGATCCGCCGCTGATCGCGGCACGCGTCGTTAGGACGGGCTCGACCGGGTAGTAAGAACGGGTCGAGGCGCGTGCAGCTGCGCCTGGACAGACTCCCCGCGTCCCGCGTGGGCGCGCCCAAGCAGACGAAAGGCCACGAAGATGACCGAACCCGAGACCGACGAACGAACCAGCGGCGGGCTGGTCGGCAAGGTCGCCGGCAAAGCCAAGGAACTGGCCGGCGAAGTGACCGGCAACGACGATCTCGCCCGCGAGGGCCGGCTCCAGCAGGCCCAGGGCGAGGCGAGCGTCGAGGCCGCCGACGCCCGGCGCGAGGCCCAGCAGGCCGACGCGGAGGCGGAGCTCGAGCAGGACAAGGTCGAGACGGCCGAGGAGCGACAGCGGCTCGAAACGGAGATCGAGGAGCGCCGTGCCGAGCAGGCCGCGGAATCACACCGCGAGCAGACCGAGGAGCGGTCAGTCGACGAGGCTGCCCAGGAGATCAAGCAGGTCGAATCCGCGCGCGAGGGCCAGCAGGCCGAGGCCGATCGGCGCGTCGAGGTCGCCGAGGCCCGGGAGCGCGAGGCAAACCGCGAGGCGCTCGACCTGCAACAAACAGCGCGCGCGGCCGAAGCCAAGGCCGACGCGCTCGACCCGAAGGAGAACCGATGACCCCATTGCAAACGATTCCCAAGGCGGTCGTCGACGGCACGATCCGGCTGGCCCGGCTTCCCGCCGACACGGTCCTGCGGGTGGCGCCGGAGAGCGTCGCCGGCTCGGCCCGCTTGGCGGTCGACAGCGCCGACGCCACGGCGCGCAATGTCGCCGGCACCGCGCTTCGCAGTTCGGAGCTGCGTGACGAGGCCGAGCGCCTGCGCGAGGCCGTCTCCGATCGACGCCGCGCGCTCAAACTGCGCGAGCGGGCTGCCGAGCGCAGCGAAGAGGCAGGCGAGCAAGCCACGAAGGTTCATGAGGACGCCGAGCAGCGCCGACGCCAGGCCGATCAAGATGCCGAGCGCAAGCGCCAACAGGCGCGCAAGCGCCGCGACGACGAGCAGGCCGAGGCCAAGAAGGCCGAGAAGCAGCGCAAGAAGGCTGCGCGCAAGCGGGCGGCGAAGAAGCAGGAGAAGATCGACCAGAAGGCAAAGCACGAGCGCGTGGATGTGCTCGAGGTCAAGGCCGAGGCGCTGCAGGAGCGCGAGCAGGCGTTGACCGCGACCGACGAGGCCGACCGGCTCAAGCACGCGGCGGCGCGGGCCAAGGAGGAGCGCAAGCGCGAGGCCGATAGGACCGAGGGCTCGGGCACGAGCGGACGCTCCTAGCCGCCGACGGAGTGCCACGGCCGCGATAATCCGCGGTCGTGGACGTCTCCTCAGTCGACCCAGAGCTCGAAGCCACCCTCCGGCGGATGTACGCGCACTTCAACGCCCGCGAGATCGAGCCGGTGATCTCGCTCATGCACGCCGACGTCGACTGGCCCGACCTGCTCGAGGGCACGAGGATCAGCGGCCACCAGGCCGTCCGCGAGTACTGGCTGCGGCAGTTCGGCGAGTTCGACCCCAGGGTGGAGCCGCTCGGGTTCGAGTCGCTGGGCGAGGCGCGGGTGCGGGTGCGCGTCGAGCAGTCGGTCTACGACCTCGCGGGCGACCTGACCGGCCAGGGCGAGGTCTTCCACGACTACACGTTTCGCGACGGGCTGATCGAGCGGATGGACGTGGTCGCGGCCGAGGACTAGCGCCTGTCGCCGGCGGAGGGCTCGTCGCCGTCGCCTGCGGGCCGGTCGAGGTCGGCGACCAGCTCGTCGAGCTTGAGCTCCTGGAGCTGGCCCGAGACGGCGTCGAGCTCGGCCTTGCAGAAGCCGATCAGGCCCTTGGCCTCGACGCAGAGCGCCAGGGTCTCGCGCAGCTCCGCCTCGCCCGAGTCGAGGCGGGCGATGATCTGCTCGAGCCGCGCGACCGCGGTCTCGTAGTTCTCAGGCGTGCTGGTCGTCTCTTCCATCGGGTTGGGGTCGTCCATCGGGTTCGGGCTCGATCGTCGCTCCGACCGCATCATCGGCGAAGCGGATGACGACATCGCCGCGCTCGCGGGCGCCGGCCGCGGTGACGATCGGCGCACCGGCATGATCGGCGACCAGCGCGTAGCCGCGCTCGAGGGTGCGCTGCGGGTCGTGGGCGTCGAGCGCCGACGAGAGCGCGTCGAGGCGCTTCAGCGCGGCCTCGCGCGCGGCGGCGAACGCGTCGCCCTTGCGCTTCACGACCAGCGCATGCGTGTGCGCGAGGCCCCGCCGCTCGGCCGTGCGCCGACCCGCGGACGCCCGCACCTCGCGGAGGATCTGGTGCAGGCGGCGGCGCTCGTCGCGCAGGGTCCGGGTGGGCGCCCGCGAGCACTCGGCGAGGCGCTGCGCGCGCCGCGAGATCGCCGCCGAGCCGGCCCGCGACGCGATCTGCGTCGTCGAGCGCAGGGCGCTGCGGGCCTGGTTGACGTCGAGCCGTACGAGCGCCTCCGCGGCGTGGGTCGGGGTCGAGCAGGAGGCCGCGGCGACGTCGTCGATCAGCGTCCGGTCGACCTCGTGGCCGACGGCGCTGATCACCGGCAGGCGCAGCATCGCGATCGTGCGGCAGAGGTTCTCGTCGCAGAACGCCCACAGGTCGGTGAGGCTGCCGCCGCCGCGACACACGACCGCGACCTCGACCGCCGGCAGCTCGGCCAGGCCTCGCAGCGCGGCGCCGATCGCGCCGGCGGCGCGGCGATCCTGCACCGGGGCGTCGGCCCAGACGATCGTCCCGCGCCAGCCGCGGCGCTCGAGCCCGGCGAGCAGGTCGGCGCAGGCGGCGCTGCCGCGGGCGGTGACGACGCCGATCGTCCTCGGCAGCTCGGGGCGGGGCAGGGCGCCCTGCCTGACGAGCAGCCCCTCGGCATCCAGTCGCCGGCGGGATCGCTCGAGCTGGGCGAGCAGGTCGCCCTCGCCCGCGAGCCGGACGTAGGTGGCCCGGAAGCTGAAGCTCGGCGACGCGGTCTGGCTGCCCGGGTAGTAGTCGGGCCCGCCGGCGATCACGACCTCGGCGCCGTCCCGAAACGCGCCCTCGGGCAGCTTCAACCGCTCGAGGTCCGAGTTCCAGATCGCGCACCGCGCCGCGCCCTCGGCGTCGCGAAGCTCGAAGTAGGTGCTCGTGCGGGCGCGCTTGAGGTTGAAGACCTCGCCGAGCACCAGCACCCGAGGGCGCTCGCGCAGGAAGTCCTGAAAGCCCTTCGCCCAGCGGCCGACGGTGAACGGCCCGGGCAGGTCGGGGTCTTCAGCCGCTGCCGGCTCGCCGCTGAAGAGGGCGATGTCGCCGTCCGGTGCCATGCACGGATTCTGGCGCGGTGCCCCGACGGCGCCGCCGTCTCAGGGCCCGAGCGAGCCTAGGCCCGCGGTCGCGCCAGCCTGCGCCGCGACCAGCACACCTCCGCGAGCGCGGGACGGGCGCCCGGCTGGCGACGGGGCCGCGGGCAGCGGCCCTGCGGGCGAGTGCGATAGCGACAGGGGCAGCGGCGCGCCTGCCTGGAGCCCAGCCGGCGCACGCTAGCCCCGGTTCGACCCGGCTACGCGGGCGCGCACGGTCGACGCGCCGGCCGTGTAGGGGTAGTCGCGCTGCTCGGGAACCTGAGCGCGGAAGAGATACCGCGTCCGACTGCTGGTCGAGCGCAGCTTGTAACGCGCTCGGTAGGCGCACTTGTCGTTGGTGCGGACGGTCCGGAAGACCTGCCAGGCTCGCTTGCTGACCTTGGCCTGGATCTTCACGATGCGCCCGTCGCAGGCGGGGCCCGGAAGCCTCCCGCTGAAGCGCAGGCGCTGGTTGGCGCCGATCCGACCCTGCTTGCGTGGCTTGACCTCGAACGTCGGCTTCACGCTCGACCTGACCGCGAGCCCGGGACGCGAGAGCACCTCGTTGCCGAACGCACGGTCCACGACGACCTCCCGGCTTGCCCCGGCCGGCAGTCGCAGGACGTAGCGGCCGTCACTGCGAGTCTTCGCCGTGTCCGCGACCTCGAACGGCGCGCCGGGCATCTGCACCCGGGTCAGCGCACAGACCTTCGCGTCGGCGATCCCGTCGCCCGAGTCGCTGCGCAGCTTGCCGACCACCCGCGCCCGTTCGTTGGAATGCACGCGCGCGGTCTTGCGGCCCTTCTTGAAGCCTCCGGAGAGGTCGGAGCCGGCGCCCACCTCCGAGGTCGGGCAGAGGTTGTCGACGAACACCTCCTGACGCTCGCACTTGTTGCTCGGCAGGCCCTCGAAAGCGAGGTCCGATCCGCAGGCGGCGACCTCGTTCACGCCCGTTGTGAACGGCGCGGACGAAGTCTCGAGCGTGACGGTGGCGCCCACCTGACCGGAGCAAGGTTGCAGCGCGATCGCGACCCCGGCCACGATCTCGCAGTCGCGGACCTCGTTGTAGGCGAGCTCGCCGTTCACGCGGAGCTCAATCTCGCGCACCCCGCCGCCCTCATCGGTGACCTGAAAGCTCGCCCGCTGCGATCCGCGTACCGCGTCGCTCGGGAACAGCGAGCCGCCGCCGATGCCGACGACCGGATCGCTGCGGTCGGCGATCCGCAGGAACACGTCGCGAATCGCGGTCCTGGCCTGCGGCAGCAGCACAGTGTCACATTGCGCGGGCGCCTCGCAACGCAGCTCGGCGCGAAGCTCGCTGAACTCACCCGAGACCGTGTCGGCAGGGTCCCAGACTGCGCCCGGAGTGCCGAAGTTGGTGATTTCGCCGCCGGCCTGTACGGCGCGCAATCGCGCCTGCGCGCCGCCCACGCCATCGACGAGCAGGCTGCTGGCCCGGATGTCGGTGAACACCGTTCCGCCGGGCGCGCGCCACACCCAGCGTCCGTAGCTTGATCCGGGGGTCGAGGCGAGCAGCCTGTCCTCGATGACGAGCCCGGCGCCGGTCGCGCAGCCCGCGCTCAGGAAGTAGCCGGCGCTGGTCTGCTCCGAGATCGCTTGGCCCGGGCCGGGGTTGAGCGTCTGGTTGCACTGGACGGCGGTGTAGGCACCGCCGGAGGCCGCCGAGGGCAGCGCGAGCGCGGCCAGGGCGACCGCGAGCAACGCCGTTGTCGCCGGTCTCAGCATTCGAAGGTGAAGCAGTCGCTGCCGCCGCCGCTCGGAGCCGGCTCCGGCGCGGGGGCGGGCTCGGGCTCCGGCGCGGGGGCCGGTGCCGGGGCGGGCGCGGGCGCCGGGGCGGCGGGCGCCGGTGTCGGGGCGGCGGGCTCGGGCTCGGCGGTGGTGGTCGTCTCGTTCTCGGCGGCGGCCTCCTCCTCGGCGGCCGCGGCGGCGGCCGCTGCCTCGGCTTCGGCCTCGGCCTCCGCGGCGGCGATCTCGCGCTCGCGTCGCGCCTCGGCCCGCGCCTGCGCCCGCTCGCGCGCCTCGGCGCGTTCGGCGGCCTCGACGAGCGCGGTCGCGTTCACGACCTGGAGGCTGTCCTGATCGGCGAACTTGCTCACCGGCGCCGGCGCGGGATCGTCGCCACCGATCGCCGCGCTGAGCACGACGATGAAGGCGATCGACGCGATCGCCAGCGCGCCCGCGATCGCGCCCAGCCGCCAGCGGGCCGGGAGCGTGCGGGTGCCCCACGGCCGCGGCCGGGCCACGGGCACCGGCACCGGGATCCCCAGCCGCCGGACGTCGGCGCCGGGCGGCGGCGTCTCGCCAGGGCGCAGCACGTGGATCGACTTGAACCGGGACTTCGCCCGGCGCAGGCTCGCGGCGGCGGTCGTGCCGACGGCGGCCGCGGCGGCGCCGACGGCCGCGAATGGGCGGATGTCGGGAGCCTTGGACTTGGCGGTGGCGCTCTTGGGCGCCTGAGCAGGCTTGGGCTTTGGCTTGGCGGCGCTCGCGCGCGCCTTCGCGGGCTTGGGCTTCGGCTTTGGCGGCGCTGCGGCGCGCCTTCGCGGGCTTCGGCTTCGGCTTGGTTGCGCTCGCGGGTGCCTTCGCGGGCTTCGGCTTTGGCTTGGTTGCGCTTGCAGGCGTCTTCGCGGGCTTCGGCGTGCGCTTGGTGATCCTCCCGCGCGCCTTCGTGGGCTTGGTCGCGCCGGCGCCCGTCCCATCCGATTCGTCATTGCGGTTGCGTTCCGCCTCTTCCTTGCGCTCGGCCTCGCGCTTGCGTTCCGCCTCGCGCTTGCGCTCCGCGGCGGCCTCTCGCGTGCGCTCGGTCGCGGCCTTGCGCTCGGCTGCCTGCTTGCGCTTGCGCTCCGCCGCCTCGGCGCGCTTGCGCTGGCGCTCGGCGTCGCGCTGGCGCTTCTGCTCGACCGCCCGCGCGCGCTTCTGCTCGGCCTCCCGCTTGCGCTTGCGCTCGGCGGCGGCCTTCTCTTCGCGGTCGGCCTGACGCTCACGATCGCGCATCGCCTCGCGCTCGCGATCGGCAACAGCCTCGCGGTCGCGCTCGCTTCGCGCTCGCGCTCGGCGGCGGCTGCGCGTTCACGCTCGGCAGTCGCCGCGCGCTCGCGCTCCGCCTCGGCTTCGCGCTCCGCCGCGACCGCGCGGTCCCGCTCCGCCTGCGCGGCGGCCTCTCGCTCGCGCTCCGCCTCGAGGGCGGCCTCGCGCTCACGCTCCAGCTCGTCATCCGCCGCGCGCTCCGGCTCGACCGGGGCTGCCGGCTCGACCGGGGTCGCAGGCTCAACCGGCGCCACGCCGGCCGCCGCAGCCGCCGCCTGCCTGCGCTCGGCCTCGCGCTCGCGGGCCGCGGCGACCCCGCGCTGCCGCGCCTCGGCCGCCGCGCGCAACTCGGCCTGCATCTGCGCTTCGTCGAGGTCCTCGTCGACACGCAGCTCGCGCACGAACACCTCGAGCTCCAGCTCCAGGTGGTGGAACCGCGTCTGTGCTCGCTGCTCGGCCTCGCTCCTCGCCCGGGCGGCAAGCCACGTGGAAAGCTTTCTCTGGGCGGCGCCGAGCCGCTCGAGGTCGGTTCGGCACCGGTCGAGCACCTCGCGGCCCCAGGGCTCGGCCCACTCGACCAGCTCGTGCTGGAACGGCAGCCGCTGACGGTGATCGAAGACGTCATCGATCGTCCGCGGGCGCAGCAGGCGCCGCTTCGCTTCCCGCGTCATCAGCGTGCCGAGGTGCCCGGTCTCGTACAGGTCGGTGATGTGCCAGTAGGTGCTGAGCTCCGGCAGCGTCGCCTCGCCGCGGCGCCAGCGCTCGGCGATCTCGGTCAGCACCGCCTGGCGGCGGCGCTCGAGCAGCAGAAACGCCTCCTTGGCGCCGATCACCTCGTCGGTGTCGGTCGGGGTGGCGGCGCGCCCCCTCTCGGTCGCCTCCGCGCTCATAGCAGCTAGTGGGATGTAGGTGTAGGAGGACGGCGCCGAGCAGCCCGAGACGTTGCCAAGGGCGTCGGTCGCCCGGGCGGACAGCGGCGTCGGCAGCAGCAGATCGGCCTGGACGGTGATCCCGGCACCCGCGAAGTCACCCGCCGAGCCGGTCGCCGCCGCGCCCGTGCAGTCACCGCTGGTGAACACGCTCACCGTCGAGCCGCCCTCGGCCGTGCCCTTCACCGCGGGATTCGGCTCGCTCCCGGGCGAGTCCGGGTCGGTGTCGGTGATCACCGGCGCAGGGGTGCTCGAGTCCTCGACGTAGGTGACCGAGTTCGAGCACGGTGACGGATTGCCGGCGCCGTCGGTCACGCTCGCGGAGAACGTCGTGGTCGAGTTGTCCGGGACGGTGACCGTGGATCCCGCCGCCCTCGAACGCGGCCTCGCCGCCGGTCGCGATCGCACCGCCGGTGCACCCGGCCTGCCCGTAGATGGACACCACCGAGCCGGCCTCGGCGCCGGCGCCCTGGACCAGCGGGGTGTTGTCGTTGGCGGGTGAGGGCGGATTGGTGCCGGTGATCGTCGGCGCAGCGGGCCGGCCGAGTCCTCGACGTAGATGATCGCGTTCGAGCAGGCGGAGACGTTCTCGCGCGGCGTCGCGCACCCGCGCCGACAGCGACGGTCACCGAGTTGTCGGGAACCGTCACCTGGATCCCCGGGCCCTCGAACGCGGCCTCGGTCGAGGTCACGGCCGCAGAGCCGGAACAGTTGCCGTTCGTAAAGATGAGCACCTGCGAACCGCTTTCCGCTCCTGTGCCGCGGACCAGCGGCGCGTTGTCGTTGGCGGGGGAGGGCGGGGTGGTGGCGGTGACCTGCGGGGCGGCCGCGACATCTGTCATGGGTGTAAGCCGTGGACGTGCAGCCCGAGACGTTGTTGGCGAGATTGGTCACGTCGACGCTGAGCTGGGTGGTCTGGTTGGCCGCTACGTTCACCACGATGCCCACGCCGTATTGCGCCGGGCTGAGCGTGGCGATGGGCGTGCCCGAGCAGTTCGCCGAGCGGTAGATCCGCACCGTCGTCCCGGCGGCGGCGCTTCCCATCACCCGAGGGCTGGCGTCCTGCGACGGCGACCCCGGAACCGTGGTGATCGTCGGCGCCGGGGGCAGGGTCGGGTCGTGCGTATAGGCGAACGGCGCCGAGCAGCCGGACTCGTTGCCGGCGTCGTCCGTCGCCGTCGCCCGCAGGCGCGTTGTCTCATTGGCG
The DNA here is from genome assembly GCA_963733075.1 of uncultured Solirubrobacterales bacterium. Lineage (GTDB taxonomy): Bacteria > Actinomycetota > Thermoleophilia > Solirubrobacterales > 70-9 > WHSW01. The sequence continues at coordinate 75,881 of CAVTCA010000027.1, read as the reverse complement.
GGGACCGTCACGGTCACGCCGGCGGAGGCGAAGACCCCGGCGCTCCCCCTGCCGAGCGAGTCTCCGGAGCAGCTCCCCGCGAAGATCCTCACGGTCGAGCCCGGCTCGGCGTTGCCCTTGACGGCGACCGTCCTCTCCGAGGCGGGCGGGTCGGGCTCGGTGTCGGTGATCGCGGGAGCGTTCGGTGGCGAGGTGTCGGGAGGAGCGATCCCGGCGATGAAGACGTCGCCCTTCGACGTGCGGCAGTTGTTGGACTCGCTGCGTTCCTTGACCTTCTTTTCGGCATCGGCGCAGGCGAGCAGCCGGTAGGTCCCGGTGTAGGTGTTGTTCGGAACTTTGAGGTCGGCCTTGCCGCGCGAGGACTTCTTCGCCTTCAGCTTCGGCACCTTGCGCGAGCCGAGCCCGAAGTCGGCTTGGTCGCGAAACGGGTCGACCGAGAGGTAGTAGGCGTTCGAAGAGCGCTTCGTCTTGGGCCCACGGCGGTTCTTGACCTTGTCGGCGATCGTCAGGGTGTCGCCCGCGGACAGGGTCGCCGGTGGGTCGTCGAGCTTCGTGACGACCAGCTCCGCCTTCTTCTTCTTGGCCGCCCCTGCGCCCGCGGTGACCAGCAGCACGGCGCAGACGAGCGCCACCAAGACCCCGCCGATCCGACCGAGTCGAGCCCCAGCACTCAGCTCGCGTGAAAACTCCATCCGGGTGAGTAACGGGTCTCGGCACGCATAGCGTTCGGCCGGGATGCAGGTTTTGGGAGGGTTTTACTCGACCCGCTCCAGCACGACCACCGGGATCTCCCGCTCGGTCATCTCCTGATAGCGGTCGTAGTACTGCCAGTGGGTCAGCATCTCCGCCCACATCGCCGGCTTCTCCTCCGGCGTCGCGGTGCGCGCCCGAGCCCGGAACCGCTCGCCCCAGATCTGCACCCCGACCTCCGGATCGGCCTCGATGTTCTTGAACCACGCCGGCGGCTCCTTCGAGCCGCCGTTCGACGCGACGAGCAGCACGTCGTCGCCCGAGCGCCCGTAGATCAGCGGCGTCGTGCGCTCCTCGCCCGACTTGTGGCCGGTGGTGGTGAGCAGAAGCACCGGCGCTCCCTCGACCCAGTCGTGGCCTTCGGCGCCGTCGGTTGCCCGGTAGCGCTCGACGTGTTCCTTGCCGAAGAGCATCCTCGGCGATGGTAGCCCCGGCGTCGCCGGTCGGTTGGCGTCAGGCAGTCGCCGACGCGATCGCCTGCTCGAGGTCCGCCCAGAGGTCCTCGACGTGCTCGATCCCGACCGAGATCCGCACCAGGTTGTCGGGCACGATCGCCTCCTGTGGGTAGCGGGCGCGGCGCTCGACCAGCGTCTCGACCCCGCCGAGGCTGGTCGCGTTCGAGATCACCTTCACCCCCGCGCACACGGCGTCGGCCGCCTCGGCGCCCTCGCCGATCTCGAACGAGACGATCGCCCCGAAGCCGCTCATCTGCTTCGCCGCCAGCTCGTGGCCGGGGTGGTTCGGGCAGGCCTGGGTAGAGCACGCGCTCGACCGCCGGGTGCTCGTCGAGCCGCCGCGCCAGCTCCGCCGGCGTTCGCCTGGCTGCGCTCCATCCGCAGCGCCAGCGTGCGGACGCCGCGGAGGCCGAGGTAGACCTCGAACGGCCCTGGCACCGCGCCGGTCGTGTTGCGGCGCTCGGCGAGCGCCGCGCGATCGGCCTCGTCCTTGGCGACCACGACGCCCAGCAGCGAGTCCGCGTGGCCGGCGATGTACTTGGTCGCCGAGTGGACCGCGTAGTCGGCGCCCAGCCCGAGAGTCTCCTGCAGCAGCGGCGTGGCGAGGGTCGCGTCGACGGCGAGCTTCGCGCCGCCCTCGTGCGCGGCGGCCGCGACCGCGGCGATGTCGGTGATCCCGACCAGCGGGTTGTTCGGCGTCTCGGCCCAGACCAGGTCGCAGCCGTCGCCGATCGCCGCGATCGTCGCCTCGGTGTCGGTGCCGTCGATCGACGGTCGACGTCGAGCAGCCCGGTCTCGTTGCGCTGGGCGAGCAGCTCGCGCACGCCGAGGTAGCCGATCTCGGGCGCGACCACCCGCGCGCCCGGGCGCAGCTCGTCGAGCACGGCGGTCGTGGCCGCCATCCCGGATGCGAACGCCACCGCGTGCCCGCCGTCGAGCTCGCCGACGACCCGCTCGAACGCCTCGATCGTCGGCGAGGCCTCGCGGATGTACTCGTAGGTGGCGCCCTGGTGGTAGGTGGTGGAGAGGTGGAGCACCGGGGCGACCGGATCGCCGGTCTCGCCGCGGTAGCCCGCCTCGACGCAGATCGTCTCGGGGCGCACGGCCCCCAGGCTAGCCCGGCTTGGTGGTCATCGCCCAGACGGGTGGCCCGCGATAGGCTCGGGAGCGATGGCGACCACCGAGGAGAGCGCCCGCGCCGAGGGCGGCGGCGAGCCTTCGGACGAGGGCCAGGTCCACGGCGGCAAGCTGGTCGCCCGCGCGCTCGCCGACCGCGGCGTCTCGAAGCTGTTCACCCTCTCGGGCGGCCACCTGTTCTCGATCTACGACGGCTGCGTCGCCGAGGGCATCGACCTGATCGACACCCGCCACGAGCAGGCGGCGGCCTGGGCGGCCGAGGGCTACGCGAAGGCGACCCGCAAGCCGGGCGTCGCGGCGCTGACCGCCGGTCCCGGGGTGACCAACGGGATGAGCGCCCTCGCCGGGGCGAAGTTCAACCGCTCGCCGCTGGTCGTGCTCGGCGGCCGCGCGCCCGAGATGCGCTGGGGCTCGGGCTCGCTCCAGGAGATCGACCACCTGCCGTTCGTCTCGCCGCTGACCAAGTCGGCCGAGACGGTGAAGTCGACCGGCGACTGCGGCGCGGCGACCGCGCGCGCGATCGACACCGCGCTCCACGGCCCCACCGGCCCGACCTACGTCGACTATCCGCTCGACGTCGTCTTCATGGAGGGCGAGGGCGAGGTGGAGCCGAAGCCGGTCTTCGCGCCGACCGAGGCCGAGGGGGTGGAGGAGCCCGCCGCCGCTGCTGGCGCAGGCCGAGCGCCCGGTGATCATGGCCGGCACCGGCGTCTACTGGTCACACGGCGAGGGCGAGCTCCAGCAGCTCGCCGAGGAGCTCGGCATCCCGGTCTTCCTCAACGGCATGGGCAGAGGGTGTCTGCCCGCCGACCACGACCTCTGCTTCTCCCGCGCCCGCGGCCAGGGGCTGAAGGAGGCCGACGTCGCGCGTCGTCGCCGGCGTCCCGCTCGACTTCCGCCTCGGCTTCGGCGGCTCCTTCGGCGAGGAGACGAAGATCATCTGGCTCGACGAGTCGCCGAACGAGCTCAGCGCCAACCGCAAGCCCGAGTTCGAGCTCGTCGGGGCGATCGGGGTGACGCTGGCGGCGCTGCGGACCGCGGCGGTCAGCGCCGGCGCCTCGCGCGACCGGACCTCGGCCTGGGTCTCGTCGCTGCGCGAGACCGAGGACGAGAAGCGCGCGGGGGAGACCGACGAGCTCGACGACGACCGCGCCCCGCTGCACCCGCTGCGGATCTACGGCGAGCTCGCCCAGATGCTCGACCGCGACGCGATCGTGATCGGCGACGGCGGCGACTTCGTCTCCTACGCCGGCCGCGTCGTCAACACCTACGAGCCCGGCTGCTGGATGGACCCCGGCCCCTACGGCTGCCTCGGCGCCGGCCCCGGCCAGGCGATCGGCGCCAAGACCGCCTTCCCCGACCGCCAGGTCGTCTGCCTGCTCGGCGACGGCGCCTTCGGCTTCTCCGGCCTCGAGTTCGACACGATGATGCGCCACGACCTCCCGGTCGTCGGCATCATCGGCAACAACGGCATCTGGGCGCTCGAGTACCACCCGATGCGGTTCCTGTACGGCTACGAGGTGGCGGCGTCGCTGCGGCCGGCGACGCGCTACGACGAGGTCGTGAAGGCGCTCGGCGGGCACGGGGAGCTGGTGCGGCATCCGAGCGAGCTGCAGCCGGCGCTGGAGCGGGCGTTTGCGAGCGGGAAGCCGGCGCTGGTGAATGTGTTGACGGATCCTGAGGTGGTGTATCCGCGGAAGGCTGTGTTGGCCTAAATCCCGAGCAGAGCGAATCATGATCGGCGTGTCAGAGGTTCGAGCCCCATCCCGATTTCCTGGCCCCTGCAAAGCGTGACGACCTGTAGGGCTGCCGGCGCAGGTCGCCTTCTCCGTGATTGCGACAGCCACGTCTGCCGGACGGGTGCGAGGCACTGCAGGCGCTAGTCGCTTGATCCCGGGCTTAGGCGAGCAAACAGATCATCCAGCTCGGCATACGGGGAGCTTGCTTCACTCCCGTCTGTGCTGCGCTCCTCATCAATCTCTGGCTCCCACTCCCGCTCGTTGGCACTCTCCCGGGCACCCTCGAGGTCTTCGGCGTCAAGTGCGACTCCGTAGACCTCGGCGACCTGCTCTATGCGGTCAACCTCGTCCGCATCGGGAGCGCCGTACAGGAGCGTTCCGCGGCGTAGTCGGCGAACTGATCTGCAATCGTTTGCCGCTCTTGCGTGGTGTACAGATCCGGATTCGCTCGCCAAAGGTCCTCGAGGACGTCAAAATCGTCTGCATCTGTCAGGTCGGCATGCAGGGCTTCCTTCAAGGCTAGACCGGTCCGCTCAGCACTCTGTTCGAACGCAGGGGACATCATCGCGACGTACAACCGAATTCCGGCCCGCCCGGGCACCCGGCCTGCGGCCCACTCATCGAGCAATCCCGCCAGGCGTGCGCGAAACCAATCACTCCGTTCTTCACTGTTAGTGACGGCAGGTCCGCAAGCCTCGAGCAGGACCGCCAGGCGTTCCTCCACGACGCCTTCGAAAGACCCAAACCCGGTGCGTCCGTCCGAGAACATCACCAGTGTCGTCCATACCGGCGACTCAAACGTTCGTATGAAGGCGTCGGCCAGCTCGTCCCCCCTTCAGCGACTCGAGTCCTGAGCAGATCCCTTATTTCGGAAGCCTCGGCGGCTCGTGAAATGTCCCAGAATTGCTCCGGTTGGTCGAAGAACTGGGCGCCTTCAAGGAGTTGCTGACACAGGCGCCCGTCGTCGCCGATGAGGTGGAGGACATAGTTCGCCACCGAAGGATTGACGACGTCCACAGACGGCACGCCGTGAGTTTGGCCAAAACCCAGCAAGGTGATCTCCAGAACGCGGAGCGAGCGCTGATACGCTCCGTCGTCGAACACGATCCCCGCCGCAGAGCAATAAGCCTCCACGCCCTGGCGCAGATCATCGATGCGCATCGATCGCCCAATCGACACGAGCGTGAACAGAATCGCACGCTGGAGCTCATCGATTTCGTGCTGAAACGCTCGGTTCCAAATTGCCCGGGGATGGTCGAGCGCGTTGAGAGCGAATTCCACCCAGTCGTCCTCGACGTGATCGAGCTCCTGCGGTCTGGCCAGGCCGGTGATGAACTCGACCAGACGCGGATTGTAGTTTCGATGGTTAACGCTCCTTAGATAGGCACGGTCCTGAACGAGCTGTTGAAGCCACTCGGATCGCATCACATCCGAGTGGTACACATGGTTGTAGAGGACCAATCCTCGTTCGAGCATCGTGTAGTGGCTCAGAGCAAGCAGGAATCGGTCATGCTCGAGGCCGACGCGGTCGAACGTTTCGTAGAGTTGGGTGGCGTTCGCGCAAGATGTACTCGCGCGTCGTAAGGATTAGGCGGGTGCGACGCGGGTCGCGATTGGCGCGAGCCATGAAGTCCACTACGCGCTGGTCCTCGTTTTTCCGAAGGCCTGACAGTCCGATTCGCCCCAAGAAGTCGTCGTAATAGAAAGCCTGAGGTCGATCAGCCAACGCGTCCCAAGCTTCCGAGATGTCCTCGCTGATGTAGAGCGGCTCGAACCCCTGCTGCGCGCAATCCAGAAGCAGCATCTGTGCGAGCGTGGTCTTCCCGATGCCCGGCTCTCCCGCGATTAGGTACGACGCCGGGTGTGGAGCTGACCGTCACGATTGAGGTCGAGGCGACCGCGCCGATTGGATTTGACGAGGCGAAGGTCCGCACGGTTTCCGAGAACGCGGCGACGCTTAAGTTCGAGGAGAGTGGCTTTGAGGAGGGATGAGGCGGGGCGACTGTAGGCGCCTGGATGCCCAGGGTTGGGCGCGCTGGTTGATCGGACGCTGTCAGGGGCGCGACGTTGGCACCACGACCACGCAGTGGTTCTTCGCCCGCGACATGCCGACGTAGAGCTGCTGGTCGCGCGTCTCGTCGTCGAGATCCTCGAGCTCGCAGAGGATCACGACCGGTGACTCGAGGCCCTTGAAGCCGCGGATCGACGAGAACCGGACGTAGGGGCCGACGGGCTCGGGCTTGTCGACGTAGAAGTACTCGCCCGGGCAGCCCCGCCTGCGCCGACCTCCGAGTTCTCGCGGTTGTGCGAGGAGAGGACGACGATGTCCTGCGGCGGCACCTCCTCCTTCTCGATCAGGTCGCTCGACCTTGGCGCTGAACGGTCGCGATCGGATCGTCGACGATCGAGCAGCTCGATCTCGCGGCCCGACGGGCCCGCTGATCTCGGGCTCGATCTCGCCCTTGTACTTCTTGAGGACCTCGCGGGCGATCGCCTGGGTGTTGCGGCAGTTGACGGTGAGGTCGAAGGGGCGGAACTCGTCCGGGACGTCGAGCTGCGCCTCGTAGACGCGCTGGTTGTCGTCCATGAACAGCCAGACCTGGCCCGTTCTCGCGATCCTGAGCGTCGTCATCAGCGCGTCGAGCCAGTTGTTCTCGAGGTCCTGGGCCTCGTCGACGAAGATCGCGTCGTACTGCGGCCCGAGCTCGTCGATCGCCTCGATCAGCGCGAGCGGGAGCTCCTCGGAGAAGAACTCCGGCGGCGCCTCGCCCTGCGGGTAGCTCGGCAGCTCGACCTCGGCCTTGCCGGCGAGGTGCCGGCAGAGCGCGTGGAAGTTCCAGAACTCGATCCCCGATCGCCTTCTCGCGTGCGCGGAGGTGGTCGCGGAGGCGCGTGTTGAAGCAGACGAAGAGCACGTCCTCGCCCTTCGCGGCCAGGCGCTTCGCCTGCTCGACCGCGAGCATCGTCTTGCCGGAGCCGGCGCAGCCGTGGACGGCCAGGCGACGGTCGCTGCGCGAAGCGATTCGAGCAGCGCTGGCCTGCTCGTGGGTCAGCGTGATCATCTGCTGCCTCCTCCTCGAGGAACTGGGTCGCCATCGGGACCTCGATCCGCACATCGGGCGCGAGGAGGTCGCGCAGCACGTCGAGGCCCGGCCTCGTCGAGCGGCTCGCGCTTCTCGCGCGAGCCGCGGTGGTAGGCGAGCACGCGCTCGATCGACGCCGGCGATGTCCGTGAGGTCGTTCCGGTCGATCACGATCTCGCGCGGCGCGTCGGGCGCGAGCACGAGCTTGTGGACGGTGATGTCGGGGAACGCGAGCGCGTGGACGATGTGAACGTCGCGTCCTGCCCAGCTCGTCGAACTCGGCGAGCTTGCGCGCCGAGGTCGTAGCGGTGGTCGAGCGCCTGAGCGAACGGGTCGCGGAAGCGTTCGCGCTTGCCGTCCTTGAGCCGGAACCACTCGCCGTGCCGGCACTCGATGCCGCCGCCCTTGACCTCGAGGCAGAGGATCGGTGCTCCGACCCGGGCGAGGACGAAGTCGATCTCGCCGTCGTCCGAGCCCTTCGGCGTGATCGCGCGTCACCCAGCCGACGGAGTGGAAGGCCTCCCACGGTCGTCGAGGCCGTCGCGGAGCGCCTCGAAGACGCGTCCCTCGGCCGGGCTCTTGACCTCGGACTCGATCAGCGTGCGGGGTACATCCTTGCCATGCGAGAGTCCTATCGGCCTGAGCGCACGTTTGCGCCAGTCCGACGCGAAGGATGGCCACGCGGCCACCAGCAGTCGCCGAGCCTGACGGCGCAGGTCTAGCGCCGCTGTGACGGTCGGCGCACCCGCGCCGTCCGGATCGCTCGCTCGCGCTCCGATCGCCTCGAGTCCGCCGGAAACGCGGTGAGCTGGATCAGCTCGCCGTCGTGGGCGAGCGCCGTGCCGCAGACGCCGTGGTCGGCGAAGCGAGAGTCCCTCGCCGAGGCCGACGCCGCGGCTCGCGCTGGTCGGGCTCGCAGTCGGTGACCAGGAGGGTGAAGCCGCGGGCGGTCTCGGGCTCGGGCGCGCCGGCGCGTCCGTCGACTCGAGAGCTCGAGCGCGTCGAGCGCGTAGCCCTGGACGAGCGGGCCGTGGAGGCTCGGCGAACACGTCGGGCCGGCTGACCCAGTCGAGCACCGGACCTCGCCGCCGATCGCGACGAGCGCGCCGAGCTGGCCGTCGTGCAGCTCGATCGCGTCGCGCATCTCGGCGAGCCGGTCGCGGCGGTCCTCGTAGATGTCGTGCATCGCGCCGGTCGGCGAGTCGACGCCCATCCGCGCCGACTTGGCGGCGACCTCGTCCCAGACCGCGCCTTGGTCGGCGCGGGCCTCGAGCCCGGCGGCGACCCGCTCGCGGGCCTGCAGTCGCCTTCGCGCGGCGCAGCTCGGGGTAGGCCGCCTGCGGCGCGGCGCTCGAACTCCTCGCGCGTGGCGGCGTGCCCTCCCAGCGGCCGGCCTCGACGCAGCTCACCGGCACGCGCAGCTTGGCGCCGGCGCCGACCAGCACGGAGACGTCGAAGGTGCGGTTCTGCTGGGCGCCGAGCACCTCCTCGCCCTCGTAGAGCAGGACGTCGGAGTCGGTCGGGTTCTCGACCAGCAGGTCGTTGACCGAGGCGCCGCCGTCGAGCTCGCCGATCCGAAAGCCGCGCGCGCGGGCCTCGGCGAAGGGGACGTACTCGGCGCGCGGCGCCGGCCCGAAGATCGGGAAGACGGCGAGCGGGCCGACGACGTCGGGCTCGCCGACGCGAAGCGGCTCGGCGAGGAGCGAGGCGAGGGTCGACGGAGAGGCGGTCGGGGTGGGTCGCTGTAGTGGTCATGTCTTCTCATGTCGTGCACTGGCGCGCGCGAACCTGACGCGCTCCAGCGCTCGCCCTTGTCGACCTTGGGCATGCCTCGGGTCGTCGGCGAGGTCGGTCGTCCACTGCGGCAGCTCGCAGCCGCAGACCGGGCACCACTTGCGGAAACGCCTTCGCCTCGCGGACGCCGAGCCAGAACTCGGGCGTCGCGTCCGACCAGCGCGCCCGGCAGACGTCGCAGCGGACGCTGGCGCGGGCGATCTGCTCGGGGTCGGGCTCGAGCTCGACCAGGCGGTCGGGGAGCCAGATCCGACGGTGGCCGACCTGCCGCGCCCAGTCGATCAGCAGGTCGTCGGCCTCCTGCTCGGGCTCGGCGCGGACGAGGTAGCGGACGCTGAGCTCGTCGTCGTCGGCGCCGTGGACGGTGAGGTCGGCGATCGTGACGCCGGAGCGCGCCCGCGGTCGGAAGCAGGTTGCCGAGCGGCCCGCCGGTGATCAGCCACGGCGCCCAGTCGGTCAGCATCAGCCGCCCGCGGCGGATCGTGGCGCGCCACGTCGGGGTGAGCTCGGGCGGTCGTCTCCGTCGCCGAAAGCCTGCGCGTCGTTCTCGTCGAAGTTCTCGTCCATCCCTCCTCCAGTCGCGCTCAGGAGCCGCGCCTCTGACAAGCGCCTGTCAGCTCGACTCGGAGTCGAGCTCGGCCGCCATCAGCCCGACGATCACTCCGAGCAGCACGTGGCCCGGCGCCCTGGACGACCCCGCGATGCCTTGCAGCCGTTCGGCGGTCAGCGCTCGTGACCCGTCAGCGATGCCGACGGACTCCTGAAGCAGCGTGACCGCGTCGAGCAGCTCCTCCGCCGAGCGCCCGCATTGAACGGCTTGGAAGTCCTCGATCCGGTCGAAGGCACGAGCGAGGTTCGCTGCGACTTGGTCCATGCGGATAGGTCGCGCCGACCGGCGCAGGTCTGACCTGGCCGACCGGCGGCCGGCTGCTAGATCACCGCGCGCAGCCGCCGGCCCATCGCCGCGCCGCTCGACTCGAAGATCGAGACAGAGTCGATCGAAGTCGCCGTCGGTCTCGCGGTAGTAGTGCTCGACCAGACGGCGCCGGCATCAGCAGCGCCGCGGCGAAGGCGTTGGCCTCCTGCTCGGTGACCGGGAGCGGCGGGCGGGTCGTCGCCGGCTTGTCGTCGGGGTCGACTGCGGCCTTGCGGCAGAAGAGCGACTGCTGGCCGGTGCGGTGGAGGACGTGGTGGCCGAGCTCGTGGGCGATCGTGAAGCGCCGGCGCGGCGGCCACTGGGCGGCCTCGTCGGCGTTGACCCAGATCTGGCCGAGGGTGGGGAGGAGGAGGCCGCTCAGGGTCTCGTCGTCGCCGAGCTGTCGGGCAGCCGGGCGCCTCGCGCATCTCGGCGGGCGCCTTGTCGCAGACGTGCAGGCCGAAGTGGCTGTCGGCGATCTCCTCGACCGGGATCGGTGGGCGGTCGCCGTCCCAGATGTAGTCGGGGAGCTCGGCGAGGATCGACTCGGCTCGGCGCTCGATCTCCTCCATCGCGAGCGATCCTAGCCCGGGCGCGGGCGTTTTCCGCCGGTTCGACCGCGTCGGCGCCACAGCGCCCGCGCGATCAGCTCGGCGAGGCGGAAGTCGCCCTCGCGCAGGGCGAATCGAAACAGCAGGAAGGGGCGGCTTGGCCGCTTGAGTAGGTCATGCGGCGATAGGTCGGGTGACGACTGACGTGCGCCTGACGCTGACGCCGACAAACAAACGGGCGGCCCGCTCAGGGGCCGCCCGTGAACATCTCGTCGATCTCGTCTCTCTCCTCCGCCGGCGCCACCGGCTCGGATCTGCTGCAGCGCCGTCCTCGGCGTCGGCGTACTCGCGGGTCGGGGATCGTCGTCCGCGCCATCGCCGGCGCAGGTCGCTCCAGCCCGGCCCGGCGGGCCTTCGCCCAACGGCTCGCCGATCTCGCGCAGCTTCTCGGCGGTCGTCCCGTAGATCTCGCCGAGCGCCGCGAGCACCCGCTCGCGAGACGCCGCTGCGAGTCGAGGCTGCCGTGCTCCATCTCGTGGTAGTAGGCGCCGACCTTCTCCTCGCGGCCGGCGACGCCGAGCGCCGCGCTCAGCCGCTCGACGACCTGGGCCCGCGTCAGCCGGGCCTGGTGGCGGAGCCGCGGCAGCATCGCCGGCCACCAGCCGGAGGCGCCGTGCAGCGAACGGCCGAAGCTCGTCGGCGACCCGCTCGGCGGCGGAGCCCTTGTAGGCCTCGGGGTCCCACTCGCGGCCCGGGCGAGCGCGCCAGGTAGGCGTCGATCAGCTCGGCGAGCTCGCGCGCGGTCGGTCTCGTCGGCGCGCGTCGAGGTACGCGAGCGGGTCGGCCTCGCCGCCGGCCCGGTGCTCGGCGATGTACTCGGAGAGCAGCTTCTGGACGTCGTCGGCCATGGTCAGGGCTGGTCGTCGTCCTCGAGCTTGCTCGGTCAGGCACTTGCGAAAGCGGCTGACGATCTTGTGGACGTTCGCCTCGCTCATCGGCGGGTCGAGGTCGGGGTGCGCCTCGTTGACGCGCGTCGGCGGTCGTCGGTCGCGTCGAGGTCCTCGAACACGTTGAGCTCGACCACGTCGCGGTGCGCGTCGCTGAGCTCCTCGAGGCACTCATCGATCACCGACTGTACGACGACGGCGCCGGTCTCGTCCGCCTCCGACGGCTCCTCGCCCCAGACCTCCTCCTCGCCCATGGTGCTCGGTCGGCAGCGGCCCGACCTGCGGGTCGTCCTCGCGGTCGCGATGGAAGTCGGCGATCCCGCGGCGGTCGATGATCCGGTTGAGCCAGACGCGGAACTCGCCGATCGAGGTGCCGTCGAACGTGGACTTGATCGCGGCCAGGATCACGGTCATCGCCAGGTCCTCGACGTCCTCGGCGCGGGACGCGCAGGCTGATCCGGCGGATGACGTCGTCGAGGTGGCGGTAGCAGAGGATCGCGAGCGCCGACTGCGCGCAGTCGGGCGCGCCCGGCGTCGGTCGCCTTGCGGATGTAGTCGATGAGCTCATCGGAGCCGAGCCTGCTGCAGCTCGCTCTCGCTCAAGCGGTTGAAATCGTCGTTGGACACAGCTTCGGTTCGATGTGGGTTGAGTCGTGTGCCGCGCACGGATCCTGACGAGTCGCGCCTGGACCGTCGCAGCGGGCCGAGCAAGATAGCGCTTGTATCAGACGGAACAAGAGCGCAACGCCGGCGTCGAAGACCCGGTGTCAGCTCGGCGGCGGAGCCGCGCCGACTGGATCCATATGACCCTGCCCGGACCGTCGCGGACGATCATCGTCCAGCCGATCGAGGAGCCGGCGCGGCCGGAGCGTGCGCCCGAGACCGAGCCGGCCCGCGATCCCGACGTTCAGCCCGAGCCCGAGCCGGAGCCCGCGGCGCCCGAGCGGGAGCGGGAACCCGAGCGCGAGCCGGTCGAGGCGCCCTAGCCGGGTGCGCTCGTGGGCGGCGACGACGCCCCGCTGATCGCGGGGAAGATCCACGGGATCCGGGTCTGGCAGGTCGGCATCGTCGACGGCAGCGCCGAGCTGCGAGGGCACGGCAACGAGGCCTGGACGGCCGGCGGCGCGCCGACGGTCGCACGATGCCTCGCCGGCGGTGCTCGCTCGCGGATCCGCCCGCTGCACCGCCCGCCGGTGGGCGACTGCTCGTGCGGCCTCTACGGGCTTCATCCGCACGCGAGCCACGGCGGCGCCTTCGGTTGGCTGCTGTCCGGCGGCGCGGCGGGCGACTCATTCCCCGACCAGGTCGTCGGGATCGTCGAGGCGTGGGGCCGCATCGAGTTGCACGAGGACGGCTTTCGCGCCCAGTTCGCGCGCCCGCACACGCTGGCGCTGATCGGGGCGCCGCGCGAGAGCGACATCGGCCGCATGATCGCGCGGCTCGCCGAGCGCTACGGCGCCGAGGTGGTCGAGCTCGAGCACACCGAGCAGCTGGTCGACCATTGCTCCGAGCGCGACCTCGGCCTCGCCCCGGCCGTGGTGCGGTCGCTGGTTCCCGAGGAACCCGTCCGAGGCGCCCGCCGGCGCGTCATCGCCGCCGCGTACGAGGCAAGCGCCCGTCGCTGCTGGAGCGCGTGGCACGGTCGCGATGGTGATCGCGGCGCTGCTCTGGTACGGGGCGCTGGGGACAATCGGCGTGTACATCGCGGTCGGGATCATCCGCGCGATCGTCGAGTCGCCTCCGGCCGAGTTCTCCGAGCAGCACCTACGGGTCGTCGACCAGGCGCTGGTCGAGCTCGACGGCAAGCTTCGCTACGTCGCCGTCGTGCGCAACACGAGCGAGAAGCGGGCGGCGCTCTCGCGTCTTTCCGCACGGCTCGGTGACCGATTCGACCGGGGAACGGGTCGTCCGCCTCGGTGCCCGGGGCCGGATCGAGTCGCGTCCCAGCCTGCTTCCCGGAGCGACCGGCATGGTGGTCGAGATCCTGCCGGGGCGACGCAAGGCCGAGTTGCCCGAGCGGCTGCGATACGAGGTCGAGATCCGGGCCCGCACGAGCGCCGGCAGGCAAAGCGGCCGACGCGCCGCTCGAGCTCAGCCGGCTCTCGTTCGACCGCGAGAGCTGCAGGCTCGCGGTCACCACCGATGCCTCGCGGCCCTTGGGAGGCGCCGGGATCGGGATCGTCGCTCGCGACGGCGACGGCGCGATCAGCGCCGGCGGCACGTTCATCCCTCGGCGGATGCCGGCCGGGAGCTCGCGACAGGTGATCTTCGAGGGGCGGAAGGACCCGTGCCCGGACTGGTGGCGAGAGAACGAGGTGTACCCGTACCTGCTCCCGAGCCAGCTCGCGAGGGAGACGCGCGGCGCGTGACCGACACCCTCAGTTGTCTGGCGGCCGTCGACGGTGACGCGGCCTGGGACCACTTCACGCCGACTGGAGGAGACCGCTCGCTAGTACCGCCCCGCTGCTGGAGGCCTCCACGCCCGGATAGCCGGGTTCGAGCAGCGCTACCCGCATCTCGCCGAGTTCGCCTCTGCCGTGAGCGAAGTCGAGAGCCTGGCGCGACCGCGGCGGTCTGACTGTGGATCGGGACGGCGCCCGACGGGTCAGCCGTCGCCGTGCGCCTCGAGCGCGGCGAGCAGGTCCGCGGCGTCCGTCTCGTCGTCGCCATCGGCGGTGAGCTCGAGGGCGCGCCGGTAGGCCTGCTCGGCCTCGGCGCGCTCGCCGATCGCGCTCGCCGCCTTCCCCAGCCAGCACCAGTTCCAGCTCGCGTGCGGCGAGAGCTCGGTGTAGTGGCGCAGGTGGGCGTAGGCCTCGCGGTAGCGGCCGAGCTCGTAGAGCGTGTAGCCGATCGCGAAATGGGCCATCCCGTCGCCGCACTCGAGGCAGCATCGCCATGCCGCGAGCGCCTTCTCGCCCTGCATATGCGTGGCGGCATCGAAGTAGACACGGTTGATCGAGGGCTCATCGCCGAAGTGCGCCCTCGCGGCGACGATCACCTCGCCGGCGCTCGCCGCGGTCAGGCCGAGCAGCGGGACCGCGAACAGCGGCTCGTGCCAGATCGCCTCGACCTCCGGCGCCTCCTCGTCGAAGTCCTCGAAGCGGCGGACGTGAAAGCCCCTCGCCCGCCGCGCGTGCTTCGGGACCAAGTACGCGAACTGCTCGCTCACGGGTCGCCAGAACGACGGCGGCTGACCGTCAGAGACACGCCCGAACTCGAGCGCGATGAGGTAGTCGTAGCGCCGGGTCTCGGCTGAGAAACAGGGTCGGATTGCTCACACCTGTGAAGTCGCGCGCGCCGCCCGCGGGCTGACGGGAACGAAAGCCGAGCGCCGCGACTCGCCACCTTCACCCTTCGATTCCGCGACTTCCGCGCCACGGAGTCGCGCCGCGGGCCGTGGCGTCGCTCGTCGACGGCTTCGACTCAGGCCGAGGTCGCGATCGCCCGATGGCGTGATCGCTCGGATGTGCAAACTGAATGCCGACTCAGATCGACTACTCAAGCCGGATCAGATCACGGGGAACCAGGACGGGCCTTCCCGGTGCATAGTTGAAGCTCGGGTCGACGCGATAAGCCTCAGCTGGCCGCGACCGTCGGCCGCAGCATGCAACGCTCCCACCGGGGGAACTCGAAGGCGCCCGCGGACAGATAGGAGGTAGTGGAATCGACCGTGAGCCCATTGCATCCGCCTACGGCCACCGAGGAGAGCGCCGCCCAGCGTGAGCCGACGCCGGAGCAGTTCGGCGAGCTCTTCGAGCAGCACTCGAACGCGATCTACAACTATTGCTTTCGGCGGACCGGCGACTGGTCATTCGCCGAGGACCTGACCTCGGCGGTCTTCCTCGAGGCGTGGCGCAAACGCGGAAAGGTCAATCTTGTTACCGAGCCGCCGCTGCCCTGGCTCTACGGCGTCGCGACGAACGTGTTGCGCAACCACGCCCGCACGTTGCGGCGGTTTCGCGCCGCCCTCGAACGTTTGCCGGCGCCGGAGCCCGAGCCGGACTTTGCTGATGACGCGGCACAGCGGCTCGCCGATGAGCAACGGATGCGCGCCGTGCTCGCCGTCTTCGGCCGCCTGCCCCGCCGAGAGCGCGACGTGCTCGCGCTCTGCGTCTGGGCCGAGCTCTCCTACGAGGAGGCCGCGGTCGCTCTAGGGCTGCCGATCGGGACCGTGCGCTCGCGGCTCGCTCGGGGTCGTGCCCGGTTGCGGGAACTGGTCGGCGACGAGGCAGCGGTGGCGATCGCCGGCGCCGTGAACAGAGAGGAGACGGATCGAGATGAGTGATGAGCTTCGGCCGCCGCAGCGCCGCGACATGCCGCCGAGGCGCCGAGAGCAGCGCCGTAGCCATCTCGTTCGCGAACTTCGCGCCGATCGCTCGCGCCGCCGGCGGTGGCGGCCGCTGATCGTGATTCCCGCGGTGCTCGCGGTCGTCGCGTCGGGGGCATTCGCCGCGACCCGAATCTTCGACGATCAGGAGACCACGGACTATTTCGTGGTCGACTGCTATGAAGCCCCGAGCCTCGACTCGCCCTCGCAAGATGCGGTTCGCTGACCTGATCGCGCCGCCCGGCCAGCAACCCGGCGACCGGACACCCGCGGAGATGTGCGCGGAGCTCTGGGATGCCGGCGAGCTGGGCTCGGGGGAGATCGTGCCGCGGCTTGCCTCATGCCTCGCGCACGGCGAGGTTGCGGTCCTGCCGGGTGACCCGCGAACTTGCGATGCGCTCGGCCTGCGCGAGCTACCGGCGAGCTACCAGGCCGGGGCCGCACGGTTCACGGAGTTGATCGAGCGGAGTGCCGACGTGCTCGCCGAGTGCACGAGCCGCGATGAGCTGGCGACGCGGCTGACCGCCGTCTACACGGAGTTCGGACGCGACCCGAGCGAGGTAGAGCGTCCCGGACCAGCCGCTTCCTGGCCGAGACTGCGTCGGCGGATGGCCGCGACCGCTCGGCCTCTTTTACATGCTCACCCAGGCAGAAACCACGGTCGACGGATCGAGGAGGGCCCCGCCACGGCCGCCGAACGCCGAGCGCGAACGTCGAGAGCACCTACGCACTCGCGATGAGAGCTACTACTACCTGCGCTTGATCACCCGCCTGCGCCGGCAGATCTGCGAATCCGAGGAGCTCGTACCCGAGGGTGCTCGCGAGGCGTGCCTCGCCGATCTGGAGCGCGACACGCAAGGAGTGATGAGCTCTCGTGGCCGCAGGCCACCGCTCGGCTCGAACGGACGGTGAGTAGATGAGGCGGAGATTCACGGAGCTTCACTGGGCGGCGAAGCTCGCGCTCGTCGTCATCGTCGTCTGGTGGCGTGGGCGCTGGTCCAGTTTGTCGCACAGCGCGCCATCACACTCGAGGAAGCGGCGATCATCGCGCAGCTGGTGACAATCCAGGCGTCGCATTGAAGCTGCTGCTGCCCCAGTCGGAACCGCTAGGAGCAGCGCGGGCTTGACCGCGGCAACTCGCTGTCGCCTCGCGCACTGAGCGACAATCCTGGCCGCGACCAACTGGAAGGCAGCGCCGTGATCAGCATGATTGACCCGAACCTGGGGTGACGTGGGTGCTCGCCTCGTGAGCACCGCACAGACCGCGTCCCCCGAGCACCGGGGTGTCGCCGGCCGCAAGGCCCGGATACCTTCGCGTCGCCTGGGCGACCTTCACGGGATACCTGTTTGCGGCGATCCTGCTCATTCCGATCGGGATCGGCGTGTATTTCCTCGGCATTGACGCCCTGGGCCTGTCGGACTCGGCGGGGCGGGGGGTCGTTCTACCGGTCTGACCCCTGGAGCTTCCTGGCTGAGGCCTGCGTGGGGATCCTGGTCACGGGAGTGACGGCGTTCTTAGTCGGGGATCAGCTTCGCCGGGGCACCGGCTGGGACGCGCCCTTCGGGTTCACGTTCTTGACCTTGTTCCTCACCGGCTATGCGCCGGTTGCCGCGCTCACCCCGCTCTACGGGGCCACTGCCCTCGCGTCGCTCGCGGTAGCCACCGTCGTGCTGCGCTGGCGCTGCGAGCCGGCAGGGGCGAAGCCGGGCAACGTGCTCGGCGGCGTGCCCCGACGGCACCGACGACCGGTAGCGATCGCGATCGTGATCGCGGTGCCCACGATGGCCGCCTACGCGTTGGCTTACGGCGCCACCCATCCGATCCGATGGGACGGGTCGGTCGCCTTCTCGCGTAACGGCACCACGATCGGCGTCGGCGGCTCGACGCCGCACTACCCGCGCGACGCCGGGGCGATCGAGCGCTACGTGTTCCCGGTGAAGAACCTGGGGCTGTTCGCGGTCGGCGACCTTGCACTGACCGGAATCGAGGGCAGTCCCGTGTTCCAGCTCGAGCGGATCGGAATCGTGGGGAACGGAGGATCCTCGGCCGGCCGTGGCGCCCTCAGGCCGCTCGGCGAGCTCGAGCTCCCCGCCAGGGAGACGCGTTACCTGGTCGTCGAGTTCCGCCAGGGTCGCGAATGTTCCGAGGCGACCGCGCAGCTCGACGCCGTCCGCCTGCGCTTTGGCGTGCTTGGCGGCACGTTCGACGAGCGGGTGCCGCTGGTGGACAAGCCGACTATCCGCTGCTGACACCCCGCCAGCGAGCTACGCGAAGCAGCCGGTCGCCCTACCGGGAACGGCTCGAGTCGCCGATCGAGCCCGGCGACCGGGGGGTCAGGCGCCGCGCGATGAACCGGGGGATCGCGAGAAGTCAGCGGCGGCTCAGGCTGACGGCTCGTCGCCGGGCGTCTCGAACGCTGAGGAAGCGCGCCGGCTCCGGGCCCGGGACCGAGACCGACGTGCGAGACGCCGGGCGGGACCTGCAACCACGTCCCCGCCGCGGCACGAGACTCGCGACCCTCGACCGCCACCGCGACCTCGCCCTCCAGCACGTAGAACGAAACGACACCGGACGATCAGCGACGGAGTCCGACGAGTCGCCCGCCTCGGCCGAACTCTCCACGATCCGGATCGCATCGACGTCGGCCAGCAGCGTCTCGCGGCGCCCCGGCTCATCCACCACGACCTCCCCGCCCCCGATCGTCGCCTCGGAGCTCGGCCGGCCGCCGTCGGCGGGCGGCTCGTCCTGGTCGAAGTCGACCCCGGTGCCGTCGCGCAGGCCGCGCATGAAGTCGGCGAAGCCCTCGCCGGGCGCGTGGAAGTTGAGGTAGCGGACATCGGCGTCGCTCGCGTTGCGAAAGCCGTGCACGACCAGGGGCGGCACGCGGACGAGCGTCCCCGCCGCCACCGCGACGTGCTCGTCCTCGGCCCCGACCCTGACCGTGAGCTCGCCGTCGAGGACGTAGAAGAGGTCGGTGTGGCGGTGGTGGATGTGCGGGCCGGCGCCGTCGCGGCCGGGGCCGAAGCGCGACCAGGTCGCGTGCAGCTCGTCGCGGTCGGAGAGGATCTCGACCCGGCGGTCGGGAGAGTCGCCGACGATCTCGCCGCCGCCGGCCGGGATCACGATCGGCTCGTCGCTCATACCTGCCGCCGCAGCCCCTCCTCGTCGAGCACCACGATCCGCCGCCGCTCGGTCCGGATCACCCCCAGCGCGCGAAGCGTCTGAAGAGCCTTCGCCACCGCCTCACGCGAGGACCCCGTCCAGCCGGCGAGCTCCTCCTGGGTGATCGGAAGCGTGATCGCCGTGCCGCCCTCGACGGGCTCGCCGTGGCGGTCCAGCAGCTCGGTCAGCCGCGCCGCCACGCGGCCGAGAGTCTGTGCGTGGGCGAACTCGATCCGCCTGCGGTCGGAGTCGCGGAAGCGCCGCACGAGGCTGCGCAGCAGCGCCAGGGCGAAGCTCGCCCGCTGCTCGATCAGCGCCAGGAAATCGGCCGCCGAGAGCGCCAGCGCCTCGACCGGCTCCAGGGCCTCGGCGGTCCCCGAACGTGCCGCGGGGTCGATCACCGCGAGCTCGCCGATCAGCTCCCCCGGACCGCAGAACTGCAGGACGACCTCCCTGCCCTCCTCGGTGTCGATGGTCACCTTGACCCGGCCCTGCAGCAGCAGCAGCACCTCGGCGCCCACGCTGCCCGCGTGCATCAGGGTCGAGCCCGCCTTGAACCGCCGCCGGCCGGCTCGCGCCTCGAGCTCGTGACGGTCGTCGTCGTCGAGCAGGGCGAGGAAGTTCCAGGGGGAGTGCGTGGCCTGCGCCTCCACGATCGCAAGCTACCGCGAGTGTGCAGGAATGCACACGCGGGGTGTGGCGGAATGCGTGGTCGATGCCTCGGAGCGCGCCTACGGTGGGTCAGCAACCGTCCACGCCCCAAGGAGAAGCATCAGATGGCCGCCTCGATCCGCGCAAAGTCAATCATCGCGATCTTCGTTGCCGGGGCTGATCGTCGCGGTGGCGCCGGCTGCGGCCTCGGTCCGGAGCCGGTGACGCCCGGCGACTACAGCGCCCAGGCTCCGGCCAACGAGGCCGGCGCCGCCGGCGACGAGCGCACGAGCGCCGGGCCGCAGCACCCGGCCCTCACTCGCCCGGACGGCGTCGTGACAATCCGCGACGGCTCCAGGGCGGTGCCGTTCGTCGCCGACGTCCTCCCCGACAACGCCGCAGCGGGTGAGAGCACGCCGGCAGGTGACGGCTCCGCAGCCGGTGACGGCTTCGATTGGGGCGATGCCGCGATCGGCGCCGGCGCGGGCCTGCTCGCGGCCTGCTTCGCAATGCTGGGTTCGGCCGCGATCAGCGATCGCCGCGGTCGCGCGTCGCAGCCCGCCACGGCCGTCTCGCAGCGGGCGTAAGGACGGACGGGGCACACGGGGACACGCACGCAGCGGCACGCCGGCCGCGAGCGATCAGGATCCGACCGGTCCGGGGCCCACGGGCTCCGGACCGGTCGCCTTTCGGACGAGGCACCTGAGCGCCCCACCCGCTCGCGATCAGGTATGAATCCGCACGAGCGCCTTTAGCGAGGGGGCGCTCGGTTCGACAGGAGGAGAGAGAGATGCAGGGGCGTGTTCTGGTGAGGTGGGGGACCGCGGCGCTGGCCGCAGTGGCGATCGCGGCGGTCGCGGCGCCGGCCGAGGCGGCCAAGGGCGGCGGCCTGAAGGCGAAGATCACCCGCAACGACGTCGGCATCCCGACGATCGAGGCCGACTCCTACAAGGACCTCGGGTTCGGCTACGGCTACGCCTTCGCCAAGGACAACATCTGCGTGATCGCGGACACCTACCTGACCTCGAACGCCGAGCGCTCGAAGTGGTTCGGGCCCGACGCCGAGTCGCCCGAGAGCTACACCAACCTCGAGTCCGACCTCTTCTACCAGCGGATCAAGGACCGCGGCATCGTCGCCGAGATCTACAACCGCCCGCCGCCGGTGGGCCCGCTGCCCGAGGTCCAGCAGGCGATCAAGGGATACGTCGCCGGCTACAACCACTACCTGAAGCAGACCGGGGTCGCGAACCTGCCCGACCCGACCTGCGCCGGCGAGCCGTGGGTGCGCCCGATCACCAAGATGGACGTCTACCAGCGCTTCTACGAGCTCACCCTCTACGCCAGCGGCGGCGTCGCGATCGACGGGATCGCCACGGCGCAGCCGCCCGCCGCGCCCGCGCGCGAGGCGACCTACGAGGCCGCCGAGGCCGAGGCGGCCGAGGTCACGTCGGCGGAGACCGCGCGGGTCGCCGAGCTCGGCGAGGCGCTCGACTTCACCGGCGACACCGGCTCCAACGCCTGGGGCCTGGGCAGCGACGCCACCGCCACCGGCGGCGGCATGGTGCTCGGCAACCCGCACTTCCCCTGGCAGGGCCCGCGGCGCTTCTACCAGTCGCACATGGTGATCCCGGGCAAGCTCAACGTCTCGGGGGCGAGCCTGTTCGGCGCCCCGGTGATCAACATCGGCCACACCGCGAAGATGGCCTGGAGCCACACGGTGTCGACCGCGTTCCGCTTCACCCCCTATGAGCTCACCCTCGACCCCAGCGACCCGACCCGCTACCTCGTCGACGGCCAGTCGAAGCCGATGGAGACCAACGAGGTCACGGTCCAGGTCAAGCAGGGCGACGGCACGCTCGCTCCGGTGACGCGGACGCTCTATACGACCGAGTACGGGCCGATCACCACCTCGATCCAGGGCCGGCCGCTGTTCGCGTGGACGCCGAGCACGGCCTTCGCGATGTTCGACGCCAACGCCGAGAACACCCGCCTGCTCAACCACTTCTTCGAGACCAACCACGCGCAGTCGACCAACGAGCTGCTGCAGATCCTGCGCAAGTACCAGGGGATCCCGTGGGTGAACACGATCGCCGCGGACTCGAAGGGCAAGGCGCTCTACGCCGACATCGGCTCGATGCCGAACGTCGACAACGCGAAGGCGACCGACTGCTCCTCGCCGTTCGGCGAGCTCACCTTCGCGCAGCTCGGCCTGCCGACGCTCGACGGCTCGCGCTCGGAGTGCGCGCCGAGCGACGACGCGGACTCGCCGGCCCCCGGGCTGATGGGGGCCTCCGAGCAGCCGTTCCTCAAGCGGACCGACTACGTCGCCAACGGCAACGACTCCTACTGGCTCACCAACCCCGAGCAGCCGCTCGAGGGCTTCCCGCGGATCATCGGCGCCGAGGGCACGCAGCGCTCGCTGCGCACCCGGCTCGGGCTGATCATGATCCAGCAGCGCCTCGCCGGGACCGACGGCAAGCAGGGCAACAAGTTCACCGCCAACCAGGTCCGCCGGCTCGTGTTCCAGAACCGCCACTACGGCGGCGAGCTCTGGCGGGCCGAGCTGCTCGACTACTGCAACGCCAATCCGACGATGATGGGCTCCAGCGGGCCGGTCGACGTCAGCGCCGCGTGCCCGGCCCTCGCCGGCTGGGACGAGAAGGTCAACCTCGACAGCCGCGGCGCGCTCCTGTTCGTGCGCTTCATGGACAAGTTCGGCAGCGCCGCTGCCCAGTTCAGCACCCCGTTCGACCTGGCGGATCCGATCAACACCCCGTTCGGGCTCAACACCTCGAGCGAGCTGCTCGAGCCGTCCTTCGCCGACGCCGTCACCGACCTGCAGGCCGCGGGGATCCCGTTCGACGCCGCCTATGGCGACTACCACACCGAGCCGCGCGGGGACGAGCGGATCCCGATCCACGGCGGCGAGGGCGGCCAGGGCGTCTTCAACGCGATCTCCGACGTGTTCACGGACGGGGTCGGCTATGACGACGTCAGGGCCGGGTCGAGCTTCGTCATGGTGGCCTCGTTCGAGCCCGGCGCGAAGTGCGTCAAGGACCGCACGATCCTGACCTACTCGCTGTCGGCGAACCCGGCCTCCAAGCACTACGCCGACCAGACCCGGATGTTCTCGCAGAAGGAGTGGGTGAATCCCCCGTTCTGCCCCGGCCAGGTGAAGCGCGCGGCCAAGACCGTGGAGGTCGTGCGCGGCGGCTAGCGCCTCGGCGAGGCCGCCACGCGGGCGCCGCGGCCAGCCTCGCGCCGGCGCCCGCGAGCAGCTCGCGCTCAGTTCGGGATCGGGCCCGGCGGCGCCACGGTCAGCCCGCGCCAGCCGCCCCGGAGCCAGTCGAGGTCGACCCGTCCGGTGATCCCGGGGACCCGGCCGCCGCTCGAGTACTGCCACACCCGCCAGGAGAAGCCGGCCCAGTTGGCGGCCGGGACCTGGGGCGCGCTCACGTTCCAGTTCGCGACCCAGAGCGGGTAGCCGGCGCGGGCGAAGCTGAGCGGGTTGCCGAGCGCGTTCCAGCTGCTCCGGTTGGTGTAGATGATCGGCTTCACGCCGAGCTCGCGGCGGACCGCCCTGAGCCAGGTCCGGGCCCAGATCCGCAGCTCGGCCGCGCTCAGGCCGGCGAACGGGGTCTCGAGATCGAGCGCCGGGCGCAGGTCGCCGTCCCTGAGCTCGCCGACCGCGGTCGTGAACACGAGCGCCTCGGCCCTGGCGTCGGCCTTCACCTGCCCCGCCCTGACCCCGCCGACAAAGGCCCGGTGGTAGGGGCCGACCCTGATCCCCTCGGCCTTCGCCTCACGGTAGTTGAAGTCGTAGAAGCCGTCGGCGCCGCACTCGTGCGGGACCACCGAGCAGTCCTCGCCGGAGCCGCGGCTCGCCTGGGCGAAGGCGAAGCGCACTCCGTCGGCGGCGACCGAGCTCCAGACGATCCGGCCCTGGAAGCGCGAGACGTCGATCCCGGGCACCCTGCCCGGGGCCGCGGAAGCGCCCGCCGCGCAGCTCGCCCAGAGCGCCGCGCCGGTCAGCGCGGCGGCGATCAGTCGCCGGAGGGCCACCACTCAGGACAGTCAACACGCCCCGACGGCGAAGGCTGCGGCTAGGAGCAGGGCTTGTACGGGCGCGGCCGCAGGCCGAAGTTGGGGCCCTTGCGGATCGACTGGAAGCCGAGCGCCTCGGTCGCGGAGCAGAACTCGGCGCGGCTGTTCGTGTACTCGACGTGGAAGACCGGCTTGCCGGCCTCGACGAACGGGCTCAGCATCCCGCACTCGTTATAGGTAACGCACTCCTCGTTGATCGCGAAGTCGAAGTCGCGTTCGAGGTCCTTGACCTGGCTCAGGTCGTTCTTGAGCCCGACCGCGAGTCCGTGGCGGTGGGCGATCCGCGCCAGGCCGCGGTTGTAGGCGAGCTGGTCGCGGTAGGAGACCTTCCAGCCGGTCACCTCCCGGCCGCTCTCGTGCGCGGCGACGACGTCGTACTCGACCGCGTCGAACCCGGCCCGCGCGCACTTGGCGGTCCGCCGCTCCATCATCCGCAGCAGGAAACGCCGTTGCTTCTTGCCGCCGACGTTGGCCCAGCGCTCCTCCGGGAACCGTTTCGAGAACGGCCTGCCGAGCAAGGACTTGCCGTGCTCGCGATGCCAGCGCTTGAACCGCTCCCAGTCGGGCCGGTAGTTCTCGATCCCGCCGCGTCGACGTAGCAGACCGCGTAACCGCCGCTCGCGTGAACGGCGCGGACTCCGCGGCGGTTCGGGCGCCGGTCGACGGCACCGCCGCGGCCGTCGCGGTAGAGGTCGAACTCGTAGACCACCGGGCGCAGGCACCCACCGCCGCCGGGCGGACGGCCGCAGATGCCGACGTCGACCCGCCCGGTGTCGAAGCCGCCCTTGGCGATCCCCTGGAGCTGGTACTGCCAGCGCGCGTCGGGCGGTTGCTCGATCGCCGCGGCGCCCGCGGCCGCCGGCGCACATAGCGCACCGACCCCGAGCAACAAGAGCAGGGCCCGCCTCACGCGCGCGCCTCCAGGTGGGCGCCGACGCTTCGCGCGAGCTCGACCTCCATCTCCGGGTAGCCGCCGAGCCGTTCCGCCACCGGCCCGAGCAGCGCCGCCACAGGATCGCCGTCGAGCGCGGGCGCCGCCTCGATCGCGGCCTCGACCTCGTCGGTGAGCCGCCGGCTGCGGTCGAGGAACTCGCCGATCTCCTCGCTCTCCATGGTCGGGAAGTGTGCCGTGCCCAGCCGTACGGCGTCGAGGCCGCGGATCGTCTCGATCGTCTCCCGGTAGGCGGTGAGGTCGACGTAGGGGGGAGGCCCCGCCCGCCCGCCGTCGTGGCGGGTGAAACCCCAGCCCATCGCCGCGTCGGCGATCAGCGCGGTGCCGCTCGCCGGCTCGAGCAGCCCGAGGTGCCCGCGCGAGTGCCCGGGCAGGTGCAGGACCTCGACCGCGATCCCGCCGAGCTCGATCCGCTCGCCGGCCTCGACCGCACCGTCGAGCTCGGTGTCGGCGCCGGCGGCGTCGCGCAGCCACTCCCAGGCCTCGGGCGGGTAGTCGAGCCCGTGGGCGAGATACCAGCCGTAGCGCTCGGCGGCGATCCGCTCCCAGCTCTCGATCAGCGGCCGGTCGAGCTCGTGGGCGCGGATCCGGGCGGTCGGAAACAGCTCGCGCAGCTCCGCGTCGCCGCCGTAGTGGTCGACGTCGGCGTGCGAGACGATCACCTCGCTCAGCTCCTCCGGCGCTACCCCGAGATCCGCCAGCGCCGGCGCGACCACTTCGCGCACGGTGCCCGCGATCCCGGTGTCCCAGAGCAGGCACCGGTCGTCGCCGCGGATCAGCCACTGCGAGAGCAGCCGCGTGCCCATGATCGAGTCGATCCGGTGGATCCGCGGGGCGACCTCGATCGCGGTCATCGCGGCGGCCTCATCCCTGCCAGCGACCGAGCACCGCGGTCGCCCGCTCCGCCGCCTCGGCGAGCGCGGCGCGCGCGTTCACCGCAGCGGCGCGGCTGTAGCGCGGGGTCGGCATCGAGACCGAGATCGCCGCGACAACCTTGCCGTCGAGGTCGCGGATCGGCACCGCGATGCAGCGCAGGCCGATCGCGAACTCCTCGTCGTCGACCGCGTAGCCGCGCTCGCGGGTGCGCTCGAGCTCCTCGAGCAGCGCCGGAACCGAGACGATCGTGTGGTCGGTGAGCCGCGTGAGCTCGGCGCCGTCGAGCCGCCGCGACGCCTCCTCCGGGTCGAGCGCGGCCAACAGCGACTTGCCGATCGCGCTCGTGTAGGCGGGCAGGCGGGCGCCGGCGCGCGAGGTCAGCTTCATCGGGTGCGGCGACTCCGACAGCGCCAGGTAGACCGCCGAGACGCCGTCGAGGGTCGCCAGCTGCACCGTCTCGCCGGTGCGCTCGACCACCTCGTCCATCAGCGGCTTCATCAGCGTCCGCAGGTCGTCGACCTCGTGGAAGGCCTGGGCGAGCTCCCAGATCCGGCTGCCGAGCCGGTAGCGGCGCTCGTCGTCGATCGAGAGGTAGCCGCGCCCCTCCATCGTCCGCAGCAGCGAGTGGGCGGAGCTCTTCGGCAAGGCCAGCGAGTCGGAGATCTCCGAGAAGGGCAGCGCGCCGCGCTCGGCGACCAGGTCGAGCACCGCCATCACCCGATCGGCCGACTTGACCAGGCCGCCGTTGGCGGGCCTCGAAGCGGTGGCGCCCTTCGCCATCAGCCCTCCTCGGTCTCGGCGCGCATCGCGCCGACGATGTCGAGGTTGGCCTTGAACGCCATGTAGCCGCTGTCGATCGGGATCACGGCGCCGGTCATCGCCGCCGCCTCGTCGGAGGCGAGGTAGACGACGAGCGGCGCGATCTGCTCCGGGCTCGGCACCGGCAGCAGGTGCAACGCCTCGACCGCGCGGGCCGAGTCCTCGTTCACCAGCCACTCCTGCTGCGGCTCGCTGGAGACGAAGCTGGGGCAGATCGCGTTCACCCGCACCCCGTCGCGGGCGATCCCGGCGGCGAACGAGCGGGTCAGCGCGACCACGCCGCCCTTGGCCGCGGTGTAGGCGTCGAGCCCGGCGCAGCCGATCAGAGCGTCGGTGGTCGCGGTGAGGATGATCGAGCCCGAGCCCTGCTCGATCATCCGGCGCCCGGCGTGCTTGGCGCAGTTGAACGTCCCGGTCAGGACCAGGTCGAGCATCCGCTGCCAGACCTCGTCGGGAAGCTCGGTGATCCGGCCGTCTTCGTTGTTGACGAAGGCGACGTCGACGGCGCAGTGGAAGAGGGTGTCGAGCGAGCCCCAGCGCTCGACCGTGCGCGCGACCAGCGCCTCGACCGCGGCCGTATCGGTGACGTCGACGACGTCGGCGACCGCCTCGCCGCCGTCGCTCGCGATCTGTGCCGCGACCCGCTCGCCGCGCTCGGG
The DNA here is from genome assembly GCA_963733075.1 of uncultured Solirubrobacterales bacterium. Lineage (GTDB taxonomy): Bacteria > Actinomycetota > Thermoleophilia > Solirubrobacterales > 70-9 > WHSW01. The sequence continues at coordinate 48,958 of CAVTCA010000027.1, read as the reverse complement.
GTCGATCTCGGCGATCACCACCCGGGCGCCCTCAGCGGCCATCGCCGTCGCCCCGGCGCGCCCGATTCCCGAGCCGGCGCCGGTGACCACCGCGACCTTGCCCTCAAGCCGATTCGCCATCGCTGCTCCTCTCGGGTTCGCCCAGGATCCGACGTGCGTTGTCGGCATAGATCGCCCGCAGGCTCTCATCCCCGAGCGCGAGTGCCGAGATCGCCCAGCGGCCCGCCGGCGGGGGGACCTCGTCGCCGGCGTACTCGTACGCCTCGTCCTCGGACTCGAGGAAGCGGAAGATCTTCTCCATCCCGGCGTCGGTGGGCGGCAGCAGGTCGGAGCCGAAAAGGATCCGGTCGCGATGGCGATCGACGAACCGCCTCGCCGCCCGCGGCTGGCGCCCGAGGTCGGAGACCCGGGCCGAGATGTCGACGTAGAGGTTCGGCAGCCGGTCGAGCAGCGAGCCGAGCCAGGCGAGGTCCTCGGCGTTGCCGGCGAGGTGCGCACCGACGAAGGTCGTCCGCGGATGGGCGGCGACCAGGGCCTCGAACGACTCCATCAGCCGCCCGTGTGAGGGGAATCCGGGGCCGCAGAACGACCACTCCGGATGCGCGAGCAGCTCCTCGAGCCGCTCGTTGTGGCGGTCGGCCGGGTCGAAGAAGGCCGGCGGATCGGCGGTGTGGATCAGCACCGGGAGGCCGAGCTCGCCGGCCGCCGCGAACACGGGCGCGGCGCGCTCGTCGTCGGGGAGCAGGAGCTCGCCGGCGGCGTCGCGGAACCCGAGCCCGAGCGTCTTCCAGACCTTGAGCCCGCGAGCGCCTGCGGCGGCGGAGCGGCGCAGGGACCCGGCCAGCTCCTCACCGAAGCCATCGCCGGCGGCGGCGCGGGTCCAGTCGAGCTGGCAGAAGGTGAGATAGCGGCCGGGATGGGCGCGGTCGAGGCGGTCGAGGTTCGCCTCGAGCTCCGCGTCCCAGCCGCCGTCGAGGTTGATCGAGGTCTCGATCGAGTGGCGGTCGCAGAGCTCGAGGTAGGCCTCGGGCTCGACCGCCCAGCGGTCGTGGCGGCGGCCGGCGAGATCGCCGGCGACCCAGTCGCCGTCGGGGTCGAGCCAGCGCCCGAGGTGGGCGTGGAAGTCGATCACGGGGAAGCGGGGGCGCTCGACCCGGGTGCGCTCGAGCCGCAGCTTGCTCGCCGGGGCGTACTCGGCGAGCGGCAACCGGGCCAGGTCGGCCAGCGACGAGACTGTGCGGGAAGCGGTCGTTTGCATGACCCGGATCGGAATGTTATCGTCGTTCGCAAGGAGAGACGGTAGTTCTTATATATGAACGCCACACCGAAGATTGCCTTCATCGGGGCCGGTAGCGCGACCTTCACCAGGATGCTGATCGGCGACGTGCTCAGCTACCCGGAGATGCGCCAGGCGACGATCTCGCTGCACGACATCGACCCCGAGCGGCTCGATACCGCCGAGGGCGTCGCCAAGCTGACCGCGAGCGAGGCGGGGGCGACGCCGGCGATCGAGGCGCACGCCGACCGGCGCGCGGCGCTCGAGGGCGCCGACTTCGCGATCAACATGATCCAGGTCGGCGGCCACGCGGCGACCCTGATCGACCACGAGATCCCGAAGCGCCACGGGCTGCGCCAGACCGTCGGCGACACGCTCGGCATCGGGGGCATCTTCCGCGCCCTGCGGACGATCCCGGTGATGCAGGGGATCGGCAACGACATGTCCGACGTCTGCCCCGACGCCTGGCTCCTCAACTACACCAATCCGATGGCGATGCTGTGCTGGGCCACCTACAGCGGCTCGCCGCTGCAGAAGGTGGTCGGGCTCTGCCACTCGGTCCAGAACACCACCCGCGAGCTGGCCGAGATCGTCGAGGTGCCGTTCGACGAGGTCACCTTCCTCGGCGCCGGGGTCAACCACCAGGCCTTCATCCTGCGCTTCGAGCGCGACGGCGAGAGCCTCTACCCGGCGCTCGACGAGGCGATCGAGCGCGACCCGGAGCTGCTGCGGCGGGTGCGGATGCAGATCTATCGCATCTTCGGCTACTTCCCGACCGAGTCGAGCCGCCACTCGGCCGAGTACCTGCCCTGGTTCATGCGCCACGACCACGAGATCGAGCGGATGCGGATCGTCGAGTCGAGCTACCTGGAGGAGAGCGAGGAGAACCTGGCCGAGTACGAGCTCAACCGCGAGCGGCTGGCGAGCGGCGAGCCGCTCCCGATCGAGCCGTCGATCGAGTACGCGCCGCAGATCATCCACTCGATCGTCACCGGCGAGCCGCGGGTCGTCTACGGCAACGTCGAGAACACCGGCCTGATCGAGAACCTTCCCCGCGGCGCCTGCGTCGAGGTCCCCTGCGCGGTCGACTCGAGCGGCCTGCGCCCGCTGCACGTCGGCGAGCTGCCGCCGCAGCTGGCGGCGCTCAACCGGACCTTCCTCAACGTCGGCGAGCTGACCGTGAGCGCGGCGCTCGAGGGCCGGCGCGACCGCGTCCTGCAGGCGGCGCTGCTCGACCCGAACACCGCCGCCTCGCTGCGGATCGAGCAGATCGAGGCGCTGGTCGACGACCTGATCGAGGCCCACGGCGCGGCGCTCCCCGAGGGAATCGGCGCCGGCGCCGCCACCGGGGCGCGCTCGTGAGCGCCGAGGCGGCCGGGCCCGCAGCCGCGCCGGCCGCGAACGGCAGCGCCCAGAGCCCCGCCGGGACCACGGTCGTGGTCGGCGCCGCGCAGGGGATCGGCGCCGGGATCGCGCGGCGGCTGGCGGCCGAGAGCTGGACCACGAGGCTGGTGCTCGCGGACATCAAGCTCGACGGCGCTCGCGAGCTGGCAGGCCAGCTCGCCGGCGACGAGGCCGAGGTCGAGGCGCTCGCGGTCGACGTCGGCGACGGCGCCTCGGTCGACGAGCTGGTCGCCGCGACCGCCGAGGCCGAGCGGGTGGTGATCGCCGCCGGGCTGTTCGCACCGGCGCCGGCGCTCGAGGTCGAGCGGGAGGAGTTCGCGCGGATCTTCAAGGTCAACACCGAGGGCGTCTATTTCGTCGCGCAGGCCTACGCCCGGGCGATGGCCGAGCGCGGACACGGCGCGATCGTCGGCGTCGCCTCGATCGCCGCCCGAATGCCGCGCATGCGCCAGACCTCCTACTGCAGCTCGAAGGCCGGCATGCGCCAGGCGCTGCGGGTGCTGGGGATGGAGGTGGGACCGCTCGGGGTGCGGGTGAACACCGTCTCGCCCGGCGCCACCGACACGCCGATGATGCGCGCGCTGGCGGCCGACCACAGCTCGGTCGACGACCTCGCGCAGGGCTCGATCGAGGCGATGCGCCCGCGGATCCCCAACGGCCGGGTGGCCCGGCCGGAGGACGTCGCCGCGGTGGTCAGCTTCCTGCTCGCTCCCGGGAGCGAGCACGTGATGCTCGAGGACATCGTCGTCGACGGCGGCGAGCTGCTCGGGATGTGAATCGGATGCGTGAACCACGAGGAGAGGAGTCACGGTGAGGTCGAAGTTCGGAAAGAGGCTCGGGACGAGCCTGGCGGCGCTGGTGCTGCTGGGCGGCGCGATCGCCGGTTGCGGCGGCGACGACGACGAGTCGAGCGACGAGAGCGGCGGCGAGAGCTCGGGCGAGCCGGTCGAGATCACCTTCTGGCACGGCCAGACCCAGGGAGTGGCGGAGCTGCTGCAGCAGATGATCGACGACTTCAACCGCACCCACGACGACGTGGTCGTCTCCAAGGACTCGGGCGGGGTCAACTCCGATCGCATGCTGCAGAAGGTGACCGCGGGCCTGCAGGCCGGCAACTACCCCGACATCGCCTACATCTACGGCTCCGACCTCGCCAACCTCGCCGGCAGCGAGGAGCTGGTCGACCTGACGGAGCGCACCGACGCCGGCGAGCTCAACTGGGACGCGTTCTTCCCCGCGGCCCAGGAGGCGGCGACGGTCGACGAGCGGGTGCGCGCGGTGCCCGCCTTCCTCGACAACCTCGCCGTCGTCTACAACAAGAAGATCTTCGACGACGCCGGGGTCGAGTACCCGACCGACGACTGGACCTGGGACGACTTCCTCGCCACCGCGGCCGAGCTCAACGATCCCGCCAAGGGGATCGCCGGGTTCGCCTGGCCGGGGACCGGCGACGAGGACACGACCTGGCGGATCTGGCCGCTGATCTGGCAGCAGGGCGGCGAGATCCTCTCCGAGGACGGGACCAGCGTCGCCTTCGACGGCCCCGAGGGCCAGGCGGCGCTCGACGTGGTCGCCCAGGCGGCCGACGACGAGTCGGTCTACATCGATTCCTCCGCCGGCTCGGAGCGCATGCAGCAGCTGTTCACCAGCGGCAAGATGGCGCTGAACATCGCCGGCCCCTACGCGCTGCCCGAGTACGTCGACGGCGGCGTCGACTACGGGGTCGTGGCCCTGCCCTCGTTCGGCGGCGAGCACACGACGATCGGCGGACCCGACACCTGGGCGATCTTCGACAACGGCGAGGCGCAGGTCGAGGGGGCGGTCGAGTTCCTCGACTGGTTCAGCCAGCCCGAGCAGCAGCTGCGCTGGATCGCCGAGGCCGGCAGCCTGCCGCTGACGACGGACGTCCAGGAGCTCCCCGACTACGCCGAGTTCGAGGGCAGCATCCCGGAGCTCGACAAGTACGTCACCAACACGGAGCTCGCCCGGGTGCGCCCGACCGTCGCCGAGTACCCGCAGATCTCGCAGGCGATGGGCCAGGCGATCGCGCAGGTCCTCTACGGCGAAGCGGACCCGGCGACCGCGCTCTCGGAGGCGGCGGACACGGCCAACGGCGAGCTCGGGGTCCCCTAGCGAGGGTGAGCGCCTGAGCTGGTGGCCGCGACCGAGCCGACCGCGCCGCGACGGACTCTCGCCCAGCGCCTGCTGGGCGAGAATCCGACCGCCTGGGCCTTCGTCATGCCCGCGGTCCTGATCATCATCGGGCTCGCGATCGTGCCGATCGTCTGGTCGCTGATCCTCTCGTTCAACTCCGCCGACCTGATCGCCCCGGCCGAGTGGGTCGGCCTCTCCAACTACGACGCGCTGCTCGACGACCCGGCGCTCCGCGACGCGATCGAGAACACGATCATCTACTCGGCGCTGTTCGTGCCGATCTCGATCGCGCTCGGGCTCTTCTTCGCGATCGCGCTCAACCGCCGGATCCGGTTCATCGGCTGGTACCGGACCGCGTTCCTGGCCCCGTTCATCGCCTCGGTCGCCGCCCAGGGGGTGCTGTTCTCGTTCATCTTCGACGAACGCTTCGGCGTCGCGAACGCGGTCCTCGACGCGGTCGGGCTGCCGCGCCAGGGCTTTCTCGGCGACCCCGACCAGGCGCTGTTCGTCATCGCCCTGATCGGGATCTGGGCCGGGATCGGCTTCCCCCTGGTGATCTACCTGGCGGCGCTCCAGGACGTCCCCGGTGAGCTCGTCGACGCGGCCTCGGTCGACGGGGCTCGGCGCTTCGGGATCCTCCGCCACGTGATCTGGCCGCAGCTGGTGCCGGTGACGATCTTCCTCGCCGTGTGGCAGACGCTGCTCGCGCTGCAGCTGTTCGACCTCGTCTACGCGACCACGAGGGGCGGACCGCTGGAGTCGACGGTGGTGATCGTCTACTACATCTACAACCAGGCGTTCGAGCTCTTCCACGCCGGCTACGCGGCGGCCGTCGCCTATGTGGTCGCCGTCTTCCTCCTGCTGCTGGTCGGGGCGCAGCTGATCTACAACCGGGTCCGGCGGGCCCGGCACGCATGAGGGTGGCGACCGACCCGGCGGTCGACGGCGCCCCGAAGGCGCTCGAGGACACGGCGCCGCCGGCGCCGAAACGGAGCCGGCTGCCGTTCAGCGCCTGGCACCTGGTCTTGGCCCCGGCGGCGATCCTGTTCGCGCTGCCGCTGCTCTGGATGGTGCTGAGCTCGTTCATGTCGAACGCCCAGATCAACCAGTTCCCGCCGACGATCATCCCCGACTCGCTGCACGTCGAGGGCTGGGATCACGTCCTCACCAGCGCCAGCTTCCCGCATTGGTTCCTCAACTCGACGATCGTCGCCGGGGTGACCGTGGTCTCGAATCTGATCTTCTGCTCGCTCGCCGGCTACGCCTTCGCCCGGATGCGCTTCCGCGGCTCGACCGCGCTCTTCCTGCTCATCCTCGCGACCCTGGTGATCCCGTTTCAGCTGACGATGATCCCGACCTTCATCGTGATGGAGAACCTCAACCTCACCGACACGCTCGGCGCCCTGATCGTCCCGGGGCTGGTGCTGCCGCTGGGGGTGTTTCTGATGCGCCAGTTCTTCGTCAACCTGCCCTCGGAGGTCGAGGAGGCGGCGCGGATCGACGGCTGCTCGCGGCTCGGGGTGCTGATCCACGTCGCGATGCCGCTGGCGCGCCCGGCGCTGGCGACGCTCGCGGCGCTCACCTTCCTGCTGATGTGGAACGACCTGCTGTGGCCGCTGATCGCGATCAACTCCGACGACAACTTCACCCTGCCGCTCGGGCTGACCACGTTCCAGGGCCAGCACACGACCGACTGGGCGGCGGTGATGGCGGGCAACGTGATCACGGTGACCCCGGTATTGATCGCGTTCCTGTTCGCGCAGAAGACGTTCATCCGGTCGCTCACCTCGAGCGCCGTGAAGGGATAGGAGCCAGATGAAGCAGGGAGTCCAGGGAACGACGCCGGCGGGCGCCTACTCGCCGGGGGTGATCGCCGAGGGGCGGTTCGTCTACGTCTCGGGCCAGGGCCCGGTCCGCGACGGCGAGCTCGAGACGGGCACGATCGAGGCCGAGACGAAGCTGGTGATGGAGAACCTCGGCGCGGTCCTGACCGCGGCCGGGGCGAGCTACGACGACGTGGTCCGCTGCGGGGTGTTCCTCGCCGACCTCGACGACTTCGAGGCGATGAACGCCGTCTACGCAAGCTTCTTCGGCGACCCGCTGCCGGCGCGGACCACGGTCGGCGCGCACCTGCCTCAGATCAAGGTCGAGATCGACTGCGTCGCGGTGCTGAGGGCGGAGTAGCTCGATGCCAGGGGTCAGGGTCGAGCGGGTGACGAAGGTCTACGACGGCGACGTGCTCGCGGTCGACGACGTCTCGCTCGAGATCGCCCCGGGCGAGTTCATGGTCCTGGTCGGGCCCTCGGGCTGCGGCAAGTCGACCCTGCTGCGGTTGATCGCCGGGCTCGAGCAGGTGACCAAGGGCCGGGTCTGGATCGGCGACGAGGACGTGACCACGCTCGAGCCTCCCGCCCGCGACGTGGCGATGGTGTTCCAGAGCTACGCCCTGTACCCGCACAAGACGGTGCGCGACAATCTCGCCTTCGGGCTCACCCGGCGCAAGGTGCCGAAGCCCGAGATCGAGGAGCGGATCGCGGCGATGGCGGCGATGCTCGGGCTCGAGGAGCTGCTCGAGCGAAAGCCGGCGGCGCTCTCGGGCGGTCAGCGCCAACGGGTGGCGATGGGCCGGGCGCTGGTCCGCGAGCCGCGCGCCTTCCTGATGGACGAGCCGCTCTCGAACCTGGACGCGAAGCTCCGCACGAGCATGCGCGGCGAGCTCGCCCGCCTGCACGAGCGGCTGCGGACGACCACCGTCTACGTCACCCACGATCAGGTCGAGGCGATGACGCTGGGCGAGCGGGTGGCGGTGCTGCGCGACGGGGTGATCCAGCAGATCGACATCCCGCAGCGGCTGTTCGAGAACCCGGCGAATCTGTTCGTGGGCGCGTTCATCGGCTCGCCGGCGATGAACCTGGTCGAGGCGAGCGTCTCCCGCGGCGCGGTCGGCTTCGGCGACACGACCCTGGACCTGGCGGGCGTCGAGGCGCTCGGGGAGCGCCGGGTGGCGCTCGGGATCCGGCCGACGAGCTTCGCCGTCGCCGACGCCGGCTGCGACCCGAGCTGGCCGCGGATGACCGCGAGGGTCGACGTGATCGAGGCGCTCGGGGCCGAGTTCAACCTGCTGTTCACGGTCGAGGCGCCAAAGGTCGCGACCGATGACGTGAAGGCGGCGATCGGGGGCGCGAGCGGCGCCGACGAGGGCCGGCTGCTCGCCGACGACCGCCGGGCCCGGTTCACGGCCCGGATCTACGAGCGGATCGCGCTCGAGCCGGGAGGCTCGATCGAGCTCGCAATCGACCCCTCGCAGCTCTACATGTTCGACCTCGAGAACGGCGCCCGGCTGAGCTTCGGCCGTGACCTGGAGCGGGTCGCGTGAGCGTGGCCGCCGCGGCGCGCGCCTCAGCCATCGGCCGTCCGGTCGCCGAGCTCGAAACGCCGGCGCTGGTCGTCGACCTCGACCGCCTCGAGCGCAACCTCACGCGGGCGGCCGAGTACGCGAGCGCCCATGGCCTCGATCTCTACCCGCACTCGAAGACCCACAAGACCCGCGAGATCGCCGAGCTGCAGCTCCGCGCGGGAGCGGCCGGGCTGACGACCGCAAAGGCGACCGAGGCGGAGATCTTCGCCGGCGCGCTGGGGGCGCCGCTGGTCCTCCACTACCCGGTCGTCGGCGCCGAGAAGGTCGCCCGGGTGGCCGAGGTCGCCGGCCGGGTGCCGCTGACGATCGCGCTCGACTCGGCCGAGGCCGCCGAGCCGATCGCCGAGGCGTTGCGCGTCCGCGGAACCGAGGTCGAGGCCCTGGTCGAGCTCGACGTCGGGCTCACCCGGACCGGACTCGACCCCGAGCGGGCGCTCGAGCTCGGCCGGGCGATCGAGGGCTTCGGCGGCGGTTTGAGGCTGGCGGGGCTCTCCTGCTACCCGGGCCACCTGCGCCACGACGAGGAGGCGATCGCCTTCGGGATGCGCGAGGTCGACTCGACCCTGGAGCGCGCCCGGGCGATGTTCGACGAGGCGGGGCTCGAGTGCGGGCGGATCTCCGGCGGCTCGACCGCGACCCTGTTCCATTCTCACGAGACCCCGATCAGCGAGATCCGCCCGGGCAACTACGCGCTGCTCGATCGGCAGGAGGCGCGGGGGGAGTTCGCGCTCTCCGACTGCGCCCTCCGGGTCCACACCACGGTGGTCTCGACCGCGGTCCCGGGCCGGTTCATCGTCGATTCCGGGGCGAAGACGCTGAGCGAGGCCGGGCCGCCGCCCGGCGCGAGCGGACACGCCGAGGTCGTCGGCCGCGAGGGGCTCGAGATCGAGCTGCTGAGCGAGGAGCACGGCCACGGGGTGGTCGGCGCGGGAGCGGAGCCGCCCGCGGTCGGCGAGCGGCTCGAGCTGATCCCCAATCACGCCTGCACCTGCGTCAACCTGCACGACCTGCTCTACGCGGCGCGCGGCGGGGTCGTCGAGGCAGAGCTACCTGTGATCGCCCGGGGGGCGGTCCGGTGAAGCTCGGCACCGCGCGCGTTCCCGGCGGCGCCGGCGTCCCGGTGCTGGTCGAGGGCGAGCTGCTGCGGCCGCTCGGGGTCGCGGCGGGCACCGAGCTGCGCGACCTGATCGCCGCCGGCTCGGGCGCGCTCGCGAACGCGGTCGAGAGCGCCGGCGTGCCGCTCGAGAGCGCCGAGCTCGCGGCGCCGCTGCGCCCGCCGAAGATCGTCTGCATCGGGCTCAACTACCTCGACCACATCCGAGAGTCGAATGCGCCGCGGCCCGAGGTGCCACTGATCTTCGCCAAGTTCCCGACCGCGGTGATCGGCCCGGGCGCGCCGATCCCGATCGACGCCTCCCTGACCCAGCGGGTCGACTGGGAGGTCGAGCTCGCGGTGGTGATCGCCTCGCCCCTCAGCCGGGTCGCCGCCACCGAGGCGCTCGACGGGGTCTTCGGTTACACGGTCGCCAACGACGTCTCGGCTCGCGACCTGCAGTTCTCCGACGGCCAGTGGGTGCGGGCGAAGAGCATCGATGGCTTCTGCCCCCTCGGGCCGGTGATCGCGACCGCCGATGAGGTCCCCGACCCGCAGGCCGTCGCCCTGAAGACGGTCGTCAACGGCGAGACGATGCAGGACTCCTCGACCGCCGAGATGCTGTTCGGGGTCGCCGAGCTGATCGAGTTCTGCTCGCGCAGCTTCGCCTTCGAGCCCGGCGACCTGCTGCTCACCGGGACCCCGTGGGGCTGCGGCGAGTTCATGGACCCGAAGCGCTCGCTCGCCCCAGGCGACGAGGTGGTGGTCTCGGCCGAGGGGATCGGCGAGCTGCGCAACCCGGTGGTCGCGGCCTAGGCGCGCTCGAACAACTCGACCAGGTCGAGGTCGATGAACGCGTCGAAGCCGGTGATCCGACTCTCGTCGTCGAGCTCGAACACCAACACCCCATGCGGCTCGGTCGAGCCGTCGGCGAGCCGGCGCCGCATGACCACCGCCGGCCGGCCGTTCGCCCACGCGGGCGCGATCGTCGTCCCGCCGAGCACGCCGCCGCACGGGCCGTGCTCGAAGAACGCGCCGATCGCGTGCGCTCCGGCGACCGCCTGCTCGGGCGGCATCCGGAGGACGGCATCGTCGCGCAGCAGTGCGACCAGATCGTCGATGTCGGCGCGCTCCCAGGCGTCGAGGTAGGCGGCCAGCAGCTCGCGTTGCGAGGGCGCGGCGGCGGTCGGCGACGCGGCCGGCAGCTCGGCGTCGATCGTCGCCCGGGCGCGTTGCAGGCCGCTGTTGACCGCGGCGACGGTCGACTCGAGCAGCTCGGAGACCTCGGTGGCGGTCCAGCCGAGCACGTCGCGGAGGATCAGGATCGCGCGCTGGCGCCCGGGCAGCCGCTGGATCGCGGTCAGGAGGGCGAGCTCGATCCCCTCGCGCTCGGCGTAGCGGGCCTCGGGGTCGACCACCGGGGTCGCGGCGTCGAGCAGCCGCTGGTCGGGGTAGGGGTGGACCGGTTCCGGCCGCCGCGGCCGCCGCTCGAGCTCATCCAGGCACGCGTTGGTGGCTATTCGGTAGAGCCAGGTCTCGATCGACGCGCGTCCCTCGAAGCGCTCCAGCGTCCGCCACGCCCGCATCAACGTTTCCTGGACTACGTCCTCGGCGTCGTGCGGCGAGCCGAGCATGCGATAGGCGTGGATCTCGAGCGCCCGGCGATGCGGCTCGACGAGGTCGCGGAACGCCCGCTCGTCGCCCGCCTGGGCGGCGGCGAGCAGGGTGCCCTGCTCGGCGGCGTCTCGGAGCGCAGGGACGTTCATCCACATATGTAGACGCCCGCCGGGCCGGAAACTCATCGGTGACCTTGGCGGGTGCGCCAGGTCTAACCCCTCGATGGCACCGAAACCCGCCCGAGGGAGGATCCGATGACAGATACGGCTACCCGGCGCTGGACCGTCGGGCTGACGGCGATCGGCTCGGTGATGGCGGCGCTCGACACGCTCGTCGTCGCCGCCGCGCTGAGCACGATCCGCATCGACCTCGGCGCCACGGTGGAGGAACTCGAGTGGACCGTGAACGCCTACAACCTGAGCTTCGCGGTGCTGATGATCACCGCCGCGGCGCTCGGCGATCGGCTCGGACGCCGGCGGATGTACGCGGCGGGGCTGACTCTGTTCGCGCTCGCCTCCGCCGCTTGCGCGCTCGCTCCGAGCGTCCGGCCGCTGATGGTCACCGGGCTCGCGCTCCAGGCCATCGGCCTCGTCTGGCTCGCGCTCGTCGTCGACGCCGGCGCCACGTACTCCGAGCTGCTGGCGCCATTCGTCGTCGCGGGAATCGGGATCTCGATGGCGATCCCGTCCGGGCAGAACTCGGTCGTCGGCTCGATCGAGGTCGCCGACCTCGGCAAGGCGGCGGGCGCCAACTCGATGATGCGCGAGCTCGGTGGCGTCTTCGGGATCGCGGTGGTCGTCGCGGTGTTCGCCGCCGTCGGCGGCTACGCCTCACCGGCCGAGTTCTCCGACGGCTTCGCCGCCGCGGTGATCGTCGCCGCCGGGTTGGCGGCGCTGGGCGCGCTGGTGTCCCTGGCCGTGCCCGGGCGGCGGGCGACGCCCGACCGGCTGCCCGCCGAGGCCGCGGTCGAGGGCAGCGGCTGAGCGGCGGTGCCGGGCTCAGATCCGCTTTGGCTTGTAGGTCCAGCCGGCGCCGGTGACCGCCTCGATCACCGGCTCGCGCAGGTCGCCCCAGGAGAACTGGTAGCCGGACTCGTCGGCGCCGCCCTCGGTGCTGTGGGGCCCGAGCCAGGCGAGCACCTGGACCTTCTCGGTGCCCATGTGCTGGCCGCGCTCCCATTTGGCGGCGCCGGAGAAGTTGCCGCCGATGCCGAGCTCGGCGTCGGTCTCGGTCTTCAGTCCGATCCCCTTCGCCTCGTGGTCGCCCTCGTCGAGCTCGACCCGCAGCGCGCGGTAGAGGTAGGAGTGGCCGCCCCCGCCCGGGCCGACGCTGGCGATCTTCGCCGACCAGGCGACGACGATCTCGTCCTCCTCGGTGCCGGTCTGGATGCCCTTGCCGGAGATCGCGAGCAGGCGCCGGCGAACCTCGTCGGCCGGCTGCGGCTCGACCCCCTCGGCGGGCTCGGCCGCGGTCAGCACGCCGGTGCCCTTCAGCTTGTCGAGAAAACCCATGCCGCGAACTTATCGCGCCTAACGCTCGCCGCGCCGTCTGCCGATACGTACAACGACCGCCGTAGGGGAAGCGGAAGGTCGTTTCGGCTTGGGAGAAAAGACGAAGCTCAGCCAAGGATCCGCCCCCCGGCTCGAGGGGACTGCGATCGCGCGCTCGCGAAACGGTGGCCACGGCTCGGCGCCCGACGCCGATCGGGCGCAGGCCAACGGCGGCCTCGCGGCGGCGCACCGCGAGCACCTCTCCAGGGCCGTGCTCGACGCCTCGGTCGACTGCGTGGTCGCGATCGACGACGAGTGCCGGGTGATCGAGTGGAACCCCGCCTCCGAGCGCACCTTCGGCTACTCGCGCTCCGAGGCCCTGGGCGCGGACCTGGCGCGGCTGATCTGCCCGCCGGCCGAGCGCCACCAGCGGCGTCGCGACCTGCTCGAGGTGGCCGAGAACCCGCGCTCGGCGCAGCTCGGCCGCCGGTTCGAGCGCGTCGCCATGGACGCCGACGGGGCGAAGTTCCCGATCGAGTTCACGCTCACCCGCGTCGACGGGCGCCCGCCGCTCGTCGTGGGCTTCATGCGCGAGATCCGCGAGCGGGCGCTGGAACGGCGGGAGCGAGAGATCGAGGAGCGCCGCCGAGCGGCGCTGACCGCGCTCGGCCACCAGGTGCTCCGCAACGCCCCGCTCGACGAGATCGGGATCGCCGTCGCCGTCCTCGCCCGCGAGGAGCTCGGGGTCGACGTGGCCCGCATCTGGCAGCCGGGCCAGGACGACGAGCCCGCGGAGCTGGTCGCCTCGGCCGGGCCGGCCGACGAGGCCAGGCACGGGCCGCCGCCGCTGCCCTCGGTCGAGGCCGGCTCGCTGGAGCTCCAGGACGGGATCGTCTTCCGCGTGATCACCCCCGACGGGCCGGCGACCGCGATCGCGCTGCATTCCGAGCACCCGAGCGAGCTCGGCGAGCAGGACCTCCACTTCCTCGAGTCGCTGTGTCAGATCCTGGTCGGCTCGATCTCACACCACGCGACGGTCGGCCAGCTCGAGCAGGCCGAGCGCCGCTACCGCGGCCTGATCGAGCGCCTGCCGATCGTCTCCTACCTGGCCGAGTACGGCCCGAGCGGCAACTGGCTCTACGTCTCGCCCCAGATCGAGCACCTGCTCGGCTTCACCGCCGAGGAGTGGCTCGCCGACAACACCCTCTGGTGGGACCGCGTCCACGCCGACGACCGCGAGCGCCTGCGCCTCGAGGAGGAGCACTGCGTCGCCACCCTCGAACCGCTGTCGATCGAGTACCGCATGGTCGCGCGCGACGGGCGCGTGCTCTGGATCCGCGACGAGGGCGCCTACGGGCGCCCCGGCGAGGACGGCCAGGTGCTGGTCGAGGGCGTGCTGCTCGACGTCACCGAGCGGCGCAGCGCCGAGGAGGAGCTGCGCCACCGCGCCGACCACGACGAGCTCACCGGGCCTCGCCAACCGCCGCCGCTTCAGCGACGAGCTCAACCGCCGCCGCCAGGAGGAGGGGCCGCGCGGCGCCGTCGCGATCCTCGACGTCGACGACCTCAAGTACGTCAACGACTCGCTCGGCCACGCCGCCGGCGACTCGCTGCTGCGCTCGGTCGCCGCCTCGCTGGTCGACTCGCTGCGCCCGGGCGAGTTCCTCGCCCGCTTCGGCGGCGACGAGTTCACCGTCCTGCTCGACGTCTCGACCGAGGCCGCGGTGCGCCGCCGGCTGGCGGCGCTGCTGCGGGCGGTGCGCGGGCGCGAGTCGCGGCTCGCGGCCCGGGCCAGCGCCGGAGCGGTGATCTTCGGCACCGAGACGGCCGCGACCGACGAGGACCTGATCGTCGCCGCCGACATCGCCCTGCACGAGGCGAAGGAGCGCGGCGGCGACCGCTACGAGATCTTCACCGGCGCCGGCTCCGAGCGCCTCGCCTGGGTCGGGCGCCTGCGGGAGGCGATCGACAACGACCGCCTCTGCCTCTACGAGCAGCCGATCTTCGACCTCCGCAACGACGACGAGCGGGTCGGCAGCGAGCTGCTGGTCCGGATGCTCGAGCCCGACGGCTCCGTGCTCCCGCCGGCCGCCTTCCTGCCGACCGCCGAGCGCTTCGGCCTCATCCGCGAGATCGACCGCTGGGTGATCGACCGCGCGGTCGCGGTGGCCGCCGGGGGCCGTCCGGTGACCATCAACCTCTCGGCGCGGTCGATCTCCGACCCGGGGCTCAGCGACCACATCGGCGAGGCGCTCGACGGCGCCGGCGCCGACCCCGCGCAGGTCGTCTTCGAGCTCACCGAGACGGCGGCCGCGACCGCGAGCGAGGACCTGCACGAGTTCGGGGCCCGGATCAAGGAGCTCGGATGCGCGCTCGCGATCGACGACTTCGGCACCGGCTTCGGCTCGCTCACCTACCTCAAGCACCTGCCCGTCCGCTACCTGAAGATCGACATGGAGTTCGTCCGCGGGATCACCGAATCGGCCGCCGACCGGGCGATCGTGCAGTCGATCGTCACGATCGCCGACAGCCTCGGCATGCGGACGATCGGCGAGGGGGTCGAGGACCAGGCCACGCTGGACGGCCTGCGCGAGCTCGGGGTCGACTACGCGCAGGGCTATCACCTCGGCCGCCCGGCGCCGCTCGCGGACGCGTAGCCGGCCCCCTTCACGGCTTAGAGGTGTGATCGGACTGTCGATCACCGAATGCGCATCTCTTCTCGGGATAATGCCCGGGCGATGTCGGAGGAGAACGTCGAAGTGGTGCGCCGTATCTACGAGGAGGGCCTGATCGATCAAGATCCGCGATGGCTGCTCGAGCTCGCCACACCGGACATCGAATACGTCAATCCCCCAGATGCAGTCGAGCCCGGTGTTCGCCGCGGTCCGGCCGAGGTTGTACAGGCGATGCGGGGTTTCGCCGAAGTCTGGACCGGGTCCCGGCATGAGTTGCACGAGCTGTTCGACTGTGGGGACGCCGTGGTCGCCGCCGTCAGCTGGTACACCCGCAGTCGCGGAAGCGAGATGGAGCTCATGCAGGCGGAGGCACATACCTGGGCGTTCCGCGAGGGCAGAATTACGCGGTTCGAGTGGGGAAAGGATCTGCCCCGGGCTCTCGAAGCCGCCGGGCTGGCGGAGTAGCCGATCAGGGCTCCGATCGCGGCCAGGAGAAGATCTCGATTCGCATTCCATCCGGATCGAACACGAAGAACGCGTAGTAGCCCTCGACGTCGCGATCTTCCTCCGGCGCAAAGTGGATGTTCTCCCCCTGGGCGACGCAGCGCTCGTAGGCCGCGTCGACCTCCTGGCGGCTATCGACTTCGAACGCCAGGTGCTCGATGCCGACGCCGTAGTACTCGTGGGAGCCACCATCGGCGGCGCGCAGTCCGAACATCGAGCCGTTTCTCGGCTCCCTCAGGTAGACGACCTCCTCGGTCCCTCGATAGGTGGGATAGCGGACCTCTTCAGCCCAGCCGAGCGGCCCTAGGAGCTCGAGGTAGAAGGCCAGAGATTTCGTGACATCCTCGACCGCGAAGTCGACGTGATGGATTCCCCTCGCTGGAATGGCATCAGACCTAGCCGGGCGCCTCGATCGGGTCCAGCGGGTGCAGCTCCGAGCGCTCGAGCGCCTCGGTGCGCAGGTGGGCGATCGCCAGGTACTCCTCCGAGGTGATCATGTCGAGGAACGCCTGGCGGGTCGGGTACTCGACCAGCACCACCAGGTCCCACTTGCTCGGCCCGATCAGCGCCCCGCTGCCGTCGCCGGCGTGGAGGACGCGAGCGCCGGCGCGCTCGAGCAGCGGCGCGACCGCCTCGCCGTACTCGCGGTAGCGCTCCTCGCCGCCGGCCGGCTTGAAGTCGAGCAGGTTGAGCATCAGCACCGGCCCCTCGGCGGCGCGGCGGCGGAGCTCGTCGAAGGCGGGCGGGTTGAGGACCTCGATCTCGTCGTTGGGCACGACGCCGATCCTATGCCGACGGCGCGTGCGCCGGGTTCGGCGACGGCGCGGGCACGGGGAGCGACACGGAGGGAGCCGGCCTGCGCCCCTGCGCCAGGCGGTCGACCAGCGCCCAGGCGGCGAACACCAGGGCGCCGACCGCGCCGGTGGCGGTCAGCAGTGCGCCCGCGGCGGCTGCCACCGCGACCCCGTTGGCGCCGAGGATGACGACCGAGGTGGCGACCCCGAGGGTGGGACCGACCGGGAGCAGGCCGAAGATCGCGGCCGCGATCAGCAGCGCCATCGCGTCGAAGACCGAGATGTCGACACCGAGCCCCTGGAAGACGATCCAGTTGCGCGCCACCTGCGCGAGGACCGCGAACACGACCAGGGCGATGATCGTGTTGCGGCTGCCGAGTCCGCGCATCACCGCGATCCCGGCCCAGAAGCCGTCGCGGCGATTGCGAGCGAGCCGGCTCACGGCGACGATCCCGATCAAGGCCACGCCGAGGAACACGAGCGGCGCCCACCAGGCCATCCCGAGCGGGCCGACGAGCGTGAACGAGCAGATCGCCGCGAGCGCGATCTCGACCACGACGATCGGCATCTCGGCGGCGATCAGGACCGAGACTCGCGGGCTCTGGGCGGGTGCCGAGCGCCGCAGCGCCGCGATTCGCACCCCGAGGCCGAAGCTCGAGTTGAACAGGTTGCCGAGGTAGCCGACGGCGGCGGCACGGTAGAGGCGGCGGCGCTCGACCTCGCCACCGGCGGCGTCGACGCAGACGTGCCAGGCCTCGCTGCGCGCGATCAGCCAGATCACCTGCAGCAGGGCCGCGGCCGCCAGCGCCCAGGCCGGGGCGTCGCCGAGCGCGGTGACGAAGTCGTCGCGCTTCCCCCAGAGACCGACCGCGAGCGCGACGCCGACCACCAGCGTGCAGATCACCGTCACCGCCACCGGGTGTCCCCGGACCCAGGCGCGAATGCCGGGAAGGCGGCGGCCTACGGGTGCGGCGGGGGCTTGCTCGGGCACGTCATCTCTCTACGGCCGGGCGAAGCCGCCGGATTGACCTTACGCCGATCGGCGCCAGAGCGTGAGGCGGGAGGGCGCGCTCAGCCGCCGTTGGGCTGCGCGAGGAGGCGGAACTCGACTCCGTCGCCGGTGCGTCTCGGCGTCCAGCAGCTTGTCGTCGAGGAACGCCAGCGAGCGCGGCTCGACCGAGATCCGCATCTCGCGGACGACCAGATCGCGCGCCGACGGCTTCTCGACCAGCTCGAGCGCGAGCCGGCCGGCTTGGTCGGTCTCGTCGGATCCGTCCTCGCCGGCGGTGATCCGGACCACCGCCGTCTCGGGCACCTCGGCCCGCGAAACGATCCGCTCCACGGCAGCGGCCGCGTCCTCGGTCATCACCAGCATCTTGTCCGCCTCCGTTGCCCCCCTATGGACTACTCCCCACTGACGGCTGAGGTTCCCAGCGAGCAGCGCGTCCTAATCATCCGAACCCGCATCCGGGCGCGAGCTTGCAGGCGGGGCGTATGGTCCCGGCGATGACCGAGGCGCGCCTCTCGCTGGTCGAGTTCCCCGCCGACGACCCCGAACGCGCCCTGCGCTTCTGGGGCGGCCTGCTCGAGGTCGAGCTCGAGCAGCGCGGTGAGGGGGAGGGCGCGGGCTGGCAGACCGCGCCCCGGCTGCCCCGGCGATCGGCGTCCACGAGCGCGGCCGCGGGCCGGGCGACTCGTTCTCGCTGCCCTACTTCGAGGTCGACGAGATGGCCGCGGCGCTCGAGCGGGTCGTCGCGCTCGGGGGCAGCGTCGTCCACCCGGGGGAGCGCTGGGCGATCTGCCGCGACTCCGAGGGCAGCCCGTTCGCCCTCGCGCGGTCCGAGTAGGGCTCGGGCGGCGAGCAGGAGGCCGGTTCGGCCTCAGGCGGGAGCGCACGCAGCGGAGCGCTCAGGCGGCGAGCGGCAGCCGCAGCTGGGCCCCGGCGAGCCGCCGGCGCTCGATCGCCTCGGCGTAGGGCCCGTGGAGGGCGTTCGGCGGCCGCACCCCGGTGATCCCGTAGGCCTCGAGCATCGCCCGCGCCAGGGTCTCCTTGAACACGCGGCCGTGCCAGGCGTGCGCGCCCGCGCGGCGGCCGACGTGCAGGTGGACCAGCTCGTGCAGCAGGGTCTCGAGCGCGTCGCCCGGGCGAATCCCGGGATAGGCGGTGACCGAGAGCCGGAACTCGCCGGGGACCGCGAACCCGAGCCGGTTCGGGCGCTTGGCGGTGCGCCGCACCTTGAGCTCGGGCGCCGCGGCCGCCAGTGGTCCGCCGGCGAACACGGCGAGCGCGCGCAGGCGATCGAGCTCGCGCCGCAGGTCGATCCCGGCGACGAGGTAGTAGGAGGGATGGCGGCGCATCGGCAGCGGAAACATAGGCGGAGGCGCGGCGGGCATGAGAGGATCGGGTCGTGGCCGAGATCGACGGCGACGTCACGCTCTACGCGATCCCCGGCTCGCACGCGTGCGAGTGCGGGGCGCTGATGCTCGAGCACAAGGGGATCCCGTACAAGCGGGTCGACCTGTGGCCCGGGACGCACTCGTTCGGCGTCCGTCTGCGCGGCTTCCCGGGAAAGGGGCGGACGCGGATGTTCGGCGACCGCGAGCCGACGCGCATGATCGCGATGGGCGACCGCGCCGGCACCGTTCCGGCGCTCCGGCTCGGCGACGAGCGCGTGCAGACCAACCGCGCGATCGCCCGCCGGCTCGACCAGCTCGAGCCCGAGCCGCCGCTGTTTCCCGGACGACCCGGAGCGCCGCCGAGAGGTCGAGGCGGCCGAGCGCTGGGGCGACGACGTCTTCCAGATGCTCGCTCGGCGGCTGACGCTCGCCGGCGGCCTGCACGGGCCCGACGCGCTCTTCGACCGCGGCGGCGCGGGCCGCCTGGGCCCATTGCTCTGGCACAACGAGCGCATGCGGCTGATCGGCACCCGGTTCATGCGCAAGCGGCTGTTCGACGTCAACCCCGACACCGAGCGCGAGATGCTCGCCGAGCTGCCGGCGATGCTCGACCGCATCGACGCCTGGGTCGAGGCCGGCGTGCTGAACTCCGCCGAGCTCAACGCCGCCGACTTCATGATCGCCCCGAGCCTCGCCCTGCTCTGCTACCGGCGCGACCTGCGACCGCAGATCGAGTCGCGGCCCGCCGGGGCGCTGGTCGAGCGCGTCTTCAGCGAGCGCAGCGGCGCCGCGGCCTGAGCCGAGCGACGCCGCCGCATATCCTCGGTGCCATGAGCGACACCGCCACCGTGCCCCCGACCGACGAAGCCCTCGCCGCCGCCCGCTGGAACCTCGAGCCGCTGGTCGAGGACGGCGGCCCCGAGCGGGCGCTCGAGCAGCTCGACCAGGCCCAGGGCCGGGCCGAGACGTTCGCCGAGCGCCACCGGGGGAAGGTGGCGGAGCTCGACGCCGTCGGGCTCGCCGAGGCGATGCGCGAGCTCGAGGCGATCTCCGACCTCGCCGGGCGCGCCGGCACCTACGCCTCGCTGGCGTTCTCGGTCGACACGCTCTCGCCCGAGGTGGGCTCGCTGATGCAGCAGGTCCGCGAGCGGCTGGCGGCGCTGCAGACCACGCTGCTGTTCTTCGACCTCGAGTGGAACGAGCTCGAAGACGAGCAGGCCGAGGCGCTGATCGCCGCGCCCGAGCTCGCCTTCTGCAGCCACTACCTGAGGCTGGAGCGCCGCTATCGCCCGCATCAGCTCTCCGAGCCCGAGGAGCGGATCCTGACCGAGACCTCGGTCACCGGGCCGGGCGCGTTCTCGCGGCTGTTCACCGAGCAGACCTCGGCGATCACGGTCGAGCTCGCCGACGCCGAGGAGCCGCTGCAGCTGATGGAGGCGCTGAGCCGCCTTCAGGACCCCGACCGCGAGCGCCGCGCGGCGGCGGCGAACGCGGTCACCGAGGCGCTCGAGCCCGGGCTTCGCACCCGCGCCTACATCTACAACACCCTGCTCCAGGACAAGGCGACCAAGGACCGCCTGCGCTCGTTCGACCACTGGCTCGCGGCGCGCAACCTCGACAACGAGGCGTCCGACGAGTCGGTCGCGGCGCTGATCGAGGCGGTGATCGGGCGCTACGAGCTGGCCCGGCGCTGGTACCGGCTGAAGGCGCGGATGCTGGGCCTGGAGCGTGCTCGCCGACTACGACCGGATGGCGCCGCTGGCCGAGGCCGAGCGCCACATCCCCTACGACGACGCGCGCGAGCTGGTGCTCGACTGCTACCGCGGCTTCTCCGCCGAGCTCGGCGCGACCGCGGAGGAGTTCTTCACCGGCGCTTACATCGACGCGCCCCCGGCGCCCGGCAAGCGCGGCGGCGCCTTCTGCTCCTACGCGGTGCCCTCGGCGCACCCGTACGTGATGCTCAACTACACCTCGCGGCCCGGCGACGTGCTGACGATGGCCCACGAGCTCGGCCACGGCGTCCACGCCTCGCTCTCGCGCCCGCGCGGGCTGTTCGAGTTCGGGACCCCGCTGACCGTCGCCGAGACGGCGTCGATCTTCGGCGAGACGATCGTCCTCGGGCGCCTGCTGGAGCAGGCCGCCGACGACTCCGAGCGCCTCTCGCTGCTCGGCTCCTCGCTCGACGGCGCGGTCGGCGCCGTCTTTCGCCAGGTGGCGATGAACCGGTTCGAGGACCGCGTCCACGGCGAGCGGCGCGAGTCCGGCGAGCTCTCGGTCGAGGGCTTCGCCGCCGCCTGGACCGAGACCCAGGCCGAGATGCTCGGCGACTCGGTCGAGCTCTCCGACGGCTACAGCTCGTGGTGGTCCTACGTGCCGCACTTCATCTCCACCCCCGGCTACGTCTACGCCTACTCCTACGGCCACCTGCTGGCGCTCTCGGTGTACGGCCGCTACGAGCAGGAGGGCGAGGGTTTCGTCGACTCCTACCTCGACCTGCTGCGCGCCGGCGGCTCGCGCTCGCCCGAGGAGCTCGGCGAGATCGTCGGCGTCGACCTCACCGATCCCGGCTTCTGGAACGCCGGCCTCGACCTGATCGAGCGCCAGCTCGAGCGCGCCGAGGAAACCGCGGAGGCGGTCGCCGCCGGCGGCGCGCTGAGCCTCAGCCGGCCTTCGCGATCGCGGCGTCCATCGCCGCGCCCGGGTTCTCGACCACCTTGCCGTGGCCGGGCGCGAGCCGCTTCAGGTCGAGCACGCGCAGGGCCTTCGCGGTCTCGAGCGCCGTCGGGCGGTGCCAGGTGGCGAGCGCGGGGAGGGGGAACCGCCAGTTCGTCTTCGCGCAGGTGGCGACTCCGCCGAGGGTCGAGTAGGCGTCACCGCAGAACACGGTGCCGTCGCGGCTGTCGATGAACGCGAGGTGCCCGGGCGTGTGCCCCGGAGCCCAGATGGCCTCCAGCGAGCCGACCCGCTCGCCGGCCTCGATCGTCCGCGTCGGCTCGGTCTCCGCGCCGGGATAGCTGCCGCGGAGCTTGTCCTCGGGCTCGCCCGGGTCGAGGCTCATGTCCTTGCGCAGCAGGCGCGCGTCGCGGGCGCTGATGATCACCTCGGCGTCCGGGACCGCCTGGTGGAGCTTGTCGAGCGACCCGATGTGGTCCCCGTGGGCGTGCGTGAGCAGGATCCGCGCGATCGGCCGCCCGTGGCGCCTCGGCGCCGGCGAGGATGCCCTTCGCCGAGCCCGCGATCATCGTGTCGATCACGGTCAGCCCGTCGTCCTCCTCGACGAGGAAGGAGTTGACGATTCCGAACCGGCTGACGCGGGAGAAGCCCATCGCCGCTGATCCTACTGCGCGGGTCGCTCCGGCCCGCGGCGTACAGTCGCCTCGGAGATGGGGCGGTCCGACGTTTCGATCCTGCGCGGCCTCGACCGGAGCGAGATCGCGCGCCTGCGCAAGCCGCGCGACTTCTTTCGCCTGCGCGACCAGGGTGAGTTCTTCTGGACCGATCTCGCGGCCGCGGGCGGCCCCTCGGCCGCCGAGGTGGCCGCGGCCTTCGGGCTCTCCGAGGCCGCCACGACGACCCTGTTCGACTTCGCCGAGCGCGGCTCGCCCGGCGCGCCGCATCCACGTCGAGGAGGAGCTGATCGTGTTCGCGTGTCTGGTGCGCGGCCACTCCGGAGCCCGAGTCGCTCGGGGGCGCCGACAGCCTCGGCCTCTTCCGGGTCAACGTCTGCCTGCACGGCGACTTCCTGCTCACCGTGCACGAGCGCGAGTTCGACCTCCCCACGGCTGTCGCGCCGGACGGGATCCCGGCCGGTCGGGGCGAGCGCTACGCCGTCTTCGTCGCCCTCCAGGGGATGGCCGCGACCCTGGTCGAGGCCCTCGGCGCGGTCGAGCGCGAGATCGCCGCGATCGAGTCGAACCTGCTCGACACGGGCGCCCGCGGGACCGATCGCGACGACCAGGCGCGTGATCCGCAGCCTGCGCTCGCGGCTGACGACGCTGCGGATGAGGATCGCCGCCGAGCGCGGGCTGCTCGGTCGCGTCAACGAGGAGATCGAGCACGTGCCGGCGCTGGAGCCCGACCGCGAGGCCCACTTCGACCGGATCACCGGCGAGCTCGACCGCGCGGTCGACCGCGTCGACGCCGCATCCTCGGCGCTCTCGCACATGCTCGACCTTCAGCTCAACGCGACCACCTTCCGGCTCACCGTGATCGCGACGATCTTCCTCCCCCTCACCTTCCTCACCGGCTTCTTCGGGATGAACTTCGGCTGGCTGGTCGACCACATCGACTCGGCGCTCGCCTTCTGGGTCCTCGGGGTCGGCCTGATGACCGGGCCGCTGCTGCTGGTGCTGGCGCTCTTGCGCGGCGGCGAGGTGGCGGAGCGCCTGCAACAGCTCGGCCGCCGCCTGATGGACCGCTGAATTCGGACCTCGACCGGTAGGGCCACGCAAGGGCAGCTCCCAGCGCGCGAGGCCGACGAGCGGCGAGTTAGCCACGCATACGGTGGTTAAGTTGCCACTCGCGGCCTGAGGCAGCACAGCGCCACATAGGCCGGCCACACGGCGTTTGCCCGCCGCCCGCGTGGGTACCGACCTCGACAGCATGGAAGCGGGCTCGGCAGCCGCCGATTCGGGCGGCTTCAAGACGATCGAGACCAAGATCCCGGCGCGGCTCGACCGGCTGCCGTGGTCGAAGTTCCACTGGCGGGTCGTGATCGGCCTCGGGATCGTCTGGATCCTCGACGGGCTCGAGGTGACGATCATCGGCTTCCTCGCCCCGACCCTGACCGAGCCGGGCAGCGGGATCGAGCTGACCGAGGGCCAGATCGCGCTCGCCCAGTCGATCTACGTCGCCGGCGCCTGCTCCGGGGCGCTGTTCTTCGGCCAGCTCACCGACCGCTTCGGGCGCAAGAAGCTGTTCCTGATCACGCTCTCGGTCTACCTGCTGGCGACGGTCGCGACCGCCTTCGCGACCACGCCGCTGTGGTTCCTCGCCGCGCGCTTCTTCACCGGCGCCGGGATCGGCGGCGAGTACTCGGCGATCAACTCGGCGATCGACGAGATGATCCCGGCGCGAGCCCGCGGGCGCATCGACCTGATCATCAACGGCTCGTTCTGGCTCGGCGCCGTCGCCGGCGGGCTGCTCTCGCTGATCTTCCTCAAGGAGTCGCTGTTCGCGCTCGACGTCGGCTGGCGCCTGGGCTTCGGGATCGGCGCCACGCTCGGGCTCGGGATCCTGTTCATCCGCCGCAACGTCCCCGAGAGCCCGCGCTGGCTGTTCATCCACGGCCGCGAGGAGGAGGCCGAGCGCCTGGTCGACGGGATCGAGGACGAGGTGCGCGACGACACCGGCCAGGAGCTCGAGGAGCCCGGCGACTCGATCAAGGTCCGCCAGCGCAAGTCGATCCCGTTCCGCGAGATCGCGCGCACCGTGTTCAAGGTCTATCCGAAGCGCACGGTCCTCGGCTTCTCGCTGTTCATCGGCCAGGCCTTCCTCTACAACGCGGTCACCGTCACCCTCGGGCTGACGCTGACCACCTACCTCGGCGTCGGCGCGAACAAGGTCGGGCTCTTCTACGCCGTGTTCGCGGCCGGCAACTTCCTCGGCCCGCTGCTGCTCGGGCGCCTGTTCGACACCGTCGGGCGGCGGCCGATGATCGCCGGCACCTACCTGATCTCGGCCGTGATGCTGGTCATCGTCGGGCTCGGGTTCAACGGCGAGGTATTCAGCGACTGGGGCCTGACCCTGGCGCTCGCCGCGACCTTCTTCTTCGCCTCCGCCGGCGCCAGCTCCGCCTACCTGACCGTGAGCGAGATCTTCCCGATGGAGATCCGGGCGCTGGCGATCGCCTTCTTCTACGCGATCGGGACCGCGATCGGCGGGATCACCGGGCCGCTGGTGTTCCAGAAGCTGGGCGAGTCGGGCGACGTCGGCCAGGTGATGATCGCCTACTTCATCGGCGCCGCGGTGATGGCGGTCGGCGGGATCGCCGAGCTGATCCTCGGCGTGCGGGCCGAGCAGCAGCCGCTCGAGGACATCGCCAAGCCGATCACCGCGCGAGGAGGCCGAGGAGGGCACCGAGCGCGAGGACGACCCGGAGCGCCGCGAGGCCGAGGAGCGCGACCGCCGCCTGCGCGAGCGCTGGGAGCGCGAGCGGATGGGCCTGCGCCGCTACCGGCCGGGCCCGGGCGCCGGCTCCTACTCGCCGTTCCTGCCGCCCCCGTATGAGCCCAACCCGGACTGGCTCGACCACGAGATCGGGATCATCGACCGCGTCCTGCAGGAGCACGGCGAGCTCGATCGTCGCCGAGCTCGCCGAGCGGGTCGGCGCCCGCTACTGGGGGCCGGGCCGCTACCGGGCGGCGCTGCGGGGAGCGGTCGGCGACGGGGTCGCCCGCCGCGTCGGCCGCGACCGCTACGGCCCGGGCCGGGCGACGGCTGGGGCCGCCGCGGGCGGCGAGGAAGGCTAGGCCGCGTGCCGCTCGCCTGTCGCGTCTTCGGCCACCGGCCGCGCTTCTGGACCGAGGGCGAGACGATGCGCTGGGCCTGCGACCGCGACTGCGGCCTCGAGGGCGCGAAGACCTACGCGACCGCCGCCGAGGCGGCCCGCTACGCGACCGCCTTCGACCACGAGGCCGCCGACGACCTCGGCCGCCGCTCGCCGCTCTCGCTCTTGCCGCTGCGGCTCGTGCGCCGCGGGCGCGGCTAGGACGCCGCGGCGGGCGCCGGCGGCTCGGTGCCGAGCGCGGCGGCCACGTCGTTGAGCGCCGTGGTCTCGGCCTCCGAGACCCGCTCGCCGCCGATCCCGAGGAAGCCGCCGGACTTGTCCGCCTCGGCGGCGCGCTGGGCGACGTTGAGCGCGAACGAGCGGTAGGCCTCGACCTCCTCGGGCGTCGCCTTCGACTCCAGCAGCGCGACCGCCTCGGTGATCTTGCCGAGCCCGCGGGTGCGCAGGTCCTCGGCGCTCGAGAACTCCTTGCGGTCGATGCTCGGCGCGGACGCGGCGAGCTCGCCGATCAGGTCGGAGTCGCCGTGGCCCTCGCGCGCCTCGTTGTAGCTCTTCGCCATCGCCACGGTCTCGCGGATCGTGCCGCCGCGCTGCGCGGCGATCACGATCATGCCGGCGAGCGCCGGGCCGGCGGTGACCTGCTCCCACTCCTCGGCGTTGAACTCGGCCTTGGTCGTCATCGTTCCTCCATCGTCGCGCCGGCGCGCGACGGTGTCGGGCCGGCTCAGTTCGTAGGTCTCGGCGATCAGCTCGTAGGAGCGGATCCGGTCGGCATGGTCGTGGACCATGGTCGTGATCATCAGCTCGTCGGCGCCGGTGCGCTCGGGCGAGCGCGTCGAGCCGCTCCCGCACCGTATCCGGTCCGCCGATCGCGGCCGAGCCCGAGAGCGCGCTGATGCTGCGCTCCTCGTCGGCGCTGAACTCGTGCGCGGCCGCCTCCTCCGGGGTCGGGAAGCGGGTCGGGCGCCCGGCGCGCAGCCGCGCCATCGACAGCCGCGCCGGCCCGGAGAGCCAGCGGGCGCGCTCGTCGTCGTCGGCGCAGAGCGCCGCGCACGGCGACCATCGCGTAGGGCTCGGAGAGGTACTCGGAGGGGCGGAAGTGGGTCCGGTAGAGCTCCAGCGCGGCGTCGGTGTTCCGGGGCATGAAGTGGTGGGCGAAGGAGAACGGCAGCCCGAGCATGCCCGGCGAGCTGGGCCGAGTAGCCGGAGGAGCCGAGCAGCCAGATCTCCGGCATGTCGCCGTTGCCCGGCACCGCCTTCACGTGGCGGTAGGGGTCGCGCTCGGAGAACTCGCCCTTGAAGAAGCCGATCAGCTCGGCGAGCTGGCGCGGGAAGTCCTCGTCGGAGAGCGGCGCGGCCGAGCGCCGCAGGGCGGCGGCGGTGATCTGGTCGGTCCCCGGGGCGCGCCCGATCCCGAGGTCGATCCGGCCCGGGTGAAGCGCCTCCAGCATCCCGAACTGCTCGGCGACCACCAGCGGCGCGTGGTTGGGCAGCATCACGCCGCCGGAGCCGATCCGCATCCGCTCGGTCCGCGCCGCCAGGGTCGCCGCCAGGACCGCCGGCGAGGAGCTCGCGATCCCGGGGATGTTGTGGTGCTCGGCGACCCAGTGGCGGTGATAGCCGAGCCGCTCGGCCGTCTCGCGCGAGGTCGACCGAGTTGGTCAGCGCCTCGGCGTGGCTGGAGCCCTCGCCGACGATCGCGAGGTCGAGGACCGAGAGCTTGGGGGCCGGTCTCGCTCACCCGCCGAGTCTGTCAAAGCCGCTTATGCGATCGGGCCTTCGCCTGCGGCCAGCTTGCACCCGCTCGACCTTCGAGAGCTCGGCCTTGCGCAGCCGCAGGCTCTCCGGGGTGATCTCGACGCACTCGTCGGCGCGCAGGAACTCGAGCGCGTTCTCGAGCGACAGCGCCCGCGGCGGGATCAGGCGGACGAGGATGTCGGCGGAGGCGGCGCGGACGTTGGTCTGGTGCTTTTGCTTGGTCGCGTTGACGTCGAGGTCCTCAGCGCGTGAGTTCTCGCCCACGATCATGCCCTCGTAGACGTCCTCGCCCGGGCGGACGAACAGCGTGCCGCGATCCTGGAGCGAGTGCAGGGCGAAGCTCGCGGTTTCGCCGGAACGGTCGGAGACCAGGGCCCCGGTCGGGCGGGCGCGCAGATCGCCGGCCCACGGCTCCCAGCGCTCGAACACGTGGTGGAGGATCCCGGTGCCCCGGGTCTCGGTCAGGAACTCCGTCCGAAAACCGATCAGGCCGCGGGCGGGGGCGAGGTAATCGAGGCGGACCCAGCCGGTCGAGTGGTTGATCATCTGCTCCATCCGGCCCTTACGCAGCGCGAGCATCTGGGTGACGACGCCGACGTAGTCCTCGGGCACGTCGATCGCCAGGCGCTCGACCGGTTCGCAGAGCCTTCCGTTCAGCTCGCGGGTCAGCACCTGCGGCTGCGAGGCGGTGAGCTCGAAGCCTTCGCGCCGCATCAGCTCGAGCAGGACAACGAGCTGCAGCTCGCCGCGGCCGTGCACCTCCCAGGCGTCGGGGCGCGCGGTCTCGCGGACCCGGATCGAGACGTTGCCGACCAGCTCTTTGTCGAGGCGGTCGCGAATCTGGCGCGCGGTCAGCTTCGCGCCCTCGCGTCCCGCAAGCGGGGCGTCGTTGATCGAGATCACGATCGAGAGCGAGGGCTCGTCAACGGTGATCACCGGCAGCGGGCGCGGATCGCCGGGGTCGGCGAGCGTCTCGCCGATCGTCACCTGGTCGAGACCGGCGACGGCGATGATCTCGCCCGGCCCGGCCTCGGTCGCGTCGACTCGGTCGAGCGCTTCAGTGACGTAAAGGTTCGAGATCTGTGCAGGCTCGATCGTGCCGTCGGCGCGACACCAGGCGATCGGCTCACCGGGTCGGATGGTGCCGTTGCGGACCCGACAAAGAGCGAGGCGGCCGACGTACGGCGAGGCATCGAGATTGGTGACGTGGGCCTGTAGCGGCGCCTCGGGGTCATAGGCAGGCGCCGGGATTCGCTCGACCATCAGGTCGAGCAACGGCTTCAGATCCTCGCCCTGCTCGCCCTCGGCGAGCGCCGCCCAGCCGGCCCGCGCATTCGCGTAGACGATCGGGAACTCGACCTGGTCGTCGGTCGCGTCCAGATCGAGGAAGAGCTCGTACACCTCGTCGACGACCTCGGAGATGCGCGCGTCGGGGCGGTCGACCTTGTTGATCACGCAGATCACCGGCAGCCGTGCCTCGAGCGCCTTGCGCAGGACGAAGCGAGTCTGCGGCATCGGCCCCTCGGAGGAGTCGACCAACAGCAGAATCCCATCGACCATGGTCAGCGCCCGCTCGACCTCGCCTCCGAAGTCGGCATGCCCGGGCGTGTCGACGATGTTGAGCTTCACCTCGCCGTAGCGCACGGCGGTGTTCTTGGCCAGGATCGTGATCCCCTTCTCGCGCTCGAGGTCCATCGAGTCCAAGACCCGGTCGGCGACCTCGGCGCCCTCGCGAAAGGCGCCCGACTGCCACAGCATCGCGTCGACCAGGGTCGTCTTGCCGTGATCGACGTGGGCGACGATCGCGATGTTGCGCAGATCCTCTCTGACGGCGGTTGCGGCCATGGCGGCCGCCGAGTGTCGCAGAGAGCGCCTGCCGCTCAGCGCTAGTACTTGACGCGGATGCGCTCGAGGATGAAGGTCTGCGTCGGGTTCCCGGTTTCCTTGTCGCGCTTGGCGATGTAGGCCGAGACGGTGCGCCTGGTGATCCGCGCGACGGCGGCGGCCGCCTCATGCTTGTAGGCGTTGCTGTCGGTTCCTGCGAGCACCGGTGCATCCTCGTCGGCGGGCTCGGTGGCCTCCGGCTCGCCCTCTTCGATCACGCAGCGGATCGAGTCGCCGTTGATCTCGGTGTTGACGCTGGACGGCCGCGTCCCGGAGCGGCGCTGCCAGATCGAGCCGACGCTGCGCTCGATCTCCGCCGTCACCGACGGCTTGGACGCCTCTTCACTGACGGCTGACGATGTCGACTTCGGGTCGCTCATTTCAATCCACATTCCCTTCTCCTCGCGGTAAACCGGGATCTGAGCAGGGCGGAGGAGGAGGTTGAGGCCCGACCGGTAGTTAACCGAGTTTACCCGGCGGCGCTCAGGCCGGCGCGGTACCGACCCGGTTTCGCCCCGCGCGCTTGGCTTCGTAGAGCGCCGCGTCGGCGCGCTCGAACTGCGCCTCGTAGGCGAAGGCCTCGCCTCGCCGGCTGGCGCTGACCCCGAAGGTCATCGTCACCGCGCGGCCGGCGAACGGCTGGTCGGCGATCGTCTCGCGCAGACCGTCGGCGATCTCGGCCGCGTGCTCGGAGTCGGCGCCCGGGATCAGGACCAGGAACTCCTCGCCGCCGAGGCGATAGGCGAGGTCAAAGGCGCGCAGCTGCTTGCGGATCGCGTAGGCAACGTCGGCGAGCACCGAGTCGCCGACCGCGTGGCCGAGGGTGTCGTTGACGGCCTTGAAGTGATCGAGGTCGCCGACGACGATCCCGACCGGCTCGCCGGTCACCCTCGCCTGCTGCTCGAGCTCGAAGGCCCGGCGGGCGAGCGCGTTGCGGTTCAGCATCCCGGTGAGCTGGTCGATCACGGCCTCGTCGCGATGCTCGAAGTCGGAGCGCATCAGCGCGGTCGAGAGGATCCCGACCGCGAGGATCACGGCAGCCGGCCCGCCGACCAGCGGCGGGTAGTCGGCCACCGCCGCGGCGTCGCTGGCGAAGGCGACGCCGACGCAGAGAAACAGCGCCACCGCGACGCCCGCCAGCACCCCGTGGCCGGAGAAGCGGGCGCTGAGCGTGATCACCGGGATCGCCAGCCAGGCGAGCAGGGTCGAGTCGAGCCCGGCGATCAGCACGGTCGCCGCGATCACCAGCTCGGAGACCACCCAGGAGGCGAAGAGCACGTACTCGGGGCGGTCGGTGCGCTCGCTGAGCCGGCCGCCGAAGGCGAACGCCCCCGCGGCGACGACGATCGGGGCAACGGTCCAGAGCCCGAGCCAGCGGCGATCCGATCACCGCGGCGACGCCGAGCACCACGAGCGCCCAGAGGCGGACCGGTGCCAGGCGGCGGTCCATGTCGAGCATCCGCTCACGGTCGGCGGCCGACGCGCAGAGCCACGACGCCTCGCCGCGCGGGCGCTCGGTGCGCCGGCGCGTGAGCCCGCCCCGGCGCTCGGCGGCCACCGGCCCGACCGGGATCTCTGCGATCACGCTTTCCTTGGACACTGCTTCTCGCTCTCCGCCCGTAGTCGGCCGCCGCACGCAGGTCCGCGCGTGCGTTGAGGGTTAGATCGGCGCCTCGGGCGGGGGCTTGAACGGACGACCGCGCGTTTGGCCCAAGGTTCGACCCGGGCCGCGAGGTCGGCGAAAGTGGGCGATTGCTCGCAAATTGGCTGTGTTCGGAGGGGCGCCTGCTACCGTCTTCGGCGTCGGGTGCCATTCGGGCGCTCGAGGAGTTCAGTTTCTTCCGTGCACTCGTGAGTGCGTCCGGGTCACAGGATTCCCACCACTCACAAGGAGTTGCACCATGTCTACGTTCGCCGATCTCGGCGTCACGCGTCCGGTTGCGGACGCTCTCTCCAGGCGCGGGATCACCGCGCCGTTCGCAGTCCAGAAGCTCGTGATCGAGGATGTCCTCGACGGTCACGACGTGCTCGTCCAGTCACCCACCGGCTCGGGCAAGACCCTCGCCTTCGGCGTGCCGCTGGTCGAGTGCATCGAGGCCGACGACCACCCTCCGGCCGCCCTGGTCCTGGCCCCGACCCGCGAGCTCGCGCTCCAGATCGTCGAGGAGGTCGAGCCGATCGCCGCAGCCCGCGGCCTCCGGGTCGCCCCCGTCTACGGCGGCGCCGGGCTCGAGAAGCAGGCCCGCAGGGCCGCGCGCGCCCAGATCCTGGTCGCCACCCCCGGCCGGCTCGAGGACCTGCTCGACCGCGGCACGTTCGAGCTCTCCGAGCTGCGGATCCTGGTCATCGACGAGGCCGACCGGATGCTCGACATGGGCTTCAAGCCCGCCGTCGACCGGATCGTCGCCCAGACGCCCCATGACCGCCAGACGCTGTTCTTCTCGGCCACGCTCGAGGCGGCGGCCGGGCGGGTCGCCCGCGCCTACACCAACGAGCCGCGGCGCCACGTGCACGAGCCGGTCGAGGAGGACATGGGCAAGATCTCGCATCGCTTCGTCCATCTCGAGCAGGCGGGCAAGATCGACGCCCTGGTCGACGAGCTGCGCGACGCCGAGCGGGGGCGCACGCTGGTCTTCGTGCGCACCAAGCACGGCGCCGACCGGCTGGTCAAGCGCCTGCTCAAGCAGCGGGTCCGGGCGGTCGCGATGCACGGCAACAAATCGCAGAACCAGCGCAACCGCGCCCTGGCGCAGTTCTCGGCCGGCGACGTCGACACGCTCGTGGCCACCGACGTCGCCGCCCGCGGCATCGACGTCGACGACATCACCCACGTGATCAACTTCGACGCCCCCGGCGACCGCGACGCGTACGTCCACAGGGTCGGGCGCACCGCGCGCGCCGGCCGCGACGGGGCGGGGGTCACCTTCGTGCTCTCGGACCAGGACGGCGAGATGCGCAAGGTCGCCCGCGACCTCGGACTGACCGCGGAGTACGAGCACAACCGCCCGGCGCATGTCTCCTCGCGTGCGGCGGCATCGGGCAACCAGCAGCGCAACGGGCGTGGCGGGGCTGGCCAGCGGCGCAACGGGCGCGGGTCGCATCGCGGCGGGCACCGCCGCGGCCGAGCGACCAGCCGCTGAGCAGTTTTCAGAGCTTGGAGTCTCTTTGAGCTCCATTCGGCTCGAACAGGGCCTCGATTGCGGAGTGATCCGAGAGGCCCTGTTCGCGCCAATCGCTTGGTAGTCACACCAGCTTCGTGGCGCGCTCCGCTAGCGGCGGTCGGCCAGCCACCCGGCGTGCTGTGCGCCGAGCTCGGTCGCCGGCTCGCCGCCCTCGACCAGCTCGCGCAGCAGCGCGCCCCAGTCGGCCTCCGCGCGCATCACCGACGCGATCTGGAACAGGAGCCCCTCCATCCGGCGCAGGAGCAGCGCCTCGGGCGGCAGGGTCATCCGCCGCATCTGCTCGTAGGCCTCGGCGCCGGAGCCGTCGCGAAACGACTCGCTGCCGCGCCAGAGGTCGTCGGGGCTGAGGCGCAACGGCTCCGAGCCGAGGAACCACCAGGCGGCCTCGCGCATGCCGTCGAGGATCACCGCCGCGTCCCACTCGACCGAGAGGCCCGGCAGGTAGCCGAGCTCGCGCATCGCCTCGACGAGCCCGGTCGCGTCGGAGTCGCGGATCGCCGCCAGCACGCGCCCCTCGCGGCGCAGGTACTCGCGGGGCAGCTCGCGGATCATCCCGAAGTCGAAGAACGCCACCCGCTCGTCGTCGCAGAGCAGGTAGTTGCCCGGGTGCGGATCGCCGAGCGCGATGTCGAGCTCGGCCGCGTTGGCGTAGAAGAACCGGTAGACGATCTCGGTGTAGCGGTCGCGGACCGGGTCGGAGAGCTCGGCGACCTGCTCGAATCCGACCCCGTCGACCCACTCGCTGACCAGCACCCGGCGGCGGCTGAGCGTGGTGTCGACCATCGGCACGCGCACGAACGGGTGACCGCGCCAGAAGCGGGCGATGCGGCGGTGGTTGGCGGCCTCGAACTCGTAGTCGCATTCCTCGATCACCCGCTCGGCGAGCTCGGCGAGCACGTCCTTGACCTCGAGCCCCGGCATCAGCCGCCGCAGCACGGGCGTGAGCAGGCGCAGGTTGCGCATGTCGGACTCGACCGCCTCCGCGATCCCCGGGTACTGGACCTTGACCGCGACCTCGACCCCCTCCAGCGAGCGCCCGCGATGGACCTGGCCGATGCTCGCCGCCGCGGCCGGCTCCGGGTCGATCTCGGCCAGGACCTGCTCCGGCGGGGAGCCCCACTCGCCCTCCATCACCTTGCGGATCTGCTTCCACTCGACCGCGGGGACGTTGTCGCGAAGCGACGCGAGCCGCTGCTGCAGGTACTCGGCCTGGTCGGCGTCCAGGCCGGGGAACTCGACCGTCGACAGCACCTGACCGGCCTTCATCGCCGCGCCGCGCATCACCGCGAGCTGGTCGACGAGCGAGTCGATCGTCGCCACCACGCGGTCGCCGCGCCGGCGCTGGCGCTCGTCGTCGGTGCCGCGCGCGTCGAGGCGGTCGCCCGCCCAGCGCGCCGCGCCGCCGGCGGCGACGCGACCGAGCAGGGCCGTGCGCGCGACCCGCCCGCGGGTGGGGTTGCGGGCCTTCGGCTCCTGCTCGTCCGTCGCTCTCGCCTCCGCCACGCCGATGACGGTAGCGATGCCCGCTGTTACTCCTCGTACGGGTCCTCGTCCGCGGCGAGCGACAGCGCGCACTCGCGCACGGTCTCGAAATGGCGTTCCTGGATCGGCATCGCCCACTCGACCAGCTCGCGAATCTGCTCCTCGCCGGCCTGCTCGTTGAGCTTGCCGAGGATCGCCCAGTGGCCGACCTCGCCCGCCTCGGCCATGAACATGAACTCGAATCCGTCGAGGTCGTCGGCGTCCTCGCCGAGGTAGGTATCCATCATCTCCTCGGCCTCGGCCTTGGTCTCCCGGGCCTTCTCGAGGATCGCGGTCTTCTTGCCGTCGCGCTGATCGGCGGCGTCGGTGCAGCGGCGCTCGGTCTCCTCGGCCTCCTGGCGCATCTGCTGGAGCTTCGACTTGATCTCCTCGTCGTCGGTGAGGGACTCGACCTTCTCGGTCGCTCCCTGCGCCGCCTGCGCCAGGCCGAGGACCTCGGCGAGCTTCTCCTCGAGCGTGTTGACTTCGGCCATCTCGTCCTCCTTGTCGCGGGGCTCGTTCGGTCCGCGGCTACCCGGTAGCCGGGCTCGGAAGCACGGAGTCGACCGCCGCCGCGCTTAGGCCTGGCGACCCGATTTCGTGCCTGAGATTGCGTGCTAATTGATACGAAGTGGCCGGTTTGATACCTTGGTTGGTCCCGGGTCGCTGCAGACGCGGCCCCCGAGTTCGTTCCGTCGTGCGCCAGTGAGTGCTGTCGGGATCCTCGGATCTTCCATCACTCACAAGGAGTACAGATGTCTTCCGCCGCCGACACCGGCACTCATCGCCTCGTCAACAAGCCCTCCCGCCGCCGTGGAACCACGTCCGAGTTCCATTGCGCGCGCTGCGGCGTCGTCAGCCGCTGGATGCCCGGGCACGAGCGCCGCGGGCCGCCCGCCGGCTGGGTGAAGAAGAACGGCAACACCTACTGCCTCTCCTGCCGGCGCGCGCTGGCGACCGAGGAGGCCGACGCGGCCGCCCCGGACACGGCGACGCTCGAGGAGCGGGCGAAGATCCGGACCACCGCGCTGATCGAGTTCGAGATCGATCGCGATCCCGACCGTCCCAACGGCGAGATCGCCAAGGTCGTGCGGTGCTCGGTCCCCGCGGTGCTGAAGGCGCGCAAGCGCCTCGAGGCCGAGGCCAAGTAGCTCCGCCCGGTCGCGGCCGGGCGGCCGCTCAGCGCACGAACAGGATCTCGGAGTACTTCGGCAGCGGCCAGAGGTCGTCGGCGACCACCTTCTCGAGCTTGTCGGCGACCTCGCGGACCGCCGCCATCGCCGAGATCTGGCGGTCGCGCGCGTACTCGGCCAGCTCCATCCCCTCGATCCCGTCGGGGTAGACGTTGGCCCGCTCGAGCCCCTCGATCTCCTTGATCAGCGCCTCGACCAGCCCGCGCGCCTCGGCGGCGGCGCCGTCGATCCCGACGCTTTCGGCGAGGGCGATGTGGCGCAGCGCCGCCGGCAGGATCATCGTCTTCGCGATCGCCGCGGCGGTCTCGGCCTCGATGTTGGCGTTGGTGATGTACTGCTCGAGCCAGACCTCGTAGCGCGACTCGAGCTCGCGCTCGGAGAGCACCTCGTAGCGGCCGAAGGCGGCGACCGTGGGCTCGGAGAGCACCTCGGGCAGCGCGTCGGGCGTGGTCCGCAGGTTCTTCAGCCCGCGCTTCTCGGCCTCGGCGTGCCAGGCCTCGTCGTAGTTGTCGCCGCCGAAGATGATCGCCTTGTTGGCGGCGTAGGAGTCCTTGACCACGGCGGTCACGGCCTCGGCGAGGTCGCCGCCGCCCTCGAGCTTCGCCTCGAGCTGGTCGGCGAGCTCGTCGATCGCCTCGGCGACGATCGTGTTCAGGACCGTGTTCGGGAACGCGAGCGACTGGCTCGAGCCGACGGCCCGGAACTCGAACTTGTTGCCGGTGAAGGCGAACGGCGAGGTCCGGTTGCGGTCGCCGCCGTGCATCGGCAGCGGCGGCAGCACCGGGG
The DNA here is from genome assembly GCA_963733075.1 of uncultured Solirubrobacterales bacterium. Taxonomy (GTDB): domain Bacteria; phylum Actinomycetota; class Thermoleophilia; order Solirubrobacterales; family 70-9; genus WHSW01. The sequence continues at coordinate 13,304 of CAVTCA010000027.1, read as the reverse complement.
TGCCGAGGCCGAGGAACGAGCCCGGCGTGTGCGGGTCGCCCTCGCCGGACGCGATCGCCTCGAACACCTTGTCGAGCTCGGCGCCGAGGAAGATCGAGATGATCGCCGGCGGCGCCTCGTTGGCGCCCAGGCGGTGGTCCTGGCCGATGCTGGCGACCGACGCCCGCAGCAGGCCCTGGTGCTTGTTCACGGCCTGGATCACCGCCGCGCAGAAGAACAGGAAGCTGACGTTGTCCGCCGGGGTGTCGCCGGGGTCCATCAGGTTGTGGCCGGTGTCGGTCCCCATCGACCAGTTGTTGTGCTTGCCCGAGCCGTTGACGCCGGCGAACGGCTTCTCGTGCAGCAGGCAGACGAGCCCGTACTTGCGGGCGACGTTCTGCATCATCTGCATCGTCAGCTGCTGGTGGTCGGAGCCGACGTTGGAGTTCTCGAAGATCGGCGCGACCTCGTACTGGCCGGGGGCGACCTCGTTGTGGCGGGTCTTGACCGGCACGCCGAGCTTGCGCAGCTCGCTCTCGGTCTCCAGCATGCAGGCGAGGATCCGCTCCGGGATCGAGCCGAAGTAGTGGTCGTCGAGCTCGTGGCCCTTCGGCGGCTTGGCGCCGAACAGGGTCCGCCCGGTGGTCACCAGGTCGGGCCGCTCGAAGAAGTACTGCTCGTCGATCAGGAAGTACTCCTGCTCGGGGCCGACGGTGGTGAACACCCGCTGGGACTCCTCGTCGCCGAGCAGCTTGAGCGCCCGGATCGCCGAGCTCGAGAGCGCGTCCATCGAGCGCAGCAGCGGGATCTTGGCGTCGAGCGCCTCGCCGGTCCACGACGCGAACGCGGTCGGGATGCAGAGCAGGGCGCCGTTCGGGTTCTCGAGGATGAACGCCGGGCTGGTCGGGTCCCAGGCGGTGTAGCCGCGGGCCTCGAAGGTGGCGCGGACGCCGCCGGTCGGGAACGACGAGGCGTCGGGCTCGCCCTGGATCAGCTCCTTGCCGGAGAAGTCGGCGACGGCCCCGCCCTTGCCGTCGGGCTCGAAGAAGGAGTCGTGCTTCTCGGCGGTGAGGCCCGTGAGCGGCTGGAAGACATGGGTGTAGTGGGTCGCGCCGCGCTCCAGCGCCCACTCCTTCATCGCCTCGGCGACCTCGTCGGCGAGGTCGGTGTCGAGCGACTCGCCCGTCTCCAGCATCGACTGCAGCTTGCGGTAGGTGTCCTTCGAGAGCCGGTCCTTCTGCACCGCGGGCGAGAACACGTTGGCGCCGAACGGGTTGTTCTTCTCCTCGGTCAGGTCGACCGCGCCCAGGGCCTCGCCGTTGGCGCTCCACTTTGCCGCGTGGACGTTCTTCTGCCGGATCCTCGTCATGCGGGTTCTTCGCCTCCTGCGGACTACGGTCCCGCGCGCAAGCGGGACCCGGTTGGCTGATCGGGTCTCGAACTGAAAGCGGAAAGGGTAGGGCTCGGCGCCCCCGCGCCCTCTGTCCGCGCGGACAAATTTAGCCCCGATCGGTTCGCCCTGGCGTCAGGGGGTAAGTCAGGTCAGCATGAAAACGCGCACCGAGCGGGATTGGGCCCGCTGGCAGGCCGAGGTGGAGCCCTTCACGGTCGGCCTCGAGGAGGAGGTGATGCTGCTCCACCCGGGCGATTGGAGCCTCGACCAGGGGTTCGCCGAGCTGCGCAGCGACCTCGAGCCGGACCTCGATGCGCGCCTCAGCCCCGAGACCCACGCGGCGGCGATCGAGTACGAGTCGGCGCCCTGCCGCCATGCCGGCGAGGCGACGACGGAGCTGGCCGAGCTGCGGGCGTGGCTCAGCGCCGGGCTCGGCGAGCGCGATCGCGCCGCGGCCGCCGCCGGCACCCACCCGTTCGCGACCTGGGAGGAGACCGAGATCTCGCCCGAGCGCCGCTACCGCTACGTGCACGAGTCGATGGGCGAGCTGGCCCGCCGCGAGCCCACCTTCGCCATGCACGTGCACGTCGGCTTCGACGACCCCGAGCTCGCGCTCGCGACCGCCAACCGGATGCGCGCCCACCTGCCGCTCCTGTTGGCGCTGTCGGCCAACTCGCCCTACTGGCAGGGCCGCGACAGCTGCCTGGCGTCGGCGCGGACGCCGGTCTTCGACACCTTCCCGCGCACCGGGATCCCGCGCCGGTTCGAGGGCTACACGCGACTACGTGGAGACGCTCGAGACGCTGATCGACTGCGGTGCGTTCCCGGAGCCCAACTTCGTCTGGTGGGACCTGCGGCTGCGACCGTCGTTCGGGACGCTCGAGATCCGGGTGATGGACACCCAGACGGAGCTCTGGCGAACGGCGGCGCTGGCGGCGCTGGCGCACTCGCTGGTCCGGCTCGAGGCGCTCGACCCGCAGGCCCCCGAGGCGCTGGTCGAGGCGCCGGAGCTGCTCGAGGAGAGCCGCTTTCGCGCCGCCCGCGACGGTGTTCGCGCGGAGCTGCTCGACCCGATCGAGCGGCGCGCGATCCCCGTCGCGGCGCTCGCCGAGCTGGCGGTGGAGGTCGCTCGCCCTCACGCGAGCGAGCTCGGCTGCGAGCCCGAGCTCGACCGCATCGCCGACGCTGGTCGACGAACCCGCCGATCAGTCCCAGCGCGCGATCGCCGGCGACGAGCGCGACCTGCGCGGGCTGGTGGCGAGCCTCGCCGAGCGCTTCAGCTGACGGCGGGCTCGCGCAGGCGGCGGTCGATCGCCCGCGCGCAGCGGCGCCCCTCGGCGATCGCGTTGACGATCAGCGACTGGCCGATGCGGGCGTCGCCGGCCGCCCAGACGCCGGCCGCGAGGTCTCGAAGGCCTTCGCGGCGAGGTTGCCGCGGCGGTCGAGCTCGACCCCGAGGCCGGCGACGACGTCGTCGTGGGCCGGGTGCAGGAAGCCGATCGCGATCAGCACCAGGTCGGCCGGGATCGTGAACTCGCTGCCGGGGACCGGCTCGAGGTTGCGCGAGGAGCTGCCGGTGACCCGGCGGCCGGCGAGCGCGCTGACCCGCCCGTCGGTCCCCTCGAGCCCGATCACCTGGTGGCCGAAGCGCCGCTCGCCGCCCTCGTCGAGGGCGTAGGTCGTCAGCGAGCGCTTCGGCGCCAGCGGCCAGGGGGTGTCGGGGTAGCGGCCGTCGGAGGGGATCTCCGGGTAGACGTCGAGCAGGGTGGCCGAGAGCGCGCCCTCGCGATTGGCGTTGGAGATGCAGTCCATCCCGGTGTCGCCGCCGCCGATCACGACGACGTGCTTGCCGGCGGCGGTGATCTCGGCGCCCGCTGCGGGCTCGGGGGCGGCGTGGCCCTGCGAGCGGGCGACCCACCGGTTGCGCTGATAGAGGTAGTCCATCGCGAAGTGGACGCCGTCCAGCTCGCGCCCCGGGGCCTCGAAGTCGCGCTCGACCCGGGAGCCGATCGCGATCACGACCGCGTCGTTGGCCTCGGCGAGCTCGGCCGCGTCGACGTTGACGCCGACGTCGGCGCCGTAGCGGAACTCCACCCCCTCGCGCTCGAGCAGCTCGACCCGGCGGTCGATCATCCACTTCTCCAGCTTCGCGTCGGGCACGCCGAAGCGCATCAGCCCGCCGGGAGCCTCGTCGCGCTCGTAGACGACGACCCGGTGGCCGACCTGGTTGAGCTCCGCCGCGGCCGCCAGCCCGGCGGGGCCCGAGCCGACGACGGCGACGCTGCGGCCCGTGCGGCGCTCCGGCGGGCGGGCGACGATCCAGCCCTCCTCGAAGCCGCGGTGGACGATCGCGTACTCGATCTGCTTGATCATCACCGGGTCGTCGTCGATCGCCAGCACGCACGCCGACTCGCACGGGGCGGGGCAGATCAGCCCGGTGAACTCGGGGAAGTTGTTGGTCGCGTGCAGCTGCTCGCACGCGGCGCGCCAGTCGTCGCGGCGCACGAGGTCGTTCCAGTCGGGGATCAGGTTGCCGAGCGGACAGGCCGAGTTGCAGAACGGCACCCCGCAGTCCATGCAGCGCGCGCCCTGCCGGCGCAGCTCGTCGGCCGGCAGGACGCCGAAGATCTCGCCGTAGTCGCGGACCCGCTCGGCCGGGTCGCGCTCGGGATCGGCGACCCTCCCGAACTCCATGAACGCGCGCGGGTCCCTGCTCGTCGGGTCTCCGTTTGCTGCGCTCATCTCGACTTGCGGGCGAAGCGGGCTTCACGCCGCCAGCGTCCTGAACTCCATCGTCTTCGGCCCGCCGATCTCCTCGCGACGCTCGAGCGCCCGCGCGTACTCGCGCGGGATCACCCGCACGAACTGAGCCAGCGAGATCTCCCAGTCGGAGAGCAGGTAGGCGGCGACCTCGGAGCCGGTCCGCGCCAGGTGCTCGGTGACCAGCGCGTGCAGTTCCTCGCGCTCGTGCTCCGGGACCGGCTCGAGGTCGACCAGCTCGGTGTTCGCCCGGACCGCGAGGTGGTCGTCGGGGTCGTGGACCCAGGCGATCCCGCCGCTCATCCCCGCGGCGAAGTTGTGGCCGGTGGGCCCGAGGATCGCCGCGCGGCCGCCGGTCATGTACTCGCAGCCGTGGTCGCCGACGCCCTCGACCACGATCAGGGCACCCGAGTTGCGGACCCCGAACCGCTCGCCGGCGAGGCCGCGGAAGAAGGCGCGGCCGCTCGAGGCGCCGTAGAGCGCGACGTTGCCGATGATCACGTTCTCGGCGGCGTCGAAGCCGGCCTCGGCCGAGGGGTGGACCGCGAGCACCCCGCCCGAGAGGCTCTTGCCGACGTAGTCGTTGGCCTCGCCCTCGAGCCCGAGCGAGATCCCCGGCGCGAGGAAGGCGCCGAAGCTCTGCCCCGCCGAGCCGCTGAGCTTGACCTCGATCGTGTCGTCGGGGAGCCCGCCGGGCCCGTGGCGGGCGACGAGCTCGTGCGAGAGCCGGGCGCCGACGGCCCGGTCGACGTTCGTCACCCGGCGCTCGATCCGCACCGGCTCGCCGCTCGAGATCGCGCCGGCGGCATCGTCGAGCAGCTCGCGGGCGTCGAAGTGGGGGTCGGGCGGCTCCGGGCCGCGGGTGCGGTGGCGCACCGCCCGCGGGTCGACGCTCCGCGGCACGACCAGCAGGTCGGAGAGGTCGAGCAGGCGGCGCTTGTGGCCCGCGGGCTCGTGCGAGCCGGCGGTGGCCGAGCAGCTCGACCCGGCCGATCGCGTCCTCGACCCGGGCGATCCCGAGCCGGGCGAGGTGCTCGCGGACGTCCTCGGCGACCAGGTAGAGGTAGTTGACGACGTGCTCGGGGCGGCCGGCGAAGCGGGCGCGCAGCTCGGGATCCTGGGTCGCGACCCCGACCGGGCAGGTGTTGAGGTGGCAGACGCGCATCATGATGCAGCCGGTTGCGATCAGGGGGGCGGTCGAGAAGCCGAACTCGTCGGCGCCCAGCATCGCCCCGACGAGCACGTCGCGGCCGGTGCGCATGCCGCCGTCGACCTGGACGATGATCCGCGAGCGCAGGTCGTTGGCGAGCAGGGTCTGCTGGGTCTCGGCGAGGCCGATCTCCCACGGCACGCCGGCCTGCTGGATCGACGACAGCGGCGAGGCCCCGGTGCCGCCGTCGTGGCCGGCGATCACGACGTGGTCGGCGCCCGCCTTCGCGACCCCGGCGGCGACCGTGCCGACGCCCGCCTCGGCGGCGAGCTTGACCGAGACGGTGGCCTTCGGGTTCGCCGAGCGCAGGTCGTAGATCAGCTGCTTGAGGTCCTCGATCGAGTAGATGTCGTGGTGTGGAGGGGGCGAGATCAGCCCGACCCCCGGGGTGGCGAAGCGGAGCTGGGCGATGTAGGGATCGACCTTGTGGCCGGGCAGCTGGCCGCCCTCGCCCGGCTTCGCGCCCTGCGAGATCTTGATCTGGATCTGGTCGGCCGAGGAGAGGTAGTGCACGGTGACCCCGAAGCGTCCCGAGGCCACCTGCTTGATCCGCGAGCGGCGCTGGTCGCCGTTCGGGTCGGGCGTGTAGCGCCGGATGTCCTCGCCGCCCTCGCCCGAGTTCGACATCCCGCCGATCCGGTTCATCGCCACCGCGAGCGTCTCGTGGGCCTCGGGGCCGAGCGCGCCGAGGCTCATCCCGCCGGTGGTGAACCGCTTGAGGACCTCGGTCACCGGCTCGACCTCGTCGATCGGGATCGGGTCGCCGGCGGGTCGCAGGTCGAGCAGGCCGCGCAGCATCGCCAGGGCGCCGTTCTCGAGGTCGACGCGCCGGCGAAACTCGTCGTAGCGCTCGGCGGCCTGACCGTTCCCGTCGCCGTTTCGGTCGGCGCGGACAGCGAGCTGGAGGGCGGCGATCGTCTGCGGGTCCCAGGCGTGGCGCTCGCCGTCCTGCCGCCAGGCATAGACGCCGCCCTGGGGCAGCAGGCCGGCGTGGGCGGCCGGCAGCGAGGAGTCCTCGACGTGCTCGGGAAGGCTGCGCCGGTGGCGCTCCGGGTAGGCGCGCGCGTGGCGCTCGAGCGCCTCGCAGGCGAGCTCGGTCAGCCCGACGCCGCCGACCGCCGACGGCGTGCCGCCGAAGTAGCGGTCGACCAGGTCGCGGTCGAGCCCGACCGCCTCGAACACCTGGGCGCCGCAGTAGGAGGAGATCGTCGCGATCCCCATCTTCGACATCACCTTCAGCAGGCCCTTGCGGATCGCCTTCAGCAGCCGCTCGGTGGCCTCGGCCTCGCTGAGGCCGTCGGGCAGCTCGGCGCGGCCGTGGAGGTCGGCGACCGAGTCGAGCAGCAGGTAGGGGTTGACCGCGGCGGCGCCGTAGCCGATCAGGGCGGCGATGTGGTGGATCTCGCGCGCCTCGCCGGTCTCGACGACGAGGCTGGTCTGCAGCCGGGTGCCCTCCTTGACCAGGTGCTGGTGCACGGCGCCGAGCGCGAGCATCGCCGGGATCGGCACCCGGTCGGCGGACAGGGCGCGGTCGGAGATCACGATCAGGTTCGCCTCGCCGGTGATCGCCGCGCTCGCCTCGCGGGCGATCGAGTCCAGCGCCCGCTCGAGCCCCTCCTCGCCGGCGTCGAGGGGCCAGGTCGCGTCGAGCGTGGTCGCGCGCAGCGCCGGGTGCGAGGCGCGGGCGACCCGCTCGAGCTCGGAGTTGGTCAGCACCGGGTGCTCGAGGACGAGCTGGATCGCGTGCTCGGGCCCCTCCGAGAGCATGTTGCCCTCGGAGCCGATCCGCGACTCGAGGCTCATCACGATCGATTCGCGCACCGAGTCGATCGGCGGATTGGTGACCTGGGCGAAGCGCTGCTTGAAGTAGGAGAACAGCGAGGGCTCGCAGCCGGAGAGCGCCGCCAGCGCCAGGTCGTTGCCCATCGACCCGGTGGGCTCGAGCGCGGCCTCGGCCGTGGGCGCGATCAGCACCCGCAGGTCCTCCTGCGAGTAGCCGAAGGCGAGCTGGCGGGTGCGCAGCGGCTCGTGGGTGCGCGGCGGCGTGCGCTCGGCGAGGTCCGAGATCCGGATCTCGCCCTCCTCGCACCAGCGCCCGTAGGGCTTGCGCCGGGCGACCTCGAGCTCGGCCTCGCCGTCGGCCTGCAGCAGCTTGCGCTCGAGGTCGACGATGAACAGGCGCCCGGGGTGCAGCCGCCCGCGGCGGGTCACCTTGGCCGGGTCGATCGGCAGCACCCCGGCCTCGGAGCCGAGCACCACCAGCCCCTCGTCGGTGACCAGCCAGCGGCCCGGGCGCAGGCCGTTGCGATCGAGGCAGGCGCCGAGCACGCGCCCGTCGGAGAAGACCATCGCCGCCGGCCCGTCCCAGGGCTCGATCACCGAGGAGCTGTAGCGGTAGAAGCAGTCGAGCTCGGGGGCGACGTCGTCGCGGTTCTCGTACGCGGCCGGGATCATCATCATCATCGCCTGCGCCGGCGAGCGGCCGGCGAGCGTCAGCAGCTCGAGCACGCGATCGAAGGCGGCCGAGTCCGAGCTGCCGTCGGGGATCAGCGGCAGGCAGCGCTCGAGGTCTTGGCCGAAGAGGTTCGAGTGCAGGGCCGCCTCGCGGGCGCGCATCCAGTTGAAGTTGCCGGCCAGGGTGTTGATCTCGCCGTTGTGGGCGAGCAGCCGCAGCGGCTGCGCGAGCTCCCAGCTCGGGAAGGTGTTGGTGGAGAAGCGCGAGTGGACGACCGCGAGCGCGCTCTGCAGCTCCGGATCGCGCAGGTCGGCGTAGAAGCGCGAGAGCTGGGGCGCCGTCAGCATCCCCTTGTAGACGATCGTCCGCGAGCTGAAGCTCGGGATCGAGAGCGCCGGGCCGGCCTCGAGCTCGGCGAGCCGGCGGGCGACGAACAGGCGGCGCTCGAACTCGTCCTGGTCGATCACCTCCGGCCCGGCGCCGACCAGGAGCTGGCGGAACTCCGGGGCGGCGTCGCGCGCCGTCTCGCCGCAGCTCGCGAGGTCGACCGGGACCTGGCGCCAGCCGAGCGGCAGCTGGCCGGCGGCGACCACCGCCTGCTCGAGCAGGCGCTGCTGGGACTCCCACAGGGTCGGGTCGCCGGAGAGGAAGCAGCTCGCGACCGCGACCTCGCCCGCGTCGGGCAGCTGGGCGCGCGTGATCCCGAACTCGCCCACGCGCGAGCGCAGGAAGCCGTGCGGGAGCTGGATCAGGACCCCGGCGCCGTCGCCGGTGCTCGGGTCGGCGCCCGCGGCGCCCCGATGCTCGAGGTCGTCGAGCGCCGTCAGCGCCAGGTCGATGACGTCGTGGCGCGGCTCGCCGTCGAGGCGGGCGACGCAGGCGACGCCGCAGCCGTCGTGCTCATGGGACGGGTCGTAGAGCCCGGCAGCGCGCGTCCGCCCCGGCTGATTGCGCAGGCGCGGCTCGCTCACCCGCTCCAATCTACGGCAGGCGCGGACGTAACCGCGCCGCAGGTGAGGCTCAGCCGCCCGGCTCAGGCGTCAGCGAGGCGACCGCCTCGGCGATCGGATCGCGCCCGTTGAGGAGGTCGAAGGTGAGCCCGATCGTCTGCGGATGGTCGAGCACCGCGAGCAGGGTGGCGGCGACGTCGTCGCGGGTCACCTCGCCGCCGTGGTCGAGCGGCATCCCGGCCTCGATCAGGCCGGTCCCCGGATCGTCGGTGAGCCGCCCCGGGCGGACGATCGTGTGCTCGAGCCCCGACGCGCGCAACGCCGCGTCGGCCTCGCGCTTGGCGTCGTAGTACGGCCCCATCTCGGGCGGGTAGGCGTCGGCGCGCTCGACGTTGAGCGCGCTGACCATCAGGTAGCGGCGGACGCCGGTCCGCTCGCAGGCCTCGATCAGCTTCAGCGCCCCGCCGAGGTCGACGGTGCGCTTGCGCTCCGCGCCGCTCCCCGGGCCGGCGCCGGCGGCGAAGACGACGGCGTCCGAGCCCTCCACCGCGGCGGCGAGCTGGTCGGCGGTCTCGGCCTCGAGGTCGAGGACCACGGCCTGGGCGCCGACCGCCTCGAGGTCGCCGGCGTGGTCGGGGTTGCGGATCAGCCCGCGGGCGAGGTCGCCGCGGTCGGCGAGCAGGCCCAGCAGCCGCAGGGCGATCTGGCCGTGGCCGCCGGCGACGAGGACGTTCATCTGCGCCTAGGGGCGCTCGAGCTTCTGCTCGCGCTCGGCGGCCTGGTCGTCGTGGAAGGCGGCCGCCTTGCCCGCGGTCTGTGCCTGGCGCTCGGCCTCCGAGGCCTGCTCGGCGTGCTCGGCGGCGGCGGCCTCGTGCTCGGCCGCGCGGGCCGCGTGCTCGTCGGCCTGGCGGCGGTGGGTGTCGGCCTCGAGACCGCGCTCGCGAGCCCGGGCGACGTTCGAGTCGGCCTGGTCGCGATGAGCAACGGCCTCGCCGGAGAGCCGCTCGGCCTCGCGCTCGCGCTCGGCGGCGCGCCGGCGCGCGAGCGCCGCGAACAGGGCGACGGCGACGATCACGGCGATGACGATGACGATGATCAATGCGGTTGACATGCCCAGCGGTTACCCGCGAGCGCCGGTGCCCAATCCGTCGGCCCGGTGCCGGCCGTCGAGACGACCGCCGTCGGGCGAGTACGGTTGGCGCTCTGCTGGCTCACGCCGCGAGGCGGCGACTTGACCGCCGTCTTCGCTGGCCCGACTCCGCCACCCGCCGGGCGCGGCCCCCTACCGGTCGAGGTCCGAGTCGGCGACCTCGCGGCCGGCCGAGTCGAGCAGGCGGACCTCGGCGAGCTCGTCGTAGTCGATCGGCAGTGCGGCCCCGGCGCTGCCGCGCCCGTCGGCGACCTCGAGCGCGCGCAGCGGCAGCTTCTCGCCCTCCGTGCTGACGAGCTGCAGGCGGTAACGGCCGGGCTCGACTCCGTCATAGACCACGGCCAGCACCCAAGAGGTGCGGCCCTGGTAGCCGTACACGTAGCCGACCTTCTCGCCCCCGGGGAGTTCCATCGGAGCCGCGTCGAAGTACTCGCCGTTGGCGACCGCGAGCGTCTCGCGGTAGGAATCGGCGAGGTCGCGGTCGTCTTCGAGCACCGCCCAGACGACGCCCGCGGCGCAGGCGGCGGCGGCCAATGCCGCGACGGCCGGCAGCGCCAGCCGCGCGGCCCACCCCCGGCGCGCCGCCGCCCGCGGGCGCTGCCATTGCCTCGCCGACCCGGTCCTCGAACCCGGCGGGGGGCTCGGCCGCGGGGGCGACGAGCAGCAGCTCGTCGGCGACCGACGAGAGGCGCTCGATGCGCGCCCGGCAGCGCGGGCAATCGGCGAGGTGGTCGAGCGCCCAGGCGCGATCCTCGCCGTCGGCGATCCCGAGCGCGATCTCGGCGCCGAGCTCGTGCAGGCGCTCGCAGTCGCGCTCGCTCATCGTCGTTCCTCCTCGGCCGCGGCCAGCTTGCGGGTCGCGGTGCGGATCCGGGTCTTCGCGGTGCCGAGCGGGATCCGCTCGATCTCGCCGATCTCCCGGGCCGTGAACCCGAACAGCGCCGCCAGCAGCAGCGCCCGCCGCTGGTCGGTCGGCAGCTCGGCGAGCGAGTCGCGGAGCTCGTTCGCGCCGCGCTCGGGGTCCTCGGCGGGCCCGGCCGCGGTCGCCCAGAGCGCGCGCTCGGCGTCGCGGATCGAGGCCGGGTCGAGCGGCTCGGTGCGCTTCGCGCGCAGATGGTCGATCGCGAGGTTGCGGGTGATCGAGAGCAGCCAGGTCGCGACCCGGCCGCGGCGGGCGTCGTAGGCGCCGGCGTGGCGCCACGCGCGGGTGAACGCCTCCTGGGAGATCTCCTCGGCGACCGCCGCGTTGCCGACCATGGTCACCGCGAGCCCGAACACCCGCGCCTGGTAGCGGCGCACGAACGCGGTCGCGGCGCTCGGGTCGCCCGCCGCGAGGCCCGCGATCAGCGCTTCATCGGAGAGCGACCACATCAGGCGTCCGGTTGTACGAGACTAGGGGCCGTGGAGATTGCGCCGTGGGCCAATCCCCACGGGCGCCTCGCCCGTACCCAGGGTGAAGGCATCAGCAGCCCTACGACCCAGAGGAGGTATCCGTGGCTCGCAAGCTCTTGGCCTTGGTCGCGATCATGGTCCCGCTCGCCCTCGCCGCCTGCGGCGACGACGACGAGGCCACGACGGCGGCGTCGGAAGACACCACCACGACCGAGGAGGCCACCGAGACGACCACCACCTCCGGTGGCGGCGAGACGGTCGCGATCACCGAGACGGACTTCGCGATCGACCCGTCCGACCCCGCGGTCAAGGCCGGCCTGGTGACCTTCGACATCACCAACGACGGCGCCACCGTCCACAACCTCGAGATCGAGGGCGACGGCGTCGAGGAGGTCTCGGACGACCTCAACCCCGGCGATACGGGACAGCTCGCAGTCGACCTGGCTGCCGGCAGCTACGAGATGTACTGCAACATCGGCAACCACGCCGACCTCGGGATGGAGGGCACGGTCACGGTCGAGTAGCCGCCCGATCGGGCTCCTCCTCGCGGCTCGGCGGCACCCAGCCGCCGAAGCCGCGCTCGAGCTCCGCCGCGACCGCGATCGAGACGTGGTCGCGGTCGAGCCCGGCCGCCACCTGGACGCCGAGCGGCACGCCGTGTGAGTTCAGCCCCAGCGGCACCTCGGTGACCGGCAGCCCGAGCAGGTTGAACAGGGCCATCGGCGCGATCATCCACGGCCGGCCGACGGTGCGGCCGTGCCGCGGGGCGACGCGGGAGAACGGTGGGTGCAGGAGCACACCGTCGCCGATCGCCTCGGCCACCTGCTCGGCGAGCTCCTGCTCGGCGGCGAGCGCGCGGCTCTGCAGGCGCTCCGGCATGTAGGCGGCGAGGTTCTCCGAGGCGAGGGTCATCAGCAGCGGCGTGGTGTAGGGGCTGCGGCCCCGGATCGCGTCGCCCAGCAGGCGGCCGAACCGGGGCAGCTCGGCGCCGCCCTCGGTGAGCAGCTCGCGCAGGCCGCCGGACTCGCGCATCGCGTTCAGGTAGGGCTGGATCACGGTCCTGACCGCCGGCAGCGACACCCGCACGACCTCGGCGCCCGCCTCGCGCAGCGCCCGCGCCGCGCGCACCCGGGCGTTGCGCAGCTCGAGCGAGACCGGGAGCAGGGTGGCGTCGTCGGAGACCACCACCCGCAGGCCCTCGATCGAGACGGCCGCCGGGTCGCCGAGCTCGACCTCGCGGACCGTCCGGTCGATCCCGTCGGGACCGGCGATCGCGCGCAGGACGGGCATCAGGTCCTCCGCGCGGCGGGTGAGCGGCCCGCAGCCGAGCAGGAACGACCCGCGCTCGTTCGGAGACGGGTAGTGGCCGGTGTGGGGGACGAGCGCGCCACTGGGCTTGTGGCCGAAGACGCCGTTGAAGAACGCGGGCAGCCGGATCGAGCCGCCGATGTCGGTGCCGAGGCCGATCGGCGCGAACCCCGACCCGATCGAGCTGCCCTCGCCGCCCGATGAGCCGCCGGCGGTGCGAGCCGGGTCATAGGCGTTGTCGGTCCGCCCCCAGACCCGGTTCTCGGACTCGATCCACAGCGTGAGCTCGGACGTGTTGGTGACCCCGAGGCAGATCGCGCCCGCGTCCAGCAGGCGCTCGACCGCGGTCGCCGAGCCGTCGGCGATCAGCTCACGGCGGGCGAGCGATCCCGAGGTGTGCGGCATCCCGGCGACCGCGAACGACTCCTTGATCGTGCACGGCACCCCCAGCAGCGGCGGCAGGTCCTTGCGCCCGCGTCGCGACGCGAGGCGCTCGTCGATCGCGTCGGCCTCGGCGCGCGCCTGCTCGAAGCGGGTCGCGACGAGGGCGTTGACGGCGGGGTTGCGCGCCTCGATCAGGGCGATGTGCGCGTCGACGACCGTCCGCGAGCTGAGCTCGCGCGAGCGGATCGCCGCGGCGAGCTCGAGCGCCGAGCGCTCGGTGACCGGGCGCGGTGGGGCGGCGGTCGCCGACATCACACACACCC
>CAVTCA010000026.1:0-14012 GCA_963733075.1 uncultured Solirubrobacterales bacterium | reverse complement strand
CCCTGATCTTCGACGAAGCGGAGATGGACGAAGTCACGCGCGAGCAGATGGAGGAGATCGCCACGGAGATGAACCAGTACAACGACGAGCTCCGCAAGGCGGGGGTCATGCTGGCGGGCGAGGGCCTGGGCCCGAGCCGCCTGGCGAGAACGCTGCGCTGGGGCGAGGCCGGCAAGCCCGTCGCCACCGACGGGCCGTTCGCCGAGTCGAAGGAGCAGCTCGGCGGGTTCTGGATCCTCGAGTGCGGGAACCTCGACGAGGCCGTCGAGTGGGCCGCGAAGGCGCCGATCCGAAACGGCGCGCTCGAGGTGAGGCCGATCGTCGAGTCAGGCGAAGAGGCCCGCGAGCTCCACCAGCAGCAGGCTTCCTAGGCCTGCTGCTGAAGCCTCCTAGAGGCCGTAGGAGCGCCCGATGACGTCGAGCATGATCTCGTCGGTGCCGGCGCCGATCCGGTTCAGGCGGACGTCGCGGTAGGCGCGCTCGATCTCGTACTCCTTCATGTAGCCGTAGCCGCCGAGGATCTGGACGCACTCGTCGGCGACCTCGCAGCCGATCCGCGACGTGTACAGCTTCACCTCGAGATCTCGCGCACCGGGTACTCGCCGTTCGCGTAGCGCCAGGCGATCACGTAGTTGAACTGCTTCGCGGCCTCGATCTTGGTCGCCATCTCGGCGAACTTGTGGCGGATCGCCTGGAACTTGCCGATCGGCCGCCCGAACGCCTCGCGCTCCTTCGCGTACTCGAGCGTCCGCTCGAACATCCGCTCGGCGCCGGCGACGGAGCCGGCCGCGGCGACCATCCGCTCGCACTGGAGCTCCCAGGAGATGTGGTAGAAGCCCTTGCCGATCTCGCCGAGCACGTTCTCGGCCGGCACGCGGACCTCCTCGAAGGAGAGCTCCGCGGTGTCGGAGGCGTGCATGCCCATCTTCTCCAGCTTCCGCGAGACCTCGAAGCCCGGCACGAGGTTCCCGTCCTCGTCGCGCAGGTCGACCACGAACAGGGTGATGCCGTCGTGGCGCGCGTCGGGGTCGGTCTTCGTGACCAGGAGGATGAAGTCGGCCCGCACCCCGTTGGTGATGAAGGTCTTGGAGCCGTTGATCACGTACTCGTCGCCGTCCCTGATCGCCTTGGTGCGGATGCCGGCGACGTCGGAGCCGGCGCCCGGCTCGGTGATCCCGAGGCAGCCGATCTTCTCGCCCTTGATCCCGGGCACCAGGTAGCGCTGCTTTTGCTCCTCGGTGCCGAGCAGGTGGATCGGGGGCAGCACCATGTCGGTCTGGACGGCGAAGCCCATGTTGGTTCCGCCGGAGCCCGAGTAGCTCATGCACTCGGCGCGCACCAGCGAGTAGAAGTAGTCGCCGCCCTGCCCGCCGTACTCCTCGGGGAAGCAGAGGCCGAGGAAGCCGAGCTCGCCGGCGCGGCGCATGACCTCGTTCGGCCAGGTCGTCTCCTCCCACTCGAAGCGGTGGGGGTGGAGCTCCTTCTGCACCCAGGCCTGCATCGACTCGCGCAGGTCCTCGTGCTCGTCGGTGAACAGCAGGTGCTTGCGGGTCGCCGCGTGGTCGGGCTTGAGGACGGTGGCTGCTTCCACTGGTATGACTCCTTCGGTCGCCGGGCGGGAGAGGTCGCAGCGGTCGCTTCGCGAGCCGGCCAATCCCCGTGCTAAGCTCGTGCGGAGTAAAGAGTAACACTTCCTACTTTTGACCGACTACGAGAAGATCCGCTACGAGGTCGCCGGCACGGGCGTCGCGACGATCACGCTCGACGACCCGGAGACCCGCAACTCGCTCTCGCCGGAGCTGCTCGGCGAGCTGATCGACGCGCTGCGGGCGGCCCGCGACGACGAGGCGGTGCGCGTGGTGGTGCTCACCTCCTCGCACGAGAAGGTCTTCTCCTCCGGCGCGAACCTGGGCGGCTTCGGCGCCGACGTGCCGACCGTCCACAAGCACTTCGCCTCCGAGCGCTTCCTGGAGCTGTTCAAGCTGATCGGCGAGCTCGGCAAGCCGACGATCGTCGCCGCCAACGGCCACGTGCTCGCCGGCTCGCTCGGGATCGCGCTCGCCTGCGACCTGATCGTCGCCAAGGAGGGCGCGAGCTTCGGCACGCCCGAGATCAACGTCGGCCTGTTCCCGTTCATGATCATGGCGCTGATCTACCGCAACGTGCCGCGCAAGAAGACGAACGAGATGCTGCTGCTGGGCGAGCGGCTGACGGCGGAGGAGGCGCGCGAGGCCGGGATCGTGAACAAGGTCGTGCCGGCGGAGGAGTTCGACGCGGCCGTGGACGAGTGGGCGACGAAGCTGGCCTCGAAGTCGCCCGCTGATCATGCGCCTCGGCAAGGACGCGATGTGGCGGCAGCTGGACATGCCGCTGGCCGAGGCGCTCGACTACCTGCGCTCGCAGCTCACGATCGAGCTCTCCACCGAGGACGCGATCGAGGGCGTGACCGCGTTCTTCGAAAAGCGCGAGCCGACCTGGAAGGGGCGATAGCAATGGCCAAGGACACAAAGGCCACCGACGAAGCGCGCAAGGTCGTCGAGGCGGCGAAGGAAGCCGAGGCTCCGGAGGCCCCGGCGGAGGTCGGAGCACGGCGAGGAGACCGGGATGAAGCCCGCTCGTCGAGGACCTCCACGAGCGCCGCGAGCAGAGCGAAGCTCGGCGGCGGCGAGGAGAAGATCGCGCTCCAGCACGAGCGCGGCAAGCTGACGGCGCGCGAGCGGATCGACCTGCTGGTCGACCCGGGCACGTTCGTCGAGATCGGCATCCACGCGGGCCCGCACTTCTCCCAGCGCGCGATGGAGGGCCGCGAGGCGCCGGCCGACGGCGTGATCACCGGCTGGGGCGACGTCGACGGCCGGCCGTGCGCGATCGCGGCCTACGACTTCACCGTGATGGCGGGCTCGATGGGGATGACCGGGGAGCTCAAGGTGGGCCGCCTGCGCGAGATGGCGCTGCAGAAGCGGATGCCGCTGATCTGGCTGCTCGACTCGGCCGGGGCGCGAATCCAGGAGGCGGCGGGCTGCCTGTTCGCCGGCTCCGGGCACCTGTTCCGCGAGGAGGTGACGATGTCGGGCGTCGTGCCGCTGGTGGCGGCGATGCTCGGCCCCTGCGCGGCGGGGACCGCCTACATCCCGGGCCTCTCGGACTTCGTGCCGATGGTGGTCGGCCAGGGCGCGATGGCGCTCGCGGGCCCGCACCTGACCAAGGCGGTGACCGGCGAGGACATCTCGATGGAGGACCTCGGCGGCGCCAAGGTCCACTGCCGCAAGTCGGGGGTCGGCGACCTCGAGGTGAAGGACGACCACGAGTGCATCGAGGCGGTCAAGACCTATCTCTCCTTCTTCCCGGCCAACTGCGAGCAGAAGCCGCCGCTGCGCCCCACGGACGATCCCGACGACCGCATGTCCGAGGCGCTGCTCGACATCGTCCCGGAGTCGAACCGCCAGCCCTACGACATGTACGAGGTGATCCGCGAGATCGTCGACGACGGCGAGTACTTCGACATCAAGCCGAAGTTCGCGAAGACGATCATCACCTGCCTGGCGCGCTTCGGCGGCCAGCCGGTGGGGATCGTCGCCAACCAGCCGAAGCAGCTCGGCGGCATCCTCGAGAACGACTCCGCCGACAAGGCGGCGCGCTTCATCAACCTCTGCGACGCCTTCAACATCCCGCTCGTCTTCCTCCAGGACGTGCCCGGGTTCATGGTCGGCTCGAAGGTCGAGCACGCCGGGATCATCCGCCACGGCGCGAAGATGCTCTACGCGGTCTCGCGGGCCACCGTGCCGAAGATCACGGTCGTGGTCCGCAAGGCCTACGGCGCCGGCTACTACGTGATGAACGGCAAGGCGTACGAGCCGGACCTGATCGTCGCCTGGCCGTCGGCGGAGATCTCGGTGATGGGGGCGGAGGGCGCCGTGAACATCATCGGCCGCTCGGCGATCGAGGCCTCCGACGACCCCGAGAAGACGCGCGAGGAGATGCTCGAGGCGGTGCGCAAGAACATCGACCCGTACATCGCGGCCAAGAACGCGCTGATCGACGACATCATCGACCCGCGCGAGACCCGCCCGACGATCATCCGCGGCCTGCGGATGGCGGCCGGACAAGCGCGTCGAGCGGCCCTGGCGCAAGCACGGGGTGATGCCGGTATGAGCGTCGGGGAGAAGCTCGCGGCAGCCTCCAACCGGTTCACGGATCGGATCCGGGACAAACGGGCCGCAGGCATTGTCGAAGGCGAGGCCCAGGCCTCCGGCTTCGATGCGCTCGAGGGCCACAAATACTGCATCGTCGTCACCTACAAGCGCTCCGGAGAGGGCGTTCCGACGCCCGTGTGGTTCGGGGTAGCCGACGGCAAGCTCTATTTCCGCAGCGAGGCCGCAGTCGCGAAGGTGAAGCGGATAAGGGCAACCGGCAGGGCCCGAGTCGCTCCGTGCGACTCGCGGGGCAAGCCCCTCGGGCCGGCGACGGACGCCACGGCGCGGGTCCTGCCACCGGATGAGGAGGCCGTCGCCGAGGCCGCGCTGAAGGACAACTACGGCCTCGGCCGCAAGCTTTTCGAGGGAGTGGCGATGAACTTCGGCCCCGAAGGGGTCTACGTGGAGGTGACCCCAGCATGAGCCGCTTCGAGGACCCGGTGATCCTCAGCTGCTCGATCTCCGGCGCGATCGCGAACCGCGACCAGTGCCCGGCGATCCCCTACACGCCGGAGGAGTACGCGGCCGAGGCGCGGCGCGCCGTGGACGAGGGCGCCTCGCAGATCCACATCCACGCCCGCACGCCCGAGGGGGTGCCGAGCTACGAGATCGAGGACTTCCGCGCGATCACCGAGGCGATCCTGGCCGAGGTCGACGACGTGATCGTCAACTACTCGACGGGCGCGATCGGCGTTCCGATCGCGAAGCGGATCGAGTACCTGCGCGAGCTCCGCCCCGACGTGGCGGCGCTGAACATGAGCTCGATGAACTACGCCAAGTACTCGGCGCGCCGCAAGGACTTCGTCTTCAAGGCGGTGTTCGAGAACTCCTTCGACACGATCATCGAGTTCCTGACCGCCATGCGCGAGCTCGGGATCAAGCCGGAGCACGAGTGCTTCGACGCCGGCCACATCGCCAACCTCGACCCGCTGATCGACATGGGCCTGCTCTCCGAGCCCCTGAACGTCTCCCTGGTGATCGGCGTCAACGGCGGCATCCGGCCGAACGCCAGGAACGTCGCGCTTCATGTCGGAGCAGATCCCGGGTGGCGCCGAGGGCCCGAACAACTGGCAGGTGATCGGGATCTCCCGCGACCAGTGGAGGCTGGTCGGCGCGGCGCTGGCGCTCGGCGGCAACGTCCGCGCCGGCCTCGAGGACAACTTCTACCTCCCCGACGGCGAGATGGCGCGCTCGAACGGCGACCTGATCGCCAAGGCGCGGCAGATGGCCGAGGACGTCGGCCGCCGGGCGGCCACGGTGGCCGAGGCGCGCGAGCTGCTGGGCGTCCCGAAGCGGGTCGCGAGTGGCTAGCGGCGCGGCCACCGCTCGGCGACGTCCGGGTGCTCGACCTGACCCGCCTCCTGCCCGGCGGCTTCTGCTCGCTCCTGCTCGCCGACCTGGGCGCCGACGTGGTCAAGGTCGAGGACACCGGCATGGGCGACTACGTGCGCTGGGCGCCGCCGTTCTACGGCTCCGAGGAGCAGCAGGGGCTGGGGACCCGCTCGGCGCTCTACCTGGCGCTCAACCGCGGCAAGCGCTCGATCCGCGTCGACCTGAAGTCGGACGGCGGGCGCGAGGCGTTCCTGGCGCCTGGCCGGCGAGTACGACGTGGTGCTCGAGAGCTTCCGGCCCGGCGTCCTCGACAAGCTCGGCTGCGGCTACGAGGCGCTGCGGCGGGCCAACCCTCGCCTCGTCTACTGCGCGATCACCGGCTATGGCCAGACCGGCCCCAACACGCAGCGAGCCGGGCACGACATGAACTACCTGGGCCTGACCGGGCTGCTCGGGCATGACCGGCGAGCCACGAGGGCAGGCCGATCCAGTCCGCCGGCCAGATCGCCGACCTCGGGGGCGGCGGCCTGATGGCGGCCGTCGGCGTGCTGGCGGCGCTGCGCGAGCGGGAGCGCTCCGGCGAGGGGCAGCTCGTGGACGTCTCGATGACCGACGGCGCCCTCGCCTGGCTGGCGATGGTCGCCGCCGCCTATCTTCTGCGACGGGCGGGCCCCGGGGCGCGGCGACGGACAGCTCAACGGCGGCTTCCTCTGCTACTACCCCTACGAGGCGTCCGACGGCTGGGTCACCTGCGGGGCCCTGGAGCCGAAGTTCTGGCGCGCCTTCTGCGAGGGAGTCGGGCGCGAGGACCTGATCGAGGCCCAGTTCCAGCCACCGGGCTCGGACGCCTGGCGCGAGGTCGCGGACGTCTTCCGCTCGCGCACCCGCGACGAGTGGCGGGCGTTCAACGACGAGCACGACGCGATGATCGAGCCCGTCCTGGGCCTCGACGAGGCGCTCGCCTCGCGAGCTCGTCCGCGAGCGCGAGATGGTGGTGGAGCTGGAGCAGCCCGGGCTGGGGCCGGTGCGGCTTGCTGGGCCTGCCGATCAAGCTCTCGCGCACCCCGGGCGACGCCACGCGGCCGGCTCCGGCGCTCGGCGAGCACACCGAGGAGGTGCTGCGCGAGGCCGGGCTTCGACGCCGATCGAGGTCGCGGAGCTGCTCGCGAGCGGTGCCGTCGCCGGGCCGAGCGAGGCGGTCGAGGCGGGGAGGTTCATGGGATGAGCGCGCCCGCCGCGGAGCTCTTGAAGATCTCCGAGCTGGCCGAGCGGTCCGGGGTGCCGGTGGCGACCGTTCGCCACTACCTGCGCGAGGGGCTCCTGCCCGAGCCGGTCAAGACCTCGCGCAACATGGCCTACTACCCGCCGGAGTTCGTCGACCGGATCCGGCTCATCAAGCAGCTCCAGGAGGAGCGATTCATGCCGCTGCGGGTGATTCGCGACCTGCTCGAGCACGAGGACGCCGAGCCCGAGCGGCTGCGGGCGATGATCGAGCTCGAGGACCGGATCCTCGAGCGCGCCCTGGCGGGCGAGCGCGAGCGGATCCCGGCGGAGGAGGTCCGAAGCCGCTACGAGGTCCCCGAGGAGGTCCTCGACCGTCTCGCCGAGCTCGGGGTGCTGAGCCCGGACGGCCGCGGCTACTCGCCGTCGGACGTGCGGATCGTCGAGGCGATCAGCCGCTTCCGCGCGGGCGGCTACGACGAGCGGCTCGGCTTCACGGTCTACGACACGCTGCGCTACAAGCGGGCGCTCGAGCAGCTCGTCGCGGAGGAGGTCGAGGTGCTCACCCAGCGCCTCGCCGGCGACGTCGACCCCGACCGCGCGGTGGAGCTGATCGAGGCGGGCTCGGGCCCGCTCAACGACCTGATCGCCGCGCTGCACACGAAGCTGCTCGTCGCCGAGCTCGAGCGCCACGGGGCGGGCCGCAAGGGGGACGGCTCCAACGGCGCCACGTGAGTCAGCGCGCTCCGGGCGCGCCGCCCTCGCCGTCGTCGCGGGGGCGTTGGTCGCGGCCGGGGCGCTGATCCTCGCGGCCGCCGTCGGGGCCTCCCTACCTGAGCGCCGACGGGGTCAACGGCTGGATCGTGGTCTTCGCGGCGGGCCTCTTCGCCGCCCTGCTCGCCGTGCCGTTCGCGATCGAGGGCCGGCTGCGGGCGAGCGATCCGGAAAGCGACGCGCGCTGGGATCGAGTCGTGCCGCTCTGGGGGGCGATCGCGCTCGCGGTCGCTCGTCGCCGGGGTCCTCGCGGGCGCCGGCGGGGGCTTCGCCGGCGACTCGCTGGCGGGATCGGCGGGGCTCGTGGCGACGATCGAGGCGGGCCTCGTCGTCGTCGGCGCTCGGCGCTTCGTGCTGCTCTCGGGCTAGACTCGACGCTGCCCGGTCGCCAGCGCTGCCCGACCTGGGCGAACCTATACTGCCCTGGATTGACTGGTCGGTCAGCCCGTCCCACCAGATGCGCGCCGCTGCCATACAGCTCAACTCGACGGGCGACAAGGCCCGCAACCTCGAGACCGCCGAGCGTCTCGTGCGCGCCGCTGCCGCCGAGGGCGCCGAGCTCGTGGTCCTGCCCGAGAAGTGGAACCTGCTGGGCGACTCCGCCGACCCTGCGCGAGGGCGCCGAGCCGCTCGACGGGCCGACGATCTCGGCGGCGCGCTCCTGGGCCCGCGAGCTGGGCATCCACCTGGTGGCCGGCAGCATCGCCGAGCGCGGCGACGAGCCGCGAGAAGTCGTTCAACACCTCGACCCTGATCGGCCCCGACGGCGAGCTCGAGGCCCGCTATCGCAAGATCCACATGTTCGACGTCGACGTCGGCGGGGTCGCCTACCGCGAGTCGGAGCACGAGGAGCCCGGCGAGGAGATCGTGACCGCCGGCTCGGCGGCGCGCTCGAGGGGGTGACCCTCGGGATGAGCGTCTGCTACGACCTGCGCTTCCCGGAGCTCTACCGGATCCTCGCCGTGCGCGGGGCGAGGGTGATCACCGTCCCGTCCGCCTTCACCCTGGAGACCGGCAAGGACCACTGGGACGTCCTGCTGCGCGCCCGCGCGATCGAGAACCAGGCCTTCGTCGTCGCGCCCAACCAGATCGGCGAGGCGCCGCCCCACTACCGCTCCTACGGCCGCTCCGCGATCGTCGACCCCTGGGGCGTGGTCCTGGCGCAGGCGCCGGACGAGCGAGTGCTTCATCGCCGCCGACCTCGATCTCGAGCGCCAGGATCGGGTCCGCAGCACGCTCCCGTCGCTCGCCAACCGCCGCCCGGCCTCCTACCGGTGGCCGGAGGAGGTCCACGCCTGATGCTCGCGCCCGAGGTGCCCGACGCCAAGGCCCCCCCGGTCGACAAGCGCCGCCAGATCCTCGACGCCGCGATCCACGTGTTCGCGCGCCAGGGCTTTCACGCCTGCCGGGTCTCGGACATCGCCGACGAGGCCGGGGTCGCCTACGGGCTCGTCTACCACTACTTCAAGTCCAAGGACGAGGTCCTCAACGAGCTCTTCACCGAGCGCTGGTCGCTGCTGCTCGCCGCGATCGAGGAGGTCGACGGGCAGGCGATCGGCGCCCGCGAGAAGCTGGACGCGGTCGCCGGCTTCATCATCGACTCCTACCGCCACGACCCGGACCTGATGAAGGTGATCATCGTCGAGGTGACCAGGGCGGCGAACTCGTTCGGGCGCACCCACCTGCCCGAGATCCGCCGCGCCTACGACATGATCGCCAAGATCGTCGCCGACGCCCAGGCGGCGGGCGCCTTTCGCAAGGACGTCGACCCGGAGTTCGCCTCGATGTGGTTCTACGGCGCGATCGAGCAGCTTCTCTCCGGCTGGGTGTTCGAGCTGATCCCCGGCGCCGAGGCGGACTTCGACCGGGCCCGCGAGATGGTCGTCGAGACGATCTGCGGCGGGCTCGAGGCGCACGGCTCGTGACCGGGCCGGCGCGCGCGTAGGACGCCGGCGGATGTGGGAGTCACTCGCCACCACTCGCCGCTCCGACCGCGTCCTGCACGGCGCGGCGAAGCTGCTCAACCTCGTGGTCGGGGTCGATCGCGCTGCCCGTGTGGCTGCTCGGCCAGCGGCTCCGCGACCCCCTCCGCCGCCTGCTCGCCCGGCTCGACGCCGAGCCCGGCGCCGCTTCCGGTCGCGCAGCCGCGCGAGCGCTCGATGGACGCCCTGATGGCGGACCTCGAGGCGATCCCGCACCGCCTCCGCCACTCCGAGGCCGCGATGGTGCGCAAGGGGCTCGCCGACATCTCGAGCTTCGTCCTCGCCCAGCAACGGGAGGCGGCCAACCTCGGCTACGCCTATCCCGCCCAGTTCTCGGACCACGTGTTCGAGGGCGCGGACGGCGAGCACATCGCGGCCACGGTCGGCCTTCAGCGAGGCTCCCGGGAGGCCCGGGCTTGATCGTCGTCCACGGCCTGTTCTCCTCGCGGCGCTTCGACTACGTGCGCCAGATCGCCGTCCACGCCTACTACGAGTGGGGCTTCAACGTGCTCGCCCTCGACCTGCGGAGCTTCGGGCTCACGAACCTGACCAGCCAGGCGCCGACGACGGTGGGCTGGAAGGAGGGCGAGGACGTGGTCGCCGCGGGGCGCTACCTGAAGCAGCTCGGCGCGACCACGGTGGGCGCGCTCGGGATCTCGCTGGGCGGCTCCGTCGGTGCTCGGCGCCTGCCACGCCGAGGACGCCGACGAGGCGCTCGAGGGCGGCATCCTCGCCGTCTCCCCGCCGGCCGACGTGAAGGCGATGGCGAAGCGGCTGTCGCGGCGCCTGCCGCTCTCTCACCCCGCGTACGCGATCAACCGCGGCTTCTGGGCGATGCTCACCTCGCGCATCCGCGAGGCCGGCTGGGAGGGGATCGAGGACTTCGTCGACCCCATCGAGCGGGTCTCGGCTGCCGTACTACGGCGTCGAGCCGGAGGAGCTCTGGCGGCGGGCCTCGGCGAAGGAGCGCATCGCCGACGCCCGGGTGCCGGTGCTCGTGCTGCACCCGGAGGACGACCAGATCATCCCGGTGGAGCACGCGCGGATGCTCGACGAGGCGGCGACGGGCAACGACCTGGTGCGCGTCTGGATGCTTCCCGGGCGGCGGCCACGGCGCGATCGACGCCGTGGACCGCGACTGGTTCTACGCCGTGGCGCGCGGTTTCTTCGAGCGCTGGGCGCGGTACGGGGGCAGGACGGTGCCGCCGGCGACTCGCACGCGGACCAGCCCCCGGCCAAGCTGATTTACTCCGCCGCGAGGTAACCGAGTTGGACAACGACATCCTCAGAAGGCTCATCTGGACGGGGCTCCTGGCGGCCACCGGGGCCCTGGCGAGCGTGCTCGCGACACCGGGCCGCCGCCGCGATCTGGATGCGGGTCTTCAAGGAGGATCCGCCGGAGTGAGCGAGCGCCGCAGGCCCCCGGCAGGACCCCACGCCGCCCGACGACAGGTCGGTCGGCGAGCTGGTGCTCGACGTCTCGGAACGCGTCTCGATCCTGATCCGCGAGGAGATCGAGCTCGCCAAGACCGAGGTCCGCGAGAAGGTCACCAAGCTGGTCCAGGGCTCGGTGGTCGGGATCGCCGCCGGGGTCTTCGCCCTGATGGGGCTGGCGATGCTCATGCACGGCATCGCCTGGCTGCTCAACGACCTGTTCTTCGAGGACGACGTCTGGATCGGCTTCATGGTCGAGGCGCTCTTCTGGTTCGTCGTCGCGGCGGCCGCCGGCTTCTTCGCCTACCGCTCGCTGCAGAGCCGGCGCTCCGCCGACCCCGGACCTGGCGATCGAGGAGGCCCGGCGAACCAAGGAGACCCTGGAGGCCGGCACGCGTTGAACGGCTCGACCGACATCTACGTCAGCGGGGCCGGCGAGCCGGTCGGCCGCGCCGCAGCGGGCGCGCCCGGGCGCAGCTCGGACCAGATCCGGGCCGACATCGAGCGCCAGCGCTCGGAGCTGGGCCGCTCGGTCGAGGCCCTGCGCGGCCGCGTCGCCGAGCTCACCGACTGGCGCCGCCAGGTCCGCGAGCATCGCCGCGAGCTGGCGATCGGCGCCGCGGTGGTCGGCTTCGCGATCGGCGGCCTGATCGCCTTCGCCGCCGCTAGGCGGAATCACACCGCCGGAAGCCTCGCCTCACGGGCCGTAGCCGTCTCCGGCAAGCGAGGGCGGCAGGCACTGACCCGGCAGGCCGCTTCGCAGCTACCGCGACTCGTGCAGCCCGCCGCCGCTCTGCCGGTGCAGGCCGCATCGGCGTAGCCGCACGACTTCGCCGCTGCCCCGGCCAGCAGCGTCCGGGTTCGCGCCTAGGCTGGCGCGGCGATGGACCAGGCGCAGGTTTCGGCCAGGGCGGTGGCGAAGGTCGTCCTGGTGGTCGCCGGCGGTGGCCGGGGCCCTGTACTTCGCCTACCTGATCCGGGACGTCATCGGCCTGGTCCTGATCGCCGCCTTCTTCGCGGTCGCGATCGCTCCGGCGGTCAACTGGCTCGACAAGCGCCGCGTGCCGCGCTGGCTGGCGATCCTGCTGGTCTACCTCAGCATCGCCGCCGGGATCTTCGGGATCGGGCTCTTGATCGTGCCGCCGCTGGTCAACGGCGTCGAGGACCTGTCCGCCGATCTGCCCGGATACGTCGACGACCTGCGCAACAACGAGACCTTCCGCGACTACGACGACGACTACCAGATCACCGAGAAGCTGACCCAGCAGGCGGAGGAGCTGCCCTCAAGGCTCGGCGACGCCGCCGGCACCCTGCGGGACGTCACCGTCGGCGTCTTCACCCGCTTCGTGCAGCTCTTCTCGATCCTCGTGATCACCTTCTTCCTGGTCAGGGACGGACACCGCCTGCTCGAGTTCCTCTACCGACAGGTGCCGCCGGAGAGGGCCCGGCGGCTGCGGACGATCGCCGACGACGTCTCGGACGCGATCGCCGGCTACGTGTTCGGAAACTTCGTGATCAGCATCCTGGCCGGGCTGGTGACCTACGTGACCCTGACGATCCTCGACGTGCCCTTCGCGCTCCCGCTGGCGATCCTGTTCGGGTTCTTCGACCTGATCCCGCTGGTCGGCGCCACCCTCGGCGGGATCCTGGTCGGGATCGTGGTCGCGTTCGTCGACTTCCCGGTCGGGCTGATCGTCTGGGCGGCGGTGCTGATCCTCTACCAGCAGGTCGAGAACAACCTGATCCAGCCCGTGGTGTACGGGCGCGCCGTCCAGCTACACCCGCTGATCGTGATCGTGGCGATCCTGATCGGCGCCGCGCTGCTGGGCGTCCTCGGTGCCCTGGTGGCGATCCCGGCAGCGGCTGCGGTGCAGGCCGTGATCCGCGACTACTGGCGCTTCCATCAGAGCGACCGTGCCGCCGGTCGGTCGGCTGAGGCGCCCGCCGAAGCGGGCTGAGCGAGCCGGGCTGCTGCAGCCGTTCGATCCCAGCATCGAGGAGGGCACCCCCCCGACTCCGATCATTCCGGGGCCGACGTGGGCGCCGAGCACGGGGCCGACCTCGGACACGAACGCCGGCTCGGAGCCGAAGATGTCGCGGCACTCCTCCACCAGGTGCCGAGCCGTCTCGTGGTCCTGGATGTGCTGGACGACCCACGCGTCGGCGCCGTCGGCCTGGCGGCGGCGGGCGTACTCGACCAACCGCTCGAAGGCGCGCCGTCGCGTGCGCACGCGCTCGACCGGGGTGATCTCCTCCCCGAGGGTCAGGATCGGCTTGATCTGGAGCGCCGAGCCCAGCCATGCCTGCGCGGCGCCGATCCGGCCCCCCTTGCGCAGGTACTCGAGCGTGTCGAGCGCGAACCACATCTCGAACGCGTCGCGGCAACGCTCGGCGGCCGCCAGCGTCTCCGCGCCGCTGGCTCCCCCACCGGCGGCGTGCGCCGCCGCGAGCACCACCAGTCCCTGACCGCCGGCTGCGGAGCGACTGTCGTAGACGTGGATCCGCTCCCCTCCCTTGCCCTCGTCCAGCAGCCGCTGGCGCGCCTGCTCCGCGGATTCGCAGGTTCCCGAGATCCCGGCCGAGAGGTGGATCGAGACGATCTCCCTCCCCTCGGCCAGCAGCGGCTCGTAGACGGCGGTGAAGTCGCCCACCGACGGTTGGGAGGTCGTTGCCCCCTCGTCGCTCGAGCGCAGGCGCTCGTAGAAGCCCGCGTATTCGGACTCGGGGATCTCGATCTCCGGTCGCTGCTCGCCCTCGAGCGAGACGTAGAGGCTGACCCGGTGGATGCCGTGCTCGGCGATCAGCTCGTCCGGCAGGTAGGCCGTCGTGTCGGTGACCACTGCCGTGGTCGCGTCGGGAGGCACCGGCCCCTTGTATCACGGCTCTACCATCCGGTTGCCTCGTGGGCAAGACCCTCGTCACCGGAGGCACCGGCTTCCTGGGCTCGCACGTCGTTCGCGCGCTCGCGGAGCGCGGCGACCAGTTGCGGCTGCTGCGTGCGCCGTGGATCCAGGCTCGATCACCTGTCGGGCATCGAGCTCGAGCGCGCCGGCGGTGACGTCACCGACCGGCGGGC
>CAVTCA010000025.1:0-19060 GCA_963733075.1 uncultured Solirubrobacterales bacterium | reverse complement strand
GTTCGCGTAGTGCTCGGTGTGGCCGCCCTCGTGCATCATCGCCGCGAAGTCCTCCCGCCCGCCGACCGGCGCGACCACCAGGTAGACCTCATCGGGGACCTGCAGCGGCGAGCAGAAGGCGCGCGGCGACTTGGTGGGCCGCGACTCGGTGTCGAAGTGGACGTTGGCCTGCGCGCGGACGTCGATCCCGAGCCCGGCCATCGTCTCGGCGAACGCGGCGGCGAGCCGGTCCGAGTCGAAGCCGGCGTCGAGTCCCGGGGCGCGGAAGAACCGCGGCAGATCGGACCGCCGCAGGTCCCCGAGAGGCGGCAAGGCGGCATCGGCCAGGCGAGGCGCGAGCGCACCGGGGTATCCGTCCGCGGTCGCGCCCAGCAGCTCTGACGCGCTGGTGCCGAGCCGGGCGAAGTCGAGGCCGCGCAGGTCGGCGTAGGCGTCGGCGTACCCATCCCAGCCGAGCTCGCGACATGCGGCGTGGGCGCTCTCCAGAGCCCGGCGAAGGACGGGCGTGATCCGCTCGGCCAGGAGCGCCGCCTGACCCCGCTCGAGCTCCGCCCGCCGCTCGGCGTCCGCCTCGTTCGACTGCTCGATCACGACCTGGCGATACGGAACGCGCCCGTCGGCGGTCTCGAGCTCCAGCGTCGACTCCAGCCGGGCCGCCTCCTCGACCTCGGCCTTGGTCAGCTCGCCGAGCAGCCCCTCGAGGGCGAACTGGGTCAGATAGCGCAGCCCGCGGGCGGGCTCGCCGCTCGCCGCGGCGGCGAGCTCGCGCAACTCGCCGACCCGATCGAAGCTGAACAGCCCTCGATGGCGGGCGTAGATCGGCTCCAGCTCGAGCTCGGCCTTGTGTCCGGCGCCCTGCAGGTAGTGCTCGCGCTCGATCCGCTCGATGAATGCCTCGGCGTCCGCGCGGTAGGCGTCGAGGTCGAGGGAGACGCTCACGCTGCAACGATAGAAGCATGGAGCGCCTCCAAAGCCGACCGCGCCCTGGGCAGGAGCTCGAGCTGGCGGTCGACTCGCTCGCCCACGGCGGGCGCGGCGTCGCCCGCGCCGACGGCTACGTCGTCTTCGTCACCGGCGCCCTGCCGGGCGATCGTGTCCGCGCCCGGCTGACGAAGGCGAAACGCGCCTACGGCGAGGGCAAGGTCGTCGAGCTCCTCAGCCCGAGCTCGGAGCGGATCGCCGATGCCTGTGTCCACGACGGCGAGCCGTGCCCCGGCGCGCCGTGGCAGGGGCTCCCGTACGAGCGCCAGCTCGCCGAGAAGGCCGACCAGGTGGCCGACGCGCTGCATCGCCTCGGCCACCTCGAGGGGTTCGAGCTGGAGCCGATCGAGCCCGCGCCCGAGCCGTGGCGCTACCGCAACAAGCTCGAGTACTCGTTCGGCGTCCGCGCAGACTCGCTCGCGCTCGGCTTCCATCGCCGGGGCTCCTGGGCCGAGATCGTCGACGTCGACGACTGCAAGCTCGCGTCGGCAGCCAACAACGCCGCCCGCAACGCGGTCCGCGAGTGGGCGCGCGGCGAACGCCTCCCCGCCTACGAAAGCGGGCCACAGACCGGCGCGCTGCGCAACCTCGTCGTTCGCGAGGGCCGTCGCACAGGCCAGCTCCAGACCCGGCTGGTGACCTCGCCGGCGCAGCTCCCGCGCCCGCCGGTCGACCTGCACACCGTGATCGAGGGGCCGGCCGGCGGCACCGACGGGCCGACCGGGGTGCTGGGCGCCGAGCACCTGACCGAGGAGCTCTGTGGCTTGCGCTTCCGCGTCTCCCACAACGCCTTCCTGCAGACCAACACCGAGATGGCGGAGCGGCTGTACGAGATCGCCGGCGACCTCGCCGAGCTCAGCGGCCGCGAGCGGCTCTTCGACCTCTTCTGCGGAATCGGCACGATCGGCCTCTCGCTCGCCGCCCGGACGGGCGAGGTCTGGGGGCTCGAAGGTGTCCCCGAGGCGGTCGCCGACGCTGAGGCGAACGCGGCGATCAACGGGATCGCGAACGCCCGCTTCGTCAGCGCCGACGCCCGGACCGGGATCGCTCCGCTGGTCGACCGAGCGGGGAAGCCCGACGTCGTCGTCGTCGACCCGCCCCGCTCGGGCCTCTCGAAGAAGATCGTCCGGCGGTTGTGCGAGTGCGAGGCGCCGCGCATCGTCTACGTCTCCTGCAACCCGACCACGCTGGCACCGAACGCGGCTCAGCTCGTCGAGTCCGGATATACGCTGCGCCGCGTGAAGCCGGTCGACATGTTCCCGCAGACGCCGCACGTCGAGTGCGTGGCGGTCTTCGAGGCATGAGCGCTCGCGGCTTCGGCGTCGCGGCGGGCCTCGACCCCGAGGTCGCGGGAGCGCTCGCCGAGCGCTGTGCAGAGCTCGGCTACAGCTCAATATGGTCCAACGACCACCCCGGCGCGCTGGGCCTGGAGACGCTGGCTTCGTTCGCCGAGGCGGCGCCCGGGCTCGAGCTCGGGGTCGCGGTGATGGCGCTCGACCGCCACGAGCCGGCCGCGATCAACGGCCACATCGACCGCCTCGGACTCGACCGCGAGCGGCTCTGGCTCGGCATCGGGGCCGGCTTCTCGGCGAAGCCGCTGACGACCATGCGCGAGGCGGTGGCGACGTTGCGCGAGCAGGTTGCCGGTGTCCGCCTGGTCCTGGCGGCGATGGGACCGAAGATGTGCAGGCTCGCCGGAGCCGCCTACGACGGCGCGTTCTTCAACTGGATGACGCCAGCGTTCGCCACCGCGGCCCGCGGCAACGTCGAGGCCGGCGCCCGGGAGGCCGGCCGCGAGGTGCCGCCCGTGCTCGGGTACGTGCGCACGGCGGTCGGCGCCGACGCCGCCGAACGGCTGGCGAAGGAGGAATCCTTCTACCGCGACCTCCACGACGGCTACCGCAACCACTTCGACCGCCTCGGCGAGCCCGAGGGCACCGTGGGCGTCGCGGCCGCCGATCGCGAGGAGGCGCAGCGCTCGCTCGCCGCCTACGAGGCCCTCGACCTGACCGTGGTCCGCGGGCTCGCCAGCGCCAAGGTCGAGCCGATGACCGCCCTCGCCGAGGCCGCGGCGCCGGGCGCCTAATAGGGCGGGAGCTCGGCGTACCAGTCGCCGAGCTCGCGAAACGCGGCCCAGAACTGTCGCTTGAGCTCCTCGGAGTCGAGCGAGTCGTCGATCTCGGGGACGTAGAGCGCGTCGATCGTCGCGGTCAGCTTCTGGATCTCCCCCAGCTTCGGGTCCAGCCGGCTCGAGAGCGGGACGTCGATGTCATTGAGGGTCTCGAGCGCCCGCTCGCCCATGACCACGATGCAGCGGGGCTGCACGATCGCGATCTCCTCGACGACCCGTTCCATGCACTCGCCGGCGGCGAGCGCCGGATCGGAGACCGGGCACTTCACGCACAGGGTGCCGTAGACGGCCAGCGGGTCGATCCCGAGCCGCTTGAAGCTCTTCATCAGCGCGTTGCCCGAGCGCCCGTAAAAGGCGACGCCCTCCTCGATCTCGGCCGCCGTTGGCGCGTACTTGAGCAGCATGATGTCGGCCTGGGGATGGCCCGAGCCGAGCACCGGCATCAGGTTGCCGCGCGGGCAGTGCGAGCATTCCTGGAGGCGGTGGGTGAGCTGGTTGAGCTCGCGGATCGCGCGCTCGAGGTATTTCTCCTGGATCTCGTCGTCGGTGGTCGGCAAGGGTCCTCCCGGCCCGCTTTCCGAGCCGGGAACCTTCTTTGACGGCACCGATCGCCCTCCTGCCGGGTCGCCGGACTGCATCAGGCCTTGCCCGGCGGCGAAGCGAGCCTCTTGCCCCCGCGCCCGCCGCCCGTCTGGAGCCACTTCAGCGCCTGCACGTAGACCAGGTTCTTGTGCTTGCGGACGATGTCCGCGTCACGCATCGCCTCGAGGAATTCCTGCGGCCCGTCGAAGTCGTGGACGCGGATCATCACGCTGCCGAGGCCCTGGGCGACGTGGCTGTCCGACCCGGCGCCGGGCACGATCCGGTACTTGGCCGCAAACCTCTCGGCCTCCTCGTTGAACGCGGTCAGGGCGACCCGTGGGTTGAAGACCTCGAGGATGTCGATCTCCTCGACGATCTCGAGCAGGTGCTCGTAGTCGGGCACCGAGTGCAGGCGGTCGAACGGGTGCGGGACATAGACGAGGCCGCCCTGGTCGCGGATCTCGGCGATCGTCTCGGCCATCGACATCCCGCGATCGATCCTGCGGTTGAGGAACAGGCCGATCACCTCGCCCTGCTCGGCGGTCTTCACCTCCTCGGCGACGATGACCTTGACCCCGTACTCGTCCGCGACCTCGGCGGCGGCGAAGGCGCCCGAGATCTCGTTGTGGTCGGTGATGGCGATCGCGCCGAGGCCCGCCTCACGGGCCGTCGCCAGCAGCGTCTCGACCCGCGTCGCGCAGTCGGACGAATGGTCGGTATGCATGTGCAGGTCGACGTTGATCTCGCGGCGGCGGGCGACCCGGCGCCGCAGCTCCGGGTTGCCGCGAGCGTCGTGGCGGCGGTCGCAGATCCGCCGGTAGATCTCCTCGACCTGGTCGGCGACCGCGGGCCAGTCGCGAACCGCCCCGCTTGCCTTGCCGCGCAGCTCGCGCCGCAGGGCGGTGCTGGCGAGCAGCCGCTCGAGCTGGCCGGCGAGCGTGATCGCGTCGCCGGGCTGAAACAGGAGGCCGGCCTGCCCGTCCCGCGTCAGCTCGCTGTAGAGGGGGATCTGCGAGCAGACCGGGACCGTCCCGGTCGCCAGGGCGCTGCGGACCAGGCCCGGTGCCGCTCGCGGGCCGCCCGAGGCGGCGACGAGCACGTCGGCTGCCGCGATCAGGGCCTCGGCGGAGGTCTGCCGTGGCGACACCACCCGGACCTGCCCGCGAAGCCGCTGCGAGATCCGGACCTCGGTCGAGTCCGGTGCCCAGACGACCACCTGCCAGTCGTCGGCCGGCTCCAGCCTGCGGATCGCCCGCAGGAACAGGCGCAGCGCGCCCTTCTCCTCGTCGAGGCAGAAGACGATCCGGGTCGGGCGACGCTCGTCGCCCGCCGGCTCTCGGCCGGGCCACCAGGGTTCGACCGCGGGGTCGGCGCCAGGCTCGACGCGCTCGTACTGGCCGGGGAAGAAGCGCTCCATCAGCTCCTCGGTGGCGCCGCAGCTGGAGGTGCGGGCGTCGAGGCGGCCGAGGAAGATCTCGACCAGCGGCCGCGCGACCTGGGTCGAGAGGATCCGCTCGGAGGGCTCGTGGAAGCTGCCCACGTTGAGCGAGCGCGAGTGCCGCAGCGCGGCCGAGGCGACGCTCGGGGCGAACGGGTCGTGGACGTGGACGAGGTCGAAGTCGACTCCGCCCAGCAGCCCCTCGAGCGCCCGGCTGACGTCGAGCGGCAACGGCGCGGCCCGCGGTCGCGGCCCGCGGGGCAACGGGACCCCGGTGCCGAGGGCGAGCACGCGCGGGGCGCCGCTCCCGAACAGCGACGCCGGCCGCTCCTGGGCCTCGGCGATCGCCCGCCGCGACTCCCGGACCTCGCGGCGCGAGCCGGAGGAGGCGGCGATCACGACCCGGTGGCCGCGCTCGGCGAGCTCGTCCGAGACCCGGGCGGCGAACTCGTTGACCTCGTGGCGCGCCCCCCACGGGTGCGGCGTCACCTGGACGATCGAGAGACGGTCGCTCGCGGCCACCGTCGCAGGATACGCGCGGGCCCGAGCCCGCCTGGCGTCCCGCCATGCCGGCGGGCGGCGCCGGACGGAGCGAGGGCGACCGACGGTCGCCCTCGCCCGCTCCGCCGGCTGCTCGCTCTACTCCTGCTCCACCGCCAGGGCGGTGAGCGTCGAGGTGCCTCTGATCGTGCCGAGATCCTGGCCCTGGCCGGTCTCGGTGTCGAGCGAGTAGAGCCGCGACCTGGAACCCACTTGCGTCGACACATAGCCGAGGCCGTTGCCGAAGATGTCGAAGCCACCGACGTCGGTGACGTTGAACGAGACATCCAGCGGCTCGGTCAGGACGCCCCCGTTCGGCGGATTGACCACGAAGATGCGGTCGTTGGCCGAATCGAGCACGTACTCCTCGACGCTGGTCGGCTGCGTGATGTTGAGCGCCGAGTTGTCATACGCCGCGTGCGCGATCCTCGCGGGGGGACTGGCGCCGTTGAGGTCGGCGTCGGGCGTCATCGCGCCGGTCGCCCCCGTATCCGGCGAGACCCGGTTGTTGTAGTTGGTGTCGCTGACGATGCGGATCGCCCCGCCCCCGGGTGAGGTCGGGTTGAAATCGACGCCGAACAACGAGCCCTCCAGCGTGGTCACGAACGGCGCGGTTGCGGTGCCGGCCACGCCGGTCGCGACGCCGGTCCGCGGGTTGATGCGGTAGACGACGCTGTTGTTGCCGACCCCGTAGAGCTCGCCGCTGATCGGCCGCTCGTCGATGCCCACGAGCCTCGTCGCGCCGGCCGGCGTGAACCGAAGCGGCGTCCTCTCGGTGGCGGCATAGACGCGCTTGCCGGCCGTCTTGCCGCTCTGCGTCTTGCTCGCCTTCTTCACCCGCTCGATGGTGAGCAGGTTGCCGGTGGCGTCCGTGCCGTGGAACGACGGCGTCGCCGAGGCGGCGGGAGCGCCGACGGCCATCGCGATCGTCACGCACCCCGCGGCCAGACCGGCCCGCCGGCCCGCCCCTGTCCGCTTGCTCGAACTGGACTGCTGAACACCCTTCATCAGATCTCCTTTTCTCCCGCCGGCCCTTTCCGGCTGTCGAGCCCGTGTACGCGGCACACCGGCGCGACGGTTCAATCGGGCCGGATCAGGTCGGTGGCGTCGAGCTCGAGCACGACCTCGCCTCCGGGAGCCGGATCGCCGTCGCCGGGCTCGGCCGTGATCTCGACGAGCGGGTACTTGCGCGGATCCACCGCCGCATGCAGCTGGACGTCGGTATCTCCGTCCTCATCGGGGTGGAACGTGCCGCCGGAGATGCGATTTGGCTCGGCCGCCGAGTCGCCGGGGCCGACGAACCAGAGCTCGTAGTAGTCGCCGGTCGGCAGGACCGGGAGGGAGCTCGAGACGAAGCCGATCTCGCGTCCGGTGCCCAGCAGGGTGACGACGACGTCGCCGCGGCCGTCGCCCCCGACCGCCGTCATCGTCCCCGCGATCTCGACCGGGCCCGAAGGCTCCTTCGCGCCGGGATCGAGTCGGGTCCCCGCGAGCACCGCCGCGCCGATCACGGCAAGGCCCGCGAGCGCGATGGCGAATCGCCGGCGCACGCTGGAGCGTGCTCGCCGCCGCACCGGCTCGCGATCCAGGGGATCGGCGATCTCGGGCGGCACGGAGCGAGCTACCGATCTCGAATCATCCATCGCCGCCACCGCGCCGCCGTTGGCGCTCGCGGCTTCTGCCCTCACGGCCGCGAGTACACGGTCGCCCAGGCCGGGCGGAACGTCGAATCGAGGGGCCACGCCCTCGAGCGCGGCAGCAAGGCCGTCCAACTCAGGGGGTTGTCCGCGGTCAAACGGCAATGCCGCGCTCCTCCAACTCGGTTCGCAGGGCACGCAGGGCGTGGTAGGCCCGCGTCTTCACGGTCCCCAGGGGAACGCCCAGGCGGCGAGCGATCTGGACCTGGGTGAGGTCCTCGTCATAGGCGAGCTGGATCGTCTCCCGGTGCTTGTCCGAAAGGGCTTCGATCGCAGCCCGAAGCTCGAGCCCGAGCAGGAGCGCGTCGTCCGTGTCCTCGGTCATGGGATCGAGCCCCTCGCTGCCCTCCGCAACCGGCAGCGGCCGCGAGGCGCGCCGTCGCTGAAGGTCGGCCGAGACGTTGCGGGCGATCGCGTACACGAACGTGCGCACCGAGCCGCGGCGCGGATCGAACCGTCCAGCGCTCCGCCACAGGCGCACGAAGGTGTCCTGGACCAGCTCCTCGGCCATGCCGCGATCGCCGAGCAACCGCAGCCCGAAGCCGTAGAGGACGCCCGAGTAACGGTCGACCAGCGCCTGCAGCGCCTCGTTGTGGTCCCCGGCCGCGATCCGAGCGAGCAGGGTGGCCTCGGCCTGGCGCGCCTGGGCCGCGGCGTCGGCTCCGGCCGCCCCCTGAGGGACCGCGCGGGCGAGTGGCTCGCTTCTCGGACCGTCGTGTATGGGGAGTGATTCGCGATCCGCCCCCGGATCGGTTCACTCAAACGACGAAGGGCCCGCGAGTGGCGGGCCCTTCATGTCCGAGATCCACGGGTCCGCTAGCCGGCGGCCTTCGCCTCCTCGGCGGCTGCCTTGGCGCGCTCGGCGGCGTCGCGCGTGCGGGCGTGCTCGACGATGAACTCTTCGGTCTGCACCCGCGCCTCGTCGTCGGGGCGCTGGTCGTGCGGCGACTTCATCAGGTAGCTCGAGGGGCCGTCGAGCTGGCCCGCGATGCCGTTGTTGAGCGCCAGCTTGATCAGCCTCACGGCATCGATCACGACCCCGGCCGAGTTCGGCGAGTCCCAGACCTCGAGCTTGAGCTCGACCGTCAGCGGCACGTCGCCGAACGACTTGCCCTCGAGGCGGATGTGCGCCCACTTGCGATCGGTGAGCCAGGGCACGTAGTCCGAGGGGCCGACGTGGACGTCGCGCTCGGGCAGCTCGGTGCCCATGACCGAGGTGACCGCGTTGGTCTTCGAGATCTTCTTCGAGTCGAGCCGCTCGCGCTCGAGCATGTTGAAGAAGTCCATGTTGCCGCCCACGTTGAGCTGCGAGGTGTGCTGGAGCTCGACCCCACGCTCGTGGAACAGGCGGGCGAGCTGGCGATGGACGATCGTCGCGCCGACCTGGGACTTGATGTCGTCGCCGATGATCGGCAGCCCGGCGTCGCGAAAGCGCTTGTCCCAGTAGTCCTCGCGGGCGATGAACACCGGCAGGCAGTTGACGAAGCCGACCCCGGCCTCGAGCGCCTGCTCGACGTACCACTTGGTCGCCGCCTCGGAGCCGACCGGCAGGTAGCAGACGAGGACGTCCGCCTTGGTCCGCTTCAGGATCCCGACGATGTCGGCGGTCTCGCCCGGCGCCTTGGTGATCTTCTGCTTCAGGTACTTGCCGAGCCCGTCGTGGGTCATCCCGCGGTGGACCTCGACCCCGAGGTGCGGCACCTCGGCGAACTTGATCGTGTCGTTCTGGCCCGACCAGATCGCCTCCGAGAGGTCCTTGCCGACCTTCTCGGAATCGATGTCGAAGGCGGCGACGAACTCGATGTCGCGAACGTGGTAGCCGCCGAGGTCGACGTGCATCAGGCCCGGGACCTGGTCCGCGGGGTCGGC
The DNA here is from genome assembly GCA_963733075.1 of uncultured Solirubrobacterales bacterium. Classification (GTDB taxonomy): domain Bacteria; phylum Actinomycetota; class Thermoleophilia; order Solirubrobacterales; family 70-9; genus WHSW01. Next base: position 9,822 of record CAVTCA010000025.1, on the reverse strand, counting down.
GTCCTGGTAGTACTGGACACCCTGGATGAAGCTGTTGGCGCAGTTGCCGACGCCGACGATCGCGACGCGGACCTTGCCGTCGTCGGTCCGGCGCCCGTTGCTCGCGGCGCCGTCGGCGCGGCCGTTGTTCTCACTCATGGACTAGCGATCCTCCAAGCGGGGCGGGTGGAAGGCGTACTACCCGGAATTCACGAATTGGTTACAGCTCTGGCGCCTCGACCGCCTTCAGCTCGCCGCGCACGTGCCACACGCGCTGGCCGACGGTGAACGCGGTCAGCCCGACCATCGCGTAGATCGACGCGGCGAGCAGGTCGACGTCGGGGATCAGCTCGCCGGCGCCGAACACGAGGCCGATGGAAAGTAGCACCACCCGCACCGGCCGAGTCGCGATCCCGACCTTGCACTCGACCCCGAGCGCCTCCGCCCGGGCGCGGGTGTAGGAGACCATCAGCGAGCCGAGCACCGTGAGCACGCACGCGGCCGCGGGCACCGGGTCGCCGTTGTCGGCGAAGTAGAAGGCGACCGCGGTCAGCACCACGCCCTCCTCGATCCGGTCCAGGGTCGAGTCGAGGAAGGCGCCGAACTGGCTCCCCTTGCCCGACATCCGCGAGTAGCGTCCGTCGAGCGTGTCCATCACCGAGCCGACGATGAAGGCGACGCCGCCGAGGAAGAAGTGCTCGGCGAGCACCAGCGCGGCGGCGGCCAGGTTGAGCACCAGGCCGGTCATCGAGATCGCATTCGGCGTCAGCCGCGACTCGATCAGCCGGTTGCGCGCGTAGCCGCGCCACTCGGCCGCCGTCCTCGGTTGTGGCCGTCCGCGCTCGATCCGCGGACGCTACTTCAGAACCCGAGGGCCCGGGTCCGTCAGACGGTCGCCTCCTGGGCCTCCTCGGAGCGCCACGACCAGGCCGCGGGCCGCAGGCGTGCGAGCTGGCGAGCGGCGACCGCGGCCACGAGGGCGACCGCGGCCCCGGCGAGCGCGTCGAACCAGTAGTGGTTGCCGGTCGCGACGATGACGAAGAACACCATCAGCGGATAGCAGGCCCAGAGCACGCGCGAGAGCTGATTCCGCGCGAGGCTCGCCGCCGGCACCGCGATCAGCAGCGAGAAGGCGATGTGCATGCTCGGCACCGCCGCGTACTTGTTCAGCAGCAGGCTCGCGGTCTGCGAGTCCTGCGCGGAGCCGGTGAAGGCCGCGATCGTGTCGGTGAACCCCTCGCTCGGGAACAGCCGCGGCGGCGCGGTCGGGTAGAGGGCGTAGCCGACCAGGGCCACGCCCATCGCGACCAGGAACATGTTGCGGACGAAGTAGAAGTGCTCGTTTCGCCGCAGGTACAGCCAGGCGAGGAAGCCGGTGGTGACGACGAAGTGCGAGTTCAGGTACATGAAGTTGGCGAAGTCGATCAGCCACGGCGTGTGCTCGAGCAGCGCCTGCTGGAAGCCGGGTTCGAAGAACGACCCGATCGAGCGCTCGAGGTCCATCACCTCGCGGGCGTGGACGTAGGCGTCGATCGTGCCCGAGTCGGTGAGCCCGCGGACGACCTGATAGCCCTGATAGGCGAGGAAGAAGAGCAGGAACTGACAGCCGGCATCGAGGATGCCCTTGGGCAGCAGACCGTTGACCCTCGCCGTGAGCGCGCGCATCGCGCGCGAGATTGTAAAGGGCGCCTTACGACGGCGCCACAGAGTTGAGAAAGGTTGTGACTCGCTCCACGACCTCGGGGCGATCGAGCCACGGCCAGTGCCCGGCATCCGGGAGCTCGACCAATTCGGCGCTCGGGAGGCGCTCGGCGTAGGCGCGCCCGAAGCGGGCAGGTAGGTAGGGGTCGCGCAGGCCCCAGACGACGAGCGCGGGACACTCGAGCGCGCCGAGCGCGAAACCGGCGGCCGCGAGCGCGTCCGGGTCGCCGGAGCGGTACAGGTCGAGCATCGGCTTCCAGGTGCCGCGCCCCCAGTCGTCCCACACGCGATCGATCAGCTCCTCCGGCATCGGGCCGGGGCGCACGTTCGCCTGGCGTGAGATCAACCTCAGAGCCGGCTTCGACGCAGCGAGGTTGAAGAGCTCGCCGGACACCGGAACGCGCCAGAAATACCTGGCGAGCCAATGCCACCGGTACCCCGGGAGAAAGGGCACCGAGTTCACGAGCACGAGCCGCTCGAGCCGCTCCGGGTGTTCCATCGCGTCGACGAGCGCGAGCCCGCCCCAGTCGTGGACGACGAGCGAGTACCGCTCGACCTCGAGCACGTCGAGGCAGCGGCCGAAGAAGCGCGCGAGCCCGCGAAAGGAGTAGTCGAAGTCCGGCGGGGAGTCCGACCGCCCCCACCCCGGATGATCGAACGCGATCGCTGGCCCCTGAAGACGCTCGAGGAAGGGAATCCAGTCGCCCGAGTTCGTCGGGTTGCCGTGCGAGAAGACCGCCGGCGAGCCGTCGCCATCTCCGCGGCGCCGGACGAAGACGCCGACGCCGTCGACCTCGATCCGCCGCTCTTCGATGCCGGGAGCGTTCACGGCCGGCGAGCATATCCTCACCGGCATGAGCGCCCCGAGCGACTGGAAGCGGCCCCGGCCGGCGCGCGTCCGAGCGATCCGCGACCGCCTGCGCGAGCTCTACGGCCGGCCGGTCAACCATCCGCACCGCCATCCGATCGCCGAGCTCGTCCGGACGATCCTCTCCCAGAACACCAACGACCGCAATCGCGACGTCGCCTACGAGCGGCTGCGGGCGGCGCTGCCGACCTGGGTCGAGGTCCGCGACGCGCCGGTTGAGGAGGTGGAGGAGGCGATCAGGCCCGGGGGCCTCGCCCCGAGCAAGGCGCCGCGGATCCAGCAGGTGCTGCGCGAGCTGCCGACCGAGGACGGCGATCCCACGCTCGACTGGCTCGAGGACGCGGATCGCGACGAGGCGATCGGCTTCCTGGTCGAGCTGCCTGGAGTCGGGCGAAAGACCGCGGCCTGCGTGATGATCTTCGCGCTCGGCCGGCCGGAGATCCCCGTCGACACCCACGTCTACCGGGTCGGCGGCCGGCTCGGGCTGTTCCCGGAGCGAGCCTCGTTCGAGCGCGCCCACGACGAGATGCTCGCAATCACCGACCCCGCCGACGCGTATGAGCTGCACATCAACCTGATCACGCACGGGCGGCGGGTGTGCAGGCCGCAACCGCGCTGCGCCGAATGCGGATTGCGGCGAATGTGCCCCTGGTACCGGAGGCATCGCGGCGATGCGGCCGGCCGGGGCGCCAGCAGGTAGGTTTCCCGGCGATGAGCAAGCGCCCGTTCATCGTCTTCGGGGTCTTCGCCGCGATCTGCGTCCTGGTGATCCCGTTTCTGGCCCTCGCCAAGGAGGGCGACGAGGGCGCCGGGACGGTCGAGGTCGCCTCCCAGGACCGGGAGGCCAAGAACCTGTTCGCCAACAACTGCGGCACCTGCCATACGCTCGCCGCCGCCGGCACCGACGGTGTCGTCGGGCCCAACCTGGACCAGCTCCTGGTCCCCGGCGGGACCAACGACGCCGGGCTTTACGAGGGCAACGCGGGCCGCGTGCTGCAGGCGGTGCAGTGCGGGATCGAAGGCCGGATGCCTCGAGGGATCCTGGAGGAGGAGGAGGCGCGCGAGGCGTCACAGTTCGTCGCCGCCTACGCGGGCCAGATCGGCAAGGGCCCCGTGATCGACAGCGCCGACACGCCGCCGCCCGAGCCCAAGCCCTGCCCGGAATAAACTCGCGGCCACGTCCTCCGCTCCCGCTCGAATGATCGGACGGCGGCTACGCCGCGGACTCTCTGTTGCTGCTCCCGCGTTCCCGGGCGTGCGCGACGGGATCCGCCAGCATATATCTGCTAGCCTTTCGCTCAGATTTCTTACCTTGAACCCTTAGAGAAGCGAAAGAGGAGCTGAAACGATGGCGAAGACGATCGGGATCGACCTGGGTACCACCAACTCCGCGATGGCCGTGCTCGAGGGCGGCGAGCCGGAGATCATCGAGAACGCCGAGGGCGGGCGCACGACCCCCTCGGTGGTCGCGTTCACGGACTCCGGCGAGCGGCTCGTCGGCACGGTGGCCAAGCGCCAGGCGGTGATGAACCCCGAGAACACGGTGTTCTCGATCAAGCGGTTCATGGGCCGCAAGGAGGCCGAGGTCAAGGAGGAGGAGACGATCGTGCCGTACAAGGTCGTCGCCGGCCCCAACGGCGACGTCCGGGTCGAGATCCGCAGCGACCAGTACTCGCCCCCGGAGATCTCGGCGATGATCCTCCAGAAGCTCAAGGCCGACGCCGAGGCGAAGCTCGGCGACACCGTCGACTCGGCGGTGATCACGGTCCCCGCCTACTTCAACGACGACCAGCGCCAGGCGACCAAGGACGCCGGCAAGATCGCCGGGCTCGAGGTCAAGCGGATCATCAACGAGCCGACCGCGGCGGCGCTCGCCTACGGCCTCGACAAGGAGGAGACCGATCAGACGATCCTCGTCTTCGACCTCGGCGGGGGCACGTTCGACGTCTCGGTGCTGGAGATCGGCGACGGCGTGTTCGAGGTCAAGGCGACCGCCGGCGACAACCACCTCGGCGGCGACAACTGGGACAAGGCGATCGTCGAGTGGCTGGTCGCCGAGTTCAAGAAGGACCAGGGCGTCGACGTCTCCAACGACAAGCGCTCGCTGCAGCGCCTCTACGAGCAGGCCGAGAAGGCGAAGATCGAGCTCTCGACCACGCAGGAGACGCAGATCAGCGTCCCCTTCATCACCGCGATCAACAACGAGCCCAAGCACCTGGAGATCAAGCTCACGCGGGCGAAGCTCGCCGAGCTCACCTCCGACCTGCTGGAGCGGGTCGTCGGGCCGGTGAAGCAGGCGCTCGCCGACGCCGGCGGCGACGGCATCGACCACGTCGTGCTGGTCGGCGGGATGACCCGCATGCCCGCGGTGCAGGAGAAGGTCTCCGAGCTGACCGGCAAGGAGCCTCACAAGGGCGTCAACCCCGACGAGGTCGTGGCGATCGGCGCCGCGATCCAGGCCGGGGTGCTCTCCGGCGACGTCAAGGACGTGCTGCTGCTCGACGTCACCCCCCTGACCCTCGGGATCGAGACCAAGGGCGGCGTGATGACGAAGCTGATCGAGCGCAACACCACGATCCCGTCGAAGAAGTCGGAGACCTTTTCGACCGCCGACGACAACCAGCCTTCGGTCGAGATCCACGTGCTCCAGGGCGAGCGCGAGATGGCCGCCTACAACAAGTCGCTGGGCAAGTTCCAGCTCACCGGGATCCCGCCGGCGCCTCGGGGCATGCCCCAGATCGAGGTCACGTTCGACATCGACGCGAACGGCATCCTCAGCGTCTCGGCGAAGGACCTCGGGACCGGCAAGGAGCAGACGATCGAGATCAAGGGCGGTTCCGGCCTCGCGGAGTCCGAGGTCGAGCAGATGATCAAGGACGCCGAGTCGCACGCCGACGACGACCGCCGCCAGCGCGAGCTGGCCGAGGCCCGCAACCTCGCCGAGAACGCCGCCTACACGGCCGAGAAACAGCTCGGCGAGATGGACGAGCAGCTCGACGAGGCGGCGAAGACCGAGATCAACGACGCGATCAAGGCGGTGCGCGACGTGCTCGAGTCCGACGACGTCGATGAAATCAAGACGAGGACCGAAGCGCTGCAGGCCGCGTTCCACCGGGTCTCGGAGCAGATCTACGCGGCGGCAGCCGAGCAGCAGGCCGCGGCCGGCGCCGACGGCTCCGGCGCCAACGGCTCCGGCGACGAGGCCGAGGACGAGGTGGTGGACGCGGAGGTCGTCGATGACGAGCGGGCGTAAGGAACGAGACGAGGAGTCGGCGGTCGGCGGTCGGCGGTCGGCAGCGGCCGAAGAGCAGCCGCAAGCGCACGAGCCGCAGCCGAGCAACGAGCAACGAGCAACGAGCAACGAGCCGGCGGGCACGGAAGTCGCCGCCGACCTCGACGCCCTACTGAAGGACACGAAGCGCGAGCGCGACGAGTACCTCGAGCTCGCCCAGCGGGCGAAGGCCGACTTCGAGAACTACCGCAAGCGCACAGCCCGCGAGGCGGCCGAGGCTGAGCGCCGCGGCAAGCTCTCCCTCGCGCGCGAGCTGGTGCCCTCGATCGACAACCTCGAGCGGGCCCTCGCCGCGGCGGACGATGGCACCGAGGTCGCTCGGGGGCTCGAGCTCGTCCACCGCGAGCTCGTGGCGACCCTCGCCCGCGCCGGGGTCGAGGCCTACGACCCCGCCGGCGAGCGCTTCGACCCGGCGCTCAGCGAGGCGATCTCGACGCGACCCGGCGATCAGGGGGTCGAGCCGGGGACGGTGGTCGAGACGCTCGAGCGCGGCTACCGCGCCGACGGGACCGTCCTGCGGCCGGCCCGCGTGATCGTCAGCGAGTAATCGATGGCCGCCCGCGACCACTACGAGGTCCTCGGCGTCGGCCGCGGCGCGTCGGCGGAGGAGATCAAGAAGGCATACCGCAAGCTCGCGCGCGAGAACCATCCCGACCGCAACCCCGGCGACGCGAAGGCGGAGGAGCGCTTCAAGGAGGTCCAGGGCGCCTACGACGTGCTCTCGGAGCCGGACAAGCGCAAGGAGTACGACGCCGGCGGGCGCTTCGCGGGCTTCGGCGGGGCCGGCGGTCCCGGGGGCCCCGGGGGCTTCGCCGACTTCGGCGACATCTTCTCCACCATCTTCCGGCGCGGCGGCCCGGCCCAGCAGGCGCCTGCGCGCGGCCGCGACCTCGAGACGGAGGTGACGCTGGGCTTTCGCCAGGCGATGGAGGGAACCGAGGTGGCGGTCACGGTTCCGAAGCAATCGACCTGCAAGACCTGCAGCGGCACCGGGGCGAGGCCGGGCACGATGCCGGTGACCTGCCCGCGCTGCGACGGTCGCGGGATCGACTCGGAGAGCCAGGGCTTCTTCTCGATCAGCCAGCCCTGCCCGCAGTGCGGCGGCGCCGGCCAGGTGATCGAGGATCCCTGCCCCACCTGCCGCGGCTCCGGCCTCACCATGCAGCGCAAGCGCTACCGGGTCCGGATCCCCGCCGGGGTTCGCGACGGCAGCCGAATCCGGGTCCGTGGCAAGGGCGAGGACGGCGCCCGCGGGGCGCCGCCGGGCGACCTCTACGTCGTCACGCGGGTCCAATCGTCGCCGGTCTTTCGCCAGCGCGACGACGGCAACCTCGAGGTCACGGTCCCGATCACCGTCGCGGAGGCGATCCAGGGAGCGACGATCGAGGTCCCGACGCTGGGCTCGACCAAGCGGATCAGGATCCCGGCCGGGACCCAGCACGGCACCGTGCAGCGACTGCGCGACGAGGGACCGCCGAAGCCGGCAGACCGGGGCCGCAACGACATCCTCTACCGGCTGGAGGTCGAGATGCCGCGGGAGCTGAACGCCGATCAGCGCCGAGCGCTCGACGCGTTCGCGGAGGCGATCAACGACCACGACCCGCGCGAGCGCCTGCTGCGGGCTGCGTCCGCGGCGTCCGCGAAGGTTGGCGGTGAGCGATGAACGCGAGCGAGGACAGGCCGGTCCGTCGAGCCCGGCGCGTCAGTGCCGGCGTCGACCACCGCCGCGGCGTGTTCATGATCTCGGTGGCCGCAGAGCTCGCCGAGATGCACCCGCAGACGCTGCGGATGTACGAGGCGCGCGGGCTGATCACGCCCAAGCGCTCGCCCAAGAACACCCGTCTCTACTCCTACGAGGACGTCGAAAGGCTGCGACGGATCCAGCGGATGACCGCCGAGGAGGGCCTCAACCTCGCGGGGGTCGAGACCGTGCTGGCGCTCGAGCGCGACCTCGAGCGGGCCCGCGCCGAGGTCGCGAGGATGCGTGAGCGCGCCGCCGAGCTCGAGCGCCAGATGTCGGCCGAGCTCGAGCGCGTGCGTCGATCGCTGAGCGCCGAGATCGTTCCCTACGGCGCCTACGACGCGGAGCTGGGCCCGGTCGAAGCCGAGTCGGTATCGATCCCGATCGAGCGATCTACGCGCCGCCGGCGCTCTTCCTAGCGGCCCACGAGCAGGCGCTCGGCGACCCCACGGACGGTGTCGACGCCGTAGTCGTGCGAGGGCTGCTCGTCGGTGAGCACGACGATCGCGAGCTCGCGGTTGCCGTCGCGCTCGCGCAGCTCGGCGGCCTGGTGAACGAGGGCGTGGTCGGGCAGCCAGCCGCCCTTGAACCGCACCGCCCAGCGATCGCCGGCCGCCGCCGGGATGCCCCAGCTCTGGCTTTCGTCGATCGAGCCCAGCAACCCCTTGGCGTACTCGCGGTGCCTGCGGGCCAACGCCCGGTCGAGGTCGCCGAAGAAGCGCGCCATGTCGGCCGCCGCGATCTGAGCGTTGCCCCAGTGGCCGGCGACCGTAAACCGCGTCATCCCGGCACGGCGGGCGACGTCGAACAGGCCCTGGTCGCCGACCCGCGCGTAGATGGCGTCGGCGGCCTCGTTGTCGGAGACCGTGATCATCGACGTCAGCAGCGAGTCGGTGGTCGGGTCGAGCCCCTCCCCGGCGTGCTTCAGCCGGCGGATCTCGGCCGCGAGCAGCATCGCCTTGACCACGCTCGCCGACGCGTAGCGCCGGTCCTCCTTCCTCCCGCGCAGCTCGCCGTCGCTGTTGACGACCGCCAGCGAAACGATGCCGGCGCGACCCCGGGCGAACTCCCAGGCGTCGCGCAGCCCGGCCGCGCTCGGGATCTTCCGCTTCGCCGGGCGACCACGGTGTCCAGGTTCGGGCTCGCGGTCGGGCTCGCGGTCGGGTCGGTCCTGGGTCACGAGCGCCCCGGCGAGCGGGGCTTGCCGGCCCGGGTCGGTTTCTGCGCCACCGGTCGCCTGAATGACGATGCCGGCGACGACGACCCCGAGCAGCCCCACAGCGACGCCCGCCAACGCCCCGGGGCGCCTGATCGGAGGAGCGGACCGCCGCTCGCTCGAACGGTCCTGCGACTCGCGGAAGCGCTCGTGCAGCGCCGCCATCTCTGGGTCGTGCTTTGTGGTCAGGTCGCCTCGACCCTAGCCGAGCGCTGCCACACCTCCCGTTGCGACCCCGTGAACACCGAGCAATATCCTGCGACCGATGGCAGGCGAGAGCCAGCCTCCCGCGACCGACCTGCCCGAGCGCCTCGCGGCCGCCGGCCTCGCGGCGGGCCGGCTCGCGACCGAGGCCGGTCTCTGGGTGGCCCCGCTCGTCGGCTGCGCGCCGAGGTATCTACACTGTGGTGACTTAGATTTCTTGACAATGGCTACATAGACTCGTAGACTGGCGGTTTCCCTATGCAGGCGGACAGGTTCACGGTCAAGTCCCAGGAGGCGGTCGCCGCCGCCCAGCAGCTCGCGCAGCGCTTTCGCAATCCCGAGGTGGCGCCCGCGCACCTGCTCGTCGCCCTGCTCGAGCAGGAGGACGGCTTCGCCCCTGCGGCCCTGCGAAAGCTCTCGGCCGATGTCGCGGCGATCACCGACCGGGCCCGAAAGGCGGTCGCCGAGCTGCCCACCGTCGGCGGGACCGAGGAGCCGGAGCTGCGCCTGGCGCAGAGCTTCCTCGGAACGCTGCAGCGCGCCGAGCGCGAGATGGCGGCGCGCAACGACGAGTACATCTCGGTCGGCCACCTGCTGCTCGCGCTGGCCGACCAGGCCAGCGGCGTGGCCGAGATCCTCCCGGACCGCGACTCGCTCGCCCGCGCCGTCGACGAGACCCAGGGCCCGAGCCGGGTGACCTCCCCGAACGCCGAGGAGATGGCCGAGGCGCTGGAGAGATTCGGCCGCGACCTGACCGCCGACGCCCGCCAGAACAAGCTCGACCCGGTGATCGGCCGCGACGAGGAGATCCGCCGGGTGAT
>CAVTCA010000024.1:0-297424 GCA_963733075.1 uncultured Solirubrobacterales bacterium | reverse complement strand
TCCCCGTCCCCTCAGGGATCGATTAGCAATGCAGGGGTGCATGGCTGCGCACCCCTGCCACACCGCAACGTTACTGAACCGGCCGCAGATAGTGGTTGAAGGCAACTTTGCCCACTTTGCTGCCCAGTTTGATTCCCTCCGTGACTGCGTGACGGAAATGGAACCCGACGTAGATGCGCGAGTTGCCGTTTTCTTCCGCAGCCTGGGAGAAGCTCGTGAATGAACGCGTGACGCCCGGCTGCGTGGTGGCCGTGGTACTGAAGCTGACCTTGTCGCCGAAGAACCGCGCTAGCACTTCTGCCATGGCGGCTCCCTGCCCGCTATGTCCTGAGGGGTAGTCCGGCGCGGGTGGGGTGCCCACCAATGAATCCCACGTCGGGTCGGCAACCGTATCCGGGTTTCCATCCGTATCGGCAGCACGGATCGCGGTGATCGGCCGCCAGAACTCGTAGAAGTACTTGTTCTCGAAGTCCGCGACGTAGGCGTCCGCCGACGCCAGGTTGAGCAGACCGAACAGGCGCGCATTCTGCCAGAGATCGAGACCGTGCTGGACGGAGACAGTTCTCGCGATCCTGTTCCACCCCTGCGGAGACCCTTCTACCCAGAACAGGGCGATCTCGGTTTGGTCGGAGGTGCGAGTCGTGCTGTCCACAGCGCCCAGACTCTTCACTTCATTGAAATCCGCCGCGTATTTCTTGCTGGTCACGGCGTAGGGCGCCTTCGGCCGGTACTGCGAGCTGGAGGTGAGCACGAAGGGAGTGACCTTTCCCCACTTGGGAAAAGCGGCGAACGGGAGCCCGGGTATGAACTGGAAGTCCCCCGGATTCGGTCCTGGGATGTAGGCGAAATCAAGGAAGGGCGGGGTGGTCGACCCATCTCCGTCCCGGAGATCGAGGATGGCTGCGGCTGCTGCCTGGCCGATCAGGATCCCTTGCGTCTTGGCCGGGGTATCCGGGATCGCCGCGAGCACCGCCACATAGGCCGCCTCGACGAACTCGACGGCTGCATCTGGCGTGAGGCCCAGTTCACCGGGGAGCTGAGGGAAGAGCGCAACGAGCACGTCGCGTGCAGCCGCCGCCACTGCAGCGTCGGCGGACGCGCCCGCTGGTGCCTGGGCGTCGAAAGCGTAAGGCTGGGACCGCCGATCGATCGCATTCAGCGCATCGTGGATTGCCACGTGCATCATGGCAAAGATCCGCGATTCATGGAGCGGGTCTACACACCCGGCCGAATTGTCCAAGCCAGCAGCGAAGGCGGCGCTGGCGGCAGTGGTGTTCCAGTGAATTACCGCATCAGCCGCGGCACGCGCTGGCGAGCCCAGGACGAGAAGCACTAATAGAGGTAGAGCCTTTTTCATAGGAGCCTCTTTTGGTGATGTTCAAATCAGTCGGTGTCGTTCGGCCGGCCGCCCGCGGAGGGCACGTTCTTCAATGTGTTCACAGCTCTTCTGTTTCGCGACGCTATCGCGCCTGGTCTAACTCTCTATGACGTCCTCACGCGCGAATCCGGACAAAGCGGCACCGGCTGAGTAGCAGCCATACGGGCCTTCTGGTAAGATCGCCGTCCTTTTCGTGGGTCCGATCCATGCCCGAAGGCACGTCGCCTCCTCGTTCGGAAACGGTGGCCTCTCCTCCAGACCACGCGAGCGACGATCCGGAATCGACTTTTCACCTGCTTGACCGCGCCGCTGCAGGCGACATGGAAGCCGTGGAGCGCCTGTTCGCTCGCCACTTGAAACCGCTCCAGCGATGGGCCAGCGGGCGGTTGCCGAAGTGGGCGCGCGATCTGGCCGACACGGACGACCTTGTGCAGGACGCCCTGCTACAAACGTTCAAGAGGATTGGAGACCTCGAGGCGCCTCGTGTCGACGCACTCCAGGCCTATCTGCGGCAAGCGGTAATCAATCGCATTCGCGACCAGCTGCGAAGGAAGGGGCGGCAGCCTCACATCCTGGACCTGAACGACATGGAGCTCGAGTCCGCTCTGTCACCGCTCGAGGAGGCGATCGGCCGTGAGGCTGTCGAGCGGTATCAAGGGGCCTTGAGGCAGCTCAAGCCCGAGGAGCGCGAGGCGATCATTGCCCGCGTCGAGATGGACTACAGCTTCGAGGAACTTGCGCACGTGCTTGGCAAACCCACCGCGGACGCGGCGCGCAAGGCCACGCAGCGGGCGCTGGTGCGGCTCGCTGAGGAGATGAGTCGTGCCACCGCGTGAAGGGTTCGTCGGAGAGCTCGCCAACGCCATTCTCGATGGCACGCCAATCGACTGGGCCACCGTGGAATCGAGCGTCCATGCGCCAGGCCACGTCCTGCTCGATCAACTCAAGGTGTTGGCCGCCGTGGCGGATGTCCATCGTCGTCCACCTCCTTCGCCGCCTTCGAGAGCCAGCGAAGCGTCCGGTCCTGCAGATGCTCCGATGGAGGCACCCGAGTATTGGGGGCATCTGCGAGTGCTCGAGCAGATTGGCCGCGGTGCCTTCGGACACGTGTATCGGGCATGGGACACGCGGCTCGAACGCGAGGTGGCGCTCAAGCTTCTTCCCGGCAGCACGGCGAGCGGCGATTCACGTGCCACCTCGATCCTCGAGGAAGGGCGACTGCTCGCGCGCGTGCAACATCCCAATGTCGTCACGATTTACGGCGCCGAACAGATCGGGACGAGGATCGCCCTCTGGATGGAGCTCGTCAGGGGCCGGACACTGCAGCAGATGCTCCAGCAAGGCAAGTCGTTTACTCCGGTCGAGGTCGTGAGTATCGGGACCGAGCTTTGCCAGGCAATCCAGGCGGTGCACGCGGCGGGTCTGCTGCACCGCGACATCAAACCTCACAACGTCATGCTTGCCGACGATGGACGCATTGTCCTGATGGACTTCGGCACCGGACGGGAACTGGGCGACAATTCGGCAACCGCACTCGCCGGGACGCCACTCTACCTGGCGCCCGAACTCCTGTCTGGAATGGATCCCACGGTTCAGAGCGACATCTACAGCCTCGGCGTGCTCCTCTACTATCTCCTCACCAGATCGTACCCGGTACAAGCGCAAAGCCTTCGGCACCTCCGCCTTGCGCACCAGTACCGCGAACGATCAGAGCTGCGGACAAAGCGACGAGATGTCTCGCTGAGGCTTTCCCGCATCATCGACCGCGCGGCCAGTCCGCGGCCGGAGGATCGCTACCAAACAGCTCAGAGTCTGGCAAACGAGCTCGCGGCACTGAAAGGCGATCCCGGATTCGCGTCCTTGACGTACGGATTGAGCGCGGCGGCTGCGCTCGTGCTGGTTATGTTGGTCGTCTGGCAGATCCACGGCCTGCAAACTGCAGAAGAGAGCTCGCCGATCGTCGCCACTTCGAGCGCAGCGTCGGATGCTGATCGGAAGCCCGCGCGACCCGGCATGAGCCCTGCCGCAACAAATCCGTCCACATCGTTACGTTCGATCGCGGTCTTGCCCTTCAGGCCTCTTGTTGCCACGGAAGAGGATGAGCGGTTGCAGTTCGGATTCACCGAAGCGGTGATTAACCAGCTTAGTCGCATCAAGACGCTGAGGGTAGAGCCGCTGGCCAGGGTCCGCCGGTTTGGCAACATGAATCAGGATCCCCTGGAGGCGGGGCGAGGGCTCGGAGTTGAGGCCGTCGTGCAGGGACACTTCCAACTGACCGACAGCGGGGTTCGGGTTCGCTCGCAGCTACTGCGAACGGTCGATGGCGCCACGCTCGTCACCGATCAGTGGGAGGAGCCCTTCAGGAACATCCTGGACGCGCAGAGCCAGTTGGCGGACTCACTCGCGCAGGCGCTCGAGCCGATGCTCGGGCCCGTCGATCGCGCGCGCATCCGCCGGCAGGACACCCAAAGCCCGGAGGCCTTCCGGCACTACCTGTTCGGCCGGTACCACATGGAGGTCCGCAGTCCGGAGCGGATGCTCCAGGCAGAGCGCGAGTTCCGCGAGGCGCTGAAGCTCGATTCCCAGTACGCGCGCGCTCACGCGGCACTGTCGCTTTCGCTGACTCACACGGCGTGGCTCGGCCGCCGGCGGGGAATCGACGTCATGGGCCCGGCAAAGGATGCGGCGATGAAGGCGCTTGCCCTCGATGACAGTGTCGCTCTGGCGCACACGGCTCTCGCGTATGTTCATGAATGCTTCGAGTACGACCATGCTCCGTCGCAAGCCGCACATCTCCGCGCCATGGAGCTCGATGACCAGGACCTGTGGGTCTTGCGAGCGTACGGCTCCTTTCTCATGAGGAGAGATGCGTTCGATGAAGCGATCGAGGTGATACGACGGGCGCTCGAGCTGGATCCGGTCTCACCGCTCTCGAATCGCCACTACGCCATGATGCTCTACTCGGCGCGCCGCTACGACGAATGCGTCGCGGTCAGCCACAGGACTCTGACGATCGACCCAAACGATACGAGCCTGTCGTACAGATGGCTCGCCAAGTGCCTCGAGCAGCAGGGGAAGCACGCGGAGGCCGTCGACGCATATGAGAAGGGCCGTGCCGCGCAGGGGAAGCCCGGGCTCGCCGACCGCTTGAGACGGATTTATGCCGCACAAGGCTGGCAAGCGTACTGGCGTGAGCGACTGCAGCTCGTCGGCGCCCAAGACGACGCCGCTTTAGCACCTGCGCTTGTCCGACTGGGCAACTTGCAGGAAGCGATCGACACCCTGGAGCGAGCCTACGACTCCCGCGCACCCTGGATCGGTTTCATCAACCAGCCGGAGTGGGATGCGCTATTGCCGGATCCGCGCTTTCAAGCGCTCCGCCTCCGCCTCGGTCTGAGCGATGAAATCAAAGCACAGGTGGCTGCCGCCCGCGCGGCCGCGCGAACCCGTTCAAAGTAGCGACGAAGCAGGGGCGCTGTTCAGGTTGCGTCCGTTGCTACTGGCGATCGAGGCCACACGCAACTGACTCGTCAACGCACTCTGGCCGGTGCGGATGATTAACGCGGCGGCAGCTGCCACCCGGTGTTAATCCACGCGTCGCGATGTAAGCTCAGCGACCTTGCGATGAAAGCGCGCGTCACCCTCTGGAACTGAACAGCCAACGGCGTAGTGATGAGCACGGCGGGTTATATGTCGCCAGAGCAGGTCCGGGGTGAACCCGTCGACGCCCGGTCCGACATTTTCAGCCTCGGAGCGACTCTTTTTGAAATGCTGAGCGGCCGCCTGGCATTCATCGCGAGAATGCCGCCAACACGATGGCGGCCATCCTGAAAGAGGATTTGCCCATTCTCGCTACGCCTGTCGCTCCGCCGCTCGAGCGAATCGTCTTGCGGTGTCTGGAGAAATCGCGCGAGTCACGCTTTCAGTCCGCACGCGATCTGGCATTCGCCCTCGAAGGTCTTTCGTGAACACCGACGCGGCGCCGCACCGCACCGACGCAGCGGTCCGTGCTCCGTGGCTGCGCCAGCCGGTGTTGGCGTGGCGTTCGCCAGCGCACTGGCACTCGCGCTCGCGCTTGTGCTCATGCTGTTGGCGCCGTGGCGAAAAGTGCCTCCCACTTCACCGATTGTTCTCAGCGCGCAGCTGGGCACGGACGTCTCAATCGCCGATTCCATCACCACGGCGTTCGGACAGACGATGACGCATCTCGGCGAATGGCGACGTTCTCGCGTTTCAAGCACAGAAAGTCGCGGGCGGAAGTCGCCAGCTTCACGTGCTGCGACTCGACCAGCTGCAGGCCGTGCCGCTGCCCGGCACCGAGGACGCCGTCAGTCCCTTCTTTTCTCCAGACGGACTGTGGATCGGGTTTTTTGCCCATGGCCAACTGAAGAAGATCGCCGTGACTGGAGGCGCGGCCCAGACGCTGGCGCCTGCGCCCGACACCCGCGGCGGCGCATGGAGCGAGGACGACACGATCGTGTTCTCGCCGGACAAAACGTCGGGCACGCGCTTGCTGCGTATCTCGCCGTCCGGAGGAACAGCAGAAGCGCTCGCATCGCTCGCCGACGGCGAGGTCATTCAGGTGTGGCCGCAGTTCCTGCCCGGCGGCAAAGGCGTGCTCTACACGGGCAGCGGCGTCCCTGGCGCCTACAACGACGCGAACATCATGGTGCAGCCGTTGCCGAGAGGCACGCCGAAGGTCGTTCATCGCGGCGGCTATCTCGGCCGGTATCTGCCGAGCGGCCATCTGGTCTACATCCACGATGGCACGCTGTTCGCCGCGCCGTTCGATCTCGAGCGGCTCGAAAAGACAGGTGAACCTGTGCGCGCGCTCGACGCCGTCATGTCGAACTCCGTCACCGGAGGCGCGCAGTTTGCCGTCTCGGCGAGCGGAACGCTGGTCTACCGGGCAGGACACGCCGCCGGGCGCCGACATCCTGCTCCACTGGATGGATCGCGACGGGAGAACGACGCCGCTGCAGAATCGCACCGGCGAACTTGTTGAACCCCGTCTTCTCGCCCGATGGCCGGCTCGCAATGGAGATCCGCGAGGGACCACCGAACATCTGGATCTACGAGCGGGACGGGGACAAGCTGAAGCGCCTGACGTCGGATCCAGTCCGTGCGACGAAACCAGCGTGGACGCCCGATAGCAGCCGGATCGCGTTTGCATCGGCGCGCGCCGACAAGTCGACGCTGAACCTGTGGTGGCAGCGCGCCGATGGCACCGGCGATGCGCACCGCCTGACGGAGAGCCCGAACTCGCAGATGCCTGGCTCATGGCATCCGAGCGGCAAGATGCTGGCCTTCGAAGAGCTGAACCCGACGACGAGCTCGGATCTGATGATCCTCTCGACTCGACGGAGACGAATCCTCCGGCTGGAGGCCTGGGACGCTGACCGTGTTCTTGAACAGCGCCGCCGTGGAGCGCGAGCCCATGTTCTCGCCGGACGGGCGGTGGCTCGCATACTCCTCCGATGCGTCAGGACGCAGTGAAGTGTACGTGCGCCCGTTCCCCGGGCCCGGCGCTGCAGTGCGGATTTCGACAGACGGGGGCGGCACACCCACATGGTCGTCGAACGAAGCGCCGAGATCTTCTACGGCTCCAACGGCACAGATCATGGTCGTGCCATATGCGGTCGAACGCAGTGCGTTCCGCGCCGGGAAACCGCGCCTCTGGTCCGAGGGACGCTATCAGACCCGCGGACCAAATCGCATGTTCGATCTGCATCCCGACGGCGAGCGGTTCGTCCTCGCGCCCGCGGCGAAGCCGCCTGACGACCACCTCACCTTCGTGTTCAACTTCTTCGAGCAATTGCGCCGCATCGCTCCCGTGACAAGACAGTGAGCGCCATGCCGCTCGACTAAAGATGCGCGCAGCGCGCCTGCTCGCTACGTTACCGGCCCAGATGCAGCCGCACACCCAGCATCGCGCGACGCGGATCGACGAAAACATTGGGCTGGCCGAAATTCGAATGGCCTGCCTCGTCCTTTCCGAACTGATCGTCGGTCACCAGGCCCTCCTCTGCCGTGTCATTGAGCGCATTCAGAATGTCGAGAATCAGCTCGATTCGTCGCTGGCCGCCGAGTGAGAAGGTCCTCGACAGCCGTACATCCAGGAGTGTTTGCGACGAGAGCCGACGCGAACCACGCGGCTCGAGCAGCACACGCTGCTGACGGCTTTGCGGCAGCGGCAGTGGAACCAGCGCCGTCGCGGCCCAGGGTTTGCCGCTGAAATACTGCAGATTGCCCGCGATCAGGAAGCCCGTTCGCGGCACGTTTACCGCGCCCATCACCCGAAAGATGTGGGGTCGATCATTTGGCAGCCGGCCCCGCGCATTGGTCTGGTCATTGGGATCGCGTCCGAACATGACCGGCGGCGAACCAACAGTGCTCACCTGCGCGCCCGCGGCTGTCGTTCCGCTGGACGGTTGCAACCCGTAAGCTCTCGACAGCGTGTAAGAGGCAAACGCCTGCCAGCCATCCGAGCGACGCTTGTCGACGACTACCACGAGGCCGTCGTACGCCAGCGAGTATCCCGCGGGATTCGTCAACCGGAAAACGCGCGCGGGCGTGTCGCGGGCAAGGACGAGCACGGGCACGCTACGCCCGTCGGGCAGCGGACGCGCGTCCTCGACATACCGACCGCCAACGTCCTCCCACCCGATGAAGATACCGCCATCCTTCCGGACGTAGGCGATTGCCACCGCAGCGTAACCACCGATGTCGCGATCAAGCCCAATCGAGTATGCATTCGTGCGCGGCGGCCGCGTCTCGGGATCCAGTTGCAGGTTACCGCGGTCGACCACCGAGCGCACACGCGTGTAGCCACCATCCGATGGAACAAAATCGTTGGTGATGACGGCCGTCACGCCGGGGTGCAGCGGGCTGATTTCGCCCGTGAGGACGCCTTGCGTGTATCGACCATAGCTTGCCCGCAGCAGCGTGCGCCCGTCAGCGCTGAGCCTCACGGTTACTCCCAGTCGCGGCGACCACACATTCCATGTGTACAACGTGCCCAGACCGCGGATGGTCTGCCCGACTTCACCGCCATTCGAATCGAGCGCGGCCAGATCCTGGCTGATGGCCCGGCTGTGGTCGAATCGCAGGCCCGCATTGATCGTCAGCCGGTCACCGGCTGCAACGGCGTCGCTCACGAACGCGGCGACATTCATCGCCTCGCCACCGGCGTTCGAGGGTGCGCTCGAAACGGCCTGAAACGGCGAACCCGCGTCGTCGATGAATCGCACGCCAGTCGGGATCACTCGCAGAGATTGGTGGGCGCCGGTTTCGACTTGGCCACCCACCTTCCATTCGTGGTCGGCAAATGAACCTGAGCGATACTGGGTGAGCGTGGCTTTGGCGGTCGTCCGCGTGGCCTTCACGGTGCCGATTTGCGGAGGAGCGCCGCTGGACAGTTTCGTGACCTGGTCGAACCGGTTCGGCGTCGTTAGATTATCCGCGCTTGGTTCGTCATTCTGAGAGAAGGCAAACCGCCCGATACGCACATCCCATACGGTGTTCGCCGACCATGTGTGCGTTAGGTGCGCGAACGTCATGGCTGGCACCGACCCGCGAAAGCGCAGGGTGGTTTCGAACGGTCTCGCGATCGTTGGTTGTTCTGCATTGACCCAGAGCTCCTTGTGAACGCTCTGAACCAACTGCCAGCCCGGAGCCAGTCTCCAGGTGAGCTTCCCAAAGATGTTGTCCTCCTCGGAGATCCTGGGGAGGTCGCGTCGGTCCCCGGCTGACTGTCGTAGTCGCGCACGTATTGATACCCCGCGAAGAACCACAGGCGATCGCGCACAACGGGACCACCGAGGTTTGTCGTGAAGTCGCGGTACCTCGCGCGCGCGTAGCCGCTTGTCAGCCCGCCGGCGCCTGCAACGGGAAGTCGTACCGGCTGACTGGTCAAGCTCGCGGTCTGCCCGTAGTACGAAGCGTCATACAGGAATCGGTTGCCGCCCTGCCTGGTGACAACGTTCACGACGGCGCCCTGGGCGTTGCCGTACTCGACCGATGCCCCGACGGACTGTACGTGCACTTCTTGAACGAAGTCGACGCCCGGATCTGCTCTCGCCGCTCCGTTCGAGGGGGATGTGAAGTCAGTGCCGTCGATCAGAAAACTGTTCTCGTTTGGTAACTGGAGCCGAACGCAGAAATCGTATTGACGGTGCCACTCGACGGCGACGTGGGAGAGATCCCAGGTGTGGCCTTGATCAAGTCGAAAATCCCCGCGCGTCGAGTTGGGATGGTGGCGAGATCCTGGGCGCCGAAATGAGTCCCGACTCCGGGGATCCGTCCTTCCATGCGCGAGATCGTGCTCTGCACTTCGACGGATTGCGTGACACCGGCAAGCTGCAAGACAACAGCGATCTCGGTGGTCGTGCTGACTCGGATCAGAATGTCCTGTGCGCGATCGGTCGTGAATCCTGGGAACGCAACAACGAGCACGTAGGCACCGGGTGCCAGGTTCGTGAAGCGCAGTTGCCCTTTCGAATTAGTGGCTGCGGTTTCGGACCCGCCTATGAGCGCGGGCGAACTGATCTCAACCCGTGCACCGACGACAGCGCCGCCCTGGTGATCCTTCACTGTTCCGACGAGGGTTCCCGTCAACCCCTGCGCGCTAGCGACCCAGGCGACGATCGATGATTGGCGGAGAGGGTGGGATTCGTCCACCTTCCCTGCGCGCTACGGCGGATCACCGTCGGTGCGCCAACCTTCGCGTGTCGTGGGATTCGCTCGCTGGCTTGCCAACCGAGCTCGCTCACGTGTCATGCGGCGAAGGTTGGCGGAGCGAGTGGCATTCGTTCCCGATAGCCGTGAAGGAGGAAGCGAGCACTTCCGTACGTGCCGTGAATGCCGCCGATGCCGTGGCACCTTGCCCGCCATTGCCCGCTGGCTGCGCAAGTCGTTCGTGGTCTGAATCCCCGTCCGTCGTCGATCTGCTGCGTATCGTCAATGATCACTCCCCCGCCATGGTCCAGAGATATGTGCTTCGTCAATCCACGCTAGTGACTTGCGGTTCGGAATCTGGTCCGTGAGCACGGTTCGATTCCGCTCTGGTCCACCATCTCCAGGCCGTTGATTCTAAACGGCTAAAATCGTTCCCCCCACCATCGATCGAACCGCCTGGGCGTTCCACGCGAACCCAAGAGTGCCATCAATCCGAAGGCGCAGACTCGACGATCGCGGCTCGAAGTCCCGTGCCGATTGGTGTCCGCCTGTGAGCGAATGAACCGTTGCTCCCGCTGACAGGAGAGGGCACGGCGGTTCTGCCGATCCGGCTCGCGCAACCGTCAATCGGGAACGAACACGATGCCATCAGGGTCGTCACCGGCCGGAATGGTGCGCACCACCGCGCCGCGGCTGATGTCGATGACCGAGATGGTGTCGTCGGCCATGTTGGCGACGTAGGCAAAGCGGTCGTCCGGCACCGCGATCCCGATCGGCAGGGCGCCCACCGGGATCGCATGCTTGACACTCAAGCTGGCGGCCTCGACCAGCAGGACCCGACCGTTGTCGGCGCAGTTAACCACCAGCATCGTGCCAGTGAGCGGAGTCGGCACGACGCGTACCGCCCCGAGGCAGTTCTCCATCCTGGCGCGCCCGACGACCTGCAGCGTGTCCGTGTCGATCTTCACAAGCTCATTGATGTACACAGACGACGCGTAGACGTGGCGATCGTCGGGGGAGCTGCTGACCCCCTCGGTCCCTAAACCTGTGGCAATCTGCGCGATGATCCGCCTGGCCCGCAGATCGAGAACCGACACGGTGCCATGCCAGAAGTTGCTCACATACGCCCGCGACCCATCGGCCGACAGCGCCAGCATGTGTGATCCGGCTTGATTCGTGGGAATGGCATGCAGGATTCTTCGGCTCGTCACGTCGACGGCCAGAATCTCCTGACGGCGTTCGCAGGTGACGTAGAGACGCTCCCGATTGCGCGACACCGCCAGCCCGTGCGGCGCACAGCGTCCGGGACCAAGGTCGATCGCCTCGGTCGCAGCGTCCGGCCGCGACAGGTCTACAACCGACAGCGTGTTGCCGGGATCGTTTGTCAGATCGGAGCTCCTGACGTGCGCGCTGCCGTAGTTCGACACGAAGACCAGCGGCCCTGCGGCAATGGCCTCATGCGGCAGATACCCGACCTTGAATTCGCGCGCAGGCTGGCCCTGCAGCCCGACGACCTTCAGCATGCCAGACGCCTTGCTCGCGATGGCAATCCTGCCGGCTGGTGCGCCGGCTTGCTGAGACAATGCGGGTTGGTTCGAGACCAGGGCGAGGGCTCCCGCCACAAGGCCGAAGGCCATGCGCCGGCGAATCGTGAAAGGCATGGTCATGATCAACTCTGGTTGGCGAGTGACGCTGGCCGCGAATCGAGACAGCCCAATCTAGAGAAACTGTGTGAACACGTCGACTCTCTCCGCCGACGCGGTGGCGCTGTCTTCGCGCCCCGAATCTGCCGACGGGTCGACGGGCATCTTCGCGACTTCTGTCCGTCGACACTCGTGTCTGGAGCCCACTACTGCGGACGTTTCGCCGACTCGCGCTCATCGGTGACGATCTCGTAGCGCACCTTCCAGCCGGAAGCTTCCCGCGTCAGGGTCATCGTGTTGTGGATGCGCCGCTCCGCGATCACGGTTCCGTCGGGCAGCCGCTGGCCGCGAGTACGCGCAAAAACCCGCGCCACGGCGACGTCTGGTCGCAGAAACACGAGCTCGGCAATCGCTGCCTGCTCGGTCACATCGGCCCCGACGAAGCCCCGATCCGCGTACAACTCGGTGAAGAACTTCTCGATATTGGCCCGTCCAACCAACCGTCGCCCGAACGCATTGATCCACACCGCATCGTCGGCGAAAGGCTCGGCGCTAAGGCGGGCGCTGAAAGCAGTGCGGCCCTCGATGCGCTTCGAGACCGCGGCTCGCACACCGGCCTCGTCGAAGGACTCCGGGCGGAGTGCGGTCGCCGACTGCGCCACGGTCACGGAGCGAAGGGCCAAGGTCAATATGCCGGCAAAGAGCATTGCCAGGGCGAGCAGCGTTCTGCCGCGAGTCGGATGTTGCCGCATTACGCCTCCAGTTGTGCGAGTTGCAAGAGTCTACAGGAACGAACGATTTATGGAGCACCCAAGGTGCTGATGAAGAAGCGTTACGATGTGGCGAGAAGGTGGATCGACCCTACGCCGCCGTCGAAAAGCGTTCCGCGTCCCGCAACCAGTCGGCCATCCGGTTCCATCTGGGGAAAATCGGCGACAGGGGATCGAGAGCTACTCGTGGGCTGTTCGAGCAGCTCGATCGCACTCGCCGGTTGGGCTCGGGCTCTGGTGCGGGTCACGCACCTGTACTGCGAGATGCCTGTGCGCGTTTCCCCGGGGTAAGATCGCGAACCACTCCGAATATGGCGCTCAGTTCCGGTACGCGGCTCGGGCACTACGAGATTCACTCGCTCCGCGGCGCAGGCGGGATGGGTGAAGTCTATCGGGCGCTCGATGTTCGGCTCGATCGAACTGTCGCAATCAAGGTCCTGACGGCCGCCGTTGCGTCCGATCCCGAGTTCCGGCAGCGCTTCGAGCGCGAGGCAAAGGCGATTGCAGCGCTCTCGCATCCCTCCATCTGCGGGCTCTATGACGTCGGCGAGGAGCCGAATCCGCAGACGCCGGAGGCCGCGCCGATCAGGTTTCTCGTCATGGAGTACCTCGAAGGGGAGACCCTCGAGGAAACGCTCCGTAAGAAGACGCTGCCGATCGATCAGACGCTCCGCATCGCGATCCAGATTGCCGATGCGCTCGACAAGGCCCATCGTAAGGGGATCGTCCATCGCGACCTGAAGCCGGGCAACGTCATGCTGACGCCCGGCGGGCCGGCCAAGCTGCTCGACTTCGGCCTGGCGAGGATGCGTCCGGCGGCCGTCAGCGGGATGAGCGTCGCCGCCACGATCAGCGCGCCGCTGACGGAGCGCGGCACCATTCTCGGCACGCTGCAGGTACATGTCTCCGGAACAGATCGAGGGCCGCGAGACGGATCACCGATCCGACCTGTTCGCCCTCGGCGCGCTCGTCTACGAGATGGCGACAGGAAAGCGAGCCTTCGAGGGCAACAGCCCGGCAAGCGTGATGGCGGCGATTCTCGAACACCAGCCGTCGCCGATGTCGTCGGTTCAACCGCTCCTGCCGGCGTCGCTCGATCACGTCGTGGCCCGGTGCCTCGCGAAACATCCCGACGAGCGTTGGCAGAGCGCTGGCGACGTGATGCGCGAGCTGCAGTGGATTGCTGAGACGCGTGCCCAGTCTGGCGGGATCGCGCACGCTCCAGGGCGGCCCGCAGGACGCGAGCGATATCTCTGGATATCGGCCGTCGCGGTGCTCTCTATCGTCGCGGCGGCCGCTCTCGCGGTCGCCCTGCGGCCCGCCGCCGCGGCGCCAGAGCGCAGGCTGGAGATCACGCCCCCCGCCACTGACGATCCCTTCTCGTTCGCGATTTCACCTGACGGCGAGAAAGTCGCGGTCGTGGTGATGGGCGACGGACGGCTGCAGTTGTGGCTCCGGCGCTTGAAATCCGGCTCGGCGCAGTTGCTCAAGGGCACCGACGGCGCTCAGTATCCATTCTGGTCTCCCGACAGCAGACAGGTCGGCTTCGGAGCGAGTGGCCAGCTCAAACGGATTGACCTCGAGAGCGGCAACGTCCAAAAAGTGGCCAATGCCCCGCTGTTCCTCGGCGGTACCTGGAACACGGACGGGACCATCATCTTTGCGGCGAACAGCAACTCGCCGCTGATGCGTGTGTCCTCTGACTCGGGCGACGCTGCGCCCGTAACCACGCTGGGCTCTGACGACGCCCACAGCTTCCCGCACGCGCTGCCGGATGGCCGTCATTTCCTTTTCTACGCCCGTCCCCGGGACCGGGCAGGCGTCTACGTCGGTCAGATCGACGGAACGCCTGCGAGGCGCCTTCTTGACGCGGACGCCGCAGCCATCTACGCATCTGGCGGATATCTACTGTTCGCTCGGAAAGGGAGCCTGCTCGCGCAGCGGTTCGATCCCGAGCGGCTGACGCCGAGCGGTGACGCCGTGTCTGTTGCCGATCAGATCGTGCTCGACCGCTTTGCCGGGTCGCCCCTCGTCGCACTATCAGCGTCGGCTGCCGGACCAATCCTCTATCGGAGCGGCCCCACGATCGCCCGGGCCGCAGTCCAGGTCACGCGCGTCGACCGGGCCGGAAACGTCCTCGACAAGATCGCGAGCGAGCCGCTCGTGATAAACCCATCGTTGTCCCCCGACGGCCGGCAGCTCGCGATGTTCAATGGAAGTCAGATCTGGCTGCTGGACCTCGAGACCCGGAACCGGCATCCCCTGATCAACGAGAATCTGAACTTCGCGGGCGTCTTTTCGCCGGACGGGCGTCACTTTGCCTATGCCTCACTGCGAGACGGCATCTGGGATCTGTTTCTGAGGGACGCCACGGGCGCGGGCCGCGAAGACGTGCTGTTGGACACTCCAGAGACGAAGATGCCAACGGATTGGTCGAAGACCGGATACCTGCTCTACCGAAGCCTCAGCGCGAAAGACAGCTTCGACATCTGGGCCATGTCGATGACGGACCGCAAGCCAGTCCCGGTGGTCCGAACATCGGCAGAAGAACGCGATGGCCAGTTCTCGCCCGATGGCAAATGGGTGGCGTACCAGTCCAATCGTACGGGTCGCTACGAGATCTGGGTCTCGCCGTTCCGCCTGCCGGGGACCGACGTCACGGAAGGCAGCGCCTTTCAGTTCACATTCGACGGCGGCGTTCAAGTCCGCTGGGGTCTCGAGGGAAAGGAGCTGTTCTACATGGCGCTCGACGGCCAGTTGATGTCCGTGCCGGTCACGGTTCAACCAGGTGGCCAAGCCCTCAGTCCAGGCAGTCCGCGGCCGCTCTTTCAAACCGGTATGGTTGCCAGGGGCACCACCGGGCCAGCCTATATAGTGCTGCGTGACGGTTTCCTGACGACCTTTATCCGGGAGCCATCGCCGACGAGTCCGATCAACGTGTTACTGGATTGGCGTTTTCCCAGGTAGAATTGCCCACCCACTCCGTGGATCGAACCGCTGTGACTTTGTCGTGTTGCGGCAGCGGATACGCGCAGGACCGAAGCACCGGCGCGCCCGGTTGCGCCCTCACCGTAGGGAGCGGCGAACCCTGGCAACAGCGTGATTGCGCGCGTCGCGATCTCGTTGCTGAACGCGCGAGCCACTAGATCCCGATTCGACAGTTGCTTCGGATCGTTAACCGCTTCGTTCGTCGGAACGGTGCGTACGAAGCGGTCATCGATTCTGACGCGCATTGAACACGCGCTGCCATATACTATTAGTATATGGCATAATGCCAGTGGAGGATTTGCGACCATGCCCCGCACTGCCAAGGTGTTCATGACCAACCGTAGCCAAGCCGTCCGGCTACCGAAGGAGTATCAGTTCTCCACGGACGAGGTGTTCATCAGGAAGCAAGGCGACGACGTCATCCTCTCACCACGTCCGCGGGACTGGCGCTCGTACCTCGAATCCGCACCGGTGGCGTCCGATGCGTTCATGACGGAGGTTGAGGATCTGCCAGTCCAGGAGCGCGAGGACTGATGCCGCGCTACATGCTGGACACCGATATGTGCTCGTACATCATGAAGCGATCACATCCGGCTGTGCTCAAACGATTGCAGGCCGTTGCGGTCACAGACGTGTGCATGTCAATGATCACGAAGGCCGAGTTGCTCTACGGGGTGGAGGTGTCGCCCCGGCGCGCGCAGGATGCCGCCGCGCTCGCAGCCTTCTTGCCCTACGTAGAAGCATTGGAGTTCGGGGATGACGCTGCGCTGCACTACGCAGAGATCCGCGGCGATCTGAAGGCGCGGGGCGCGCTGATTGGGGCCAACGATCTGTTCATCGCCGCGCACGCACGAGCGCTCGACCTGACACTGGTGACGAACAACACGGCCGAATTCGAGCGAGTGCGCGACCTCGCGATAGAGAATTGGATCCTGCCCCCTCGCCGACGAAAGTGAGCGAGCACCTCGCCAACGCTCAGCTCACCGGTCTTCCAGTCACTGGCGATGTCGAGGACGGCTACGGAACGAGCCCGCGCGGCGTTGCTGCGACGGGTCGAGGCCGCGATCGCCCGGACTGGCGGATATCGGGATCGAGACACGACCGGCGACCCTTACCGGCTACAGCCGCTTCGCCACGGCTCTGCCAAGCGCTTCGAGCGCCTGAAGCGCGGCGGCGCGTTCACGCTCGGCCAACTGCGTGGACTGGAAGGCGACCTGACGATTTCCACGCCGAACCACGAGGAGCGCGAGTTCGAGAGAATTCCGGTCTTCTCGTCCGCACGCATCGGGATTCGTCGACCCGGTGCCCGCCCGGGTGATCCCAGAGACAACTCACGATGCCATGTGCTTCGAGACGTCGATCGAGCTTGCCGCGCTCGGCCTTGGGGAACACCATACGCACCTCGGCGTCGGTGAGGAGGCCGCAAGGGTCGGTTGCCGGCCCGGAAACCGCTGCGGCGTCGGCAGCCGTGTGTCGCTCCGTGCCGTCGGCGGACGAACACCCCGACGCGATGAGTCCTGCCAACAAGACGCGAACACAAGCACGAGTCAGTTCAAGAGGCCTCGCCCGGTTGAACGTGTTATGCCAACGCGTTAGTGCGTTCGAAACGATCTCACCGTGCAACAAGCTTCTCGCTCGGTTGCGCCGGCGACTGAGGGCCGAGACTGCAGCCAAACGCCGGTGTTCAGTGTCAACGTGGGCACGATACGGATCGGATCACCGAAGGCAGGTGGAGTCCGTCGCACACTGGCGGACTACTCCTCTGAACTCAGTTGATCGATACGTCGTCGCACGCGCGCATGGCCGGCATGCTCTCAATCGACACCGAGCGGACGCGCGACGATGTGATCCGCTTTGCGCCGAGCCGCAGTTCGATCTGACAGCCGACGAGTATCCACCCCGTCTTCAAGGCGCTGCCGCCGGCAGTCGCACCCTCCAGTGTCACGAGCGTGGCCTCAGGGAACATCACCCCACCTTTCACGAGCACGAGGCACGGACCGTGAAGAACGACGAACCGATAGTACGAGTTGCGCGTGTTCACGCCGACCGTCGTTCCTGGTTCGAGCGAATCGATGGCGATCCCGTCCGTAACGCGGGATATCAGAGGGACACCCTCCAACGTGGCGTTCACACTCGGCCGATGGAACATGCGGTCGGCAGCTGCGCTTTCGAGGCGCTTGACCGCGGCGGCACCGTCTCGAACGTGACGTCAGGCACGATCGTCGGCCCATGCTCGCTGCGGATCGGGGCCAATGTGGCGGCCACCGCGTGCACCCTGGTAGCTGGCAGGCGTGCAAAGACCCTGTAGGCTCCGGTGACGTCGAGTGGCGTCACGTTGGTAAACAGGACCATCCCCACATTGATTGCGCGCGATGAAGAAGATGACGGCATCCAGGATCTCTTGAAGTTGTGGCTTCGCACCAATGCTCTTGTCCCGGCGGCCTCACTGTACCCGGGCAGGGCCTGGGGCGTTCCATCCGTCGCGCTCATGTCAGACGTCATCGTCGTCGGGTATGGTCATGCGTGCTCACGAGTCGGAACCGTGGCTGACTACCGCGGGGGTTGAAAGGCCATGCACGACGCTCCACCGGAAGACTCGGGACTGGCCTTTCGAGAGGCAGCGCGATCGAGGGTTGTGGAGTCGTGCTGACTGACCGACGGCGGGTCAGGGCTCAGCACACGAAGCCGACTTCGCAGACGGCTGATACTGGTGGCCGTGAGGCGGAAAGGGGCACGGTCCGGCCCCGCGAGTTGGTCGGCACGAAAGGCTGCCCGCATCAAACCGGCGCGGTCGTGATAGGGGGCGGCGAGCAGCACGTGGCCGATTTCGTGAGCGAGCACGCGCCCGAGCGCACGGGCCAACTCGTGATCTCGTACCAGACCGCCAAACGATGGCCGTACTTCTCGAAGCACCGTCTCGGTCGCCTCCAAAGAAACACGAATCGGTTGCCAGCTCGCACCTTCCGGCTTGACCATGGCATTGCCTAGGACTGTCGCCCATGCCATTCGTTCGGGGGCCTCGAACCGCCTCTCGACGGTCGCGTCGAGAGAAACGCTGTCCGCCGCTGGTTCAGCAGCGCCCGCATCGGTCCATTCGAGTTGAATGCCGTATCGTCGCCAAATGGCGTCGGTTTCGTCCTTCAAGCGGTTCGTGAGGCGTCTGGACGCAATCGACTGATCGACGCGGAGGTAAATACCGATCCTCAAGGGCTCACAGACATCCGTTTGGATGACCGTGGCTCCACACGCCGACAGTGTGGCAACGATGGCTGCGATGCTCCGGAGCGCCATCAGAATGTCCGTCCGATCCGCGCGTAGAGGGCTCGGCCGTTCATGCCGAACGGCGACTGACTTGGAAACGTCTGGATGCCGTTGAACGAGTTGACGGTGCTGTTCCGGTCAGGAAACACGTCGAACAGGTTCTGTGCCCCAACGCTCAGGCGGTATCCTGCAACGTCATATGACGCCTCGAGGTCAGTCAGCCACTTCGGCGAGTACTCCTGATCGTCGGCGGGGTTCTGCGTGAAGCTGCAGAATTCGCCGTATCGCGCGAGCGTGAGGTTCACGTTGAGCCGCTGGCGATTCCAGCCGCTACCCAGACGCAGGCTGTCGTTCGGCTGGCCGCACTCGAGCCGGCGCTCCTCGATGCGATCGAACAGCACCGAGGCAAAGTCGATCAGTTGCGGCGGCGTCGCAATCGATCCGACGACCGTGGTGCGCGTGTTGTTGTAGCCGGCGCGCAGCCTCAGCTCGCCGGCCGTCCCCAGCGCTGTCCGGTAGTGAGCCAGCGAAGACTCGTCGTACGGACGGTAGCCGCGACCATTCTAGGCGCCCCGCTTCTGCTGGGCGCAGCAGAATGGTTGATCCAGTCCGCCGCCGCCGAGGGAAAGACGCAGACCCCACTGGCGACCCGCTCCAGCCCAATCGCCGTCACCCACGATGACGACTACGTCTGGAGCGTCAATCCAGATAGCGATTCGGTGTCGGTGTTCAAGGTCAAGGACGACGAGAACAGCAAGGTCGCTGAGATTCGTGTAGGAAAAGAACCATGGTGCGTAGCCATCACGCCCGATGACGAGCGAGCCTATGTGACGAACATGACGAGCGGAACCGTGTCCGTGATCAGCACGTTCCATAAGAAAGTGATCGCCACCATCAAGGTGGGTACCGAACCGTTCGGCTGCGCGCTGACGCCCGACGGGCGCAGGTTGTACATTGCCAATCAGTCGTCGGACACCGTCTCGGTGATCAGCACCCGCCGCAACGAGGTCGTCGAGACGATCAAGAATGTCGGCGTAAAGCCGCACGGGATTGCCATCAGCGCCGATGGGAAGAGAGTGTTCGTCACGCAGTTCCTGGCGCTGAAGCCGGCCGGCGATTCGCGCCCATTGACCCAGAGCGAAGGCGCGGACGACGGTCGGGAAGGACGCATCACCGTCATCAACGCGCAGAGCAACCACGTGATCGGCACCGTCCGCCTCGCCCCGCTGCCCGAGACCGGCTTCCTCTCGGGCGGCAATACGCTGGCGCGCGAACCGCTCACCGCCGTTTTCGACAACGTCACCGGAGCGTTTCCCAACCTCCTCGAATCGATCACCATCAAGGATGGCCTGGCCTACATTCCAGGCACGTGCTCCTCCCCGAATGGCCCGTTCCGGTTCAACGTCAACGTTCAGAGCTGCCTGTCGACAATCGACATCGAGCAGAACCTCGAAGCGTTCGAGACGCTCAACATGAATGTCGGCGTCCCCTTCGAGCCGGCTGGCAAGAAGCTGTTCAATACCAATCCGTTCGCCGTCGCCTTCAAGCGATCTACCGATGAAGGGTTCATCGCGCTGGCGGCGACCAATCGCCTGCTTCGTGTGACTCTGAACGACGACGGGTCGCCGACCATCAATCCGCCAGTCAGCGCAACCGACCCGGGCAACATCATTCGAATCGAGCTGAAGGATCCGGCCGAGATCGGCCAGGTCGACCCCGACGACACGATCGGAGGACAGAATCCACGCGGCGTCGTGCTGAATGGAACCGACACTCGCGCCTACGTGATGGACTTCCTCTCGCGCGACATCGCCATCGTCGACGTGTCGGGAGACGACCCGACTCAGTACAAGACGCTGGCCCGCATCCAGTCGGCTGACCTGCCGGCGCCTGACACGGATGCCGCCACCGTGCAGCGAGGCAGGTACCTGTTCAACACGGCGATCGGTCCGGAAGGGACGCAGCCGAACTCGGTCCGGCCGTCCGGCAGGATGTCCGACACCGGCTGGGGCACGTGCTATAGCTGTCATCCGAGCGCCCTCACCGACACGGTCACGTGGATGTTTGCGGACGGCCCGCGCCAGGCCATCTCGATGGAGAGCACGTTCGAGTTCGGTGCCGCGAAGATCGTCAACGGCGTGCCGGTGCTGCCAGACTCGCATCAGCGCGCGCTCAACTGGTCGGCGGTGCGGGACGAAGTCCAGGATTTCACCCGTAACGTTCGTGCGGTGTCGGGTGGCGGCGGATTGATACGAATCGACGCCAATGGTGCGGCGGTGCCGGAAGGTGCCGCAGGGCTGGCCCAACTGCCGGATCTGCTCCCGACCGCCAACGGCGGCTTGAGCGCAGATCTCGACGCGATTGCGACCTACCTGGCTGTCGGCGTTCGCGCGCCGATCTCCCCTGTTCCGAATCAACGACGTCGGAGCCCAGATCGGCCGGGTGCTGTTCGAAGCTGCAGGGCTGCCAGAACTGCCACGGCGGGAAGAACTGGACGATCAGCTCGCTCGACTACACGCCCGCCGGCGGTCGCGACCGACGTGGTCGACGCGCAGCTGGTCAGATTCCTGTGCCGCGTCGGCACATTCGACCCTGCCCTCTTCACCGACGGTGTCAGCAACGAGATCCGCGCCAACAACGCCGCGAACGTCCAGGCCCGTGGCGTTCTCGGGTTCAACGTGCCTTCACTGATCTCGGTCTTCGCCAGCGCGCCCTACCTGCACAGCGGCGCCGCTGCCTCGCTCGACGACGTCCTGAGGAACGCCACGCATCGAACAGCCGGCCGGCCCGATCACCTGGACATTCTCGAGGTTCCGCTGTTCCGGCGACTCGTCGCGCAGTTCCTCAAGTCGATCGATCGGGACACACCGCCAATCCTGAGCGTGAACCCGCCGGTCGACGCCTGCGGCCCACAATAACTGGGTTCGAACAGAGGGGCCCGGCAGAAAGGCTGCCGGGCCTCTTGACGGCTCGCAACGCGTCGAACGGGTGAAGGTCGAGTTGGGCTAGACTCGCGCCCAGGCCTTGACCTGCGCGAACAGGCAAGCCGGTCTTCCCGTCGCACCTCCTACTCCGCCGTAGGCGTCGTGGCCATCGCTCCCCGATGAGCACTCACCCGATGACGACCAGCGACCGTGCCTTCGCCCGCAGTCCCCGATCGAACGTGACCAGCGTCAGCTTTCCTGCCGTGGCGAACGCCGCGAGGTAGGAGTCAGCCCAGTCCTTGGCGGCCGGCTGACGGAGCCGCGTGAGGGCGCGAAAGCGGGCCTCAATCTCCGCGGGTTCGTCTACGACGTTCACGCGCGGATCCTGGTGCCACCGATCGTAGGCCGCCCATGCCTCCGGTTGCGTCATCACCTCGTCTCCCATCACGGCTTTCGTCGTCAACAACCGCAACAACCCGAGTTGCGTCAGTCGGCAGAAAACGAGGTCGACATCCGGCTTCAGTGTCCCGAACCACGTCGCCGCCATGCGGTGGTGCACATGTCCCTCGTACGTTAGTGCCACCCAGACGTTGATGTCAGGGAAAAGCGATGTCGTAGATCGTGGCATTGTCGAGGACAACGGTGCCTGGCCGCTTGGACTGGACGATCGGCAGCGAGACAGAAACTCCGGCCTTCCTCCGTTCAGGTTTCAGGACTTCCTTGACGCCGCGCAGGATGAGGGCCCTCGTCGAACTCCCCTCGCGCGCCGCTCGCGCCTTCAGTTGCCGGTAGATCCCGTCGGGGATGTCAACGGTCGTTCGCATGAAGCCCATGATGCCATATTTATGGCTCGACCGACGATGCCCCCGAACCACCCGCGCGTCGCAGTCTCATGTCGTCAGGTCTTGGCTCCGGCTCTTTCTGATAGTCTGAACGGCGAAACACTGTCACAACCAGGCCGCAGCAGCGTTCTATCCTCAACCGGCGTGCCGGCGCGAAGACGCGCCCATCACCGGAGCCGATATGGACGTCTCCAACTACCTCACTATCGTGCCTACTCAACAGAGTATCGAGGCGCGCGTCGATCCAGCGAACCCCGACGAGGTCCGCCGATTGTTTCAGGCGCACGGCGACGCCCTGTACCGCCTGGCCGTGGTGATGATCCGCGAGTCTGGTGAGGCCGAAGACGTCGTCCAGGACGCCTTCGTCCGCCTGCTGACGCACCTGTCCGGGAATGGCGATCGCACGAACCTGAAGTCGTGGCTGTTCACCGTCACCGCAAACCTGTGCCGCGATCGATTGCGCCGCCGGCTTCGATGGCTGCCGTGGCTGCCCGAGCACGACCGCCTGCTGCTGACCAATCCGGTGCTCGATCGCCGCGATCCGCAGCAAATCTTCGTCGCGGCTATTCGCACCCTGAAACCGCGCGACCGACTGCTGGTGATGCTCAAGGCCCAGGGACTTTCCTACCGAGAGATCGCGGCGGCCGCCGGCATCAACGAATCTTCAGTCGGTCGGCTCCTTGCGCGGGCCGTAGCGCGGTGGCAGAAGGCTCGTGCCGCCACGGCGTATGAATGAGGGATCCCATGTCCACATCCTGTCTGAACGACGTCGAGATCAGGGCCGCGGCTGACGGCGAAGCGGCCGCTCCCGTACGCGCGCACGCGACGTCGTGTGCGCAGTGCCGGGCCCGCGTGGCGGCGGCGGTGGCTGCCATCATGGAGCTTCGGACGATGGCGGCGTCCGTGCCTGTGCCGCCTGACCTCGGCGCGCGCCTCGAACGCGCCCTCGCCAGATCTCCTGGTGACCGCGCAGAAACGACCGCGGTCGGACGCGGGTCGACGACGCTGCGGCCGGCGCCAGCCGGGCGGCCGTGGCTGCGTCCGGCATGGGTATCCGGACTCGTCCTTGCCGCTGCGGTCGTCACGTTCGTGTTCTTCGCCCCGTTCGCCAACGCGCCGGCGACGCTGTCCGCCGCCGAGATTCTGGGACGCTCGCTGGAGCGCTGGGCGCCAGCGGCGGGCACGGAGCTGCTCGAGTTCGACCTCACGGTCGAGGTGCCGGCCATCGCCGGTATCGAGAGCGGAACCTACCGCATCGAACAGCTGATCGATCACGACACGCCCGGCCGTCACCGTATGACGCGATACGCGCCGGGCGGGGCGATGATTGGCGCCTTCAGCGAAGACGCCGCGGCCGGCCGGCGCACGGTGCTCGTCCCGACCGACAGCGGCATGTTCGCGTTCCGATTCGCGATCGATCCGCAGCACGGCGTCAGCCTGCGTGACATCGAACGCCATCATGTCCAGGCGATGCTCCGCATCCTGCAGACGATGGCGAGCGACACGGTGACGGAGGGCGGCGGCGGAGCGGCGCGGCGCTATGTCGTCAACCTACCGCCGGTCGCCAGCGCCGGCGGGCAGACGCTGTGGCAGCTCGCCACCGCGCGCGTGGTGATCGACGCCGCCACCTTTGACGTGCTCGAGGCCGACGCGTCAGGCAACTACATGGGCGACCCATTCTCGCTCTCGTTCCGGCTGCGACGGCGGGAGGTGCGGCCGAGCGCGGCGGTGCCGGCCCGTGAGTTCGAGGTGCCAGCCACCGCTGACGCAATGGTCATCGAGTCCGCAGGAACCGCCAACGTGCCGAGCGACCTCTTCAAGTCGGCGCTGAACGAGCTGGCGCGGCTCAAGGCGCGGTGAACGATGCCCGCCGCCATCCATCTCGACGGGCTGACCAAATACTATGGCCGCGTCGTCGGCGTCGAGGATCTCGACGCTGGATATTCCCGAAGGGTCGGTGTTCGGATTCCTCGGACCAAACGGTGCCGGCAAGACGACGACGATCCGGCTGCTGCTCGACCTGCTGCGGCCGACGGCCGGCAGCGCCTCGATCTGCGGTTTTGACTGCCGTCGTCAGTCGATGGAAGCGCGGGCGTGCGTCGGCTTTCTGCCGGGTGAGCTTCCGGCCATCGCCGGCCTCACGGGCGGCACGTTCCTGCGCTACCTGCGCGACGTCGGCCGACGCCCCGTCTCAGAGCGGTGGCTCGACCACCTGCGCTCGCGGTTCGATGTCAGCGACACCGACCTGGCGCGGCCGATGCGCGACTACTCTCAGGGCATGCGGCGCAAGCTCGGCGTCATCCAGGCGCTCATGACCGAGCCTCGCGTGGTCGTGCTCGACGAGCCCACCGCCGGCCTCGATCCGCTGATGGTCGAGGCGTTCACCGAGACGATTCACGAGCTGCGCGGGCGCGGCGACATCACGGTCTTTCTCTCCTCACATGTCTTGTCGGAAGTCGAACGGTTGTGTGATCACATCGGAGTCGTACGACGTGGGCGCCTGATCGCTGTGCGCAGTGTCGCCGAGCTGAGGCGCGAACGCCCGCAGCGGGTTACGGTCGACTTTGCCGCCGCCGTCGACGGCGTGTCGTTGCCGCCCGACGTCGCCGTCATTCGGCGCGGCGAGCGGCAGTGGGTACGTAGAGGTGCGCGGCGCGCTCGGCCCGCTCATCGCCTCGCTGAGCGGGTTGCCGGTGCAGGATCTGCGCGTCGACGCCTTCGAGCTCGAGGATTTCGTGCTCGAGTTCTATGCCGAAGGCGGCAGCCGCTGATGCTTGGCGCGCTCGTCCGGCGCTCGCTCGGTCGACACCGTTGGCTGCTCGCCGGCGTCGTGGCGCTGACGGCGGCCTTCCAAATCGCGATCGTGTCGCAGGCCGCGGCCCTCGAGCAGGCGCAGGGCTTCGAGCTGATGAGCCGCTTCATGCCGGGGTTCGTACAGCGCTGGATGGGAGACTCGCTGGGCGCGCTCGCCTCGTTCGCCGGCGTGATCGGCTTCGGCTACTTCCATCCGATCGTCGTGCTGGTGGTCGCCCTGCTGGCCGCGTTCGTAGCGTCGGAGCTTGCCGCCGACGTCGAAGACGGGCAGGTCGATCTGCTGCTGACGCGTCCGGTGGCCCGCCGTTCTCTGGTGACGCGTTCCGCCCTGCTGGTGCTGCTGTGCCCGGCCGCCATCGTCACGGTCATGATCGCGGCGACGATGACGACGGTGGCGCTGGTCGCGCCGGACGGCGCGGCATGGCCATCGGTACGAGTGTTGTCGATTCTAGGGGTGAATCTGGCGGGGGTGACGTGGTCGGTCGGCGGATTGTCCCTGGCGCTGGCGAGCCTCGCGCGCCGGCGCGCCGCGGCGTTCGGGCCGGCGGCGCTGCTGACAGTCGGCCTCTATCTCGTCAACGTGCTGGCGGCGTCGTGGCGGCCGGCGCGCACGGTCGATTTGCTGTCTCCATTTCATTACTTTCAGGGCCCGCGCATTCTTGCCGGCGAGTTTCTGCCGGCCGCCGATCTGATGGTCCTGCTGACTGGAACCATTGCCCTCGGGGCGATCGCCTACTGGCGATTCAACGCCCGCGACCTGTAACGGCCGCTGATCTGAACAGCGCGATTTTCGCTGAAGCACCAGAATGACGGTCGACTGCAGAGGCGACTAGCGGCATACCTCACTCAGCTCGCTTGACGCGCACCTTCCTGGGAGTTGCCGACACGATGCAGCCCTTCCATGTCTCGACGGCCTCGGTTCGGAACAGCGTCGACACGCGCTCGGCGAGCGCGCTCCGACCGGGCTGCGGCAGCGTGGACGAGCAAAAGCCCGTGATGCGTTCCGGGCGCCAGATACTTCCGCGCGTCAGAGAAATCGAGGTCTTGCGTCACGAGAAATCGGGCGGCGGTCTGAGCGGCGGCCCACACGGCGTCGTCATCCCGCCCGGCGAGGTGCTCATCCAACCGCGTCGACATCCGTGTCCCAGGTCGGTGAGAAGTTGGACGAGTTGATGCGGCAAGTTCTCGTCGAGCTTGATGTTCACCGCACCACGGCCTCGCCGACAGGGAGATCCTCCTGCGCCGACGCCGCGGCAAACGCATTGCCGCGCGAACATCCCCATGGTCAGCGTCGGGAAATCCTTGAGGATTTCCTCGATCGTCGCCCCTTCCGCGAGGCTGGCCAGAACGGCGTAGGGTAACGCGCGTCCCCTTGATGACGGCTTGCCCTCCCGCGACCCGGGGATCGCGCTGGATCCTTTCGTGATAGTTGAAGGTCATGGTGAACCTGATGCCATTCTACGCGCGTGCCGACTGAAGCGCGAGGTCGACGCCAAAGCAGGGCCTGACAGAAGAATTCGGCATGTCTTCTATCACCAACGTGTCGTTCTTGGGTGTGTGGCGGTCTCGGCCAGCACAGCCCGGAGAGGGTGGGCTTCGATAACGGACCGCGGGGACATCGTACCGATGTCGTCACGACTGAAGTCGCAAGTTGCGGCAAGCATCTGAGAACAAAAGAGATAAATTTGGCGGAGAGGGTGGGATTCGTTCCCGTCGGTCCTTCGCCCATCAACGATTTAGGCCCGATCCAATGCCCTCAATCCACCAAATCCACTCAAAGCCAGAGTATCAGGTACAAAACAGGTACAGTGAGACCCTTACGATCCATCCGGAGTCAGTCGCGCGGCCGGGAGAAGCGGCGGAGCACAAAGCGTGCGACGTTACGCCCAAGAATCGAGCCTTCCAAATCGGAATTGCGGAAGTGGAACCCGGCCAAGACGCGGGCGTCTTCGACCTCCCTCACGACGTCGTGAAGATGCGTGTACCTGCGCGTGGTGCGTGTCGCGGCGCTGTCGAGCGAGAGATGGACCTCACCGGTGCCGAAGAATTCAACCAGCGCCTCGACGATCGCGCTGCTATGACACGCGTGTGCCGATGGGTACTCCGGGAAGTTCGG
The DNA here is from genome assembly GCA_963733075.1 of uncultured Solirubrobacterales bacterium. Classification (GTDB taxonomy): domain Bacteria; phylum Actinomycetota; class Thermoleophilia; order Solirubrobacterales; family 70-9; genus WHSW01. The sequence continues at coordinate 270,012 of CAVTCA010000024.1, read as the reverse complement.
CGCCGGGCGCAACGGCCGCCAGCTCCCATCAGGCTCCGTCGCTGAGTTCGCATCGGTCTCAGCCCGCCGAATCGCGACGGCTGGCCGCCAGAACATGTAGTGGTACTTGGCATCGAAGCAGGCGATCATCGCATCGCCACCGCTGACGTGCGTCATCGCCAGCATTCGTGCCGTCTGGACGAGATCGAGCCCTCGGTCAGCGGCGAGGCGCAACATCCCCTCGTTCCACTGACGCAGGTCGTGGTCGGTCCAGAATAGGGCCTCGATCGCCTGGTCGTCGGTTCTAGCCGTGCTGTCGAATCGGCCCAACTTCTTCACTTCGTCGAAGTCAGTGGCGTATTCCCGACTCGTCAACGGAGTTGGGCCACCGGGGCGAAACTGCGAGGGGCTGTCGAGCGCGAGCGGCTGGATCCTTGACAGCCGAAGCCCGAGCACCGTTCTCGTGGGATCAGGTTCGAAAACGCCAGGACCAGGCGGAGGCTGCTGGACATACTCGGGATCTGCGTTCCGGCCATCGTTCACGCGCAGCGCAATGATCCCGGCGGCGATGTGTTCTCCGACCGCGATTCCGTTTGCCTTAGCGGCGTCGGCCGGTAGTTTGGATACGTACTCGGCGTATCTCCTGTCGAAGTCTTCACGCTGCGTTGGTAGCAATGCGACGAGGACGCCGTGTGCGGCGGTTGCGATCGCGGCCGCAGGCGATGTCGGCGTCGAAGTTCTGTGCGCGATCGCGTACGGCCGGTAACCACCTTGGACGGCCACGGCAGCGTCGTAGATGGCGACGTGGACAATTGCCATATAGATCGCCGCTTCGCCGGGGAACTTGTTGCCCTGGCCGGCCGGTGGCGGCACGAACGCGAGTTGGGCTTCGAGGCTCCAGTCGACCACCGGTCCGCGCGGCAGAGAGGTAACGGGCGTGGCACCGACGCCGCGAAACGTCGCGGTGGTGCCAATCGCAAGAAGGGTCGCGATGGCCGCGAAGGACGCGCGTTTCATTGAGTGTCCTGTCGTCAGCGAGAACCGGCCGAAGCTCCTGAGCGATTCGTAAGCCGTGTGCTCACAAGGGCGACGCTGTATCGTGGACGAACGCGTCACACTGCACGGCGGTCAGTGGCACTGACTAGGCATGCGCCACCGTCTGCTCGCGTTCCCGAACAAAACGTGCCATCGGGCTCCACATGAACCACCGCGGAAGTTGCTTCGCAAGAGCGGGAAGCCCTTCGACAACCACAGAACGACAGCGAATGGCGGCGTCTGTACTCGATGTGTCCCAACCAGACACGATAGAAAAATGCCAGATCCGCACGAACGATGAGATCGGAATCGAACCCAGGGGGCGTCACACAGACCGAGACCTCCCGTGGCTCGAGGAGCAACCACACGCGTCGTCCGCGAGGACCGGTGAAGTCGAATTCCACGACGGTACGTCGTTCCGGCAAGAGCTCCCGATTGATCCGCTGGTGAATCCTCCAGATCAATAACCCCGCGTCCAACTCCTCCGGCCTCGGCTCGCCGAAGGCCCAGCGGACGCCCCAGGCGCCAAGCGTCTCGATGACTGTCTTGAGATCCCTTCCAGACTCAGAAAGGTGATACGCCAGTGCCTTCGGTTGCGCACCGGGTAGGCGCTCGATGACGCCCGCGTCTTGCAGATCGCGGAGGCGGGACGCCAGCAGCGAGCGCGAGATTCCGGGCAGCCCTCGCTCGATCTCGTTGAAGCGATGACTGCCGAGGATCAGCTCGCGCACGATGAGCGGCGTCCAGCGATCCGCCAGGATCTCCGACGCCCGTGCGACCGGGCAGTATTGCTTGTACTTCTGCATGCCGCATCCTGGCACGCCCGGTTCATCCGAGCCAGTCCAAAAATTGAACCGATTCAGTCCGCTCGTTGCACTTCCCGTGGGCTTTTCATCCGCGTAGGTTCACGTTATCGAAGCTCAATGGAGGTGACTATGAGACGCGGATTTGGAAGGCTTGCCGTCGTGTTGGTCGTCGGGCTCGGCGTCGCTGGAGCATTCGACGCGAAGACATCTGCGACGGGCCCGGCTCAGCCCGCACTTGGTGCGCTGGATTCGAACCGCCCTCAGGACGCCGAAACGTCCAGTCAGGCACGCGCTGTTGCGGACTGGAGCCTGATTGCCCAGAACACCATCGTCGCCGTGCGCCTGCTCGAGCGAGCGACCCTCGCTCATCTGCTGGGCGAGGTAGACGGCGATGATCTCCGAGTCGCACTCGGACTGAAAGCGGTGGCCCGAGCGCTGGAGCCGCCGCCGCCAGGCGTGGAAGTTGGTCAGCTGGCCGTTGTGGACGACGGCGACGTCGGGGAACGGATAGGCCCAGTAGGGATGCGCGTTGGCGATGTCGACATCGGACTCGGTCGCCATCCTGGCGTGGCCGATCGCGTGGGTGCCGACGTAGTCGTCGAGGGCGTACTGCGCGGCGACCGTGTCGGCGTCGCCGAGGTCCTTGACGATCTCGAGCGAGCGCCCGAGCGAGAGCACCTCGGCGTTGCGGACGCGCTCGGCCGCGTCGGCGAGCAGCTTCGGGTCGCCGTCGAAGCCGAAGACGACGGTCATCGTCCGCTCGCCTGGCTTGATCTCCTCGATCGCGGCGCCCGCGGCCCGCATCCGCGCCTCGACCTCGTCGCGCCGGCGATCCATCCGCTTCGCGAGCTCGGGATCGCCGTCGGACTCCGCCTCGCTCAGCTTCACGTGCATGACGTAGCTGTCGGACTCGCCGCGGTAGAGCGCGAACCCGGTCGAGTCCGGCCCCCGGTGCTTCATCGCCTGGAGCATCCGGGTCATGTCGCGTCCCACCTCCCGGTCGCCGCCGCCGTTTCGGTAGATGATCCCGGCGATCCCGCACATCGCACTTCGCTGCCCTAGGGCAGCACCTCCAGGTACTCCTCGCGCTCCCAGTCGGTGACCGCCGCCAGGTAGCGCTCCCACTCGTCGCGCTTGTAATGCTGGAAGACCTTGTAGAGGCGCCCGGGGAGCGCCTCGCGGACGACGTCGTCCGCCTCCAGCGCCTCGAGCGCCGCGCCGAGGCTCTCGGGCACCCGCTCGAGCTCGACCCCCGACTGCAGCAGGTCGTAGGTGTTGCCCTCCTGAGGCGGGCCGGGATCGAGCTCGCGCCTGATCCCGTCGAGGCCGGCGCGCAGGATCGCGGCCACGGTCAGGTACGGGTTGCACGATGAATCGACGCCGCGGTACTCGAACCGGCCCCCGCCGGCGACCCGCACCGTGCAGGTGCGGTTCTGCCAGCCCCAGTTCTTGTACACCGGGGCCCAGAACCCGAAGTCCCACATCCGGCAGTAGGAGTTGACCGACGGATTGCCGACGCACATCAGCGCCCCGAAGTGGTCGAGCAGGCCGCCGAGGAACTGGCGGGCGGTGTCGGAGAGCTGGGCGACGCCGTCTGGGTCGAAGAACACGTTGCGGCCGTCGTCGTCCACGAGCGTGAAGTGATGGTGGTGGCCGTTCGCCGAGACCCCGGTGAACGGCTTCGGCATGAACGAGGCCAGCAGGCCGTGCTTGCGCGCGACGGCGGCGCAGATCTGGCGGTAGGTGGTGATGTTGTCGGCGGTGCGGACCGGGCGGTCGTAGCGGAAGTTGAGCTCGAGCTGGCCGGGGGCGTCCTCGTGGTCGCCGTAGCTCATGTCGAGGCCCATCCGCTGGCCGTAGTCGACCACGTCGAGCAGCACCGGACGCAGCTCCTCGAACTGGTGGATGTGGTAGCAGTAGGGCTTGGTGACGCCCTCGGCGGTGCCCTCCTCGCCCCGGCGCATCCACATCATCTCGGGCTCGATCCCGATCACGAAGTTGAGCCCGAGCTCGGCCTCGAACTCGCTCACCACCCGCTTCAGGTTCTGCCGCGGGTCGGCGTCGAGCAGCTCCCCCGTCTCGGTGTCGTAGCAGTCGCAGTAGACCCGGGCGACCCGCTCGTCCCACGGGAGGACCGAGAACGTGTCGAGGTCGGCGATCGCCGCCAGCTCGGACTCCTCCGGCCCGAAGCCGATGTAGTTGCCGTCGCGGTCGGTGAACAGGTTGGCGGTCGCGCCGTAGACGAGCTGATAGCCCCGTTCGGCGACCTGCGGGAAGAACGAGGCGACGACGCCCTTGCCCATCACCCTCCCGGTCACGGAGACCTGCTGGAAGAAGACGTAGCGGATGTCCTCGTCGGCGATCCGCTTCGTCAGCGCCTCGATCTGCGCCGGGCGACCCTCCTGCCCGCGGGCCTCCTCCAGGGTCGCGGGCGGCATCTCGACCCGGGGAGCCTCGAGCACCGTCTCGATCGTCCCTCCAACCTGCTCAGCGGCCACTGTCGGGGCTCCTTTCGAAGATGAACAAAATTGTACAAAGGGCCACAGGACCCCCTACGCCGGGACGCCGGCGAGCCCGAGCCAGTTTCCGAACAGGGTTCGAGCCGAGGGGTGAAGCTCGGCCGCCCGGCGCTCGACGTCGGCGAGGAACTCGGCGCCCGGCCCGCGGGCCGAGCGCCTCGGCGAGCGAGTCGCGGTAGGCGGGGATCTCGCCCCACTCGCCTCGCCATCTCGGCCGTGACCTCGAGGTGGAACTGGATCCCGTAGGCGCGCTCGCCGGCGCGAAACGCCTGGTTTCGCGCCGCCGGCGAGCTCGCCAGGCGCACGGCGCCGGCGGGCAGGTCGAAGGTGTCGCCGTGCCACTGCAGCGAGACCAGCCGCTCGTCGAGGCCGGCGAACAACGGATCCGCGCGGCCCTCCGCGGTCAGCTCGACCTCGAGCAGGCCGACCTCGGGCCCCTCGGCCGGGTGGACCCGGGCTCCCAGCGCGGCCGCGAGCAGCTGGACGCCGAGGCAGACGCCCAGGAACGGCCGCCCGGCCTCGACCGCCTCGCGCACCAGCTCGCCGCTCGGGAGCCAGCCACGGGTGCTCGGCGTCGTCGCCGGCGCCCATCGGCCCGCCCATCGCCAGCACGCCGTCGAACGCGCGCCAGTCGGGCAGCGGCTCGCCGGCGTCGAGCTCGACCGCGACCGCCTCGACCCCGCGCTCGCGCATCACCTCGGAGAACACTCCCGGGTGCTCGCAGGCGATGTGCTGGAGGACCAGCAGGCGCACCGGTCAAGGCGCCTCGTCGGAGCCGCGCGGGGCGCCCTCCTGCTCCCTGAGCTCGACGATCTCGCCGGTTTCCGCGTCGATGCGGACCACCGCCAGCTCCCGGTACGTCTGATCGTCGGCCGCCGGGGTCGAGAGCGAGATGATCCAGAACGGGTGGCGGTCGATGCCCTGGCGCAGGAGACGGATCTGGGTGTCCTCGGGCACGAAGTCGACCTGCTCCGTCGCCTTCGCCACCGCCTCCTCCTGGCTCACCTCGGAGTCCTGGTTGCGCGAGATCACGAACGCGAGGACGAGCACCACGGCGATCACGGCGAACCGCGGCAGGGAGGGCGACCGGCGATCCGGTGTCTCGGCAAGCGGCCCGGCGCCCGCGTCGCGGGAGGACGACACGGCGCCAGTGTAGTCGGCCCCGCTCAGTTGGTCGGGCGGAACTCGTCGCCGAGGTCGGTGCCCAGGACGACGATCAGCACGATCACGACGCAGACGATGCAGATCGCGAGCATCGCGAGCTCGAACGACCTGGCGTGCGTCTGCTTGGGCGGGAACTCGATCTGCTTCCTCATGCGCCCCTCACTCCTTGATCTCCGGCGTGATTCCCGGCTGCGGCACATCCGGCTCGTCGTAGCCGCGCCCAGCGCCCAGCGAGTAGGCGACCAGGCGGCGGTTCTCGTACACGAACCAGGCGACCAGGGCGAGGACCATGAAGGCGATCCCGATCCAGGTGAGGACCATGTACGCACCCTCGGCGCCGATCCCCGGGCCGTCCACCGTCTCGTAGGTCGAGCCCGGGCCGAAGGTCATGAACCCGGCGCAGTCCTGCCAGTTGTCGCCGATGACGAAGTCGGCGCTGTCCGCGACGCGATCCTCTTCGGTGCCGGCCTCGCGGGTGATGCAGTCGGGAGCGCTGTCGATGATCGCCGCCATCAGCCGGGCCCTCCTCTCGTTCTGGTCGGCCGTTCAGCCGCGATCGGCGTCACCAGCTCCGCCGCGGCAGCCGCCTGGACCGCGGCCGCCGGCACACGGCTGCCGTCGGGTTCGATCACGAGGTCCTCGTCATGGGCGAACTCAGGCACGTGGATATCGGGCTCGTACTCGGCGCGGTCGAGCCCGTCGACCTCGACCTCCGGCGGGACGCGGAGCAGGTTGAGTTTCTTGAGCACGAACGAGGCGAACCAACCCGTGAGGAACCCGAGCGGGAGGAACGTCGCCATGCCCATCAGCTGGCCGCCGATGGAGCTCTCGACGTTGTTGATGCCGGTCGGGTACCCGGCGGCGAACACGCCCACCCAAAGGACGCCCATAAAGCCGGCGAAGCCGTGAACGGCGACGGCGCCGACGACGTCGTCGACCCGCATCTTGGTCTCGATCCAGTTGCCGGCCCAGACGGTGAGCGCGGCGGTAGCGGCCGCGATCAGGTAGCCGAGGGTGGGCGCGTAGACGTCGGCGCCGGCGGAGACGCTGATCACCCCGGCGAGCCCGCCCGAGACGGTCCAGAACGGATCGCCGCGGCTGGCGAAGTAGCCGCCGGTGAAGCCGCCGGCGAAGCCGAAGGTGATGATCATCGCGATCGACCCCAGGGTGGTCGGGCTGAGGTAGATGTTCGCCCAGCCCGGGAAGGTGGTCGAGACGATCACCAGGCACGCCGCGTAGAAGGCGTAGAAGCCGGTGAAGATCAGCATCAGCCCCATCAGGGTCATGTGGATGTTGTGAGGTCTGAAGGTGCGAGCCAGCCCCGCCTTCGTGTACTTGCCTATTCGGGGGCCGAGGTTGAACAGGACGCCGAGGGTGAAGGCGCCGGCGACGCCGTGGACGACGCCCGAGGCGATCGAGTCGTGGAAGCCGAAGCGCAGCGTGAGCCAGCCGCCGTAGCTCCAGCCCCAGGCGGCATCGAGGATCCAGACCGCCGAGCCGAGCAGCACCGCCAGGAACAGGTAGGCCGAGAGCCGCACGCGCTCGAGCAGCGCGCCCGACATGATCGACGCGGTCGTCCAGCTGAACAGCAGGAAGGCGAGGAAGAAGACGAGGTTGATGTTGTTCGTCAGGTTGGGCCCGAAGGCGTCCGACCACGGGAGCCCGCCCGCGCACGAGATCGCGGTGAAGTCCGTGCCGGCCCCCTGGCTGGGTCCGATCGGCCCGATGCCCGGCATGTTGCAGTTGTAGATCCACCAGCCGAAGTAGTAGAAGCTCGGCGTGACGACGGCGATCGTGAGGATGTTCTTCATCGCGGTCGCGAGCGCGTTCTTGCGCCGCGCGACGCCGGTCTCGTAGGTCATGAAGCCGACGTGGATCAGCCACATGAGCACGACGGTGAAGAAGTAGAACTGCTCGCCGAGGATGATGCTGTCGAGCGAGAGGCACTCGGCCGGCGCCGCGTCCTTGAGGTCGGTGACCTGGGCGATCAGCGGTTCCAACGCCGCCCCCCTCCTCGTCGGGTCAGCAAGGTGTGCGCGCTGCGGACACGGATGTGATGAGCGTCACCAGCCACCGGCGGGGCCAACGTATCCGCACGGCCAGCGTCGTGGCAATAGGCGCGCGCACATAATTCCGCCGCCTCGGATGTAGGATCGGCCCATAGGTCCTGCCGGCGCCCACGATTAGCATGGTGCGCCGATGGGTGGGCCGCCTTTCGAGACAACGGAGGTCGTCGCTTGAGTCAGGAGCTGGTCGAGCAGGACGCGGAGGCGCTCCGGCGGGCGCGGCGCGAGAACGAGACCCTCTACGCGGTGATCAAGACGGTCTCCTCCTCGCTCGACCTCGAGCGCGTGCTCGGGGCGGTGGTCGAGATCGCCACCGACGCCACCGCCTGTCACGCCTGCTTCATCTACTTCCTCGAGGGCGACCGGCTCGTCCTGCGGGCCGCCTCGCCGCGCTACACCCACCTGCTCGGGGAGGTCGAGCTCGGGGTCGACGAGGGACTCGCGGGCTGGGTGGCGCGGACCAAGACCCCGGAGTTCATCCGCGAGAACGCGATGGGCGACCCGCGGATGAAGTTCGTGCCCGAGCTCGAGGAGGAGCGCTTTCAGTCGATGATCGCGGTGCCGATCCTGGCCCGCGCCGGCGACGTGATCGGGGTCGTCGTCCTGCACACGGAGGCGCCGCGAGAGTTCGACGACGACGTGCTCAAGTTCCTCGTCCACACCGGGTCGCTGGTCGCCGGGGCGATCGAGAACGCGAAGCTCTACGAGGGGACGCGTCGCCGTGTGCAGGCGCTGACCACGCTCGCCCAGCTGAGCCAGGCGCTCGCCGGCGTCACCCTGCGCGAGGACCTCTACGACGCGGTCGTGCGGGGCGCGCGCGAGCTGCTGCGCGCCGACGCCTGCCAGATCTACCGCCTCGACGTCGAGGCCGACGAGCTGGCGCTGGTCGGCTCGGAGCCCGACGGCGCGACCGGGCCGAGCCCCCGCCCCGGCGGCGCCGGGCTGGTGCTCGAGCTGATGCGACGGGCGAACGGCGGCGGCCGCGGCAACGGCCGCCGGGTGGCGCGGGCGCTGTGGCCGGACGTCGACGAGCGGGCGCTGCTGGTCGCGCCGCTGATGGCGCGCGACGAGCAGCTCGGCCTGCTCTGCTGCCTGGCGCACGACCGGCAGTTCACCGACGAGGACGCGGAGCTGCTGGGCGCGGTCGCCGACCAGACCGCCGTGGGGCTGAAGAAGGCCGAGCTGATCGAGCGGTTGACCGCGGAGAACATCGTCAAGGACATGTTCGACGCGCTCGCGGCCGGTTCGGTGAAGGCGGCGGAGGCGAAGGCGAGCGAGGCGCGGTGCGACCTCGGCCGCCCGTACCTGTTCCTGCACGTCGAGCGCGCGCCGCGAGCCGACGAGGGCCTGCCGGGCTGGCCGGCGCTGGCGAGCCGGCTCGAGACGCGCCTGCGGCGCCGCTACCCGCGCGCCTTCTTCGACACCCGCCACGACCGAGTGCGCGCGCTGGCGCCGATGTCGGCCGAGCACGGCACCGCGGCCGAGCAGCTGCGCGCGGCCTGCGAGCCACTCGCCCGCGAGGACGGGCTCGTGATCGGGATCAGCGACGTCGACCACGGCGCCGCGAACGCCCGCAGGCGGATGCGCGAGGCCGCCGATGCGGCGCGGATCGGGCGCTCGCTGGTCGCCGAGGGAGGCGCCGTGCGCTACGAGCAGCTCGGCGCCTATCGCTACCTCGTCCACCTCGACCGCGAGGAGGCGCCGCGCGACCGCTATCGCCATTCGGTGGAGCAGCTAAACGAGTACGACCGCCGGCGCGGCACCCAGCTGATCGAGACCCTGGAGCAGTTCCTCGCCGACCGCGGCAGCGTCACGGCCAGCGCGCGGGCGCTCTACGTGCACCCGAACACGGTCCGCCAGCGGCTCGAGCGGATCGAGCGGGTGGCCGACCTCGACCTTGCGGATGAGGACCTGCTCTCCCTCGAGCTGGCGCTGAAGCTGGCGCGGCTGCACCGGGCGCGCGCTGAGGCCGGGTCCTAGAGCGATGGCCCTATGCGTGCCGGCGGCTGCGGCTGCGCCTGACCGCCAACCAGATCCAGAAGATCGCAAAGCCGACCACGTTCAGGAGCAGGACCAGGAGCACCCACCACGCCTTCCACAGGAACGGCATGTCCTCTTCCTTCCACAGCTCGTAACCCGTCAGGTAGCACATCGCCGCCAGGGTCAGCGCGAGGATCGGCGGCACCTGGCCGGTGAGCACGAAGAGGATCATCGCCCCGGCGATCCTATACGCGGCCTCCGGCAGTGACGATCCGGGCGAAGCTCTACGCGGCGATCGTGCTGACCGTGCTCGGGCCGCTGGCGACCACCGCCGTCGCCCTGCACGGGATGTCGCAGATGGGCGATCGCTACGACGAGGTGCGCGAGCGCGCCGAGCGGGAGGCGATCGCTCGCGAGCTCAAGTTCCTGGTCACCGACGTGAACGGCTGGCAGACCGCGTACGGCTATGCCGGCGGCGACCTGAGGGAGCGGTTCGTGCGCTCGGCGGACGAGCTCGAGCAGGAGCTCGCGCTTGCGGCCGAGACCCTCACCGACCCCCGCGAGGCTGAGCTGCTCGACCGGCTCGAGCGCGAGTTCGCGGCGTTCATGGACCTCGACGCGGTCGCCTGGCGCGAGCTGCAGGCCGGCCGGCCGGAGGAGACGAAGCGGCTCCTGCTCGGCCCGGAGCTCGCGCGCTTCGAGGCGATGGCGGCGACGGCCGAATTGCTGGCCGGCTACGAGGCCGAGCAGGCGGTCGCCACCGACGACGACTTCGACCAGGCACGCGACGACGCCCGCCGTCGCCTGGTCGCGGTCGCCCTCGGCGCCGGGCTGGTGATCATCCTCCTGCTGGTCACCGCCAACGACATCGCCAAGATGGCGCTCGAGGGGGAGCGCCGCGTGCGCGGCCGGCAATCGTCCTCCCAGCCGGAGGACGACCCGCCGGCGTGACCCGCGACGTCCTCCTCACCCTCAGCCTGCTGCTCGGGGCGGCGCTCGCGGCACGCTTCATCGCCAGCCTGATCCGCGTCCCCGAGATCCTCGTCCTGGTCGCGTTCGGCGCCCTCTTCGGCCCCTCGGCGCTGGACGTCGTCGACGTCCCGCTCGACTCGATCGGAGCCCAGCTCCTGTTCACCCTCGGCGTCTCCCTGATCCTCTTCTACGGCGGCCTCAACCTCTCGCTCGACGTCCTCCGCCGGGTCTGGGTCGGGCTCGGGATGCTCGTCCTCCCCGGGGTGGTGCTCACCGCCGTCGTCACCGGGGTCGCGGCGCACCTGGCCTTCGACCTCTCCTGGGAGGCGGCGCTGCTGATGGGCGCGGTGCTGGCGCCGACCGACCCGGCGATCCTGATCCCGCTCTTCGTCCGCTCGCGGCTGCGGCCCAAGGTGGCCCAGACGGTGGTCGCCGAGTCGGCGTTCAACGACCCGACCGGGGCCGTGCTCGCGCTGGCGCTCGCCGGAGTCCTGCTCAGCGGCGACAGCTCGCTCGCGACCCCGGCGCGCGAGTTCGTCGTCGACCTCGGGATCAGCACCGTGATCGGCATCGTCGCGGGGGTGCTGCTGGCGGCGACGATCTCCAGCCGGCGCGCCGGCATCTGGCGGGAGTCGTCGGCGGCCGCGGTCATGGCCGTGGTCACGATCGGGTACTTCTCGCTCGACTCGGCCGGTGGCAGCGGCTATCTCGGCGCCTTTCTCGCCGGGCTGATCGTCGGCAACATGGAGCGGCTCGGGCTGGCCATGCACAGCTCGCACGAGCGCGAGCTGCGCCAGTTCGCCTTCAGCATCGCCGACCTCGTCACCCTGTTCGTGTTCGTGGTCCTCGGCGCCAACATCCCGTTCGACGCGCTCGGCGAGCACTTCCTGCCGGCGCTGGCGGTGCTCGCGACACTGCTGCTCGTGGCGCGGCCGCTGACCGTGCTCGCCTGCACGCTGCCCGATCGGCGCGCGCGCTGGACCCGCCCCGAGGTGGTGTTCCTGTGCTGGACGCGCGAGACGGGCGTCGTGCCGGCGGCCCTGGTCGGCGTCCTCGCCGGCCTCGGAGTCCCCGACATCGACCTCTACGCCAGCGTCGTCGCGCTGGCGATCGTGATCACCCTGGTCGTGCAGGCGCTCCCCGCCACCTGGCTCGCCCACCGGCTCGGGCTCCTCGACGGCGAGCAGGCGATCGGCGCCGCCCCGGAGCCGAGCGGGGCCTGACCCGCGCGAGACTCGGCGTCTAGGCTCGCAGCGTGCCCCGACCATCCCTGGTGGACGCGACCGAGGCCGCGCTTCGCGAGCGGCTGGCGCCGGGGCGCGCCCGGCCCGGGGACCGCCTGCCGCCCGAGCAGGAGCTCGCCGGGGCGCTCGGGGTCTCGCGCGGGACCCTGCGACTCGCGCTCGAGCGCCTGGAGAGCAACGGCGAGATCGTGCGCCGGCAGGGCAGCGGCACCTTCGTCGGCAGGGTCGCGCTCGGCCCGGCGTTCAGCGAGGGCCTCGAGGTGCTCGAGTCCTACGCCTCGCTCGCGCGCAGGCAGGGCAAGCGGCTCAGCGTCCGCAACCTGCAGGTCGAGCAGGCGCGCACGCCCGGCTACGTCGCCGAGGCGCTCGGGGTGCGCCGCGGGACGCGGGCGCCGCTGATCCAGCGCACCGTGCTCGCCGACGGGGCAGTGGCCGCCCACATGCGCGACATCGTCCACCCGGAGATCGAGCTCCCCCCGCCCGAGGAGGTCCGGGCGGCGGTCGAGTCGGGGAGGATGGTGCTCGACGTGCTGATCGACCGCGGGGTCCCGATCGCCTTCGCGAGGACGCAGGTGCGCCCGCGGCTGGTCGAGCCGGGGGGCCGGATCGGCGAGGCGATGGGCGCCGGCCGGGTGACGGCCGCGCTCGAGCTGACCGAGCTCATCCATCGCGCGGGCGGCCAGGCGGTCCAGTACTCGATCGGGGTCTTCGCCCCCGGCTCGATCGACCTGCACGTGATCCGCGGGCTGGGCTCGGGCGAGAGCCGGCCGAACGCGGGCTGAGGAAGGACTCGAACCACGGCCGCCTGGACCACAACCCGCAGTCACCGGGCGGGCTCGCGTCCGTAACCACCGCGCATGGAAGACCAATCGCTCTTCGCCGCCGTGGTCCTGCCCGCGGCGCTCGCCGTGATCATGACCAGCCTCGGCCTGTCGCTGACGCTTGACGACTTCCGCCGTGTCGTCGTCTTCCCGCGTGGCGTGGCGATCGGGATCGCGAACCTGCTCGTGATCTCGCCGCTCCTCGCGTTCGCGGTGGCCGAGCTCTACGGACTCGAGCCCACCCTCGCTGTCGGTCTCGTCCTCCTGGGCGCCTCGCCCGGCGGGATCATGGCCAACATGCTCGTGCATCTGGCGCGGGGCGAAACCGCCCTGTCGGTCACCCTGACCGCAATCTCGAGCTTCGCAGCGATCGTCACGATGCCCTTGTTCCTCGAGCTGGGACGGGAGCACTTCGGCGCCGCCGGGTTCGAGCGGGACCCGGACATGGCCGCGATCGTCCTGCGCGTGCTCGCGATCACCGTCGTGCCGCTCTCGCTCGGCATGTACGTGCGAAACCGCTGGCCAGGACCCGTCGCCGCGGCGGAAGGGCGCATCAAACGGGTTGCGCTCGCGATCTTCTGCCTGGTCATCTTCGGCGCGATCGCGAGTGAGAACGAGATCGTTCTCGACAGTTTCACCGATGTCGCCGCGGCGACGTTGACCCTGAACATCGTCGCCATGGGGACGTCGTTCTTGCTCGCTCAACTGGCCGGGCTGGGACCGCGCCGCGCAACCGCAATCGCGATCGAGCTCGGCATTCACAACTCGGCGCTTGCGATCGCCGTCGGGGCGACGATCTCGACCGAGCTCACCATCCCGGCCGCTGTCTACAGCGTGTTCATGTGGTTCACCGCCGGTGCCTTCGCGCGGATGATGTACCGCCGAAATACGGCCGAGCCGGCGCCGGTCGGCTAGGTGACCGGCGTTTCGAGCCGGCCCAGCCCGTCGGCCTCGAGGGCGACCACGTCGCCTGGCTCGATCCAGCGGGCGCTCCTGTCCCTCGGCCTGCTGCAGCGGGCCGAGCTCGAGCAGGCACCCGCCGGTCAGCGTCCCGGAGCCGAGCACGTCGCCGGGGCGCAGCGCGGTGTCCCGGCCGGCGTGAGCGACGATCTCCTCCCAGCCGAAGTGCTGCTGCGAGGCGTCGCCCGAGGCGACCTCGACGCCGTTGACGAGCACCCGCGCCCGGATCCGCAGCCGACCGTCCTCGTAGGGAAGCTCGTCGGGGGTGACGATCCAGGGACCGAGGCTGGTGCCGAAGTCCTTCGCCTTCGCCGGCCCGAGGCCGACGGTGACCTCCCCCGCCTGCACGTCGCGCGCCGACCAGTCGTTCATCAGGGTGAAGCCGGCGATCTCGGGCCGGTCGGCCGCGTCGACGCCGATCACCGCGGCGATCTCGAGCTCGAAGTCGAGCATCGTCGTCGTCGCGGGACGCCTCAGCGCCTCTCCCGGCCCGAGGATCGCCGCCGGGTTGGAGAAATAGAAGGCGGGCGCCTCGTACCAGTACGGGGCGATCTCGCGTCCGCGCAGGCGGGCGCCCGCGGCGACGTGGCCCTCGAAGGCATAGAAGTCGCGCACGCTCGGCGGCGCGGGGACCGGCGCCAGGGTCCGCAGCCCGGCGAGCGCGTGCGACTCGCCGGTCGGCGCGCGGCCCTCGCCGGCGAGGTAGGCGCGGACGTCGGCGGCCTCCAGCGCATCCACGCGGTCGCCGTCGAGCGAGCCGACGAACCGGGTGCCGGCGGCAGTGGCGAAGGTCCCGACGCGCATCGGCTGAGCTTGTCAGAACGCCGGAGCGCCCCGCCGGGTGCAGCGGGGGCTCCGATCCGTGCCCGGCCTTCGCGAGTGGCGGATGCCTCGCGACCCCCGGTAGCGAGATGCCCCTCGACCCGAGCACCGCTCGACTCGCGGCGGACCCGACGCGCGAGATACTGCGCGAGCGATGTCGCAGGAGAACGTGGACGCGGTGCGCAGGGCTCTCGAGGACTACTGCCGCGGGGATTACGTGGATGCATCGGCGTATCTCGCTCCGGACGTCGTCTGGCACGTCGGTCAGGAGCCGCCGGCCCATGGCCCGGCGGAAGTCCGGGACGTGTGGAAGCGCTGGGACGCCGATTGGCAGGAGCTCGAAACGGTCGCCGAGGAGTACATCGCCGCGGGGCACGCGGTCGTCGTGGCCGTCCGCTACCGCGGCCGCGGCCGGGCCAGCGGGGTCGAGGTCGAGGACCGGAGTTCGAGGTCCACACGTTTCGGGACGGCCGGTGCGTCAGCAAGGTCGACTTCGCGGACCGGTCCGACGCCCTCGAGGCCGCCGGGCTGTCGTACTAGGGCGACCGGAACCGGCCCGCGTGGTCCGCGCTCCGAGCCGGGGCAGGGACTCCGCCGGCGGAACTGCCCGCGGCGCGGTAGTCAGGTCCCGGGGCTGACGTCGAACCAAAGCGCGAACGCGGCCGGCTCATCGGAGCGGCGACGCAGGTGGTCCCGATCCGCCCGCCCCCGACCGGACGGCCTCCTGAACCTCGTCGGCGAAGCCCTGCCCGTAGAGCCAGGTGAGCCACGCCTCGGGCGATTCGTTGCCGGCGTGACCTCGACCGGTCGGCGCCAGGGCCTGGTCGAAGTCGAGCACGACGCGCTCGAAGCCTTGCTCGAATCCGTCGTCGCGGCCTTTCTGCTCGGCCCGGGCCAGGAAGATTCGCTTCTCGCGCCTGATCCGGTCCCGCCTCATGGCCACGAGGGCGATCGGGATTGCGAGCAAGCCGACCAGCCACCCGCCCCCGTCGCCGTCGACCCCGGACGCCGCCAGGCCCAGGACGAGGAGGCCGAAGCGCCAACAGAGCGAGCCCGGCCACGACTCGAGCAGTCTCCTTCGCGTGGGCGATGTCGGCGCCGGCATAGCCACGAACCGGCGGCGGCGCCTGAACGCGGTCTCGCGGCCCGAACCCGAGACCGGCGGCGAGTAGGCCCGCGCCCGCGACGTCGATCGCCAGTCCGGTGAGCAGGAGCTCGTTCATCGGCTCACTCCTGGTCCTACGGCCGCCATACCCGCACGGATGCAGCTCATTGGGCACTAAACCCGAAACCGCTGCCCGAGTCACGCCGAACCGTGGGTGACTCGACCGCATCGCGCGCTTGACCAAGAGGGGTGGACGATGGGATTCGAACCCACGACCGCCTGGACCACAACCAGGAGCTCTACCAGCTGAGCTACGTCCACCGCGGGGGCCCAATGTAGCGAGCGCGCGGGCCGCCGCTACCCACGAGTCACGCCTCGAAACGAGTTCCCGGCCGTTCGTTAGAACGCCGCGTCGCCGGGTAATCGGAGCGAACTCGCACCAATCAGGAGGACAGAATGGGCATCACCGACAAGATCACGGGCAAGGCCAAGCAGGTCGCCGGCGACCTCAAGGATGACCGCTCGCTGCACCGCGAGGGCAAGGACGAGGAGCGCAAGGGCGAGAAGAAGGAAGAGCTCGGTCGCGCCCAGGAGCGCGCCGACGAGAAGGCCGACGAGGTCGCGGACCTCGAGCGCAAGACCTGAGTCACGCCGGTTATCGACTGAGTGACTCGAAGAGCCCGGCCACGTGGCCGGGCTCTTTCCTTGCGACGACGCGCTCGAGCGCCCCCGGCAGGATTCGAACCTGCGGCCTGCGGAGTAGAAATCCGCTGCTCTATCCGGACTGAGCTACAGGGGCCTGAGGTGAGATTAGACCGCCGGGTCGTCGTCCCTGCCACGGCCGCCTTCGCCGCGACCGCGCCGCGACCGCGGCCCTCGCCTCTGCCGGCGCCCTGGGCGTGCTTGCCGCGATCCTCGCCCTTGACCTTCTTCTCAGCGCGCCGCGGCCTCCCGGTCGGTCGCCTCGGCCGCGGGTGACGCCTCGGGTCCGGCGCCGGCCTGGCCGTGTCCTCGGCGCCCGGGTCCTTGATCGCGGAGACCGCGGCCTTCGCCTTGTCGGTGAAGCTGCCCTCGCGCTTGGCGATCCCCTTCAGCTCGTCGGCGTCCTCCTTCAGGCTGTCCGTTCCGCCCCGCTTCTCGACCAGGCCCTTCGCCCGCTCGGTGATCCGCTTCAGGTCCATCTCGTCCTCCTGTCTGTTGGCCCCGACCTGACCTTACCGGGCCGGTTTCCGTCCGCCGCTCATGCGAACATGTGTTCGCAATGACCCATCCGCCCTACCTCCGCGAGAAGGCCCGCCGGCTGCGGGTGGAGCGCAAGCTGTCGCTGAACGAGATCGCCGAGCGGCTCGCGCTCAACAAGACCACGGTCTGGTACTGGATCGAGGACCTGCCGGACCCCGAGATCAAGCACCGCGACTGACGCCGGGGCGACGTCGCGCGTGGCGGGAGACTGCAGCGCGCGAGATACCGCGCGCGTGTCAAGGCGCGTCGCGACGAGGCCTACCAGCGCGGGCCGAGACGAGTTCGCGCTCCTGGACGCCGTGCCGGGCTTTCGCGACTTCGTCTGCATGTACATCGGCGAGGGGTACAAGCGTTGTCGCAACACGGTGGCGATCGCCAACTCGGATCCGCGCGATCATCCGGCTGGCGAACCACTGGATTCGACGAGGTTCGAGTCAACAAGGTCACCTACGCGTTCCAGTACCACGCGGACCAAGATCCCGAGTACCTGATCCGCTTCTGGTCCTCCTACCTCGGGGTCGAACCCAGCGCTATTTTCAGGTACCAGCGGAAGTCCAACAGCGGTCAGCTCAACGGCCGGAACTGGCGCTCCCGCTGGGGTGTCCTGACCGTCAACGTCGACGACACGCAACTCCGCGCCCGACTGCAGGGCTGGATCGATCGCGTCCAGGAGGGCTGGCTAGACTCGCTTCGTCGAGCCGGGGTGTAGCTCAGCCTGGTAGAGCGCCGCTTTGGGGCGCGGAGGATCCCCGGTTCAAATCCGGGCACCCCGATTACACTCGCGCCGCATGCGAACCCTCGCCGCGCTCAGCGTCATCGCCCTCGCGTTCGCCGCCTGCGGCGGACGACGAGACCACCAGCTCGACCACCGCCGGAGCGTCCGGAGCGTCGGGCGCCCAGGGGGCGGCCGTCGCCGACCTGAGCGTGGGCGAGTTCATCGACGCCTCGATCCCCGACCAGCTCGAAGCGGCGACCCGGGCGGCGGAGGCCAACCCGGACTGCGCCGACGTCGACACCGCCGCCGGGGGCGACTTCCAGGTCGCGGTGGCGATCGACGCCGCCGGCGCGTCGGCGAGGACGCCGATCTCGGAGATCGTCGCCGACAACTGCTGAGGCGGCCACGGTTCGGCGAGCGCGAGGCCGGCTGAGCCCGACCGGCCGGCGCGACCGTCGGCGCAACCGTCCGGGTAGGGTGCGCCGCCGATGGCCGAGGTCCGACCGCTCAACGCCCTCCACTACAACCTCGCCGCCGTCCCCTCGCTCGCCGACGTCGTCGCGCCGCCCTACGACGTGATCGACCCGGCGCGGCGAGCCGAGCTGCTCGCCCGCTCGCCCTTCAACGTGGTCGAGATCGACCTGCCCGGTCGCGCCCGACGGCGGCGACCCCTACGAGCACGCCGACGAGACGCTCGAGGAGTGGACCCTGCAGGGCATCCTCACCGCCGACCGCGAGCCGGCGCTCTGGGCGCTGACCCAGGAGTACGACGCGCCCGACGGCTCGCGCCAGCACCCGGCGCGGCCTGCTCTGCCGCGTCCGCGTCACCCCCTACGGCCCGGGCCTCGTGCGCCCGCACGAGCGCACCCAGCCCGGCCCGAAGGCGGACCGGCTGCGGCTCACCGAGGCCACCCGCCACAACCTCTCGCCGATCTTCTCCCTGCACGAGGGCGACGCCTGGCGCCACCTCGAGGGCTACACCCGCGCCGAGCCCTGGGCCGAGGTGACCGACGACGACGGCACCACCCATCGGGTCTGGCGGATCGACGACGCCGAAGCGCATCGCGCGGTCGCCGCCGAGCTCGCCGAGTCCGAGCTGCTGATCGCCGACGGCCATCACCGCTACGAGACGGCGCGCACCTACGCCGACGAGATCGGCGGCGACGGCCCCCACCGCTACACGCTGATGGCCCTGGTCTCGCTCGACGACCCGGGGCTGACCGTGTTCGGCTACCACCGGCTGCTCTCGAACCTCGGCGAGCCGGCCGCCCAGGAGGCGCTGCGCGAGGCGCTGCTCGCCAACTTCGAGGTCGAGGAGGTGCCGCTCGAGGAGCTCGACCCGGCCGGCGAGGAGGGGGTCGGCGTCTTCGGCTACGTCGACGCCCACCACCGCCAGGGCTTCCGCCTGCGGCTCAAGGACCCGGCGGCGCTGGAGACGGCGATTCCCGACGCCTCGCCCGCCTACCGCCGGCTCGACGCGGCGATCCTCGAGACGCTGCGTGCTCCGCGGCGCGCTCGGGATGAGCGCCGAGGACATCGAGGCGAAGCGCGGGATCGCCTACACCGCCTCGGCCGAGCGGGCGCTCGCGTCGCTCGACGAGGGCACCCACGCCGCCTTCCTGATGCGCCCGACCCCGGTCGAGCAGGTGCGCGAGGTCGCCGCCGCGGGCGAGACGATGCCGCCGAAGTCGACCTACTTCTTCCCCAAGCTGCTCACCGGGATCGTCTTCAACCCCCTGAGCTGACGAGAATCAGGCGCCTCAACGGCGGCGCGGCTCGGCTACGCCTCGCTGTGTAGGGTCGAGCCGGTGAGCGGATCTACACGAAGAAGGGCGACGACGGAACGACCTCGCTGTGGTACGGCGGGCGGGTCGCCAAGTCCGACCCGCGCACCGAGGCCTACGGCGCGCTCGACGAGGCCGCCTCGGCGCTCGGCGTCGCGCGCTCGCTCTGCGGCGCCGACGACGCCGAGCTCGCCGCCGACATCCTCCGCCTCCAGGACGACCTCTTCATCGCCGGCGCCGAGCTCGCGACCGCGCCCGAGGCGGCGGAGCGGCTGGTCGACGGCGTCAGCCGCGTGACCCCGGAGATGGCCGCCGAGCTCGAGGAGCTGATCGACCGCTACATGGAGCGGGTCGAGCTGCCGCCGAAGTTCGTGATCCCCGGCGGCACCCCGCTCTCCGCGCAGCTCGACCTCGCGCGCGCGATCCTCCGCCGCGCCGAGCGCCGGACCGTGGCCCTCGACGGCGGCGCCGGGACCGTCGCCGCCCGAGCTGCTGCGCTTCCTCAACCGCGCCTCCGACGCCGCCTACGCGATGGCGCGCGTCGCCGACGTCGACGACCCGGAGCTGTTCGCCGGCCGCGACCGCGCGGAGCCGCAAGCGGGCATGAGGGTCGTCGCCCGCCGGCGCGCACGGCTACACGCACGACGTCGAGATCGAGGGCGGCCACACGCTGGTGATCGACGAGCCGCTCGACTCCGGAGGCGGCGACGAGGGCCCCTCGCCCACGCGGGTCGCGGCGGCCGTCGCTCGCGGCCTGCACCGCGATCACCTGCGAGATGTACGCGGACCGCAAGGGCTGGGAGCTGGGCGAGGTCGAGGTGGAGGTCGAGGTCGAGCTGGCCGCCAACGCGAGCTTCGAGCAGGTGACCGTGACCCTGCGCGTCCCGGAGCCGCTCGACGACGAGCAGCGCGCCCGCCTGCTGGTGATCGCCGGCAAGTGCCCGGTCCACCGGGCGCTCTCCGGCGAGACCCCGGTCGTGATCAGCGACCGGATCGAGACCGGCTAAGGCGGCAATGGACCTCGGGCTGTCGGGACGGGCGTGCGCGGTCACCGGCGCCAGCCGCGGGATCGGCCGCGCGACCGCGCGCATGCTCTGCGCCGAGGGCGCCTCGGTGCTGCTGATCGCCCGCGGGGCCGAGGACCTCTCCGAGGCGGCGGCCGAGTGCCGGAAGGCGGCGACCGGCGCGGCCGAGGTGGCCGAGCTGGCGCTCGACGTCACCGATCCCGACGCGGGCGAGCGCATCGCGGCGACCGCGGGCGAGCGCTTCGGGCAGCTCGACGTGCTCGTCAACAACGCCGGCACCGCGCGCTGGCGCGAGCTCGAAGAGGTTCCCGACGCCGACTGGTACGCGGCCTGGGAGCTGAACGTGATGGCGCCGCTGCGCGCGATGCGGGCGGCGGTCGCCGGGATGGTCGAGCGCGGCTGGGGCCGGATCGTCAACGTCTCCTCGAGCTCCGGCAAGCGCCCGTCGGCGCAGATGCCCGAGTACTCGGTCGCCAAGGCGGCCGAGCTCTCGCTCTCGCGCCTGTTCGCCGACCGCTACGCCGGCGACGGCGTGCTCGTCAACGCCCTCTGCCCGGGGCCGACCAAGTCCGAGCTGTGGATGGAGGAGGGCGGTCTGCTCGACCAGTCCGCGGAGCGCGCCGGAGCCTCGAGCCGCGACGAGGCGCTGCGGGCGGCGGGGGCGAAGCGCCCGATCGGCCGGCTCGCCGACGCCGAGGAGATCGCCGCGGCGATCGTCTTCCTGGCCTCCGAGCGCGCCTCGTACGTCGCCGGCGCGGCCTGGTCGGTCGACGGCGGCACGCGTGCAGGTGATCATCTGACCGCGGACGCGGTCGACGCCCTGCGCGCCGCCCTGCTGCGCCCGGAGCAGGCCGAGACGATGGACGCCCACGGGCGCACCGAGGCCGCGGTGCTGGTGGCCGATGTTCGGCTATCCGGAGCGGCCCGGGCTGGTGTTCACCGAGCGCCGCCACGACCTCCGCCGGCACGCGGGCGAGATCTCGTTCCCCGGCGGGCGCCGCGACCACGCCGGCGAATCGCTGCTGGCGACGGCGCTGCGCGAGGCCGAGGAGGAGATCGGGCTGGCACCGCACGAGGTCGAGGTGGTCGGGGCGCTGCCCCCGATCGGCACCTTCGTCACCAGCTACAAGGTGCATCCGTTCGTCGGCCTGATCGGCGACGAGCTGCGCTTCGAGCCCAGCCCGACGGAGGTCGAGACCGTGCTCGCGTTCACCCTCGATCGGCTGCGCGAGAGCTTCGCCATGCGCCGCCTGGTCCGGCGCGGGCGTCCCGATCAGGACCCCCACCTACCTGGTCGACGAGCACCTGATCTGGGGTGCGACGGCGCGCATCCTCGGCGAGCTGCTTCAGCGCGTGACCGCGTTGTAGCCGCGCAGCAGCCTGCGAGCCACGCCCTCGATCGACCGCTCCCCGTAGGCCATCGACGGCTGCTCGCGGGTCAGGATCGCGACCGAGAACCGCCGCGGCGGCCGGCGCAGCAGCATCACCTGGTTCACCCTCCAGCTCGGGGCGCCGGACCAACCGCCCTTGAAGTGCAGGGTCCACCCGCGCGGCGCCGCCGGCGGGATCCCCCACCGCTGGCTGGGCACGATCTCGGTCAGCAGGTGCATGGCGTACGCGCGGTGGCGCTCGGGGATGTAGCGCTCGAGCCGGAACAGGAAGCGCGCCTGCTCGGCGGCGGTGATCGTCGACAGCCCCCAGGTGGGCTGGGTCGTGAAGCGGTCCATGCCCGCGTCCTCGGCCAGCCTCGTGAGCGCGCCCGCGCCGACCCGGTTGAAGACCGCGGTCGCGGCCTGGTTGTCGGAGCGCTTGATCATCGGCCCGAGCAGCCGTGCGTTCGGAGCGGGTCAGCGAGTCGTGGCGGACATCGGCCTGGCGCAGCAGCGCGACCATGAACATCACCTTCACCACGCTGGCGGAGTTGTGCACGCGGTCGGGGTGCGACCCGCGCAGCCGCCCCGACTCGTCGACGACCGCGAACGAGATCCGGCCCGCGCGCTGGTCGGCGAACCGCTTCGCCGCCGTCACCCGCTCCGCCCAGGGGTAGTGGCCGGCGGGCGCCTCGGCCGCCGCCGGCACGGCGCCGAGGCCGACGGCCATCGCCGCTGCCACGACCAGGGGCGAACGGCATGAGCGCTCGCGCATGTCAGCCGCCGATCAGCTCGCGCGCGCTCGCCATCATCGCCTCGAGCCAGAGCTCGGGACGCCCGGGGTCGGCGTCGACGACCTCGAACGGGATCCGCCAGGTCCGCCCGGCGTGGCGCAGGATCCCGAGCGTCGCCGCCGCCTGCTCGGCCTCGAGCCTCGGGTTGAGCTCGTAGACCAGGCCGCGCACCGGCGTGTCGACGATCTCCTCCAACAGCCGCTCGAGCCGCGGGCCGTGCAGCGCCGCCACCGCCTCGTGCTCACCTTCGGCGAAGCCCAGGAGCCAGAAGATCAGGGTGACGCCGTCGACCGCCTCGAGCACGGTCGCGATCCGGTCCGGGTCGGCGACCGCAGGCTCGATCCCGGCAGCCGCGATCGCCGCCGCACCGGCCTCGGTGCGGCTCGTGCCCGCGGACCGCCCAGCCGTCCGCGATCAGCGCGGACCCGAGCTCGCGGCCCCGGCAGCCGCAACCGACGATCAGCCCCCGCGCCACGCTCGTCCGTCCGGCGTGCCCTAGACCCCGTACTCGTCCTCGAGCTCGTCGAGGCGGCCGTCGTAGCTGCGCCGGGCGCGCTCACGGATCGCCTCGTCCTCGCGCGCCATCGCGTTCGCGTCCTCCTCGGTCAGCTCGGCGGCGCCGCGGCGGCGGCGGTACTCGTTCTGGGCGTCGATCATCTGCTGCACATCGTCGATCTCGAGCTGCGCCTCGAGCTCGTGTGAGCGCGTCGGCTTCCAGTCGACCAGGTCCGCGCCGCTCCCGGGATAGGCCCTTGCCACCAGCACCAGGCAGAGCGCGACGAGGCCGATGGCCCCAAGCGTCAGGAAGATGAAATCCATGGCCTCACCATAGACCGGACATGCCATGATCGCGAGCCTTGCCCGAGGCCCTGGTCATCGACGCGGTGCGGACGCCGATCGGCCGCTACCGCGGCGCGCTCGCCGGGGTCCGCCCCGACGACCTCGCCGCCGCCACGATCGCCGCCGCGGTCGAGCGCACCGGGATCGACCCGGCCGAGGTCGCGGACGTCTACTGGGGCGCGGCGAACCAGGCCGGTGAGGACAACCGCGACGTCGCCCGGATGGCCGCGCTGCTCGCGGGGCTGCCGGTCGAGGTCCCTGGGGTGACGGTCAACCGGCTCTGCGCATCGGGCCTGGACGCGATCAACCAGGCGTCGCGAGCGCTTCGCCTGGGCGAGGCCGACCTCTACCTGGCGGGCGGCTCGGAGTCGATGAGCCGGGCGCCGTGGGTGATGGCAAAGCCCGAGTCGGCGCTCGCCCGCGGCGAGCGGACCCTGCACGACACCGCCCTGGGCTGGCGCCTGATCAACCCGCGGATGGCGGCGCGCTACTCGACCGAGGCGATGGGCGAGACCGCCGAGAACGTCGCCGAGCGCTACCGCATCTCGCGCGCCGACCAGGACGCCTTCGCCCTGCGCAGCCATCAGCGCGCCGTCGCCGCCCAGGACGAGGGGCGGCTCGCCGAGCAGCTGATCGCGGTCGAAGCGCCGGGCCCGAACCGCGGCGAGACCATCGTCGTCGAGGTCGACGAGGGTCCGCGCCCGGAGACGACGCTCGACAGGCTCGCCTCCCTGCGGCCCGCGTTTCGCGACGGCGGCACCGTGACCGCCGGCAACGCCTCGACCCTCAACGACGGCGCCGCCTGCCTGGTCCTGGCCTCGGAGCGCAAGGCGGCCGCCCTCGGCGCCGAGCCGCTGGCGCGGATCGTCGCCACCGGGGTCGCCGGGGTCGACCCGGCCTACATGGGGATCGGCCCGATCCCGGCGATCGAGCGCGCTCTCGATGCCGCCGGGCTCGGCCTCGACCAGATCGACCTGATCGAGATCAACGAGGCCTTCGCCGCCCAGGTCCTCGCCTGCGTCGGCGAGCTCGGCATCGACGAGGAGAAGCTGAACGTCAACGGCGGCGCGATCGCCCTCGGCCATCCGCTGGGCTGCTCGGGCGCTCGCCTGCTGACGACGCTCGCCTGGGAGCTGCGCCGGCGCGACGCCCGCTACGGCCTCGCCGCGCTCTGCGTCGGCGTCGGCCAGGGCGTCGCGACCGTGGTCGAGCGGGCCTGAACGACGGCCCGGCGCCGCCCGAGAGCGGCGCCGGGCCCGTTCAGGTCAGCGGGTCAGTGTCGAAGCCGCAGCTTCTTGACCTTGGTGGCGGTTTCGCCGTCCGCCTTGATCTGCTGGCGGAAGAAGAGCTTGCGGCGACCGTCCAGCTTGCCGCGGTAGCCCCTCTTCACCTTCAGCGTGACCGTCCGCTTCTTTCCGGAACGCACCCGGGTCTTGGCCTTGGCGGTCACCTTCGGGCCCGTGCGCCGGTCGAGACCGACGAGGCGGATCCTGCAGGCGCCGTCGAGCTTGCGAGAGCAGCGCACCTTCACCCGCAGGCGACTGCCCTTCCGGTTGAGGCTCGCCGCGCCGGCGACGCCGCTGTCGGCAAGGCCGGCCAGCGTGTCGTTCCCGCCGCCGCCGCCGCCGCCGTTGCCACCGCCGTTGCCGTCGTGCCGTCCTCGCGGCTGGCGCGGATGCGGACGCCGTCGTAGTCGGCGCTGCCGCCCGGGATCACCGTCGCGCCGGTCTCATACCGCGTCGTGATCCGGACCCGGTAGGACGAGCCGAGCTGCAACGCGCCCGGAGCGATAGCCGCATCGGGCACCGCCACCCACGAGTCCGCACCGCTCAGCGGTGCGTTGCTGATCACCTGGACGCTGCCGGCGCCCGACGAGACGCCGAGCACGTCGACCGAGTAGGTCGCCGTGTTGCCGGTGACGGCCAGCAGCTGACCGACGTCGGCCCGCCGCGAGAGCCCGAGCGCCAAGGACGTCGCCGCCTTGCCGTCGACCCCCTGGTAGGTGAACGGGGCGCTCTCCCAGGTCCCGATCGAGGTCGCGCCGACCCCGGTCAGGCTGCCGAGGCTGGTCCGGATGAACGCCGGGCCGGACCCCGGCGCGCCGCCGGTCGCCTCGATGCTGTTGGTGACCACCGGGCACAGCAGCAGCGGCACGCAGAGCCCCTCCGAGGACCTCGAGCCGGTCCAGTCGGTGTCGCCCGGACCGTAATCCTGCGTCGCCGCTCCTGCCACCGCGGGAACCGCGGCCAGTGCGATCGTTGACGCGGTCGCCAGGACCGCGATGCGCTTTGCCTTGCTCATGTCGAACCTCCAAGTTCGAATCGCGCCCATCTCTGGGCCCCTAACCCCTGCGAGACACCCCCGCAGTCCCCGATTCAAGGTAGATACCTACCTCAAATCGGTTAATGATTGGCAACGTAGCCGAACGGTTCGGCGCATGCGCCGGTTCCCCCGACCCCTGGCGGCGATCCTGCACCCCGCAGGTCGGGGGCGCGGCGCGCTGGGATAGCCTCGGGGTATGCCGGTGTCAGAGCTCGCCTCGGTCGACGGCGCGATCGCCCCGACCGCCGAGACCACGATCCCCCTGCGCGACGACGGGCTCTACCGCGGCGACGGCGTGTTCGAGGTCATCCGCCTCTATCGCGGCCGCCCGTTCGCGCTGCGCGACCACCTCGACCGGCTCGAGCGCTCGGCCGCGGCGATCGAGCTGCCCGCCCAGCGGGCCGAGCTCGAGCCCGAGATCGAGGCCCTGCTGGCCGCGCACGGCGACGCCGACGCGCAGCTGCGGCTGATCGTCACCCGCGGCGGCCGGCGGATCGCGCTGATCGAGCCGCTGGCCGACTGGGGCGAGACGGTGCGCCTGGCGACCGTCACCTATGCGCCGACCGTGATCCTGACCGGCGTCAAGTCGCTGTCCTACGGCGCCAACATGCACGCGACCAGGATCGCCAAGGGCGGCGGCGCCGACGAGGCCCTCCTCGTGCGCCCGGACGGGATCGTGCTCGAGGCGCCCACCTCGACGATCTTCTGGGTCCGCGACGGCGAGCTGCGCACACCCGCGCTGCGAGCCGGGATCCTCGACTCGATCACCCGCCGGGTGGTGGTGGAGTCGCTCGAGGTGGCCGAGGGCGAGTATCCGCTCGCGGACGCGCTCGCCGCCGACGAGGCCTTCCTGGCATCGACGACGCGGGAGATCCAGCCGGTCTCGGCGATCGACTCGGCGCGCTTCGATCCCGGCCCGCGGGCCGCCGAGGCGCAGCAAGCGTTCGCCGGCGCGGTGGCCGCCGAGCTCGGCGAGGCGGCGGCAGAGCGGCGATGATCGACGCCGTGCTCAGCGACGAGCAGCGCCTGATCCAGGAGACCGCCCGGGACTTCGTCGACAACGAGGTCGTCCCGCGCGCGCGCGACTCCGATCGCGCGCAGAAGTTCGACCTCGAGCTCGCGCGCAGGCTGGGCGAGATGGGCTACCTCGGCGCCCCGGTCGCCGAGGAGTACGGCGGCCGCGGGCTCGACTTCACCGGGTACGGGCTGATCGTCGAGGAGGTCGGGCGCGGCGACTCGGCGATGCGCACCGTGGTCTCGGTCCAGACCTCGCTCGTCTGCGGGTCGATCGAGCGCTGGGGCTCGGAGGAGCAGAAGCAGCGGTGGCTGCCGCGGCTGACCGCCGGCGAGGCCTTCGGCTGCTTCGGGCTCACCGAGCCCGACACCGGGTCCGACGCCGCCAACCTGCGCACGCGGGCCGAGAGGGTCGACGGCGGCTGGCGGCTCAACGGCGGCAAGATGTGGATCTCGCTCGGCAACGTCGCCGAGGTGGCGCTGATCTTCGCCCAGACCGACCCGGCGAAGAAGCACAAGGGCCTCGCCTGCTTCCTGGTCCCGACCGACTCCGCCGGCTTCTCCACCCAGGAGATCCACGGCAAGCTCGGCCTGCGCGCCTCCGACACCGCCGAGATCTCGCTCGACGCGGTCGAGGTCGCGGACGACGCACTCATGGGCGAGGTCGGCGACGGCTTCAAGATCGCGATGTCGGCGCTCGACTCCGGCCGCTACTCGGTCGCCGCGGGATGCGTCGGGATCATCGAGGGCTGCGTCCAGGCCTCGGTCGCCTACGCGAAGGAGCGCCGGCAGTTCGACGTCCCGATCGCCAGCTTCCAGCTCGTCCAGGAGATGATCGCCGACATGGTGGTGCGCCGCGACGCCGCGCGCATGCTCGTGCGCCGCGCCGGGATGCTCAAGGACGCCGGGCGGCCGTCGACGGTCGAGACCTCCGTCGCGAAGCTCTATGCGACGGAATCGGCGGTCGAGGCGGCGAACCTGGCGATCCAGGTCCACGGCGGCTCCGGCTACGTCGACGACTACCCGGTCGAGCGCTACCTGCGCGACGCGCGCGTGACCACGCTCTACGAGGGCACCTCCCAGATCCAGAAGCTGATCATCGGGCGCGATGCCACCGGGATCAACGCGATGGTGCCGAGTTGAACGATCGCCGCTCGTCGCTCGTCGCTCGTCGCCGGCTAGGGACCGGCGTGGCGCACTCGTCGAGAGCTCGGTCGACGGACCACGTCGCGCTCTGCCGGCTCAACCGGCCCGAGGCCCGCAACGCGCTCTCGCCGGAGCTGATGGAGGAGCTCGCCCGAGCCGTCGAGGCGTTCGACGCGGACGCCGAGATCCGCTGCATCGTGATCGCCGGCTCCGACGAGGTGTTCGCCGCCGGCGCCGACGTCGGTGCGCTCGCCGAGCGGGAGTTTCACGAGGCCGTCTTCCATCCGGCGGCGGCGTTCTGGCGGCGCCTCGCCGACTGCCGGACGCCGATGATCGCCGCCGTCTCCGGCTTCGCGCTCGGCGGCGGCTGCGAGCTGGCGCTGATCTGCGACATGATCGTCGCCTCCGAGACGGCCGAGTTCGGCCAGCCCGAGATCACCCTCGGGATCATCCCGGGCGGCGGCGGCAGCCAGCGCCTGGCGCGCGCCGTGGGCAAGCAGCGCGCGATGGAGCTGGTGCTGACCGGGCGGCGTTTCGACGCCGCCGAGGCGGAGCGGATCGGGCTCGTCAACCTGGTCGCGAACAAGCGCGAGTGGCTCGACGCGGCGCTCGAGCTCGCGCGTGCGGATCGCGAATCGCCCACCGCTCGCCGCCAGGCTCGCCAAGCAGGCCGTGCTGGTCGCCGAGGAGACCGCGCTCTCCGCGGGACTCGAGCAGGAGCGCCGGCTCTACGAGCTGGCGATGGCGACCGAGGACCGGGTCGAGGGCATGCGGGCGTTCCTCGAGAAGCGCAAGCCCGAGTACCGGGGCCGGTAGCGATGGCGACGCCGAACCTCTTCGACCCCGAGTTCGAGCCGCCGCTCCGATCGCGACGGCTTTCGCGGTCGCCGCGCCCGCCTCGGCCGCCAGGCGGGCGCCGAGCACCTCGGCGCGAGCCTGTTCGAGCTCGAGCCCGGCCAGGCCGCCTTTCCGCTCCACTACCACCTCGGCAACGAGGAGCTGCTGATCGTGCTCGTCGGCGAACCGGTCCTTCGCACCGCCGGACGGCGAGCGCGCGCTGGCGGAGGGCGAGCTGGTCGCGCTTCCCGGTCGGCGAGGCCGGGCGCCCATCAGGTGATCAACCGCGGCTCCGAGCCGGCGCGCATCGTGATCATCAGCGAGATGAACGCCCCCGACGTCGTCGTGCGCCCCGAGTCGGGCAAGATCAGCGCCTTCGGTCGCGCCCCGGGCGCCGCCGGGGAGGGCTTTCACGACGTCTACTTTCGCCGCGACGCGGTCGAGCTCTGGGACGGCGAGCCGCCGCCCCCGGCGCCGGACGACGGGAAGTGATCGAGCGGATCGGCGTCGCGGGGGCGGGCACGATGGGCGCCGGGATCGCCCAGCTCGCCTGCCTGGCCGGATACGAGACCCACCTGCACGACCCCGGCCCGGAGGCGCTCGCGGCGGGGGTCGAACGGCTGCGGGCCGACCTCGCGCGCGGTGCCGAGCGCGGCCGCTGGACGGCCGGCGAGGCCGACGCCGCCGGCGGACGACTGCGATCGACCCCCGAGCTCGACGAGCTCGGCGGCTGCGGGCTCGTGGTCGAGGCCGCTCCCGAGGACCTCGAGCTCAAGCGCCACCTCTTCGCCCGTCTCGAGACGGTCTGCGCGGACGATGCCGTGCTCGCCACCAACACGTCGTCGCTCTCGGTGACCGAGATCGCCGCGCGCATGGCACGGCCCGAGCGGCTCTGCGGAATGCACTTCTTCAACCCGCCCGCGTTGATGAAGCTGGTCGAGGTGGTTGCCGGGGAGTCGAGCGGCGAGCCTGCGCTCGCGGCGACGACCGAGGTCGCCGAGCGGATGGGTCGCACGCCCGTTCGCTGCGCCGACGCTCCCGGCTTCATCGTCAACCGCTGCAACCGCCCGTTCGCGCTCGAGTCGCTGCGGATGCTCGGCGAAGGCGTCGCCTCGCACGAGCAGATCGACCGCATCGTGCGCGAGGACGGCGGTTACCGCATGGGACCGTTCGAGCTCATGGACCTGATCGGGATCGACGTCAACCTGGAGGTCGCGCGCTCGTTCTACCGCCAGCGCCCCGAGCCACGCTGGGAGCCGCATCCGATCCAGGAGCGGATGGTCGCCTCGGGCCGCCTCGGGCGCAAGACGGAAGCCGGGTTCTACGAGTACGGGGACGCGCCGCCGGCGCAACGGCCCGAGCCGGAGGTCGATGAGCGGCTGCGGCGGCTCGTGCTGGACCGGTTGGTTGCGCAGCTCGTCAACGAGGCCTGCTACGCCGTCGACGAGGGCGTCGCCTCACCGCAGGACGTCGACTCGGCGCTGCGGCTCGGCCTCAACCATCCGCGCGGACCGTTCGAGTGGGGCTCCGAGCTCGGTCCCGCGAGGGTGCTAGCGACCCTGGAGGCGCTCGGACGCGAGCTCGACCCCGACCGGTACCGGCCGGCCGGACTCCTGCGTCGCTGGGCGGCCGCCGGGGGCGACCCCGCGGCGGCGTGACCGCCGCGAGCCCCGGTCCTCGGCGGCCAGGTACGAACCGGTCAGGATCAGCGCGAGTCCGACGAGGGTCACCGCCGTGATCGGCTCCGAGAGGAGCGCGGCTCCGTAGACGACCGCGAACCCGGGAGCGATGTAGGTCACGACCCAGGTCCGGGCGGGCCCGACGGTCGCGATCAGATGGAAGAGGATCGCGAACGCGATGCCCGTCCCGACCACGCCGAGCACGGTCACCGCGGCGACCGGGCCGAGGCTCGGGGCCGACCCAGGGAACCCTGCCACGGCGAAGGGGGCCAGCAGCACGGTGCTGGCGGCCACGATCCAGGCGGCGACCCCGAGCGGCCGCCGGTCCCCGAGGCGCCGCTTGACCACCAGGCCGCCGACGGCGTAGCCGAACGCTGCGAGCACCACCGCGAGTCCGCCGAGGAGCTGATCGCCGGAGCCGCCCAGGTCGACGCCGAGCAACGTCGCCACGCCGACGACGCCGAGGACCACCCCGAACAGGCGGATGCCGTGGGAGCGCTCCTCGTCATCCACCCGGATTGCGAGCAGGGCCGTGAACAGCGGCGCCGCCGCGACCAGGATCCCGGCGAGCGAGCTGGTGATGTGCAGCTCCCCCGCGGCGATCAGCAGGAACGGTCCGGCGACCTGCGCCGCGGCAACCAGGACCAGGGTCCCGACCCGATCCCCGAACCCGCGCAGCGCGCCCCGGCCGGCGGCCAGGGCGATCAAGACCACGGCCGCCAGCGCAACCCGTAGGAAGGCGACCATGGCGGGCGAGAAGTCGCGCAGCCCGATCTTGATCAGCAGATAGCTCGCCCCCCAGATCGCACCGAGGACGAGCAGCAGGATCCACGCGCGCCGGCTCACCCGTCCGAGGGTAGCCTCCGGGTCATGCGGGAGCTGCCCCTGCGGAGGCTCGGCCTGGCGATCCTCGTCACCATCGCCGGCGCCACGGCCGCCGCCGTCCTGCTGGCCGTCTCCTCGACCCGGGTAGCCGCCGACCCCGCCGGGTTGCCGCCCGACCTGGTCACGCTCGCGATCCAGCAGGATGACCTGCTGGTCGAGCGGGAGGGCGGCCGCACCCTGCTGCGGATGACCACCGAGATCGGCAACCGCGGCAACGGGCCGCTCGAGATCTACCCGAGCGCCGACTCGCCGGACTGCGACGGTGACGGCGAGCCGGTCAACGATCGCGACGCCTCACAGCGCGTGTACTCCGACTCGAACGGCAGCGGCGGCTTCGAGCGCGGCGCCGACTCGATCGCCGGCGAGCGCCGCTTCGGCTGCATGCGATACCACCCGGCGCACAACCACTGGCACGTGCTCGCCATCGCCAGCTACGAGCTCCGCCGCGAACCGACCGCCAACCTGGTCGCGCGGACGCGCAAGGTCGGGTTCTGCCTCACCGACGCCCGGCTGGCGTTCCCGAGCGCGGTCACGCCGGCGAACGCGGCCTACCCGATCAACCCGCCCGGCTCGGTCGGCTGCACCGCGGTCGCGACCCAGGGCGTCTCGCCGGGCTGGGCCGACGCCTACGCGCTCACCCTGCCCGGCCAGGAGCTCGACGTCACCGGGCTGCCGCGCGGCCAGTACTGCCTCACCACGCGCGCCGACCCGACCGGGGTGATCGAGGAGCTCGAAGAGGACAACAACGTTCGCCGCGTGCGCCTGGCCGTGCGCGCGGCGCGGCTCGGCGTGCGCAAGCTCGAGGGCCCCTGCCGGATCTGACCAACGCCCACGCGCCGGCGCGGGGGTCTGGGCGGAGCCGCTAGTTCTCGGCCAGGCCCGGGGCGACCTCGACCGGCTCGCCGCCGCGCTGCCAATGGGCCTCGGGGGAGGGCGGGGTGTCGCGGAGGTACCACTCGGCATCGAGCGCGCCCATGCAGCCGGTGCCGGCCGCGGTCACGGCCTGGCGGTAGGTGTGGTCGACGAGGTCACCGACGGCGAACACGCCGGCGAGGTTCGTCCGGGTCGAGCCGCCCTCCGTGGTCACGTAGCCGTCCTCATCGGTGCCGACCTGGTCGGCGACCAGCTCCGACCGCGGGATGTGGCCGATGGCGACGAACGCGCCCCCGACCTCGACCTCCTCGGTCTCGCCGGTGTCCGCGTGCCGCAGCCGCACCGCGCGCAGCTTGCCGTCGTCCCCGGCGAGGAACTCCTCCGGCACGAACGGGGTCTTGAAGCTGATGTTGCTCCTGCTCGCGAGCGCGCTCGAGCATGATCTTCGAGGCCCGGAACTCGTCGCGGCGGTGCACGACCGTGAGCGTCTTCGCGTACTTGGAGATGAAGATCGAGTCCTCCATCGCCGAGTCGCCGCCGCCGATCACGATCACGTCCTCGCCCTTGAAGAACGCCCCGTCGCAGACGCCGCAGGTGGAGACGCCGCGCCCGGCGAGCTCGAGCTCGCCGGGGAGCCCGAGCCGGCGGGGCTCCGCGCCCATCGCGAGGATCACGCTGCTGGCCACGTGCTCGGCATCGCCGATGAAGACCCGTTGCGGGCCGCCGTCGGAGAGCTCGACCCGGTCGGCGTCGTCGGTGATCAGCCGGGCGCCGAACTTCTCCGCCTGGGCGCGGAACTGGGTCATCATCTCCGGCCCCATGATCCCGTCGGGGTAGCCCGGGTAGTTCTCGACGTCGGTCGTGTTCTGGAGCTGGCCGCCCCACTGGAACCCCTCGATCACGAGCGGCTCGAGGTTGGCGCGCGCGGCGTAGAGGGCGGCGGTGTAGCCGGCCGGCCCGCCGCCGAGGATGATCAGGCTCTCGGCTCGCTGCTCTTGATCGCTCATCTCGCTTCGTCCTTCCACGGGCAAGTGTATATCACTTTACTTTATGAAGTAATGGCCGATCCAGGCAGCGCCTCGGCGATCCCGGTGCCGACCCCCGGCCCCGCCCGGGTCTCCTCCCAGTGGTGCACCGTCTTGCGCAACTGCAGGAAGGCGACGATCCCCGGAGGGATCGGAAGCCAGAATGCGAGCACCCGGTAGAGGAGCACGGACGCGAACACGCCGTGGCCGACGCCGAAGAGCGCGAACGCCCCCAGCAGCCCGGCGTCGACGCCGCCGACCCCGCCGGGAAGCGGGATCAGGTTCGCGACCATGCCGATGAAGAACGCCTGCACCACCACGGCGGTCGGCACCGAGACGTCGAAGGCCTTGAACGACGCCCAGAGGATCCCGATCTGCGCCGCCCAGAACCCGATCGCCCCGAGCAGGGCGAGGCCGCCGCGGGACGGCTCGCGGACGAAGGCCAGCGCCTCGCGGGTGCCGACCGCCGCGGTCGAGGGCACGGTCGCGAGCCGCCGCATCATCCGGCCCCAGAACCGCTCCTGGGAGGCGGACGAGAAGCGCCGCTCGAGGTCCCCGGGGACCAGCCCCATGAGCAGGAAGACCACGATCACGCCCCCCGCCAATGCCGCTGGGACGATCGTGAGCCCGGGCGGAGCAGGGACGGAGAACACGCCGGTGCGCATCAGGATCCCGTTGATCACCAGGGTCGCCATGTAGACGGCGTAGAGCAGGACGAGGAAGGCGACCATCCGCGCGGCCGTCTCCTTGCGCGGCAATCCCGGCCTTGCGCAGCGCCCAGTAGGTGAGCACGATCCCGCCCGCGCCGCCGGCGGAGAACAGCCGGGTGGCCGCGAGGCCGGCCATGGTGATGTCGTAGGAGTCCTTCCAGCGCAGGCTCACCGCCTCGCCCACGACGCCGCGAAAGAGCGCGACGTAGGCCCCGAACATCGCCACCGCGAAGGCGAGCGCGACGGCGATCCAGACCGGGTCCGCGTCGCCCAGCTTCGCGCTCGCGCCCTGGTCCTCGAGGATCTTCGGCAACAGCACGTAGATGCCGACCACGAGCAGGAGCACGACCAGCGCGCTCTGCGCGATCCGCTTCGGGTTCTCGAAGAACGAAGGCTCGTAGGCCTCGTCCTCGTCCATCGGCCTCGAGGCCGGGCTCCGCAACGGCGGCCGCGGCCGTCTCGTCGAGCTCATCCCCCCTCTTGCGATCGGTCGGATCAGCGCTCCCCATCCTCCGACTAATCCTCGCAGGCCCGCTGGTCGGCCCGCCCGGCGGCTCCTCAGCGCCCCGAGGCCACCGCCTCGAGCCTGCGCAGCACCCGGTTGACCGCCTCGACCACCGGCTCGGCGAGCGGCTCGCCGCGGCGCACCGAGACGACCAGCGCCGCCCCGGCCACGAGGTCGGTGACGTAGTGCTCGCCGAGGTACACCAGCGCGAAGGCGAGCGTCGCGGCATAGCCCCAGCCCAGGGCCCCCGGGACCCTGCCGGCCTCGGTCGAGATGGATCGCCGCCATCAGCGACGTGGCGAAGTGAAGCGACGGCATCGCCGCCCACGGATTGGAGTTGAAGGAGTCGTACAGCGGCTCCCAGGCGCGGCGCCAGACCTGCTCGCCCGAGTCGACCATGATCCGGCGGACCTGCGGCGAGCTGCGCTCGGCCGCCTCGTCCGGCAACCGTTCGATCGCCGGCTCGATGTAGCCCTGCTCGGCCGACCACCACGGTGGCGCGGTCGGGACGGCGAAGTAGATCGCGCAGCCGAGGTCGTACGTGGCGGCGAGCTGGCGTGCGGCGCGCGGGAACCGCTGCGGGTGACGGGCCTCGACGAACAGGAGCGCCAGGTGCGGCTCCATGAACCAGGCCCAGTGGACGACCGAGAGCAGGTGATCGAGCGGTGTCACCTCCCCGGGCCGGCTGATCGCGCGCTGCAGCCGCACCGTGGGCAGGGTGCCGAGGCCGAGCGCGCGATCGGCGACGATCGGGTAGCGGATCCGCAGGCGGCGGCGAAGGGCCTCGGGATCGTCGTAGGGGAGCTCGTGGGCCATCACGAAGCCCCACATCTGCAGCGTGAAGAGGACGACGTCGCGGGCGCGGGTGCGCGGGCGCAGGACCGCCACGGCCATCGGGCCGGCCGCCAGCGCGGCAACGGTGACCGTGGCCGGGATCCGCCGGCGCCGGCGGATCAGCGGCACCGCGATCGAGGCGGCGAGCGCGGCGCCGGCCGCGAGGCGGACCGCCGCGCGCTGCGCGGGCGAGGGGCGGCGCGGTGGGCGGAGTGGACGCAAGGCGGGCGAGTATAAGTCGAGGATGGCGACCGACGGGCGCGCGGGCGGAGGCGTCGGCGCCCCGATTGACGATTAGAATGGCGCCGCCTTGAGCCGCCGGACGATCCTGCTCGCCGCCCTCACCGCCCTGCTCGCGCTCGCGTGGGCGGCGGCGCCCGCGCAGGCGGTCGATCTGGCCCCGCCGGCGCCGCACTCGCCGAACGCCGAGGCGATCCACTCCAGCTACGTGGTCATGATCGTGATCACGTTCGCGGTCATCCTGGTCGTCAACGGGGCGCTGATCGCCGCCGTGGTCCGCTTCCGCGAGCGCCGTGGCCGCGAGCCGGTCAGGTTCGCCGCCGGCCGGGGGGCCTTTCGTCCCCTGGTCGGCGCGCTCAGCGTGCTCGCGCTCGCCATCTTCGTCTTCGGCGTGATCAAGACCGGCGACGCCCGCGAGATCGAGCCCAGCGGGCCCGAGGGGCCTCGGCGGCGACCAGACCGCCCAGGTCGGCGTCAAGGGGCTGCCGCCGCTCTCGGTGGCCGCCGAGACGGAGTCCGGCAGCGGCGACGAGCCGGTCACCGGGGAGCCCGCGGAGTCGAGCCCGCTGGAGATCAACGCGATCGCCCAGCAGTGGCTGTGGCGGTTCGAGTACCCGGGGCACACGCCCGGCGCCGCCCTGTTCTCGTACGGCGAGCTGGTGGTGCCGGTCGACACCGCCGTCGTCCTCAACGTCACCTCGACCGACGTCCTGCACACCTGGCACATCCCCGCCCTCGGGGGCCAGGTCCAGGCCTCGCCCGGTGAGGTGGCCGAGACGTGGTTCAAGGCCGACTCGGTCGGCCGCTTCTCCGGCGCCTCGAAGGTCTTCTCGGGCACCAGCTTCCCGACCATGCGCGCCTGGGTGCGAGTCGTCACCGTGCCCGAGTACCAGGACTACGTCGAGACCCTCGGCGCGGAGCTGAGCAAGGCCCAGGGGGCCGTGGAGGCGGCGCAGGGCGAGGAGGACGCCGGATGACGCCACCCGCCGGCAACGCGACCGAGACCCGTCCCGAGGTCGTCACGCGCGACCTGCGGCCGCCTCGCCAGGCGTGGATCGAGCGCGCCACCAGCGCCGATCACAAGGTCGTCTCGCTGCTCTACATCGCCACCGCGCTCACCTTCCTCGCCCTCGCGGCGACGCAGTTCTT
This sequence comes from uncultured Solirubrobacterales bacterium, assembly GCA_963733075.1. Taxonomy (GTDB): domain Bacteria; phylum Actinomycetota; class Thermoleophilia; order Solirubrobacterales; family 70-9; genus WHSW01. The sequence goes on along the minus strand of CAVTCA010000024.1, from coordinate 233,550 downwards.
CCTCATGCGCCTGCAGCTGATGCTCCCGGAGAACTCGCTGATCAAGCCGGAGATCTTCGACCGCCTGATGAGCACGTCGGCCGTGACCTTCGTCGTCCTCGCCTGCGTGCCCCTGGCGCTGGGTGTGATCGGCTACATCGTGCCGTTGCAGATCGGAGCGCGGGGGGTGGCGCTGCCGCGCCTCAACCAGCTCTCGTACTACCTCTACCTGGCGGGCGGGGTGACGCTCCTCGGGAGCTTCCTCTACACCGCGCCGGAGACCGGCACGGCGGCCCTGCCACCGCTCTCCGACCTCGCCTTCTCGCCCTCCAACGGCGCCGACGCGTGGATCGCGGGAACCGCCCTGGCGACCCTCGGGTTCGTCTGCTTCGCGATCAACCTCGTCGCCACGGTGCGCACGCTGCGCGCCCCGGGGTTGGCCTGGCGGCGCATGCCGTCGTTCACCTGGGCGGCGACCGTGATCGGGTACGTGCTGCTGGTGATCGGGCCGCTGATGATCGCGGCGCTGACGATGCTCGAGGTCGACCGCCGCTTCGACGGCGTCTTCTTCGACTCCCAGGAGGGCGGCGCGCCGCTGCTCTATGAGCACCTCTCGTACATCTTCTTCACCGGCACCTACCTGATCTGCTTCATCGCGGCCGCCGGCACGATCTCGGAGATCCTGCCGACCTTCGCCCGCAAGCCGATCTTCAGCCGCCGCGCGGTCGCCGGCTCGCTGGTCGCCGTCGCCGTGCTCGGCCTGCTCGCCTGGATGCAGAACATGTACGTCGCCCCGCTCAACGAGGGCTGGCCGATCATGGCGATGGCCTTCGCGCTCGCGCTCGTGGTCCCGATGGGCGTCCTCTTCTACAGCTGGATCGCGACGATCTGGGGCGGGACCCTGGAGCTTCGGGCGGCGACCTGGTATGCGCTGGCGGCGATCGCGATGATGTCGATCGGCCTCGCCGGTGAGCTCGGCTACTCGGTGGTCACCGTCGGCTGGGCGCTCGACTACACCACCGTGAGCCAGGCCGACACCCTCTACCTGCTGGTCGGCGGAGGCGTGATCGGGGGCTTCGCCGCCCTGCACTACTGGTTCCCGAAGATGTCCGGCAGGCTGCTCGGCGAGGGGATCGGCCGGATCGCGCTGGTGACGATCCTGATCGGGCTCAACCTGTACGCGATCCCGATGTCCCTCGCCGGCCTCGACGGCCAGCCGGTGGACGTGTACACCTACTTCGAGGACACCGGCGTCGACGGCTACAACCTGATCGCGTCGATCGGCGCGTTCATCCTCGTGCTCGGGATCATGCTCGAGCTCGGCAACGCGGCCTACAGCTTCAACAACGGCCTCCTCGCGCGCGGCCATGACCCCTGGGCCGCGACGACGCTCGAGTGGTACGCGCTCTCGCCGCCGCCTCCGCACAACTTCGACACGGTGCCTGACGTGCGCAGCGGCGAGCCGCTGCAGGACATCCGCGACTCGATCGCCCGGCGCGCGGAGGCGTTCGAACCGCCGCCCAAGTCCCCCCGGGTCGCCGGTCCGGTGGGCGGCTCGAGCCCGGGGCCGGAGGCGCCCGCGGAGCCCGCCGCGGACACCGACGACCCAGGTACCGCCCCGGTAGCCTGAGCTCGATGACTGCAGTCGCCGTTCGTGGCGATGCGGACGAGCTCTCTCGCTTCCGCCGCCTCGTCACCGTCACCATCGTCGCCACGTTCGTCCTGATCCTGATCGGCGGCGTCGTCCGCGTCAGCGACTCCGGCCTCGGCTGCGGGGCCGCGGGCAGCGGCACCCACGGCTGGCCGCTCTGCGAAGGCGGCGTCCTGCCGGCCGACTCGGCCGAGTCGGTGATCGAGTTCTCGCACCGGATCGCGGCATCGGTGGTCACGGTGCTGATCGTGTTGCTGGCGCTGAAGGCCTACCGGCGCCTGCGCGAGCATCGCCTCCTGGTCCGCGGCACGATCGCCGCCGGCGTGCTCGTGCTCGCCCAGGCCGCGCTCGGCGGGCTCACGGTCGAGCAGGGCCTGGAGGACGAGCTCGTCGCCGCCCACCTCGGGCTGGCGATGCTGCTGCTCGGACTGCTGTTCGTGCTCCGGCGCGGCGCCGAGACGAGCCCCGCCCCCGCGCGCGAGAGTCGTCCGCGGGCTGCGCCCGCTGGGCATCGTCACCGCGGGGCTCGTGCTGGCGACGATCGTCGCCGGCGGCTACGTCGCGGGCACCGAGTACCACGGAACCGAGAACCAGCCGGTCGTCGGCGCCCACTCGGCCTGCGGCAGCGGCTGGAGCGCCGAGCAGTTCCCCGGCTGCAACGGCCAGGGGGCGCTCTCGTTCGGCCAGTCGCGGCTCGCCGACATCCAGCTCACCCACCGGCTGTTCATGTACCTCACCGCGATCTCGCTGATCGCGATGACCGCCCTGGCGCTGCGGCGGCGGGCGCCCAGCCGTGCGTTCTGGCTGGCGCCCTTGATCCTCGTCGCCCAGATCGCGCTCGGCGCGGTCAACGTCTGGGCCGGCAAGCACGCCGGGCTGATCGTCGGCCACCTGGCGCTCGGGACGACCCTGTGGGCGACCGTTGTCTACGCGACCGCGACCCTGATGCCGGCCTCCGCCCCGGCGATCGAGCGCGTCGACGCGCCGACAGGCGACCGGGGCGGCCCCGGCCTGATGGAGAGCGCGACCACCACCATCGCCCTTGCTCGCGAGCGGTCCTTCGCGGCGGTCGTCCGCGACTACGTCGAGCTCACCAAACCTCGGATCATCTCGCTCCTCCTGCTGACCACGGTGGCGACGATGATCGTCGCCGAAGGTTCGTTTCCGGAGGTCTCGACCCTGCTCTGGACGATGCTCGGCGGCTATCTGGCCGCGGGCGGGGCAGGGGCGATCAACCACTACCTCGATCGCGAGCGAGACGCGCGCATGGCCCGCACCCGCGGGCGCCCGCTGGTCGCCGGGCGGATCGAGCCCCTGCACGGCCTCACCTTCGGGATCGTGCTCGGCGCCCTGGCGACCGTCGAGCTGGCGCTGACCGTGAACCTGCTCTCCTCGATGCTGGCGCTCACCGGGCTGCTCGGCTACGTGCTCATGTACACGGTCTGGCTCAAGCCGCTGACGCCCCAGAACATCGTCATCGGCGGTGCGGCGGGAGCCGTCCCGCCGCTCGTCGGCTGGGCGGCAGCCACCGGCGGGCTGGCGCCCGAGGCGCTCTATCCGTTCGGGATCGTCTTCCTCTGGACGCCGCCGCACTTCTGGGCGCTCTCGCTGCTGATCTCAGACGACTACGCCCGCGCCGGCGTGCCGATGCTCCCGGTGGTCAAGGGCGAGGCAGGCGACCAGGCGCCAGATCCTCATCTACACCCTGATCCTCGTCGCCTTCACGCTGCTCCCGGTCGCCACCGGCTTCCTCGGCGCCCTCTACGCGGGCGCCGCGCTCGTCCTCGGCGCCGGCTTCATGATCCTCGCCGTCCGCCTGCTCCGCCACCCGACCCGCCCCGCCGCCCTGCGCCTCTACCTCTCCTCGCTCGCCTACCTGGCGCTGCTCTTCTGCGCGATGGCCGTGGACGCGTTGTCGTGACCCTGGTGCGCCTCCCGGCCGCGTCCGCGGGCCGGGTCGTCTGATAGAACCGTCTCCGATGGACCGCAGACGCGCCTCATCGAGCCTCGCATCCGGTCTCTGGGCGGCCACGATCGCCGTCGGGGTCTTCGGCTTCGCCTTCTTCGTCGCGATCGTCTACATCGGCTAGCCGACGATGGCCGACGATCGCCGCAACGGGGAGCCGCTCGAGCTCGTCTACGTTCCGGAGCCGTCCTGGCAGCCGGCCCTGGTCGCCTTCGGCCTCGCCGGCCGTGGTCGCCTCGATCTTCACCTGGTGGCCCTACGGCGTGATCGGCGCCGTCGTCGCCCTGTTCGCCCTCCGCGCCTGGATCCACGACGCCCGTGAGGGCTTCAACCGACTGCCGCGCCGGCAGCGCGTCGCGACCGCGGTCATCCCCGCGGTGCCGCTCCAGCGCACGAAGAGCGAGTAGGGCCGCCCCGGCGGGCCCGTCATCGAGAGGCAGCTTGGCCCCGGATCCGCGGGTCAACCTGCCACTCGGCGAAGGATCGGCGGCTTACGCCCCCGCGCCGGGCTACGCCGCGTCCTGCTCGGTGTCGGGCGACGTCATGCTCGCGGTCGCGCCGTCGGAGGTCCAGACCCGGACGATGTCGCGCATCGAGAGCACGCCGACCAGCTCGCCGTTCTCGACCACGACCAGGTGGCGGATGTGGCGGCGCGCCATCTCGACCGCCGCCCGCTCGAGGCTCCAGCCCGGGGAGGCGGAGATCACGGTGTCGGTCATGTGGTCGGCGACCCGCTCCGTGTCGGGGTCCTCGCCGCGGCCGAGCGAGTTGAGGATGTCGCGCTCCGAGACCACCCCGGGGCCCGGTAGCTCCTCGTCGATCACGACCGCGGCGCCCACTGCCTTGTCGGTCATCCGTCGCGCCGCCTCGCGCAGGGTGTGCCCGGGGCCGACGGTCAGCACGACGCTCGACATTCCCTGACGAACCTCCATCCGACCCCGCTTCCCTCCTTCCTCGACGCTAGTGCAGATCCGCTCGAACCCTAACGGATGCGCGGCCGGTTTCCCAGCCGCAGAGCGGGGGCCCGCGCCTGCCGGATGGATAGGATTCGGGCCGTGCGTCCAGCCCTCTCCCGCAGTCGCCGGCGGAGCGCCCCCGCCCGCCTCGGCACCGTCGCGGCTGCACTCGCGAGCGCCCTCGTCGCCGGCGGCTGCGACGTCAGCGAGGACGCCGACCTCGACCGCGGCAGGGCGCTGTTCCAGCAGAACTGCGGCACCTGTCACGCCCTCGCCCAGGCCGGAAGCAGGGCCGAGGTGGGCCCCGACCTCGACGCCTCGTTCGCCCAGGCCCGCGCCGACGGGATGGACAACGACACGATCGAGGGCGTCGTCCAGACCCAGATCTCGAACCCGCGGGCGACCGAGGAGGGGGCCGCCAACTACGACCGGGTGTACATGCCCGCCGACATCGTCACCGGCCAGGACGCCGAGGACGTCGCCACCTACGTCGCCAGCGTCGCCGGGGTGCCGGGCGCGAAGCCGCCGCAGCTCGCACCGGCGGACCTGTTCGTCGAGCAGTGCGGGATCTGCCACACGTTCGAGGACGCCGGCACCAACGCGTCCACCGGTCCCGACCTCGACCAGGCGCTGGCAGGCAAGGACGCCGCCTACATCGAGCAGCAGATCGTCGACCCCGACACTCGGAGATCACGCAGGGCTTCTCCGAGGGGATCATGCCCCAGGACTTCGAGCAGACGCTCACCCCGGAGGACCTCAAGGGCCTGGTCGAGCTACCTGCTCGACAACGTCGGGCGGCGGCCAGGGCGACTAGCCCGGCGGCTGCCCGGCGGCGCGCCGGCGTCGCCACCAGACTCCGAGCCCGATCCCGAGCTCGAACAGGAGTACAAGCCGCCGCCCAGCCGGGGCCGGCGACGACGCTGACGACGAACACCGGCAGCAACGCCAGGCCGACGCCGGCAACCACGCGGAACATCGCCCGCTCGTACGGAATCAGCCTGTCCGCGGGATCGTCGGCCATCGGTGGAGATCGACCGTCGTCGCCGCTCAGATCAGGTAGACCGCGGTGAACACGATCAGCCACATTATCTCCCGGGGCTTGGCCCTCGCGGCTCGATGTTCCCCTCCGACATCGCCCGCGCAGTATCTCGCGCGACCCCGCAAGAGGACTCAGTCCGGCTACGCGTGAGTACCGCGTACGGGCCTGGCGGCCGAGCGCCGTTTGATCGACGCGACAGCGGGTGGGTCGGAAACGGCCTTGGGGGTCAGACGCGGCGCGACCGGTCGTCCCCAACGCCGATCGCTTCCGCCAGGGCAATCAAGAGAACCGCCGCGATGATGCCAACGACCGTGCCGATGGCGTTGAGCTCGAAGATGTCACCCTCGCCGATCTCACTGGCGATAACGCCGCCGATAAGCGCGCCACCGATACCGAGCAACACGGTCATCAACATTCCGATGCTCTGCCGTCCGGGCAGCAGCAAACGGGCGATGACGCCAATCACGATTCCAATCAGGATGAGGCCGAGGATCTGCATCGCGTGTCCTTTGCCCGGATTCCGGGGGCTGCAAACAGGATTGGCTTCCCCGACGTCTGTTGAGCAACGGTGTCGGGGCATGGAGCGGGTCGCTACCCCGCCAGGACGACCCGCTCCATGCACCTGCACCCCGGCCCGACCGCGTGCCTACCCGGCCGACGGCTGCCATCGATGACGGCGCGCGGCAACCGACCCAGCGCGCTCGTGTTCGCGTAGATGAGCGGGCCAGCGCGACCCGCTCCGTCACCCAGCGACATTCCGATGCCAAACCGTGTGGAGATTTGTCATGGGGCTGGTCGCTCGACTGTCTTATACCCGGGGTGCAGGGCTTCAGCCGTGACGGAGTGACCTAGGCCTGGCGGACTGGACCCCGCCCGCCGCATCCTCAAGCTCGTCCAGCAAGACCAGCTCGATGCCGACGTCGTGAACGACATCGTGGTCGCTAAGGAACGTTCGCGCAGTTCGCCCCAGTGTCCGTTCCACCAGGGCCACTATGTCGGGACGAACCGCGTCCTGAAATCTGCGCCGCATCAGCCGCACAAACTCTGGGTCCCCGTCCGCCACCAGCTTCTTCTCGGCCGGTGACAAGCTTTCCTCATATCGGATCAGCACGGCGTCCTCCGCGATCGTCACACGTATCTTGTTCGGGCCCCGGCCGATGTGTTCCTTCGCAATCTGGACAGCCCCTCGGCTGATCTCCTTTATGGGTGAGGGCTGGCTGGTCTCCGTCGTGCTTTGGACATCTGTCATGGCGTCATTGTGCCGCTGATCGGTTAGCGACGGCCCCCGGGGGTAGCAAGGATGCAGCCCGCGGGGGAACGGGTGCTTTAGCAGTCGCGGTACCGGAGCCGGCCCTAGTCCGCCCGGCCACTGGCCCGTGACGTCCATTGCAACACCCGATAACTGGGAGGCTTCCCATGGAAGCAGGAACCAAGTCCGGTGCTGTACGCACCGATTCAGCCTCGTCATACCGCCGTCGTCCGGCGTATGACGACTGAGACGAAGCACGCGCTCAAGACCACCGAGTTTTGGGCCATGGTCGGGATCATCGCGGCGATTCTGGTCAGCGCCGCCGCAATCAAGGGTGGCGACACAGGCGGAACCGATGAGTTCATCGCCCGCCAGGCGTGGCTCTACGTCGCCATCGTCGCCAGTGCCTACATGATCAGTCGTGGACTGGCCAAGTCCGGCTCGCCCGACCCGTACACGGACACCCGCGACGACAGCGACGGGAGCCGCCACTAGGCGCCAGTTGCGGCAGCCGCTCAATACGTAGCGTCTGCATCCGCACTCCCGGCCGGGGCCTCAGAATGGGCCTCGGCCGGGTGTGCCTCGGATCTGTCTGTTGGACTAGAGCAGCGATTCGCCTCGCGGTTCTGCTGGTCCTAGGTGTCTTCGATCAGGGCTGACGCGCACTAGCAGCCCCGCTCATCTTGACCGCGTCAGGCACCGGCGCAGGTTGATCATGCGGCGTAGACCGGGAGCTCCTGCTTCGCTTCGGCGGCTCGAGGTCGCCGGCGAGCAGCTCGCACACCGAGGCTAGTTCGACAGGCTCTGTCAGGAGCGCGTCAGTCGGCGCCGAGTGATGCGCGCGGCGAATGCCCGCTGAGCGGCGACCGCGGCCGCGGCCGAGCCTGAAGGTGTCCCGGTAGGCGGGCCAAGATGACCTCGGGGCGAACGTGGGGTCAGCGCCTGCTCCGCTACGTCGTCCAGGGGCGAGACGTGGGCGGGTGCAACTCCGCCGAGGCTGGGCGGCGGCTACATCTACGAGGCCGCGTTCAAGCGAGTGACCAGCTACCGCCGAGCGGAGCGCAAGGCCCGACGCGCCGACCGCGGTGGTGGCGGCGGTGCCACGGCGACTTCCACGACCCGCTGCGTGCGGTTGGTTCGTGCCGCTATCGCAAAGGATGCTTCGAACAGGGCCTCTGAGACCGGAGAAGAGGATGTGCAGGCCGCACCGTCGGGGCTCAGGCGGAGGTCACCGTACCGGGCAGCGCCGGTCCGTTCCTGACAAATTCACAACTCGGATCAACGATGTCGCGGGCTCCCCGGTTGGCCGCGTCCTGCTCACCCGGCCCGCAGTCCAGCAGGTCGATCTGGCCCTCGTCGCCAAAGCCGACTACCTTGTCGTTGCCAGGTCCCGCGTAGAGCTTGTCCTTACCCATGCCGCCGCGTAGGTGATCGTTGCCGCGGCCGCCGTAAATGCGGTCGCCAGCGCCGCGACCCCACACCTTGTCGTCGCCGCCCTCGGCCAGGATGATGTGCCACTTGTCGTTGTCCCGGTAAGCGTCGTCGCCAGCCGTAAGGACAATCGGGGTTGGCTTCGCGAACGCGAGTGGGGCAAAGGCCACCAATGCCACAGCGATAGCGGCAATCCGCTTCATCGGAGCGAGAGTGCCGCGAATCTGCGCATATGTTCAGGGGACCCAAAGCGAGGACGAAAGTTGCGCCTCGGACGATCACGAGCGACGACGGCCGCCTCAGACATTCGCCCGCTCGGCAGCAGCCCCGGCGTCGGCTGGTAGTGGGTCCGAGTCAGCCGATGGGTAGGAGCGTCCGCCGGCTCGCCGCCATCGACGAGTTCGGCAACTACACGCTGACGGGGCAGCCCCCTGATCGAGGAGGCCAAATGGCCCGCATACGCCTCGCCGTCGTCGCCGTCGCACTCGCTGTTCTCGGAGCGGCGGCCGTCGTCGCGCCCGCGGTGCACGCCGATGAGGGTTACGTCGAGGGGCACTCAGAGCCGCCCGTGTGGTTCTGGCAGACCCTTGGACCCGACGACGGCTACGTCGAAGGCGCTCGATTGCGTCCTCACCCGCACCAGCCGGTACTACGTGTCCGACGATTCAACCTCGTGCACGGCTGGCGGCGTCCACCTCGAACTCGCGGATACGCGCTGACTGGCGAACCAATGGCGCACCGCGACCGACAACGGCTCCTAAGCGGTTTCTAGAGCAGGTAGACGGCGGTGAACACGATCAGCCACATGACGTCGACGAAGTGCCAGTAGATGCCCGGCACCTCGACGCCGAGGTGGTCCTTGGCCTCGGGGCCGAAGTGACCGCGCCAGGCGCGGACGTTGGCGAAGGTGAGCAGCAGCAGGCCGACGAAGACGTGGGCGCCGTGGAGCCCGGTGAGGCCGTAGAAGATCGAGCCGAAGGCGCCGTCGCGGGCCGAGAAGCCGATGTGGATGTACTCGTTGATCTGGATGAAGAGGAAGGTGGCGCCGAGCAGCCAGGTCATCATCAGCCCCATCTGGAGCGCCCGCCGGTTGCCCTTGCGCACCGCCTCCAGGGCCCAGTGCATGGTGAAGCTCGAGGAGACCAGGATCGCCGTGTTGACCCCGGCCACCGAGATCGGCAGCTCGATCCCCTCCGGAGGCCACGGCCCCTCGTTGGCGACCACGCGGAGGAAGAAGTACGAGGCGAAGAACGCCCCGAACAGCATGACCTCCGAGATGATGAAGAGGAGGATGCCGAGCGTCTGGCGGTCGATCCGCGAGCTCGCGTGCGCCTCGGGCGGGCCGTGATGCTCGTGCTCGCCGTGGCCGACGGCTACGGAGGCGCTCTCCATCAGGTGCGCACCTCGGTCGCCGTCTCGGCGGTCGTTGCTCGTTGCACGTTGCTCGTCCCGGCTCCGGCCTCGTAGTGCTCGACCTCCTTGTCGGTGATCTCCTTCACGCGGTCGAGCAGCCCCTCCTCGAGCCACTTCGACTGCTGCCCGGCGAGGGTCGAGATCAGGATGTCGTCGATGCGGTAGTGGTCGATCGCGTTCGAGATCGCGGCGAACGGCTCCGGGCTCATCGGCTGGCCGGTCGCGTCGATCTCCGAGCGATAGAGCTCGGCCAGGGTGGTCGCGAGCCGCTCGCAGACGTCCTCCCGCGAGAGGTCTCCCGACCGCGGGCAGATGATCGTGTAGCGGTGGGGCTTCTCCGCAGCCCGCGCCTTCAGCCGCTCGATCAGCTCCGGGCTGGCGATCGTCTGCGTGCCGACGACGAGCGTGTGGACGACGTCCCAGCGGACCGCATCGTCGTCGACGCGCACCGGGATGTGGGTGACCGGGACCTCCAGCTTCGCCTTCGCCCACTCGACCAGGTCCTTGCGGGTGAGCCCGAAGCGCGTCTCATAGAGGGCCGAGAGCAGCACCTCGGAGGGGCCGAAGGCGCGCACCGCGTCGTCGAGCGCCAGGGACGGATCCGCGTCCATGACCGCGCCGACCGACTCGATCCCGAACGCGTCGAGCACCTGCTGGGTGACCTCGACCCGGCTCAGGGCGGCGTCGCGGACCTCGTCGCGGTCGACGATCTGGCCGACGATGGGCTGATTCTGCGGCGCGACCACGGCGACCCCGTCGGCGCCGGCGTCGACGCGCTCGCGCACCGCCTCGAGCAGCCGCCGGCCCCCGGCGACCTCGTTGGTGAAGGCGAGCACCGTGCCCCCGTCGCTCCACTCGACCGAGCTGCGGGGGTCGTCGATCGGGTACGCGGCGTGCTCGGCGTCGGTCATTTGTCGGGGAACGCCTCGGGTTCGCCGCCGGCCGCGGTCCCGACCTTGGCCGGCTCGTGCTCGCGCACCTCGGCCTCCTCGGGGCCCATGATCGCGTGGCGCGCGCCGGGCACGCCGAACTCATACGGGCCGCCGACCACGCGCGGGATCTCGTCGAAGTTGAAGATCGGCGGCGGCGACGAGACCTGCCACTCGATCGTCTTCGCCCGCCACGGGTTCGCGGTGGCCTTCGGCCCCCAGCGCCAGCTGACGACCATGTTGTACATGAACACCAGCTGCGCGATCCCGAGCAGGAACGAGGAGATCGAGATCACCAGGTTCCAGTCGCCGAACTGGGCCGCGTAGTCGGCGACCCGCCGCGGCATCCCCTCCATCCCGACCCAGTGCATGGGCACGAACGTGCCCAGCATCCCGATCAGGGTGAGGTAGAAGTGCACGCGCCCGAGCTTCTCGTCGTACATGCGCCCGGTCATCTTCGGGAACCAGTGGTAGATCCCGGCGAAGATCGTGAACACGGAGCCGCCGAAAAGCACGAAGTGGATGTGGGCGACGATGAAGTAGGTGTCGGAGACGTGGATGTCGATCGGCACCATGCCCAGCATCACCCCCGAGATCCCGCCGACGACGAAGGTGACGATGAACCCGAGGCTGAACAGCATCGCGGTCGATCTCAGGTGCAGCTTGGAGTCGAAGAGCGTCGCCAGCCAGCTGAAGATCTTGATCCCGGTCGGCACCGCGATCAGCAGCGTGGTGATCATCATCGGCACCCGCAGCCAGCTGAACATGCCGCTGACGAACATGTGGTGCGCCCACACCGTGTAGGAGAGGACGACGATCCCGAGCAGCGCCAGGGCCATCAGCCGGTAGCCGAAGATCGGTTTGCGGGCGTGGGTCGAGATCACCTCCGAGACGATCCCGAAGCCGGGCAGCATCATGATGTAGACGGCCGGGTGCGAGTAGAACCAGAAGATGTGCTGGTAGCTGAGCACGTCGCCGCCGAAGGTCGCCTGGAAGAAGTTGGTGCTCAGGGCGCGGTCGAACAGGACCATGAACTGGACCCCGGCGATGAACGGCGTGGCGGCGACGACCAGCAGCGAGGTCGAGAGGTTCGCCCAGACCAGCAGCGGCATGCGCCAGAAGGTCATCCCCGGCGCCCGCATGGTGATGATCGTGACCAGGAAGTTGAGCGCGGTGGCGATCGACGAGGCGCCGGCGAACTGCACCCCGAGGTTGAAGAACGACTGCCCCAGTGGAGCCCCGGTCGAGAGCGGCGCGTAGCCGGTCCAGCCGGCGTCGAAGGCCCCGCCGGGGACCACGAAGCTGGCCATGAACAGCAGCCCGGCCAGCGGCAGCATCCAGAACGAGAGCGCGTTGAGGCGCGGGAACGCCATGTCCGGGGCGCCGATCATCAGCGGCAACACGTAGTTGGCGATCCCGGCGAAGACCGGGATCACGAAGACGAAGATCATCAGCGCGGCGTGGGTCGAGAAGAGCCCGTTGAAGACCCCCGGATCGACCATCTGCGTGCCCGGCTGGGCGAGCTCGGCCCGCATCAGCATCGCGATCAGGCCACCCGCGAGGAAGAAGAAGAAGGTGGTGACGATGTACTGGATCCCGATCACCTTGTGATCGGTGTTGAACTTGAAGTAGTCCCGCCACGAGGTCGCGCCGTGCTGTGAGTGGTCCTCGGGCACGGTCGGCGCGCCGGCGGCCCAGCGGAACCAGTAGTCGAAGGCGCCGAGCCCGACCAGGAAGCCGAGCGGGCCGGTGATCGCGGGCACGATCAGGTGCGGGTAGCCGGTCGGCTCGGTCTGGAAGATCTCGAGCCCGGAGATCGCCCGCAGGGCGACCACCAGCCCGAACCCGAAGGCCGAGCCGACGATGAACCCGAGTCCCGCTCGGGTCAATCCTGGTCTCTTCAGTGCCGCTGCCACGTTCGAGTTACCCGTAAGCCTATGAGCCGCCCGCCGCGGCCGCCCCATCGCTCGGCGCCTCGGCCTCCGCCTGCTCCGCGACCCATTGGTCGAACTCCTCCTGCGACTCGACCACGACCGTCGCCCGCATCGTCGCGTGCCCCGTCCCGCAGAGCTCGGTGCAGATCAGGCTGTAGGTGCCCTCCTCGTTCGGGGTGACGACGAAGGTGTTGTCGACCCCCTCCTCCGCCGGGTCCTGCGCCGGGACCAGGTCGCGCTTGATCCGCCACTCAGGGACCCAGAACGAGTGCAGGACGTCGAGCGCCACGAGCGAGACGTCGAGCTGGCGATCGACCGGCACGTGGAGCTCGTTGGTGCTCAGCGGGACGGCCTCCTCGCCGCTGCCGATCATCTCCTCCGGGTAGTCGAACGTCCACTTGAACTGCTGCGCCGTGACCGTCAGCGGCATCGCGTCGGCCGCCTCGGCCTCGATGTCGTCGAGCACGATCCAGCTGTAGGCGGCGCCGAAGAGGACGATCACCGTCGGGATCACGGTCCAGGCGATCTCGAGCTTGGTGTTGCCGTGGATCGGCTTGCCGTCGCCCTCGTCACCGGGCCTGACGCGGAACTTCCAGATCGCGTAGCCGAACATCACCATCACGATCGCGAAGACGAAGCACGAGAGCACGATCATCACGTCGAACAGGGTGTCGATCGGCCCCGCCTGGGTCGAGCCGGCGTCGCCGAACCACTCGAACTGCAGCAACACGACCGACGAGACGGCGGCGACGACGAGCATCGCGGCGACGAGCCGAACGTAGGTCACGCGGGTCACTGGCGCCGATTCTATTGATCGCGAGGACCGGGTTCCGACGCCGGGATGCGGCTAGTGGCGTGCGGCTCAAGCGTCCGCCGGACGCGGCAGCGAGCCGAGCTCGCCGGCCGATGCCGAGAGCACCGAGCGCGCCACCCCGCGCCAGCTCCAGAGGTCCTCCACGGTCGCTCGCAGCGAGGCGGCGGCCGCGGCGCGCTCCTCGGGGTCGAGCGCGATCCAGGCGCCGACACGGTCGGCGATCGCCCGCACGGCGTCGTCGTCGAGGTCGAATGAGACCAGAGCCCGCAGGTCCTCGGGCAACCGCTCGGCGAGCGCTCGGCTGACCTCGGCGGCGCCCGAGTGATGGGCGGAGACCGGCAGCGCCCCAGTCGCGGCGGCCTCCGCGGCGACCATCCCGAAGGCTTCCGGGAAGGTGCTCGGGAAGACCAGCGCCTCCGAGGCGGCGACCGGGATCGCGACCTCCTCGTGCTCGAGCCGGCCGGCGAAACGGACGCTGCCGGCCCCTGCCCGGGCGAGCTCGGCGTAGTCGCCGGGCGCCGAGTCGAGGAAGGCCGAGAGCATCCGCAGATGCTCGTCGTCGCCGTCCTCGAGGCCGCGACCACGCTCGGCGAGCTCGCGCAGCGGCCCGAGGTCGCCGGCGGCGAGCCCATCGGCAACCCGCTCGAGGGTCTCCGCGAGCGCCCCGAAGCCCACCACCAGGAGGCGGGCGTCGGGATCGAGGCGGTGGATCAGCGGCCACGCCGCGAGCAGCAGGTCCACCCCCTTGGAGACGATCAGCTTGCCGACGAAGATCACCCTGCTGCTCGGGCGCCTCGGCGAACCATTCGATCGCGTCGGCGGCGGCCCCGGTGTCGCGGTCCCAGCTGCTTTCCGTGCGCCCCTCGTCCAGGTCGCGCAGGCGCGCGGCGAGCTCGCCGAGCGGGGCGGCGCGCTCGGCGGCGCGCAGCGGCGCGAACAGCGCGGTGTCCACGCCCGGCGGGCCGAGGCGGACCTTGGCGTTGACCTCGGGGTCGTCGACGGCCAGGCGGAGCCGCGCGGCGATGTGGCCCGAGCCGACGAGGATGCCGTTCGCCCCCGCGACCGCCTCCTCGGCGTAGGGGCGGAAGCGCTCGAGCGCCGGGAGGATGGTGTAGGAGAGATCCGAGCCGTGGACCTTGAGCGCGTAGCGCAGCCCGGCACGGGCGAGGATCACCGGCCCCATGACGACGTGGTTGGCGAGCGCGGCGTCGACGCCGCCCAGCGAGGCGACCAGCTCCCGGACCGCGACGACGTTGGCCTCGATGTAGGCGCCGAGCTCCGCGTCGCTGAGCTCGGCGAACGTCCTCACCTCGAAGCCCTCGTACGTGTCGTGGACGAACACCGGGAGCAGGCCGCCGATGTCCGGGTTGTGGATCGTCACCGACCCGGTCGTCCCCGCCCCGAGGTCGGGGGCCTCGCGGTCCTGGCAGACCAGGTGCACCTCGTGGCCGAGCCGGGCGAGGGCCCGGGCCAGGCTGGCGTTGTAGACGTTCGAGCCCGTGCCGCGCAGGAGGTAGCCGTGGAAGATCAGGACCCTCATCCGGCGGAGGCTATGGGCTTGCCCGGCGGCCGTCCCGCGCGTATGGTCAGGGCTGCGCCATGGCGGCTGAGATCGCGACCGCGTCGGCGGTGATCGAGGAGCTCGAGGCGTCCCTTCGGGGGGACGTCGTCGCTCCCGCCAGCCCGGACTACGACGAGCGCCGCCGGACCTGGAACGCGTCGATCGACCGTGCCCCGGCGGCCATCGCCCGCTGCGCGGACGCCGGCGACGTCGCCGAGGCGGTCCGGGTCGGGCGCGAGGCGGACCTGCCGATCGCGGTCCGGGGCGGCGGGCACAGCTTCCCCGGGCATTCGACCTGCGACGGCGGGCTCGTCATCGACCTCTCGCCGATGCGGGAGGTCCGCGTCGATCCCGAGGCGGCGACGGCGACCGTGCAGGCCGGGGTGTTGCTCGGCGAGCTCGATCGGGCGACCCAGGAGCACGGGCTCGCGGTCCCGGCCGGGATCGTCACCCACACCGGGGTGGCGGGCCTCACCCTCGGCGGCGGGATCGGATGGCTGATGCGCAAACACGGGCTCACGATCGACCAGCTCCTCGCGGTCGAGATGGTGACGGCGGACGGCTCGGTGGTGCGGGCGTCCGAGGCCGAGAACGCCGACCTCTTCTGGGGTGTGCGCGGCGGCGGCGGCAACTTCGGCGTCGTCACCCGCTTTACGTTCCGGCTCAACCCGGTCGGCCCGGCCGTGCTCGCGGGGCCCATCTTCTGGCCGATAACCGAGTCCCCGCGGCTGCTGCGGTTCTATCGCGAGTGGATCGCCGACGCCCCCGACGAGCTGATGACGATCGTGGTCCATCGCAAGGCCCCGCCGCTGGACTTCGTCCCGGCCGAGCTGCACGGCGAGCCGATCGTCGGCGTCGTCTGCTGCTGGTCCGGAGCGCTCGACGCCGGGGAGCGATACCTGCGGCCGCTGCGGTCCTTTGGGCGGCCGATCCTGGACCTCTGCGAGCCGAAGCCGCTCGTCGACCACCAGGCGATGTTCGATCCCTCCTTCCCCCACGGCTGGTGGTATTACATGCGCGCCTGCGACGTCGGCGAGCTCAGCGACGAGGTGATCGAGATCACCTACGAGCACGCCTCGCGGATCGGCTCGCCGCTGACCGCGTTCCCGATCTGGCAGCAAGGAGGTGCGGTCGCCCGCGTCGGCGAGGACGAGACGGCGTTCTCCGGCCGCCGCGCCGGGCACACCTTCAACATCACGGCGGCGACCGCGACCGAGCAGGGCTTCGACGACGAGCGCGAGTGGGTGCGCGCGTTTCACTCCGCGCTCGAGCCGCACAGCGAGAGCGTCTACGTCAACTTCCTCATGGACGAGGGGGAGGAGCGGATCCGCGAGGCGTACGGGCCGGAAAAGTGGGGTCGGCTGAAGGCACTCAAACGTCGCTACGACCCGCAGAACCGCTTCCGCCTCAACCAGAACATCCGACCGGACTAGCCGCTCCCCTCCGGTGGCCGCGTCCGGCCTCGACGGGTATCGTTCGCCGCCGTGCAGAACCCGCGCCAGATCTACCGCCTGCGCGCCCGCGCCTCGGGCCGCGAGGCGCTCGGCCCGGCCGAGCCGGGCGGCGTGTACCTCGACCGCGAGACCGGCGAGGAGATGGAGCCGGTGACCCGGACCCTGCCGCTGGCGCCCTCGGAGTCGGCGCTGCTGCGAACGCCCGAGAACCTGCGCGTCTGCCGGCGCTGCGACCAGCTGATCGGCCTCGACGTCAGCGACTGCCCGTACTGCGGGCTGCGCCAGCCCCCGCTCGCGTGAGCCCGGGCGTCGCGGGGCGGCGTCCTCGCTCGCTCGCGCGCGCAGCGCGCGTCGCCCCTGCGTCCTCGCCTCGCTCGGCTGCCTCGGCCTCGCCGCCTGCGGCGACTCCGACGAGCCGCAGGACGCGGAGACGATCACGGTGACAACAACGCCGGCGACCACCACCTCGACCGGCTCGTCGACGACGACCACGACCACGAGCACGACGAGCTCATCGACGACCGCCACGACGACCGCCCCCACGACGACGTCGACCGAGGACTCGGGCGGCACCGAGGGACCGGGCGCCGAGGGCTCCGGCGGCGTCGGCGCCGGCGGAGGAGGCGACGGTGGTGGACCCTCGGGCGGCTCGGCGGCCTTCGATCAGTTCTGCACCGAGAACCCCGAAGCCTGCGAGTAACGGCCGGCCCGCGCCTGCTCAGCGCGGCGTGTAGTAGCCCCAGTAGAGGAGCCGGGCGGTCTTGTAGTCGCAGCCGTAGGAGCGCTCCGAGCCGACCTTCTGCTGCGGCTTGCCGGCCTTGATGGGCGCGGTGCCCGAGCACTCGCCCTCGGCCCGGCTCGACCGCCAGACGTTGTTCGAGCCGCTCTGGTTGACCGCGAACGCCGGCGCCCAGGTCGGGATCGTCAAGGCCAGGAACTCGCCCTTGCGGATCTTCAGCGGATCGGTGAGCGTGAACGTCTGCCTGGTGCCCAGCACCGAGCCCAGCGTGACCACCGGGCTCTGCGCCTTGAGCTTGTAGTTGCGCTCGTCCTTGCGCTTCAGCACCGAGACCCGCGCGGTCGGGGTCGTGCCGAAGGCCCCTGACTCGTAGAAGTCGGCGAAGAACTGGGATTGCGACTTGTTCGGATCCGAAAGGTCGATCGCCCAGCCGACGATGTAGCCGTCCTCGCGCGCCTTGAACGGAGCCCGGGTGCCGTCGGCGATCATCTGGAACCCGGTCACGCTGCCGACCGCCTCGCACGGCGTCTTCGGGCACGACGGCTCGGGCGTGCGCCCCGTCTTGCCGAGCGTCTTCGCCGGAGCCGCCGCGGCGACGCCGGTGCCGGCGCCGAGCAGGCACACAGAGCCCGCCGCCGCCAGGACGAGCGGGGTCAGGTGGCGCGGGCGTATCTTGAGGCCGGCCATGGGTCTTGGGGTCAAACACCTGCTGGGGACGCGGGTTTCGGTCCCCCGGCGATCCGTAGCTTAGGCCGCTGCGCGCACGGCGGTAGATTCCCCCGCCGTGCCTGCAATCGAGGTAACAAAGCTCGAGCGCGAGTTCCCGGGCGGGATCAGGGCCGTCGACGGGGTCGATCTGGAGGTCGCCGCAGGCGAGATCTACGCCTTCCTCGGCCCCAACGGGGCCGGCAAGACGACCACGGTGCGGATGCTGACCACGCTCCTGCGTCCCACCGGCGGCAGCGCCCGGGTCGCCGGCCACGACGTCGTCGACGAGGCCGCCGAGGTACGCCGCTCGATCGGGGTCGCCCTGCAGGAGGCGGCGCTCGACCCGCTGATGACCGGCCGCGAGCTGATCCAGCTCCAGGCGACCCTGCACGGGCTGGTCGGCCGCGAGGCCGTCCAGCGCGGCGATGCGCTGATCGAGCGCGTCGGGCTGACGCAGGCGGCCGACCGGCGCGTCGGCACCTACTCGGGCGGCATGCGCCGCCGGCTCGACCTCGCCTCGGCGCTCGTGCACGAGCCCCGGGTGCTGTTCCTCGACGAGCCGACGACCGGCCTCGACCCGGTCAGCCGCAAGGCGATCTGGGAGGAGGTCGAGGCGCTCAACCGCGAGGGCACGACGGTCTTCCTCACCACCCAGTACCTGGAGGAGGCCGACCAGCTCGCCGACCGGGTCGGGATCATCAGCGGCGGGCGGATCGTGGCCGAGGGCACGCCCGCCTCGCTCAAGGCCGAGGTCGGCAAGCCGCACCTCGAGCTCGGGCTCGCCGACGGCTCGGCGGAGCGGGCGAAGGGGATCTGCGGCGACTTCGGCCGCATCCTGCCCGAGAAGGAGGGCCGCCTGCTGGTCGAGCTCGCCAGCGGGGCGAGCGACGTCGCCCAGGTCGTCCGCGCGCTCGACGACGCGGGGATCCTGGTCGAATCGCTGGACCTGGTCGAGCCGACGCTCGACGACGTCTTCGTCGCCAAGACCGGCGAGCACCTCGAGGGCGACTCGCAGGCCGAGGCCGAACCGGATGAGGCGCCCGCCGTGGCGCCGGCCTCGTCCCGGGGGCCTCCGGGGCTGACGACCGCTGAGCGTGGCGAGGCTCGCGGTCAACCTGCGCGTCGTGCTGGCGCTCGGGGCGCGCTCGGTCAAGCAGACCTTCCGGCGGCCGCAGCTCGCCTCGCCGATCCTCATCTTCCCCACCCTGCTGCTCGCGGTCCAGACCGGCGGCGCGGGCGAGGCCGTCAGCCTGCCCGGGTTTCCCGAGGTCGACAACTTCCTCTCCTTCATGCTCGCCGGGGCGATGCTCCAGTCGTGCCTGCTGGCGGGCAACACGGGCGGCATCGCGCTCGCGGTCGACCTCGAGATGGGGTTCACCGACCGCCTGCTCGCGGCCCCGATCTCGCGCTTCGCGATCGTGCTCGGCCGCCTCGCCGGGACCGCCGTCCTGGGCGCCGCCACGGCGCTCTGGTTCATCGCCATCGGGCTGATCTTCGGCGCCTCGTTCGAGGGTGGGATCCCGGGAGTGCTGCTGATGATCGTCTTCACCTCGCTCGCGGCCGTCGCCTTCGGCGGGCTCAGCGCCTCGATCGCGCTCTACACCGGCCAGGCCTCGGTGGTCCAGGGGCTGTTCCCGCTGATCTTCGTCATCCTCTTCCTCTCCAGCGCCTTCTTCCCGATCAACCTGCTGCTCGAGCCGGCCGCCTCGATCGCCGAGTACAACCCGCTCTCCTTCATCGTCGAGGGGATCCGCGAGCCGGTGATCGGCTCGCTGACGGCGGCCGAACGTCGCCGAGGCGTTCGGCGCGATCGCCCTCGTCGGCGCGATCTCGACCGCGCTCAGCGCCGTCGCGCTGCGCCGCAGGCTGCGGGTGGGCTGAGCCCGATGGGGCTGAGCGCCGACATCGCGACGGTGCGGGTGCTGATCCGCCGCGCGGCGCAACGAGATCCTGCGGGTCCCGGGCGCCGCGATCCCGGGGGTGCTCGCGCCGACGATCTTCTTCCTCGGCCTGACCTCGGTGTTCGGCAACCTGACCGGGCTGCGCGGCTTCGACACCGAGAGCTACCAGAGCTTCATCCTCCCGGTCAGCCTGCTCCAGGGCGCCGGCTTCACCGGCGCGGCGACCGGGGTCAACCTCGCCCGCGACATCGAGCAGGGCTGGTTCGACCGCCTGCTCGCCTCCCCGGCCCCGCGTCCGGCGCTGCTCGCCGGGATGGTGCTCTCGGCGAGCCTGCGCTCGCTGATCCCGGCGACCGTGCTGCTCGCCGTCGGCTTCGCGATCGGCGTCGACTGGCCAGGCTTCGGCGGCCTCGTGCTGGCGATCTTCTGCGTGATGGCGACCGGGACGATCGCCGCCTGCTGGGGGGTCTCGCTGGCGCTGCGCTACAAGACCCAGAGCGCCGCGCCGCTGATGCAGGCCGGGATGTTCATCCTCGTGCTGTTCACCACCGCCTACGCGCCGCTCGACCTGCTCCAGGACTGGCTCGCCGACGTCGCCCGGATCAACCCGCTGACCCAGGTGGTCGACGCCGCCCGCCTCGGGTTCGTCGGCGACCCGATCACCTGGCCCGACGTCTGGCCGGCGCTGGTCGCGCTCGCCGGGCCTGCTCGCGGTGCTCGACGTACTTCGCCCTGCGCGGCATGCGCCGGATCACCCTCTGAGGTGGACGGGTGAGCGAGCTCGCCGACCTCTGCCGCGGTGTGCTCGAGGCCTCGCACGCCGAGGGCGAGCGGCGCGGCGTGCGCTACTCCTACACGCGGCCGAGCCCGAGCCGCTATCCGTGGCAGTGGTACTGGGACTCGTGCTTCGCGGCGATCGTCTGGCGGCGCTTCGACGGCCGAGCGCTCGCGCTCCGAGCTCGAGAGCCTGCTGAACGCGATGCGCCCGGACGGCTTCATCGGCCACGTCGTCTTCTGGGACCGGCCGCTGACCTTCCGGCGGCTCGTCTACTACAACGTCACCTCGCGCCACGCCGAGATGACCGGCACGATCCAGCCGCCGCTGCTCGCCTGGGCGTGGCGGATCGCGGTCGGCGACCCGGCCGCCGAGCCGCGGATCGCCACCCACCACGAGTGGCTGCGGGCCAACCGCGACCTCGACGGCGACGGGCTGCTGTGGCTGGTCCAGCCCGACGAGTCCGGGCTCGACTCGTCGCCGAAGTTCGACCCGGTCTGGGGCCGCCTGCGGCACGGTGGCTACGGCTTCCCGCTGCTGGTCGCCCGCAACCGCCGGCTGGGCTGGGACGCGCGCCGGATCCGCGATCGCGGCTGGCCGGTGCTCTGCGAGGTGATGACCAACGTGCTCTGGTGCCTGTGCCCGGGTCGCGGCCGGCGAGCCGTCGATCACCCCGGCGATCGTCGACCGCCTCTGGGACGAGCGCCGCGGCCTCTTCCTCGACGAGGTGCAGCCGGGCGGGGCCCGGCCCGACGTCTCCACCTGGGCGGCGCTCTCCCCGCTCGCGCTCCCCGACCTCCCCGAGGAGATCGGACGGCGCCTGGTCGAGGAGCACCTGCTCGACCCGCGGCGCTACTGGCTCACCAACCCGCCGCCGTCGGTCTCGGCGGCCGAGCCCACCTTCGAGCCCAACCGCGGACCGGGCTGGAAGCTGCGCTACTGGCGCGGGCCGACCTGGGTCAACGCGGCCTGGATGCTGTGGCTGGGCATGCGCCGGCTCGGCTACGACGCCGAGGCGGCGCTGATGGCCGAGCGCCTGACCGACCTCGTGCTCCGCCACGGCCTGCGCGAGTACTACGACCCGCAACACCGGCGAGGGCCTCGGCGCGCGCGAGTTCGCCTGGACGAGCCTGATCATGGAGATGGCAGAGCCGGATCCGGGCTGGGCCTGAGCGAGGCCGTCCGACGGCCGATCTAGGCTCGGTGGCGATGCGAGGTCGGGTTACGTACGCGAACGTGATCGCGACCCTGGCGATCTTCATCGCGCTCGGGGGCGGCGCGTACGCCCTGCAGCTGCCCGCCGGCAGCGTCACCTCGAAGGAGATCGCGCGCAACGCGGTCCGCGCCAAGCAGATCGCGAAGCGCGCCGTGCGTAAGAAGGAGGTCGCCCGCAACGCGGTCCGCTCCCGCAAGATCAAGGACGGCCGCGTGAAGGCGTTCGACCTCGCCGTCGCCTCGGTGACCACGCCCAAGCTCGCGGACGCTTCGGTGACCTCGCCCAAGCTCGGGGACGCCTCCGTCACCTCGCCCAAGCTCGCCGACGACTCGGTGACCGCGGCGAAGCTCGCCGCCGACTCGGTCACCACCCCGAAGCTCGTCGACGAGTCGGTGACCGCCTCGAAGCTGGGGACCGTGGACTACGCCCTGGTGGAGTCAGCCGGGTCGACGTCGTCGGGCGCCGCGGGCGACATCGCGCCGCCGGGCCCCGAGCTCGACCTGACGCTGGGCGCCAACGTCTTCGTGACCGTGCTCGCGCAGGCGACGATGACCGCGGCGGGTGGTGCGACCGCCGACGACTGCCGGTTCGGGGTCCTGGTCTCGGGGCAGGGCTTCGAGGTCCAGCTCCCGTTCGAGGGCGGGGCGACGTTCAGCGGCCCGAGCCCGGGCCCGCGGACCGAGTACGCGTTCACGCTCCCGCCGCTTCCCGGCGGGGAGCTCGGCTTCCGGATGGTCTACCGCCGCGCCGCGGCGACGACCCGTGCACGTTCTCGAACCGGCGGCTCTGGGTCGAGGTCTCCGAGCCCTGATCCGCGGCGGCGCGGGCTGCGGCTACTTGTAGCGGTAGGTGATCCGGCCGCGGTCGAGGTCGTACGGCGAGAGCTCGATCTTCACCCGGTCGCCCGGGAGGATGCGGATGTAGTGGCGGCGCATCTTGCCCGAGATGTGCCCGAGGACCTCGTGGTCGTTGTCGAGCTTGACCTTGAACATCGTGTTCGGCAGGGCCTCGGTGACCTCGCCCTCCATCTCGATCTTCTCTTCTTTGCCCATGGTGCTTGCTCGCTGCCCGTTGGGGGCGCTCGCCGGTGAGGGTAGCGCCTACTTGCCCTCGAACTTGGCTTTCCCAGGCCCTTCTGCAAGGAACGAGCGCACCGCGTCGTGCAGGTCCTCGGTCGCGAACAGGTCGGCGAACTGCCGGGGGGTGACCTCGTCGGCGCGTTCGATCCCCCCGTCGGAGAAGGCGCGCACGATCCGCTTGGTCGCCGCGTGAGCCCTGGTCGGGCCACTCGCCAGCCGCTGGGCGAAGCGCATCCCCTTCTCGTGCACGGTGCCGTCGTCGACCACCCGGTTGACCACGCCCCAGCGCTCGAGCGTCGGCGCGTCGTAGAGGCCGCCGGTCGTACACGAACTCGCGCGCGCGGGCCGGTCCGGCGCGCTCGGCCATCCGCTGAGTGCCGCCGGCGCCGGGGGTGAGCCCGACGACCGCCTCGACCAGGCCGAACCTCGAGGACTCCTCCGCCCAGATCAGGTCGCAGCCGAGCGCGACCTCGAGTCCGGCGGTCAGGCAGAGACCGTGGATCAGCGCGAGCGTCGGGATCTCGAGCGCCTCCAGGCGCTGCACCGCCTCGATCAGCGGCCCGGCGAGCGCGTCGGCCTCCTTGCCCGCGCCGGCGTCGACGATCCGCTGGAAGCGCGTTGACGTCGACGCCACCGGTGAAGATCTCGCCCTCGGCGCGCCAGACCAGCGCCCGCGCCCCGCTGCCCTCGACCTGGTCGAGGCAGTCCATGAGCTCGTGGAACGCGTTGTCGGTGAACAGGTTGAGGGGCGGGTTCGACAGCACCACCTTGGCCACCTGGTCCTCGAGCTCGAGCGTGATCGTCGCCTCCGCCATCACCCCTCCCCCCTGATCCTCCGCGCGGTCGCCTTGATCTGCTCGGGGTCGCCCGGACTCGGCACCCACGGCAGCTCGAGCGGGTCGTCCTCGAAGCGGGGCACGACGTGCAGGTGAAAGTGGAACACGGTCTGCCAGGCGGCGGCCCCGCAGGCGTTGATCACGTTGAAGCCGTCGGGCTCGAGCGTCTCGCCCATCCGCGCCGCCAACCGCTGGGCGGCCGTCATCGTCCGCGCGAGGTCCTCGGCGCCGATCTCGATCAGGTCGGCGGAGTGGCGGCGAGGGATCACCAGCGCGTGGCCGGGCGTCGCCGGGCTGATGTCCATGAACGCGATCGTGTGCTCGTCGGAGTCGACGATCTCCGCCGGAGCGTCGCCGGCGACGATCGCGCAGAAGATGCAGTCCTCAGCCATCGGCGCGCAGGGTATTCGAGGCCAGCTCGACCGCGTCGGCGGCCGTGGCCACCTCGCCGGTGAACACCGCCGCCTCGATCTGCGCGAGCAGGTCGCCGAGCCGCGGCCCGGGGGCGATCCCGAGCGCCGCGGCGAGCTCGTCGCCGGCGATCGGCGGCCGCGGCGGGCCCTCGCGGTGCCAGGCGATCGCCGCCGGCAGGACCTCGCGGACGAGCTCGAGGTGCGCCTCGATCATCTCCGGGCTGGCGGTCGGGCCGCTGCCACGGGCGGCGAGCCGGTCGGCGATCGTGAGCACGGTGACGTCGGCGGCGACCGGCTCGGTCAGCTTCAGGTAGTCGTACAGGCGCCGGCGCGAGAGCGGGCGCTCCTGGGCCATGAAGCCGAGGTGCAGATGGTGGAGGGTGAGCGCCTCGAGGTGGCGTGCGAGCGCCCGGCTCGCCTTCAGCCGCGCGCACGCCCTGCGGACCAGCCTGGCGCCCTCGCGGTCGTGGCCGACGAAGGAGACGAAGCCGCCGCCGTGCTCCTTGCGGGTCGCCGGCTTGCCGACGTCGTGGAGAATCGCGCCGAATCGAAGGGCGTCGCCGCGGCTGAGCTCGTCGGCGAGCGGCTCCGCGAGCAGGGCGCGAACGTCGCCGGCGGCATCGCCCGCGTAGCGCTCGAGGTCGCCTTCGACCTCGAGCAGCCTGGCGAGCACCTCGAGCGTGTGTCCGTGGACGTCGAGGTGGTGGTTGGGGTTCTGAGCGACTCCGCGCAGTCCCGCCAGCTCCGGGAGCACCCCGGCGGTGCCGCCGAGCTGGTCGAGCAGCGCCAGCGCGCGCAGCGGCTCCGGCCCCGCGACCAGCAGCCGCAGCTCGGCGAGCTGGCGCTCGCCGGCGGGCTCCCCTGCGCGGGCGGCTGAGTCGCGCGCCAGGCGCACGGTCGCGGGATCGAGCTCGAGGCCGAGCTCGGCGCCGAGGCGCGCGGCGCGCAGGATCCGCAACGGGTCGTCGGCGAAGCTGCGCTCCGAGACCGCCCGCAGGAGGCGCGCTTCGAGGTCGCCGATCCCGGAATGCGGATCGATCGCCTCCGCCGCCGGGTCGGCGAGCGGCAGCGCGATCGCGTTCACGGTGAAGTCCCGTTGGGCGAGGTCCGCGGCGATCGACCCCCCGCGCACGCGGCTGAGGTCGACGTGCCAGGCGCGGTCCCGGGCGAGAGCGCGCCAGGTCCCGAACTCCGCCGAGAGCTCGAACGCCGGACCGCCGGCGGCCGCGGCGACCCGGCGGGCGGCCGCCGCCGGGTCGCCGGCGAGCGCGAGATCGAGGTCCACGACCCGGCGATCGGCGAGCGCGTCGCGCACCGCCCCGCCGACGATCCAGACCTCGTCGCCCTCGGCGAGCGCCGTCGCCGCCGTCGCGACGGCGGGCGCCTCGCGCAGCCGCTCCCCGGCCGTCACCGAAGCCGCCTCAACAGCGGCGGGCTCCGCTTCGCCCTGTCGGGCTCCGCGTCAAGCTCCGGCGAGCTCG
This sequence comes from uncultured Solirubrobacterales bacterium, assembly GCA_963733075.1. Lineage (GTDB taxonomy): Bacteria > Actinomycetota > Thermoleophilia > Solirubrobacterales > 70-9 > WHSW01. The sequence goes on along the minus strand of CAVTCA010000024.1, from coordinate 208,026 downwards.
CGCGGCACCCGCGCCGAGATCCCGCAGGTGATCTCGTAGTTGATCGTCCCAAGCCGCTCGGCGAGCTCCTCGCAGAGGATCCGCTCGTCGCCCTGAGCGCCGATCAGGACCGCCTCGGCGCCGCGCTCGACGGCGGTTCCCGCGCCGAGATCGACGGTGATGTTGTCCATCGAGACGGTCCCGACCAGCGGGTAGCGACGGCCGCCGACGAGCACATCGGCGTTGTTGGTCAGCCCGCGGCGAACGCCGTCGCCGTAGCCGATCGGCAGCACGCCGACATCGGTGGCCTCGGCGGCCGACCAGGTCCGTCCGTAGCCGGCGCTGTCACCGGGCTCGAACCGTTTCACGTCGGCGACGTAGGAGCGCAGCTCGAGCGCCGGCTCGAGCTCCTGCTCGCGCGGGTCCCGCCCGAAGGGATCGAGGCCGTAGATCGCGATCCCGCAGCGGACCATGTCGAGATGCGAACGCGGCTCGCGCAGGGTGGCGGCGCTGTTGGCGCCGTGGAGGAGCAGCCCGTCGTGGCGCTCGCGCAGCGGCAACGCCAGCGCGAGGAAGCGCTCGAGCTGACGGTCGAAGAAGTCCGACTCGGGATCGTCGGCGGTCGCGAAGTGGGTCCACAGTCCGACCAGGTCGAGGTCGGGAGAGGCAGCGGCCGCGGCGACAAGCTCCGCGACCGCCGCCGGATCGCGCTCCCCCAGCCGCCCCATGCCGCTGTCGTGCTTGACGTGGACCTGCGGGCGCAAGCCGAGCGCGCGCCCGCGAGCTGCGGCCAGCTCGAGAAAGCCGCGCCGCCAGATCGCGACGTCGGCGCCCGCGCCGAGCGCCTGGTCGAGCTCGCGGGGCGTCATCGCCCCGAGGACCAGGATCCGGGCGCGTTCACCGAGCTCGGAGCGCAGCTCGACGGCCTCGCCGGCCGCCGCAACCGCGAGCCAGGTCGCGCCCCCGGCGAGCGCCGCCGCGGCGCATCGCACCGCGCCGTGCCCGTAGCCGTCGGCCTTGACCACCGCGCAGAGCGCGGTCTCGCCGTCGAGCTCGGAGGCGAGCCGGCGGCAGTTGCGCTCCACCGCCCCCGTGTCGATCACCGCCGTCGCCCTCAACCGGGCTCACGATCGGCCGGGCGCAGGCCGGACGGGATCGCCTCGATCACGTCGGTCGCGATCACCGACTCCGCCGCGCCGACCCGATCTGCGGCGGCGCGCCCGGCGCGGGTGTGTGCGTGCACGGCCGCCGCTGCCGCCGCCCGCGGCTCGAGCCCGCGGGCGATCAGCGCCGCGACCATGCCGCTGAGCACGTCGCCGGTGCCCGCGGTCGCCAGCGCCGGGCTCGCGAGGCCGTTGACGATCGGCCCCCGGCCGGGCGCGGCGACGATCGAGTCATCGCCCTTGAGGACCACGGTCGCCTGCGCGCGCGCCGCGGCCTCGGTCGCGCCGGCGAGTCGATGGGCGCCCACCTCGGCGGAGTCAACTCCGAGCAGCCGCCCGAGCTCGCCGGCGTGCGGGGTGAGCACGGTCGGCGCGGCCCGCGGGGCGAGCAGCTCGAGCTTCCCGGCGAGCGCGTTGAGGCCGTCCGCGTCGATCACCAGCGGCGCATCGATTCGGTCGACGAGCGAGGTGACCAGCTCGAAGGTCTCGTCGGCGCGCCCGAGCCCAGGCCCGAGGACGACCGCCGCCGCGCGCTCGGCCGCCTCCAGGATCGCGTTGGCCGCGGCGGTCGTGAGATGCCCGTCGGCGCTCGGGCAGCCGATCGACATCACCTCGGTCAGCTTGATTTCGAAGATCTGCTCGAGCTCCGCCGGCACCGCGACGGTCGCATAGCCGGCGCCGGCACGCGCCGCCGCCTGAGCGGACATGCAGACGGCGCCCGTGAGCCCGCGTGAGGCCCCGGCCACCAGCACCTGGCCCGAGCTGAACTTGGTCGACTCCGCGCCGCGGCGGTCGAGCAGCTCGAGCACCGACGCCCGGATCAGGCCTCCGGGCGCCTCCGTGGGCGCCCCGTCGGGGATCCCGATCGGCGCGACCCTCAGGTCACCACGATGGCGCTTGCCGGGCGCCAGCCAGTGCCCGAGCTTGGCGCCGTGAAAGCTGACCGTGGTCTCGGCCTCGACGCCACCGCCCTCGACCTCGCCGCTCGAGGCGTCGACCCCGGAGGCGATGTCGGCGGCGACCACGGGCGCGCCGCAGGCGTTGATCGCCTCGATCGCCGCGGCGGCGGGGTCGCGCGCGGCACCGGAGAACCCGGTGCCGAAGATCGCGTCGATGACGACCCCGGAGCCCTCGAGCGCCGCCCCGACTTCGCCCGGGCCGGGCTCGCGCACGGCGCCCTCGTAGCGGTCGAGGTTTGCCGCGGCGTCGGCGCTCAGCTCGTCCGCCGCCCACAGCAGCAGCACCTCGACCTCGTAGCCCAGAGCAGCCAGGTGCCGGGCGGCGACCAGGCCGTCGCCGCCGTTGTTGCCCTTGCCGCAGACGACCCGCGCCGGGCCCGCGCCGGCGATCTCGGCCGCGCCCTCGGCGACCGCGCGCCCCGCCGCCTCCATCAGCTCCAGCGAGGGCACCCCCTGCTCGTCGATCGCCCAGGCATCCGTCGCCCGCATGCTCTCGGCGTCGTGCAGGGGCTCGAGCCAGCGCTCCATCCGGCGCAGCGTACCCGCGCCTCCCGGCGGCCCGGGCTCAAAGCGCGGCGCACCCGGGAAACGACAGCGGAAGTGAGGTTGTGCGTGTGCCGGCCGGGCGCGGCTAGAAGCCGGGTGGGTGATTACCACCGCGGCCGCGAGCTCGCGCGAGTGGGTGAGGGACACCGAGAGCTCGAGACCCCGGCTGGCCGCGAGCTCGGCGGCGTCGCCGTGCAGGACGAGGCGCGGCGGCAGCGAGCCCCCTCCCGCGACCTCGATCTCGTGCAGGCGCAAGCCCCCCAGGCCGAGCGCCTTCAGCGCCGCCTCCTTGGCGGCGAAGCGGGCGGCGAGGTGGCGACCCGGGCGCGGGTGGCGGCGGGCGTGCTCGAGCTCGCCCGGGCTGAACACGCGCTCGGCCAGGCCCGGCCGGCGCTCGATCGCGCGCTCGATCCGCTCGATCTCGATCAGGTCGATGCCGATCGAGGGCGGGGCGCTCATCACTCGTCCGCGAGCAGGACCGTGATCCGGCTCAACGCCAGGCCGTCCTCGACCCTGCCGCCGGCGACCAGGGAGGCGAAGGCGTCCGCGTACGGGCGGATCGACTCGTAATCGAGGTCGCCGTCGGAGCCCAGCTCCGCGACATCGAGCAACGAGGGCACGTCGACGTAGAGCGCCGCGGGCAGGTCGTCGCCGAGCGCCGCCGCGGCCTCCTGATAGGAGGGGTTGTCGCCGAGCGTCTCGCTCGGTTCGAGCGCCTGATCGACCGTCGAACCGAACACGGCGACGAGCTCATCGCCGACCACCCCGGCTTCGGCGCCGCCGCCGACCCCGGGGATCCCGATCGAGAACCCGTACTCGGCTCCCTCGGGCGGCCCGCCGGAGTCGAAGCCCGAGTCCTCCTCGGCGAGTCTCTGCACGGCCTCGAGCAGCTCCCGCGGCCCCTCCGGATCGCTGGTCTGAGCGATCAGCGCCCGCGCTGAGCCCCGGCACCGCCGTGCCCTGCACGTAGGCCGCCGTATCGCCGAGCCAGCTGAAGACATCGTTCCCGAGCTCGAGGCCGGTGGCATCGCGTACCTCGGCGCTCGATCATCCCGGCACCCTGGAGCCCGCTGGAGGAGAGCTGGTCGAGGACGTGCTCGAGCGTCGAGCCGAGGTCCGGGACGGCGATCGCGAACCAGGCGCCTCCGGGGAGCTCGGTCAGCAGGGACGACTCGGTGCTCAGCGAGATCCCCGAATCGACCGCCGCGGCGACGTCGATGCTGGCCGTCTCGGTGTCGGCCGAGAGGGTCGCCGCCACCGGCTCCGAGAGCGGGCCGCTGAGCAGCGGTTCGAGCACCCTCGCCTGCTCCGGCGCGACGTCGCCGGAGGCGATCGCCGCCTCGATCGCGGCCGCGGGCTCGATCTGCGCCGAGACGAGCGGGTCGTCCGGGAGCGCGTCGATGCGCTCCGTGTACTCCTCGCTCTCGGCGAGCGACTCCCCGTTCGAGGCGTCGGTCGCGAGCTTGATCCCCGTCTCGGTGCCGAAGGCGAGGGCTCTGTCGTCGACGATCCCGACCCCGATCCCGGGGAACAGCAGGGTGTAGTCGGTCCCCTCGTAGCTCCGCTGCGCCTCCTCGGCGGGCGGGTCCTGGTCGTACAGCTTCTGGAGGAACTCCTCGGCCTCCTCCACGTCGTCGACCTCGACGATCGCGGCGAAGTCAGGCATCGCGCTGTCCCCGGCCACGGTCCGATCGGTCACGTTCTCCAGCGAGCTGATGAAGACCGCGATCTCGTCGCCCAGCCAGGGCTCGATGTCCTCCGCGTAGGTGACATCCAGCCCGTTCTCGGCCAGCGACGCGTCGAGCTCGGCGATCAGCCTGGCGCCGGGGTCGGAGATCCCGGCGACGCGCTCGGCGAACGACTCGATCGCCTCCGCCTGGTCGTCCTCCGGCCGCAGCACGCCGCCGATGAAAACCGGCGCATCCGGGGGCGTCAGGGCCGCGAGGCTCCCCGAGCCCGCGTCATCACCGTCCCCACACCCGACCACGAACGCCCCCGCCGCGAGAGCGAGCGCAGCGGCGAGCTTGAGCATCCCTGCGCGCAAGCGGGGCATGCTAGCGCCCGTGCCACGCCCGGACCCCGGCAGCCGGCGGTGCGCAACTACTCGACCGTGACCGTCTTCGCCAGGTTCCGTGGCTGGTCGACGTTGAGCCCGTTGAGCCTCGCGATGTGGTACGCGAAGAGCTGCAGCGGCACGATCGCGAGGATCGGCTGCAGGATCCAGTCCGTGCGCGGGACGAACAGGATCTGGTCGGCGGCCGCGGCGACCTCCTCCGAGCCGTCCGTGGCAACCGCGATCACGTCGGCGCCCCGCGCCCGGACCTCGGCGACGTTGGAGAGCACCTTCTCGAGCACCGGGCTGTCGGTGGCCACGGTGACCACCGGGGTGTCCTCGTCGAGCAGCGCGATCGGGCCGTGCTTCATCTCGCCGGCGGCATAGGCATCGGTCGGGATGTAGGAGATCTCCTTCAGCTTCAGCGCTCCCTCGAGGCAGATCGGGAGCCCGATGTTGCGGCCCAAATAGAGGAAGAACCGCTGCTCGGCGTGGCTGCGTGCGATCGCGCGCACCCGCGCGTCGGTGGACACGATCGTCTCCTGGATCAGGTGGGGCAGCGCCTTCAGCTCACGGATCAGCTCGACGCGCCGCTCGGTCTCCATCACCTCGCGCTCCTGGGCGAGCCAGAGCCCGAGCAGGTACATGGCGGCCACCTGGCTGACGAAGGTCTTGGTCGCGGCGACCCCGATCTCGATCCCGGCCCTGGTGAAGAGGACGGCGTCGGCGTCACGGGTGGCCTGGCTGCCCATCACGTTGGTGACCGCGAGCACCCGGGCGCCGCGCTCGCGCGCCAGCCGCATCGCCGCCAGCGTGTCGGCGGTCTCCCCCGACTGGGTGACCCCGATCACGAGATCGTCCGCGTTGACCACCGGATCGCGATAGCGGTACTCCGAGGCGATGTCCATCTCGACCGGCACCCGGGCCCACTGCTCAATCGCATAGCGACCGACGAGCCCGGCGTGGTAGGAGGTCCCACAGGCGACGATCACGATCCTGCCCAGTCGCCGAGCCAGCCCCGCCGGGAACTCGAGCTCGGAGAGGTCGACGCGATCGATCTCCGACAGCCGGTCGGCGATCGTCTCGGCGACCGAGTCGGGCTGCTCGTGGATCTCCTTCATCATGAAGGTGGGGTAGCCGCCCTTCTCGGCGGCCTCCTCGTCCCAGGTGACCTCCTCGACGTCGCGCTCGACCGGGGTCCCGTCGGCCTCGATGATCGAGGCGCCGTCCGGGGTCACGGTGACGATCTCGCCGTTCTTGAGCCCGAGCACCTGGCGGGTCTCGGCGAGGAAGGCCGGGATCGCGGAGGCGACGAAGCTCTCGTCGTCTCCGAGGCCGACGATCAGCGGGCACTCCTGTCGCGCGGCGACCAGCGTCTCGGTGTGCTCGGAGTGCATGGCGACGAACGCGTAGTGGCCGCGCAGGTCCGAGAACGCCGCGCGTACCGCGGCGGTCAGGTCACCGTCGTAGTGCTTCTCGATCAGGTGGGAGACGATCTCGGCATCGGTCTCGGAGCTGAACACGTGACCCTCGCCGGAGAGCTGGCGCCGCAGCTCGGAGTGGTTCTCGACGATCCCGTTGAGGACGATGTGGACGCTGTCGGAGCAGTCGCCGTGCGGGTGTGCGTTCTCCTCCGTGACCCGGCCGTGCGTCGCCCAGCGGGTGTGGCCGAGGCCGATCGTCGCCGGCGGCGCCGCCACGGCCACCGCGCCCGCGTCGGCCTCGGTCACCGGATGGTCGGCGTCGAGGCCGACCGCCGCGCGGAGGTTGGCGAGGTTCCCGACCGCGCGCACGGTGTCGATCCGGCCGTCCTCGAGCAGTGAGATGCCGGCGGAGTCGTAGCCGCGGTACTCGAGCTTCTCCAGGCCCGCGATCAGCAGGTCACGGCAGGGGCGCTGGCCGACGTATCCGACGATTCCGCACATGGGCTGGGCTTAAGGGTAGGCCGCGCGCGCGGCTCAGGCGAGCTCCGCCTGCACGATCGCAACCAGGCGCGCGGCGACCTGCTCGGCCTCGGCCTGCTCGGGGGCTTCGACCATCACGCGCACGAGCGGCTCCGTGCCCGAGGCGCGGATCAAGACGCGCCCCCGACCCTCGAGCCCGGCGGCCTCGCGCTCGACCGCGTCCCAGACGGCCTCCGCCTCGTCGACGGACTCGCGCTCCGCGACCGCGACGTTCTCGAGCACCTGCGGCAGCCGCCGCATCGGCCTCGCCGCCCTGAGCTCGGTCGACCCCAGCGCACGCAGGGTCAAGAGCGCCGCGGCGATGCCGTCGCCGGTGGGCGCGTACTCGGTCCAGATCAGGTGCCCCGACTGCTCGCCGCCCAGGTTCCAGTCGCGGCTCGCGAGCTCGGCGGAGACGCTGCGGTCGCCGACCTTGGTCGTCGCCACCTCGATCCCAGCCTCCGCCATCGCGTCGTGGAAGCCGTAGTTGCTCATCACGGTCACCGCGACGCCGCCGTCGAGGCCCCCGCGCGCGGCGAGGTCGAGCGCGGCGATTGCGATCAGCTCGTCGCCGTCGCGGACCGTGCCGTCGGAGTCCACGGCGACCACCCGGTCGCCGTCACCGTCGAAGGCGAAGCCGATCGACGCCTCGCAGGCCTTCACCCGCTCGACCAGCGCCTCGGGGTGGGTCGAGCCGCAGGCGTCGTTGATGTTGCGCCCGTCGGGGTCGGTCGCCAGCGTCTCCACCTCGGCCCCGAGCCGCTCGAAGACCAGCGGGGCGGCGCGGTGGGTGGAGCCGTTGGCGCAATCGAGCACCAGCTTGAGCCCGGAGAGGTCGAGGGGGAAGGCGCGCTCGAGCTCGCGCGTGTAGTCGGCGAGGCCGCCCTCGAGCTCGCGGACGCGGCCGATCACGGAGCTGGTGGGCGCATCGACGGGGGCCGACCCGCTCACGGAGCGCTCGATCCGCGCCTCGGCCTCGTCGCCGAGCTTGCGACCGTCGCCGCCGAAGAACTTGATCCCGTTGTCGCGCCAGTGGTTGTGGGAGGCCGAGATCACAATCGCGAGGTCGAGCCCGAGGCGGCGGACGAGCACCGAGGCCGCCGGGGTCGGGAGCACGCCCGCGACCAGCGCGTCGCCACCCTCGCCCGCGACCCCGGCGGCGAGCGCGGCCTCGAGCATCGGCCCGGACTCCCGGGTGTCGCGAAGGATCAGCACCTGCGGCCGCTCCGCCGCGGACTCGAAGGTGGCCGCGCGGCCGAGGGCGACGGCGAGCTCGGCGCTCAGCAGCTCGCCTGCGACACCGCGCACGCCGTCGGTTCCGAACAGCTTGCGCGCCAAGGGGTCGCTAACGCTTCGAGAACTGGGGGCGCTTGCGGGCCTTCTTGAGCCCCGCCTTGCGCCGCTCCTTCTTGCGCGCGTCGCGGGTCAGCAGGCCACGACGCTTGAGCTCGGAGCGGAGTTCGGCGTCGATGTCCGTGAGCGCTCTGGCGATGCCGTGGCGGACGGCCCCGGCCTGCCCGGCGATCCCGCCCCCGTGGACGCGGACCTGGACGTCGACGCTGGACTCGTAGCCGGCGGTCAGCAGAGGCTGGCGGGCCATCGTGCGCAGGGCCTGGCGGGGGAAGTACTCGTCGAGGGGCTTGCCGTTGATCCGGCACTCGCCGCTGCCGGGGCGCAGGATCACCCTGGCGATCGAGCTCTTGCGCTTGCCGGTGGCCTGGATCCGCGCCTCCGGAGCGAGCTCGACCTGAGGCCCTGAGCGCGCCACCGGCTCGTCGCCGGCCTCGGCCTCGGCCTCCAGCCGGGCGCGCTCCTCGGCCTCGGCCTCCAGCCGGGCGCGCTCCTCGGCCGACAGCTCCCGCTCGGGCTCGAGCGCGATCGGCTCCAGGTCGGCGCCCGGTGCCTGGTCCTTGGCCTTCGGCTTCTCCGCCTCCGCCGGCGCCGCTCCCTCCTCGGCGGGCGCCTCCTCGGCCGCCGTCTCCCCCTCCTCGGCGGGCGTGGCGGGTGCCTCCTCGGCCACGGGCTCCTCTGCCTGCTCGGCGGGCGCCTCGCTCCCGGCGCCTCGGCCGGCGGGCTCCTCGCCGCGGCTGCTCGGCGGGCGCCTCCTCGGCCGCAGGCTCCTCTGCCTGCTCGCCGGCGCCTGCTCGGCGGGCGCCTCGTCGGCCACGGGCTCCTCGACCTGCTCGCCTGCCTCGTCGCGCTCTTCGTCCGTGCTCAAGTCTCGATCTCCATCGGCGTGGGCTGCTGGGCGGCGTGCGGATGCTCGGGGCCGGCGTAGACCTTGAGCTTGGTGATCTGCTGGCGGGCGAGACGGTTGCGGGGCAGCATCCCCTGGACCGCCCTGCGGATCACCTCCTCCGGCCGGCGCTCCAGCATCTCGTTCAGGGTCCGCGAGCGGATCCCTCCGGGATAGCCGCTGTGACGCCAGTAGACCTTGTCGGTGCGCTTCTTGCCGGTCACCGCGACCTTCTCCGCGTTGACGACGACGACGAAGTCGCCGGTGTCGCAGTGCGGGGTGTACTCGGGCTTGCGCTTGCCGCGGAGGGCGTCGGCGATCTGCGTCGCCAGCCGGCCGAGCGTCTTGCCCTCGGCGTCGACGACGTACCAGTCGCGCCGGCGGTCCGTTGGCTTGGCCACGTAGGTCTTCATCGCACGAAAAGCCGCCCCGATGCACGCTCGCTTCGGGCGCGGCCGGATGATCTTAGCCGAGCATCCGCGGGTTGGGCGGCCGCAACGCCGCCCCCGGCCTCGATCCCGCGGTCGACGTGCGCATTTCAACCGCCCCGCGCGACAAACGCACCTTTGGCGCCGCCTGGACGGGCGGCCTCGGGCGGGGGAACCATTGGTCCAGTGTCGAAAACCGCTCCCGCAGGCCCGAGAAAGAGAGGCTCGTTGCGGATGTTGCCCGGGGCGCCATCGGCCTGGCGCGAGTGGCGGAGATGGATCTCGACCGGGGCGCTCGTAGCGGCGCTCGCCGCCGGCGCGGGAGTCGCCTCGGCCGCGGGCGGCGGCGGGGGCGTCGGCAGCCCGGACCCCCGACGCTCACCGACGTGATCTGCCTCGAGCGCTGCGCCGACGTCCGCGAGGCGACCGTGGGCTCGGTGGTCCAGCTCAGCGGCCGCAGCCTCGACGGCGCCGACGCGGTCCGCTTCGCCGCCGCCGGCGGCGGCCGGGTGACGACCGCGCCGACCTCGGTCGGCTCGAACGCAATCGAGGTCGAGGTCCCGGAGCGTGCCGCGTCCGGAACGGTCAGGGCCCGCGCCTACGGCGTCGAGGCCGAGACCCCGGCCGGCAAGCCGCTCAAGGTGGTGGCCCCGGGCCAGATCCCCGAGGGCGGGCGGTTCGAGCTCACCGCCGCCGAGGCCGTGCCCCGTCGGGCCTTCTACGACGCGCCGCGAGCGCCCCGGGTCTCCTACATCTTCCAGGGCGAGGGACCGACCGACGTCCGGATCGAGATCGTCAACCGCGAGACCCGCGCGGTCGTCGACACCCTGATCCAGCCCGACGCGCAGCCGGGCACCCGCAATTCCGCCAAGTGGGACGCTCGGACCAGCGCCGGCGCCCTCGCTCCCGGCGCCGACTACAAGTTCGAGATCGGTCCTGCCGGGGGTGGCGACACGGTCGCCACCGAGGACTCCGGCTTCGGCTACCACTTCTACCGCTTCCCGCTCGACTCCCGCCACTCCTACGGCGACGGGTTCGGCGCCGGCCGCGGACACCAGGGCCAGGACGTGTTCGCCAGGTGCGGGACGCCGATCCACGCCGCCCGGGGAGGCCGGGTGCAGACCGTCGACGTGCAGTCGGCGGCCGGCAACTACGTGGTCATCGACAGCAAGGGCACCGGGATCGACACCATGTACGCCCACCTGCTCCGCCGCTCGCCGCTGCGAGAGGGCGCCCGCGTGCGCACCGGCCGGGTGATCGGCAACGTCGGCCAGACCGGCAACGCCTCCGGCTGTCACCTGCACTTCGAGATCTGGACCGCGCCCGGCTGGTACGAGGGCGGCAACCCGATGCCCTCGGTCGCCCGCCTGCTGCGCGCCTGGGACCGCTGGAGCTGACCAGGGGAGCGCACATCCGGCGGCCCCTGCGCGCTCGCGGCCGCCGCGGGCCTGCTGCTCTCGGCCGGCTCGAGCGCTGCCCTCGCGGCGCCGACCGGGGCCGGCTTCGAGCTGCGGGCGGCGCGGGTGAAGCCGGCGACCGTGTACTTCGACGGCGAGCGGCAGGCGACCGCGCGCTTCAGCTTTGCCGCCTCGCGGCGGCTCGACCTCGTCGTCCGCGTGGTCCGCTCGAGCGACGGCGAGGTCATCCGGCGCTACCTCGAGCGAGGCCTCGCCCCGGGCCGGGTCCACGAGCTGTCCTGGGACGGACGCCGAGGCGACCGCGGGGTGCCGGGCGACGGGCGCTATCGGATCCGGGTCGGCCCGCCCGGTCACCGCGGCGCGACGGTCGGCCGCTTCGCCTTTCACGATCACGTCTTTCCGCTCCAGGGCGCACACACGTACGGCGATCCGTTCGGGGCCCCGCGCAGCGGCGGACGCGTGCACGAGGGCCAGGACCTGCCGGCCGGCTGCGGCGCCCCGCTGGTGGCCGCCCGCGGCGGCAGGGTCGCGAGAACGGGCTACAGCGACGCCCTTTACGGCCACTACGTGCTGATCGACGGCCTCGCGACCGACCGCGACTACTTCTACGCCCACCTGCAGGCGGCGTCACCGCTTTCCGAGGGAGCTCGGGTACGCACGGGTGAGCGCCTCGGCGAGGTCGGCAAGACCGGCAACGCCCGCGGCGAGTTCTGCCAGCTCCACTTCGAGCTGTGGCCGCACGGCTACCACGACGGCAGCCCGGAGGACCCTGCGCCGTTGCTGCATCGATGGGACGGTTTTTCCTGAGGAGCGGGTAGCTTGGCGCGATGAGCGATCGGGTCGCCGCTGCGGAAACACGCCAGTACGGCCGCTCGGCCGGGCTGCTGACGATCGCGCTGGGCACGGCGGGGCTGCTCGCCTATGCGTTCTTCGCGGTCTCCTCCCACACGCTCGACAGACACGACTACGGGACCATCGTCGTCCTCTGGTCGGTCAACTTCATCGCCGCGGCGACCCTGTTCCGGCCGATCGAGCAGCTGCTCTCGCGCAACCTCGCCGAGCACGAGGAGATGGGCGAGGGCTCCGGCCACGTACTGCGGATCGCCGCCCTGATCCAGGGCGGGGTCACCTTGCTCGCGGTGATCGTGATGCTGGCGCTGCGGACGCCGATCACCGACGACCTGCTCGACGGCAGCGAGACGCTCTACTGGGTGCTGGTCGTCGGGATCGCGGGCTTCGGAGCCGCCTTCTACGCCCGCGGCTTCCTTGCCGGGCGGCGCCAGTTCGGCCTCTACGCGACGCTGCTGGTGCTCGAGGGCGGCTCGCGCCTGATGTTCCCGATCGCCGTCGCGGTCGGCATCGCGGACGGCGTCGACGCGGTGGCGCTCGGCGTCGCCGTCGCCCCGCTGGCCAGCCTCGCAGTGCTCCCGTTCGCCTTCGCCCACCATGCTCGCTCCGCGCCGGCCGGCGAGCCGCTGGACGCGGGGCTCGAGTTCACGCTCGCGCGCGGCGGCGCCTTCGCCGCCGCCGTGCTGCTGATGATGCTCTCCGAGCAGATCCTGGTCAGCTCCGGCGCCCTGTTCGTCCGCGCCGCGCTCGACGCCGACGCCGCCGGCTTCATCTTCAACGTGCTGATGGTCGCGCGGGCGCCGCTGCTGCTGTTCCAGGCGGTCGCCGCCAGCCTCCTCCCCCACCTGACTCGCCTGCGCACCCGTGGCGACCTGACCGGCGAGGACGCGTTCCGGATGTCGATCAACAACACCCTGCTGATCATCGCCGGGTTCGCGGCGGCGGTCACCGTCGGGGTGCTGGCGATCGGCCCGGAGGTGATGCAGCTCGCCTTCGGCGACAAGTTCAGCTACGACCGCGAGGGGCTTGCGATCGTCGCCGTCGGCATGGGCTTCTATCTCTCGGCGGTGGCCCTCAATCAGGCCGCGCTCGCGCAGGGCCAGGCTCGCCGCGCGGCGATCTGCTGGGTCGCCTGCGCGGCCGGCTTCATCGTCTTCAACCTGATCCAGCCGCTGGACCCGTTCCGCACGGTCGAGGTCGGCTTCAGCGTCTGCGCCGCGACCCTCTCGGGCCTGCTGTACCTGCTCTACCGCAGCCCGCACCCGGTCGCCGCCGACGAGATCGAGCCGGGCTCGCCGCGTGAGCTGGAGGCGCAGCTCGCGGCCGCCGACGAGATCGGGTAGCTCGCTTCGCGTACTACTCCCACTCGATCGTCGCGGGCGGCTTCGAGCTGATGTCCAGCGCCACCCGGTTGACCTGGGCGACCTCGTTGATGATCCGATTCGACACCCGCTCGAGCAGGTCGTAGGGGAGCCGGGCCCAGTCGGCCGTCATCGCGTCCTGCGAGGTGACCGCCCGGATCACGATCGGGTAGGCGTAGGTGCGGCCGTCGCCCTGGACCCCGACCGAGCGCACCACCGGGAGCAGGCAGAAGGACTGCCACAGGTCGCGGTAGAGGCTCGCCGCCTTGACCTCCTCCTGGAGGATCGCGTCGGCCTCGCGGAGGATGTCGAGGCGCTCCCGGGTGACCTCGCCGCCGACGATCCGGATCGCGAGGCCGGGCCCCGGGAACGGCTGGCGCCAGACGACCCGCTCGGAGAGGCCGAGCTCGGCGGCCACCGCGCGGACCTCGTCCTTGAACAGCATCCGCAGCGGCTCGACCAGGTCGAAGCCGAGGTCCTCGGGCAGTCCGCCGACGTTGTGATGGGACTTGATCGTCTCCGCGGCGCGCCCGTCGCCACCCGACTCGATCACGTCGGAGTACAGGGTCCCCTGGACCAGAAAGCCGATCCCCTCCAGCTTCGCCGCCTCGTCCTCGAACACCCGGATGAACTCCTCGCCGATCAGCTTGCGCTTGCGCTCCGGGTCGTCGACGCCCGCCAGCCGGTCGAGGAACCGCGCTTCGGCGTCGACCAGGATCAGGTTCACGCCGAGCTCCTGCATCGCCGCGACCACCTGATCGGCCTCGTTCTTGCGCATCAGCCCGTGGTCGACCAGCACGCAGGTGAGCTGGTCGCCGATCGCCCGGTGGACGAGCGCCGCGGCGGTCGCCGAGTCGACGCCCCCGGAGAGCCCGCAGATCACCCCGGCGTCGCCGACCTGGGCGCGGATCCGCTCGACCTGCTCGTCGATCACCGAGGCCGGCGACCAGGTCGCCTCGCAGCCGGCGACCTCGGTCAGGAAGCGCTCGAGGATCTGCTGGCCGTAGGGGGTGTGGACGACCTCGGGGTGAAACTGGATCCCGTAGAGGCCGCGCTCGGTGTCCTCGAGCGCGGCGACCGGGGAGCCCGGGCTGGCGCCGAGGGCCGTGAACCCCGACGGCGCCTCGAAGACGGAGTCGCGATGGCTCATCCAGCACTGCTGCTCGGCCGGCAGGCCGGCGAGCAGGCGGCCGCCGTCGCCGGTCAGCGCCAGCTCGGTGCGGCCGAACTCCCCGGCCTCGGCGCCCTCGACCCTGCCGCCGAGCTCGAGCACCATCGCCTGCATCCCGTAGCAGATGCCGAGCACCGGGATCCCGAGCTCGAGCAGCTCCTTGCGCAGCCTCGGCGCTCCCTCGGAGTACACGGACGCGGGGCCGCCGGAGAGGACCAGCGCGGCCGGGGCGCGCTCGCGGATCCGCTCGAGCTCGAGGTCGTGCGGCAGGAGCTCGGCATAGACGCCGCACTCGCGAATCCGGCGGGCGATCAGCTGCGAGTACTGGCCGCCGAAGTCGAGCACGAGGACCTCCTCGTGCGCGGTCTGCGGCCGCTCGACCTCGACCGTCTCGTCGACGGCGGGCTCGGCCGGCAACGCGGGATCGCCGATTTCGATCGCCGGGCCTCGCGGCTGACGCCGTTCGAGCGAGCGAAAGTCAAGCCGGGCTAGGACGCAGGGAGCGACGTGTGCAAGCAGCACGCGAGCGACCGATGACCGACGCCCGGCGCCGACTTGCAGCCGCTCCTCAGGCATCGGCCACGGCGATCCCGTTGGACACCCGCGCCTTGCCGTTCGAGCCCATGCCGACCTCCTGCGAGCGCTGCAGCTGCTTGCCCTCGGTCTGCAGCGCCGGCGCGACCATCACCTCGGCGCGCTGGAAGTCGCGGATGTCCTCGTAGCCGCAGGTCGCCATCGAGGTCCTCAGCGCCCCGATCAGGTTGAAGGTGCCGTCGTTCTCGTGGGCCGGGCCCATCAGGATCTCCTCCAGCGTCCCGTCCTGCTGGGTCTTGACCCGGGTCCCGCGCGGCAGCGACGGGTGGAAGGTCGCCATGCCCCAGTGGTAGCCGCGGCCCGGGGCCTGCTTCGCCCGCGCCAGCGGCGAGCCGACCATGACCGCGTCGGCGCCGACGGCGATCGCCTTCGAGATGTCGCCGCCGGTGCGCATGCCGCCGTCGGCGATCACGTTGCAGTACTCGCCGGTCTCGAGCATGTGCTGGGCGCGGGCGGCGGCGACGTCGGCGATCGCGGTCGCCTGCGGGACGCCGAGCCCGAGCACGCCGCGGGTGGTGCAGGCGGCGCCGGGGCCGACCCCGACCAGGACCCCGACCGCGCCGGTGCGCATCAGGTGCAGCCCGGTCGCGTAGGAGGCGCAGCCGCCCATCACGCACGGGACCGGGACCTCGGCGGTGAACTCCTTCAGGTTCAGCGGCTCGGCCTTGGTCGAGACGTGCTCGGCGGAGATCACCGTGCCCTGGATCACGAGGATGTCGAGCCCGGCCTCGAGCGCGCCCTCGTAGAGCTCGGTCACCCGCTGCGGGGTCAGCGAGCCGGCGGCGACCGCGCCCGCGGACTTGATCTCCTCGATCCGCTCCGCGATCAGCTCCGGCTTCACCGGCTCCTCGTAGATCCGCTGCATCAGGGCCGTCGCCTCCTCCGGCGGCGCGGCCGCGATCTGCTTCAGCTTCTCGTCGGCGTCCTCGTAGCGGCTCCAGATCCCCTCGAGGTTGAGCACCCCGAGACCGCCGAGGCCGCCGAGCTCGATCGCCGTCCGCGGGCTGACGACGCCGTCCATCGCCGAGGCGAGCAGCGGCAGCTCGAACCGGTACGGGCCCAGGGTCCAGGAGATGTCGACGTCGTCGGGGTCGCGGGTCCGCCGCGACGGCACGATCGCGATGTCGTCGAACCCGTAGGCCCGCCTGCCCTTCTTGCCACGTCCGATCTCGACTTCCATCTGGTTCCAACTCCAAACCTACGGGTGTTCGCGGACGAAAAAAGCCCCTCGAAAGGGGCTCCGAAAGCCGCTCTTTGCGGCTGTGCGGCCCCTGCGTCGGCTACCGACGCGCGCGTTTGAGCGCTCCACGCGAGGCCTTGGCGATGATAACAGCGGTCAACCCGCGGGCCCGGCGCGCCGGGCGAGTCAGCCGACCCCGGCGGGCACGTCGAGCTCGCGCACCTGCGACCCGCGGCAGCAGTCGCTCGACCTCGCGCCGGTCGAGCGTCCCGGCGCCGAAGTGCTGGGTGGACTCGGCCCCGCAGGCGACGCCGAAGGCGAGGCACTCCTTCGGGCTCGCGTTCTCGTACCGGGCGGCGACGTAGCCGGCGAGGAAGCAGTCGCCCGAGCCGACGGTGGTCACCGGCTCGAGCTGCTCGATCCTGGCCTCGTAGCGGCGGCGGTCGATGCCCTCGCCGACGATCGCCGACGCAGCCGCTCTCGGAGGTGATGATCGCCTCCCCCGCGCCCATCTCGAGCAGGCTCGAGAGGCCGAGCGCGAGGTCGTCGGCGTCGTTGAACTCGTGCCCGACCGCCTCCTCGGCCTCGCCCACGTTCGGGGCCACCACCGCCGGCTCGGCGCGCAGCCCGGCGCGCATCGGCTCGCCGTCGGTGTCGAGCACCGTGGGCACGCCGAGCGCGCGCAGCTCGGTGATCAGGCGGGCGTAGATGTCCTCGGGGGTCCCGGGCGGGACGCTGCCGGCGAGCACGCAGAGCGAGGCGCCCTGGGCGAGGTAGAGCAGCTTCTCGGTGAACCGCGCGACCTCCGCGTCCGAGACCTCGGGCCCGCGGTCGTTGATCTCGGTCTGCTCGCCCGTGGTCGGGTCGATCACCGCCAGGTTGGTCCGCGACTCACCGGCGATCCGCGTGAACGCGGTCAGCACCGACTCCTCGCGCAGCTCGCTCGAGCAGCCGTGTGCCCGAGGCCCCGCCGGCGAGCCCGGTGGCGATCACCGGGCGGCCGAGGAGCCGCAGCGCCCGGGCGACGTTGACGCCCTTGCCGCCGGCCATCGTCCGCGCCTCGACGGCGCGGTGACGCTGGCCGAGGCGGAAGTTCGGCACGGCGACCGTGCGGTCGATCGCGGCGTTGAGGGTGACGGTCAGGATCACGCGCTCGCGACAAGGCTAGTGCACCTGGCGACAAGCACCGACCCCTCCGGCGGCACCCGGACCCGCCCGGCGGCAGCCCAGGGCCGGTCCGCATCAGCCCGGACCGGCGGGCGAGCGCGCGACCCGGCGCCGGTCCCAGAGCGCGATGGCGCCGATCAGGAGCAGCGCCAAGGCGCCGATCGCGAGCGCCCAGGCGACCGGTCGCGATCCCGGGATCGCGGCGTCGTAGCGCTCGAGCAGGTCGGCGGCCGCGGCCGAGCCGCTCGCCACCAGCGGCGCCCGGCCCGCGGCCTCGCCGTCGATCGTGACCACGATCTCCCCGAGGCGCTGGCCACGGCTCGACCGGGCCGTCGACCTCGGTCGGCGCCCTGATCCGCGTGTCGACCTCCTGGCCCTCGCGGACGGTGACCCGGACGTCCCTCGCCGGCGACCAGGTCGACCGCGGCGTCGCGATCGCGGATCGCGACGCTCGCCTCCGCGCTTGCGGTCGCGCACCGGGGTGCGCCGGTGGTAGAGCGAGAAGCCGTAGTCGAGCAGCGCGAGCGTGGCGGCGTCGCGCTCGGACTCGCTCGGCGCCCCGAGCACCGCCGAGACCAGGTCCACCCCCTTCTGGCTGCCGGAGCCGACGAGCACGTTGCCGGCGTCGATCGTGTAGCCGGTCTTGACCCCGTTGACGTAGGGGACCGTGTGCACGAGCGAGTTGCGGTTGACGAGGCTGCGCGGGTGTGCGCCGCTGGAGATGGTGGTCGACGGGGTGTCGAAGATGCGGCGAAAGAGCGCGTCCTCGCGCAGCTCGATCGTCAGCTCGGCGAGGTCCTCGGCGCTCGAGTAGTTGCCGGCCTCGTCGAGGCCGATCGGGTTCGCGTACGACGTGTCGTCGAGGCCGAGCTTGGCGGCGGCGTCGTTCATCTCGGCGACGAAGGCGTCCTCGGAGCCCGCCGCGGCCTGGGCGAGGGCGTCGGCGGCGTCGTTGCCGGAGACGAGCAGCAGCCCGTAGAGCAGGTCGCGCACCTCGATCCGCTCCCCCGCCTCGAGCCCGAGCAGCGACTCGGCGGCGAGCGCCTCGTAGGGCGGGGCGACGACCGTCTCGTCGAGCTGCAGCCGCTTGCGAGCGACGTACGCGGTCATCAGCTTCGTCGTCGAGGCGATCGAGTACGAGCTCTGGGCCCGGTGGGCGGCGAGCACCTCGCCGTCGCCGGCGTCGACCAGGATCCAGGCGCGCGCCGGCAGCTCGGGCGGCGGCCTGCGGCGGCGGCGTCGGCGCGCGCCGCCGGCGCGACCAGCGCCAGCAGCGCGAGCGCGACCGCGCTCAGCCGGCGGCCAGCTCCTTGCACCCGTCGACGACCAGGTCGACGCAGTTCTCGGCCTGGAGCGCCTGCGGGTCGAGGTTCGGGTTGAGCTCGATCAGGGTCTCGACCGGGATGCAGGTCTTGTCGGCGATCCCGCTCAGCCCCTGGACGTCGTCGGCCTGGACCACGTAGTAGCCGTCCTCGACCGCCTGGTCGGCGTCGGGGTTGCAGTCGGTCGTCGTCGCCTCCTGCTTCGACCCCCTCGAGTCGTCGTCGCCGTCCGAGAGCGAGCCGCTGATCACCAGCGCGATCGCCGCCGCGACGATCACGAGGACCACGGGCGCGAGCACGCGCGCGGTCCAGCTCGTCGGCTTGCGATCCTCGTTCGGGCCTGGCATCGCGGCCGAAAGCGTAGGCGGTTGATTGCCCGGTGGCCGGCACCGCGAGGCTCAGCGGGCGGCGCTTTGCGAAGCCGCCCACACCTCCTCGCGCAGCTCCGCCGCCGCCGCCGCCGGATCGGCGGCGCCCGCGATCGAGCGCGAGGCGGCGACGAGCACCGACGCGGGATGGGCCGAGAACGCCGGGCCGAGCTCCGTCGCGCTGCCGCCCTGGGCGCCGACGCCGGGAACGAGGAAGATCGAGTCGGGCATCAGCTCGCGCAGCCGGCCGAGGTGGCGGGGCTCGGTCGCGCCGACCACCGCGCCCATCGCCGCTGAGCCCCGACTCGCCCGCCAGCCGCGGCGCCCGCTCGGCGACCATCCGCGGCGAGGCGCTCGTGCAGGGGCGCGTCGCCGGCCGGCGGTCGAGCAGGTCCGCGGCCCCCGGGTTGGAGGTGCGCACGAGGGCGAAGACGCCGGCGCCCGCTGTCCGCGGCGGCCGCGATCAGCGGCTCGAGCGCGTCGCCGCCGAGCAGCGGGTTGACGGTCGCCGCGTCGGCGGCCAGTCCGCGGACCTCTCCCCACGGGGTCTCGACCGAGCCGAACAGCGCCTGCCCGTAGGCCGTCGCGCTCACCGGCACGTCGCCGCGCTTGCCGTCGGCGACCACCAGCAGCCCGGCGTCGCGGGCCGCGGCGCCGACCTGCTCGAGGGCGCGCCAGCCGGGCCAGCCGAGGCGCTCGAAGCAGGCGAGCTGCGGCTTCACCGCGACGCAGGACGCGGCGGTCGCGGCGATCAGCCTGCCGCAATCCGCGGCGACCGCCTCGGCCGCGGCCTCGGCGGGCGTCGCGCCCGGCCGAGGCCGCGGCTCGAGCCCGGAGGGGTCCGGGTCGAGGCCGAGGCAGACCTGGCTGCGGCGCTCGACGACGAGCGCCGCGAGCCGGTCGGCGAAGGGTGCGGCCAGGCCGCTAGCCGCCCTTGACCTTGGACTTCAGGCCGGCGCCGGCCGAGAACTTCGGCACCCTGCCGCCGGCGATCGTGATCCGCTCACCGGTGCGCGGGTTGACGCCCTGGCGCGGCCCGCGCTCGGCGACGCTGAACTTGCCGAAGCCGGTGAAGCTGATCTCGCCGCCCCCGGCGAGCGTGTCGGTGATCCCGTCGAGCACCGTCTCGACGGCGTCAGCCGCGGCCTTCTTGCTGTCGAAGCTGCCGGCGATGCTTTCGACGAACTCGGACTTGGTCAATTTGCTCTCCTCCTGGCTCTGTGCGTGGGGTCAGTGATCGCCGCGCAGGGTAACAGCGGCCCTCGACGGCTTAACGGAGCGGTTCTCGGGGATTTCCGCAAGCACCGGGAACGTCTGGCCGCCGCGGGCGGCGAAACGAGGGCCGCGGGCGGTAAACCCGAGGTCGCGGCCGCTCGGCCCGAGCTCACATCCGGTCGGGCGCGCCGACCCCGAGCAGGCCGAGGGTGGTCGCGATCGTCCGCTTGGTCGCCACGCAGAGCATCAGCCGCGCCGCCTCGGCGCCGGGCTGCTCGGCGCCGACCACCCGGCAATCGCGATAGAAGGCGTGGAAGTCGGCCGCCGTGGCCATCGCGTACGCGCACAGCCGGTGCGGCGCCCGGCGCTCGGCGGCGACCGCGACCTCGCCCGGCAGCTCGAGCAGGCGGCGGACCAGGGCCCGCTCGGTGGGCTCGGCGGTGGCGTCGCGGGCCTCCTCGTCGACGGCCGTGGCGGCGACCTCGGCCTCCGAGCCGGCGACGCCGTCCTCGGCCGCCTTGCGGAGGATGCTGGCGACCCGCGCGTGGGCGTACTGGACGTAGTAGACCGGGTTCTCCTGCGAGGTCGAGCGGGCGAGCTCGAGGTCGATGTCGATCGGGGTGTCGTGGCTTCGCTGGAGCATGAAGAAGCGCGTCGCATCGACGCCGATGTCGTCGATCAGCTCGTCGAGGGTGACGAAGTCGCCCCTGCGCTTGCCCATCCGCCGGCGCTCGCCGCGCTCGACGACGCTGACCATCTGCATGATCTGAGCCTCGAACCGCGTCGGGTCGAAGCCCAGCGCCTCGAGCGCCGCCCGCATCCGCGGCACGTAGCCGTGGTGGTCGGCGCCGAGCACGTTGATCAGGCGCTCGTGCCCGCGCTCGAGCTTGTCGAGGTGATAGGCGATGTCGGGGGCGAAGTAGGTCGGCTCGCCGTCGGCGCGGATCAGGACGCGGTCCTTGTCGTCGCCGAACTCCGTGGTGCGCAGCCAGATCGCGCCGTCGTGGTCGTAGACGTGCCCGCGCGACCGCAGCTCCTCGACCGTGCGGGCCGACCACGCCCGAGTCGCGCAGCCGGCGCTCCGACGACCAGGTCTGATAGCGGACGCCGAAGCGCTCCAGGGTGCGCTCGATCCGTCACCCGCATCGCCTCCGTGGCCAGCGTCGCGAGCGCCTCGAGGTCGTCGGCCGAAGCCCCCGCGGAGGCGAGCTCGGCGGCGAGCTCGGCCACGTACTCGCCGGTGTAGCCGTCCTCGGGCGGCTCCGACGCCGCTCATCCGCGCCGCGATCGAGCGCGGCGAACAGCTCCACCTGGCTGCCGGCGTCGTTGATGTAGTACTCGCGCTCGACCGAGTCGCCGCTGTGCTCGAGCAACCGCGCCAGCGAGTCGCCGTAGGCGGCGCCGCGCCCGCTGGCCGCGGTCGTCGGACCGGTCGGGTTGGCGCTCACGAACTCGACCAGGACCCGCTCGGGGAACTCCGGGCGGCCGGCGCCGAGCCGCTCACCCGCCTCGAGCAGCGCCGACACCGCCTCGCGATGCCAGCGATCGGACAGGAAGATGTTGATGAACCCCGGCCCGGCGACCTCGATCCGCTCGGCGCTGGCGCCGAGAATGCCCTCGAGCTCGCCCCGCAGCCGCTCGGCGACCTCCCGCGGCGGCGAGTCCGCCGCCGGCGCCAGCAGCATCGCCGCGTTGGTCGAGTAGTCGCCGAGCTCGGGCTTCGGCGGGCGCTCGAGGCCGAGCCTCTCCCCCGCCTCGCCCTCGAACACCGAGGTGGCGCCGACCACCGCCGCGCGCAGGCCGGCCAGCGGGTCGGATGCGGGAGCGGTGGTCACGCACCGATACTAGAGGCGGCCTTCGGCACTAAGCTGCCGCACGCATGAGAGCGCTGGTCACCGGAGGGGCGGGGTTCATCGGGTCGCACGTGGTCGACGGGCTGATCGCCCGTGACCACGAGGTGGTCGTGCTCGACGACCTCTCCTCGGGCAAGCGCGAGAACCTCGCCTCGGCGCTGCGGTCCGGCGCGCACGCTGATCGAGGGGAGCATCACCGAGACCGACACGGTCGCCGAGGCGTTCGAGCGCGCGCAGCCCGATCGCGTCTTCCACCTCGCGGCCCAGATCGACGTTCGCCGCTCGGTCACCGACCCGGTCTACGACCTCGGGGTCAACGTCGGCGGGACGCTCAACCTGCTGGAGGCCTCGCGGCAGCGCGAGGTCGGCCGGTTCGTGTTCGCATCCACGGGCGGGGCGATCTACGGCGAGGGCGACGGCCGTGAGCTGCCCTTCCCGGAGACCGCGGAGTGCCGGCCGGACGCGCCCTACGGGCAATCGAAGCTCGCCGCGGAGGGCTACCTCGGCCTCTATCGGCGCCTGTACGGCCTCGAGACGATCGTCGTGCGGCTCGGCAACGTCTACGGGCCGCGCCAGGACCCGCGCCTGGAAGCCGGCGTCGTCGCGATCTTCTGCGGCGCCCTGACCGGCGGCGAGCAGCCGATCGTGTTCGGCGACGGCGACCAGACCCGCGACTACGTCTACGTCGGCGACGTCGCCGACGCCTTCGCCGCCGCCGCCGACGGCGCGGGCGCCGGCACGCTACAACATCGGCACCGGGGTCGAGACGAGCGTGCTCGAGCTCGGCCGCGCGATCGCCGACGCCTGCGACACGACGTTCGAGCCCGAGTTCGCGCCGCCGCGGCTCGGCGAGGTCAGGCGAACCGCGGTCGACCCCTCCCGGGCGGCGGCGGAGCTCGACTGGAGCGCCGCGACCTCGCTTCCCGAGGGGATCGGCCGGACGCTCGAGGCGGTCCCGGGGCCCGCCTGACCCGGCTCGCCGGCCTTTGACCCGGGTGCCCGGACTCGACGTCGTCATCGTCTCCTTTCGCTGCGAGGCGCTGCTCCGCGAGTGCCTGACCTCGCTGTTCGCCAACCCCCCGTCCGGGGAGCTGCGCGTCCAGGTCGTCGACAACGCCTCCGGCGACGGCACCGCGGCGATGGTGCGGCGTGAGTTCGCCGCGGTCGAGCTGACCGAGAACGCCGACAACCTCGGCTTCAGCCGCGCGAACAACATCGCGCTCGCCGCCGGGACAGCGCCGTACGCGCTGGTGCTCAACCCGGACACGCGGGTCACACCCGGGTCGCTCGATGCGCTGCTCGAGCTGGTCGAGGCGAGGCCCGAGGTCGGGATCGCCGGGCCCCGGCTCGAGCTCGAGGACGGCAGCTTCGACCACGCCTCGCGTCGCTCGTTTCCGACCCCGCTGAGCGCGCTCGGGCACTTCACCGGGATCGGCCGCCGCGAGGGCTCGACCGGGCGCGCTCGCCGACTATCGCGCGCCCGGGGTGGAGTCGGGCCCGGTCGACGCGGTCAACGGCGCCTTCATGCTGATCCGGCGAGCGGCGCTCGACCAGGTCGGCGCCTTCGACGAGCGCTACTGGATGTACATGGAGGACCTCGACCTCTGCTACCGCTTCGCCGAGGCCGGGTGGACGACCTGGTTCGAGCCGGCCGTGACCGTGATCCACGTCAAGGCCGGGACCAGCGGCGAGCACCGCTCCCTGCGCCTCAACTACGCCTTTCACTACGGCATGTTCCGCTTCTACCGCGACCACTACGCGGCCGAGCGCAACCCGCTGGTCAACCTCGCCGTCTACTGCGGGATCGGGCTCAAGCTGTGCGTCGCGGCGACCCGCAGCGCGATCTCCCGGCTCATCGGTCGCGGTAGCTGATCGCCGCCCCGATCCGCTCCACCGTCGTCGGGTGCGTCCCGAAGACGGCGCCGTACCACCCCGGCGGGTCGGGGTCGGAGAGGTTCGTGCGAGCGAGCCGGGTCTGGAGCTCGATCAGGGCCGCCGGATCGCGGGTGAGCTCGAGCGCGAACTCGTCGGCGCTCGCCTCGACCTGGCGCGAGAGCCGGTTGCCCGGGACGCCGAGCACGACGGCCGCCACGGTCAGCGCCAGCAGGTAGATCGGCACCGCCGCCGGACTGGCGGGATCCACGCCGCGGTGGCGGGCGATCGCCGCCACCAGCTCGCGCGCGAACAGGAGCCCGAGCGGGGCGACGACGGCGAAGTAGACGAGCCCCCGGCGGATGTCGTGGTTGGCGACGTGGCCGAGCTCGTGCGCGACCACCGAGCGCAGCTCGGGCCGCTCGGCCTGCTCCAGCAGGTTGTCGTAGAGGACGACGCGCTTGGTCGACCCGATCCCGTCGACGAACGCGTTCAGCGAGGTCACCCGCCGGCTGGCGTCGACCCGGTAGACCTCGCCGATCTCGACCCCGGCCCGCCGCCCCAGCTCGAGCACCTCGGCGCGGGCCCGGCTGCCGCTCGGCAGCGGCTCGAAGCGGTTGAAGATCGGGGCCAGGACGACCGGGGCGATCCAGACGAACACGACCGCCAGCCCCGTCGCCGCGGCCGCCCCCGGGATCCACCAGCGGCCGCCGAACCGCCGCACCAGAGCGATCAGCAGCGCGGCGCCGCCCGCCGTGAGCAGGGCCGTGATCCCGGCCGCGCGCGCCAGGTCCCAGAGCCACGGGCCGAGCGACTGGGTCGAGAGCCCGGCGTCGACGGCGCGCTCGTGGGAGACCAGGCCGACCGGCACCGTGGCGAGCGTCGTCAGCACGGCGACCGCCGCCCCCGCGGCCGCGGCCCCGAGCAGCGGCCGCGGTGCGAGCCGGTCGAGCCGGCGCCGCAGCCGCGCCGGCCGGCCGAGGGCGACGGCGACCAGCACGGCCCCCTCGAGCGCCAGCCCCGCGATCGCCAGCCACCGCTGGCGGAGCGCGGTACTCGTGGGCGCGCTCGATCTGCGCGGGGCTGAAGTAGTCGGTCTCCGCGACCGCGACCGGGTCGGGTGGCCGATCGCGGGGGCTCAGCGCCCAGACGGCCAGCTCGGCGACGATCACCATCGCCACGGCGGCGCCGCCGACACGGGCCGCGGTCGAGCGCGCCAACCACATCGGCACCTACGATAGTCCGCCGTTCATCGGGCCCTCGAATGCGCCTGGCGCTGCTCTCAGACATCCACTCCAACCTGCCGGCCCTCGAGGCCGTCCTCGCGGACCTCGGCTCGGCTGACGTCGACGAGCTCTGGTGCCTCGGCGACGTGGTCGGCTACGGCGCGCAGCCCGACGAGTGCGCCGACCTGGTCCGCGAGCGCTGCTCGGTCTGCCTGGTCGGCAACCACGACCTCGCGGCGCTCGACCAGCTCGACATCTCCACCTTCTCGCCCGCGGCGGCAGCCGCCGTGCGCTGGACGCGCGACCGGATGAGCGACGAGACCCGCGACTTCCTCGCCGGCCTCGACCCCGCCGACGAGAGCCGCGAGGTCGGCCTCTACCACGCCTCCCCGCGCGACCCGGTGTGGGAGTACGTGCTCTGGCCCGACCAGGCCGCCGAGTGCATCCGCGTCCAGGCGCGGCGCGTGAGCTTCGTCGGCCACTCGCACGTGGCGCTGTTCTTCGCCCTCGCCGACGGCTCCTCGGAGGGCGAGGCCCCGGACGCGCGCGGGGCCCAGGCGGGCGCCGGAACCAGCCTCGAGGTCCGCCGCGGGCGCTGGCTGATCAACCCCGGCAGCGTCGGCCAGCCGCGCGACGGCGACCCCCGGGCCGCCTGGCTCGAGCTCGACACCGAGACCTGGCAGGCGACCTTCCACCGGGTCGCCTACGAGATCGACCGCGCCGCCGACGCGATCGTCGCCACCGACCTGCCCGAGCACCTGGCTCGGCGCCTGTACGTGGGCCAATGACCCCGTCGGAGCCACCCAGGCCCTTGTCTACACTCGCCGCGATGGCCCGGCGGAGGCGGATCTCCCTGCTCTGGTGCGTGCTCGCGCTCGCGATCGCCGGCTGCGGCTCCGGCGACGACGGCACGATCCCGCCCGAGGAGGCCGACAACCTGCTGACCCTGCTCTCCGACATCGAGGACGACGTCGCCGCCGGCGACTGCGACCTCGCCCAGCAGCACGCGCAGGAGGTCGTCACCGCGGTGGAGGAGCTGCCCGGCGACGTCGATCCCGAGGTCGCCGACGCGCTCGCGGGGGCGGCGGACAACCTCGACCGGCTCGCCCAGTCGCCGGACCAATGCCCCGAGACCGGCGCCTCGGGCGCGGCCGAGGAGCAGCCGGCCACCGAGCCCACGGAGACCGTCGCGCCCACCACCACCGAGGAGACCACAACCACCACCACGGACGAGGAGACGTCGACGCCCGAGCCTGAGGAGGAGGAGCCGAGCGAGGAGCCCGAGTGCGCCGGCGCCGACCGAGGAGGCCCCGAGCGGCGGCGGCCCGACCGAGGACGGCGGCGCGGAGCCGCCGAGCGGCGGGGTCACCGGCGGGGGGGACGCCGGCAAGCGATGACCGCGACGATCTCCGACCGCTACGAGCTCGGCGACCGCCTCGGGTCGGGCGGCATGTCCACGGTCTACCGGGCGATCGACCGGGTGCTCGAGCGCACCGTGGCGGTCAAGATCCTCGCCGAGCACCTCTCCGACGACGACAAGTTCGTCGCCCGCTTCCGGCGCGAGGCGCTCGCGGTGGCGAAGCTGATCCACCCGAACATCGTCCAGGTGTACGACACCGGCGTCGACGCCGACCGCCACTACATCGTCATGGAGTACGTCGAGGGCAAGTCGGTGGCCCAGCTGCTGCAGACCAAGGGACGGCTGGGCGCCGACGCGACCACCGAGATCGGGGTCCAGGCCTGCGCCGGGCTCGAGTACGCCCACCGCCAGGAGATCATCCACCGCGACGTCAAGCCCGGGAACCTGATGGTGATCGGGGGGCCCGCCGGGCGCCGGCGGCGCGACAGCTCGGCGCACGAACCGCCGACCGGCGAGATGACGATCAAGCTGACGGACTTCGGCATCGCCCGCGCCACCGCCCAGTCGCGCCTGACCCAGGTCGGCTCGGTCGTCGGCACCGCCGCGTACCTGGCGCCCGAGCAGGCGCGCGGCGAGGAGGCGACCCCGGCCGCGGACGTCTACGCGCTCGGCGTCGTCCTCTACCAGCTGCTCACCGGCAGGCTGCCCTGGGAGGGCTCCACGCTGGCCGAGCTGGCGATCCGGCGCGAGAACGAGCGCCCGCTGGCGCCGACCTCCTACGACCCCGACGTGCCCGAGACGCTCTCCGCCGCCGTCCTGCGCTCGCTCGAGGGCGAGGCCTCGGCCCGCTACTCGTCCGCCCGCGACCTCTCGCGGGCGCTCGAGGCGGGGCTGCGGGGCCAGGAGCCGCCGCCACCCTCGGACGAGCTGCCCACCGACATGCTGGTCACGGGGCCGAGCACGGCCGCGACCCGGCGGATGGAGCCGGATCCCGTCACCCCGGTCTCGCCCCAGCCGGTCGCTCCCCGGCGCCGGCCGGTGCAGCCCGCGCCGCGCCCGGTGGCGCAGCCGGCGGCGCGCCCGAAGCGCTCCGCGGCCGGCCGGGTCGCGCGCGCGATCGGCGTCCTGGTGCTGATCGCGGTGCTCGCCGCCCTGATCGCCGGCGGGGTGCTGCTGCTCACCGACGCCGGCCAGGGCACGGATCTCGGGCAGACGATCAAGGACGGCATCGAGGACCAGATCCAGGCGATTGAGGATGTTGTGCGGGAGAACACGCCGTAGCTCGTTGCTCGTTGCTCGAGTTGCTCGGGTTGTTCAGTTGTTAGTTGCTAGGGCCGTCCCACGGGGGGTTCCCGGTCAGGATGTGGTCGCGGTAGGCCTCGAAGCCCTGTGACTCGATCGCCGCTCGCGCGCCGGCGACCAGGCGCTCGAGGAAGGTGAGGTTGTGGAGGGTCAGCAGCCGGGCCGCGGTGGGCGCCTCGGCCCGCGCGAGGTAGTGCAGGTAGGCCCTGGAGTGGGCGGCGCAGGTCGGGCAGGGGCAGCCGTCGACCAGCGGCGCCGTGGTCGGTCGCGTGGACGGCCTTGGCGAGGTCGAAGCGAAAGCGGGACTCGGGCAGCGGCGCCAGCGCGATCCCGTGCCGGGCGAGGCGGGTGGGGACGGCGCAATCGAAGAGGTCGATGCCGAGCGCGATCCCGGCGAGCAGGTCGTCGGGCTCGCCGATCCCGAGCAGGTGCTTGGGCGCGGTGGCCGGCAGCAGCGGTGCGGTTGTCGCCAGCACCCCGTGCATCTCGTCCTTGTCGCGGCCGAGCGTGCCGCCGATCGCCAGCCCGTCGACCGCAGCCTCGGCGACCGCCTCCGCCGACGCCCGCCGCAGGTCCTCGTGCACGCCCCCCTGGACGATCCCGAACACCGCCTGGGTCGCGGGCCCTCGCTCGGCGTGCCAGTCGAGGCAGCGATCGAGCCAGCGGTGAGTGCGCTCGGTCGATCGCGCGGTGTAGTCGCGATCGGCGTGAAACGGGGTGCACTCATCGAAGGCCAGCGCGATGTCGGAGCCGAGCGCCGCCTGCACCGCCATCGACTCCTCGGGTCCCATGAACCGCTCGGAGCCGTCGATGTAGGAGCGAAAGCGGACACCGCGCTCGGCGATCTCGATCACCCCGCCGCCGGCCCCGGAGCCGCCCCGCCGGCCCTTGATCTCGTCGGCGACGTTCCCGTGGGCGAGCGAGAAGACCTGAAAGCCGCCGGAGTCGGTGATCAGCGCCCGGTCCCACCCCATGAAGCGGTGCAGGCCGCCGAGCTCGGCGATCCGCTCTCCGCCGGGCGAGAGGAACAGGTGGAAGGTGTTGCCGAGGATCAGCTCGAAGCCGATCGCGGTGACGTCGCCGAGGTCGAGCGTGCGCACCGCGCCGCGGGTCGCCAGGGGGATGAACGCGGGGGTGCGACGGCCCGTGCGACGTGAGGAGCCGCCCGGCCCGGGCGGCTCCGTCACGCGCTTGGATCTCGAACCGAAGGCGTCGCGGGTCGTTGCGCACGACCCGCAAGCCTGACTACTTCTCGGTCGCGGTGCCCTCGACCGGCTCGGCGGCCGCCCCGTTGTCGGACCCGATCGGACCCGGTGGGGCTTGCGCTCGGCCGGCTTCGGGATCCGGATCTCGAGCACTCCGTCGCTGAACTCGGCGTCGATCGCTTCGACGTCGATCCCGTCGGGCAGGGTGAGCGAGCGCGAGAACCTGCCGAAGGCGCGCTCGACGCGGTAAAAGCCCTCGGTCTTCTCCTCGTGCTCCGCCCGGCGCTCGCCGGAGATCGTCAGCGCACCGTCCTTGATCTCGATGTTGACGTCGTCCTCGCTCAGCCCGGGCAGGTCGGCGCGCAGAACCAGGTGCTCGTCGGTCTCGACCAGGTCCATCGCCGGCACCCAGCGGGCGCTCCGGGGCGCCGCTGCCGCCGCCGAAGAACGCGTCGAAACGCGGTTGACCTCGGACTGCAGCGAGTCGACCTCGCGCGCGGGCTCAAAACGTACAAGGGCCATCTCAGACCTCCTTACTGCTAACTGGGATAAAAGCTAAGTCGAGTTCTAGCAGATCATGGTGAGGGTCAACCCTCTTCGAGCAGGGAGCGCCGGTCATCGCGCCGGAGCCTCGATCCCCAGCAGCTCGAGCGCCGTCGGGGCGACGTCGGCGAGCACGCCGCCCTCGGCGAGGCCGATCCCGGCCACCGTGACCACGAACGGGACCTGGTTCAGCGAGTGGGCCGTGTTCGGCGAGCCGTCGGGCTCGAGCATCTGCTCGGCGTTGCCATGGTCGGCGGTGACGATGCACGCGCCGCCGGACCCGTGCACCGCCGCGACCACCTCGGCGAGGCAGGTGTCGACCGCCTCGATCGCGTCGACCGCCGCCGGGATCGAGCCCGTGTGACCGACCATGTCGGGGTTGGCGAAGTTGATGATCCCGAAGCTGTAGCCGCCGGCAGCCCAGCGCTCGGCGAAGGCCTCGGCGGCGGCGCGCGCGCTCATCTCCGGCCGCTGGTCGTAGGTGGGGACGTCGCGCGGCGAGTCGACCAGCGCGCGCTCCTCCCCCTCCCACTCCGCCTCGCGCCCGCCGTTGAAGAAGTAGGTCACGTGCGCGTACTTCTCGGTCTCGGCGACGTGGAGCTGACGCGCGCCGCGCTCGGCGAGCACCTCGGCGAGCGTGGTCGCGGGCTCGTGGGGCGGGAAGGCCACCGGGTAGGGCCACTGCGCGCGGTACTCCGTCAGCGTGTACAGCTCGACCTCGGGCGCGTCGCCGCGGTCGAACTCGTCGAAGTCGCGCTCGCCGAGCGCCATCACCAGCTGCCGAGCGCGATCCGGGCGGAAGTTGAAGTGGATCGCGACGTCGCCGTCGGCGACCCCGTCGTAGTCGCCGATCACCGTCGGGCGGATGAACTCGTCGGTCTCGCCCCGCGCATGGGCCTCGGCGACGGCCTCCGCGGCGCTCGTGGCGCCCAGCCCCTCCGCGTCGACGATGGCGTCGTAGGCGAGCTTGGTCCGCTCCCACCGCCGGTCCCGGTCCATCGCGTAGTAACGCCCGCCGACGGTGCCGACGCGGCCGGCGTGGCGCAGCCACCGCTCGAGCTCGGTGACGTAGCCGGGGGCCGAGGTCGGCAGCGTGTCCCGCCCGTCGGTGAAGGCGTGCACGACCAGGTCGGGCACCCCCTGCTCGGCGGCGAGCTCGATCAGCGCCTCGATGTGGGCCCAGCCCGAGTGCACCCCGCCGTCGGAGACGAGCCCGAGCAGGTGCAGGCGCCCGCGCGGGCTGTGGCGCGCCGCCGCGCACGCCGCGAGCAGGGCCTCGTTCTCGAACAGGGCTGCCGTCGGCGACCGCCTCGTCGATCCGGGCCAGGTCCTGCTTCACGATCGCCCCCGCCCCCAGGTTCAGGTGCCCGACCTCGGAGTTGCCCATCTGCCCCTCGGGCAGGCCGACGTCGGCGCCGCTGGCCGACAGCGTCGTCCGCGGGTAGCGCTCCCAGAGCCGGTCGAA
This sequence comes from uncultured Solirubrobacterales bacterium, assembly GCA_963733075.1. Lineage (GTDB taxonomy): Bacteria > Actinomycetota > Thermoleophilia > Solirubrobacterales > 70-9 > WHSW01. The sequence goes on along the minus strand of CAVTCA010000024.1, from coordinate 177,248 downwards.
GACCGGCGTGTCGGCGAGCGCCACCGCGTTGCCGGGCCCGTCCGGCGCCAGGCCCCAGCCGTCGAGGATCACCAGGGCCAAGGAGGGAACGGGCACGGAAGCGGGGCCGTCGGGGATTTGTCGCGTGCTCAAGCCGCGGCCTTGCAGATCTGGGCGAACTCCGCGGGGTCCAGCGAGGCGCCGCCGACGAGGCCGCCGTCGACGTCCGGGAGCGCGAACAGCTCGGCGGCGTTCGCGGGCTTGACCGAGCCGCCGTAGACGATCCGCATCGCCTCCGCAGCGGCGCCGTCGCGGCCGGCGATCAGGCCGCGGATGAACTCGCACGCCTCCTGCGCCTGATCTGGCGTCGCGGTGCGCCCGGTGCCGATCGCCCAGATGGGCTCATACGCGATCACCACCCGGTCGAGCTCCGTCGGCGGGACCTCGGCGAGGTCCGCCTCGAGCTGGCGGCGCAGGACGTCCTCGGTCTCGCCCGCGTCTCGCTCGACCTCGGTCTCGCCGCAGCACAGGATCGCCAGCATCCCCGCCTCGAGCAGCGCCGGCACCTTGCGCGCGAGCGCCTCGTCGGTCTCGCCGAAGAGCTGGCGGCGCTCGGAGTGGCCGACGATCGCACCGGTGACGCCGAGATCGGCGAGCATCGGGATCGACACCTCGCCGGTGATAGGCGCCGGACTCGTGCTCGCAGACGTTCTGCGCGCAGACCGCGACCCCGCCGGGCGCCGCGGCGACCGTGGCCGCAAGCGCCGTGAAGGGCGGGCAGACGACCACCTCGACGCCGCGAGTCCACGGGTTCGAGCTCGCGCGAGGAACTCCTCCGCCTCGCCGACCGTCTTGTTCATCTTCCAGTTCGCCGCCACCAGCGGCCGGCGCGGCGGCGCCTCGCGTCCGTCAGCCATCGAGCAGGGCCTCCACTCCCGGCAGGTGCTTTCCCTCCATCAGCTCGAGCGAGGCGCCGCCGCCGGTCGAGAGCCAGTCGACGTCGTCGGCGAGCCCGAAGGCCGCCAGCGCCGCGGCCGAGTCACCGCCGCCGACGACGGTGAACCCGGACGCGTCGGCGACCGCCTCGGCCACCCCGCGGGTCCCGGCGGCGAACGGCTCGAGCTCGAAGGCGCCCATCGGGCCGTTCCAGAACACCGTGCCGGCGTCGGCGATCGACCCGGGAGTACTCCGTCACCGTTCGCGGGCCGACGTCGAGCCCCATCCAGCCCTCCGGCACCTCGACCCCGTCGAGCTCCCGGACCTCGGTCTCGGCGTCGAACGCGCGGCCGCAGACCAGGTCGACCGGCAGGCGCAGCTCGCAGTTGGAGGCCTCGGCGCGCTCGAGCGCGCGCTCGGCCAGTCCGACGCCCTCCTCCTCGACCAGCGACTCGCCCGTCTCGATGGCCCTGGGCGCGAAAGAAGCTGAAGCACATCGCCCCCCCGATCAGGATGCTGTCGGCGGTCTCCAGGAAGCGGTCGATGACCCCGATCTTGTCGGTCACCTTCGCCCCGCCGAGGACCACGCTCAGGGGCCGCCGCGGCTGGTCGCGAACCGCGGTCAGCTCGCGCACCTCGCGCTCCAGCAGCAGCCCCGCGTAGCCGGGCAGGCGCTCGGCGACGCCGACGGTGGTCGCGTGAGCGCGATGGGCGGCGCCGAAGGCGTCGTTCACGTACAGGTCGGCGAGCCGCGCCAGCGCCGCGGCCAGCTCCGGGTCGTTACGAGTCTCCCCCGGCTCGTAGCGGCTGTTCTCGAGCACCAGCACCTCGCCGGGGCCCAGCTCGGCCGCGGCCGCCTCGACCTCGGCGCCGACCACCCCCGGCGCCAGCGGCACGTCGGCGCCGATCAGCTCGCCGAGTCGGGCGGCGACGGGCGCCATCGAGAGCTCGGGCTCGCGGTCCGCGGGACGCCCGAGGTGGGAGACGAGCACGACCCTGGCGCCGCGATCGCGCAGCAGCTCGATCGTCGGCAGGGCGGCGCGGATGCGCGTGTCGTCGGTGACCACGCGCGCCTCGCCCTCGTCGGCGAGCGGAACGTTGAAGTCGACACGGACGAGCACCCGGGCGTCGTCGACCGGTGCGTCGCGGACGCTCGCCTTGGAGAAGGTCCCGCGGTCGGGCAAAGCCGTCGTCAGGCGGCGGCGCGGGCGGGCTCGAGGACCTTGCCGGCGAGCTCGACGCAGCGGTTCGAGTAGCCCCACTCGTTGTCGTACCAGGAGAAGATCTTCACGAAGCTCCCCTCGATGACGATCGTCTGCTCCGCGTCGAAGATCGACGAGTGCGGGTCCTGGACGATGTCGGTCGAGACGATGGCATCCTCGGTGTAGGAGAGGATCCCCGCGAGCGGGCCCTCGGCGGCCTCGCGGACCGCCGCGTTGACCTCCTCGACGGTGGTCTCGCGCGAGGCCTCGAAGGTCAGGTCGACGACCGAGCCGGTCGGCGACCGGGGCCCGGACCGCCATGCCGCTGAGCTTGCCGTTGAGCTCCGGCAGCACCAGGCCGACGGCCTTCGCGGCGCCGGTCGAGGCCGGGATCAGGTTGAGCGCCGCCGCGCGCGCCCGGCGCAGGTCCTTGTGCGGCATGTCCTGGAGCCGCTGGTCGGCGGTGTAGGCGTGGATCGTCGTCATCAGCCCGCGCTCGATCCCGACCGCGTCGTTCAGCACCTTCGCCACCGGCGCCAGGCAGTTGGTGGTGCAGGAGGCGTTGGAGATGATGTGGTGCTCGTCGGGGTCGTAGTCGGTGTCGAAGTTGACCCCGAGGGCGACGGTGACGTCGGGGTCGGTCGCCGGCGCGGAGATGATCACCTTCTTCGCCCCGGCCTCGAGGTGCTTGGCGGCGTCGTCGCGCTTGGTGAACAGGCCGGTGGACTCGATCACGACGTCGGCGCCGAGGTCGCCCCACGGCAGGTCGGCGGGGTCGCGCTCGGAGAGCACCTTGATCTCCCGGCCATCGACGATGATCGCCGAGTCGGTCGCCTCGACCTCGCCCGGGAAGCGGCCGAGGATCGAGTCGTACTTGAGCAGGTGCGCGAGCGTCTTCGTGTCGGTGATGTCGTTGACGGCGAGGAACTCGAGCTCGGCGTCTGCCTCGTAGGCGGCGCGGAAGAGGTTGCGTCCGATCCGCCCGAAGCCGTTGATCCCAACCTTCACCTTCGCCATCTGCGCGTTCTCCCTCGAACTCGTTGGTCAGTTGCTCTGCACGGCGATCTCGACCCGGTGTCCGTCGGGATCGCGCAGGTACGCCGAGTAGTAGCTCGCCACCGTACTCGGGGCGCGGCCCGGGCGCCCCGTCGTCGGTCCCGCCCGCCCCCACCCCACCCTCCCAGGCGGCCTTGACCGCCGGGATGCCGCTGGCGGAGAAGCACACATGCCCGAGCCGGGGCCGCCGTCGCCCTTGCTGGAGGCGAAGAACACCGGCCGCACGATCCCCCAGGCGACCAGCTCGTCGTCGTCGATGTGACGCCGCCAGCCCAGAGACCCGAGCACCGCGTCGTAGAACCGGGCGCTCGGCTCGAGCTCGGAGACCTCCACTGAAACGTGGTGGATCACCCTCTGAACTTACCCGGAACGCCGATCCGGATCAGCCCCGGCGCGGCGTCCAGCGGAAAAAGCGGATCGCGAGCACGAGCCCGAGCGCGCCCCAGGCGGCGACGACCGCGAGGTGCCCCCACTCGAAGCCGGCGCCGCTCGTCGCCGGATCCCACGCGGCGAAGAACGCCTCGAAGAAATGCCGGATCGGGAACAGGTCGGCGAACTTCAGGACCCCCTCCGGGATCTCGGTCTCGGGGATGAACACCCCGGAGAGGAAGTACAGCGGCAGCACGGTGACGTTGGTGACCGCCGGCGCCGCGTCCTCGCTCGGGATCGCCGCCGTCAAGGCGATCCCGAGGCAGCAGAAGCTTGCCGCGCCGACCGCCAGCGTCACCAGCACGGCGGGCAGGTGGTCCCACGGGATCGAGACGTCGTAGATCACCCTCCCGATCGCCGGCACGACGACCAGCATCAGGGCCGAGATCACGATCGCGTTGCCGGCCCGTCCGGCGAAGAAGACCCACGCCGGCAGCGGGGTGCCCCGGCCCCGTTTGAGCACCCCGTTCTCGCGGTCGACGGTGAGTTGGATGGCGACGCTCTGCATCGTCGCCGAGACGATCGCCAGGGTCAGGATCGCGGGCACGTAATAGGTCGTGGTCTTGATGCCCCCGAGCTCCTCGAGGGTGTCGTTGCCGAAGATCGTCGCGAAGATGAAGAGGAAGATCAGCGGCAGGGCGACGGTGAAGAACACCGAGGCCGGGTTGCGCCAGAAGCTCTTCTGGTCGTACCGAAACTGGTGCAGGACCAGGCTCGAGGCGCTCAACTCGCGCGCTCCGGCTCGCTCGCGGTGAGCTCGATGTAGACGTCCTCGAGGCTCGGGCGGCTGACCTCGAGCCCGTCGAGGTCGAGCGAGCGCTCCAACGCCCAGCCGGTGAGCCGGTTGAGCGCCTCGACCGGACGCTGCGTGGTCAAGGTCATCTCCCCGTCGCCGCTCGCTCGCGGCTCGAGCCCGGCCGGGAGGCCGTCGAGAGTCGTCCCGGCGGGCAGGCGGAAGCTGATCGTCGCCGGGCGGCTCTCCCGGTCGCCGAGCTCGTCCGGGCGGCCCTCGGCGACGATCCGCCCGGCGGCGATGATCGCGACGCGGTCGGCGAGCCGCTGCGCCTCTTCCATGTAGTGGGTGGTCAGGAACACCGTCTTGCCGAGCTCGCGCAGGCCGGCGATCAGGCCCCACGCCTGGCGGCGCGCGGAGGGGTCGAAGCCGGTGGTCGGCTCGTCGAGGAAGAGCAGGTCCGGGTCGCCGACCAGGGCGGCGCCGACATCGAGCCGGCGCAGCTGGCCGCCGGAGAGCCGGCCGGCCCGGGTCTCCGCCTTGTCGGCGAGGCCGACGTGCTCGATCGTCTCCGCCACGCCGAGCGGCGCGCGGTAGTAGCCGGCGTAGAGCTCGAGCGTCTCGCGCACGGTCAGCTCGGGTCGCATCCGGCACTGCTGGAGGACGATCCCGATCCGCTCGCGCCACTCGCGGCCGGCGGAGGAGGGGTCCCGGCCGAGCACCGAGACCTCGCCGGCCGTGCGCTCCCGGTAGCCCTCGAGGATCTCCGCGGTGGTCGTCTTGCCGGCGCCGTTGGGCCCCAGGAACGCGAACACCTCGCCGGCCTCGACCTCGAGGTCGAGGCCCCGGACCGCCTCGAAGTCGTCGTAGGACTTGCGCAGGCCCGAGACCGAGATGACGGGCTCGCTCACGTGCGCGATTGTATGGATGAGCGCCCGGGGCGCCGCCCGTTAACCGAGCTCGACGTCGCGGTGCATGACCTTCGGCGTGACGTCGTCGCGGGCGGCGATGTGGCGCGCGACCCTGTCGGCGACGGTGATCGAGCGATGGCGGCCTCCCGTGCAGCCGATCGCGATCGTCAGGTGGGTCTTGCCCTCGGCCACGTACGCCGGAAGCAGGAAGTCGAGCAGCGGCAACAACCGGCGGTAGTACTCGCTCGCGAGCTCGCCGGCCTCGACGTGCTCGACCACCTTCGCGTCGCGGCCGGTGAGCGGGCGCAGGTCCTCGCGATAGTGGGGGTTGGGCAGGAAGCGGACGTCGAAGACGAGGTCGGCGTCGCGCGGCGGCCCGTTCTTGAACCCGAACGTCAGCAGGGTCAGCGCCAGGCGGGCTTCGGACCTGGGGCCGAGCAGGTCGGTGGTGATCCGCCGTCGCAGCATCGCGCCCGTGAGCCCGGAGGTGTCCATGACCACGTCGGCGCGCTCGCGCAGCGGGCCGAGCAGCTCCCGCTCGGCGCGGATCCCGTCGACGATCTGCCCCTCGGGGGCCAGCGGGTGCCGGCGGCGCGTCTCCTTGAACCGGTTGACGAGCGTCGCCTCGTCGGCCTCGAGGAAGACGACGGTCGGCTCGAGCCCCTCGCCGGCGAGCTCGGTCGAGCACCCCGTGGAGGTCGGCGAAGAAATCCCCGCCGCGAACGTCGGTGACCACGGCCGCGCGGCGGACGTTGCTGGCGCCCACGGCGAACAGCTCGCCGAGCGCAGCGATCATCCGCGGCGGCAGGTTGTCGACGCAGAAGTAGCCCGAGTCCTCGAACGCGGCGATCGCCTCCGACTTGCCGGCGCCCGAGTAGCCGGTGATCACGTAGAGCTCGACCTCGCTGCCGAACAGGCGCTGCTCGGGGGCCGCCGATGGGAAGCTCGCCTTCTCGTCTGGTCGCGGGATCGCGGTGCGAGCTTAGCCGGGCAGCTAGCCGGCCTTGTTGAGCTGGCGGTGGATGTCGCGCGCCAGCTTGCCCGGGATCCCCGGCACCGCCTCGAGCTCGTCGCGCGAGGCGGCAACCAGGCGCTCGGGTGATCCGAAGTGCTCGAGCAGGGCCCGCTTTCGCTTCGGCCCGACGCCGCGGAGCTCGTCGAGCAGCGAGCCGGTCATCGCCTTGTCGCGGCGGTTGCGGTGGTGGTCGAGCGCGAACCGGTGCGCCTCGTCGCGGACCCGCTGCAGCAGCCGCAGGGCCTCGGAGTCCGGGGCGATCTCGAGCGGGTCGCCGCCTCCCGGCACGTAGACCTCCTCGAGCCGCTTGGCGAGCCCGATCACCGCGGTGCCGCGCTCGATCAGCGGGCCGAGGACCTTCATCCCGGCGGAGAGCTGGCCCTTGCCGCCGTCGATCACGATCAGGTCCGGGACCGCCGCGAAGCTCTCGTCGCGCTCGGCGTCGTGCGGCGAGCGGTCGGCCTGCTCGACGAGCTGCGAGACGCGGCGCGACAGCACCTCCTCCATCGAGGCGAAGTCGTCGGGCCCTGCTGCGCGCTCGCCGCGGATCCGGAAGCGCCGGTAGTCCGCCTTGCGGGGCGCCCCGCCCTGGAAGACGACCATCGACGCGACCGTGTGCTCGCCGCCGATGTTGGAGATGTCGAAGCCCTCGATCCGCACCGGCAGCGACTCGAGCCCGAGGGCGTCCTGGAGCGCCGAGAGCGCGTCGACGCGCTGCGCGCGACGGCGCTCGGCGCGCAGCTTGTCCTGGGCGAGGGCGAGCGCGGCGTTGCGCTGGGCGAGCTCGCGCAGGCGCCGCTTCGACCCCCGCTCGGCGACCCTGAGCTCGACCGGGCCGCCCCGGCGGGCGCTGAGCGCCTCGGCGAGCACCGGCGCGCGCTCGCCGAGCGCCGGCCCGACCACCACCAGGCGGGGGACCACCGGTGCCGCCGAGTAGTACTGGGCGAGGAACTCCTCGGTCACCTCGGCCTCGTCGCGCTCGGCTTCGTTCGCCAGGTAGAACCCGTGGCGCTCGGCGAGCACCCCGTCGCGGACCTGGAACACCTGGGCGTTCGCCTCCGGGCCCTCGATCGCGACGGCGACCAGGTCGGCGGAGTCGAGGGACTCGCCGGCGACCGAGCGGCGCTCCATCAGCGACCGCACCGCCTCGAGCCGGTCGCGGAAGACGGCGGCGCGCTCGTACTCCTCGGCGTCCGCGGCCACGGTCATCTTGCGCTCGAGGTCGCGCTCGACGTCGCGGTACCGCCCGGAGAGGAAGTCGACGATCGCGTCGATCCCGCGCCGGTACTCCTCGCGATCGACGTACCCGACGCAGGGCGCCGCGCAGCGCTTGATGTAGTAGTCGAGGCACGGCACGCCGGAGCGCCGGCCGGGCTCGGGGCCCTCGCAGGTGCGGTACTGGAACAGCCTCCCGAGCAGGTCGAGCGTCTCGCGCACCCGCTTCGCGGACGAGTAGGGGCCGAAGTAGATCCGCGCCGATCGGTGGCGCTCGCGGGTGAAGTAGACGCGCGGGAACTCCTCGTCGAGGCTGATCCCGATGTACGGATACGACTTGTCGTCGCGCAGGCGGATGTTGAACTGCGGGCGGTGGCGCTTGATGAACTGCTGCTCGGCGAGCAGGGCCTCGGCCTCGGTCTCGGTGACCAGGAAGTCGATCTTCGCGATCCGCTCGATCATCTCCTCGCCACCCCGCGAGGAGGTGCGCGAGAAATGCCCGCCGACGCGCTTGCGGATCGACCGCGCCTTGCCGACGTACATGACCTTGCCGCGCTCGTCCTTGAACACGTACACACCGGGCTGGTCGGGAAGCCGCTCTCGCTGCTCCGCCACGGACTCCAGGCCCGCGCCGTCCTCGGGGGTGGGCTGTTCGGCGCTCACCCGTCAGAGGTTAGGGTTCGCCACCCCCGTCACCCGACCCTTCGAGGAGCCGCATCGCATGAGCGCAGCCACGATCCCGACCCCGCCCGAGCTCGAGACGCTCTCGATCGAGATCGAGGGCGAGATCGGCACGCTGACGCTCGACCGGCCGGATTCGCTGAACGCGATGAGCCCGGAGCTGATCTTCGAGCTGACCGTCGCTTCCGGCTGGCTCGCCGACCAGGCCCCGTTGCGCGGGCTGATCGTCACCGGCGCCGGCGAGCGCGCGTTCTCCTCCGGCGGCGACGTCAACTGGTTCAAGGGCGGCGTCGATGACCCGGACGTCGACCTGCCCGCCGAGGTCCGCCGGGGAGCCGAGGTCCTGCACCAGGCGATCGTCGACTTCCGGCGCATCCCGTATCCGGTGATCGCGGCGGTCAACGGCGTCGCCGCCGGCGCCGGCTTCTCGCTGGCGCTGATGTGCGACGTCCGGATCGCCTCGACCGATGCCGCCTTCGTCTGCGCCTACGGGCGCATCGGCGCCTCTCCCGATGGCGGGATGACCTACTTCCTGCCGCGGATGGTCGGCCCGGCGAAGGCGCTCGAGCTGCTGCTCGACGATCCGCTGCTGAGCGCCGAGCAGGCGCAGGAGCTGGGGATCGTCTCGAAGGTCGTCGCACCGGATGAGCTGTTGACCGTGGCCCGGGCCAAGGCCGAGAAGCTGGCGTCGAAGGCGCCCCATTACGTGCGCATGGCAAAGCGCCTGGTCGGCGAGAGCCTCGACAACTCGCTGACCGAGCACTTGCAGCTCGAGCGCCACGGAATCGCCGACTCGATGGCGACCGAGGACCTCCGCGAGGGCGTGACCGCGTTCTTCGAGGGCCGCGAGGCGAGGTTCACCGGCCGATGAGCGCGCTCGCGACGATCGTCGCCGCCTCGGCGGCGCTCGTCGACGACTGAGGCCGCGGCCGTCTACTCGCGCAGCGCGCGGCCGACCGCCTCGGCGACGCAGACGGGCTTGTCGCCGCCCTCGCGCTCGAGCGTGAACTTGGTGACCACGTGGTACCAGCCGTCGCCGAGCTCCTCCACCGACTCCACCTCGGCGGTCCCCCGGACCTTCGACCCCGCGGGCACCGGCGCCGGGAAGCGGACCTTGTTCCAGCCGTAGTTGATCCCCATCTTGACCCCCTCCTGGCGGATCAGCTCGCCGCGCAGGCCGTCGATCAGCGACAGGGTCAGGTTGCCGTGAGCGACCGTGGTCCCGAACGGGCTCTCCCGCTCGGCGCGCTCGACGTCGACGTGGATCCACTGGTCGTCGCCCGAGACCTCGGCGAACTTGTCGATTCGCTCCTGGGTGACGTCGATCCACTCCGAGGGACCGATCGGCTGGCCGATCAGCTCCCGCAGCGCGTCGATTCCCGAGATCGTCAGCGGCGGCATGGCGGAAGCGTATGCCTTCAGTCCACCAGCCGCACCTCGAGCCGCCTGGGCGCGGCCGGGAGCTCCGGGCCCGGCCCGCGCTCAGCTCGACAGGCCTAACCGGAGCCTGCCGTCGTATAGCGCCAGGTGGTGGGGTTGGCCAGCGTGTTGCCCGCCACGTCCTTTGCCGCCCCGGAGACGGCCGCCGTGTATTGGGTCCCCGCCGCCAGGTCAGCGTTGGGCTTGAAGATGAGCGCGTTCCCGTACCAGCTGAAGCTTCCGCTCACCGCAGCCCCGTCGCTGGTTCGCTTGAGCGAGAAGGCGGCCTCGGCGGAGGGCTTGTCCATCGCCTTGTTGAAGCTGGTAACCGTCACCGAGCTGCGAGCGACGCCGGTCGCCCCGTCGGCCGGAGACACCGAGGAGACGAGCGGCTGGGTGACGGTCGTGAACTGCCAGCTCTTCGGCGCGACAAGCGTGTTGCCCGCGGTGTCCTTCGCGGTCGCGTTCACCGTTGCGGTGTAATTCGTCCCATTCGCCAGCAGCGCGCTCGGGCTGAAGATGAGCGCGTTCCCGTACCAGCTGAAGCTTCCGCTCACCGCAGCCCCGTCGCTGGTTCGCTTGAGCGAGAAGGCGGCCTCGGCGGAGGGCTTGTCCATCGCCTTGTTGAAGCTGGCAACCGTCACCGAGCTGCGAGCGACGCCGGTCGCCCCGTCGGCCGGATGACACCGAGGAGACGACCGGCTGGGTGACGGTCGTGAACTGCCAGCTCTTCGGCGCGACAAGCGAGGTGCCCGCGGTGTCCTTCGCGGTCGCGTTCACCGTTGCGGTGTAATTCGTCCCATTCGCCAGCGGCGCGCTCGGGCTGAAGATGAGGGCGTTCCCGTACCAGCTGAAGCTTCCGCTCACCGCGGCCCCGTCGCTGGTTCGCTTGAGCGAGAAGGCGGCCTCGGCGGAGGGCTTGTCCATGGCGTGGTCGAAAGCCGGCAACCACGGGCGTGGTGCGCGCGACCCCGTTCGCGCCGTTGGTCGGGCTTACAGACGAGACTGTCGGGGCGCTGCCAACCCGCACCATCCTCGCCACCGAGGGCACGCCGTCGGCGCCGATCACGAAGAGCATGTAGACGCCTGGGGGAGCAACGTTGGCGTTGGCCGGGGCGGTGGCGTTGAGTGCTCCGCCGTTCGCGCTGAACGTGAGCGGCACGTAGCGCTGCTCCATGTTCACCGAGTGTGTGATCGATCCCAGCCGGACCAGCGCCACCTTGCTGATGGAGGCCGCGTTCGGAGTCGAGATCGCAAACGGCTTGTCGTAGTCCACCCAGCCCGGGGCGGAGCTGATCACGGGTCGTGGGGCGAGCTCGCCTGACCCGTCCTGCTTGAACAGGTAGGGCGGGGAGAAGACCTCAGCGTTCTTCGCCAGGTAGCCCACCTGGTCACAGGTGCTGCAGACGCCGCCGCCGGCAGACAGCACGCGCCCATCGGGCAGGAGGAGCGCGGTGGAGTGGTACTGGCGCGTCACACGCATCGATGCGAGCGTTTGCCACTGTCCGCTGGCGGGGTCCCACAGCTCAGCCGGGTAGACGCCGTGGTCCAGGTCCACGAGCTCGGCACCGGACGAATTGCCACCGGTGGCGAGCACGGTGCCGTCCGCCAGCACGGTGAGGTTGTGTTGCCGGCGGCCGGACGCCATCGGCGCCGTAGGCGATACCTGCGGCGTCGCCCCGTTCAGGTTGATGACGCGGGCGTCGTTGCTCGAGGGCCCTCCACCCGCGACGAGGATCTTGCCCACGTCATAAAGGGCGCGGCTGCCGTAGTCGCGGAACAGCGAGTCGCGCTGGCTGAAGGCGTGCCACGAACCTCCTCCGGCCGGGTCGAGGCTCCGCATGGTCTGGTCGGGACCCGAGTAGAAGGCGCGGCCATCGGGTGCCACGTCCAGCCACGGGTACAGCGGCAGGTTGAGCGAGGCCGCGTTGAGCGCGCGCAGGCCACCGTCGGTCTTGCGGACCTCCGGCACGTCCGGCCCGCCCTCGGTGATCAGCATCTCCCCGTTGCGAAGCGGGGTGACGCTCGGGTACCAGCGTTCAGCCGCCATGTTCGGCCCGAGGCTCCACGTATTGGTGCCCGAGTCGAAGAGGTGCGTCTGGACGATGCCGTTGAGCTGGACGTCCTTGTTCCCGCCGGCGACGAACATGGTTCCGTCCATGAGGTGGGCCAGGCCGCTGCAGAAGATGTTGTAGCCCGGCACGTTCACCGGCGTGTGCGCGCCGGTCGCGGGGTTCCACACCGTGGCGCGGGTGTGGTCGTGAACCGGGTAGGTCTCGGTTGCGTTGTCGCCGACCGAGTCGTACGCGAGCACCTTCCCGTTCGCGAGCAGCGCCGCGTGCACGGGCACCACCGGCCAGTCGACGACGGGGCCCCACTCGCCCTCTTCGCCCGCATCGCCGGTGACCGCCGCGGCCGCGGCGTCCGCCGCGGTGGCCGCCTCGGTGTACGCCTCGAGCTGCTGCTCCGCGGCCGGATCGAGCGGCGGAACGGAATCCTCCTCGATGTGGCCTCCCACGGTGGTCGTAGCCGGTTCGTGAGCGAGCGCGGTCGCAGCGACTCCGGGGGTGAAGATCGCGGCCGCGAGGGCGAGAGAGACGACGAATGCGGCGCGGCGTAGGGCCATGTGTCAGGAAAACGGCTGGGAGGACCCTATACGAGCGCATAGCCCAAACATAGGAAAACTAGGAAAAGGCTTGAACCTGCGGCTCGAGTCTCCTGAGCCGCTCAGCTCACCAGCCGCACCTCGAGCGCCGGCGGTGAGATTTCGCCGGCGCCGTCCATCAGGCCGAGGATGCGGGCGACGTAGGCCTGGGTCTCGGGATAGGCGGGCACGCAGCCGCACGCTGCGACCGCGCCGGCGCCGGCGTTGTAGGCGGCGAGCGCGAGCGCGGTGTCGCCGAACTGCGCCAGCAGGTCGGACATCAGGTGCGCCTGAGCGTCGATCGCGGCCTCGGGGTCGAACGGGTCTCCGAGCCCGTAGGCGGCGGCGGTCGCGGGCATGAACTGGGCGATCCCTGCGGCGCCGGCCGGGCTGACGGCGAACGGGTTGAAGTTGGACTCGGCCATCAGCTGGGCGGCCAGGAGCGCTCCGGAGACGTTCCAGCGTCGCGCCGCGGCGGCGATCGCGTCGCGGAAGCGCGCGGGCACGAACGACGGCAGGCTCACCTCGGCGGCGCCGCCGTCGGGTGCTCCCCCGGTGGCCGGTTCCGCGGAACCGCCGCCGGACCCGACCCGGTCGCCGGCGGCCGAGCAGGGCTCGGGCCCGCCGGTGAAGCCGTAGTGCCAGGCTTCCCACGCGTTCGCCAATAACGCTCAGGTCTTCCCGCCGATCGTGGTGCCGACATCAGCTGGTGCCGCTATCACTGCCGGCGCTGCGGCTCGCACTTCTGCTCGTTGGAGGCATTCGACGCCCACCACGAGGGCTCGGGGGAGACCCTGCGTCCCTGCACCTTCCCCGACGGGGTCGACTTCATCGAGACCGCCGGGACCTGCCGAATCGCCGACCCGATGGCGCCGCTGATCGGGGTCACGGTCTTCCGGACGGACCGGGAGAGCCAGTACGGCGCCGGAGCCCGTCAGGCGGCCGAGGGCGGGCGCAGATACCCGCACCAGGAGGTGCGCACGATCGGCTAGCCCGCGCACGCCCGGTAGCCCGGGGATCAGCAGCCGCACAAGCCCCGCAGGTTGCCATTGGACCGGCAAGGCGCGCCGATCAGGCGGATCGAAGATGAGGCGACGCGGTCGGGGACCGGGTTCGGTCGGCCAGCTCAGACAGCGAAGGCGCGATACCCCGGCCACGGCCGTAGGGGTGCGGAGAGCGAGCGGAGTAGTCCACCGCTCAGCGGCAGTTGTCGAGCGTAAGCGAACACCCGGTAAGGGCGGCTCCGTCCTGCCGCAGGAGAGACCCGATGAGCTTCAAGTCACGAGAGAAGAAGCGTCGAGCCAGACTGGCTCAGGCAAGCAGCCAACGAGAGCAGCGGTCCAAGTACGCCGGTCGCCACTACCTGACCATCGTCCTTCGCGCCGCGTGCTGCAACAAGTGCGGCGGCTCGCTCCGCGAGGATGCCGAGTGCGTATACCGGCACACGCCGAAGCAGATTCTCTGCGTGACCTGCGCGGACCTGGAGCGGATCAGCTACCGGCCGTCGCTGCGGTGGGAAAAAGCGCGCCGACCGAGGTCGCAGAATCGTGAGAGATGAACAGGATGGCGGCGATCGACACGGACTCGGCGACGGTCGACGCGACGGCGAAGGTGCGGAGGCTGACCGAGTTCGCCAGCGACACCGCCCACCTGGCCGACCAGCGTGCCGACCTCGACCTGCGCCAGCTCGTCGACGACCTGCACCGAGACCTAATCGAACTACAGGAGGAGCGATGACCCGAGAGGAGCTGAACGACCGCGTGCTGGAGCTGTTCCCGCCGCTCGCCCAGGTCGAGCCGTGGGCCTGGGACGAGACCGAGGAGGGCGAGCCGGTAGTGATGGTCGAGAACCACTCGACCTTCACCGGCGTCGCCGATGGCAGCGTGGACTTGACCACGCCGATCCCGAATACGACCAAGATCGGCGTCTACCGGATCCAGCCCGACAACCACTTCACCCTCGTCGGACTCGCGGACGACCCGATCGCGAAGGCGGCGGCCGAGCAGGCGAGGCGCAACTAGGCCCCGGTCGCCCGACTGTACGCGCATACAGTCGGACGTCGAGCGGGTCCGCGGCGCGGTGCTCGACCCGCTGGCGGAGTAGAAGTTCGTCGCGTGATGTGGCGGAGCCCCTAGCCGGGCAGGTCCTCGGGCCGCCTCTTCGCGAACTTTCCCTCGAGGATTCCGGTTGCCTGACCCACCTCGATCAGATAGCCGTCGGGGTCGCGCATGTAACAGCGCACCTCGGAGACGCGGTCGATCGGCTCGGTGACGAACTCCGCTCCCTTGGCCTTCCAGTCGCGGTAGCAGGCCTCGATGTCGGCGACCCTGAGGTTGAGGAAGCTCGAGACCTCGTTCGAGGGCTCGTAGGGAACGACCGAGATGTCCGGCTTATCGGGCGTCGGCCCTCCGCCGAAGTTCATGATGATCCAGCTGTTGGCGAGCTTGACGGTGCAGGGGTTCTCCTCCAGGACGACCTCACCTCCCAGTACGTCGGAGTAGAACGCCCTCGACCGGGCGACGTTTCGCACGATCAGGAAGTGGGTCACCAGGACCCCTTCGTCGGGTGCCGGAAAGCCCTCGGCGTCCGAGCTCGGCCGTTCGTCGGTCATGTTCGCGCTCCCTCCTGTTGGAACTGGGTAACACGTGATTGTCCGCCTTTCTCGGAGAGATCACGCGCCGCCCGGCCCCGAGCGGTTGGATGCCGCCACGTTTTTTTTGGAGCCCGCTATCCGCTCACTGTCCCAGCGACCGGCGCGCGCCAACGCGAGATACTGCGTGGGCGATGTCGCAGGAGAACGTGGAAATTGTGAAGCGCGGGTTCACAGCAATCACGCGCCTGGACGCCGAGGCGATGCTGGAGTTCATGGATCCGGAGATTGAATTTCGGCCAAGGTTCCAGCTGATGCTGGGTGGCGAAGAGGCGACATTTTGGGGCTATGGCGGCGTGCGTGAAGCGTTTCGCGACGTGTACGCGGCGCTCGACTGGATCAGGCCCGAGGTTCGCGAAATTCGCGACTTGGGCGACAGAGTCGTCGCGCTCGGTGAGCTCAGCATCCGCGGCAAGAAGAGCGGGATCGAGGCGCACTCGGCTGCAGGCTGGGTTGTCGACATGAAGGACGCGAAGGCGGTTCGCATCACCGAATACCTGGACCCCGCAGATGCCCTCAAGGCCGCCGGGCTGTCGGAGTAGGCGGCTCGACTTTTTCGCGGTCCGTTCCCGGCTCACTGCGTCATCGCGCTGCGCAACAACGGACATTTGGCTATTCGCCCCCGACGGCATAGGGTCGGACCCGCAACCACGATCGGAGGAACAGATGGGCAACGCGGATGCAGCGAGGGGCGCCTATGAGGCGTTCAGCAGCGGAGATCTCGACACGTTGAGGGAAGGGTTCGCCGAGGATGCCGAGTGGCAGACCTCAGATGAGCTGCCGCTCGGCGGGGTGACGCGCGGCCGCGACGCGATCATGGAGAACTTCTCCCAGATCGGGAACTACTGGTCGAGCTTCAGCGTCGAGGCGTCCGAGTTCATCGATGCCGGTGACAAGGTGCTCGTCAGGGGCACGCAGCGCGCGACCGGCAAGGGAGGCAGCTTCGAGGCTCCGTTCTTGCACCTGATGGAGTACCGCGACGGCAAGGTCGTGCGGGGCGAGTTCCACGGCGACAGCGCCAAGGCGTTGAAGGCGCTCGGCAGCTAGCGGAGTCCCGCTCAGCCCCAACCCCGTTTCGGACCCCTCTCAGCGCCAACCCTGGTTGCAGCAACTCCCGGCGCGCGCCGGGATCCCGGCCTAGGCCGGGGTTGCTTCCGGATTCTCGATGCGCTCGGGCCGCCGCACTATGAGGGTCGCGAAGATGAGCATCCAAACCGACCAAAGGATGTATCCGACGAAGTTGGCGAAGTCGGCACCCGGGACGTCGAGCGGCACGAGAACTCCGACCGCGATCAAAGCGGCCGCTGCGTAGCCGAGGCAGCGAGAACCAGCGGCCCGCGAGACGCCTGCCCAGAGCGTCGATGATGAGGACCGTCCAGAGGGCCGTCAGCAGGTAGCCGAAGGTCTCGCCTACGACAGTGCCGAGCAATGTGTGGACGGTGTCGAACGCGTCCGTGTCGTCGCTGTCCGCGAGGGAGGGGACGATCAGCGGCCAGCGCATGAGCCCGATCACCTGGACTACCGCCGCGGCGATCCCGACGCTAATCGACGAGACGTCCGCGCTCGTTTGCGGCGAGGCGGCCGAGCAGGATCGCGATCGGAGCGAGCAGAGCCGCGGACAGGGCGAGCACGATGAAGTAGCGCGACGATCGTGCCCTCGTCGGCCCGGAACTCCACCAGGATCTCGTCGGCGTCCTCCTGGAGAATGTCCGGGTAGTTGAAGACCGAGCCGAGGCCGATGAACGCGGCATTGGCCAGCACGACCGCGAGCACGATAAGTACGGCCGCCAGGCGACGGCGACCTGTGGTGGACGGCAGGGTTGTCTCGTCTGCTCATGGCGATACTTGCCTAGGCGGGTTCCCGTTGGGAGAGCCAGGCCGCGAGGGCGCCGAGGAGGAGTCCGACCTCGGGCGCGAGCGGGAGATCGGTCGTCACGCTGACGACGATGCCGAGCGTTCGCTACGTGAACGAGACGGCGGCGACCAACGCCGCCGCGGGCGTCGCCGAGGCCGGAACCAAGCCGGAGTCGACGCTCGTCTTCGGCGAGGTCGTCGAGCCGATAAAGAAGATCGCCACGGTGATCCAGGTCTCGGATGAGATGCTCGAGGACGGGCCGAGCATGTCGAGCTATCTGAACTCGCGCCTGTCGCTGTTTGTGAAGCTCGAGGAGGAGCGCCAGCTCCTGCGGGGCACCGGGACGAACGAGCTGGTCGGGATGTTCGCCCGCAGCGTCGGCACCTACACGCGAGGCACCTCGGACAACAACGCCGTCGCCCTGCTGAAGGCCGCCGCCGGTGTTCGCGGCAGCTCGTTTCTGGAGCCCGACGCGGTGGTCATGCACCCGAACCAGTGGCTGTCGACGCGACTGCTCGCCGACACAGCCGGTCAGTTCTTGGGTGGCGGACCCTTCCAGGGTCAGTACGGAAGCGGGGCGCAGGTTCCGGCATCCCAGTTCACCGGCGCGCCGATCTGGGGCATGAGGGTCGCGGTCAGCAACATCGTCGGCCCCGGCACGGCGCTGCTCGGTTCGTTCTCGCAGGGCGCCCACATCTGGAGGCGGACCGGGGTGACGGTCGAGGCAAGCAACTCTCACGGCTCGCTGTTCGTCCAGAACCTGGTCGCGATCCGCGCCGAGGAGCGGTTGGGGCTCGGCCTGTTCCGACCGTCGGCGTTCGTGCAGGTGGTGAACCTGGCCTGATCCGATGACGTACCCGAAGACACTCCTCTCCGGGTAAACGGGACGAGCGTCCGGCGGGTCGTGAGCACCGCCGGGCCTCGCTCCCGAGAAAGGAAGGACATGGAAGGTGAACTGACCGAGGATCAGCTAGGCCTGGTTGCCACCGCGATCCGCTACGGCCCGTTCCCGCCGAGGCCGGAATACCTGCCGGACTGTCACCGTCTCCACGAGCGCGGCTGGTTCGATCTCGACACCGCCGACGACAAGCTCGTCTACAGCCTCAGCACCGCAGGCGTGACCGCGCTCGAGCTCGGCATCCCGGTTGGCGAGGCGCGGGAGGCGAGGAACTGAATCGCCTACTCCGACAGCCCGGCGGCTTCGAGGGCGTCAGTCTTTTCAGTGAAGGCCTGGAAACGGACAACGCGTCCGTCGACCAGCGTCCAAAGATGCGCGAACTCGTTCTCGATGCTGACCGTCGAACCCTTCGGCCGAGCTCGGTCACGCACGATGGCGACAACCTGATTGGGGCCTGCCTTGATCAACTCACGGGGTTCGATCTCCCAGGCGTCAAAGGTGTCCTTCCATTGCGCTATGGCCCGGACCCAGGCATCAGCGCCACGCCCCTCCATCCACGCGAAATCGAACTCAACTTCCGAGTCGAGCGAGTCGAAGATCGGGGTACCCGTCTTGCTCAGCTGCTCGTAGTTTTGCCGCACGGTCTCGACGTTCTCCTGCGACATCGCCTACTCCTGAAGCCCGGCGGCTTCGAGGGCCTTGGAGCGGTCGAGGAAGTTCTCCTGCTTGACGACCCAACCGCGCCGCACGTGGGAGAGCAAAAAGAAATGTCGGCTGACGGCGACGCCGCTGCCCGAGCCATGTCCGCTCATCCTCATCGTGACGAGAAACCTGTCGCCCAAGTCGAGAACCTCCTCCGGGTCATAGCGGAGATCACTGATCGCGTCGAACCAGGCTTGGAGGAACCCGAGGACCCCAGCATGGCCGTGGGCAGTCTCCGCGTGGTCGAGGCCGAACGCGTCTCGGGTGCCGCGGAACTCGACGTCCGGATGGATGCCGACAAGGAAGGCGGCGAAGTCGCGGCGATTCAGGGCCGCGCAGGTCCGCGGGACGCCGCGGGCGAGCGTCATCCGCCGAAGGCGAGACCGCGGCGGCAGCCCACTCCAGAAACGACCGACGAAGGGGTAAACGGCGGGAAAGCGGATGAGCAGGCGCTCATCCAGGCTCCGATGCCCAGCTGCTCGCTCATCGCGAGGGGAGAGGTCGGCGCGGAAACCGTCGATCAGTTGAGGGCTCTCCTCCGACATCGCCCGCGCAGTATCTCGCTCTGGGCGTGGCGAGCACGATGCCTACGGATCAGGCCTGTGGTTCACGAACGCAATGCACTGACCCTGGTTCTTGAACTCCGGGAAGTCGCGCCAACCTCCGCCCTTGCACTGCTCCGCACGTCCACGAATGCAAGGGGGGCTGTGCGACATGCCGCCAGTTGACGCCGAGGTGATCGACATACACGTGGTCAACGGGCTGCAGCACTTCCTGGGCGACTTCGAGGCCTGGCGTGAGCAGCTACTCGGGGGGTACGCCAACGAGCGCCAACGGCTCGAGGGCGAGGGCTCACGAGCCCTTCATGACGTCGCCGAGCAAGAGCAGGCGACCGGGCGCGCGGACAGACTCGCCTCGCTGGCTTCCAACGACTCTGAGGCCAAGGCCGCGCTACGGATCGCGGGCCAGGCCCAGGACGAACTCGCGCGGCGTCGCCGCCGGCTTCAGGCGGCAGAGCAGGCCCTCGCCGAGGTCCCGACGGAGGCACCTGCCGACGCGATGCTCGATTTCTACAATGAGCTTTCGGCCGCCGTACGTGGGCGCCTCGAAGGCGCCAACACGCTCGCCCGGGTGAACGAGGCGCTGCGCGACTTGTTCGTCTACTTCGTGCTTGAACCTGCGGCTCGAGTCTCCTGAGCCGCTCAGCTCACCAGCCGCACCTCGAGCGCCGGCGGTGAGATTTCGCCGGCGCCGTCCATCAGGCCGAGGATGCGGGCGACGTAGGCCTGGGTCTCGGGATAGGCGGGCACGCAGCCGCACGCTGCGACCGCGCCGGCGCCGGCGTTGTAGGCGGCGAGCGCGAGCGCGGTGTCGCCGAACTGCGCCAGCAGGTCGGACATCAGGTGCGCCTGAGCGTCGATTGCGGCCTCGGGGTCGAACGGGTCGCCGAGCCCGTAGGCGGCGGCGGTCGCGGGCATGAACTGGGCGATCCCTGCGGCGCCGGCCGGGCTGACGGCGAACGGGTTGAAGTTGGACTCGGCCATCAGCTGGGCGGCCAGGAGCGCTCCGGAGACGTTCCAGCGTCGCGCCGCGGCGGCGATCGCGTCGCGGAAGCGCGCGGGCACGAACGACGGCAGGCTCACCTCGGCGGCGCCGCCGTCGGGTGCTCCCCCGGTGGCCGGTTCCGCGGAACCGCCGCCGGACCCGACCCGGTCGCCGGCGGCCGAGCAGGGCTCGGGCCCGCCGGTGAAGCCGTAGTGCCAGGCTTCCCACGAGTAGCGCTGGAGAAAGCCGAAGCGGCCGGCGTTGGCGGCCAGCCAGCCGTAGGCGCCGGGCGGGCCGAGGTCGAGCTCGGTGGCGCAGCGATGCAGCGAGGTGCCCGGCGGCGCGACCCAGCGGGGGTCCGGGTTCTGTGCCCACAGCTCCGCCTGCTCGGCGTCGGAGCGAAAGCCGTCGTTGATCAACAGCGTGACCCCGTCGGCGCTCGCCGCGGCGGCCATCCGGTCATAGGCGGCCGCGACGTCGGGCCGCATGCCCTCCCCCTGCCGATACTCGAGCGGCCCGGAGTAGCCGCCGCCCGTGGCGAACCCGGGCTGGTCCTCGGCGACCGGGGTCGGCTCCGGCACGGCCTCGGCCACGGCGTGCGCCGCAACGGGAAGCGCCGGCAACCCACCCGGGGCCTCGAGCTCGGCGCCGATCTCGGCCCGGACCCGCAGCGGGGCGAACGAGGCCGCGTCCGGGAACTCGATCCGGACCCGCCCCGCGCCGACCCCGTTGCGGCGCGCGGCCTCGGCGGCGGCGGCCGCGGCGCGGTCGAGGTACTCGCGCTTGGGCAGGTGAGCCGGGTTGGGCGACCCGTCCGGCCGGGTCGCGGCGACGAACAGGCGGTCGAAGTCGTCGCGCATCGAGCGCGCCGCCGAGAGCGCCACCAGGTCCGCCGCCCGCTGCGCGCGCGACTTGCCCGTCACCGCGCCCCCGAAGGCGGCCAGCAGCAGCGCCGAGAACAGCAGGACCAGCACGCCTCCGAGCACGAGGGGCAGCGACTGGCCCGTCTCGGCCGTCAGCCGGCCGCGGCCGCGCGCGAACGTCCCGCGCGGCGCCGACCGGCCGAGCAGCCCGCGTGCGAGCCTCGCCGCACGCCGGGAGGCCTCAGCGCCCGGGTCGATCCCGGCCAGCGCCCGGCGACCGCCGACCCGGCCCGGCGACCGTGCGGCCACCCGCGCTCGCAGGCCGGCGGCGCGCAGCTCGGCGACCGCGAGCGCGGCGAGCGATCGCTGGCGGGGGAGCTCCGCCCGCAGGAGGACTGCGTCGACCACCAGCCGTTCGCAGGCGAGCGCCTCGCCGAGCGACCTGGCGGGCAGCACGGCGACGATCGCCCCGGCGCGGCGAGCGAGCGTCGCGACGTCCCGAACCGCCCCCAGCCAGCCTTCCCGTTCCGGGATCGTGAGCCAGGCGAGCCGCCCGCGGGCCGCGCACTCGAAGCCCGCGGCCCGCAGCTCGTGCTCGAGCTCCCGCGCCGCGCTGCCGGCGAGCAGCGTCGGGCCCCGCCCACGGCGGGTCGCGACCTCGACCAGGAGCACGGCGCGCGCGGCGTCGTCGGCGGCGAGCGCGACCGCGACCGCCGCCGCAGAGGCGAGGCCGTCGCCGGCGCCGGGCAGCTGGCTGGCCAGGATCAATGTCATCCCGCGGCCCCTTCGGTCGCCGGCCTGCGGACCCAGGCCGAGGAGCTGACCTCGAGCGCGCGTCCGATCGCGGCCAGCGGCGCCGGGGGGCTCAGCCTGACGACAACACGGCCGCCAGTGCGCTCGAGCTCGACCCGTTCGCGCGCCCACCCCGGCAGCGCGGCCTCGACCGCGGGCTCCGGCGGCAGGTCGGAGGCGAGGGCGAGCGCGCCTGCCTCGGCGGCGCCGTCGGCGAGCGTCAGCGAGTAGCCGGCCGCGAGCAGCTGCAGGCAGATGAGCCCGGCGACGAGCACGAACGGCAGCGCCGCCAGCAGCTCGACCGAGGCCTGGCCGCGCTCCGCGGGTACGTTCGTCGCGACCCGGGAGAGAAATGCACCCTTCGCCATCAGCTATCCCCCGCGCCGAGCGCGGTCGCCGCGCTCACCGGCAGGTCGGGGACGCCGGGAAGCAACGCCGGTGCCTGGAGCCGGACCTCGACCGGCCCGGAGACGTCGACCTCGGCGCCGCGCCCGAGCCAGCCGGGCAGGGCGCTGCGCGCCGCGGCCTCGGGGTCGCCGCCGACGGTGGCCGCCCGGGCGCCGGCGCGGGCGGCGTCGCCGGCCGTCCAGAGCGCGTAGCCGGCGACCGCGAGCTGCGCGACGACGGCGAGCACGACGATCAGCAGCGGGACGATCACGACCAGCTCGACCGCCGCCTGGCCGCTTGGATCCGCCTTCCGGGACATGCGGCGAAGCTAGGCGGCGCCGGCCGACGCGTGGCGCGCGTTTGGTGCCGAAAGCGTGACTGAGCCGGGCTAGCTCAGTAACTGGCCCTGGCGTCGCCCCAGACCTTGATCAGCATGATCACCGCGAAGGCGATCACGCCGAGCCAGACCAACAGCCCGGCGCCGGTCGCGGTCAGCTCGCTGGCGCCGGCGATCATCAGCACGATCGCCCCGAGCGAGCCGACGAACATCGCCCGCTGGCCCTCGGTGAGCCCGAGGTAGGTGAGCCGGTGCTGGCGAAAGAGCTGGTAGCCCGCCGCGCCGATCAGGGCGAGGAAGGTGAGCGAGATCAGCGCCAGGATGCCGTCGGCCGCGTTGCCACCGCCTGGAACCACGGCGACGATCAGCGCCAGCACGGCGATGATCGCGATGTTCCGGGCCGCGCGCATCGAGCTAAGGCTAGCCCGTCCTACTTGCTGGTCATGACGATCACCGCGCCGGTGATCGCGGCGGCGGTCGCGACCAGGCCGGCGACGGCGAGCGCGGCGAAGATCGTCGCATGGAAGACCTTGCCCTCGCGATTGGCCTCGGCGAAGCGCGTCGCGCCGAGGATCGCGAGCGAGAACACGATCGTCGTCCCGACCCCGGCGACGAAGGCGGCGACGACCGTCTCCCAGAGCGCCTTGGTGTCGACGATCGTCGCGATCACGCCGCCACCGGCTCACCGTGACGGAATCGGTGCACGAACGCGTACGCGACCAGGCCGAGGCCGAGCGCGGAAACGAGCACCGGGCCGACGGCGTCCGGGAACAGCTCGACGATCCCGTAGGTGAGCGCGCCGATCCCCGCGGCCGCCGGGAGGGTCAGCAGCCAGGCGACGACGATGTTGCCGGCGACCCCCCAGCGGACGGCCGAGAGCCGCTTGCCGGCGCCCGCGCCCATCACGCCGCCGGCGATCACCTGCGTGGTCGAGAGCGGGAAGCCGAAGTGCGAGGAGCTGAGGATCACCGCGGCCCCGGCTCCCTGGGCCGAGAACCCCTGGGCGGCGTCCATCTTGATGATCCTCGACCCCATCGTCTTGATGATCCGCCAGCCGCCCGAGTAGGTGCCGAGCGCGATCGCCGACGCCGACGAGACGATCACCCAGGTCGGGACCTCGAACCCCGTCGGACGAGAGGTTGCCGTTGGCGACCAGCGCCAGGGTGATCACGCCCATCGTCTTCTGGGCGTCGTTGGTGCCGTGCGCGAGCGCCAGCAGGCCCCCGGAGAGCGACCTGGCCGAAGCGAAAGCCGCGGGTCACGGGCCCGGGGCGCTGGCGGCCGACGATCCGGTAGCAGGCGACGATCCCGATCCCGCCGACGACGAAGGCGAGCACCGGGGCGATCACCGCCGGGATCAGCACCTTGCCGAGGATCCCGTCGCCGAAGACCGCGTCGGCCCCGGCGGCAGCGAGGGTGGCGCCGACCACGCCCCCGATCAGGGCGTGCGAGCTCGACGATGGTAAGCCGAAGTACCAGGTGATCAGGTTCCAGGCTGATCGCGCCGATCAGCCCGGCGAAGATCACGGTGGTCGTGATCGCCCCCGCGTCGACCACGTCCTCGGCCACGGTCGCCGCCACCTCGAGCGAGATGAACGCGCCGACGAAGTTCAGCACCGCCGCGTAGGAGACCGCGATCCGGGGCGACATCGCCCGGGTCGAGATCGAGGTGGCGACGACGTTGGCGGTGTCGTGAAAGCCGTTGGTGAAGTCGAACGCCAGCGCGGTCGCGACCACGATGGCGAGGATCAGATCGGCTTCGCTCACACCGACTTACCCGTGAGGCGGTCGGAGACCAAGCAGATCAAGGACGCAGGCCGGCCGGCGAAGCGAGCGTACGCGGTCGGTACGTGAGCGAGCCGGCCGGCCGAGGACGCCGATATGCGCAGGTCTCCGGCCGCCTCACGCGTTCTTGATGACGATGCCTTCGAGGATGTGGGCGGCGGTCTCGGTCGCGTCGACCGCGCGCTCGAGCCGCAGGAAGATGTCCCGCCAGCGGATCACGAACATCGGGTCGATCCCGTTGGCGAACAGCGAGGCCACCGCGTCGCGGTAGAGGCGGTCGCCCTCGTTCTCGAGCCGGTGGATCTCGATCCAGTACTGCTCGAGGTTCTTGAACCCGCGCAGGTTCTCGAGCGCCGCGGCGAGCTGCTCGCACGACTTGACCAGCACCTCGGCCATCGCCAGCGACTGCTCCATCGGCGCCTCGATCCGGTACAGGCCCATGAAGTCGGCGGTCTCCTCGATGTAGTCGACGATGTCGTCCGTCTTCGTCGCGAGGCCGTAGATGTCCTCGGGGTCGATCGGGGTGACGAAGGTCGAGTTCACCCGCTGGATGATCTGGTGGGTGATCTTGTCGCCCTCCTGCTCGGCGAGCAGGATCTCGCGCGCGAGCCCGCCCGCGTCGGGCCAGCCCTCGAGCATCTGCTTGAGCAGCTCGGCGGCATGGAGCGTGTTCTGGCCGGCCTGGGTGAAGAGGTCGAAGAAGACCCGGTCGCGGGGGACGAGCGAGGGCAGCGCCACGCCGCCGAAGCTACCAGCCGGCCACGATGTCGGCGACGCGACGCGACGCGTTTCCGTCCCATCTCTCCGGTGCTTGCGGGCGCTCCCGGGGACCGCGGGCCAGGAGCTCGGGGATCTCTCCGATCCGGTGCGGCGCCAGCCCGAGCAGCGTGTTGGTGCCGGCGCGCACGGTCACCGGGCGCTCGGTGTTCTCGCGCAGGGTGAAGCAGGGCACGCCGAGGTAGGTCGTCTCCTCCTGGATCCCGCCGGAATCCGTGAGCACCGCCGCGGCGTCGGCCTCGAGCGAGAGGAAGTCCAGGTAGCCGACCGGGTCGGTGAGGGTCACCGCCGGCGCCCGCATGCCGCCCAGCATCTTGCGGGTCCGGGGGTGGACCGGGAAGAGGACCGGGATCTCGGCCGCCACCCGCTCGAGCGCCTCGAGCGTCTCGGCGAGCAGCGGGCCGTCCACGAGCGCCGGGCGGTGCAGGGTGACGAGCAGGAACGACCCCGGCTCGACCCCGGCCGCGCGCGCCGCCCCGCGCTCGCGAAAGCGGGCCTCGAGCGCGACCAGGGTGTCGATCATCGTGTTGCCCACGAACTGGAAGCGCCGCTCCGGAAGGCCCTCGGCACGGAGGTTGTCCTCGGCCTCGGGCGAGTGCAGGAAGAGGAGCTCGGAGAGGTGGTCGGTGACCACCCGGTTGATCTCCTCGGGCATCGTGCGGTCGAAGCTGCGCAGGCCCGACTCGACGTGGCCGACGGGGATTTCGAGCCGCCCGGCGCAGAGCGCCGCGGCGAGGGTCGAGTTGACGTCGCCGGGGACGAGGACCAGGTCGGGCCGCTCGCTTCGCAGCACCGGCTCGAGCCGCTCGAGCACGCGGGCGGTCTGCTCGGCGTGGGCGCCGGAGCCGACGCCGAGCATGTGATCGGGCTCGGGGACCCCGAGCTCCTCGAAGAAGAGCGCCGACATCGCCCGGTCGTAGTGCTGGCCGGTGTGCACGATCACCTGCGACGCGGCGCCGAAGCGTTCGCGCGTGGCGGCGATCACCGGCGCCATCTTGACGACGTTCGGCCGCGTGCCGAGGACGTGGACGATCCGCATGCCGCCCCTAGAGAGCGCGCTCGAGGAAGGCGAGCTGGTCGGCGATCGCGCGCTCGAACGGCTCGCCGACGTAGACGTCGAAGTGCCCTCCCGGGTATTCGATCAGCTCGCCCCGAGGCGCCCGCTCGGCCGCCTTGCGCGACGGCCCGGGAGGCGTGACGACGTCGTCGCTCATCACCTGGACGAGCAGCGGGGCGGTGACGCGCTTCGCCTTCGCGTACGGGCGCTGCGCGGGCAGGGTCAGGGTGCCGCGCGGAAGGAAGCGGTTCGGCCAGTCGTAGCCGGCCGGGAACAGCGCCTTGTAGCCGGGCTCTGCGTCGGGGCTCGCCATCGCCGCCGTCGATCCCGGAGGGCCGACGACGGCGATCGGGTGCTCGCCGCCTCGCAGCCCGGCGATCGCATCGCGGATCCCGGCCACCGTGAGCCGGTTGTCGTGGGCCAGCCCGGCCGATCGGAGCACCGCGACCCCGCTCGTGAACGGTGCCTGCGCGATCACCGCCGCGAGCGGGCTCGCCCGCCGCCGCGACCTCGATCACGTGCCCGCCCGAGAACGAGGTCCCCCAGGCCACGATCCGCTGCGGGTCGACGCCGTCGATCCCGCGGGCGTAGGCGAGCGCCGCGCGCCAGTCGTCGCGCTGGCGAGCGACGTCGATCAGCAGCCGGGGCTCGCCGCCGGACTCGCCGAAGTGCCGGTAGTCGAAGACGACGGCGGCGTGGCCGGCGGCGGCGAATCGCTCCGCGTAGGCGTCCAGGCGTGCCTCCTTGACCCCGCCGAACCCGTGGGCGAGGACGACGCAGGCAGCGTCGCCGGCGGCCGCGGCGGGCCGGTAGAGCCAGGCGGCGCAGTCCGCGTCGGCGGAGCGGAAGCGGACCTCCTCGCGCTCCAAGCTCGCCTCGCTTCAGTCGAGCGCGTCGATCCGCGAGGCGAGCTCGAAGTCGGCGGCGGTGAGCCCGCCCGCCGCGTGGTTGGTGATCGAGACCTCGACCTCGCTCCAGGAGATCGTCAGGTCGGGGTGGTGGCCGAGCTCCTCGGCCGGTCCGGTGAGCCGGCGCACGAACTCGACCGAGCCGACGAAGTCGCCGTGGTCGAAGCTCTTCGTGATCGCGTCGCCGTCGCGGGTCCAGCCTTCGACCTGCGCGAGCCGCGACTCGATCTCCTCATCGGTGAGCAGGTCCGCCATCGAGGTGAATCGTATCCTCGATCCGATGCGCATCGCCAGCCTCGTCCCCTCCGCCACCGAGGCGCTGTTCGCGCTCGGGCTCGGCGACTCGGTGGTCGCGGTCACCCACGAGTGCGACCACCCGGCGCCGGCGGCGCGAACTGCCGAAGCTGACCTCGAGCGTGCTCGCGGACGATCTCGAGCCCGGCGAGATCGATGCCCGCGTGCGCGAGCTCACCGGCCGCGGCGAGTCGCTCTACCGCCTCGACGAGGCGACGCTGGCGGAGCTGGAGCCGGACCTGATCGTGACCCAGGCGTTGTGCGCCGTCTGCGCCGTCTCGTACGACGACGTGCGCGCGATCGCGGGACGGCTGCCGAGCGCCCCGCGCGTGCTCTCGCTCGATCCCGAGACCCTCGAGGACGTGCTCGGAGACCTCACCCGGCTCGCCTGGGCCACCGGCAATCCGCGGCTCGGCGAGCGCCTGCTGCGCGAGCTCCGAACCCGTCTCGCCGCCGTCGCCTCGGCGGTCGCCGACGCGGGCGCGGGCCCCGGCGAGCGCCCGCGCGTGGCGGCGCTCGAGTGGCTCGATCCCGTCTATGCCGGCGGCCATTGGGTCCCGGAGATGATCGCCGCCGCGGGCGGCGTGGACGTGCTCGGCGAGGCGGGGCGCAGGTCACGGGTGGTCGACTGGGACGAGCTCGCGGCGGCGCGGCCGGAGCTGGTCGTGCTCATGCCGTGCGGGCTCTACGCCGCCGAGGCCGCGGCCCAGGGACGCGACCACGCCGAATCGCCTGGCCGCGCTGGGCGCCGACCGCATCGTCGCCGTCGACGCCGCCTCCTCGTTCTCGCGCCCGGGCCCGCGGCTCGTCGACGGGGTCGAGCTGCTCGCGCACCTGCTCCATCCGGGGGCGGTGCCGGCGCCGGCCGGGATCGCCCACGAGGCGCTCGATGACGCGCGGCTCAGAAGCCCGGCGGTAGCGACGACTCGGCGGCGACCAGCGAGCCGATCACGGCGGCCACGCAGAGCGCCACCGTGCCGCCGAGCTCGAGCGCCCGGCCGTTGGCGGGCACCCGACGAGCGCGGTTGATCAGCAGCGCCGCCAGCCCACCGCCGATCAGACCGCCGAGGTGGCCCCCGATCGAGATCCCGGGGATCGAGAACGTGAAGACGAGGTTGATGATCACGAAGAAGCCGACCTGCGAGGCGAGCTCGTCGAGGCCGCGATCGCGAGCGATCAGGAAGGCGGCGGCCATCAGGCCGAAGATCCCGCCCGAGGCACCGACGGTGATCTCGGTCGGGTCGAGCAGCAGGGCGCCGAAGGCCCCGCCGAGGATCGAGGCGACGTAGATGCCGGCGAACCGGGCGGTCCCGATCGCCGGCTCGAGCAGGCTGCCGAGCACGTACAGGGCGAACATGTTCAGGCCCAGATGCAGGATCCCGGCGTGCAGGAAGGCCGAGGTGACGATCCGGTAGGGCTCGCCCTCGGCGACCGAGGGGCCGAAGAGCCCGAAGTCGGTGATCACGCTGCCGCCGCCGTCGAGCGTCGCCACGCCTCCACCGCCGAGCATCTCGACGACGAAGGCGAGCACGCAGGCGCCGAGGATCGCGTAGGTGGCGGGGGCATCCGACCTGCCCGCGGCGCCGACCGGGTTGCGGACCTGGGTCCGCTGCTTCGAGCACTCCGGGCACCGCATCCCGACCGGGGTCGAGGTCATGCAGTCCGGGCAGATCGGCCGGTCGCAGTTCGAGCAGGCGACGTTGGTCTCGCGCGACGGGTGTCGGTAGCAGGTCGCCATCCGGCGGCGGACGATACCCGCGGCTGTCGCTACAGAGGGGCGGTCAGGATCGGTTCCGTGGTCGGCTGGCGGCTGCCGGGGCGGGGCTCGCGGGTCACGAGCACCGCCTCGCCGCCATCGAGTGAGCCGGGGATCGTGGCCTCGGCGCGGCCGTTCATGTCGAGGACGAAGACGTTGCGCGCCTCCAACACCCCGGCTCGCTGGACCCACACCTCGTAGACCTCGTTCTCGGCGATCGCCGGCAGCTCCTGGACGTGCAGCGTGGCGGTGTCGCCCGAGCGCTCCAGAGTCGCCACAACCGGGTCCGCGTCGTTGAGCGGCTGCGCTCGAACGAACTCGCTCGAGGGCTCATCCGTGGCCCGCAAGCAGGTAACCGGTGCCGACTCCCACGACGAGCAGGATCAGCACGGCCATCCCGGTCGCCGGGCGCAAGACCAGGCCACGGAGGCTCGTCCACCACGACTCGCGGGCCGGGCGCGCCGGCTCGGGCTCGGCGAGCGCGCTCGGGGCGGCCTCGGCGCGCACGGTGGCGAGCAGGTTCTCGCGCAGGCTGGGCGGCGGCGTGCGCTGCGGCACCGTCGCGGGCAGCAGGTCGATCGCCGGGCTCAGCCAGCGCAGCCGCGCGGTGCACGCCTCGCAGGCCTCGAGGTGGCGCTCGAGCCTCGCCGCGTCCTCGCGATCGAGCGCGCCGAGCGCGTAGGCGGCGAGATCGTCCCGGAGCTCGTCGCATCGGAGCCCCTGATCGTTCACGGCAGCACCTCCGACGGCCCCTCGATCCCCATCCGCTCCGCGAGCGTGACCCGGATCTTCTCCAGCCCCAATCTCATCCGCCCCTTCACGGTTCCCAGCGGCATCCCGAGCATCTCGGCGATCTCGGAGTGGGTGAAGCCGCCGAAGTACGCGAGCCCGATCACCTCAGACTGCTCGTGAGGAAGATCCTGCAACGCGCCCCGCACCTTACGGGAGGTCTCGCGCCGGATCGCCTCCGAGTCGGTGAGCTCGCCGCCGGTCTGGCTCTCCAGCAGCGCCTCGTCGTCGAGGTCGAGCTTCGGCGCCGACCCGGCCGCGCGGCGCAGGATGTCGATCGCGCGGTTGCGGACGATTCCCAGGGTCCACGAGCGGACGCTCCCGCGAGCCGCGTCGAACCGGGCGCCGCTGCGCCAGACGGAGATGAACGCCTCCTGCGTGACGTCCTCGGCGATCGCCGGGTCGCCGACGATCCGGTGAGCGAGCGAGTACGCCGCGCCGCCGTGACGGTCGTAGAGGACCGCGAACGCGTCCGCGTCGCGGCGCTCGACCAGGGTCATCAGGTCCTCGTCGGCGAGGCGCTGCAGGGCCTCGGGTGTGAGCTTCGCCGCCACCGATCCACTTACGCGCGTCCACCCGGCCTGGATCATCCATCCGGGAGAGGGGTGATAGTTGCACCGATCGACCCCGCCCGAGGAGGTGGCGCGGATCTCAACCTCGACCCCGGCAACGCTCTACTGCACGCTGGTCGGAGCGGCCTTGGTGATCGCCGGGATCATCGGCTTCTTCTACAGCGCCGACTTCGGGACCGGCGAGGCCGACGTCGCCGCCGGCAGCGACGAGGTGCTCGGGATCCTCGCCGTCAACGGCTGGCACAACATGATCGGCCATCTCGCGATCGGCCTGTTGCTGCTCGCCGCCGCCGGCTCCGCGGCGCGGGAGGCGGCGCTCGGGGTGGGGCTGCTCTACCTCGTGCTCGCGATCTGGGGTTTCCTGGTGGTCGAGGACGGCTTCGGCGACATCCTCGGCCTGATCGCGATCAACACCGAGGACAACGTCCTCCATCTCATCCTCGGGCTCGTCGGGCTCGGCGCCGGCGCCGCGACGCCGAGCCGGGGCGGAGCCACGGCGCTCAGCGCAGGTCGCGGAGCAGGCGCTCGGCGCTCGCCCTGACCCCGTGCGGGCGGCGCCGCCGGCGTGCCTCGACGACCAGCAGCGCCGCCGCGGCGGCGCCGCCGACCGCGACCGCGGCCACCGGGCGGACCCAGTTGCGCGGGTCGCGAAGCGCCTCCAGCTCGCCCTCCGAGAGCTCATCGGCCCAGCTCGAGAGCTCGGCGGCCGCCTGCTGGGCGATCGACGAGAGCGTCGTCTCGAGCCGTGTCGACAGGGTCGCCGGCGGGTCGACCGGGCGCAGAGCGTCCGCAAGCAGGCGCTCGAGGTTCAGCTCCTCCGCGTGCTCACTCATCCGCCATCAGCTCCTCGAGCTGCTTGATCGCCCGATGGATCAGCACCTTGGTGGCGCCGTCGGAGCGCCCCAGCGCCCGCGCGATCTCGCGGTTGTCCATGCCGAGCGCGAACCGCATGATCAGGGCCTCGCGGCGGTCGTCCGGGAGCTCGTCGAGGCGGGCGATCACCTCGCGCAGCTCCTCGCGCCCCTCGACCACCCGCTCGGTCTCGTGCGGATGGGCCGGCGGCTCGACCGCGTCGAGGTTGGCCACCGGCCTGCGGGCGCGGTCCCGGTAGTAGTTGGCGGCGAGGTTGTGCGCGATCCGGATCAGCCACGGGCGCAGCGGCCGTCCGTTGGACTCGCGCCGGGCGCGCTCGAAGTGCCGGTACGCCTGCAGGAACGCCTGCTCGGTGAGGTCCTCCGCGTCGTGGTGGTTGCCGACCTTGTAGTAGGCGTAGGAGTAGACGTCGCGGAGGTGCGTCCGGTAGAGGTCCGAGAAGGCGCTGTCGAGCTCGGCCTTCGAGGCCGGCGGGACCTCGGCCACGAGGTCGGCACCCGCGTCGGCCTGCTCCTCCTGCTCGCTCACCGGCCAAGCGTAGTCCCCCTCATGCGGCCTTTCGCGCCCGTTCGGCGCGGCGCAAACCGGCGACCCATTCGCCGGCGTCGATCTCGCCCTCGATCAGCGCCGCCAGCCCCTCGAGGCTCGGCGCCTCGACCCCGCCGGCGGCGACGGTCGCGGCGATCAGCGGCACTGACTCGAGCCCCTCCGAGGCCTGGCCGATGCGGCCGGGGATCTTGTCGGCCGGAACGCCGGCGCCGAGCAGCTCGCCGGCCTGGCGGTTGCGGCTCTTGGGCGCCAGCACGGTCGCGGTCAGGTCGCCGACGCCGGCGAGGCCGGAGAAGGTCTCGAGGCGCCCGCCGCGAGCGAGCGCGAACTCGACGCATTCCCGCCAGACCCCCGCGGCGGCGATCCCGGCTGCATTGAGGCCGAAGCGCTCCCCGGCGGCGGCGGCGAGCGCCGCGGCGTTCTTGGCCGCGCCCGCGACCTCCACCCCGGCGACGTCGTCGGTGCGCTCGCAGACCAGGCCGGCGCGGTCGAAGACCTCACCCAGCATCGTCCGCAGGTCGGCGTCGGCGCTGCCGAGGACCAGCGCGGCCATCCCGGCGGCGGCCTCGCGCGCGTGCGCCGGGCCGCCGAGGCAGGCGATCGCCCTGGCGCGCACCCGCTCGGAGACGTACTCGTTCGGCAACGCCCCCATCGGCTGCACGAAGCCCTTCGACAGCAACAGCACCGAGGCGCGCGAGCCGATCCGGTCCGCGAGCGCGCCGACCACGTTCGGCAGGGCCGACGCCGGTACCGCGAGGCAGATCAGGTCGCAGCCGGCGAGCTCGATCTCGGTCGAGCGCTTGACGGCGAGCCCCTTCGGCAGCTCGACTCCGGGCAGGTACTCCGCGTTTTCGCGCTTGCGGTCGATCTGCAGGGCCTTCTCATCGGTCCGCGTCCCGAGCTCGACCTCGAGCCCGCCGCGGGAGAGCAGCACCGCCACCGCGGTGCCCCAGCTGCCCGCGCCGATCACCGCCGCCTTGCGCAACGGCGGCAGGCCGCCGAGCCACTCCCACTGCAGCTCGATGTTGGGCCAGATCCGCTCGGTGACGGTCGCCGCGAGCGCCGGCGACGGCCGCTCGGTGCGCGGGAAGGTGAGCGGCTTACCCGCGCGTAGCTTGACCTTGCGCGGGCGGATCCGCCAGCCGCGCCGGACCTGCTCCGACCCCTGTACGGCGACCGGGAGCACGGCGGCGCCGGTCTCGAGCGCCAAGCGCCCGACCCCGCGTCGCGGGCGCCCGAGCGATCCGCTGCGGATCCTGGTGCCCTCGGGGAAGATGACCACGGTGCCGCCGCGCTCGACGATCAGTCGCGCCGTCTCCATCGCGGTCTCGTCGGACTGGCCGCGGCGGATCGGAAACGCGCCGAGGCGCGAGAGCAGCCAACCCTGCCAGCGCTTCTCGAACAGCTCGACCTTGGCGACGAACTGCATCCTCCGTCGCCACGGCAGCAGGGCGCCGATCACGAACGGGTCGAGGAAGCTGCGGTGGTTCGAGGCGACGATCATGCCGCCCCTGAACCTCGCGTGCTCGCGCCCGGAGCGCTGGAGGCGGAAGTACAGGAGCATCGCCGGGACCAGCACGGCGCGGATGACGTAGTAGAGCACCCGGCTGGTGCCCGTCTCGCGAGCGAAGCGGTGGTAGCGCTCGAAGCGCTCCTGGCTGATCACGTCGTCGTGTCGCGGCGGCGCCGAGCGCCGGGGGGCCGCTTCCATGCGAGTGCCTACACGCGCGCGCGGACTCCGTTACTACCAGGCACTTCCCCGATCAACGGGCGGTTCGCGGATCGGCCCCGGCGCCGCCGCGATCGGCGCGCCTACCAGGCGCTCTCGATCAGCTCACGGATCTCCCGGGCCCCGGGCACGTCGGGGGTCAGCTGCAGCTCGGGGCGGGCGGTGATCCCCTTCACCACCGCCTCCAGGCGGCTGCGGTCGGCGCCGAGCTCGGAGAGCCGCCGGGGCCCGCCCCCGAGCCCGGTCACGCGGTCGGCGAGCTCGGCCTGCTTGCTGCCGAGGGCCCGTGCGAGCGCGGTCATCTGCGGGCCGGCGCGCGAGCGCAGCATCTCCAGGGTGCGCGGCAGCATCGTCGCGTTGGTCTCGGCGTGGGGGATCCGCAACTCGCGCACGAGCGTCTGGCAGACCACGTGGTGAAGGCTGAACAACGCCGAGTCGATCGCGTAGGCGCAGAGCAGCGAGCCGAGCGCCAGCGGAGCGGGATCGCGGCCGGAGCGCTCGCTGTCGAGCGCCCGGGCGAGCAGTCTCGCACCGCGCAGAGCGGCAAGCTCGGAGACCGGGTTGGCGAGCGGCGTATACAGCGAGTCGGCCCCGTGCGCGAGCGCGTTCATCGCGCTGGCACGCAGCCGCTCCTCGGGCAGGCCGACCATCAGCGGCGGGTCGGCGAGCACGACCGCCGGGCGCACCAGGCCGTCGGCCGCGTCCTGGCCCTCGGGGAGGCGATGGATCCGGGTCATCTCGGCGCCCGAGAGCGTCGTCGGCAGCGCCGCGACCCGGCTCAGCCTGACCGCCGCGATCGCCTTCGCCGCGTCGATCACCCGCCCGCCGCCCAGCGCGACCAGGTCGCCTCCGCCGACGTCGGCGAACAGCCGGGCGGCGACCTCGTTCACCGGCCCGGGTGGCACGTGATGGAAGCGGGCGGCGTCCTCGGCGAGCTCGACCGGGGCGGCGCCCATCGCCCGCTCGGTGGTCAGCAGCTCGTACTCGCCGAACTCGTGTCCGCGCAGGATCTCCGGCGACTCGGCGACCACGCCGGCGCGGAAGTGGATCGTCCGTTCGCCGTCGCGCCAGGTGAAGTCGCTGTCGCTCACAAGCCCGCCCTCGGATTCGAACCGAGACGCTCCTCATTACAAATGAGGTGCTCTGCCAATTGAGCTAGGCGGGCAGTTCGTACTCGGGCGCCCAATCTACGCGGTCGGATTGTTCGTTCCGAGCCCGCCGCCTCCCGATGACCGCGGCGCTACCGCCCGAGCTCGATCGCGACCTGCTCGAGCAGGTCCATCGCCTCCTGCAGGCCGCCTTCCATGCCGGACTCGATGTGTGCGTCGCGGTGCTCGGGCTTCTGGTGCCGCACCAGCACCGTCATCGTCGTCCGCCCGTCGACCTCGGTCAGGGTCATGGTGTCCAATGCCTCGGCGTCCGGCATCCCCTCGAACACCTCGGTGCTGACCAGCCGCTCGTCAGGGACGATCTCGCGGTACTCGCCGTGGAAGGCGACCTCGAACCCCTCGTCGGCGGTCATCACATACCGCCAGGCTCCGCCCACGCGCAGGTCGACCTCGACCGAGATCACCTCACCCCGCCGGCCCGCCCACCAGCGCTTGATCAGCTCCGGCGTGGTGTAGGCGCGCCAGACCAGGTCGCGCGGGGCATCGAACTCCCTCGTAATCAGGATCTCGGTGTCCGAGGGGAGCGTCACCGTCGCCGTACCGCTACTTGCCGTTGCCATCTTCCTCGTCCTTTCGCTTGAGTTCGTCGAGGACGTCATCGAGCGCGGCGAAGCGTTCGCTCCAGGTGCGCTCGTAGTCCTTGACCCAGTCGTGGATCGGCTTCAGCGGCCGTCCGTTGAGCCGGTAGACGCGCTGCCGGCCCTGCTCGCGGGCGGTGACCAGGCCGACCTCCCGCAGCACCCGCAGGTGCTTGGACACCTGGGGCTGGGCGACGCCGAGCGTGTCGACGAGATCGTTCACCGGGCGCTCGCCGGCGGCGAGCACGTCGAGGATCTGTCGCCGGCGTGGCTCCGCGACGGCGTTGAACGCGTCGGTTGTCGTTGCCGCTCTTGCCATCCGCGGACAGTATACATACCTATATCGGAATGTATCGACCGCGAACGGCGCTCGGAGTCGGCGCCGGCGTTCGGCCGCCGCCGCCTGGTCCTAGACCAGGACCTCGCGTCCCGAGATGTGCGCGGCGACCTTGCGCTTGACCCGCTGCAGGGCGTTGTCGACCGTCTTCGTGTCGCACTCGAGGCGCTCGCCGATCTGCTCGTAGGAGTGGCCGTCGAGGTACAGCGACAGCACCCGGCTCTCGAGCTCGGAGAGCACGCTCGCCAGGCAGGCCACCAGCGCCTGCAGCTCCTCGGTCGCGATCGCCCGCTGCGCGGGCTCCTCCGAGATCGGCCCCGGGAGGATGTCCTCGAGCGTGGTCTCGGCCTCGCCCGACGCGGCCGGCGACTGGGCAAAGGAGACGTACTGGTTGAGCGGCGCATGCTTGTTGCGGCTCGCGGTCTTGACCGCGGTGATGATCTGACGGGTGATGCACAGCTCCGCGAAGTTGCGGAAGCTCGACTCGCGATCGGTGCGGAAGTCCCTGATCGCCTTGTAGAGGCCGACCAGCCCCTCCTGGATCAGGTCCTCGGAGTCGCCTCCGAGCAGGAAGTACGAGGACGCCTTCAGCCGGACGAAGCCCCGATAGCGCTTGACCAGCCGATCGTAGGCGTCGGCGCTGCCCTTCTTCGCCAGCGCGACGAGGTACGTGTCCTCAAGCTCTGGTTGAGAGTCAGATCGGCGAGCGGCTGGCGCAGGCCCGATCGCTGCGGTTGATTGGGTCGGTACGGCCACGTGTCCTCCATCTCGGTTGGAACCCGTGGCGCCCGTACCTCCCCTGGTGGGCGCCCTCTGAGCGTGATCCGCGGGTCGTTTCTCGACCTTTAGTTCACCCTTATGCGGCGGCAGTGTATGCGGACGGGCATAGTTCTGTCAACCTGGAGGGGGTTTTCCGCAAGATCCGTTGCAGCTGAGGCGCTCCGTCCTCGCTCGTTGCTACCAGCCCGCCCCCACTCCCGGCGCCGGTGACGCCCTCTGAAGTGCTCAATCCGTCAGTCGGCGCAACCTTGGTCGTCGCGCTGCCCCCAGCGGCCTAGATGCGCCCGCGCTGGCGCACGGCTTCGAACAGGACCGCGGCCGCCGCGGCGGAGACGTTGAGCGAGGCCACCCTGCCCCGCACCGGGACCGCGATCAGCGCGTCGCAGCGCTCGGCGACCAGCGGTCGGAGCCCCCGCCCCTCGCTGCCGAGCACGAGGACGAGCTTGCCGGTGAGGTCGATCTGCGTGTAGGGCGCCTCGGCGTCCGCCTCGGCGCCGTAGATCCACGCACCAGCGTCCTTGGCCGTCGACAGCCACTGGGCCAGGTTGCGCACCCGGGCGATCGGCAGGTGCTCGACCGCGCCCGC
This sequence comes from uncultured Solirubrobacterales bacterium, assembly GCA_963733075.1. Classification (GTDB taxonomy): domain Bacteria; phylum Actinomycetota; class Thermoleophilia; order Solirubrobacterales; family 70-9; genus WHSW01. Next base: position 140,460 of record CAVTCA010000024.1, on the reverse strand, counting down.
CGAGGCCTTGGCCGCGGCGGCGGTGACCGATGCCGCGCGGCGACTCGGGATCACCAGCCCGTCGGCGCCCGCGGCCTCGGCGGAACGCGCGACGGCGCCGAGGTTGTGCGGGTCCTGGACCTGGTCGAGGGCGACGATCAGGGCCTCGGGGCGCGCCAGCAGCGCCTCGGCCCCGGCGTACGGATAGGGGTCGACCGCGGCGACGATCCCCTGGTGGTCGGGCGACCCGGCGAGCCGGGTGAGCTCGCCGGCGTCGGTGTCGTCCGCGGTCCAAACCCTGCGCACCCGTCGGCGGCCGCGCTTCGCCTCGGCGACCGGGCGCCGGCCGTAGACCATCTCACCCGCCCCGTTCAAGCCACGCGCACGAGCTTCGCTCCCGCGGGGGTGTCGCGCACAGACCAACCGAGGTCGAGCAGCTGATCGCGGATCCGGTCGGCGGTCGCGAAGTCGCGGTCGGCGCGGGCCCGCTCCCGCCGCTCGAGCAGCGCCGCCGCCTCCGCCGGCACTTCCTGGGCGACCTCGGCGAGCCCTTCGAGGCCGACGATCGCCAGCAGCTCCTCGAGCACCTCGTGCGCTCCCGCGAGGGGCCGCCGATGGCCCTCCGCGATCAGGTCGAAGAGCGCGGCGATCGCGCGGGGGGTGTTGAAGTCGTCCGCGAGCGCCGCCAGGAACCGCTCCCGGGCGCGCTCCACCTCCGGGTCGGGCTCGCCCTCCCGGCGCTCGACCTCGCGGAAGAAGTTGCGGATGCGCTCGTTGGAGGCCCGAGCCTGCTCCAGGGCGGGCTCGCCGAAGGCGAGCGGCTGGCGGTAGTGGCCCGAGACCAGGAAGGCGACAACCGCCTCGGCGCCGTAGCGGTCGATCGCCTCATGGAGCAGGAAGACGTTGCCGACCGACTTCGCCATCTTCGTTTCGGGGCCGGCCAGCACCATGCCGTTGTGCATCCAGATCCGCGCCAGCGGCTGGCCCCGCGCCGCCTCGGTCTGGGCGATCTCGTTCTCGTGATGTGGGAAGACGAGGTCCGAGCCGCCGCTGTGGATCTCGATGTCGAGTCCGAGCAGCTTCTCGGCCATCGCGGAGCACTCGATGTGCCACCCCGGACGCCCCTCGCCCCACGGGGAGGGCCAGGCCGCGTCCTCGCCCTCCTTGCGGGCCTTCCAGAGCGCGAAATCGAGCCGGCTCTCCTTGAGCTGCTCGGAGCCCGCCTCCTCGCCCTGGTCCATCTCCTCGGGGTCGCGATTGGAGAGCTTGCCGTAGCCGTCGAAGCTGCGAACGCGGAAGTAGACGTCTCCCCCGGCCTCGTAGGCGTGCCCGCGTGCGATCAGCGTCTCGATCAGCTCGATGATCTCGGCGATCGTCTGGGTCGCCAGGGGCTCGGCGTCGGGCCTGCCGAGCCCGAGCCGGTCGGTGTCCTCGACGTAGCGATCGATCATTTGCGCCGCGTGCTCGACCGATGCGACGCCGGCCTCGCGGGCGGCGTCGTAGATCTTGTCGTTGACATCGGTGACGTTGATCACCAGGGTCGGCCGGTAGCCCTCGTGGGCGAGGAAGCGGCGCAGCAGCATCGGGACCACGTACGGGCGCGCGTTGCCGACGTGGATGCGCGAGTACACGGTCGGCCCGCAGGCATAGATCCCGACCTGCGGCGGCCGGCGCGGCTCGAGCGGCTCGAGCTCGCCGGTGAGCGTGTCCCTGATCCTCACCTCGCGCACGCGTGCGATGCTATGCCGCCGGCCCCGCCGGACGCTGCGATCCGCCGCGAACCCCGCTATTTACGGGCAGTCTTGGGGTCCGCGGGCGGATTCGCCCGGCCCGCTCGCTAAGGTCCCGCGCCATGGCACGTCCAGGCGGGACGCAGGGGGCCGTGGCGCTGCACGACCAGCGCGCACGTCGGGTCCGCGAGGGCTTCGCCGAGCTCCCCGGCCGCTACCGGGGCGCTTCCGCCGGCTTCGACGCCACCTTCCAGATCCGTCTCGGCGACGTCGGTCGCACGTGGGAGATCCGCGCCCGCGACTCCCGCTGCGAGGTCCGGCCCTCGCCGACCAGGGAGCCCGACGTGGTGATCGGGACCGACGCCTCCACCTGGCTGGCGCTGCGCGAGGGCCGGCTCTCGGGGCTCGACGCGTTCTCGCAACGGCGCCTGTACGCGCGCGGCGACCTCGACCTGGCGCTCGGCTTCGAGGGGCTGTTCCTGCTCCCGGGTGGCCGCGACCCGCTGCTGCGGATCACCGACGTCGGCACCGCTCGCGGGCGGCTCTCGGCGCTGATCGCCGGCGACGGCCCCGAGCAGGTGATCTGCCTGCACGGGCTGGGCTCGAACAAGACCTCGTTCTTCGAGACCGTCGCCGCGCTCGCGGGCGAGCACACGGTCCACGCGATCGATCTCCCCGGCTTCGGCGCCTCGGACAAGCCCGCCCGGGGAGCCTATGACGCGCCCTGGTTCGCCACCGCGATCAACGACTACATCGACGCGCTCGAGCTCGGCCGCGTCCACCTGATCGGCAACTCGATGGGCGGCCGGGTGGCGATCGAGATCGGTTTCCGGACTCCCGAGCGCGTCAGCTCACTGAGCCTGCTCGCCCCGGCGCTCGCCTTCCGGCACCGCCAGCTCGCCCCGCTGGTGAGGCTGCTGCGCCCGGAGCTCGCGGTGTTCCCCCACTCCATGCGTGAGGCCCTCGTCCGGGGACGGTTCTGGAGCCTGTTCGCGCGCCCGGAGCGCCTCGATCCGGCGGCTGCCGACGTCGCCATCGACGAGTTCTGTCGCATCTACCGCTCGCGTGCGGCCCGGGTCGCGTTCTTCGCCGCCGCTCGCAACATCTACCTCGACGAGCCCTACGGTGAGGACGGCTTCTACGCCCGGCTGGCCGAGCTCGACCCCCCCGCCCTGTTCGTCTGGGGCGACAGCGACCGGATCATCCCCCCCGGCTTCGCCCGCCATGTCGGCGCCGCGCTGCCGAGCGCCGAGCAGGTGGTGCTTGCCGATTGCGGCCACGTTCCGCAGGTCGAGCTCGCCGAGCAGACCAACCGCCTGATCCGCGAGCGAATCGCCTCGGCGACGCCGACGGCGGTCGCCTCGGCGCCGCGCAGCGTGCTCTCGCGCGCCCTGCGCCGCGCCGTATGATCGCCGTCGATGGCTGATCCGACGACGCTCGGCGAGCGGGCGAAGCGCAACGGCGGCTCCCACTCGGCCGACGGCGGCGGCCGGGGTCTCGACGGCCGGCTGGCGCCGCTCGGAGCGCTCGCGCGCGGCGGTGGGTCCGTCGCCCGCGTCGGCGGCGGTCTGCTCGGCGGCGGCCGCAGGGCCACCGCGCAGGTGCTCGGCGGGGCGGCCAAGCGCGCGCGGAGGGCGCTCACCGCCGACCTCGACGACCGCGACCCCGACTACATCCGCGAGAACCTGCCGCTCGCGTGGCTGCTCGCCACCCTGTGGTACCGAGCCGAGGTCCGCAACATGGGGAACGTCCCGGAGCAGGGCCCGGTGCTGCTCGTCGGCAACCACACCGGGGGCAACACGGCACCGGAGGTGCTCGTGCTGCCGCTGGCCTTCTCCACCTACTTCGGCGTCGAGCGCCCCTTCTACCAGCTCGCTCACAACCTCGTGCTCGCCTCGCCGATCGGCCCCGTCCTGCGCCGCTACGGGACCATGGCCGCCTCGCACGAGCACGCCGAGGAGGCGCTCGGCGCCGGGGCCGCGGTGCTGGTCTTCCCCGGCGGCGACTGGGAGGTCCACCGACCCTCGTGGGAGGGCAACAGGATCGACCTCGCCGGCCGCAAGGGCTTCATCCGGCTGGCGCTGAACGCCGACGTCCCGATCGTCCCGGTGGTCACGATCGGCGGCCAGGAGACGGCGCTCTTCCTCAGTCGCGGGGCCTGGCTCGCGAAGCTCACCGGAGCCGACCGGTACCTGCGGCTCAAGGTGCTGCCGATCTCGCTCGCGCTCCCCTGGATCCTCAACGTCGGCGACCTGATGGGCCACCTGCCGCTGCCGGCGAAGATCACGATCGAGGTCGGGCCGCCGATCGACCTGCGCGAGCGGTTCGGCCCCGAGCCCGACGTCGACGAGGTCTACGACCACCTCACCGGCCTGATGCAGGAGACCCTCGATGGACTCGCGGCCGAACGACGCTTCCCGGTGATCGGCTGATGCGGCTGAGCGAGTCGATCGTCGTCGCTGCGCCGCCGAAGCTGGTCTGGGACTACATCGCCGAGCCCGCCAACGCCCTGCACTACATGTCCGGAATCACGCGCTGGGAGGTCGAGGGCGAGCGGCGGACCGGGCTCGGCGCCCGCTACCGGATGCTGATGCGAGTCGGCTCGGCCGAGATGGGCGGCCTGGTCGAGATCGTCGAGTTCTCCGAGCCGCTCGACATGGCCTGGTCGTCGGTGACCGGCGTCGACCAGCGCGGCCGCTGGCGCCTGCGCAAGGCCGGGGGCGGCCGGACGCGGGTCGAGTTCCGCTTCGCGTACGGGGTCGCCGGCGCCGGGATCACCGGCTACATCTCCGAGCGGGTCGCTGCCCCCTCGATCCGCAGCCACCTGCGGCGCACGCTCCAGCAGCTCAAGCGCGAGGTCGAGCACGAGCAGCTGCGACAGGACGCCGCTCGCCGCCAGGCCGAGCGCGACGCCGCGACCGCCTGACCCGCCGAGCCGCTGAAGCGGGGTTACGAGCCCCGCTTGCGGTTGACCGCCGCCTGCAGCTGGCGCTTGTTCATCTTCGAGCGCCCGGAGATGTTGAGCTTCGCGGCCTCGTTGTAGAGCTGCTCGCGGGTCCGCCCGCGAGGCGTCTTCGACGAGCCCGAGCGCTTGCCCCCGCGACGACCCGAGGAGATGTCCCTGGTCGAGCTCCGCGATGCCGTCCGTGACTCGCCCTTGCGCGCCTTCTCCTTGTTGACGGTCCGCGCGGCGATCTCCTCGGCGCGGTCCTCGGACTTGCCCTGTCGCTTCTGGCTCTTCTTCACGTGCTGGTACTGGCGGGCACGCTTGCTGCCCTTCTTGACTCCGCGGGGTGGCATCGTCTTCCTCCTAGTGTCGGGGTGGTTCGATCGGGGAGAGCGGTGCTGTGGCGGGCCCGTTGGCGACGCCTCCGGTGGCCTCGAAGCGCGATCCGTGGCAAGGGCAGTCCCAAGTGGCCTCGGCCGCGTTCCAGCGCACGATGCAGCCCAGGTGGGTGCAGCGCGCCGACACCGCGTGCAGCTTTCCGCGTTGGTCGCGGTGGACGGCTTTCTGCGCAAGGCCGTCGCCGATCACTCGCCCCTCGCCCGGCGCGAGGTCAGCGACCGAGCCCCCGCGCTTGGCGCGATCGGCGAAGAAATGAAGGCCGGTGTCGGCATTGTGCTTGAACAGCGCGGGCGTTCCCGACAGCGGCGGCAGCCGGCGCGGGTCGAACCGCGAAGCCCACTCGTTCGGCCGCCCGGCGACCTGATCGGCGAGCATCCGTCCCGCCGCGGCGCCCATCGCAAGGCCCCACTTGCGCAGCCCGGTAACCGTGAGCACGCGGTCCGAGAACGGCCACACGGAGCCGACATAGGGGAGCCCGTCGTCGGGCATGAAGTCGTGCGCGGACCAGCGGTGCTCGAAGCCGGCGACCTCGAAGCGCTCGCGCGCGTAGCGCTCGAGCGCGCGGAACTTCTCCACCGGGTCACCGTGGCCGAGCTCGTGCGACTCGCCGCCGACGATCAGCAGCTCCTCGCCCTGCCAGGGGTGCGCTCGCAGCGACCGCCCGGGACTCTCGGACTGCAGGTACATCCCCTGGGGCACCTCGCCGGTCAGCCGGACGCTGGTCGCGTAGGAGCGCTGGGCGTGCGCTCGCGCGAAGAACAGCCCCCGGTCCAGGAAGGGCAGCTGGGTGGCGACGATGACGCGCCCGGCCTCGACCTGAGCGCCGGCGGCGGTCGACAACCCGGTCGCCGCTGACCTCGGTCGCCCAGGTGCGCTCGTAGATCCGCGGCCGATCGGCATCGAGCGCCTCGGCGACTCCCTCGAGGTACTTGACCGGGTCGAACTCCGCCTGGTCGTCGAAGCGGACCGCGGCGGCGACCTCGAACGGGAGGTCGGTCCGCTGGGTGAACGACGCCGGCAACCCGGCTGTGAGCGCCGCCTCCACCTCGGCCTCGATCTCCCCGCGTCGCTCGGGATCCTCGGTGTAGGTGAAGTTCGGCTTGCGCCGCAGGTCGCAGTCGATCCCGAGCTCCGCGGCGAGCGACTCGATGCGTCCGATCCCCCACTGGTTCGCCTCGCCGTAGGCGCGAGCGGTCTCGGTGCCGTGGGTGGAGGCGATCGAGTCGTAGGTGAGCCCGTGCAGGGAGCTCAGCTTCGCGGTGGTGTTGCCGCTCACGCCCGCCCCGACCTCGCGGCCCTCGAGCACGATCACGTCGGCGCCGTCGCGCTTCAGCTCCAGCGCGGTCGAGAGGCCGACGATCCCGGCCCCGATCACGGCCACGTCGACGCCGAGGTCGGCCGCCAACGGCGGCCTCGGAGCTCGCTCCGGTCGATCGCGCCAGAGCGAGACCGCGCGCCCGGCCAGAGCCTCGATCCCCGTGGTCACCGCCACGCGTTCTTGCTACCCGGCTGGCTGAGCGTGAACCGCCGCGCTCAGGCGAGCTCGCGCTTCAGCACCTTGCCGGTGGCGTTGCGCGGCAGCGAGTCGAGGAACTCGACCTCGCGCGGGACCTTGTAGCGGGCGAGGTTCTCCTTCACGTAGGCCTTGACCTCGTCCGCGTCGAGCGCCTCGCGGTCGACGGCGACCACGAACGCCTTCAGCCGCTGGCCGAACTCGTCGTCGTCGACGCCGATCACCGCCACCTCCCGGACGGCGTCGTGGCCCGCGAGCAGGTCCTCGACCTCGCGGGGGAACACGTTCTCGCCCCCGGAGACGATCATCTCGTCGTCGCGGCCGTCGATGAACAGGCGGCCGTCGTGATCGAAGTGGCCGACGTCGCCGGACGAGAGCAGCTCCTCGTACGTGTCCTTGCCGCCGCCGCCCGTGTAGCCCTCGAAGGCCATCTCGTTGCCGACGAAGACGCGCCCGGTCTCGCCCTCCGGGACCTCCCCCCGGCCCGCGCTGTCGACGATCTTGACCACGGTGCCGCGCGGTGGGCGCCCCGCCGTCCCCGGCGCGGCGCGCAGGTCCTCCGGCGTCGCGATCGTCGCCCAGGCGACCTCGGTCGAGCCGTAGAGGTTGTAGAGGTTGTCGCCGAACTGGTCCATCCACCGCTCGGCGAGCGGGCCGGGAAGCGCCGAGCCGCTCGCCGCGGTCACCCGGAGGCTGGGCAGCGCGTAGCGGGCGAGCGTCTCCTCGGGCAGCTGGAGGATCCGCTGCATCATCACCGGGACGACGATCAGGGTCGTCGCCTCGTGCTCGGCGACGGCCTTCAGCGTCGCCTCGGGGTCGAACCTGCGCTGCAGGACGTAGGTCGACGTGAGCGACAGCCCGAGCATGAAGTGGGCGAAGCCCCAGGAGTGGAACAGCGGGGCGGCGATCACGGTCCGCTCGCCCGCCCGCATCGGGATCCGCGAGAACATCGCCGCCAGCGGGCTGAGCGAGTCCGGCTGGCCTCGCTGGGCCCCCTTCGGGGTGCCCGTGGTGCCCGAGGTGAGGATGATGAACCGGCTCGCCTCGTCGGGCGGGTGGAGGTCGCCGTCGGCGGTCGCCTCGATCAGCTCGTCGGTGGTCGGGTCGCCGCTCGAGCCGCTCTCGCTCCAGGAGACGAACCTCCGCGTGTCCTCCTTGGCCTCGCCGAGCAGCTCCGAGAACTCCTCGTCGTAGACCAGAGCGGCCGGCCGCTCGCGCTCGATCACGTCGGCCAGCTGCGGCCCCGAGAACGCGGTGTTCATGTAGAGCCCGTTGGCGCCGAGCTTCGACGCCGCCAGGGTCGCGTCGATGAAGCCGCGGTGGTTGCGGGCCATGATCGCGATCCCGTCTCCCGGCCCGACCCCGCGGTCGGCGAACGCGCGGGCGAGCGCGTTCGAGCGCCGGTGCATCTCGCCGAAGGTCAGCGAGCCGCTTTCGTCGACCAGCATCGGGTCCTCACCGTGGGTGATCGCGGCGCCGGCGATCCCCGCCGCCGGCGAGGCGCCCCAGCGCGCCAGCTCGCGGGCCACCCGCGCGAGCTTGTCCGGGCGCACCGGTCGCAGCACGCCGGCCTCGGCGAGCGTCCTCAGGTTGAACGGGACGTCCGGCAGCGGCCCGAGCGAGCCCAGCTTGACCTTGCGCGCGAGCGAGAGCGGGTTCTCGAACACCATCGGTCGGAATCTATTCCTCGGCGGCGTCGATCAGCGCCACCGCGATCGACGCGATGCCCTCGCCGCGGCCGACGAAGCCCATGCCCTCGTTGGTCGTGGCCTTGACGCTGACCGGAGCGGCGAGCGCCGCGCTCAGGTTGGCCTCCATCGCGGCCCGGTGCGGGCCCAGCCGGGGCGTCTCGCAGATCACCGTCGCGTCGACGTTGGCGACCGGGCCGCTCACCATCCCGACCACCGTGCGCAGCAGGTCGAGCGAGTCGGCGTCGCGCCACCGCTCCTCCTCGGCCGGGAAGTGGGTACCGAGATCGCCGAGGCCGGCGGCGCCGAGCACCGCGTCGATGACCGCGTGAGTGAGCACGTCGGCGTCCGAGTGGCCGGTCAGTCCGCGGTCATGGGCGATCTCGACCCCGCCCAGGACGAGCCTGCGGCCGGCGGCGAACGGGTGGCTGTCATAGCCGATGCCGATCCTCACCCGAGCGGCTCCAGCCGGCGCTCCCGGCGCTCGAAGACACAGATCTCCTCGACCCCCCAGCCGCGCATCGCCTCCACCGCGCGATCGTAGTCGCGGCCCACGTCGGCGGGCACGTGGGCATCGGAGGAGAGCGCGAACGCGGCGCCCGCGTCGACGCACATCTCGACGAAGGCGGCGGACGGGTACAGCTCGCCGACCGGCTTGCGCAGCCCGGCGGTCGAGATCTCGACCGCGACCCCGGTCTCGGCGATCGCCTCGATCGCCGGCTCGAAGTGACTCCGCGGATCGCGAGCCGGCTGCGGCCGCTCGGGCCCCCAGACCTTGACCAGGTCCGGGTGGGCGAGGATGTCGTAGAGCCCGCTGCGCGCGGACTCGGCGATCGTCTCGAAGTAGCGGCGCCAGAGGCGGTCGGGATCCACCGAGCTCTCCCAGATGTCGTATTCGTCGTCGTCGACGGCGCCGTCGCCCACGAAGTGGACCGAGCCGACCACGTAGTCGAACTCGCGCTCGCCGAGCAGGTTGGCGATCCGGTCCTCGCGGCCCGGGATGAAGTCCATCTCGAGGCCGAGCCGCAGCGGGGTGGAACGCACGAACTCGCAGTAGGCATCGAGGTCGCCGACGGCGTACCGCCGCCAGAACTCGTGGTCCCAGACATCGAGCGCCGCCGTGAACCGGTAGACGTGCTCGGAGACGCCGAGCTCGTCGATCCCGGCCGCGGCCGCCGCCCCGAGGTAGCGGTCGACGTTGGCCGCGGTGAAGTATTCCTCGGCCGTCGCGTCGAGATCGTCGGGCCGCAGGTGGAGGTGGTAGTCGGTGAGCACGGAGGGCTGAGCCTAGCCCGGCCGCCGCGCCGGGGCGAAGCCGCGCGGCGGGCGGGTAGCTTGTGTCGATGGTCCACATGCGGATCGTGGTCCCGGCGTACCAGTCGGAGCATGTCCTCGACCTGCTCGAGAACACGGACTCGGCCTGCAACGTGATCCTGCTCGAGCGCGCCGCGCGCAAGCCGCAGGGAGACGTGATCCTCTGCGACGTCGCGCGCGAGGACGCGAGCGTGATCGTCTCCGACCTGCGCGAGCTCGACGTGGACACCGAGGGCTCGATCGCGATCGAGCACATCGACTCGGCGATCTCGGCGGTCGCCGCCGCCGCCGAGAAGGCGGCCGAGGGCAGCCCGGGCGACGCGGTCGTCTGGGAGGAGGTCGAGTCCCGGACCTCGGAGAACATCGAGCTCAACGCGGTCTTCCTCGCCTTCATGGCGCTCGCCTGCCTGATCGCCTCGGTCGGGATCTTTCTCGACTCGCCGATCCTGATCGTCGGCGCGATGATCGTCGGCCCCGAGTTCGGCCCGATCGCGGGCCTCTGCGTGGCCCTGGTCCAGCGCCGGCCCGACGTCGCCCGGCGCTCGTTGAGGGCGCTCGCGATCGGCTTCCCGGTCGGGATCACGGCGGCGTTCCTGTTCGCCCTCGCGGTCCGGGCCACCGACCTCACGCCCGAGGGATTCATCGTCACCGACCACCCGCTGACCGACTTCATCTCCAACCCCGACGCCTTCTCGTTCATCGTCGCCTACATCGCCGGGGTCGCCGGGGTGCTCTCGCTGACCTCGGCGAAGTCGGGGGCGCTGATCGGCGTGCTGGTCTCGGTGACGACGATCCCGGCGGCCGCGAACATCGGCGTCGCGGCCGCGTTCGCGGAGTGGAGCGAGTGGCGAGGGGCGATGCTGCAGCTGGTGCTCAACCTGGGGGCGATCGTGCTCGCCGGGGTCGGCACCCTGTACGTGCAGCGCCGGCTCTACATGCGCCGCCGCCGCGACCACCTCCAGGACCGAGGCGCGGGAGAAGGCGGGGTTGCCGCTCGGCCGCAGCCGCCGTGTTCGCAGCGGCACCTACGAGGCGCCGCCGAGCCCGGAGTGAGCCGCACCCTCAGCGACCTCATGGTCCTCGGCGCGGCCGTCGCGGGCGCCACCGCGATCGCCGCTCTGCTCGGCGCCGCGAACTTCGGCACCGCGCTGACCTTCGGCGAGCTGGCGTTCACCGGGGCCCTGATCTGGGTCCTGCTGCGGCGCTAGGCGGCGATCCGCGCCGAGCTGACCGCCGAGTCGCACGTTGGCCGTCTCAGGGAGGGTCAACGTGCGACTCGACCTTCGGGCGGCGCTCCTACCGCCGGCCGCGCAGGATCGGCTCGGCCAGGCGGAGGTCCTCGGCGGTGGTCACCTTCAGGTTCGGCCCGGCCGCCGGCTCGACCAGCACGGTGCCGCCCGCGCGCTCCACGAGGCCGGCGTCGTCGGTGGCCGCGGCGAGCGCCTCCGGGCCTGCGTCGTGCGCGGCGCGCAGCGACGTCGGCCCGGAACACCTGCGGGGTCTGGGCCGCCCAGAGGTCCTCCCGCGACTCGGTGGCCGCGATCGCGCCGCCTGCTCCCACGCGCTTGATCGTGTCGGTGACCGGCGCCGCCGCGATCACCCCCGCGGCCGCCGGCTCCGCGTCCAGCCTCGCGACCAGCGCCTCGATCAGCCCGGCGGTGACCAGCGGCCGGGCGGCGTCGTGAACGGCGACGATCTCGGCCTGCGCAGGGACCTCGGCAAGGGCGAGGCCGACCGACACCGCTCGTGAGTCCCCCCGGTGACGACGATCGGATGAAAGCCGCCTGGGCGGTCCGGCCGGCCGGCGAAGCCGCCCGCGATCCGCTCCAGGTCCTGCTCGTGGCCCGGTGGCGCCGCGATCGCGACGAGGGTGACGCTCCCGGCGGCCGCCATCGCCTCCAGCGACCAGGCGATCAGCGGGCGTCCGCCGAGCTCGACCAGGGCCTTCGGGCCGCCGGCTCCGAGCCTCTCTCCGGAGCCGGCGGCCGCGATCACCGCGGCAGCGTGCGTGTCCACCGGCGCGCTACTACGCGGTGGCGGTGGCGCCGAAGCGCTCCTCCAGCAGGCCGTCGATGTACTCCTCGGCGCCCTCCTCGTCCTTGTCGAGCGCGTACATGAACTCCGAGGCGAGGATCTTCTTCGCCCGCGTGTACATCTGCTTCTCGCCCGTCGAGAGGCCCTTCTCCCATTCGCGGATCGCCAGGTTGCGGACGACCTCGGCGAGCTCGAACACGTCGCCGGTCTTGATCTTCTCGCGGTTGTACTTGAAGCGGCGGTTCCAGTTCTTCGGCATCTCCGACACCTCGCCGGTGAGCACCTCGATCACCCGCCGGACCGCGTCCTCGTCGATCACCCTCCGCAGGCCCGCTCGATGAGCGTTCTCGCACGGGACCATCACGGTCATGTCGTTGTGCAGGATCTTGATCGTCAGGTAGTCCTTGGACTCGCCCATCATGTCCCGCGACTCCCGCTTCAGCACAACGCCCGCCCCGTGATGCGGATAAACGACGTTGTCGCCGACCTGGAACTCGCACTCCTGCGGGCCGAGGTCCTCGAGGTCCTCGAGCCCGGGCTCCTCTACTGCTGTCTCTGGGATGTCCGCCTCCTCAAATAGAGACGGCCGCTGATGCGGCCGTCTGGTTCACCGATACCGGTCGACGACGTCGACCTCCTGAAGCCTGCGGATGCCCTCGCGAATCTCCTTCGCGCGGGCCTCTCCGACCCCCTCGACCGCCTCCAGGTCCTCGTCGCTCGCCGTCAATAGCGACTCGAGGTCGCCGAAGTGGTTGACCACCTTCTGCGCCACCAGGCGCGGCAGCCGGGGCACGGCCGAGAGGGCGCGGTAGCCGCGCGGCGTGACCGGGAAGTCGAGCGTGTTGATCTTGCGGTCGTAGCCGAGCAGCTCGGCGAGGCGGCCGAAGTCGAGCAGCTCGGTGTGCTCGAGCTCGCCGAGCTCGCTCAGCGCTCGCTCGATGGCCTCCTCCGAGTCGCTGACGCTGTAGTCGCGCACGAGCGCCGAGCGCTCGGCCATCACCCCGACGACGGAGTCCTCGAGCTGCATCTCGATCAACCGCCCCTCGGCGCCGAGCTCGATGATGTAGCGCTCGACCTCGGTCGCCATCCGCGTGACCAGCTCGGCGCGCTGGAGGCCGGAGAGCACGTCATAGAGCACGACCCCGCCGGCGAACTCGAGCGCGGTCAGCCGGCCGGTGACCTGGTCGAGGCGGGCGCGGTACTTCTCCAGCGTCGCGAGGCCCTGGTTCGCCTTCGAGAGCACCGTCGGGATGTCCTCGAGGATGTACTTGATCCCCTCGACGTAGAGCGAGACGACGTCGCGTCGCTGCGAGATCGCGATCACGAGCGCCTTGGTCTGCTTGGAGACGCGCTCGGCGGTGCGGTGACGGGTCCCGGTCTCCATCGAGAGGATGGTCGGGTCCGGCATCAGCTGCACGTTCGCCCACAGGATCTTCTCGGCCGAGGGCGGCATCACGATCGCCCCGTCCATCTTCGCCACCTGGTAGAGCAGGCCGGGGGTGTAGTCGACGTCGAGCTTCAGCCCGCCGGAGAACAGAAAGGAGACCTCGTCGGCGTCGGCGACGACGATCAGGCCGCCGGTGCGGGCGTGGACGATGTTGTCGATCCCCTCGCGCAGCGGATTGCCGGGAGCGACCATGTCGAGCGCCCGCAAGAGCCGGGGATCCTGGCGCGACTCCAGCTCGTTCAACTCATCCCCGGGGTGCTGCACCTGTCCATGATGGCAAAACCCCTGCTGGCCAAGCGTTCCGGGGAATTCCGTGTGGACAGGTAGGAATGGCGCTTGTCAAGCGGCACGCTCAACCGGGGCCGCCCGGCGACCGAGCGCGGCACGGATCGCACCGCGCAGGTTCGGCTGCGGCTCGGCCCCCGGCGGCGCCTCCGCGGCGGCCGGGGCGAGCACCGGCGAGAGCCCGAACTTGACCGCCTCGGCGACGCGGCGGTCGGCGTGGCCGACGGGGCGCAGCTCGCCGGTGAGGCCGACCTCGCCGAAGCAGGCGAGCGGGCGCCCCGAGGGATCGGCGAGCGGCTCGCCGCGGTGGGCCGAGACCAGGGCCAGGGCGACGGCGAGGTCGGCGCCGGGCTCGTCGACCCGGACCCCGCCGGCGACGTTGACGAACACGTCGGCGCCGGCGAGCGACGGACCGCCGTGACGCGCGAGGACCGCGAGCACCATCGCGAGGCGGTTGCGGTCGATCCCGTTCGCGACCCGGCGCGGCGGCACGATCTCGGTCGGCGCCACCAGCGCCTGCACCTCGACCAGCAGCGGCCGGGTCCCCTCCATCGAGCTGAGGACGACCGATCCGGGCGCGGCGCTCGCCTCGGCGACGAAGCGCGCCGAGGGATCGACGACCTCGACCAGCCCGCCCGCGCGCATCTCGAACACCCCGACCTCGCTGGTGGCGCCGAAGCGGTTCTTGAGCGCCCGCAGGGTGCGGAAGCTGCGCTCGCGCTCGCCCTCGAAGAAGAGCACGCAGTCGACGAGGTGCTCGAGCACTCGCGGGCCGGCGACGGCGCCCTCCTTGGTCACGTGACCGACCAGGATCACGGCGCAGCCGAGCCGCTTCGCCACCTCCATGACCCGCCCGGCGGCCTCGCGGACCTGGCCCACCGAGCCCGGGGCGCCGCTCATGCCCTCGGCGTGCAGGGTCTGGATCGAGTCGATCACGCAGGCGTCGGGCCGCTCGGCCTCGAGCGTCGCGGTCACCGCCTCGAGCGAGGTCTCGGCCAGCGCCGGGACCGCGAGCGCGGCCTCGCCGAGGCGCTCGGCGCGCAGGCGGACCTGAGCGGCCGACTCCTCGCCGGAGACGTAGAGGACCCGGTGGCCCGCGGCGCCCAGGTTTCCGAGCGCCATCCCGGTCAGCGTCGACTTGCCGATTCCCGGCGAGCCTCCGAGCAGCACCAGCGAGCCCGGCACCAGGCCGCCGCCGAGCACCCGGTCGAGCTCGGCGATCTCGGTTCGCAGGCGATCGACGGCGGGCGCCGAGACGTCGCGCAGGGCCACCGGGCGGCCGGCGCGGCCCGAGCTCTGGCGCCCGCCCGTGCGAGGACCCCTTCGCCTCCGGCTTCGGCGCCTCGACCAGCGTGTTCCACTCGCCACAGCCCGCGCAGCGCCCGGACCAGGTCAGCGACTCGTGTCCGCACGACTGGCAGAAGAAGGTGGTCGACGCGCGGGCCATTGCGGCGATGCTACGCGGGGGTGAAGACGGCTCAAGGCCCAAATGCGCCAAGCTCGCGTCCTCTCGCCGCCGCGGAGCGCACGGCTCGGCCGGCGCTCGCTCAGATCGGCCGGCAGTGCTCGAAGTCGAAGTTTCGCACCGGCCGCTCGGCGCGCTGCTCGAGCAGGTCGGCCTTGCTCGCGAGCCGCTCGGCCGCGGCCAGGCGCCCGCGCTTGAGCTCGATCGCGGAGCGCGCGCCCGTCGCCGTCGCCTCGCGCTCGCGGCGCAGCCACTTCGCGATCCGGCGATGGTCGCCGGCGGGCCGGGGCAGCCGGGCCACGCGCCGATACCCGGTGCGCAGCTCGCGGTAGGCCCGCAGGAACTCCCGGCCCGCGGCCTGGACGCGCGGGTGCTTCTTGGTCAGCAGCCTGATCCCGTTGGCGATCCGGCGCTTGGCGTCGTTTCGCTGCGGCTGGCAGAGGTTGTCGGCGCGCTCGACGAACTGGGCCCGCCCGATCGACGCGGCGTCGGCGGGGGCCAGTACGGCCGCCGCGAGCAGCGCGCCGGCGATCAGGCCGGCGCAGGCACCACGGAGCCGCGTCGCTCGTGCGGCGCCGCGGCGGGGATCAGTCCTGGTCGGCAGGCTCGGCGTCGGCCGCCGGCGCGGAGGCGCTCGGGCTCGTCGCCCTTCTTCGCCCCGACCCCGACCGGCTCCTTGTCGGAGTCCTCGGTCTTCTTCTTGCGCGGCTTGCGCGGCTTGACCAGCTTCAGCGACAGCGGGTGGTCGTCGTCCTCTGCCACCGACTCGTCGCGATCGACCAGCACCGTCGTCCCGGAGACGATCGAGTCCGGTCCCTGGCGCAGGACCTCGTCGGCGAGCGGGTCCTCGATGTAGCGCTGGATCGCGCGGCGCAGCGGCCGGGCGCCCATCGCCGGATCCCAGCCCTTCTCGGCGATCAGGTCCTTGGCCGGCTCGGTGAGCTCGAGCTGCAGGTCGTGCTCGGCGACCTGGGCCCGGACGCGGGCGATCAGCAGGTCGATGATCTCGCGGATCTCCTCGCGCGAGAGCTTGTGGAAGACGATCACCTCGTCGATCCGGTTGAGGAACTCCGGGCGGAAGACCTTCTTCAGCTCGCCCATGATCCGGTCCTTCATCTCCTTGTAGGAGGCGCCGGTCTCGTCGTCGGAGATCGCGAAGCCGAAGGAGACGTTGCGGGCGATGTCCTTGGCCCCGATGTTCGAGGTCATGATCACGATCGTGTTGCGGAAGTCGACCGTCCGGCCCTGGGCGTCGGTGAGCCGACCGTCCTCGAGGATCTGCAGGAGGATGTTGAAGACGTCGGGATGGGCCTTCTCGATCTCGTCGAGCAGCAGCACCGAGTAGGGCTTGCGGCGCACGGCCTCGGTCAGCTGGCCGCCCTCGTCGTAGCCGACGTAGCCGGGCGGCGAGCCGACCAGCCGCGAGACCGCGTGCTTCTCCATGTACTCGGACATGTCGATCCGGACCATCGCGTCCTCGTCGCCGAACAGGAACTCGGCCAGGGTGCGTGCGAGCTCGGTCTTGCCGACGCCGGAGGGGCCGAGGAAGATGAACGAGCCGGCGGGCCGCTTCGGGTCCTTGATCCCGGCGCGCGAGCGGCGGATCGCCTTCGAGACGGCCTCGATCGCGACCTCCTGGCCGATCACCCGCTTGTGCAGCTCCTCCTCCATCCGGATCAGCTTCTTGGTCTCGGCCTCGGTCAGCTTGAAGACCGGGATCCCGGTCCACATCGAGACGATGTCGGCGATCTCCTCCTCGCCGACCGCGGGGCGCTCGCCGGCGTCGCCCGAGTCCCACTGGTCCTCGAGCTCGCGCTTGCGGTTGGTCAGCTGGCGCTCGGTGTCGCGCAGGTTGGCCGCCTTCTCGAACTCCTGCGCCTCGATCGCGGCCTCCTTGGCGCGCCGCGTCTCCTCGATCTCCTCCTCGAGGTCGCGGTAGACCGGCGGCTGGCTCATCGACTGGATCCGCATCCGCGAGGCGGCCTCGTCGATCAGGTCGATCGCCTTGTCGGGCAGGAAGCGATCGGAGATGTAGCGGCTGGCGAGCTCGGCCGCGGCCTCGAGCGCGTCGTCGGTGATCTGGACCTTGTGGTGGTCCTCGTAGCGCTCGCGCAGGCCCTCGAGGATCTTCACCGTGTCGGGGATCGAGGGCTCGTCGACCTTGATCTGCTGGAAGCGTCGCTCGAGCGCCGAGTCGCGCTCGAGGTACTTGCGGTACTCGTCGAGCGTCGTCGCGCCGATCGTCTGCAGCTCGCCGCGGGCGAGCGCCGGCTTCAGGATCGAGGCGGCGTCGATCGCGCCCTCGGCGGCGCCGGCGCCGACCAGGTTGTGCAGCTCGTCGATGAAGAGCACGATGTCGCCGCGCTGGGTGATCTCCTTCATCACCTTCTTCAGCCGCTCCTCGAACTCGCCGCGGTACTTGGAGCCGGCGACCAGGGCGGCGAGGTCGAGCGTGTAGATCTGCTTGTTCTTGAGCAGCTCGGGCACCTCGCCGCGGGTGATCCGCGAGGCCAGGCCCTCGACGATCGCCGTCTTGCCGACGCCGGGCTCGCCGAGCAGCACCGGGTTGTTCTTCTGGCGGCGCGAGAGGATCTGCATGATCCGCTCGACCTCGGTCTCGCGGCCGATCACCGGGTCGAGCTTGCCCTCGGAGGCGAGCTTGGTCAGGTTGCGGCCGAACTGGTCGAGCAGCTTCGAGGACTTCTTGCCCTCGCCCGAGCCGCCGCCGGAGCCCTGGCGGCGGCCGCCGGGGCCGGAGAGCATGCGGATGACCTCGTTGCGGATCTTCTCCGAGTCGGCGTCGAAGTCGAGCAGGATGCGGGCCGCGACGCCCTCGTTCTCGCGCACCAGGCCGAGCAGGATGTGCTCGGTGCCGATGTAGTTGTGGCCGAGCGAGAGCGCCTCGCGCAGCGCCAGCTCGAGCACCTTCTTGGCCCGCGGGGTGAACGGGATCTGGCCCGAGGTGACCTCCTCGCCGGAGCCGACGATGCGCACCACCTGGGCGCGGACGCGCTCGACGGTGATGTCGAGCGACTCGAGCACCCGGGCGGCGAGGCCCTCCTCCTCGCGCAGCAGCCCGAGCAGGATGTGCTCGGTGCCGATGTAGTTGTGCTTCAGCGTCCGGGCTTCCTCCTGCGCGAGGACGACCACCTGCCGGGCCCGCTCTGTGAATCGCTCGAACAACTCTTCCGCCTTGCTTCCCTGGTTCCTCTTGCCTCGGTGCCTAAGTTCTAGCCGCGCCGGGGGACGCGACAGCGCCGGAAGCTCAATCCTCTTACTCGGCCGATCGGTGCCGCGGGATTAGAACCTCCGGTTTGTCGACGACGGCGAGAGGCCAGTATATCGGGGCGATCCGCTCGGCCCGCCGGGCCTCAGGCACGAAACGGGCGGCCGCCCTGCAAGTTGCGGCATTCGCCGGCCGGGGGCCCCGCGAAGCCCCCGGCCGGGTTGCCTGCGTCGTCAGCGCCGCAGCTTGAAGGCGAACCGGTCCTCGATCGGGCTCAGGTGGGTCACCTTGATCTCGCCGCGCACGCCCCGATACCGTCCGGAGCCCCCGGTGACGATCAGCGGATGACTGTCCACGCCAGGCGGCGGCTCCTGCCCCTGGATCGTGATCTGACCCTTCGGGAGCAGGAACACGCCCTCGCAGAGCTGACCGCCGTCGGGGTCGGTCATCCGCGTGCAGCTGGCGTGGCTCCGGCCGACCTCGCGTGCTCCGGACGCGTCGTAGATCGCCTGCGAGAAGACCAGCACGTCGCCCGGCGAGTCGCCGGGCGCGCCGTTGTCCACCGCCGCGGCGCGGTCGACCTCGCCGATCAAGGTGAACGTCAGCTTCTTCGGCTTCGTCGGTTTGCCGCTCGCCGCCGGCGCGACCAGTGCCCCGACGGCCACCGCGGCCACGATCGCCGCGACCAGGATCCGGATCGGTCGCCTGTTCGTCATCGCTTCTCTCCTTCGCTCGGGGATTTGGGCGCAGCCTCGGCCGATCCTCGCATCGTGGACACCGGACTCAGTCGTTGCCGACCGCCCGCACCGCGGTCGCCTCGATCTGGCGCTGGCCGTAGGAGCCGGTGAACACCGGCCCGGCGGCCGCGAGCAGGTCGCCGGGACCGGGTAGCGGCCGCGGGCGCAAGTCGGGGGCGACGTCGATCACCGAGATCCCCGGGGCGGTGATCGCCGCGTCGCTGAGGAGGACGAAGTGGGCGTCGCCGTCGCCGTCGGGATCGACCCGTTCGACGTAGAGGACCGTGCCGGCGGCGGTGGCGCACTCGACGGCGCCGGGGTCGCAGGCGGGCGGCGAGGCGGAGAGGCCGATCGCGGCCGCGAGACCGCCCGCCAGAGCGGCGAGCGCGCTCACCGCATCGCCGGGAACAGCACCACCTCGCGCAGGCTCGCCGCTCCGGTGAGCAGCATCACCAGGCGGTCGATCCCGAGCCCGACCCCGCCGGTCGGCGGCATCCCGTACTCCAGCGCCTGCACGTAGTCGGAGTCGAACGGCTGGGCCTCCTCGTCGCCGCGGCGCAGCTCCTCGGCCTGCTGCTCGAAGCGGCGGCGCTGCTCGTCGGGGTCGTTGAGCTCCGTGAACGCGTTGGCGATCTCGAACCCGCCGACGTAGGCCTCCCAGCGCTCGACCAGTCCCTCATCGGTGCGGTGGCGCTTCGCGAACGGCGACATCTCGACCGGGTAGTCCATGACCAACGTCGGCTGGATCAGGTGCGGCTCGACCTCCTTGGAGAGCAGGCCGTCGACCAGCTTGCCCCAGCCCTCGTCGGGGCTCGCCTCGGAGTCCATCGCCGCCGCCAGCGCCTCGCGGGTCGGGTGCTCGAGCACGTCGACCCCGGTCCGCTCGCGGATCGCCTCGCGCAGGGTCACCCGCCGCCAGGGCGGCGCCAGCTCGATCTCGACCCCGTCGCGTTCGACGGTCGTCGTGCCCAGGACCCGCTCGGCGACATGGGCGACGAGCGCCTCGAGCCGGGCGGCCGCGTCCTCGTAGTCGGCGTAGGCCTCGTACCACTCGAGCATCGTGAACTCGGGGTTGTGCTTGAACGAGACCCCCTCGTTGCGGAAGTCCTTGCCGAGCTCGTAGACGCGCTCGATCCCGCCGACGACGCAGCGCTTCAGGTAGAGCTCGGTGGCGATCCGCAGGTAGAGGTCGCGGTCGAGCGCGTTGTGGTGGGTGACGAAGGGCCGCGCCAGGGCGCCGCCGTAGAGCGGCTGCAGCACCGGGGTCTCGACCTCGACGAAGCCCTCGGAGTCGAGCCAGGCGCGGGTCGCGGCGATCGTCTGGCCGCGCTTTCGAAACAGCTCGCGCGCCTCCGGGTTGGCGATCAGGTCGAGCTCGCGATGGCGATAGCGAAGCTCGGTGTCGTGGAGGCCGTGAAACTTGTCCGGCGGCGGGCGCAGGCTCTTCGCCAGCAGCGTCCAGCCGGTGGCCCTGAGCGAGAGCTCGCCGCGCCGGGTCTTGAACGCTGTCCCCTCGACCCCGACGATGTCGCCGAGGTCGAGGCCGACGAGCCCGTCGAGCCGCTCCGTCCGAGCACGTCGCTGCGGGCGTGGACCTGGAGCTTCCCCGTGCCGTCGACGAGGTCGATGAACGCCGCCTTGCCCTGGCCGCGGCGGGCGGCGATCCGGCCGGCGACCCGGTACGCGTCGTCGGTCTCCTCGCCGTCGCCGAGCCCGTCGTGGGCCGCGTGCACGACGGCGATCTGCGTCCGGTCGTCGTACTCGTGCGGAAACGGCTCGATCCCCTGCGCCCGCAGCCGGTCCAGCTTCTCCCGCCGCTCGGCGATCACGTTGCGGCTCGGCGGGGTCGCGTCGGCCATCGGCGGTGTGTCGGCCGGCTCGGCCATCGGCGAGCGAGCCTAGGACTAGGCGACCGACGACCGAGAGCCGCCAGCGTTGCAGCGCCGCCTCGATCTTGGTGATCTTGAGCTTCTTCTTGGGCCCGCGGGGGACGTCGACCGTGACGATGTCGCCGCGCTTGTGGCCGACGAGCGCCTTGCCGATCGGCGACTCGTGCGAGAGCTTCTGCTCCGCGGGGTTCGCCTCGGTCGGGCCGACGATCTGGAACTTGCGCGAGTCGCCGGACTTCTGGTCCTTGACGTGCACGACCACGCCGACGCCGACCTTCTCCAGGTCGATCTGCTTCTCGTCGACGACGCTGGCGCGGCGCAGCCGCTCCTCGAGCTGGGCGATCCGTTGCTCGAGCAGCGCCTGCTCGTTCTTGGCGTCGTCGTACTCGGAGTTCTCGGCGATGTCGCCGAACTCGCGCGCTTCCTTGATCCGCGCGGCGACCTCGCGACGCTTGGTGGTCGAGAGATGGTCGATCTCCGACTTGAGCTTGTCCAGCCCCTCCTTGGTGATCAGCGCTTCACGAGCCACGTTCGTGTCCTCTTCCTCATCTCTACCCGCCGAATGCGGCGGATTCCCGGCATAGAAAGACCCGAAACGCGACGCGGAATCCCGCACGCGGCCCGGGCGGCGGCGCGAGATTATAGCGGGGCGCTCAGGCGGCCCCCGGCCGTCGCGCGCCGGGTCCGCAGACGCGGGCGCGACGAGCAGCTCGCGCACCTCGTCGAGGCTCTCGGTGCGCTGGAAGCGGTCGGCCTCGCGCCCCTGATACCCGAGCCGCTCGACGTACCAGGGATAGAACTTGCGCAGGTTGCGGGCCGCTCGCTCGGGGCCCCAGTGCTCGGCCGCGCGGTCGAGGATCCAGCGCAGCTCGGACTCGATCTCGGCGGCGCTCGGCGGCGCCTCGCGGCCCCCGGTGAGCTGGTCGAAGATCCACGGGTTGCCGAGCGAGCCCCGCGCGATCATCACCGCATCGGCCCCGGACTCGAGGTAGGCGCGGCGGGCCTCCTCGGCGGTCCGCAGGCCCCCGGAGACGATCACGGGCACGCGGGTGCCGGCGCGGTCGAGCGCATCCGCGAGCTCGCCGACGAGCTCGTACTCGGGGCGGCCGCGATGGAACTGCCGTGCCGGCCGCGGGTGCAGGGCCACCGCCGCGACCCCGGCCTCGGCGACCAGGCGCTCCGCGAGCTCGACCCCGCAGCGATCGCCGGGCTCGAGCCCGGAGCGCACCTTGACCGTGACCGGCAGTCCCGAGCCCTCGATCGCTCCCCGCGCGACGGCGACGCGCGAGCTCCGGATCGCGCAGCAGCGCCGCCCCCGCGCCGGTCTTCAGCACCTTCGGCACCGGGCACCCCATGTTCAGGTCGAGCAGGGCCGGGCCCGCGGCGGCGGCGGTCGCCGCCGCCTCGCGCATCACCTCGGGGTCGGAGCCGAAGAGCTGGATCGAGACCAGCCCCTCGTCGGCGTGCAGCCGCAGCATCTCGTCCACCGTGCGCCGGTTGCGATGCGCGATCGCGAAGCTGGAGACCATCTCGGACACGGCGAGCCCCGCACCATGGCGATGGGCCTGCAGGCGCACGAACCAGTTGCCGATCCCGGCAAGGGGCGCCAGCAGCACGCGGTTCGGGATCTCGACCCCGCCGATGCGGAAAGGCGAAGCGAGAGACGGCCGGATCACGTCGCAGTCGCAGCGACTAGCGACCGACGACTGCGACTGGAGCTGCACTCATTGTTCCGCTCCCAGATCAGCCGCAACCCGGTGAGCGTCAGCAGGTCGTCCACCTCGTCGATCGTCTCGCAGAAGGGGACGATCGCGTGCGCGAGGCCACCGGTCGCGATCAGGCTCGGCTCGCCCCCGAGCTCGCGCTCGATCCGGCGGGCGATCCCGTCGATCAGCCCGGCGAAGCCGAAGATCACCCCGGACTGGATCGCGCCGCGCGTCGACTTGCCGACGGCCGTCTCCGGCTCGTCGAGCTCGATGCGCCCGATCCGCGCCCCGCGCTCGGTCAGCGCCGTGAGCGAGATCTCGACCCCGGGCGCGATCGCGCCGCCGAGGTACTCGCCGGCGGCGGAGACGGCGTCGAAGTTGATCCCGGTGCCGAAGTCGACCACGACGCACGCGCCGCCGAAGCGCTCGAAGGCGGCGACGGCGTTGACGAGCCGGTCGGCGCCCACCTCGTACGGGTTGTCGATCCGGATCGGCATCCCCGTCTTCACCCCGGGTCCGACGCTCAGGCAGCGGGCATCGAAGTAGCGCGCCGCCATCGCCTCGTACTGGCTGCCCAGCGGCGGCACGACCGAGGAGACGCAGAGCGAGTCGACCTCGCCGGTGTCGATCCCGCTCAGCGCCAGCAGCCCGGCGACCCGCTCGGCGATCTCGTCGCCGGTCGCGCCGGAGACCGTCCGAAAGCGCCAGTGCTCGGCGAGCTCGCCGTCGCGGAATGCGCCCAGGTGGGTCTGGGTGTTGCCGACGTCGATCGCCAGGAGCATGGCCGGGATTATCGCCGGGATAGGATCAGGGAGATGGACGCGAAGCTCTACGTGATCCCCGGCTCGCACCCCGCGCGGACGGCGATGGCGATGCTCGACCTCAAGGGGATCGCCTACGACCGCGTCGACCTGATGCCGGTGGTCTCGAAGGCGGCCCTGCGCGCGGTCGGCTTCCCCGGGATCACCGTGCCGGCGCTGAAGCTCGACGGGCGCAAGGTCCAGGGCTCGCGCGAGATCGCGCGCGAGCTCGATCGGATCCAGCCCGAGCCGCCGCTGCTCCCGGCCGATCCCGAGCGGCGGGCCGCGGTCGAGCGGGCGGAGGCGTGGGGCGACGAGTCGCTGCAGCCGGTCGCCCGGCGGGTGCTCTGGAACGCCCTGCGCCGCGACCGCTCGCCGCTCGCCTCGTACTCCGTGGGCGCGCGCCTCGGCGTTCCGATCGGGCTCGCGGTGAAGACCGGCCAGCCGCTGGTCGCGCTCTCCGCCCGCCTCAACGAGGCCACGGACGAGAACGTGCGCGCCGACCTCGCGGCGCTGCCGGGCATCCTGCAGCGGATCGACGACTGGATCGCCGAAGGCGTCCTCGGCGGCGAGCAGCTCAACGCCGCCGACCTCCAGATCGGCACCAGCGTGCGCCTGCTCACGACGCTCCAGGACCTGCGCGAGGCGATCCTCGCCCACCCGGCGGGCGAGCTGGCGATGCGGGTCGCCCCCGACTACCCCGGCGACGCGCCGCCGATCCTGCCGCCGGCGTGGCTCGAGCCGCTGCGGGGCGCCACAGCCGCGGCGTAGAGCGAAGCGTCTGCTTGCGCGTCGGGGTCGTGGCTGAGCGCCTCGCAGGGTCGAGACGCATCGAAATCACCGGCGAGGTGGGTTGCATGCGGCTCGACCGATCAGGCGTCCGTCAGCGGCCCGACCCGCTCCACCCGCTCCCCCGCACCCAGCCTCGTCCAGCGCCTCGCCGAGCCTCGTGCCGTCGGGAAGCGCGAGCTCCGGGTCGAGCTCGAGCAGGGGCACGAGGACGAAGCGGCGTGCGGTCACCTGCGGATGCGGCAGCGTCAGCCGCTCGCTCCGCAGCTCGACCGACCCGAGCAGCAGCAGGTCGACGTCGAGCGGCCTGCGGGCCGTGCCTGGGGCCGCCGAACATCCGCCCCTGCTCGACCTCGATCGCCTTGCAGACGTCGAGCAGCGGCTCGGGGTCGAGGTCGGTGGTGACCCGGACGGCGGCGTTGAGGAAGTCGGGCTGGTCGAGGATCTCGCCGACCGGCTCGGTCGCATAGACCGACGAGATCGCTTCGACGCCGACCCCGTGCTCGGCGAGCCCGTCGACAGCGGCTCGCAGGTGGCCGAGCCGGTCGCCCACGTTCGAGCCCAGCCCGAGGTAGCCGACCGTCCCGCTCCGCCTCACGGACCTTCCCCGGGCTCTTCCTCCTCGTCGAGCTCCGAGGCGACCCGCTCGCGCACGACCTCGACCGCGACCTCCTCGACCGCCAGCGGGATCGGCGGCTCGGGCTTCGCCGCGCGGACGCGCACCGAGGCTGCAGCCGAAGCGCTCCATCAGCCGCTCGCCGATCACGCTCCCGAGCCGCTCCAGGGTCCGGTAGCTGCGCTCGGTGGCCGCCAGGGCGACGATGTCGGCCACCTCCGAGTAGTCGATCGTGTCCTCGAGCCGGTCGGTGAGCACCGCGTCGCAGTCCGGGACGTCGAAGGAGACGTCGACCACCAGCCGCTGGCCGATCTCCTGCTCGGCGTCGCTGACCCCGTGGTGGGTGTAGATCGAAAGGCCTCGCAGCTCGACCTGGACCGCGGACTCCTGTCCGTCCCCGTGCGCCTCCATGCGCGGCAACCTAGCGCGTCGGCGGGCCGGCGCCGGCGGCGCGGATTGTGCACCCGACGCCGCCGCGGCTCGCCCTGCACATCCGGTCGCGCCCTGGCGCTACCCTGCGCGCCATTCCCGGCGTCCGAGGATCGTCTCGGCGACGTCGAGCGCCTGGCGCATCGCGGCGACGTCGTGGACGCGGAACACGTCGGCGCCGGCGGCGAGCGCGAGGACGTTCGAGGCCACGCTGCCGCCGAGTCGCTCGCCGACCTCGCGGCCGGTGATCGCCCCGAGGAAGCGCTTGCGCGAGGTCCCGATCACGAGCGGGCGCCCGAGCTCGTGGAGCTCGCCCAGGCGCCGCAGCAGCTCGAGGTTGTGGTCGACCGTCTTGCCGAATCCGATCCCCGGGTCGAGCCAGATCCGCCGCTCGTCGATCCCGGCGGCGGTCGCGGCCTCGATCCGTGCGGCGAGGAAGCCGCGTACGTCGTCGACGACGTCGTCGTACGTCGGGTTCGCCTGCATCGTCCGTGGATCGCCCTGCATGTGCATGAGCACGACCGTGCAGCGCCGTTGCGCGCACAGGTCGCCGAGCTCGGGGTCGGCGCGCAGCGCGGTCACGTCGTTGACGATCTCGGCGCCGAGGTCCAGAGCCGCCGCCGCGACCGCGGACTTCGAGGTGTCGATCGAGATCGCCGGCCCGGGCGCCTCCGGGCCCTGCCAGCGCACCGACCACGGCCCCGACCCGCTCGAGCTCGACCGCCGCGCTCACCGCCTCGGCCCCGGGACGGGTCGACTCGCCGCCGACGTCGAGCAGGTCGGCGCCCTCGGCGGCCAGCCGGCGCCCGTGGGCGATCGCCCGCTCGGCATCGAGGTACAGGCCGCCGTCGGAGAACGAGTCCGGAGTGACGTTGACGACCCCCATCACCCGGGGGCGGGTCGGCGGCGAGGTCGGGCTCACCGCCATCCGCCGCTCAGACGGGAGCCTGCGGAAGCGATCCGCGGAGGGCGGGTACCCGCCCCGCCCTCCGCCGGACCGAAGCCAGGTCGGACTAGGCGGGACCGAGAGCCGTGCAGCGACGCCTGGACGTCACGTACCGGATCTTGCCGGTGAAGTGATCGAGCTTGATCACGACCTGCTGGCGGCACTGGTACCGCGTGCCGTTCTTCGTGCTGTTGACGAAGATCTTGCCGTGCGCCTTGTGATGGGTGAGCAGCCTCACGTTGCTGGCCCCGTACGCGGTGCAGCCCGTGGTCTGCTGGCACTCCTTCTTCGCCGCGAACTTGGCCGCGTTCTGCGCCGTCCGCCGATCGAGGTTGTTGGCGGACGCCGTGCCGGCGACCCCCAGGCAGAGAACGGCGGCGAGTGCGGCAACCAGCCCGACGCGCACGCCACGAGTCCCCCCTGCTCGCTTGATCATCTGAGTCCTTTCGCTACAGAGTGTGGTTGAGACCGCGCAAATCTATCGCGATCGAATATCGATGGGCAAGTAACGCGGGAGGCCCTGTGCCGCTTGCGCGGCTAGAGGCGCGAGCGGCTCTCCGCACGCACGCGATGGCTAGTCGTCAGCGCGCATCTCAGCGGAGCCGCCGGCGAACCCGGGGCGCGGCTGAGGCATCGGGCGGGGGCCCTCGCGGCCGGGCGCACGCTCGGGCTCCGACGGCTCCGCCTCCGGGGGCTCCGGCTCGGAGTCCTCGGCGCCGAACACGTCCTCGGCGGCGGCGCCGTCGAGCAGCTTCACGAACTGCTCGGCATCGATCGTCTCGCGCTCGAGGAGCAGGTTGGAGATCCGGTCGAGGTCCTCGCGGCGCTCGGCCAGGATGTCCTTGGCGGTCTGGTGCGCCTCCTCGACGATGCGGCGGATCTCGTCGTCGATCTCGCGCGCGATCTCGTCCGAGTAGTCGGGCTCGGAGGAGAACTCGCGGCCGAGGAACGGCATCGAGCGATCGTGGCCGAAGACGCGTGGCCCGAGGCGCTCGGACATGCCGTACCGCATCACCATCTGCTTGGCGGTCTCCGTCACCTTCTCGAGGTCGTTGGAGGCCCCGGTGGTGATCTCGCCGAAGACGATCTCCTCGGCGGCACGGCCGCCGAGCGTCATCGCCATCGTGTCGCCGAGCTCGGCGCGGGTGGTGAGGAACTTGTCCTCGCCGGGAAGCGAGATCGTGTAGCCGAGCGCCTGGCCGCGGCCGATGATCGAGACCTTGTGCACGGGGTCGCAGTTGGGCAGCAGATGGCCGACGATCGCGTGGCCCATCTCGTGGAAGGCGGTCACCAGCCGCTCCTTCTCCGACATCACCCGGGTCTTCTTCTCGGGGCCGGCGATCACCCGCATGATCCCTTCCTCGAGCTCGTCCTGGGTGATCTCGCGCTTGCCCGAGCGCGCGGTCAGCAGGGCGGCCTCGTTGATCAGGTTCGCGAGGTCGGCGCCGGTGAAGCCGGGCGTCTGGCCGGCCAGCGCGTCGAGGTCGATCTGCTTGGCGAGCGGCTTGCCCCGCGTGTGGACCTCGAGGATCTTCTTGCGGCCGCGGCGGTCGGGCCGGTCGACGACGATCTGGCGGTCGAAGCGGCCGGGGCGCAGCAGCGCCGGGTCGAGGATGTCGGGACGGTTGGTGGCCGCGATCAGGATGATGTTGTCGGTCATCGTGAACCCGTCCATCTCGACGAGCAGCTGGTTCAGCGTCTGCTCGCGCTCGTCGTGGCCGCCGCCCATGCCGGCGCCGCGGTGGCGGCCGACGGCGTCGATCTCGTCCATGAAGATGATGCAGGGCGAGTTCTGCTTCGCCTGCTCGAACAGGTCGCGGACCCGGCTGGCGCCGACGCCCACGAACATCTCGACGAAGTCCGAGCCGGAGATCGAGAAGAACGGCACCCCGGCCTCGCCGGCGACCGCGCGCGCCAGCAGGGTCTTACCGGTCCCGGGCGGGCCGTAGAGCAGCACCCCCTTGGGGATCCGGGCGCCGAGGGACTGGAACTTCTTCGGGTTCTCGAGGAACTCCTTGATCTCGTGCAGCTCCTGGACCGCCTCGTCGGCGCCGGCGACGTCGCGGAAGGTGATCTTGGGCGCGTCGACCGACATCCGCTTGGCGCGGGACTTGCCGAAGCTCATCACCCGCGAGCCGCCGCCCTGCATCTGGTTCATCAGGAACAGCCAGAACCCGAAGAAGAGCACGAAGGGAAGGATGTAGGTGAGGATCGAGAGGAAGCTGGAACCGCCGGTGCCCTCGATCGTGGTCTCGATCTCGGGATGGCGGGCGAGCTGGTTGACCACCGGCGCCTGCAGGTCGGGCGGGTAGCCGGTCGTGTACTCGTCGCCGTTGGCCTCGACCACCTTGACCGTCTCGGTCTTCTGCTCGAAGGTGATCGAATCGATCGACGTCGGCCGGTCCTCGATCTGCTTGCGCAGCTCGTTGAAGGTCGGCGTCGTCTCGGTGCTCGGCGGGCTGATCAGCCGCTGGGCGAAGAAGGCGAGCACGATCACGATCAGGATCGGGAACGCGGCGCTTCTGAAGAACCGTCTCATCTCTGGGTATGTGTTCGGCCCCTGCGCGGGCTCAGATCAGCGTACCAGGGGGAAATAGGCGGTTTTCCGAGCGCCTTACACCTGCAACGCGGCCACGTAGCGAAGGTTGCGGTAACGCTGGCCGTGATCGAGGCCGTAGCCGATCGCGAACCGGTTCGGGATCTCGAACCCGACGTAGCGGATCGGGAGGTCGACGCGGCGGCGCTCGGGCTTGGTCAGCAGCGCGCAGACCTCGAGCGAGCGCGGGTCTCGCGCCCTCAGGTTCTTGAGCAGGTAGTGGAGGGTGAGCCCGGAATCGACGATGTCCTCGACCAGCAGCACGTCGCGCCCGGCGATCGAGGCGTCGAGGTCCTTGAGAATGCGCACGACGCCGGAGGAGTCGGTCGCCGAGCCGTAGCTGGAGACGGCCATGAAGTCGACCTCGCAGGGGATCTCGAGCTCGCGCATCAGGTCGGCGAGGAACAGCACCGCCCCCTTCAAGACCCCGATCATCACCAGGTCCCGGTCGGCGTAGTCCCGATTGATCTCCGCCCCGAGCTCGACGACGCGGCGCTCGAGCTCGTCGGCCTCGACCAGGATCTCGCCGATCTGCGGGTCGCTCACCCGCCGCAGGGTAGTTAGTCCACGGTGCGGGCCGTCAGCACGGCGACGCGCTCGGCGCCGGGGTCCAGGCGGAAGTCCTCCGAGACGGCGACCCGGGCGACCCAGGCGACCTCGCCGTCGACGGTGACCACGGGCAGCGAGCCGCGCAGCGAGCGGGGCACGCCGCCGTCGGTGAACAGGTCCTGGAGCGTCTTGGTGCCCCGCATGCCGAGCGGGCGGATGCGATCGCCGCGCCGCCAGGTGCGGACCTCGATGGTCCCCGAGAGCGCGCCGGCGTCGAGCGTCGCCAGGTCCGGCCCGGCGGGCTCGACCGGCCCGGGGTGAAGCTCGGCCCGCACCTCCCAGGCCCCGAGCCGGGCCCGGCCGGGGAGCCCGAGGACGATCGGTTGCGGGGCCGGCGCGGCGTCGGCGGCGCCGACCCGGAAGCGGACGACCCCCGACTCGCAGAGCGCGACCACGCCCCCGCCGAGCTCGACCGTGCCGCCCTCGGGCCGCCGGGCCAGGCGCTCGATCTCGGCGGCGCGCTCGCGCCCAAGGGGCACCTGGCGGCCGGCGGCGCGCTCGGCGAGCGTCCGCAGGGCGAGCCGGCGCAGGCCGGGCTCCCAGCCGCTGATCGCGGCGCCCGAGACCGTGACGGCGCCGGCGTCGGCGCCGGCGTCGGCGAGCGCCTCGAGCACGACGCGCTCGAGCAGCGCGGCTTCCTCGGCGAGCTCGGCGCGGGTCTCGGCGATGTTCGGCTCCGCGCCGGAGTTGACCTCGCGCAGCACCGGCAGCACCTGGGCGCGGATCCGGTTGCGGGCGTACCTGGGGTCGGCGTTGGTCTCGTCGTCGGCGAACGGCAACTCGGCGGCCAGCGCAAGCTCGCGAACGCGATCGCGCCCCAGGCCGAGCAGGGGACGGATCACGCGGCCGCTGCGGGGGGCCAGCCCGAGCAGGGCGCGTGAGCCCGGCGAGGCGGCCAGCCGGTAGAGAGCCGTCTCGGCCAGGTCGGTGCGGGTATGGCCGGTGACGATCGCCGCCGCCCCGGTGCGATCGCGCAACCGCTGCGCGGCGTCGTAGCGGACCGTGCGGGCGGCGGCCTGAAGGTTTCCGGCCGGCAGCCGCGTCGGCCGCTCGACGTGAAGATCGATGCGGAGCGCCGCGCAGAGCCGGCGCGCCGCCGCCTCTCCGTCGCGGGCGCCCTCGCGGAGCCCGTAGTTGACGTGCGAGGCGTGTACGGCCTCTGCTCCGAGCACCCGCGCGAGCCCGGCCGCCACGCAGGCGGAGTCGGCGCCGCCCGAGATCATCACCACTGCCTCGATCCCGGGCTCGATCAGGCCGCTCGCGCTCACGGCCTCGGCCAGCTCGCCGAGCGCCTCCTCCTTAGTGCTCACCGGCGTGGGTGGCGTCGTGGTTCGGCGAGCGAGAAGCAAGCATGGCTAGGACGCAGGGAGGCCGCATGGCAGCGCCATGTGGGCGACGGAGGACGACGCCAGGCGCCGCTTCGCAGCCGCCGAAGCACGGCGGCACTCGCGGCGGGGAGCACTGATCACAGCCAAAGAGTACGTCAGATGCGGGCGGATTCCTGCTTTCGCGGAGCACCCGAGGATCGCGCGACATGGCCTGGGCGGTGGTTGGCTCGCGCAGGGGCCGCGGCCGAGTGCGCGCCGCGTTTACCGGGCTGGGTAGAGCTCGTGCGTGTCGCGGATCAGGTCACGCGGAGCGAGCGCGGACGATGAGCAGGTCAACCGGGTGGGGGAAGCCCTTCAGCTCCACCCGGTCGATCGGACCGAACTCCAGGTAGGCCGAATCGCCGATCGCGTCGGCGACCGCGGTCGTCACCAGCACCTCGCCGCCGAGCGCCCGGGCGACGACGCGATGGGTGAGGTTCACCTCGGTGCCGAAGTAGTCGCCGTCGCGGTACACGGCGCGGCCGAAATGGATGCCGACCCGAGGCTGCGGACGCTCCTGGAACAGGGTGAGGAAGCCGACCGCCCACTCGGTCAGGGTCACCGGGTCGGGCGAGACGATCATCACCTCGTCGCCGATCGTCTTCACGATCAGCGCCTCGGCCGGGAGGGTCGCCTCGACCGTTTCGACGAACCGCTCGACCAGGTCGAGCGCCTCCTCGTCGCCCTCCTCCTCCGTATAGCGGGTGAAGCCGGTCAGGTCGACGAAGCAGAACGCCATCGTCACCCGTCCGAGCTGGCGCATGTCGGCGAAATCGACCTCCATGTGGCCGACGACGTCCTGCTCGATGTAGAAGCGCAGGTAGCGCTGGTGGATGTACTCCATGAACGGCGCGGTCAGCGGCAGCAGGTCTCGCGCCAGGCTCTCCATCTCGTCGGCCATCTCGAGCGCGTCCACTCCCTGGCGGATCAGCGGCTCGTGGACGAAGAGGTGGAACACCCGCACCTCCGCCTCGGCGATCTTGCGAATCGACTGGGCGTAGACGCGGACCAGCTGCAGCACGGCGACGAGCGGAAACCCGGCGCCGAGCACGTCGGACAGCATCTCGATGGCCTCGACGTCCTGCTCGTTCAGGCTGCCCTCGAGCGCGGTCGGCGTGCCGAGCAGCGTCATCACGCGCTCGATCAGCTCCTCCTCCAGGCCCGTCCTCGCCGCGGCCTCGGCCCGGTCCACGGGCATCTCACGGTGGCCGGGCAGCAGGTCCTCGACGTAGCCGAAGGCGAGCCGGCCGTCGCGAACGGCTCGGCGCAGCGCGTCGAGCGAGTGGCCCCGCTCCCGCATCCGCGCGACCACGCGCGCCTGCGCGGCGGCGGCCGTGGTCCACCGACCCCGCTTCACCGGGACCACCTTCGCCTGCGCCCAGCGCTTCAGGGTCGAGGCCGAGACGCCCGAGATCCGGGCGGCCTCGTTGAGCGAGATCGTCTGCTCGGGCATCGCCCGATCCTATGACGGTGCCCGGCCGATGTGTGAGTGAGGCCCCGGGGCCCGGAGAAGACGGCGACGGGGTCGATTGGCCCCGTCGCCTTGCGGGCTTGGCGGCCCGCTTCGCCGGCCGTCGACGCCGGGGGCGCCTCGCGGGACCCGCCACTCGCCCCAGTCGCCGGGGGGCCAGTGCGGCGCGGCCCACTGCTGGCCTGTTGCCGTCTTGACCCGATTGAGGCTACGCCGACCGTGGCTCGAAGTCAATGACCCGCCGCGGCCCGGGCGAACCGCCGCGGCCGGTAGTCGGCTCAGGCTTCGGCCAGCGCCGGGAAGCCCGTTCGCACGATCCGGCGGTAGGGCTCGCACAGCAGGCGGGCCGCCGGCAGGTAGAGCAGCGCGGACCGCGAGTCCCCCTCGCAGCGCACCTTGCCCCGGGCGATCGCGATCGCGAGGCTCTCGCGCCCCTGGAGGTAGCGGTTGGCGACCTCCGAGGTCATTCGCAGGACCAGCTTCGGCTCCCACCCGGGGTCGTCGGCGAACGACCAGGTGAGGTTGGTGCCGGCCTCGGCCGAGGCGACGTTGAGCGCCATCTCGAGGTCGGTGAACTCGAATCGCATCCGCAGCCCGGTGGCGCCGATCAACGGGCCGAGGCGCTCGTCGGCGTCGACCTCGGCGAGCGCCTGCTCGAGCGCGGCGCGGAAGTCCTCGCGGTCGGTCCCGGCGGGTGCCGGGGCTTCCGCGGTCGCGGTGACGGTCGCCATCCCGGGCACCATATTGCCTGCTCAGAGGAAAGTCGAACCGCGCGCGACGAGGTTCTCGTACAGCTTCTCCTGGATCGTCTCGCGAACCTGCTCGGAGAGGTCGAGGACGACGCGACGGTCCTCGGCGGCCGTCGGGCCCGAACGGCGCCAGCTCGATCGGCTCGCAGAACTCGATCCGCCATCGCGAGGGCAACGGGACCAGGCCGAGCAGGCCGAGCCATGGGAACGTCGGCGTGATCGGCACGAACGGCGCCCCGATCGCGCGCGCCAGCGCCGGGCTCTCGCCGAGCTTCGGGTAGATCTCCTCCGAGCCGACGACCGCGGCGGGGACGATCGGGGCGCCGGTGCGCAGCGCGACCTCCACGAAGCCGCCGCGGCCGAAGCGCTGCAGGCGATAGCGCTCGCGGAACGGCTTGCCCGTCCCCTTCACGCCCTCGGGGAAGGCCATCACCAGCTCGTCCTCGCCGAGCAGCCGGGCGGCGTTGTGGGGACTCGCCGGGACGCCGCCCACCCGGCGGATGAAGGCGGAGACGAACGGCAGCTCGAAGGCCCAGTCTAGGACCAGGAACCGCGGCCAGCGGGGCAGCGGGTGCTGCTTCATCACCGCCATCGTGAGCATCGTCGCGTCGAACGGGAACACGGCCCCGGCGTGGTTGGCCACGATCAGCCCGCGACCGTGGGCGGGCACGTTGCCGACCCCCACGGCCTCGACCCGCCACCAGCGGTCGTAGAGGAACTCGAACAGCGGGAAGACGGCCTCGGCGAACTCCTCGTCGAAGCCCCAGGCGTCCTCGTGGTAGTCGCCCTGCAGCCGGCGGACGATCGTCTCCAGCGCCGCGCGCAGCCGGTCCGGCAGCGATCCCGCGGCCTGCTGGGCGGCCGCCAGCGGGTCGAGCCCGGCCTCGACCCCGCCGCGCATGCCGCGCAGGAAGTCGGCCAGCGCCTCGGGCGCGTCGGTCGCCGAGCGGCCCGCGCTCACGACCCGGTCCGGACCAGGCGGCCGGCGAGGGCGCCGGGGTGGAGGCTCGGGCCGATCCGCCCACCCGTCGCCTTCGCGCCGAGCTCGCGGATCGCGCCGACCGCGTCGTGGCGGGGCAGGTAGCCGACCTCGTCGAGCAGGCGGCGGTTGTCGACCCCGCGGCCGAAGCGCAGCAGGCGCACCCAATCGCCGACCAGACCGCCCGCGCCGAGCTGGGCGTTGAGGCGCTCCATCAGCGGCCCGAACAGCGGGCCCGGCACCGGGAGCGCCGGGCGACCGAGCAGCCGCAGCGCCCGGCTGAGCGAGATCGAGCCGCTCGGCGCGACGTTGACCGCGCCGCGGACCGGGTTCGCGACCGCCGCCTCGATCGCGCCGGTGGCGTCGTCGGCGTGCAGCAGCTGCAGGCGCGGGTCGAACCCGAGCTGGACCGGGACCACGGGCAGGTTCAGGTAGCGGACCACGGGGCTGTCGAGACCGGGGGCGATCTCGGGCTGGTAACGCAACATGCAGCAGCGCAGCGCCGGATGGCGACGAGCGAAGTTCTCGAAGTAGTCCTCGAGCTCGGAGATGTCGCGCTGAAAGCGCGTCCGCAACGGCTGCGCGCGAGCGAGGTCCTCGCTGTAGAAGGACGGCACCGCCGCCTCGCAGCCGTAGATCGCCGCCGAGCCGCGCACCACCACCGCTCGCAGCGACTCGGTCCGCTCGCAGGCGGCGAGCAGCTGCAGGGTCCCGATCACGTTGATCTCGTGCAGCGCCCGCGCCGGCTTGCCCGGCTCGGGATACCAGAGGACGCCGCAGTGGACGACCGTGTCGACCCCGGTCGGCGGCAACAGGCGCGAGAGCACGGCGCTGCGGATGTCCGCCTCGATGAACTCGGTGCGCTGCAGCTCCGCCGGCGGCGGCCCGCTGTCGATCCCCGCGATGTAGGAGACCCCCGGGTCGCGCTCGAGCCGGCGCGCCAGCTCGGCCCCCCAGTGACTCGAGATCCCGGTGATCGCGACCCGGCGCCCCGGGCTCATCTAACCCTCGGCTCTAGGGTCAGTGTCGGGCGGTTCGTCACCCTCGACCCGTGCTGGAGGCGGGTCCGAGGACCCGAGCCGGCCCTCGAGCTCCGCGAGCCGTCGCTCCAGCACCTCGAGGCGGCGCCCGACTTCCCCGGTCGCCTCCTGGCCCCGGCGCGCGAGCCCGAGGCCGGCCTCCTGTCCGCGCCGGGTGAGCTCGTCGCGCGCATCGCGGGAACGGCGCACGACGTCGTCGACCAGCTCGCCGGCACGCTCGCGGGTGCTCGCCGCGGAGCCCGCGGTCGCCCGCATCGTTCGCTCGACCGCGGCGCGAACCGACTCTGCGACGCCGCTCTGCGGCGGCGGGTCCTCGGGATCGGGATTGGCCGGCGGGACCTGGTTCATTCGACTTCCCAGCATAATCCGCGGCCTTGGGACCTGGCTCGAAACCCCCCACGGGCGCGCGAGGCATCGAGACAGGCCGTTGACCGGCTATCTGCGCCCAACCGTCCCGATCGCCGCCGACGTTCTCCTGCCGGCCGATCCCGGCCTGGCGATGGGACTCGCCCAGCGGCTGCTGGTCAAGCCGCTGATGGCGAACCACCATCACGGGCTCTGGGGCTACTCGGGCACCACCGCCGGCGGCCACGAGCTGACGATCCAGGCGACCGGGATCGGCGGGCCCAGCGCCTGCGCGGTGCTCGGCGAGCTGGCCGGCCACGGCGCCCGCCGCCTGATCCGCCTCGGGCGCTGCGCGGCGCTCGCCGACGACCTCGCCAACGGCGATGCCGCCGTGGTCGCCGAGGCCCTCGGAACCGACGGGGTCTCGCGAGCGCTGGGGGTCGAGCGGGCGACGCCCGACCCGGAGCTGACCGCGGCGCTGAGCGAGGCGGTCGGCGTCCCTGGGGCGGTGATTGCGAGCACTGACCTGCCGGCCGCCGCCGGCGCCGACCTGCGGGCGAGCTGGGGCGCCGCGCGGGCGGTCGCCGTCGACCTGGAGAGCGCCGGGCTGGTGGCGCTCGGTCAGCGGCTCGAGCTCGCCGTGGCGGCCGTCCTGGTCGTCGCCGAAAGCCCCTGCGGGCGCGCCACGGAGGACGCGACCGAGGCGACCCTGCTGGCCCTCGGCTCCGCCTGCCTGGCCGCCCTGTTCGAGCGCGACGGGGCCGAGCCGCCGCGTCTGAGCGACTCGGGCCCCGCTCTACTCCCCTGCCGGCCTGCGACGCACGACCGCGAGCTCGTCGGCGAGGTCGTCGATGCGGTCCTCCAGCACCTCGAGACGGCCCGAGAGCGAGCGCAGGCGCTGCTCGAGGCGCTCGACGTCGGCGGCCGAGGCGAGGTTGAGCGCGCCGATCGCCTGACGCTGCGCCGAGGCGGCGCGCTCGCCCGCGCCGAGGGCGCGAGCGAGGGCGGAATTGAACAGCGGGTTCTCGATCAGGGCCTGCGCCAGCTCGCCCACGGCCTCCTCGCCGCGTGCCCGAATCCCGCTGCGCTCATCGGATGCCTCCACGCACGCGCAGCCTACTGGCTGTCCCGCACGCGGCCCCACGCCTCCCAGGCTTCAAGCCATGCCTGCGAGCTGCCGATCAAGAATCGAACGATCGCGGTCGTCAGGCGTCGCAGTGTCCGCTTACTTGGGGTACGGTTGCCCCGCCGGTTCCCACGTTGCAAACACCCCAGCCAACAGATAGTTTTCGCCGGGCTCAGGAGGAGGAGCTTTCGCGCCACCCGGGCAGGGAGCGCGCCCGCGCGGCGAACCGGTCCAAGGGCATGAGGGAATGAGAAGCAGGTTTCTACTGGTCATCGGACTTGCGGTCCTCGGCGCCTCTCTCGCGGCCGGGAGCGCCGGCGCCGGATCCGGCAGCGTCGTCGGAGCCGGCGAGGGCGACGTGCAGATCGAGATCCCCGACGGCGGCGACCTGAACCAGGTTCAGACCCTGCCCCAGTGCTCGAACACCGCCGACGACGACGCCGACGGCGTCACGGACCTCGGTGATCCGGACTGCACCGGGGCGCTGGACGCGAGCGAATCCGGGTCGACCGGCGCCCCCGCCCCGCCGACTACGACCACGACCACCCCGGGGACGACGACGACCACGCCGGGCACGACCACCACCGACGAGACCACGACCACCACCGACGAGACCACGACCACCGAGGAGCCCGACGACGCCACCAACGGTCCCAGCGGCTCGGGCGGCCGTGGCACCGGCGAGTTCGAGGGGCCCGGCGCCGACAAGCCGGGGCGCGACCGCGACCGCGACCGCGAGGACGAGGGCGACGAGGACGACGGCGGCACCAGGGCGCCGATGGATCCCGAGGCCGCACCGCAACCCCGACGGCACCCCCACCGACACCAACCCGGGGCTGACGGTGGCCGAGTTCGGCCCGGCGCCGATCGGAGTCCCGAACTTCGTCATCGACCAGTTCACGATTCCGCCCTTCCTGCTGCCGATCTACCAGGCCTGCGGGACCCAGTACGGGATCCCGTGGCAGGTGCTGGCCTCGATCAACCGGATCGAGACCGCCTTCGGCACCAACCTCAACGTCTCCTCCGCCGGCGCCCTCGGCTGGATGCAGTTCATCCCCTCGAC
This sequence comes from uncultured Solirubrobacterales bacterium, assembly GCA_963733075.1. Classification (GTDB taxonomy): domain Bacteria; phylum Actinomycetota; class Thermoleophilia; order Solirubrobacterales; family 70-9; genus WHSW01. The sequence goes on along the minus strand of CAVTCA010000024.1, from coordinate 103,176 downwards.
CTGGGAGGCCTACGGCGTCGACGCCAACAACGACGGCCGCAAGGACCCCTACAACCCCGTCGACGCGATCTGCGCCGCGGCCCGCTATCTGAACGCCGCCGGCGGGGCCGAGGACCTGCGCACGGCGATCTTCGCCTACAACCATGCCGACTGGTACGTCGACGAGGTCCTGCTCTACGCGAACCAGTACGGAAAGCTCCCCGAGACCCTGATCAGCTCGCTCACCGGGCTCACCGAGGGCGCCCACTTCCCGGTCGCCGCCAACGCCCGTTACGCCGACGACATCTCCGAGCGCCGCGCGCTCCGGCGCTCGAAGCCGTCCGCGGCCGAGCTCGGCAACGCCGCCGAGGTGATCGGCTCGGAGGCCACCCGGCGCGGGATCAACATCTACGCGCGTGACGGCGCCCCGGTGGTCGCCGTAAACGACGGCGTCGTCACCGAGATCGGCCGCTCGAAGAAGCTGGGCCGCTACATCGTCCTTCGCGACGCATACGGGAACCGCTTCACCTACGCCGAGCTCGGCTCGGTCGCCGACGCCTACCCGGTGCCGAAGCAGCGCAAGCTCTCCGCCGCCGACTTCGAGCTGGTCAGCCCCAAGGACGACGAGGCCCCCGACGAGCCGGCCAGCGCGGGAACCCAGGTCGACGACGAGCCCCAGAGCCAGGCCTCCAACGAGCCGTCCGGCTCCTCGCAGGACCCGGCCTCCGGCGACGAGCAGGGCGAGGACGCCGGCCCGGTGAACACCGAGAACGCCCGCGAGCGCCTCTACGCCTACCCCGAGCGCAAGGCGAACCGCCGGCGCGCCGGGCTCTCGGGCCAGCTCGACTCGCTGCTCGCCGAGCGGATGCCGGGCTATGAGCAGTTCAAGGGCTATCTGGCCAACGTGATGCGCTTCGATCCCGAGAAGATGGAGCTGCGGCCGTTGCAGAAGGGCGCCGAGGTGACCGCCGGCACGGTGCTGGGTCGGATCTCGGAGACCACCGAGTTCGCCCCCCACGTCCACTTCGCGATCCGGCCGGCGGGCCGCGGGGCGCCGAAGATCGACCCGAAGCCGATCCTCGACGGCTGGAAGCTCCTGGAGGCGACGGCGATCTACCGCGCCGCCGGCGAGGACCCGTTCAACGGCTCGGCATCGGCGAGCCAGGTGCTCCTGATGTCGAAGACCCAGCTGATCGAGCGGGTGCTCAATGACCCCAGCCTCGAGATCTATGCCTGCGGGCGCGAGGACATCAGCTCGGGCCAGGTCGACCGCCGCGTGCTGGCGATGCTCGAGTACCTGGTCGCCCGCGGCTTCGACCTGACGATCACCTCGCTCAAGTGCGGGCACTCGATCTACACGTCCTCCGGCTCCATCTCCCACCACTCGACCGGCGATGCGGTCGACATCGCACAGGTCAACGGCCTGCCGGTGCTCGGCCACCAGGGCCCGGGCTCGGTCTCTGAAGCCCTGGTCCGCGACCTGATCGCGCTCCAGGGGACGATGCGCCCGGCGCAGATCATCAGCCTGATGGACTACTTCGGCACCGACAACACCTTCGCGATGTCCGACCACGCCGACCACGTGCACGTCGGCTACACGCCGCTCGCGGGCCCGGGCTCGGGCTCGGTCTCGCGCCAGTTCTCGGCCATGCTCAAGCCCGAGCAGTGGCGGCGACTGATCGAGCGCCTGGGCGAGATCGACAACCCGACCGTCCCGACCGACGTCTCCGACGCGGCGCTGCCGGCGGGCAAGGATCGCGGCAAGGGCGAGCGGGCGTCGGCGGCGCACCTCTCCGAGTAACGCACCCACGCTGCGCCTCCCCTTCGTCCAGTTCGAGCTCGCAGGGACCGTCGGGCTCGAGGACGGCCGCTATCTCAACCGCGATCCTGAGCGGGTCCTGATCGTCCAGGTCGCCGGCGCGCCTCCCCCTCCCCGCCGCCGCATCGGCCGCGCCAGGCCCAAGGACGCCGACCCCGACGCGGTCCGCACGGTCCCGGTGACCACGCTGACGGCGGTGCGCCCCGACGAGCTCGGCAACGAGGCGGACGCCCTGGCATGGCTGGACCGGCTGCGCGACGACGACGACGCGCTCGACGCGGAGATCGACGATGCCCTGGTGCTGGTCAACCGCGCCGTGCACGCCCACCGCGCGGCCACGCTCGATACCCAGATCGCCGACGTCGGCCCGGGCTCGCGCGCTGGCGGTGCGGGTCGGGTTCGGCGATGGCGACTCGCTCGCCGACGGCCGGTACACCGCCGCGATCGAGATCCCTTACTCGCAGCGGCGCCGCCGCGCCGATGTCCTGCGCCCGCAGGAGCGGGTCGCGGAGGTGCTCGGCGGCCGCGCCGGCGTCGCCGCCTGTGAGCTGCTGGTGATCCGCGCCCGCGCCGACCTCGACGCCGGCCGGCTGCGCGAGGCGGCCCTCCAGCTGCGAATCGCCCTGCCCGCGATGCTGGCCGAGCAGGAGGCGCTCGAGGCGCCCGATCAGGCCGACGACTTCGCGGCGCTCGAGGAGCGCCGCGCGGTGACGGGCGACGCGGCGAGCGAGGCGCTCGCGGATGAGCTGAGCGAAGCGCGCGTCGCCGAGCTCACCGAGACGCTGCGCCTCTGCGAGCGCGTCCTCCGCCGAAAGCGCGCGCTGGGCTAGAGCCCGGGCCGATGGGACCCGGAAGCGGGCGAGGCTGGTAGGCCGGGCCCGCCGGCGGAGGCCTGCTACAGCGCCGCCACCACTGCTCGCAGCTCCTCGACCACGTCGCCGTCGAGCTTCACCACCGCCTCGCCGTCGTAGGGGGTGGGCCCCTCGGTGACGATCGCGAGCCGACCCCCGGCGCCGAGGGTGAGCTCCGGAAGAGCCGCAACCGGGTAGACCTCGAGCGAGGAGCCGACGCAGAGCAGTAGGTCGGCGCCGGCGCACAGCTCCTGGGCCTCCGCGAGCGCGGCCTCGGGCAGCAGCTCGCCGAAGAGGACCACGTCGGGCTTCACCTTGCCCATGCAGCAGGTGCAGGTGGCGATCCCGTCGTCGTCGAACAGGCCGCCGACCTGCTCCACGGGATAGCGGGCGGCGCACGTGGTGCAGCTCGAGGTCGCGATCGACCCGTGCACCTCGATCACCCGGTCGGAGCCCGCCTTGGCATGCAGGCGGTCGATGTTCTGAGTCACGACCGCTTCCAGGTGGCCACGAGCCTCGAGCTCGGCGAGCGCCCGGTGGGCGGGGTTGGGCAGCTTGCGGTCGAGCTCCGTAAAGCGCGGGCGATAGAAGCTCCAGAAGCGCTTCGTGTCGCGGTGGAAGGCGTCGATGTGGGCGACCTCCATCGGATCGACCTTCTCCCAGAGCCCCTTGCCCGGGGTGCGGAAGTCGGGGATACCGGATGGCACCGAGATCCCGGCCCCGGTCAGGGCAACGACGGAATCCGCCTCACGAATCAGCTCCGACAGGCGAGTTGTTAGTTGTTGGTTGTTAGACACGGGGATGAGCCTGCGCCCTAACTACTAACGACTAACAACTGAACTACTTCCCCTTCCATCTCGGCGTCCGCTTGCCGAGAAACGCCGCGATCCCCTCCTTCGCGTCCTCGCTGCCGAACGCGGTCGCGAACCCCGCCTTCTCGTTCTCGATCCCCTGGTCGAGATCCGGATCGTCGGAGGCGAGCTTCACCTGCTCCACCGCGACGGGTGCCTGGCCGGCGAGGCGGCGCGCCCACGAGAGTGCCGTATCGAACAGCTCGTGGTCGGGGACGACCCGGTTGGCGAGCCCGTACGCCTCGGCCTCGGCCGAGGAGATCGCGTCGCCGATCAGGTTCATCTCCAGCGCCTTCTCGGAGCCGACCAGGCGCGGCAGCCGCTGGGTGCCGCCGAACCCGGGGATGATCCCGAGCTTGATCTCGGGCTGTCCGAAGACGGCCGACTCGGCGGCGATCCTGAAGTTGCACGCCATCGCCAGCTCGCAGCCACCGCCGAAGGCGAGCGAGTTGACGGCCGCCACCGTCGACACGCGGCTGCGCCCGAGATCGCGCAGCGTGGCGTGGCCCGAGTGGATCAGCTCCTCGCCGGTCGAGTCGTCCATCTGGGTGAACGCCTTGATGTCGGCGCCGGCCGAGAACACGACCGGGATCGAGGAGGCGATCACCATCGCGCCGATCTCGCCGGACGACGTGACCCGCTCCCAGACCGTTCCCAGGTCCTTGATCACCTGCGGCGAGATCGCGTTCATCGGCGGGTTCGCGAGCCAGGCGATCGCGACGTCGCCGCGGGTCTCGAGCTTGACCGTCTCGGTCTGGTCGCCCTCGTCGGCCTGCGGGTAGGCGTAGAAGCCCTGGCCCGACTTCATCCCCAGCCGACCCTGGGCGACCAGGCGCTTGAGCACGGTCGGCGCGGCGAACCGCTCCCCGTGCTCCGCCTCGGCCGCCTCCAGCTTCTCCAGCACCGTGTCGAGGCCGAGCATGTCGGCGCCCATGAACGGCGGGAAGATCCCCCGGCGCGGGTCCATCCCGGCCCCGGCCATCATCCCGAGGTCGATGTCACGGACGGTGCACACGCTCTCCTGGAGCACCAGGCAGGACTCGACCACGGCCTTCAGCTTCATCAGCTCGCCGAGCGCCTCGCCGTCGGGGTCGGCGTCACCGGCGATCTGCGGCTCGCCGTTCTCGTAGAAGCCCGAGCCCCCGGTCTTCGCCCCGAGCTTGCCCTCGCCGACCAGCTTGCGCATCCCCTCGTGGACGTAGAACGAGTCGCCGTAGGACTCGCGCAGGTGCTCGGCGACGTGGAAGACGGTGTCGAGGCCGAGCATGTCGATGAGGAAGAACGGCCCCATCGGCGCAACGTTCGCGCCGGCGATCGCCTCGTCGATCTTCTTGATCGAGAGTCCCTGCTCCTCCTGCGCGCGCCAGACCTCGCCGACGGCGGAGTTGAGGATCCTGTTGACGACGAACCCCGGCACCTCGCGGCAGGTGATCGGCTGCTTGCGGATCGTCTGGGCGAAGTTGTAGGCGGCCTGGACAACCTCCGGATCGGTCTCCTCGCCCTCGATGATCTCGACCAGCGGCATCACCGACGCCGGGTAGAAGAAATGGAAGCCGACCACCTTTTCCGGACGCAGGGTCGCGTCGCCCATCTCGGTGATCGAGAGCGAAGAGGTGTTGGAGGCGAGGATCGCGTGGCCCGGGGTGACCGCGTCGAGCTCGCTGTAGACGGCCTCCTTGATCTGCATCTTCTCCGGCGCCGCCTCGATCACGAAGTCGACGTCGCCGAAGGACTCGTAGGAGGTCGTGCCCTCGATCAGCCCGATCACCTCCTCGAGCCGCGCGTCGGCCTGCTCCTGGGTCAGCTTCTCCTTCTTCACCAGCCCGGCGAGCTGGCCCTTGGTCACCTCGCGGGCCTTCTCGATGCCGTGGTCGACGAACTTCTGGTCGATGTCCTTGAGGACGACGGGGATGTCGGACGAGGCGATCGCCTGTGCGATCTCGCCGCCCATCGTGCCGGCGCCGACGACGGCGGCCTTGGAGACGAACATTTTGGGTGCTGCCCTCCGCGGGTCGAGAGTAAGGGAGCGCGGAGGCTACTGGTCAAGCGGGCTGCAGCGGCTTGATGTTGTGGTGGAGGTGGAAGACGTTCTCGGGATCGAACTCGGCCTTGACCTCGGCGAGGCGCCCGATGTTCTGCTCCCCGAAGCCGCGCGCGACCTTGTCCTCGCTCGTCGACTCGAAGTTCAGGTACACGGCGCCGGTCGAGTGCGGCCGCAGGTCGGCGCACGTCCCCCGCGCCCAGGCGATCGCCTGATCGTCGTCCTCGGGCCGCTCCCAGAGGCCGAGCGGGTGGGCGACCCAGGGGGCGCTGCGGTGTGGCAGCGGCCAGTCGTCGACGCCGGCCGCGACCGCCCCGCCCCAGTAGAAGAGGATGTGCTGCGACGGCGAGGGGACGACCATGTCGTGCGCCCGCGAGCAGAACGCCTCGAGCGCTTCGTCGGGCAGGCCCGAGAGGTGCTCGGCGGACCAGTAGTTGCGGTAGCCCGGAGGATCGTCGATCGCGCACTGCATCTCCGCGTAGGGCATCTCGGCGATCAGCTCCGCCTCGGGCTCGAGCTCGAGCACCGGGGCGATCACCTCGCGCGCCTCGCCCTCGGGACCGGCGTAGACGACGATCATCCCCGAGCAGAGCTCGCCCTCGAGGTGCTGGGGGACGAACTCCTCCGGCGGACCGGTGATGTAGGCGAACCCACCGCCGAGCTCGTCGGGAGCGCCGCCGTCGATCAGCGAGCGCACCGTGCGCGCCAGCTCCGGGCCGGCCGCGGCCGGCCACAGCAGCAGGGCGAAAGTGGCCGCCGGCAACGGGTGCAGCCGAAAGACGAGCTCCGTGGCGACGCCGAAGTTGCCCCCGCCGCCATGCAGGGCCCAGAACAGCTCCGGGTTCTCGGACTCGCTGGCGGTCACCGTGCGACCGTCCGCCGTGACCAGGGTCACCGCCTCGAGGCTGTCGCAGGCGAAGCCGTACTTACGCTCGAGCCAGCCGGAGCCGCCCCCGAGCGTGAGCCCGGCGACGCCGGTGGTCGAAACGCGCCCGCCGGTCGCCATCAGCTGGTGCGGCTGCGTGGCGCGGTCGAAGTCGGCCCAGGTGGCGCCACCCTGCGCGGTCGCGGTGCGCGCGTCCGGGTCGACCGTGACCCCGTTCATCCGGCGCATGTCGATCACCAGTCCGCCCTCGGTGAGGCTGGCGCCCGTGACGCTGTGGCCGCCGCTGCGGATCGCAACCTCGAGCTCCCGCTCACGCGCCAAGGCGAGCGCCGCCGCGACGTCATCCGCTGACGCGCACTGGGCGATCGCCGCCGGGCGGCGGTCGATCATCGAGTTGAAGATCGCTCTCGCCTCCTCGTAGCCAGGATCGTCGCGATCGAAAATCGTGCCGCTGAAGCCGTGGCGAAGGTCGGTCGTGTCCACGCTCACTCCCCTCGGTCGAAGTCGAGCCGACCCTAACGCAGCCAGGCGGCTCCGCAAGGGAGATCCGTCACATGTCCCCCGGCGGGCCCTGGTCGAGCTCGGCGAGCTCCTCGGCCTCGAGTCGCAGGCGCGCGAGCGTGCGCTGCAACGACTTCGTCACCTGGCCGCGGACGAAGATGCGGTCGGTGAGCCAGGCGAGGGCCCCGGCACGGGCGAGCGCGTATTCGAGCGCCAGCGAGACCCGCACCGCATCGCCCTCGACCTCGAACCGGGTCGTCAGCTCGCCGCTGGACTCCGGATCCGTGAACGCGATCCGGTGCAGCTTGCGCGGCTCGTGGGCGAGCACACGCTCGCTCACCGTCCCGCGGCCGGCCGGGGTCGAGCGCCAGACCAGCGTGCCGCCGGCACCCGGATAGCCGCTGGCGGACTCGACCGCCCGGAAGCCGTCGACCCATGCCGGCCAGCCGCTCGGCTCGAAGTAGTAGTCCCAGACCTCCGCCAGCGAGGCCCCGACCAGGATCGACTCGCGCACCTCCGCCACGCCCGCAGCGTACGCGAGCGCCGGCCAACCGCAGCGAAAGGGAGAAAACTGCGCCCAGCGGGCAGTTTCCTCGCGCTCGCGGTCCGGGGTCGGCGCCGCGACGCCGGATCGGTGCGTAGAACTCATGCCTCTGCCCGCCCGCGCCCGACACCCGCTCGCACGACCTTCATCGCTGGTCGGGCTCGGCCTCGCCGCCGCAGCCCTCGCGTTGGCGGCCGCGTCCGCCACGGCCGCCGACGCCGACCGTGCCGTCGACGCGGCCAGCACCGGCCCGCACGCCGAGCTGCGCAAGACCGTGCCGATCACCCGCCGACCCGGCGCCGGGCCTCGGGTCGCGCTCTCGATCGGGCCCGGCAAGCTCTCGGGCCTGCGCCCGGGGGATCGCCTCGAGCTCTCGTCGGAGCTCCAGCTGACCGTCGACTGTGACAAGCCCTCGCCACGGTGCGCCGGCCGCCCCTATGACTTCAACCCGACCGTGGTCGTGAGCCTCGAGCTGGCGCCGCGGCGGTCCCCCGGCGCGCCGTCGCGGGTGCTGGCCCGCAGCCGGCTCAGCTGTCGCCAGAAGCTCCCCGACCGCCAGCACCATTGCCCGGTCGTCTTCGACGTGACGACCCGGGTCGGCGACGGCTTCCCCTGCCCGCTCGACCGCTGCCACGCGAACCTGGTCGTCTCCGCATCGAGTCCGCACGCCCGGGACGACCAGCGGTTGATCATCGGCTCCAACAAACCCAGCGGGCGGATCGTCCAGAACAAGAGCCGGATGAACGTGATCAGGCTCGCGCCGCGGGCCCGGGCGGAGCGACTGCGGACCGGTGAGCTGCGCCGGCGCTCGCTGCGGTTGCGCCCGCAGCGAAAGGTGGTGCTCTCGCAGAAGGTCGACGCGCTCGAGCGCGGCGAGGTGCTGGCGGTCTCGGCGGGGCTGCGCTCCGACGTCCGCCACCTCGGCTACAACGCGCTCGTCGGCGCCGAGCTGATCGTCGCCCGGGGCCCGAACGCGATCGAGCCGAGCAGGCTCGTCCGCCGGTCGGTCTGGCAGCGAGGGAAGATCAGCCCGACCAACGGCACCAACTGCACCCCGGCGCAATCTCCGTGTCCCACCCGCAAGGTCGGTGTGGTCAAGGTGCGTCGCGACGTCCGCGGCGGCTCGGGCGCTCCGGCGCCGCTGTTCGTCAACCTGGTCATCCGAACGAAGCAGAAGCGGGTCGAGCGCGAGCACGGGGCCCGCCTGCGGATCCACGACGACGCCGCGCTCGAGGTCCGGCGCTATCGCTGAGCCCGTGCCGGCGGGCTAGCCGTAGAGCTCGCGCTTGATCAGGGTCACGGAGCGGATCACCGAGTCGAGGAAGGGCTCGAGCTCGGTTCGCAACCGCTCGTGCTCGCGCCGGCCGGCGGCGGTGATCGAGTAGTAGCGACGGGTGCGCCGGTCGGGATGCTCCCAGCTGCCCTCGATCATCTCGTCGGCCTCGAGCTGGCGCAGCAGCGGGTAGATCGTGTTCGGGTTGACCGAGATCACTCCCTCGGTGATCCGCTCGATCTCCTCGATCAGGCGGTTGCCGTACTGGGGCTCGCGCTCGATCAGGTGCAGGACCAGGAGCGGGAACAGGTCGCGACGGCGGATCTCGCCGCCGAAGACGTCCATCGAGCGGCCGCCCCGGCGCTCCCGCGGGGCTTCCGCGCCGCGCCCGCGGGCCGACCGGGCCGCCTCGGCGACCGCGTCGGCGACCGGCTTTGAGCGGCGCTCCGCCACCGCGCGAGCGTAGTACGTGCCCTGGCTGAGCGTCCGGGCGCGGGTTGAGTGACCAGGCTCACGGACACGGGTCGGAGCCGGGGCTAGGGTCGAATCGTTACGTCTGCCACGAGGAGAGATCAATGGCCAACATGACCGTCAACGACCGCGCCCAGTTCGACCGGGTCGACCTCAGCGTCCCGAGCACCGGCGTCCGCGTCCGTGACCGCCGCCCGGTGATCGCCTACACGATCGTGACGGCCGCGCTCCTCGCCGCCCTCGGCTACGCGACCGTGGTCGCGATCGACGGCTGGGCGAAGGCGATCGTGCTCGGCTTCGTGCTCCTGACCGCGGTCGGCGCGATGATCGCCGTCAGCCCCTCGCGGCGCGGGTAGAACGGAGACGCGGTCGGCAGGCCGCAGTGGGTCGGCAGTCGGCAGTCGACAGTCGGCCGACTGCAGACGCCGACTAAACGGCCGCCGGCGCCGTCTCGGTTTCCTTCGCCGTGACCTCGGCCTGGGTCTTGATCGATTCCTCGAGCGGCTCGACGTTGCGGCCCATCAGCACCTCCTTGGCGATCACCAGGCGCTGGATCTGCGAGGTGCCCTCGTAGAGCTGCATGATCTTGGCGTCGCGCATCAGCTTCTCGACCGGGTACTCCTTGATGAACCCGTAGCCGCCGTAGACCTGGACCGCGTCGGTGGTGATCTCCATCGCCGAGTCGGCGGCGAAGCGCTTCGCGTGTGAGCAGGCCAGCGTGTTGCGGATCCCCTGGTCGAGCAGCGCCGCCGACTGCCAGGTGAGCAGGCGACCCGCCTCGACCTTGGTCGCCATGTCGGCGATCATGAACGAGACGGCCTGGTGCATGGCGATCGGGACGCCGAACTGGACCCGCTCCTTCGAGTAGTCGCAGGCGAACTCGAACGCGGCCCGGCCGATGCCCGACGGCCATCGCCGCGACCCCGGGACGGGTGCGGTCGAGGGTCATCATCGCGAGCTTGAAGCCCTTGTTCTCCTCGCCGAGCAGGTTCGCCTCGGGCACCTCGGTCTCGTTGAAGACGACCGTGGCGGTGTTCGACGCTCGCTGGCCGAGCTTGTCCTCCTTCTTGTCGATCGTCACCGTGTCGTCGCGGGGGACGACGAAGGCGGAGATCCCGCGGTGGCCGGCGTCCTTGTCGGTCTTCGCGTAGACCGTGTACCAGTCGGCGTGGCTGCCGTTGGTGATGAAGCACTTGGAGCCGTTGATCACCCACTTGTCGCCGACCTTCTTCGCCGTCGTCTTCATTCCCGAGACGTCCGACCCGGCGTCGGGCTCGGTGAGGCAGAAGGACGCCAGCTTCGGCTCCTCGGTGAGCATGCCCAGGTACTCCCTCTTGATCTCCTCGGAGCCGCCGAGCGCGACCGGCGTCATCGCCAGGCCGTTGGCGGCGAGCGAGGTGCCGATCCCGGAGCACCCCCAGCCGAACTCCTCCTCGATCAGGCAGCCGGAGAGGAAGTCGAGCCCGGGCCCGCCGTACTCCTCGGAGACGTGGGTGTTCATCAGTCCCACCTCCCACGCCTTGTCGATGATCTCCTGGGGCCAGGTGCCGTCCTTGTCGTACTCCCAGGCGACCTTGCGGATCTCCTTCTCGGCGAAGTTGTGCGCCAGCTCGCGGAGGTCCTTCTGCTCGTCGGTGAGGTTGAAGTCCACTGTTTCAGCTGCTCCTTCGTGCGCGGGAACTCGATTGACTGACCAGTCAGTCACCCGAAGGGTACCGGATCGGCCGGGAGCCCGGCGCCGGTTCGCCGCGGCCGAGGCAAGGACCGAGGGTAGGCTGTGGGGGTGGCCTTCGCCGCCTCCCTGCTGGCGCCCGCCGTCTCCAACGGCGAGGTGATCCTGATCGTCGTCCTGGTCGTCGATCCCGGTCGCCGCGATCGTCTTCATCGCCAACGCCGGCAGCAACTTTCGCTCGATCGGCAAGGGCGGCCTCTCGGTCGAGTTCGAGTCCGATCTGCCCCAGGGGATGCGCGACTCGGGCGCCGAGGCCGAGCCGGCCGGAGCGCGAGAGGACGAGCTGCGCCAGATGCTCGAGGCGAAGGCCTACCGCCAGAGCGCTCGCGGGGAGACCCCCCTGGACGTCGATCAGGAGCTGGCGAAGCTGCTCACCGAGCAGCCCGCGGCCCCTTCGAGCAGCGATCCCGCGCTGCGCGAGGAGGTGCGCCAGCTCGTCGTCGCGCGCAACGAGCGCCGCGCCCGCCAGGGCAAGGAGCCGCTCGAGGTCGAGGCCGAGGTCGAGCGACAGCTGCGGGAGCTGGAGAACCTGGGGCAGTAAAGGTTGGTTGCTCGTTGCTCGTGCTCGTTGCTCGCGTGATGCGGGCCGAGCAACGAAGAACGAGGAACGAGCCGGCGCAATAGGCTTCGATCCATGGCCGAGAATGAGAACCCCGTGGTCGACCTCGACGACCTCCTGGTCCGGCCCGGCACCTACTTCAACCCCCAGACCGAGGTCGTCGTCGTCGTCGACGACTCGACCTCGATCGACCAGGAGGTCTTCAACCTCGAGGCCTACGAGGGCGCCGACTGGGTCCGCGTCTCGGACGAGGTGCCGGTGGACGCCGACGCGCTCGACACGGCGATGGAGCGCTTCCAGACCCTGCGCCACGTGCCGGCCGGGGTCTCGGCCGAGGCGACGGAGCTCGAGCCCGACGCCGACGAGCTGGTCGAGGACGAGGAGGAGCTCGAGCCGGATCCCGACCCGGAGGAGCTGTGAGTGAGATGGGCTATTCCAAGGCGACCCGGGAGCAGGCGGTCGACTTCATGGCGGGCTATCCGGGCTTCGGCGAGATGCGGCACTACTCGGACGCGCTCGACACCGAGCAGGTCTCCTTCAGCTGGCGGACGATGCCGCCCGGCACCGGCGGCAGGGGCAGCTACGGCCACCGCCATCCGGGCCAGGAGGAGGTCTACTTCGTGATCTCGGGAACGCCGACGTTCAAGGTCGGCGACGACGTCTTCGAGGCCGGCCCGCAGACGGCGGTGCGGATGTCGGGCGAGGCCTTCTACTCGGTCCACAACGACACCGACGCCGACGCCGAGCTGCTGATCTTCTCCACGCGGCTTCCGGATCCGCCGAGCGAACGGCAGGAGGACTTCTGGCCCGAGGGGCCGGACTGAGGCAATCACCCGGTGGTCGAGGCCGGCTGGTCGATCACGCCGGCGCACTGGGGCGACGGCCTCGCCCCGGGAGGCGGCACGCGCCGCGCTCCGCTGGGGTTTCGAGCGCGCCGGCCTCCCCCACGCGCTCTACGCGATCGGGCGATAGGGCCGCTCAGGCGAACGAGACATAGACGATGAAGGCGGCGAACAGCGCCGACCAGAGCACGATCGGCAGCGGCTCGAAGCGGCCGCGCAGGCGAAGGGCCCAGTAGGCGACCACGCCGCCGGCGAGCCCGAGCGCGCCCGAGAGCACCGCGAAACGGTCGAGCTCCCAGTCGGTGAGCATGAGCCCGACCGCGATCGGGATCGTCGACTGGAACACCATCGCGCCGGTGATGTTGCCCAGCGCGAGGCTGTCCTTGCCGTCCTTGACCCAGAAGAAGCTGTTCGCCTTCTCCGGCAGCTCGGTCGCCAGCGGCGCGAGCACGAGCGACAGCACCAGCGGCTCGAGGCCGATGTTCTCGGCGACGGTGATCAGCTCCTCGACGAACAGGTGCGCGCCGCCGACGATCGCGCCGAGGCCGATCATGAGCTGCACGATGACCGTCGCGCGCGGGGGGTTGTCGCCCGGGGTGCGGTCGAGGTAGAGCGGGCCGATCGACTCCTCCTTCTGCACCTCGCCGCCGCCGCGCAGGGTCTGGCGGACGTAGACCGCGTAGGCGAGAACGAAGACGATGGCCAGCGGGATGTGGAGCGCCTCGGGAGCGAGGACGCCGGTCGCGATCCCGGCGGCGAAGAAGACCAGGAAGAAGACCAGGTCGCGATCGAGGGTCTCCACGTGGACCCGCAGGTCGGTGCCCTGCTCGCGGCGATCGCGGAAGATCAGCGCCGAGATCCCGACCAGGGCCATCGCGATCGTCGCGAGCAGGAACGGCGCCCCGATGATCGCCCCGACGGCGACGTCCTCGGCGCCCTCGGCGCCGCCGAGGATGGCGACGATCGGGATCAGGGTCTCCGGCATCGCCGTGCCCACGGCCGCGAGGATGCTGCCGGTCGCGCCCTCCCCGAGCTCGAGCTTGTTGCCCGCCCACTCGACCGCGTTGGTGAACAGCAGCGCGCCCGCGAGGATGACGGCGAAGCTGGCCGCCAGCAGGAGGTACTCCATCGTCGCGCCACCCGTGACGGCACGGGCCGCCCCGGCGTCGATGCGACCTACGGCGTAGAAGAACGCGATTCCGAGGATCGCGTAGAGCGCGAGCAGCTGCACGCCCTCGAACCAGTTCGACTCGCCGTCGTGGGTGATCACCTGCGCGACCAGGATCGCGATCAGGATCGCGCCGAGCTCGAAGCCGTTGAAGACCAGCGGCATCGGGCCGACCCCGATGAAGAACGAGGCGATCACCAGCACCGGCGCGACGAAGAGCGCGATCTGGGCGCTCGAGCCGATCGCGATGTTGACCGCCAGGTCCATCTTGTTCTTGAACGCGACCAGGATCGCGACCCAGTGCTCGGCGGCGTTGCCGACGATCGCGACCACGATCACGCCGACGAAGAACTGCGAGAGCCCGATCGACTCCGACGCCTCGCTGATCGAGCCGACGAGCACCTCCGACATCAGCCCGACCGCGAGCCCGGCGACGAACAGGTAGATCACCGAGCGGCGCACGCTCCAGCCGAAGCCCTCCTCGTGCTCCTCGGCGTAGGGCGGGTTGAAGAGGTCCTTGTGGGTCCGCAGCGAGAAGAACAGGCCGGCGACGTAGGTGCCGATGAGGACGATCGCGACCGCCAGCGAGAGGTTCTCGACCGTCGAGTCGTAGTCGATCGCCTCGGCGGTCGGGCTCGGCAGGCCCTGGCCCTCGACCAGCTCGAAGATCGCCGGCATCACCAGCGCCCCGGCGGCCAGGAACAGCATCGTCGCCTGGATGTTGGCCGCCGTGCGCGTTGAACGGTCTGGCGCTGGTGCTTGAGGCCGCCGACCAGCATCGACGCCCCGAGCACGAGCAGGATGTTGCCGATGATCGAGCCGACGATCGAGGCCTTGACCACCTCCTGGAGCCCCTCGTTCAAGGCGATCAGGGCGATGATCAGCTCCGGTGCGTTGCCGAAGGTGACGTTGAGCAGCCCGCCGATGCCCGGGCCGGACCTGGCCGCCAGCTCCTCCGTGGCGAGCCCCATCAGCGCCGCCGTCGGGACGATCCCGAGCGCGGCGACGAAGAACACGATCACGGCGTCGGCGTGCGCGAGCTCGAGCACGACCGCAGCCGGGATGAACGGCGTCAGCAGGTAGGGCCAGCCCTGAGCGCTGAACAGGAACCGCCGCGCGCCCCCTGCGTTGCCCTCCGCGGTCATGGAGACTGGAGCCTAGTCACGAAACGGGACGGGCCCCGGCGCTCTGGCCGGAGCCGCTGCACTCGCCGCCGGCCTACGGCCTAGCCCTGGAGCTCGGAGGCGCAGGCGCTGATCTCCTCCGGCGTGGCCGCCTGCTGCATGCACTGCTGGAACGCGTCGCCGGACGCGCCGCTGGGGTCCGCGAGGTCGCCGAGGGCGCTCGGATCGATGCCGGTGTCGCCGAGCAGCTCGCTGATCGGCTTCGCGTCCGCCGGAGCCTCGATCGTCTGCTGCTCGTTGAGGGCGTCGATCTCGAGCGCGAACGCGACCTGGATGTTCGAGATCGGGATGGCGCCCTCCGGCGCCAGCGCCGACGGATCGACCGCCAGGTTGACCTCGAGCTTGCGCAGCTCCTGGTCCTCGGTGCCGGAGTAGACGTCGATCGAGGCCTCGGTGACCGCACCGGAGAGCGCGCCGAGTTGCGCCGGGTCGAACCCCTGCGTCTCGGCGCCCGGGATCGAGGTCACCAGCTCGCCGACGTCGGCGATGATCTGGTCGACGTCGGCGTCGCCCGCGACGTGGGTCGTCTCGGTCCCGCCGACGTCCTCGGTCCCCTCGTTGGTCAGGTTGGTGAGCCAGCTCGAGATGTCGATGTCGCAGGCCGATGCGTCGCCGCCGGCCTGCTCGATCGCGCTCGCGCACTGCTCCTGGAACGTCCCCTCCGATTCGCCGGAGTCGCTCGCCTCCTGCGCCTGGGCCTCGAACTGCTCGCGAAGCTGCGCGAACTCCTCGGTGCCGACCTCGTAGGCCTCGTCCTGGTACTCGACGTAGGCGTTGTCCTCGGTGACCACGAGGCCGCCGGAGAAGTCGATGCTCTCGCCGGCGCCCTCACCCGAAGCGGACGCCGTCCAGTCGAGCTGCGGGATCGCGTTCTCGTCGTCGGGATCGCCCTGGAACGGGCCGCTGAGGCTGGCCTCGAGGTTGCCGCCCTGCTCCCCGTCGGCGCTGATCGAAGCGGTCAGCGAGAGATCCCCGCTGGTCACCCTGGTGTCGTTGTTGAAGGTCTCGTCGAGGACGGTCTGCGGATCCTCGTCGGAGGACTCGTCGCCGCCGCAGCCGGCGATCACCAGGCCGGCCGTCAGCGCGAGCGCGCAGAGCGCGAGCACGGATCGGATACGGGTCAAGCTGCTGTCTCCCTCGGTCTCATGATTGAAAGGCGCGCGCCAGCGTAGCGAAGTACCCTGAACGCCCCGCCGATGACCGCCAGCTCCCCGCGGACCATCCTCTACACCGGCAAGGGCGGCGTCGGCAAGACCAGCGTCGCCGCCGCCACCGCGCGCCGCTGCGCCGCCGCCGGGCTGCGCACGGTCGTCGCTCTCGACCGACCCGGCGCACAGCCTCTCGGACTCGCTCGAGGCCGAGCTCGGCCCCGAGCCGATCGCCGTCGCCGAGCTGCTCTGGGGCCAGGAGGTGCAGGCGGAGCGCGAGATGGAGGTCAACTGGGGCGCCGTGCAGCGCTGGCTCGGAGCGTTGCTCGCCGACCGCGGCGTGATGGACATCGCCGCCGAGGAGCTGACCGTGCCGCCGGGCATGGACGAGCTCTTCAGCCTGCTCCAGATCAAGCGCCACCACGAGTCGGGCCAGTTCGACGTGGTGATCGTCGACTGCGCCCCGACCGGCGAGACGCTGCGCCTGCTCGGCTTCCCCGACATCGCCCACTGGTGGCTGGAGAAGGTGTTCCCGTGGGAGCGGCGCCTGGTCGGCGCGGCGAAGCCGCTCGCGCGGATGATCGACGTCGAGCTCCCGGGCGAGGACGTGCTCGCCGAGGTCCAGCGACTGGTCCGCCAGATGATCGCGATGAACGAGATCCTCCGCGACCGCGACCACGCCTCGATCCGGCTGGTGATGAACCCGGACCGGATGGTGATCAAGGAGGCGCAGCGGACCTTCACCTACCTCAACCTCTACGGCTATCTGACCGACGCCGTGATCGTCAACCGGATCTTCCCCGACGAGCTCGCCGGCGGCTACTTCGGCGAGTGGCGCGAGCGCCAGCGCCGGAGGCTCGCGGAGGTCCGCGACGGCTTCGCCCCGGTCCCGGTGCTCACCGCGCGCTACTTCGACGAGGAGGTGATCGGGCCCCGGATGCTCGACCGGCTCGCGGCCGAGCTGTTCGACGCGGAGCACGACCCGGCCGCGGTCATGCACACCGAGCTCGCGCAGGAGCTCGAATCGGCCAACGGGACGCGCGACCCTGCGGATCGGCGTCCCGTTCGGCGAGAAGGGCGACGTCGGCCTGAAGAAGGTCGGCGCCGAGCTGATCGTCTCGGTCGGCCCGCGCAAGCGAACTATCATCCTGCCCGCCGCGCTCGCCCGCCGCAACGCGACCGGCGCCAAGCTCGCCGACGGCTCGCTCGAGGTCAGCTTCGAGACTCAGAGCACAACCGATGGCCACCCCTGAACAGCCCCACCAGTGCGTCGAGCTGTGCCCGATCTGCCGCGGCGCCGAGGTCCTGCGAGCGACCTCGAGCCCCGAGCTGCGCGGGCAGTGGCAGTCGGTCCAGCGCGAGGCGCTGGTGACGATGCGGGCGATGATCGACCACTACCTCGAGCGCCTCGACGAGTACGAGGCCGCCCCGGGCCCCGCGTCGAGGAGATCCCGATCGAGTGAGGGAGCCCGGGCCTCCTCAGCGGTTGCCTGGCCCCGTGAACGCCCCGCACGCACGCGACGTCGCACGTATCCTGATCCCATGACCTGCGGCACGTGCGGTACCGAGAACCCGGATCGCGCTCGCTTCTGCATGTCGTGCGGGGCGCCGCTCGCCGCCGCGTGCCCCAGCTGCGGCACCGAGAACCCGCCGGAGGCCAAGTTCTGCATCGAGTGCGGCACGTCGCTCACGGGCGCGCCGGCGCCGGGGCCCCCGGGCGCCGAGGAGCCGCTGCCCGAGGAGCGGCGCAAGGCGACCATCCTGTTCGCCGACCTCTCCGGCTACACCGCGGTCGCCGAGCGCCTCGACCCGGAGCGGATGAAGTCGATGGTCGACCGGGCGCTGCGTCGCCTCGGCGACGAGATCGAGCGCTACGGCGGCACGATCGACAAGTACATCGGCGACAACGTGATGGGCGTCTTCGGCGCCCCGGTCGCCCACGAGGACGATCCCGAGCGCGCGGTGCGCGCCGGGCTCGCGATGCAGGCGGCGATGGAGGAGATCAACGACCGGATCGCCGCCGACCTCGGCGCCAGCTTCGCGCTCCGGGTCGGGATCAACTCCGGCGAGGTGCTGGCCGGCAGGGTCGGCGACGGCTACACGGTGATCGGCGACCCGGTCAACGTCGCCGCCCGCCTGCAGGCGGCGGCGAAGCCCGGCACGGTGACCGTCGGCGAGATCACCCACCGCCTCACCCGGGCGGCGATCGAGTACGTCGAGCTCGAGCCGCTCGAGCTCAAGGGCAAGGCCGAGCCGGTCTGCGCCTGGGAGGCGGTGCGCGCGGTGGTCCGGGGGCGGGCCGCGCGCGCGGCCGGAAGCTGGACGCCGCTGGTCGGACGCGACGACGAGTCCGACCTGCTGCTGTCGCTGTTCGAGCGGGTGGTGAGCGAGGGGCGCCCGCACCTGGTCACCGTGATCGGCCAGGCGGGCGTCGGCAAGTCGCGCCTCCTGCGCGAGCTCACGCTCAGCATCGGCGATCGGCCGTCACCGCCGGCGGTCCGGCTCGGCAGCTGCCCGGCCTACGGCGCCGGCCTCGCCTACTGGGCGCTCGGCGAGATCGTCCGCGGCACGTTCGAGATCGTCGACACCGACGACGCCGAGTCGGCCTGGCGCAAGCTCTGCGGCGGGATCGACGCGCTGCTGGAGGAGACCGACGAGCCCACCGAACGGGTGGCCGCCGCGCTCGGGCGCCCGCTCGGCATCGAGCCGCCGAACGGCGGGCCCGGCGAGACCGCCGAGCACGATGACCCGCAGCAGATGCGCGAGCGCCTGTTCTCGGCCGTGCGGATCCTGGTCGAGGCCGCGAGCGCGATCGCAGCCGCTGGTGTTCGCGGTCGAGGACATCCACTGGGCCGACGAGGGGATGCTCGACCTGATCGAGCACCTGGCGCGCTGGGCCCGGGGGCCGGTGCTGATCGTCTGCCTCGCCCGCGACGAGCTGCTCGACCGGCGCCCCGGCTGGGGCGGCGGACGGATCAACGCGACCACGATCACGCTCGACCCGCTCGGCCGCGATCAGGCCCAGGAGCTGGTCGCGGCGCTGCTGGCGGACGCGGCCGCCGGGGGCGCCGAGCTCGCCGAGCAGGTCGCCGCGCGCTCCGGCGGCAACCCGCTGTTCGCGGAGGAGATGGTCAACCGGATCGTCGAGGAGGGCGCCGGCGACGCCGAGGCCCTGCCGGAGACCGTGCACTCGGTGCTCGCCGCGCGCCTCGACTCGCTGTCGCGACCGGAGCGCCAGGTGCTGCAGGCGGCGTCGGTGGTCGGCCAGACCTTCTGGGAGGGCTCGGTCGCGGACGCGGGCACCGACGGGACTCGACCTGCGGGCGACGCTCGAGTCGCTGCGCGGCAAGGACCTGATCGTGCCGACCGCCGGCAACCGCCTGGCCGGCGAGCGCGAGTACGCCTTCAAGCACGTGCTGATCCGCGACGTCGCCTACTCGACCCTGCCGAAGGCGGTCCGGGCGCGCAAGCACGCCGAGGTCGGAGCGTTCATCTCCGCCCGCGCCGCGGACCGCTCGGAGGGCGTGATCGCGATGGTCGCCGAGCACTACGCCCGCGCCGCCACCCTCGGCGCGGCGGCGGACCTCGAACCCGGCGAGCTCGAGGTCTTCGACACTCGCGCGCTCGAGGCGCTCGAGGCCGCCGGTGACGCCTCGGCCTCGCTCTACTCCAACAGCGAGGCCCAGGGCCACTACGAGACCGCGCTCTCCCTCGAGCGCCGGCTCGACCCGGCGGCGCGAGCGCGGATCGGCGAGAAGCTCGGCGACGTGGCGCTGCCGCTGGGACGGGTCGATCGCGCGATCCGCGCCTGGGAGCAGTGCATGGACTACCACCGCGGCGAGGAGGACCTCGCCCGGGTCGGCGACCTGCACCGCAAGATCGGCGCCGGGCTCTGGCACAAGGGCGACCGCGAGGGCTCGATCGAGCACTACCAGCGCGGGATCGACCTGCTCAAGGACGGCCCGCCCTGCCTCGAGCTCGTGCGCCTCTACGAGGAGGCGGCCTCGCTCTACATGCACACCGGCGACAACATGCTCGCGATCTATGCCTCGGAGAAGGCGCTGAGGCTTGCCGAGCGCCTCGACGAGGCGGCGGCCGCGAGCCGTGCGCACGGGATCTTCGGCCGCGTCTTCGGCCGGATCGGCGACTCCGAGCGCGCGCGGGAGAATCTCGAGCGCTCGGTCGAGCTCGCCCGCGACTCGGATCCTGCCGAGGCCGTGCGGGCACTGCTCGCGCTCGGCTACCACCTCGAGATCTCGGAGGCCGACTACGAGGGCGCCGCGGAGGCGTACGGGGAGGCGCTGACCATCGCCCTGCGCACCGGCGACCTGCCCTCGCAGGTCGAGCTGCACGCGGCGCTCGCCCAGGTCGCCGCCTATCGCGGCGACTGGGAGGCCGCGGAGGACTCGACCGCCTCCTCACAGGCCCTGGCCGAGCGCGAGGGCCTGACCGGAAAGCTCTGCTTCCCCTACTCGATGCGCGGAGTGATCCTCTGGCACGAGGGCGACCTCGACGGCGCCGCCGAGCTGCTCGGCCGGGCGGTCGAGAGCGCCGAGCAGGTCGGCCGCTCGGAGGTCGCGTTCGAGGCCCTGCACGCGCTCGCGATCGCCCTGCGCGACCGCGGCGACCACGCCGACGCCGACCAGGCGCTGGCGCGGGCGCTCGACCTCTGCGAGCGCGCCGGGCTCGTCGCCCAGTCGGTCGAGGCGACGGCGACCCGGGCCGTCAACCTGGCGCTCTGGGGCAAGGGCGACACAGCCCGCGAGGTCGCCGAGGAGGCCGCCGGCCTCGCCGGCCGGCTCCGCTACCCGGTTGGCGCCGCCGCCAGTCTGGAGGCCCAGGGGGCGGCCTCGGCGAACGCCGCCGAGCGCGCCCGCCTGCTCGGCGAGGCGCGCGACGCCTGGAGCCGCATCGGCCGCCCTGGTGATGCGGCGCGCTGCGAGCGGCTGGTCGAGCGCGTGTAGGGATGTCGGCATGGCGACAGCAGGCCTTGATCGAGGCGCCGCTGGAGTCGGTCTGGGAGCTCGTCGGCGACCCGAAGACCTACCCGGAGTGGGCCGCTGACGTCGTCGACGTCACGGGGCTGCCGGAGGTCATCGAGCACGCCACCTTCGAGCAGGTCTCGAAGACGCCGCTGGGCAAGGAGACGACGACGTTCGAGGTCGAGAAGCTCGACGAACTGCACGAGATCAGGCTGCGCTGCACGAAGAGCGGCTATTACTCGCACTGGACCCTGACCCCGGCGCGGGACTCGACCTTCGCCGAGTTCGAGCTCGGGGTCGAGCCGACGGCCCCGCAGTACCGCCTCTACTTCGGCCTGCTCGGCAAGCGCTACCTGCGCAAGGTCGCCGACCAGACGCTCGCCGGCATCCAGCGGGTCATCCGCCAGCTGCGATCCTAGCGGCGAGGCCGGCGAGGCCAGGCGGAGCGCCGCGTGCTCTGCACGCAGCGACCGATGACGCCGCCTCGCGACGGCCATCGCCCCTAGGCGAGACCTTCCTTCTCGTACTCGCGCAGGAACCCCTCGAAGAGGCGCTTGTGGCCCTGCTCGTCGTGGAGGATGTCGATCACCATGTCCTGGGTCACGGGGTCGATCCCGTCGGTCTCCTCGACGATCCGGCTGTAGTGCTCGATCGCGCCCGACTCGGCCTCGATCACGCCCTTGATCACGTGCACGATGTCGACCTGGTCGTCCGGGGGCTGCAGGAACGACTGCTCGGCCGAGAACTCGAGCGAGCCCGGGACGACGCCGTAGAGCTCCTTGATCCGGGCCGCGAACTGTTGCGCGTGCCCGAGCTCCTCCTGGATGTCGGCCTCCAGCGACTCGCGGATCTCCATCGCTCGGACGCCGTCGGGGTTGATCGAGTTGGCGATGTAGCTCATCACCGTCTCGATCTCCATCCAGTAGGCCTTGGTCAGCAGCCCGATCACGGTCTCTCGCTGGTCGGCGTGATCCGGCGCCATGATGTCTCCGCTGGTGGTGGACGTGTCGCTCACCTGGTCGCTCCTTCGCTCGAGTACTGAGGAGGTTCCCGCCGCGAGCCTCCCGGACGAACAGGCGCGCGGCGCGGCTCGGCTACGCCTCGCAAGGCCAGCGCAAGCTCGAACCGGGCCTCCGGGTCGGCGAGCCGGTCGCCGAACCGCTCGTGCAGGCGGCCGAGCCGGTAGCGCACGGTCTGCGGGTGGACCTGGAGCTCGGCCGCAACCCGAGCGACCTCACCCTGATGGTCCAGCCAGGAGCGCAGGGTCTCGGTCAGCCGCGCTCGCGAGGCGGGCGTCTCATCGGCCAGCGGCGCCAGGCGATCGACGGCGAGCTCGGCGAGGATGCGTTCGTCGCCGTGGGCGACCAGCGCGCCCAGGTGATGATCGGCGATCGTGAACCCCGCGGCCGGGATCACGCCCGCCTCGATCAGCCGCAAGGCCGCGCGTGCGCGCTGCGCGCTGTCCGCGGCCGAGGTCAGCTCCGTCGCCGGCCCGAGCACCACCGGCGCGCCGGTGCCGGCGCGCTCGAGCCGGGCGGCGAGGCCGGGAGCGTCGGGGTCGGGGATCAGCGCGATCCCGGGACCTCCGTCGTCGCCGGGGTCGGCCACCAGCGTGCCCGCCGGCAGCCGCGACCGCAGGCGGCGGCCGTCGCCGGCCCAGGCCAGGGCCGCGATCCGCTTCGGGGGCTCCCAGCCCGCCTGCGCGGCGGCGCCCCGGACCGCGGCCTCGTCGGGGTCCGGCTCGAGCAGCAGGGTCGCGACCCGGCGGCGCATGCGCTCGCGTCTCCCCCGCGGCCGCCGACTGGGCCTCGGCATAGCCGTCGGCCGACAGCGCGGAGAGCCCGTCGATGTAGGCGAACACGGCCTCGGCCAGCAGCGCCAGCGTGCGCCGGTCGGCTCCGGCCTCGATCGCGATCGCCGATACCCGCCGCCAGGCGACGCGAGCACCCAGCCGGTAGGCGGCGAGCAGGGCGTCGAGCGAGCGCCGCTCGCGGTACTCGCCACGCCCGAGGGCGCGATAGACGGCGTCGCCGCCGGTCCGGTCGAGCTCGGGATCGGCCACCAGGTCGACGAACTGCCCCAGCGCCTCGGCCACCCCGCCGCGGATCCCGGCCCCGAACCGCCCTCGCAGCGGTCGGCGATAGGCGGGCACGCGCTCGCGGATCGCCTCGATCACCTCGTCGCTGAGCGCCGGCACGTGCGGTCGGATCAGCTCTCCGATGCGGGGCGGGATCGCCCGCCAGGGCTCATCGATGGTCATTTCTTGTGCGCTGATGACAAGTATTTGTATCAAGCTCTGACGAGCTGCTAAGAAATTGTGCCCGGCGGCGGGTAGCTTGGTCCCATGAGCCGAATTCAGCGTTACTCGAACCTGACCGCCGTCGTCCTCCCGTTCGTCGCCACCCTGGCGGCGATCGTGCTGCTGTGGAACCGCGCCGTCGGCTGGACCGATCTCGCGATCCTCGCCGGCATGTACCTGGTGACCGCCCTCGGGATCACGATCGGCTACCACCGGCTGCTGACCCACCGCGCGTTTCAGACCCACAAGCCGGTCGAGTACGCGCTCGCCGCGGCGGGCTCGATGGCGGTCCAGGGGCCGGTGATCGACTGGGTGGCCGACCACCGCAAGCACCACGCCCACACCGACGAGGAGGGCGACCCGCACTCCCCGCACGTCGGGCACGGCAGCGGGCTCGCGGGGCTCTGGCACGCCCACGTCGGCTGGCTCTTCGACGCCAACGGCCAGGCGGACCGGCGCAAGTACGCGCCCGACCTCATGGACGACCGTGGGATGCGGCTGCTCAACCGCCGCTTCGTCTCCCTGGTCGGGCTCTCGCTCGGGATCCCGTTCGCGCTCGGCTGGCTGCTCACCGGGACGCTCGCCGGCGCCCTCACCGGGCTGCTGTGGGGCGGGCTGGTGCGGATCTTCTTCGTCCACCACATCACCTGGTCGATCAACTCGATCTGCCACTTCCACGGCCGCCGGCGCTTCGACACCGACGACCAGTCGACCAACGTGTGGTGGCTCTCGGTCGCCTCCCTGGGCGAGGCCTGGCATCACAACCACCACGCCTTCCCCCGCTCGGCCGTCCACGGCCTGCGCCGCTGGGAGCTCGACCCGTCGGGCGCGATCATCGGCGCGATGCAGCGCCTCGGGCTCGCCTGGAACGTGGTCAGGATCACCCCGGAGCGCCAGGCGCAGCGGCTGGCGTAGGCCGGGGCAGCGGCATACAATCGCCGCGATGGCGACCTGGATTCTCACCGGCTCGGTGGAGAACTTCCGCATCAACGTCGAGCGCGGCTTCGACGTGATCGGGTTCAAGGAGCGGCGGCGGATCCAGGCCTCGCAGTTCGAGCCCGGTGACGAGATCGTCTTCTACGTCACCGGCGTGCAGGCCTTCGGCGGGATCGCCCGGGTGCGCTCGCAGATGTTCGAGGACCGCGCCCCGATCTGGCCGCAGGGAAAGAAGAAGCACCCCGAGGACTACCCCTGGCGGGTCGAGGCCGAGCCCGTGGCGGTGCTCGAGGAGGGGTCATTCGTGCCGGCGGAGTCGTTGATCGACCGGCTCGAGCATCTGCGCAAGTGGCCGGCCGAGCACTGGCACCTCGGTTTCCAGGGCCAGCTGCGCACGGTCTCGGAGGCCGACGCAGAGCTCCTGCACGAGCGGATCGAAGCCGCCGCGCGGGCGCCCGCAGCCAGCGGGTGATCCACGATCGCCACTTCACGCTGGAGCAGGCCAACGCGCTGCTGCCGCGGGTCGAGCCGATGCTGCGCAAGCTGCGCGAGGCCCGCGACCGGCTCACCGATGCCGAGCTCCATGAGCTGCTCGCCACCGCGGCGCCCGGCAACGGCGGCGGCAACCCCGGCCGCTCCGTCGGCGAGGCGTTCCTCGAGGTGCGCGAGCTGCTCGGCTCGATCCAGGGGCTGGGGATCGTCGTCCGCGACATCGATCGCGGGTTGATCGACTTCCCGGCGATCCGCGACCAGCGCGAGGTCTACCTGTGCTGGGAGCTCGACGAGGAGCGGATCGCCTTTTGGCACGAGCTCGAGTCGGGCTACGGTGGCCGGCGGCCCCTCGGCGAGTAGCCCGCGCCGACCGCTCCCGGGCCCGGCGCGCATCGTCTGCGCGGGAGCGATCGTGGTCGTCGCGAGCCTGCTCCTGCCCTGGTACGGGATCCCGTTCAGCGACGGGCTCTCGGTCACTGGGCTCGACCGGTTCGGGTTCGCTCACGCGGCGCTGCTGCTCACCGTCGGGGCGGCCGTCTTCGTCATCGTGCGCGCGGCCGGGGGGCGAACGCTGCCCCGGCCGCTGCGCGCCGCCGAGCTGGTCGTCGTCGCCGGCTCCTGGGCGGCGCTGTTGACGATCTACCTGATCGGCGACCGCCCCGACGAGCTCGCCGGGACGACCAGGGTGGGATTGCGGATGGGGATCTTCGTCGCCCTCGGCGGCTGCCTGGTGATCGTCGTCGGCGGGCTGCGGATGCGCGCGGAGCGGGAATGAGAACGGGGCGCCCGCCCGGCGCCCCGTCTCGTTCACATGGGAGTGTGTGCGCTTTGCCGCCGCCGCAGGCGGGGCTGCGCAACCCCCTGATCGGCGCCGCCGATCGAGGCCTTGAGCGCCGCATCGATACGTCCAGGAAAAAGAACCGGAGCGCCGTTCCTGGCGCTCCGGCTCTGGCATCGGAGGTGCCCCCGCGGAAGGCCTTGCGGCCACCAGTGGGGTCATATGGGGTTATGGGGTGCAGTTGGAGAGGCGCCTCTCGCGGGCGGACCTCTCCGCGATTGCCATCGGCCGGCGCTCCGTTGGGCGTGAACCGCGCTCCGCAGCCTGGACGTTTGTTCGAGCCCCGGCCCCTAGGAGGACGCCTGCAGCGCCCGGATCAGCTCTCGGTCGTGCTCGTAGTCGAGCAGCTCGAGCGCCTCCCCGAGCCCCGGCCAGCGCAGCTCGTCGACCTCGTCGGTGGCGACGAACTCGCCGCCCAGCGGGCGCATCAGCCACCACCGCACGGTCTTGTCGCGCCCCTTGCGGTCGCGGTAGCGAGCCGGCGCCAGCTCGCGATCGAGCTCGCAGCGCATCCCGGTCTCCTCCTCGACCTCGCGCAGCGCGGCGTCGCTCCAGCCCTCTCCGGCCCGGAGCTTTCCCTTGGGCAACGACCAGTCGTCGTACCGCGGCCGATGCACGACCGCCACGGTGGGCCCGCCGGCGCGCTCGCGGACCACCACCCCGCCGGCGGCCGACACGGTCGAGGTGCTCACCCGCTTTCGAGGTCCGCGCCGAACCCCTGCTCGCGCACCGCCGCCAGCACCTGGTCGCCGTGGTCGCGGCCGTCGGTCTGGAGCACGAGCCGGATCCCGGTCTCGCGCACGTGCAGGTCGACGCCCTCGCGGATGTGGACGACGTCGAGCACGTTGGCGCCGGCCCCGGCGACCTCCTCGAGCAGCCGCGCGAGCGCCCCCGGACGGTCCGGGACCACGGTCGAGAACACCAGGCGCCGCCCTGCCGCGGTCTCGCCCATGCGGATGCACTCGGTCAGCCGGGTGGCGTCGACGTTGCCCCCCGAGAGCACCGCGCAGACCTCGCCGTCGCCGGGCTCGACCCGGCCGGCGAGCAGCGCCGCCACCGACGCGGCGCCCGCGCCCTCGACGACCAGCTTCGAGCGCTCCAGGAGCAGCACCATCGCCTCGGCGACCTCATCGTCGGTGACCGAGACGACTTGGTCGACGTGAGCGTCCAGCAGCGGCGCCGTGACCTTCCCCGGCCGCTTGATCGCGATCCCGTCGCAGATCGTCGCCTTCGCCCTCGGCTCGGCGACGACGCCGACCACCCGCGCGCCGGGCAGCCTCTCCTCGATCGCGATCGCGATTCCCGCCGCGAGGCCGCCGCCTCCGATCGGGACGATCACCGTCGTCGTCGCCGGCGCCTGCTCGGCGATCTCGAGCCCCACGGTCCCCTGCCCGGCGATCACCGCGGGGTCGTCGAAGGGAGGGATCAGGGTCATCCCCTCGCCCTCGCTGAGCTCGCGCGCGAGCGCCGCCGCGTCGTCGTACCCACCGTCGACGAACTTCACCTCGGCGCCGTAACCGCGGACCGCCTCGACCTTCGCCAGCGGGGCATCGGCGGGCATCACCACCTTGGCGGCCGCATCGCGGCTGCGGGCGGCGACGGCCACCGCCTGGGCGTGGTTCCCGGCGCTCGCCGCGACCAGCCCGCACTCGAGCTCGGCCCGCGCCAGGCCGGCGACCTTGTTGATCGCCCCCCGGGGCTTGAACGAGCCGGTGCGCTGAAGGTTCTCGGCCTTCAAACCCACCGGCGCGCCGACCCGGTCGGAGATCTCGCGGGCCGGCAGCACCGGGGTGAGGCGCACCAGCCCGGAGATCGTCAGCGCGGCGGCTTCGATCTCGGCGATCCCGACGGCGCCAGAGCTCGGTTCGGTCGCCATGGGCTCAGGCTAGCGCCGGCGGAGAACCCGCATCACGCCTCTAGGTGGTCAGGCCCGGGGTCTCGAGCGTCGGGGGCGGTTGCGGCGGCGGACGGTCGATCGGCTGCGCGAGGGTCTCGCGCCGGTAGTCGCGATACTCGCGCCAGACGATCTGCAGCGTCGCCGCGGCCGGGATCGCGAGGACCGCGCCGAGGATCCCGAACAGCGTCGATCCGAACAGCACGGCGACCAGGACCACGAAGGCCTCGACCTGCACCGCGCGCTTCTGGATCTGAGGCTGGATCACGTAGTTCTCGATCTGCTGGTAGACGATCGCCCAGACCGCCCACACGATCACCCCGACCGGGAAGTTGACGAACAGCATCACGACCCCGATGAAGACCGCGGCGATCGTCGCGCCAACCACCGGGATCAGGTCGAAGAAGGCGACGATCAGCGCCAGCGGCCCGGCGAAGGGCGCGCCGAGGATGGTCAGCACGATGAACGCGGTCACCCCGGCGACGGTCGCCTGGATCAGCGCCCCGGCGACGTAATTGCCGACCGCGTTGGCGACGTCGCGGATCGCCCGCTCGACACGCGCTGCGCGGTCGGGCGGCTGCGAGCGCACGAACGCCTCCGCCCAGCGGGCGCCCCCGCCGACCATGAACACGCTCAGGATCAGGATCGTGACCGTGGCGAAGATCGAGTTGACGACGCCCACGCCGATGTCCTGGAGCACGCCGGCTGCATCGCCGATCTTGCTCGGCAGATCGTCGGCGGCACTCTGTAGCTCCGAGGTGAAGTCGTACTTGTCGTTGAGGTCGTTGAGCGTTTCGTTCTCGTTGACGAAGTCGGTCACGTCCTGTGCGTACTCGGGCACGTTGTCGGCGAGGTTCTCGATCTGGCCGACGAGCGACGGGATGAGCAGTGCCCCGAGCCCGATCGGGATCGTCACCAGCGCCAGGTAGGCGAGCGCCACCGCGAGCCCTCGCTTCATGTGACGGGCCAGCAGGTTCACCGGGCCCGACATCGCGATCGCGATGAAGGCAGCGATCACGAGCCACGTCAGCGGTCGCTGCAGCAGGTAGATCAGGTACAGGGCGATCGCGACCGCGACCACGATCAGCACCGTTCGCAGGGCCGCACGTCCAAGCGGATCCCGCGGTGTCATCACCGCCATCACGGGTTCGCTATTCGGCGGGCGACCCGCCATTCCTCGCTGACGCGCTCAGGACGCGGGGGCGAGCGAGTCCGTGAGCGCCTGTGCCGCGGCCGCCGGATCGCGCTCCAGGCACCGCGCGCCCAATGACCCGGCAAGCTCGCGATCGACACCGGCGCCGCCGAGCATGACCGGCGTGCGCTCGGCAAGCGCGCGCAGGCCGCGGCGCTCGGCCTCGAAGCGCTCGGCGCTGACCGCCGCCAACACCACCGCATCGGGGCGCAGTCCGTCAGCCGCCTCGGCCAGGATGTCGATCGGCATATCGGGACCCAGGATCGTGATCCGCCAACCGCGCTCGCGGAGCAGCAACCCGAAGCTGATCAGCCCGAGGTCGTGGCGTTCGCCCGGCGGACAGGCGAGCAGGGCCAGCGGCCCGTCGCCGGATCCCCATCCGCGCGCTACCGCGTCCAGGCGGCCG
The DNA here is from genome assembly GCA_963733075.1 of uncultured Solirubrobacterales bacterium. Taxonomy (GTDB): domain Bacteria; phylum Actinomycetota; class Thermoleophilia; order Solirubrobacterales; family 70-9; genus WHSW01. The sequence goes on along the minus strand of CAVTCA010000024.1, from coordinate 74,288 downwards.
CGCAACAGCTCGGCACTGAAGTGCTCCTGGGCGATCGTGAACCGACCCCGCTCCCAGCGCTCGCCGATCTCGCCGAGCACCTGCAGCACGAGCCCGCAGACGACCGCCTCGAGCGAGAAGCGCGCGAAGGCGGAGTCGAGAATCGCCTGAGCGCGCTCCCCGTCGAAGCGGGCGAGGGCGTCGAGGAGCTCCCGAGCGAACGCTGACAGGGCGGGGTGCTCGGCGGACGCACCCACCTCGGCACCGGCATCCGCTGCGGGAGTAACCGTCGCAGCCGGGACGCTCGAGCGCCGTGCTCGTCCCGCCTCGACCGCGCTCGACCCGCTTCGACCCGCGACCTGAGGGGACGCGCGGGTGAGCTTTGCCGCCTCCGCGGCCGAAATGCCGCCGGCGATCAGGGCCGCCATCGACCTTGCCTTGACCTCGTCTTCGGCCGAATACAGCCGGTAGTTGCCCGGCGTGCGGCCGGGGTCGAAGAGGTTGTAGCGACGCTCCCACGCGCGCAGGGTCTCCGGCCGAACCCCAACCCGCCGGCCGAGCACGCCAATCCGCATTGGTCCCGCAGAGGGCTCGGACGCCGCCACACCCCGGCCCTCCTTGTGTTCGCTGAAATCCTCGCTCATCGCGCATACTTTAAACAAACCATGTACAGATCGCATTAAGATGTGCTACAACCTCCTCATGATTGAACAGACCTTAGACAATACCGGCAACCGGCGGCGGTCAAAGACCACGATAGGACGCTCCATGCTCGCCACCTCATCGACGCTCGGCAAGGCGCGCGCCCTGTTCCTAGCCGCAGCCCTACTCTCGTTTACGGGCTCGGTCGCCCTCTACTTCAGCGGCGAGGAGTCCGGCGGCATATTCGTCGGCCTCTGGGTTCCCTCGATCCTCGCCTTCGGCGCCTTCATCGCCCCGCTGGAGCGTGGGCGATGAACTCCGCCGGGATCTTCGTCTTCGGCTTGCTCGTCTTCGCGCTGGTGGCCGCGGCGTGCTGGCTGATCGCCTACGGGATCGTCGCCGAACGCCGGGACCGTCGCCGGCTCGAGCGCGAGCAGGCCCCGGCGCTGGCAGCCGCTCGCGATGCCGAGGTGCTGACCCTCGAGGACTCGCGTACCGTGAGCGCCGGGTAGCGTGGTGACCCGGATGCTGTCCTCGCTGATCGATCGCGCCTTCGACTGGACCGTTGTTCCGGGCTACAGCCGGCTCGGCTATGCGGTGCGCAGCTCCTCCTGGGCGGATCAGGAGTCCGCGAGCGCATTCGCGGGCTGGTCGGTGCTGGTCACCGGGGCGGGGTCGGGAATCGGCGCCGCCATCAGCGAGCGACTGGCCCGCGGCGGCGCCACGGTGCACATGCTGGTACGCAACCGAGAGCGCGGCGAGGACGCCCGCGCGCGAATCTCGGAGCGCACGGGTTCCGACAAGCTCGTGCTTGAGCTCTGCGACGTCTCCAGCCTCGCCTCGGTGCGCGAGTTCGCGGCCCGCTTCGCCGCCGAGCACTCGGAGCTGCACGCGCTGATCAACAACGCCGGCGTGATGCCGGCCGAGCGCACCAGGACCGAGGAGGGCTTCGAGCTCACCTTCGCCACCAACGTGCTCGGCCCATTCCTGCTCACCAACATGCTGCTCGGCACGCTGCGCCGCGGTGCGCCCGCCCGGATCGTCAACGTCTCTTCGGGAGGCATGTACTCGCAGCGGCTACGGGTCGACGACCTACAACTCACCGACCGCGAGTACGACCCATCCGCCTTCTACGCCCATACGAAGCGCTGCGAGGTGATCCTGACCCAGCTCTGGGCCGAGCGCCTGCGAGGCGCCGGCGTCAGCGCCCACTCGATGCACCCGGGCTGGGCCGATACCCCGGGCGTGCGGACCTCGCTGCCACGTTTTCGCAAGCTGATGCGCCCGCTGTTACGCGACGCCGACCAGGCCGCGGATACGGTCGTCTGGCTGGCCACGACGGAGGAGCCTGCCGGCCGCTCAGGCCTGTTCTGGCACGACCGCGAGCCGCGCCCGGTACACCGGGTCCCGTGGACCAAGGAAACGCCGGCCGACCGGCAGCGGCTCTGGGACGAATGTGCGCGGCTCTCGGCCTGGGACGAGCAGCTTCGGCCCGCGGTCGCGGGCAGCCGCGAGCACGAGCGCTGAGATGGCCCATTACCGCGGCACCGTGACGACGACCGCGGCGGTCGAGGAGGCCTTCGACTATCTCGCTGATTTCAGCTCGGTCCGCGATTGGGATCCGACCGCGATCAGCGCCGAGAACCTCAGCGGACGAGTCGGCGAGGGCGCCGAGTTCCGGGTCGTGGTCCGATTCGCCCGCCGCGAGCACGAGTTCGTCTACCGGGCGATCGAGTTCGACCGGCCGACCCGGCTCGTGCTCCGGGCCGAGAGCTCCGTGGTGGTCTCGCTCGACACGATCAGCTTCCGCACGGTCGCTCGCGGGACCGCGGTCACCTATGACGCGACGCTCGAGCCGAAGGGGTGGCTGAGGATCGCCGACCCGATCCTCGGGCTGCTGTTCACGCGCCTCGGCGACAACGCCGCCGCCGGGCTCGAGCTTGAGCTCGGACGCATCACATCGACCGCTCGCCGCAGATAGAGTCGGCGCGAGCCAAGGTCAGGAGGAAGCCGATGAGCGAGCAGACCGAGTACGCGCCCGGCACCCCGAGCTGGGCCGACAACGCCTCCCCGGACCCGGGCGCCGCGGCCGCGTTCTACTCCGGGCTGTTCGGATGGCAGACCGAGGACCGGATGCCGGCCGACCAGGACGGCGAGTACCACATGGCATCGCTGCGCGGCAAGGAGGTCGCGGCCCTCGGCTCCCAGCCCATGGAGGGCGTGCCGCCCGTCTGGAACACCTACATCACGGTAGAGAGCGCCGACGCAGCCGCCGCCGCCGTGGATGCGGCGGGGGGCAAGGTGGTCGCGGAGCCGTTCGACGTCCTCGAGGCGGGCCGGATGGCGGTCTGCTCGGATCCGGCGGGCGCCTTCTTCATGGTCTGGGAGCCCCGGGACAGCATCGGCGCCGAGCTCGTCAACGAGCCCGGGACACTCACCTGGAACGAGCTGATCACGGGCGACGTGGAGGGCTCGAAGCGGTTCTACGCCGAGATCTTCGGCTGGCAGACCACATCGATGGAGGGCGGCCCCGGCGAGTACACGATCTGGCACCCGGCGGACACCGAGCCCAAGCACGGCACCCCGGACGAGGGTGGCAACGGCCTCGGTGGGCTGATGTCGAACGAGCAGCTCCCGCCGGGGACTCCCCCGTTCTGGATGGTCTACTTCGCCGTCGCCGACACGGACGCGACCGTCGCCAAGGCCGAGGAGCTCGGCGGCGCGGTGATGGCGCCGGCCTTCGACGTCCCCGGGGTCGGGCGGATCGCCGTGCTCACCGATCCGCAGGGCGCGCCGTTCTCGGTGATCGCGCCCATCGAGGACTGATCCAGGGCAAAGAAAGGGCGGCGCCTACCCGGCGCCGCCCAGTACGAGCCTCGAAGGCGGCTCGGGCCTAGATCGTGCGGACGTTGACCGCCCGCGGGCCCTTCTCGCTCTCCTCCGACTCGAACTCCACCTTGGCGCCGTCGGCGAGGGCGCCGCCGCCCTCTACCTGGCTCTGATGGACGAAGAGGTCGCGGCCGGTGTCATCGGGGGTGATGAAGCCGAAGCCCTTCTCGTGGTTGAACCACTTGACCGTTCCTACTGCCATTGTCCCTCCAGGGAACTCGGGTGCTCGCGGTACGAAGGAACCCCGGAGGACGCCTGCGAACTGCTACGCACGTTTACCGTGCCCGAAGCGTAGCTACTATCACGCGCTCGTGGCCTCCGCGGCGCCGGGATCGAGGTCGACGTGGGCGCGGCTGTCGGAGGTGCGGATGATCAGCAGCGTCGCGATCAGGCCGAGCACCGCGATCCCCCCGCCGACCATGAACGCGTCGGCGTAGCCCTCGGTGAGCGCGGCGAGGCTCGGCGCCCCGCCCGCCGCCGCCGCGGCGTCGTCGATCTGCGGGAAGGCGACCGTCGACAGCACCGCCAGCCCGAGTGCCCCGCCCACCTGCTGCGAGGTGTTGATCAGCCCGCTCGCCAGCCCGGCTTCGCGCTCGGCGACGCCGGAGACGGCGGCGATCGTCTGCGGCACGAACGCGAACCCGAGCCCGACCGCCGCGACCAGCGAGGGGCCGAGCACGTCGGCGACGAAGCCGCCGTCGGCCGAGATCTGGCCGAACCAAAACAGCCCGACCGCGATCAGCCCCATGCCGGTGGCGAGCACCGGCTTGAACCCGATCTTGGTCACCAGCTGCGACGCGACACCGGCGGCGAGGATGATCGTGACCGCCAGCGGCAGGTAGGAGAGGCCCGCCTTGATCGCGCTGTAGCCGAGCACGTTCTGCATGTAGAGCGAGATGAAGAAGAACATCGAGAACAGCGAGGCGCCGGTGAGCAGCCCGGCCACGTTCGCCCCGGTCAGCGTCCTCGAGCGGAAGATCGAGAACGGGACCAGCGGCGAGGCCGAGCGGCGCTCGATCGCGACGAAGGCCGCCAGCAGGGCGACCGCGCCGCCGAGCAGCCCGATCGTCTGGGTCGAGCCCCAGCCCGCGCCGGGCGCCTCGACCAGGGCGTAGACCAACAACGCGAGGCCGGCGGTGACGCTGACGGCGCCGGCGAAGTCGAAGGCGCGGCTCTCGGACTCGGAGCGGCTCTCGGCGATCAGCGACGGCGCCAGGGCGGCGGCGGCGATCCCGATCGGCACGTTGACCCAGAGCACCCACTCCCAGCCGAGGTACTCGGTCAGCACGCCGCCGAGCAGCACGCCGGCGGCGCCGCCGGCGCCGGCGACCGCGCCCCAGACGCCGAGCGCCTTGTTGCGCTCGGAGCCGTCGCGGAAGGTGGTGGTGACGATCGAGAGCGCGGCGGGCGAGAGGATCGCCGCGCCGAGGCCCTGGACCGCGCGGGCCGCGATCAGCGCGGTCTCGCTCTCGGCGAAGCCGCCGACCAGCGAGGCGAGCGCGAACAGCACCAGCCCGGCCATGAACACGCGCCGGCGGCCGAGCAGGTCGGCGAGGCGGCCGCCGAGCAGCAGGAAGCCGCCGAAGGTGAGCACGTAGGCGTTGACGACCCAGGAGAGGTCGTCCTGCGAGAAGGTGAGCGACTCGCCGATCGTCGGCAGCGCGACGTTGACGATCGAGGCGTCGAGGACGACGACGAACTGCGCCATCGCCAGCAGCGCCAGCGCGATCCACCTTCTGCGTTCGAATTGCTGGGCGGTGGTCATCCGTTTCGTCCTCCTACGTCCGTCGCTGTGGCATAATCGGAACTCGAGTTCCGGTTTCGGTTACGCACTATACGGAATCTGAGTTCCGTTTGCGTGCTACCCGTCACACAGACGACGAACGGGCCCGCCGGAATCGACACGACAGCGAGGACCGATGGCGATTGCGACCAAGACCACGAGCGGCGAGCCCCGCGGCCAGCGCGCCGATGCCCGTCGCAACCGCGAGAAGGTGCTGGCCGCGGCGCGGCGGCAGTTCGCCCGCCACGGGCTCGACGCGCAGATCGACGAGATCGCCCGCGACGCCGGCGTCGGCGTCGGCACGGTCTACCGCCACTTCCCGACCAAGGAGGACCTGCTCCAGGCGCTCGCCGACGATCGCTTCGAGGGCCTCGCCGAGGCCGGGCGCGAGTCGCTCGAGGTCGAGGACCCGTGGCAGGGCTTCGTCGAGTTCATGACCTACTCGGCTCGCGTGATGGCCGAGGACCGGGCGCTCTCGGAGGCGATGGACCAGCGTCCGGCGCTCTGCGGCCAGGCCGCCGACAAGGTCGACATGCTCGCGGTCACCGGCGAGGTCGTCGCCCGCGCCCACGCCAGCGGCCAGCTCCGCGACGACATCGTCGCCGAGGACGTCCCGAGCCTGATCTGCGGGCTCGGCCGCGCGGTGCGCGCCAACGACGGCCGGCCGGCGATGAGCTGGGAGCGCCACCTCGACATCATCCTCGCCGGCCTGCGGGCGCCGGGCGCCGGGCGGCGCTCGGCGTCCGACGCCTAACGAGCTCGGGCACGCACGTCGGATAGGTTGCGCGGCGAGCGCGCTCGACGATGCCCGACTCGACTCACCCCGCAGCAGGCCGCCGACCGGCTTCGAGCCGGTCGACACGCTCGGGATCCCGCTCGGCACCGGCCAGCCGCCGGCGTTCATGGCGGCGCTCGGCGAGCGCGACGACTGGACCGACCTGCGGATCTACGGCGCCCTGCTGCTCGCCTGGTCGGAGGCGTTCAGGCATCCGAACGTGCATTACCTCTCCGGCTTCTTCGGCCCGGTTGAGCGCGCCCTGCGCGACGCCGGCGCCAACATCAGCTTCGCGCCGGCCGACTTCCGCCGCTTCGAGCCGCTGCTCGAACAGCAGGCGCCGCGGGTGATGGCGACGGTCGCCAGCCCGCCCGACGAGTCGGGCTGGTGCAGCCTCTCGCTGCACGCGGGCGGCACCGTCGAGGAGCTCGCCCGCGCCGGAGCCGACGCCAACCGGCTGCTCATCGTCGAGGTCTCGCCCCACTTCCCGCGCACCAGCGGGCTGCCGCCCGGAGCACCGGCACGCGATTCACGTCGATCAGATCGACGTCCTCGTCGCCTCCGAGGCGCAGCCGTTCGCGCTTCCCGAGCCCGAGCCGGGGGAGATCGACGAGGCGATCGCCGACCACGCGCGCCGCTTCGTCGCCGACGGCGCCACCCTGCAGACGGGGATCGGGACGATCCCCTCGGCGATCGTCGGCCGGCTCGCGGAGGGCGACGGCGGCGACTACGGGGTCCATTCGGAGATGTTCACCAACGGGCTCATGCGCCTGCACCAGGCCGGCAAGGTGACCAACCGCAAGGGCCAGTTCGACGGCGTCTCGGTCGCCACCTTCGCCGGCGGCTCGCCGGAGCTCTACGGCTGGCTCGAGGGCAACGACCAGGTCGCCTTCCTGCCGGTCGAGGTCGTCAACTCGCCCGACCTGATCGGCCGCAACCGGATGATGGTGACGATCAACGCGCGCGCTCGCGGTCGACATCCACGGCCAGGTCGTCGCCGACACGATCGACGGCAGCCAGTACTCGGGGATCGGCGGCCACGAGGACTTCATCTCCGGCCCGGCGCTCTCGCTCGAGGACCGCTCGCTGCTCTGCCTGCCGTCGACCGTGACGATCGACGGCGAGCTGCGCTCGCGGATCGTCCCCTTCTTCGACGCCGGCGCGGTCGTGACGACGCCGCGCCACCAGGTCGACGTGATCGTCACCGAGCACGGCGCGGCCGAGCTCCAGGGCCTGACCGTCCACCAGCGCGGCCTGGCGCTCGCCGAGATCGCCCACCCCGACTTCCGCGACGAGCTGCGCGAGGCCGCCGAGCGGGCCTCGCACGGGCGCTCGGCGGTGCGGTCTAGCTGCGGGAGCTCGGAGCGCGTGCGCGCGATGCGAGCGCGAGCGCGCTGCGACCGGAGCTGCCGGACCGCCGCCGGCGGCGGACGCCGCCGGGTTGGCGCGGCGCTCGGACGCCGGCACCTCCTCGGTCACGACCGCCTTGGTCAGCACCGGGATCTGCTTCGCGAGGAAGCTCGCCATCCGCTCCTCGTCGCGCCGGATCGAGCGCGCGAGCTTCGCGGTCTCGGCGTCTCCGACGCTCTCGGCCAGGGTCTCGATCGCGGTGTAGGTCGCGATCTCCTCGTGCTCGTTGAAGTACTCGGTCTTCGCGTTCTTGAGCATCTTCTCGGCCTCGCCGGTGCCGCGGACCATGTGCAGCGGGCCCTTGGCGAGCGACTTCGCCTTGGCGACGGCCTGGCCCGCGACCTTGTCGGCGAGCTGCGGGCCGCCACCGCCGAGCTGCTTGATCCTGCGCTCGAGCTCGCGACCGTGCGCCTTCGTCTCCTTCAAGTGCTCCTCCAGACGCTTGCGATACGGCTTGCGCGTGGTCATCGCGATGTGCGCCTCGAGCGCGGTCTCGAGCTCCCGCTCCTTGCCGTAGGCCTCGCTCAGGTACTGGACCAGCTTCGCGTCCTTGGCAGTGTCCGTCATCGGTTTCTCCTTCGGTCTTCGGTTCAGCGCTATCTCGTACCCCCTGGAGGCGAGTCCAACCGGAGCCTCCTGAGAGCGCGGCGATGGCGTCGCCCGACTGACCGCGCCCGGCTGACCCTAGGTCGCCGCGGTCTCGCTCTCGCTCTCGACCCGGTCGGGGTCCAGCGCCGGCTCCGAGTGGGCCGCGCGATCCTCGTATGACGCCCGCGCCTGCGGATCGGCCTCGGCGAGCACCTTGTCGGCCTTCAGCAGGCGGCCGATGCTCTCGCGGGCGCCGCGCGGGAGCAGGTTCATGACCTTGTAGATGCCGATCGACTCGCGCGGGCACGAAGACGTCGAACTTCGGCCGCTCGAGCGCGGCGACGATCGCCTCGGCGACGTCCTCCGGCTGCAGCACCTTGATCGCCCGCGTCTCCGGCAGGCCGGAGCCGAGCTCGGTGTTGACGACCGCCGGCATCACGCAGGAGATCTCGATGTTCGAGTCGCGAAGCTCGGCGCGGACCGCCTCGGAGACGCCGACGACGAAGTGCTTGGTGCCGCAATAGGTGGCGCCGCCGGGAAAGCCGGTCTTGCCGGCCTGCGAGGCGAGGTTGACGACGTGGCCGGTGCCGCGCCGCTGCATCCGCGGGAGCGCCAGCTTCATCCCGTACATGACCCCGTGCACGTTGATGTCGACCATCCGCTGCGCGGTCGCGTCGTCCTCCTCGACGAACCTGCCCAGCGGCATGATCCCGGCGTTGTTGACGAGCACGTCGAGCGAGCCGAGCCGCTCCTCGACCTGGTCGAGAAAGCCCTCGAACGAGTCGCGCCGGGTGACGTCGAGCTCGAGCGCGATCGTCTCGCCGCCGAGCTCCGAGGCCGTCTGCTCCGCGAGCTCGCGGTCGAGGTCGCCGATCGCGACCTTCGCGCCCTTGCGCACCAGTGCCCTCGCGGTCGCCTTCCCGATCCCGCGGGCCCCGCCGGTGATCGCGACGACCTTGCCCCTCAGCGAACGCGCCTCGCGTGCCATTCTCAGCTCTCTCCTGTCGTTTGTGTGCGGATGAGCGCAGACTAATACCTAAACGGGGTCAGACCCCGTTTAGGGTTCATGTCGTGAGCACGGTCGAGACCGAGGCGCCGCAGACACCCGCCTACGGGCTGCCCGAGACCGACTCCCGGCCCGAGCCGGCGTCGTTCAATCCGTGGGCTCGCGTGCTCGAGGACATCCGCAGCGAGCGCCGTGCGCGCGTCCCGTTCCCTCCGGGGGACACCGACTTCAGCTTCGCCCGCACGCGGCAGATGGCCCACGATCCGCTGCCGCTCCTGCTCTCGGCCTACGAGCGCTACGGGCCGATCTTCAGCCTCCGGCTGCTGCACGCGCAAGGTCGTCTTCATGCTCGGCCCGGAGGCGAACCCCTACGTCACCGTCACGCATCCGCACAACTTCCACTGGCGCGAGGGCAGCTTCGGCGACCTGATCCCGCTGCTCGGTGACGGCCTGCTGACGATCGACGGCGGCTACCACGACCGCGCCCGCCGGATCATGATGCCCGCCTTTCACCGCGAGCAGATCGAAGCGGCAGTCGACACGATGACCAGCGAGACGGCGATGGCGCTCGAGCCGATGCGCCCAGGGCACGCGGTCGACATCTACGCCTGGATGCGCAACCTGGCGATGCGGATCGCAATGCGCGCGCTCCTCGGCCTCGACCCGGACGACGCCGGCCACGGGCAAGCCGCAGCCGAGCACTTCGAGCGCGCGCTCAGCTTCTACGGCACCGACTACCACCTGCGCCTGCTGCGCGGACCGCGCTCACCCTGGCGGCGGATGATGGATGCGCGCAAGGTGCTCGACCGGATCGTCGGCGAGGAGATCGCTCGGCGTCGTGCGACTCCGGACCCCGATCGCCCCGACGTGCTCAGCCTCCTGCTCGTGGCGCACGACGAAGACGGTGCCGGGCTCTCCGACGAGGAGATCCGCGACCAGCTGATGACGCTGATGTTCGCCGGCCACGACACCTCCACCTCGACCGTCTCGTTCCTGCTCTACGAGCTCGCGCGCAACCCCCAGGCGCTCCGGCGGCTTCAGGCCGAGCAGGACGACGTGCTCGGCGGCGTGCCGCCGACGCCTGCCCAGCTCGCCGGCGAGCTCCCGTACCTCGACATGGTCGTCGACGAGGTGCTGCGCCTCTACCCGCCCGCCTGGATCGGCCCACGCCGCGCCGTGCGCGACTTCGAGTTCGCCGGCAGCACCGTCCCGGCGGGGGCGCACGTCAACTACGTCTCCTGGGCCAGCCACCGACTGCCCGAGGTCTTCCGCGACCCCGAGGCGTTCATCCCGGAGCGCTTCAGCCGCGAGCGCAAGACGGCGCTCCCGCGCGGGGCCTACGTGCCGTTCGGCGCCGGCTCGCGGATCTGCATCGGCAAGCGCTTCGGCCAGACCGAGGTGAAGCTGGTCGCGACCATGGCCCTGCAGCGACTGCGCTTCGAGCGGCTGCCGGGCCGGACGATGACGATCCGCCAGATGCCGACGCTCTCCCCCGACGGCGGGCTCGAGATGCGCGTTCGCGAGCGGGCGCTGCCGCCCGGCCTCGCTCTAGACGCCGTCGAAGAGCGGGGCGAGTGGGCGCCGCTCGATCGAGCTCTGGTGCTCGCACTCGCTGGCGCGGTCCTGGAGCTCGCCGCCGTCGCAGCTGTCATCGCCCGGACCGCCGTCGAGGAAGTCGAAGCCGGCGTCGCCCGAGAGCTGGTCGTCGCCGAGCTGCCCGTAGAGCTCGTCGTCGTTGCCGTCGCCGCGCATGCTGTCGTCGCCGCCGGCGCCGTAGAGCTTGTCGCGGCCGGAGAGCCGCTCGCCACCGCGCATGTGGTCGGCGACCTCCGAGCCGTAGAGGACGTCGTCGTTGCCGCCGCCGTCCATCAGCGCCGGGGCGATCAGCGGAGTCTTGGTGCTGAGGGTGTCGTCGTGCGTGAAGCCGAGCAGCGTGTCGGCGCCGCCGGCGACGATGACGTCGTCGTTCCAGCCGCCGTTGAGGATGTCGATCCCGTCGTCGATGATCGTTCCGCCCGCCTCGCCGTAGCCGAAGATCCGGTCGTCGCCCGCCGACCCGAGGACCTTGTCGTCGCCGGCGCCGGGGAAGATCGTGTCGTTCTCCTCCTCGCCGTAGATGATGTCGTCGCCGGGGCCGCCGTAGAGCTTGTCGGCGCTGCGGCCACCGCAGAGGACGTCGTTGCCCCCGCCTCCCTCGACGATGTCGTTGTCGCGACCGCCGTTGAGCAGGTCGTTGCCGCCGAGGCCGAAGAGGCGGTCCTTGCCGCGCAGCCCGGTGACGCTGTCGCCGCGGCTGCTGCCGCGCCAGTTGTTGCGCTTGTCGTCGAGCTTCTCTTTGCCCTCGAGGCAGATCGGTGCCTCCTGCGCGGCGGCGACCCCCGGGAGCGCGAGCGCGAGCAGCGAGAGCAACAGCGCGAGCGCGAAGCTCGTGCCGGGCCTGTGCTGGAGATGTCCCACCGACCCCCTTATCGGGGGCTCGTGCGGATACCTTGAGCCGCTGCACCCGGCTAGCGGGCGAAGCTGAGCGCGACCGTGGCGTCCCTACGGGTGCTCACCCGGCCGGTCTCGACCGTCAACAGGCGCGCGCCCGCGTCGTAGCTCAGATCGCGAAGCTCACGGCGCGCGGCGCCGGAGCCGATCGTGACCGCGCTCGGGCGTTCGACCCCGGAGATCCGGACGCTGTAGCGGCGTCCGGACGGCGCGCCCGGGTAACGGCCACGGGCCCGCCCCAGGACCACGGTCGCCGACCGCCCCTGGCGGCGCCAGCGGAAGCGCGTCCGCGTGAACTGCTGGGTCTGATAACCGAACCCGACGCCCTCGTCCTCGTAGAGCGTAAAGCCGCCGTCGTCGCCCGCGTAGATGTTGAGAATCAGCGGGTCGACGGGTCCGCGACCGACGTGGTGAACGTAGTCCTGGCGCGGCACGATCGCACCTGCACGCGCGAAGATCGGCATCCGCTCGAGCGGCACCGTCAGGGTCCGCGCCCCGGGCCCCCGATGGGTCTCGCCGGTGAACAGGTCGACCCACTTGCCCGGGGGAAACCAGACCCGCTTGCGCGCGGGGTCGCCCGGGCTGCCGACCGGGGCTACCAGCAGCTCGTCGCCGAGCATGTACTGGCGGTCGAATCGGTAGGCCGCGCCGTTTCGCGGCCATCCCAGGTACATCGCTCGGGCGATGGGCAGTCCCGCGTCATAGGCCTGGCGGGCGGCCGTGTACAGGTAGGGGACCAGCGACTCGCGCAGGCGCAGGAAGAGGCTCGCGATCCTGCCCGCCCGGCCCCCGTACTCCCACGGCAGCCGCGGCGCGTGATTGGAGTGCAGCCTCAGGATCGGCTGCACGAACCCCGACTGGATCCAGCGCACGTACATGTCGTTGGGGAGCACGTTGCCGTGGAAGCTGCCGACGTCGTGGGAGACGTAGGGCATCCCGATCCCGGCGCCCTCGGCGGCGGTGAACCGGGTCTGGAAGTCGAGCATCGGCCAGGTGGCGAAGGTGTCGCCGGTGAAATGGATCGTGCTCCGATGCTCGGCCCAGGCACCGGCGGTCGCGCTCCCGTAGTCGAACATCGACGAGCCGATCCGCGAGAGCGGCAACCAGCGCAGGCCGCGGTCGCGTTCGCGCTGGGCGTAGAGCGAGTTGATCCAGGTGTCGGGCGTCAGCCCGGCGGCCCTCGCTCGGCTCTCGTCGCAGCAGTAATCGAGCCACCATGAGTCGACCCCAGCCGCCTCGAACGGCGCGTGCAGCGCGAAGTACGAGCTCACGTGGTCGCGGCGCGCCCAGTCCCAGACCGCGCAGCTCGCCTCCGGGTCGCGGATGAACACCTTGCAACGGTCACCTCCGTCGATCAGGCCGCCGGCGGCGGCGTCCGCTGCCGCATAGCCCGGGTCGTCGGTGCTGATCGAGGGGTGCACGTTGAGGGTCACGTCGAGGCCCTTCGAGTGCGCCCAGTTGAGGAACCGGCTCGGGTTGGGAAAGAACGCCGGCGTCCATTGCCACCCGTCCCAGTCGCGCGGCGCCTTGTAGTCGGTGTCGACGACGAGGACGTCGAGCGGCACGCGGTGGGCGCGGAACTGGCCCAGGAGCTCGTGGTAGTCGGCCTCGCTGTAGCCGTTGTAGCGCGAGAACCAGTTGCCGAACGCCTTGCGGGGCAGCAGCGGGGCCGGGCCGGTGAGCCGGCGGAGGTCCCGCAGCGCTCCGACGTAGTCCTGGCCGTAGCCGAACAGGTAGCCGTCCTGATAGGCGCCGGCGTGCGACGGTCGCTCGGCGTACCAGCGCCCACCGTCGGCCAGCAGCGGTGAGCCGCTGTCGTCGAGCACGTACCAGCCGTCGCGCGACAGCACGCCGTCGTGCAGCTGCACCGGGCCGCTCTGGTTGTCGAGCGCCGCGGTACCAGCCACCGAGGTTCCCGGAGGTCACGGGTGCTGGGTCCGGGTCCGGGCTCGGCGGCGGCACGGTCGGCGCCGTCGTGCTGGAGGGAAACCGGGCGGGCGCCGGGAAGCTCGGCCGCACCTGGCCGAAGCCCCTGATCCGAAGCCGCAGGTTGGCGGCGTCGAACGGCCCGCTCCGAGCCGGTACCGGAGCACCATCCTCGAGGTCCGGATCTTGCGCACGCCGTCGGCCACGGAGGTCCGAAAGCGCGGCGGCGCGCCGCGGACGGGCACGGTCAGGGTCGGGCGATCCTCGAACTGCCCGTCGGCGGCGTACTCGAGCCGGATCAGCGTCGGCGAGAGGACCTGGAAGCGCGCCGGCCCGTCGCGGACCTCGGCCGGGGCCGGCGCCGTGGCCGGCGCGGCCGCTGCGCCCGGGGCGGCAACGGGCGTCGCCGAGAGCACCCCGGCAACCAGCAACCACCTCGACAGCCTCCGCATCGCGGCCGCGTACGCTAGATGATCGACCCCACGGCGAGGCGTGCGCGCGGGTGCGGGACCGAGCCGGGCGGAGCGCCGTCCGATCAGCGGCTGCGCAGCAACCGCTCGACCGCCCCCATCATCTCCTCCGTGCGCTGCTCGCGGTCGCCCTCCGCGGCGCCGACGACGCAGTGGCGCGCGTGGTCGTCGAGAACCCCGAGCGCGACCTTGTCGAGCGCCGCCTGCACGGCCGAGACCTGGGTCAGGATCTCGATGCAGTAGCGCTCCTCGGCCACCATCCGCTCGAGCCCCCCGACCTGCCCCGAGATCCGGCGCAGGCGCTTGAGCAGGTCTTCCTTGTCGTCGATGTACCCGGGCGTTGTGTCACGCATCCATGAGCGTAGCCCATACCCCGGCGGGGTATTTTCCGGCTCGATGACGGATTGAGCACCTCCGGGCGCTCAGCGCGTCACTCGGCGGTGCCGAATGCGCGCCGGTCGACCTCAGCGCCCGAGGGCCTCGATCGCGAACAGGTGGAACTCGGCCATCTCGACCAGGTCGTCGAGCGCCAGCGACTCGTCGGTGGCGTGGGCCGCGTCGAGGTAGGCGTCGGGATCGCCGTGGAGCACCGGGGCGAACCCGTAAGCGACCGTGCCGAACGCCTCGCGCACCCAGTGCGAGTCGGTGAACCCGGCATCGATCAGCGGCAGCGCCCGGGCCCCCGGGGCGCGCTCCGCCAAATACCGCTCGAGCACGGCGTAGAGCGGGGTCCCGGTCCGTGACTCGGTGCCGCCGACCAGCGGCTCGAGGAACTCGAGCTCGTAGCGGAGATCGCCGCCAAGCGCGGCGGCGACGTGGGCGCGGACCTCGGCCTCTCCCTGTCCCGGCAGTGCCCGGCAGTCGCAGATCACATCGGCGTGGGGCGGGACCACGTTTGCGGGCTCCGATGCGTGGGCGCCGGTCGGGGTCACGGTCAGGCGCCCGACGGCGCTGAGCAGCGCGCCGAGGAACGGGTTCTCGGCGCGCGCCCAGGCGACCAGCTCGTCGTCGTCGCCGGCAGGCGCGCCGAGCCCCTCGAGGGTCGCCCCGACGACCTCGGGAAGCACGGCGGGCGGGCGGTGGGCGACCAGTCGCTCGATCGCCGCCGCCGCATGCCCGAGCGGGTTGTCGGCTCCCTCGGGCACCGAGGCGTGGCCGGCGGTCCCGAGCATCCGCAGCCGCAGCGAGCTGACGAGCTTCTCGCCGACCGAAATCGGCACCACCCGTCCACCGGACGCCAGCTCGAGCGCGACGCCGCCGCCCTCGTTGATCGCGTAGTCACAGCGCAGGTCCGGGCGCTCGCGCACGAGCCACGACAGCCCGACGTCGGAGACGTTGCGCTCCTCGTCGGCCTCGGCGACCAGGACGAGGTCGCCGGCCGGACGCCGGCCGTCGAGGGCGACGGCGGCGAGCGCCGCCGCCCGCGCGGCGAGTTCGCCCTTCATGTCCACGGCACCGCGGCCGATCAGGCGCCCGTCGCGAACCGCGCCCTCGAACGGGTCCACGGTCCAGCCATCGCGCGGCGCCGGGACCACGTCGGTGTGGGCGAGCAGCATCAGCGACGGACCGTCGCCCGCGCCGGCGATCCTCGCCACCAGGTTGAGCCGGTCGGGGTCGGGGCCGACGAGCTCGACCTCATCGACCCCCGCATCGCGCAGGTAGGCGGCGAGCAGCTCGGCCGCCGGGGTCTCGTTGCCGGGCGGGTTCGAGGTGTCGACCCGGATCAGGTCGCGGGCGAGCTCGATCACCTCGTCGCGCAGGCGCTCGCCGCTCATCTGGATGATTGGCTCCACGGGCTCGTGCGCCAGCCTCTACCGCCGGCGCTCGCCGGCCAGCCGGCGCACGGTCTCGACCGGGAACTCGTCCTGCATCGTGCCGTCGCGCAGCTCGGCGGGCCGGGCGGCGACGCAGGCAGTTGTAGACGGCCTCCTGCGACGCCTCCCAGGCGCCTGCGAAGTACGGGTCGAGCTCGTCGTGAGCCAGCGCCGCCCGGGCGCCGGTCGAGAACGCGAGTCCGATCTCGCCCGACCCGTCGTGGCCGTAGGAGCCGACGCGGACAAGCCCGAGCAGCGCCCGCAGCGCCAGCCGGCGCAGCGCCAGGGCATCGACCGGCGCATCCGTGGCGCAGACGGAGATGCACGATCCGGCCGGCGCGCGCTTGCCGTCCTGTGGCTCGAGGCTGGTCCCGAGCAGGTCGAGGCGCTCGCGATCACCGAAGTTGCACAGCAGCAGCACACCCACGTGGTGGTCGCCGACCGATCCTCGACGCGGTCCCGATTCCGCCCGGGAAGCCGAAGCACATCATCCCCGTGCCGGCGCCGACGGTGCCCTCGACGACCTCGGGGCCCAGCGCCTCGAGCGCGCGATCCACGTCGCCTGCGGTCACCTTGCGGGAATCGGCGCGCCAGGAGTCGTCGCACTCGCCGACGACCGGGAGCACGATCTCGTCCGGGCCGCGCCCCGAGGCCAGCACCGCGGCGTGATGGACGGTGCCGACCGCGTGCGATCCGCATAGGTACACGGGCGTCTCCATCGTCCCGTGCTCGTCGATCTCGAGCTTGCCGGTGAGCTCGCCCATGCCGTTGACGACGGCCGTGGCAGCCGGCGCCGGCAGGGTTGGCGGCGCGACCACGGTCACCCCCGTCGGCTCGCCGCTCTCGGACTGCGAGTGGCCGACGCGGACGCCGGGAACGTCGGTGATCGAGTTGCGCCGACCGGTGGCGAGCAGGCCGAGGGGGCCGGCCAGCTCGCGCCAGCGCTCCCGCTCAGCCGCCACGCGCCGCCTCGACCTGCTTCGCGGCTGCGTCGGGATCGTGAAGCAGGCAGGCGGCCAGTTGGTCGCGGCCGCCCGCGGGCAGCAGCGGAGGATCGACGCTGTCGCAGGGCTCGAAGCGCTTCGGGCAGCGGGGATGGAAGCGACAGCCGCCGGGAACGTTGGTCGCGTCGGGCAGCTCCCCGCCCAGCAGCTCGCGCCTGCCGCCGCCACCGGGAGTCGGCACCGGGATCGCGCTCACCAGCGCCTGGGTGTAGGGGTGCTGCGGGCGCTCGATCACGTCCACGGCGGAGCCCTGCTCGACCACCCGGCCGAGGTACATGACCGCGATCCGGTCGCACAGCGTCCACGCGAGGCTGAGGTCGTGGGTGATGAAGAGCAGCGCCAGCTCGCGGCGGCGCCTGAGCTCCAGCAGCACGGCGAGGATCTGCGCCTGGACCGAGACGTCGAGCATCGAGACCGGCTCGTCGCAGATCAGCCCGTCGGGCTCGAGCACCAGCGCGGCGGCGATCGCGACGCGCTGGCGCTGCCCGCCGGAGAGCTGATGCGGGTAGCGCTCGGCGAAGCGGCCGGGATCGAGGCCGACGTCGGCGAGCGCCTGGTCGACGCGCTGCTCGTGCTCGCCGCCCTCCACCCCCTGCACCTTGAGCGGCTCGGTGACGATCGTCCGCACCCGCTGGCGCGGGTTCAGCGTCTGGTAGGGGTCCTGGAAGATCATCTGCAGGCGCCGGCGCAGCTCGTCGAGCTTGCCCTTGCCGTCGAGCGGTGTGCCGTCGAGCGCGACCTCGCCGCCGGCGGGCTCGACCAGCCGCAGCATCGCCCGCGCCAGGGTCGACTTGCCGCAGCCCGACTCACCGACGATCCCGAACGTCTCGCCCTTGCGCCACTCGAGCGAGACCTCGTCGACCGCCCGGGCGACGTAGCCGCGGCCGCGGAACTCGACCGCGAGGTCGCGCAGCTCGATCAGCGGTCCCTGCGAGGCGGAGCCAAGCGAAGCCGAGCCGCGCCGCGGTTGAGGCGCCTGATTCATCATCCGCTCGCCTCCAGCGCGGTCGGCGCCGGCTCCCGCGGCTCCGGCCACTCGCTCCCACGGGCGCGAAGTGGCAGGCCGCCGAATGCGCAGGCCTGACCTCGCGCAGAGCCGGATCGCGCGCGCACTCCGGCGCCGCGTAGGGGCAGCGCGGCTCGAAGCGGCAGCCCTGCGGCATCTCGCTCGGGTCGGGCGGGCCGCCCGGGATCGGCGCCGCGAGCCCGCGCTCGCCGCCGATCTTCGGCAGCGTCGCCAGCAGCCGTTTCGTGTACGGATGCTGCGGGTCGGCGAACACCGAGGCGACCTCGCCGATCTCGACGATCCGCCCCGCGTACATGACCGCGATCCGGTCGCAGGTCTCGGCCAGCACCCCGAGGTCGTGCGAGATCAGGATCAGGGCCAGCCCGAGCTGCTTCCGTAGCCGCTCGAGCAGCTGCAGCACTTGGGCCTGCATGACCACGTCGAGCGCGGTGGTCGGCTCGTCGGCGATCACCAGCGAGGGCCGGCAGGCGAGCGCCAGGGCGATCATCACCCGCTGGCGCTGGCCGCCCGAGAGCTCGTGGGCGTAGCGCCGGCCGAGCGCGGGCGTGAGCCCCACGGTCTCGAGCAGCTCGATGATCCGGTCGCGGACCTCGGCCGAGCTCGACCCGGCCGCGTGCAGCCGGATCGCCTCCGCGAACTGCGACTCCACGCGCTGGACGGGGTCGAGCGAGTTCATCGCTCCCTGGAAGACCAGCGAGATGTGGCGCCAGCGGACGTAGCGCATCCCGGTCTCGGTGCGGCGCTCGAGGTTGATCGGCTCCTCGCCCGGCGGCCGGAAGCACATCGTCCCCGACTGCTCGAGGCCGCCGGGCAGCAGCTTCATCAGGGCCAGCGCCGTGGTCGTCTTCCCGCAGCCGGACTCGCCGGCGAGCCCGAGCGCCTCACCCCGCTCGAGATCGAGGTCCACCCCGTCGACGATCGGCCGCCCGTCGGCGTGGACGTGCAGGTCGCGGACCTCGAGCAACCGATCGGAGCCGCTCATCCCTGCTCCAGCAGACGCGGGTTGACGTACTCCTCGAACAGGTAGCCGATGATGGCCACCGAGAGGACGAGCATGGTGATGCAGAGGCCCGGCGGGATCACGTACCACCACGCCTCGGCGCTCGGCGCGCCCGAGGTGAACGCGTTCTCCAGCATCGTCCCCCACGAGATCTGGGTCGGGTCGCCGAGCCCGAGGAACGAGAGCGCCGCCTCGGAGAGGATCGCCACCGCGACGATCAGGACCGTGTTGGCGAAGATCAGCGGCAGGGCGTTGGGAAAGATGTGGGTGCGGATGATGTACCAGTGACTCGCCCCGAGGGCGCGAGCGCGCTCGACGAACGCCCGCTCGCGCAGGGTCAGCACCTGCGAGCGCACGATCCTTCCCGTTCCGGCCCATGAGGTGATTCCGATGACCAGGATCAGGACCCCGAGCGAGGGCGCGAGCACGCTCGAGAGCACGATCATCAGCGGCAGGGTCGGGATCACCAGGAACCAGTTGTCCACCGCGTCCAGGATCCGGTCGGTCCAGCCGCCGAAGTAGCCGCTGAGGAGGCCGACCGAGGACCCGATCACCGACGAGATCGCCGCGGCGGCGAAGCCGACCACGATCGAGATCCGGGCGCCGACCAGGAGCTGGGAGAGCACGTCGGCGCCGCTCTCGGTCGTCCCCAGGAGGTGCGCGCTGCTCGGCGGCGCGAGCACGTCGAGGCTCGAGGCGTCCGGGTCGTCGGGGGCGATCGCGGGGCCGAAGATCGCCATCAGGATGAACAGGCCGAGCACGCCCAGCCCGAAGCGCCCGCGCCAGGTCCCGAACAGCAGCTCGCGGGTGCGGGCGCCGGTCATGAGGCTCTCACCCGCGCTCTCGTCATGCCGTCTTCACCCTTGGGTCGAGGAAGAAGTAGAGGCAGTCGGCGACCAGGTTGGCGAGGATCACGCCGACCGAGAAGACCAGGAACGTCCCCTGGAGCACCGGGAAGTCCTTGTCGTTGATCGCGTTGAAGCTGAGCTCGCCCAGGCCCGGCCAGCTGAACAGGGTCTCGATCGTGATCGCGCCCCCGGCCACGGCTCCGAACTGGATCGCCGCCAGGGTGACCAGCGGCAGCAGCGCGTTGGGGACGGCGTGGTGGCTGACGACCCGGTACCAGGGCAGCCCGGTCGCCCGCTTGACCGTGATGAAGTCCTCGGTCAGCACGTCGACCATCGACGAGCGCATGATCAGGAAGTACTGGCCGAGCAGCATCAGGGTCATCGCGGTCGCCGGCAAGCACGAGGTGGTCGGCGACGTCGAGCGCCTCGGCGAACCAGCTCGAGAAGTCCTCCCCGGGCGTCACCTGCTGGCCCGCGGGGAAGATCGGGATCGCCACCGCGAAGACGAGGATCAGGATGATCCCGATCCAGTACTCGGGCGCCGAGTAGGTGAACAGGCTGAAGCCGAGCAGGCCCTCGTCGGTCTTCTTGCCGCGTTTGGTCGCGGCGATCACCCCCAGCCACGAGCCGATCAGCGTCGCGAGCAGCGTCCCGGTCCCGACCAGCAGCAGGGTCCACGGGATCGCCTCCTTGATCTCGTCCCAGACCGGCTCGCGGGTGCGCTGGCTGATCCCGAGGTCGAAGCGTCAGCGTGTCGCCGACGTAGTCGGCGAACTGGCCCAGCACGGGCTTGTCGAGCCCGTAGTCGGCGCGCAGCTTCTCGATCTCCTCCGGGGTCGACTGCGGCAGTCGCGCGAGCTGCGTTGGTCGGGTCGCCGAGCCCGCGGAAGAGGAAGAAGTTGAAGACCAGGACGAAGACCAGCGTCAGCAGCGCCGCCGCGACCTTGCCGGCGAGCCAGCGCGCGTTCATCGACCCGCGCCTCATCCGCTCGCTCCTCATCGGCCTGACCTCACGCCTCCAGCTCCAGCGGCTCGGTCTCGCGCCGCCCGCGCGCCCGCCCGAAGAGGAAGGCGACGATGCCCAGGATCACCGCCCCGATCGCGACCAGCCCGCCCGGGGCGCCCGTGGACGCGGCCTCGGTCGAGGCCTCGCCCGGCTCCAGCGACAGCAGCGGCTCGTAGGAGACCTGCTGGCAGAAGCTGGTGCCGGTCTCCGCCGGGCACAGCCGCTCGACGTTGGCGACCGCATCGGTGTTGTAGGCCTCCAGGTACGGGTCCTCGGTCAGCACCAGGTAGGGCAGGTCGCGCTGCAGGATCGCGATCATCTCCTGGATCACCGCCTTGCGCTCCTCGGTGTCGAACAGGGTCAGCTGCTCCTTGAACAGGCGGTCGTACTCGGGGTTCGAGTAGAAGGCGTCCGAGGAGGCGCCGATCTCGTCCGTGGTCATCAGGGAGAGCAGGAAGCTCGGGTCGTACGGGTCGCCGCCCCAGCTCCAGATGAAGCTGTCGAAATCGGGCGCCGGCTTGCCGTCGACCTTGCTGGATCGGTGAGCTCGGTAGAGCTTGTCGGTGCTGATCACCTGGACGTTGAACTCGACCCCGATCTCCTGGGTCTGCTCGGCGACCAGCTTCGCCATCTGGGTCGTGAACGGCGACTCCGAGCGCACGTAGAGGACGAACGAGAGCCGCTCGCCGTCCTTCTCGCGGATCCCGTCGTCGCCCGGCACCCAGCCGGCCTCGTCGAGGAGCTGGTTGGCCAGCTCGGGGTCGTAGGGATAGTCCTGCTCGGGGACCTCGAAGAACGTCTTGTAGAACGACGGCAGCAGGCCGTGGGCGACGAACGAGGTGCCCTGGCTGGCGATCTCGTTGATCCGCTCGCGGTCGATCGAGTAGGCGATCGCCTGGCGCACCGTGCGGTCCTGGATCGCGGGGTTGAACTTGGCGTCCGGGCAGTTCTCCTCCGAGCAGAGGTTGAAGGCGAGCTCGCTGAACGACGTAGCGTCGGCGCCCGGACCGTCTCGATCCCCTCCTCCTCGCCGAGCCGCTCGAAGGTCGCCGGCTGGACCTCGGGGACGAAGTCGATCTCCCCCAGGCCCAGCGCCCGCTCGACCGCGTCCGTGGTGCCGTACTTGATGAACTGGATCTCGTCGTAGGCCGGCTCCTCGCCGCGCCACTCCGGGTTTCGCTCCATGCGGATGATCCGCCCGCGCTCGTACTCGGTGACCATGTAGGGGCCGCTCGCCGACCAGCGGCAGCTCGGGCTGGTAGGCGCCGGTCGAGCTCCTTCAGCGGCACCTTGCCCCAGACGTGCTCGGGGATGATGTAGATGAACAGGCCGCCGATGATCCGCGCGTCGGGCTGGCTGGTCTCGATCACCACCGTGTGCTCGTCGGGCGTCTTGATCGCGGTGACGGTCTGGGTGTAGGAGCTGAACAGCAGGCCGTTGCTGCCCAGCACCTCGAGCGAGTACTTGACGTCGGCGGAGGTGATCGGCTCGCCGTCGGACCACTTCGCGTCCTTGATCAGGTCGAAGGTGACCGTCTTGCGGTCCTCGGAGACCTCCCAGCTCTCGGCGATGCCCGGGCTCGGCGCCAGGGTCCTCGGGGTCGAAGTTGACGAGCAGGTCCCAGTTCAGCGCCCAGATCGTGTACTCCTCCTCGTTGACGCCGACGAACGGGTTCAGCGTCTTCGGGTCCTGCGCCCAGCCGATCCGCAGGACGCTGCTTGCCGGAGTCCTGGGCCGCGGCCGGCGGCCCCGCGACCGCGATCGCGACCGCGATCACCGCTCCCGCCGTCGCCAGGCTCGCCAACAGGCTCCTCGACCTCATTTGCCGTCTCCTTTCGCCACCGCCGCCTCCAGTACCTCCAGCGTCTTCGCGTCCCCGTCGATCCGCACCTTGGCGCCGAGCGGCATCGTCGCCATGTGCTTGCCGTGTCCCACCGGGACGTTGGCGATCGCCGGGATCCCGAGCGGCGCGATCAGCTCGTCGAGCAGCTCCTCGATCGAGAGCGTCGACTCCGGGCCCTCGGGGATCACCTGGCCGCGCAGGTTCACGTTCGTGCCGAAGACGAAGCCGGCGGCGTTGTCGAGCTTGCCGGCGCGGATCAGGTGGTTGAGCAGCGTGTCGACCAGGTACTCGTCCGTGTTCAGGTCCTCGACCATGACCACGCAGCCGTCGGTCTCGACCTCGAACGGCGTCCCGATGCTGGCGCTCAGCAGGGTCAGGCAGCCGCCGGCGAGGGGTGCCTCGGCCGACCCCCCGTTCACCGTGAGCACGTAGGGGTCCTCCGGGTCCTCGAACACCCGCCCGAGCGGCTCGGGCTCGAAGGCGCGGTGAAACCACTCCTTGGTCTCCTCGGTGAGCTCCTTCTTGCGCCTGGTGAAGCGCGAGAAGTTGGGGCCGTAGAAGGTCACCCAGCCGGCGTGCGCGGCGAGCGCCAGGTGCAGCGCGGTGATGTCGGAGAAGCCGCAGACGATCCGCGGCTCGCCGAGCGCGTCCCAGTCGATCAGGTCGTGCAGGCGCGCGGTGCCGTAGCCGCCGCAGAGCGGGTGGACCATGTCGATCCCGGGCTCCGACAGCGCCCACTGCAGGTCGGCGGCGCGCTCCTCGTCGGTGCCGGCGAGGTAGCCGTGGACCTTGCGGTGGTTGGGGCCGAGGACGACCCGGTGGCCGCGCGACTCGAAGTACTCGGTCGCCTGCTCGATCTCCGAGCGCGTCTGCGGCGGGCTGGCCGGAGCGACGACGGCGATCGTCGCCGCGCTCCGGCAGCGCCGGCGGCTTGACCCGCGCCGCGGTCACGCCTGCCCCACCGGGGCCGCGCCCCGCGAGACGCCCTCGATCGCCTCGGCGATCAGCTCCGCCGGCGCCTGCAGCGAGCCGAGCACCAGCTCGACGTGGAGCTCGGCCACCTGCTCGAGCTTCAGCGGACCGCGCGGGTCGAACCAGAGCGCGACGCCGGTGCACTGGAGCAGGATCGCGTAGGTCGCGACCTGGGCGTCGGAGGAGCGCAGCGAGCCGTCGCGGATCCCGTCGCGGATCATCTCGCTGAAGATCGCCTGGTAGTCGTCGCGCTGGGCGATCAGCGCCGCGCGCGGGTCGTCGGTCAGCGCCCGGATCTCCGTGTCGGTGACGAACGCCGCCAGCCGGTGCACGCCGTGGAAGACGACGTGCTCGCGCACCGCCGCCGCGAGGCGCAGCGCCGGCCGGTCCTGGCGCTCCATCGCCGCCACACCCGCTCGGTGAGCTGCTCCATGAAGTCGTCCTGGAGCTGGACCAGGATCGCTTCCTTGTTCGGGTACCAGTGGTAGATCGCCGCCGGCTGCACCCGCGCCGCGGAGGCGAGCGCCCGCATCGAGGTCGCGTGGTAGCCGCGCCGCGCGAACAGCTCGATCGCCGCCTCGTGGATCGCCTCGCGGGTCTCGGGCCCGCGGCGCACCGAGGAGCGGCCGTCGAGCGGCGGCTCGACCGGGGTGCTCGCCAGCTCAGCCAAGGCTCAGCAGCTCCTTCGCCTGCTCCTGGGTCGCGACCTCGCGCCCGAGGGTGCGCGGCGAGGCCGACCGCCATCTCGACCAGCGCGGCGTTCGAGGGCGCGAGGACGCCCTTGCTCAGGTAGGCGACGTCCTCGAGCCCGGTGCGGATCCCCGGCGCGCCGAGGAGCAGCGCGAGCCCCAGCATCCGCTGGTGGTGGCGGCCGATGCAGGTCACGGTCCAGAACGTCTCCGGCGGCAGCGGGCGCAGCATCGCCTCGAGCGCCTCGGGCGAGGCGTCGATCCCGCCGGGGACCCCGAAGACGAGGTTGATCCGCATCGGCGGCTCGAGGATCCCGTCCTCGAGCCACTGCACCGCGCTGACCACGTGGCCGACGTCGAAGCACTCGACCTCGAGCGCGATCCCGCTCGAGGTGGCGCGCTCGACGATCCCGCGGCCGGCGGGCGGCGGGGTGATGAAGGTCTCGTCGCCGAAGTTCATCGAGCCGGACTCGACCCCGGAGATGTCCGGCTTCGCCTCCAGCCCGGTGGTCCGCTCCTCGATCGTCATGTCGTTGGCGCCGCCGGTGGAGACCATCGTCAGCACGTCGCAGCCGGCGCGGATGCGGTCGATCGCGTCGACGAACAGCTCCGGACGCCCGCTCGGGGTGCCGTCGTCCTCGCGCACGTGCAGGTGGGCGACGGTGGCGCCCGCGGCCGCGGCCTCGATCGTCGAGTCGGCGATCTCCTCGGTCGTGTAGGGGATGTTCGGGTTGTTCTCGCGGAACACGTCGGCGCCGGTGATCGCCACCGTGACCACGACCGGATCGCTGTTCCAGCTCATCTCGCTCCCTCCGGGGCGCCCAGCGAGGCGCGCTCCTCCTCGGTGATCTCCCTCGAGGCGCGCGCGGCCGGATCCCAGAGCACGAGCCCGAACTCCGCCTCGACCACGGCCGCGCCGCTGCGGTCGAGGATGCGCTCGCGCGTGCGCAGGCTCTTGGTCCCCAGCTCCTCGACCGCGCACTGCACGGTCACCGACTCGAACGCCGGGTCGATCTCGCCGTTGAAGCTGATCGAGCAGCGGCCGACGACGTACTCGTCGCGGGCGATCCCGCGCTCCTTCAGGAACGCGTCGCGGCCCTCCTCGAGGTAGGTGAGGACGACGGTGTGGTTGACGTGCCCGAGCCCGTCGAGGTCGCGCCAGCGCATCTGCACGCTGTGGCCTTCGCTCACGCTGTCCCCCTCGAGCGGGATGCCGAGCGCCTCGCGGAGCGGCCGCGAGCCGCGGACGAGCTCGAGCGCGTAGGCGCCGCGGTCGGGCGCGTGGCCGCTGCCGACGATCATCCGGGCGCTGGTCCCGATCCCGTCGGCCGCCAGCGCCGCCGCCGAGAAGCTGGTCGCCATCGAGAAGAACAGGACGGTCCCCTCGTCCTTCGTCAGGAGCAGCGCGGTCGGCTCGCAACCGGTCGCGTTGACGACCACCACCGTGAGGTCGGCCGGCGGGGCGCCGGACTCCGCGACCGCCTCGGCCGTCGCCAGCGGGTCGCGCAGGTCCGCGACGATGCCGATGTCGCAGAGCCCGAGCGACGAGACCAGGTCGACCGCCTCGGCATCGACGTCGACCGCCACCAGGGTCGCCGCCGCCTCGCGAGCCGCCGCCAGCGCCAGCTTGCCCGCATGGCCGGCGCCGAGCACGTAGACGGTGCCGAGCTCCGGCGTCAGGTCCCGCGTCTGGGAGGCCGCGGCGCAGACGTCGAACACCTCGAGCGCCGTCGCCAGCGGCAGGTCGTCGGGGATCGACGCCCACGAAGCGCGCTCGAACACGTAGGCGGTTCCCTCGACCTCGACCTGGGGCGAGTCGGGGTCGAGACGGGTGATCCGCTCGAGGCGCAACGGGGTCAGCGTCAGCGAGCCGAGCGTCGCCACCCGCTCGCCGAGCCGCGGCGGCGAGGCATACCGCTCGCCGACGGCGACGACGCTGCCGAGCAGGATGCCGCCGGAGTCGGTCTCCGGGTTGTGCAGCTTGCCGCGCGCCTCGACGATCTCGAGGATCCGCCCCGCCATCCGTTCCGGGTCGCCGCCCGCGCGCTCGCGGATGTTGCGGTGTGAGGTCGAGTCGAGGCAGAGCCGCTCGACCCCGAGCTCGACCTCGTGCGGTCGCACCGGGGGCCTGGGATCGAGGCGCTCGGCCGGCTGCGGCAGCGCGCCGCGCGGTTCGAGCACCCGGTCGGCGCCCAGTTGCGCGGTGATCTCGACCGCCGTCTCGGTCTTCATGAACGATCGTTGACGAACCTATCCCCGCGATTTCGAGCCTGTCAATGCGCGCTTTGGCCAACCAGGCCGCCCGGCTTGCGACTGAACGTCCGTTCGCCAGCGGTTGGCCGAGTGACGCGATTGAGCACCTCTGGCGTGCCGCGCGCCAGTCGGCGCGTGCGCGCCTTCGTGCGGGTCCGCCGATGGCCGGATACGCTGGCGGCGTGAGCCTGGCGATCCCCGTCGTCTGGAGCGACCGCCACCGGTTGCATCGGCCGAGCGGCGAGGTCTGGGTCGGGGTCCGCATCCCCGGCACCGAGCTGCCGGAGCGCGCCGAGCGGATTCGCGTCGCGCTCGCCGAGCGCGGCGCCCGCTTCGTCGAGGCCGAGCCTCACGACGATTCGCGGCTGCTTGCGGTCCACGACCCGGGCCTGCTCGCCTACCTGGCGCGCGCCTGGGAGGAGTGGGAGGCCGCGGGGCTGCCGCGCGACCCGGGGCAGGACCGAGTCGTGCCCTACATCTTCCCCATCCCCGGCCTCGGCCCCGACCCGGCGCTATCGGTGCCCGCGGCGGCCACCGCCCGGGCCGGCTGGTTCGCGTACGACACCATGACCCTGATCGGGCCGCGGACGTGGGAGGCGGCCCGCGGCGCCGCCGACGCGGCGCTGACCGCGGCCGAGCTCGTGCTTGCCGGCGAGACGGCCGCCTACGCCGCCTGCCGGCCGCCCGGCCACCACGCCGCCCGCGGCTGCTTCGGCGGCTCCTGCTATCTCAACAACACGGCGATCGCGGCGGCGAGGATGCGCGACGAGGTCGCGGGTCCGGTGGCCGTGATCGACGTCGACGCCCATCACGGCAACGGCACCCAGCAGATCTTCTACGAGGACGCCACGGTGCTGGTCGGCTCGGTGCACGTCGATCCGGGCGCCGGATGGTTCCCCCACTTCCTCGGCTTCGAGGCCGAGACGGGCGGTGGCGCGGGCGCGGGCACCAACCGCAACCTCTGCCTGGCACCCGGCTCAGGCGACCAGCCGTGGCTCGACGCGGTCGCCGAGCTCAGCGGGTGGGCGCACGCGGCGGGCGCCCGGGCGCTGGTGGTGGCGCTCGGCGTCGACGCCGCCGCGGGTGATCCCGAGAGCCCGCTCGCGGTCAGCGCCGAGGGCTTTCGCGAGGCGGGGCGCAGGCTCGGCGAGCTCGGGCTGCCGACCGTGATCGTCCAGGAGGGCGGTTACGACCTGGACGCGATCGGCGAGCTGGTCGCTGCCGTCCTCAGCGGGCTCGAGGAAGGGCTGGGCGTCTAGCCGCAGACCGGCCAGTGGCCGGGGCCGTCCCGCTCGCGAAGCAGGATCGCGACCACGGCCTGGGTCCGGTACGGATAGGCGATCGGATCGCCACCGGGGCTCTTCGGCGAGCGCTTCCAGGTCGACCTCAGGAACTGGAAGGCGCCGCGGTAGACGCCCCCGCCGCCGATCGCGTCGGGGTTGCCGCCTGACTCGCATTCGCTCGTCCGCCGCGCCCACCGCTTGTCGCCGCCGGAGGTCCGATCCCAGATGCGCTCGTAACGGGTGCCGACCCGCTCGTTGGCTCCGCCCGCACCGCCGGCCTCGCCGCCACCACCTGGCTGCGTCTCGCCGCCACCGGCCTGGGCCTCGCCGCCCCCGGGCTCGGCGCCGCCCGTGCCGCCGGTGCCGACGCCACCGGAGGACGCGGCACTCGCCGAGCCGGCGAGCGCGCCGATCGCGAGCATCACGACGACGGCGCCCGCCAGGGGAAGCCATCGTGGTTTGCGCGACCGCACTCCGAGCAAGTTCATTTCACGCTCCGCTCTCGTCGCTTCCGGGGTTAGCTGACGGGCTCGCGCGAAACTGAGAGCTTTGCGCTACGCGGCCGACTCGCCGCGATTCGCCCCAACCGATTGGGTCCCCCGTCCCCCGCCTCCGTGCGGCGGGGACTCAGCAGGAGCGCGGCATATTAGCAGGCTGTTAGCGAAGCGTTAGCGCGGGTCACCGGCGCGACCCCGCGCGCGGGACCTCGAGCCGAGCGCGATCGGCTGGGCGACCTACTGCGACTTGGGCCGTTCGCGGACCCGGACCGAGCCGCGCATGAACGGGTGGATCCGGCAGAAGTACGTGTAGGTCTTGCCGGGCTTGGTCAGCGGCGGCGTCGTGTAGACGTTCGAGCCCGTGGTCACCTCGGTGCTGATGACGGTGCCGTAGCCGAGCTGTCCGGAGTCGAACTTGATCTGCCCGCGCGCGAGCGGGTAGCCGATCCCGGAGCCGCGGTTGCAGGGCGCCGGGCACGAGGTGATGCTGTGCCACGCCTGCTCGTCGTCGGACATCGTCGGCAGCGCGTCGAGGTTGGTGAAGGTGACGCTCTGCCCGGGCCTGATCGTCGGCGGGCGCATCAGGTAGGTGGGGAAGCCGCGGAACGCCGAGTAGCCGCCGATCGAGTAGCCGAAGCCGTCGATCTCGATCCCCGAGCTCGGGACCCGGCGGCCCCTGCTGCCGAGCTTGCGCGGGTCCGGCAGCTTGAGGTCCTTGTTCGCCTTGTAGTCGATGTTCTCGGGCAGGCGGCCGTGGGTGAGGATGCCGCCCGCGTCGTACATCGCCCGCACCGCCGCCTCGTCGTCGAACGGGTCCTTGGCCAGCGGGTCGTCGGCGCTGCGTGACCGAGAGCGGCAGGATCCCCATCGACTCGTACCAGGACGCCCGCTTGACGTCGTAGGTGGCGTCGATCGAGACCGTGTCGCCGCCCTTGAGGCTGATCCGCCAGTCGGGCCGGGTCGCCTCCATGCTGACGTCCCAGCTCACCGCCCCGGCGGGCTCGTAGTACTTGGCGTCGGAGCGGAACAGGGGCCGGACCTCGGACGGGTCGTCGCCGTCGACCGTCGCCGGCGTCGGGCCCGTCGCGCGCCACCTGGAGGTCGACGTGGAGCCCCCCGGGATGCAGGTGGCCGGCGCCGAAGACCAGCGTCCGCCCGCCGCCGCGGAACGATCCAGTCTGGGCGGGTCGAGATCTTCGACGCGCTCCTCGTAGCCGGGCGTCGCCGGGTCGGTCGGGACGTCGTCGGGGAACACCCACTTGCCGTCGCCGTCGGTGTCGAAGCCGCGCTCGGCGTCGAACACCGGGTAGATCTGCGGAGCGCCGGCGACGTCGAGCCACCTGATCGTGGCCGGGTTGATGTCGGTGCGGGCGGGCGTCGTCTCGGGAACCCAGTCGATCTCCCAGGTGATGTAGACCTGGCGACCGCCCTCGGCGTTCAGGCTGTGGATCATGTAGTTGAGCCCCCAGTTCGCGTCCCCGCCGACCTTGAGCCCGTAGCCCTGGGGCAGCTTGACGATCGTCTTCTCCTCGCCGGAGGCGAAGGTCGGGCCGCCGCCGGGCGCGAGCCAGACCACGTGATGGAGGTGCAGGTCCCAGACGCTCGGCGTGGTCGAGCCGCCGTCGGCGTGGACCTCGACCATGCTCGGCCTGAAAGCGGGTCACGTAGCCCTCGCGCGGTCGAGCCGGGGGCGAAGACGCTCGTGTCGCCGGGCCCGCTGATCTTCTCCGCGTTCGGGCAGGTCTTGGTGAGCCCGAACAGGTTGAGGTTCTGGCCCGGGGAGATCGGGATCGCGTCGGTGCGGCAGCTGTAGGTCGTCATCCCCGGGTAGCTGGCGGCGCCGAGGATCTCCTCGTCCTGGGCGCTCGCGGGCGCCGCCGAAACGAGCAGGATCGCCATGGCGGCGAGGCCGGCGCCGGGGACCAGCGCGATGCGGCGTAGGCCGGAGTCCTTCCGCTGAGAACCGATGCCGCACCTTCAACCTCCCTGCGGTTTGCCTTCCAGGAGCCCAGAGTCCCGCGGGCGCAAGGACTCTAGCGCGATCACACGGGGCGACGAAACGCTCTTCGCCCCCGTATTATCGGCGTGAATATATCAGAGATGCATATGAGTGAGACAGCCGCCACAAGCCGCTCGCCCGCATCGGCTTCGTCCACGGACACCGAGGTCGATCCCGTCCGTGCGCGAGCTGACCCCGTCCGCCTACATGGTGCTGGCGATGATCCGGGACGGCTACGACACCGGCTATCGGATCAAGCAGTACCTCGAGCGCGCCGCCTCGTTCTTCTGGTCGGTCAGCTACGGCCAGATCTATCCCGAGCTCCGCCGGCTCGAGGCGGCCGGCCTGGTCACCGGGCGCGACCTGACCTCGACCGGTCGGCGCCGGCGCGAGTACTCGCTGACCGCGAGCGGTCGGCCGGGAGCTGGGGCGATGGCTGGCCGAGCCCGCCGAGCCGTCGATCTGGCTGCGCAACGAGGGCCTGCTGCGGTTGATGCTGGTCGACTGGGAGGACCGTGAGCTGGTGCGCAAGAACCTGGCCGAGCTGCGCGCGATGAGCGTCGAGCGCCTCGAGACGCTTAGGTCCCTGGTCCCCCCACGCGAGCGCGGCCGTCGGATCCAGGAGCTCGGCATTCGCCTGCTCGAGGAGACCGTGCGCTGGTGCGACGACACCGACGCGGCCCTCTGACCGACCGAGGTCGCCGCGCGCCGGCTCTCGACGATCGGCTGATCGCGGAGTTTGGTCGGAACTAAGGCCGGAGTTCGGCGGTCGGCGGTACCGGGCGCGATTCATCCACTATGTTGGCCCGCGCCGGCACGCGACCCCACCATGAGGCTGGAGATCCCGATCACATTCGACGAATTCGGTTGGAGCGCCCTCGAAGACCGGGCACGCGACGAGCGCCTCAGCCTCGACGAGCTCGTCGCGCAGGCGGTGACCTACTACGAGCGCGAGCTCGACGAGGAGCGCCAGGCGACCCGGGTGCCCCGCTTCAGCCCGCCCGCGATCGGGCGCGAGACCCGCAGGCTGACGATCGAGCTCGTCGACGGCACCATGCGAGGGCTCGAGCGCGAGGCCGAGCGCCAAGGGGTCGCGCTGGAGCGGCTGATCGGACACGCCGCGCTGCTCTACCTCGCCGACGTCGAGGCCGGCCGCGTGGCCGAACGGATCTACCGCCGCTCCGGGGCCTAGGGGCGCAAGCGCATAGGCCTCGGCCTCAGGCGGAGGCCGCCGCGGTCACCGGCGCCACCTCGAGCTCGCGCAGGGCGTCCTTGAGCGCCGCCCGGCCGCGGTGGTGCAGGCCCTGGATCGACGGCTCGGTCTTCCCCAGCCGCTCGGCGATCTCGTTCGGCGAGAGCCCGGCGATGTGGCGGAGCACGAGCACCTGGCGCTGCGCCTCGGGGAGGCCCGCCAGGGCCTCCTTCAGCGAGCGCGCGCGCTCGGACGAGATCTGCTCGTCGCCGACGTCGGCGATCCGCACCTCCTCGACCGGGATCTGGCGCCGCGAGCGCAGGTGGTCGAGCGCGGCGTTGCGGGCCACGCGCAGGATCCACGCCGCGAACGGCACCTCCCGCTCCTCGTACTTGTGGATTGCCCGCATCAGCTTCGCGAACACGTTCTGGGTGATGTCCTCGGCCTCGTGATGGTCGCGAACGATGCTCTGCACGAACCCCTGGACGTCGTCGGCATAGCGGACGTACAGGTAATGGAGCGCGTCCCAGTCACCCGCCTTGGCCCGCGCGATCGCGCGGCGCTCCGGGTCACGGGACTCCTCCGGCTGGTCCACCGGCCTGAATCGACGCCGCGGGACGTTGCCCGCCTCCGGCCTCATGGCCACGCCGATCCCCACGCTATTCCCCTCAACACGATCAACCCGCATTACACCCACACTCCGAATCAGTTGACACCCATGCAACTGCCTCCGGCGCCCTTGGTCGGTCATCCTGGCCAACCCCACGGCGCAAGACAGTTCGAGCTCCGACCCTTGCACAGCCGGAGCGAAATAGCACCGGGGTACCTACCCTAGACTTTTCTCAACCCCTGCTAACGAAGCCGGGGCACGGGGGGAGCGACGCCGAGGGAGGGCTACTCACCCTTGTGGCCTCGGCGCCGCTCTTTCTGGGTGTCTTCCCCGTGCAATCGGGACAGCCCATCCTCCGATACAGCCTCAGAACGCTTTGAGCTACGCGATTCTGTCGCGCGTGAAGTTGGAGTTTCGTACCTGAACTTGGATCAAGCGGAAAGTCGGTGCGAATTCCGTTGGATCGGCAGGACGGCGTGCGAGCGCAGCGGCCCCCGGCGCGTTGCTGTCACAGATGCTGGAGCACGGAGGAAAGAACGGAGCGGAGGACAACGGCAACGGAACCGGGCGCCCCCCGGCCGGCGACGCGGTCCCGAGGCGGCGGTTCACGCCGGTCGCCGGCGATCCGTGGGGCTCGGACTCCGACGGCGACCCGGTCCGCGTCGGGCTCGTCGGGCTCGGCTACTGGGGCCCGAACATCCTCAGGGTCATCGCGGACATGGAGGGCGTCGAGCTGAGCTGGATCTGCGACCAGAGCCCCGACCGCCTGGAGCGGATGGCGCGCCGCTATCCCGCCGCCCGCTCGACCGGCGAGTTCAGCGATCTGCTCGCCGACCCCGAGCTGGACGCGGTCCTGATCGTCGACCCCGGTCGGCACCCACGCCGAGCTTGCCGCCGCCAGCCTCGCCGCCGGTAAGCACACCTTCGTCGAGAAGCCGATCGCCGCCTCCGCGGACGAGGCCGACGAGCTCGCTCGGATCGCCTCGCGACGCGGGGCTGGTGCTGATGTGCGGCCACACGTTCACCTACAGCCCGCCGGTCCGCGCGGTGAAGAAGCTGCTCGACGAGGGCGAGCTCGGCGACCTCTACTTCATCTCCTCGAGCCGGGTCAACCTCGGCCTGCACCAGCGCGACGTGAGCGTGCTCTGGGACCTCGGGCCGCACGACTTCTCGATCCTGCGCTACTGGCTCGGCGAGGGACCGAGGACGGTCGCGGCCTGCGGGCGCGACGCCGTCGTCCAGGGGATCGCCGACGTCGCCTTCCTCACCCTTCAGTTCGGCTCGGGCACGCTGGCGAACATCGAGATGAGCTGGCTTGCGCCCAGCAAGCTGCGTCGCACGGTGCTCGTCGGCAGCGAGAAGATGGTCGTCTACGAGGACGGCGCCCCTGAGCCCGTACGCGTCTTCGACCGCGGCGTCGTCTACCGCGATCCGGAGACCTTCGGCGAGTACCACCTCTCGTACCGGACCGGGGACATCGTCTCGCCGCACCTCGACGGCAGCGAGCCGCTCGCGGTCGAGATGGAGGACTTCATCGCCTGCGTGCGCGCCGGCGGCACCCACCACAGCCAGCTCGAGCTCGCGCTCGACGTGGTCCGGATGATCGAGGCAGCGGAGACCTCGCTGCTCGGCGGGGGCGAGCCGGTGCCCGTCGAGGTCCCGACCTCGGCTCAGCTGATCCTGTGAGCAACGGGGCGGGTGGATCTCGGCCGATCCTCGCCGCACCCGGCGAGGCGCCCGACGTCGCCGCGGCCGCGCGGCAGGCGGCACAGCGCGAACGCGCGGTCGCCGGCGCCCACCGCCCTCGCGACTACCTGCTGCGGCGGGCGCTGGCCGGAGCCGACCTCCTCGCGGTGCTCGCCGCCGCGGCCCTGGCGCTGATGTTGAGCCCCGACCCGGCCGACCCGGTTGACATCCTCTGGCTCCTCCCCACGCTGCCCGTGTGGCTGGTGCTGTTCCGCCTCTACGGCCTCTACGAGCGCGACGTCAAGCGCGTCAACGCCTCCGCGCTCGACGACCTGCCGTCGCTCTTTCACGCCTTCGTCGTCGGCACCCTGATCCTGTGGGCGTACCTGCGGGTGTTCGAGGGGCATGGGGCGCTGACCCTGGTCGAGACGATCGTCTTCGGCGCTCTCCGGCGTGCTGATGGCAATGACCCTTCGGGTCGTCGCCCGGCGGGCCGTGATCCGCTTCGGCGGCCCGAGCCGGGTGCTGCTGGTCGGGCAGTCCCCGGTCACCGAGGCGCTTGATCCGCAAGCTGCAATCCCACCCCGAGTACGGCCTGGAGCCGGTCGGCGAGATCTCGGTCAACGGCGCCACCGAGGTCAAGTCCGGGCTTCCGTATCTCGGTGGCCTCGACGACGTCCACCTCGGCTACCTGGCGCACAACCTCGACGTCGAGCGGGTGATCGTCACCGCCCAGGACCTGCCCGACGAGGCGATGATGGACCTGGTCCAGACCTGCAGCTCCGCCGCGGTGAAGGTGAGCATCGTCCCCAACCACATCAACGCGCTCGGTCCCTCGGTGGCGATCGACGACATCGAGGGGCTGACGGTCCTCGGCCTCAACCCGTTGGTGCTCTCGCACTCATCACGGATGCTGAAGCGCGCCCTCGACCTCGCCGGCGCGACCGCCGGGATCGTGCTCGGCGCGCCCCTGCTGCTGGCGTGCGCGATCGCGATCAAGCTCGACTCGCCGCGGGCCGGTGCTGTTTCGCCAGCGGCGGATCGGTCGGGGCGGCGAGCCGTTCACGCTGCTCAAGTTCCGGACCATGGTCGTCGACGCGGAGGCCCGCAGGCCGAGGAGCTTCGCTCGCTCAGCGGCGACCCCGACTGGCTGAAGCTGGACCGCGACCCGCGCGTGACGCGAGTCGGGCGGTTCCTGCGCTCGACCAGCCTCGACGAGCTGCCGCAGCTCTGGAACGTGCTGGTCGGCCAGATGAGCATCGTCGGCCCCCGGCCGCTGATCGACTCGGAGGACGAGCTGATCGCCGGCTGGTCGCGCACCCGGCTCGACCTCGCTCCGGGGGTCACCGGCCTCTGGCAGGTCCTCGGCCGCACCGAGATCCCGTTCCGCGACATGGTGAGCCTCGACTACATCTACGTGAC
The DNA here is from genome assembly GCA_963733075.1 of uncultured Solirubrobacterales bacterium. Lineage (GTDB taxonomy): Bacteria > Actinomycetota > Thermoleophilia > Solirubrobacterales > 70-9 > WHSW01. The sequence goes on along the minus strand of CAVTCA010000024.1, from coordinate 39,185 downwards.
CAACTGGTCGCTGTGGCTCGACCTGAAGCTGATCGCGCGCACGGTCCCGGCGGTCCTCAGCCGCCGCGGCGCGAACTAGCGCCACGCCACGCGGCAGTCCCGGTCCAGGACTTCGGCGCCGAGGCGGCGCGCGCCGGCCGGGTTGGGCTGGGTAGGCGAGGGTGCCCCGGCCGTGTCGCCGCCCCGACGGGCATGCGGCCCGGGGCTGGTGTCGCCAACTGCACGCCCATGGCGGGCGCCGGCGATCGTTGTGGGCTTAGCGTCAGGATGCGGTCGCCACACCGAACATCACGCTCTGGTCTCTGGCGAAGCAAGTCGCCGGCTATCCCTGCCTGAGGAGGCGGCGTCCGGGGATGTCGGGGAGGACATCGAGCCTCCCGCGCTCCTGGCTGAGCTCGACAGGACACCGTTCTCCTTGCCAAGGAGGCGACGTCCGGGGATGTCGGGGAGGACATCGAGCGTCCCGCGCCAGATCGGTCGCAGGTCTAACCGCGGCGCCTCGCGGGACGCGTGTCCGACACGGCATCCCCGGGCGTCGCCGCCCGCCAGCCGCTAGACCAGGGCGCGGATTGCGTCGACGACCAGCCCGACGGTCGGCTCGTCGAGCGCCTGGCCCATCGGTAGCGCCAGGCCCTCGGCGGCCAGGCGCTCGGAGTTGGGCAGCCGGGTGACGGGTGCGCCGTCGACGAGCGCGGGCTGGCGGTTCAGCGGCGTGGTGTAGTAGGCCTTCGTCTCGACGCCGACCTCCGCCAGCGCCGCCCTGAGCGCGTCGCGGCGAGGGGTGCGGACCACGTACAGGTGGTAGGCGCTGGCGGCGCCGGCCGTTTCCCGCTGGATCTCGACCACGTCGGCGATCCCCGCGCGCTCGTAGGCGCCGGCGGCCTCGCGCCGTGCCGCGGTCCAGCCCTCGAGCTCCGGGCAGCAGGACGCGGAGCGCGGCCGCCTGGAGCTCGTCGAGGCGCGAGTTGTAGCCGACCTCGACGTGGACCCACGGGTCCGCCTGGCCGTGGGCGCGAAGGGTCCGCGCCGTGCGGGCGACCTCGTCGTCGTCGGTGAGGATCGCTCCGGCGTCGCCCGTGGCGCCGAGGTTCTTTCCCGGGTAGAAGCTGAACGAGGAGGCGTCACCGAGCGCGCCGGCGCGCGTGCCCTCGAAGCTCGCCCCCGCCGCCTGCGCGGCGTCCTCGAGCACCACCAGGCCGTGCGTGCGCGCCAGCTCGGTCAGCTCTCGCATCGGTGCGGGGTTGCCGAACAGGTGCACCGGCACGATCGCCCGCGTGCGGCCGGTGAGCACGGGCTCGACGGTCGCCGCGGTCATGCAGTGCGTCTCGGCGTCGATGTCGGCGAACACCGGCCGGGCGCCGGCGTTGACGACCGCCTCGGCGGTGGCGAAGAAGCTGACCCCGGGCACGACCACCTCGTCCTCGGGCTGGATGCCCAGCGCGCGCAGTGCGATCGTCAGCGACTCGGTGCCGTTGGCGACGCCGATGCAATGCCGGCGGCCGACGAAGGCGGCGAACTCCGCCTCGAACGCCTCGACCTCGGGGCCCAGGATGTAACGCCCGGACTCGAGCACCGCCCGCTGGCGCTCGGCGATCGCGGGCAGCAGCGGCTCCAGCGAGGGCCGGGTCGCGAACAGCGGCACGGCGACGAGCGCCGGGGTCCGGCCGCTCTTGACCGTCGGCGCTATCGCCATCGTTCGATCAGGTCCTCGTCGCCGACCGTGCGGATCTGGCGCGCCGGAACGCCGACCACGACAGCCCTCGGCGCGACATCGGCGACCACGACGGCGCCGGCGCCCACGAACGCCTCTTCTCCGACCTCGATCCCGGGACAGAGCACGGCGCCGCCGCCGATGCGGCAGGCGCGTCGCAGGGTCGGTCCCTTGCGCGGCTCACCCGCCGGGTGCCGGGCCATCGTGTTGTCGTTGGTCATCACGACCCCGGGGCCGATGAAGACGTCGTCCTCGATCTCGGTGTGGGCGGTCAGGTAGCAGTTGGTCTGCACCCGCACCCGGCGGCCGATGAGCACATCGTTGTCGACCGAGCTGCCACGGCCGATGACCGAATCGCGCCCCACCCGGCTGCGCTCGCGGATGTGCGACTGGTCGCCCGCGATCGCACCGGGCTCGAGCGTCGCCCCGGCGAACACCACCGCTCCCGAGAGCACCGCCGCCCGTTCGCCGATCACGGCCGGCGGGGGGACCTCGCGGCTGGCGGTCGACATGCGGCCGAGGTGCGGCGACTTTCCGACCACCGCGCCGTCCTGCACGATCGCGCCGGAATCGATCCTGGTGCCGTCGTGAATGACCACGTTGTGGCCCAGCTCCACCCCGGTGCCGATCTCGACCTCGTCGCCGATCAGCGCTCCCGGGGTCGCAAGTGAGCTCAATGCTTCCATCTCACACCCACCAACGCTCGGCGACCGCGCTCCCTTGCGGGCGCCCACCCCGGGATTTGGCGCCGAACGCAATCCGGCACGTGCGGCGCGCGTTTGTGATTGGTGGACGAGCGCTCGTACCCGGAGATCCTCGACTCGAGGGTGGAAGTTCCCGAGCACGCGGTGTTCAGGCGGTTCGCCGCCGAAACCGTCGTGCTCGACATCAGGACCGGCAAGTACCACGGCCTCGACCAAGCCGCGGCGCGGATGCTCGAGGCCCTGGTCGAGACCGGCGACGTCCGCACGGCCGCCGAGCGCCTCGCGACACAGTCGGAACGCCCGTTCGGCGAGGTCGCCGGCGAGCTCTGCGAGCTCTGCATCAGCCTCGAGACGCGGGAGCTGATCGCGCTGCGGGCGAAGTCCTCATCGGAGTAATGGACCCGGGGCCGGCCCGCGAGCCCGAAAACGGAAGCACGGCCGCCAATCGAACGTTGGTCCACCAGTGGGACCCGGTGAGGACACGGAAGTCGTAACGGACCCGGGGCTCGGGATCGGAGTCTGCGTCCCGGAGCCGGCGACGCGCGAGCGCGTCTGCGCGGCGCTGGCCCAGTGCCGCGAGCCCGTGGTCGCCTGCGAGTCGGAGCTCGAGGACCTGCTCGTCCGCTGCGAGGGGTCGACGCCGGCCTGCATCGTCTTCGGAGCCGAGCGACCCGATCGCTCCACCGCGGCCGCGGTGAGCTCGATCCGCTCCGGGCTCGCGGTACCGGTGGTCCTGGTCTGCGAGCGCGCCCGGGACGGGGACGTGAGGCGCGCGCTCGCGTCCGGGGTCGACGGCGTGGTCCTCGCCGAGCGGATCGAGGAGAGCCTCGCGGCGGTCGTCTCCGTCGTCTGCGCCGGCCAGGTCTCGGTGCCGCGTCGATCGCGCGCCGAGGTCGGAACGCAGGTGCTGACCACCCGCGAGAAGCAGATCCTGGGGCTGGTGGTGATGGGGCTCAGCAACAGCCAGATCGCGGCGAAGCTGTTCCTGGCCGAGAGCACGATCAAGAGCCATCTCTCCTCGGCGTTCGGGAAGCTCGACGTGTCGTCGAGATACGAGGCGGTGAGCCTGATCCTCGATCCCGAGCAGGGCCAGGGGCTGGGGATCCTCACGATCCCGGCCGAGCGGATCACCGCGCCGGCCTGAGCGCCGCGCGGGGGCGGCTCGATGCACGACCTAGCGATCATCATCGTCTCGTTCAACAGCGCCGAGTGGCTGCGGCCCTGCCTGTCCACGGTCTTCGCCCAGGCGGGCGAGATCGATCTCGACGTCGTCGTCGCCGACAACGAGTCCACGGACAACACCGCCGAGCTGCTCGAGTCCGAGTTCCCCGCGGTGCGGGTGGTCCGGACCCCGAACTTCGGCTTCTCCTACGCGAACAACCGGGCGCTGATGACCTGCGACGCCCGCTACGTGCTCTTTCTCAACCCGGACACCGAGATCGTCGAGGGCACCTTCGCCGAGCTGATCGCGGCGCTCGACTCACGGCCCGAGGTCGGGCTCGCGGGCGTGCGCCACCTGACCGACGGCCGGATCTACCCGAGCATGCGCCGCTTCCCGAACGCGTTGCGTGCGCTCGGCACGGCCCTCGGCATCGAGCGATCCCCCTATCGCCCGGCGTGGTCGTCCGAGCGAGTGCTGGAGCGCGACCCCTACGAGCGGGAGACGGACTGCGACTGGACGGTCGGCGCGTTCATGGTCGCCCGTCGCGAGGCGCTCGAGGGTGCGGGATCATTCGACGAGCGGTTCTTCCTCTACTCGGAGGAGCCCGATCTCTGCCGGCGGATCAAGCAGGGTGGCTGGGCGGTGCGCCACCTGCCGCAGATGACGATCATCCACCACGCCGGCAAGGCGAAGCTGAACCCCAGGATGGAGGCCCAGAACGCCTACTCCCGGCTTCAGTACGCGCGCAAGCACTTCTCTCCCGCACACCGCGCGACCTACCGGCTGATGCTGATCCTCGAGCACGCGCTGCGCTGGACGCTCGCACGCGCCAGGGGCGATCGCCCGCGGCGCAGCGTCGCCGCTCGCGTGGTGGCGACCCTGACGGGCCGCGACGAGCCGCCGTTCGGCCCGTCGCCGGCGGTCGCCGTGAGTCGGCGCGACCCGGTCGGGTCCGTCGATCGGCCGCGGGCGCGATAGCGCCGCGACCCGTCGGTCGGCCGGCGACCGGCCTACTCCAAATCAGGTGAATTCGCCGCCTATGCCCATCGCCGATCGGTAGTAAGTCGCCGCAAAACGGCTCGCTTCTCACGATCTTCTCACGATCTCGGATTAGGTTCGCGACGATTCGTTGATCGGGCAGCCACGGTCAGGTTCTGGGGGCTGCCCGCGAGCTTTTTCTTGGAGGGGCCGCATGGATGCGGGCGCGGAGGATGTCGAGCACCGCTCTGACGGGGACACGGGTTAGAACAGAAAGCCGCATCGAGCCGACCGAGTCGCTGCTCGAGCGTGACGCTGCGCTCGAGGCCGGCCAGCTGGCGCTCGACTCCGCGGCCCTCGGCGCCGGCTCGCTGCTCGCGATCGCGGGGCCGGCGGGGGTCGGCAGGTCCGCGCTGCTCGAGGCGCTCGGCGCCAGGGCGGCGGCGTCCGGCGCCGTCCCGCTGCGGGCGCGGTGCGCGGAAGGCGAGCAACGGCTGCCGTACGGCACCGTCCTACAGCTCTTCGAGCAGTACGTCGCCGACCTCGGCGAGCGCGAGGTCGCCTCGGTGTTCAGCGGACGGGCGCGGCTCGCCGGGCGGTTGCTGACGGCCGAGGACGGACGCGATCCCGAGGCCACGCCGGAGGAGCCGGGAGCGTCGCTGACCCTCATCCATTCCCTCTACCGGCTGACCGCCAATCTCGCCTCGAAGGCGCCCGTGACGCTGGTCGTGGACGACCTCCAATGGGCCGACCCGGAATCGCTTCGCTTCCTGCTCTACCTCACCCCCAGGCTCGCCGACATCAGCGCCTCGCTGCTGGTCAGCGTCCGCGACGGCGCCCAGACCGAGTCGGCGGGGGACGTGAGCGAGCTGATCGGCGCCCATCACGCGCGGGTCGAACGGCTGACGCCGCTCGGCGAGGACTCCGTTCGCGAGCTGGTGCTGAGGCGCCTGGGCACCTGCTCGCGCCAGTCCGCCGGGGCTTGCCACTGGCTCACCGGAGGCAACCCGATGCTCGTCCAGGAGCTGATCGGAGCGGCCGAGGAGTCGGGTCTCGACGTCGCCTTCGCGGCCGAGATCTGCGAGCGGGCGCCCGACCGCGTCCGCCACCGCGTGCTCGGGCAGATCGGCAGGATGCCCGCCGGCGCGCTCGCGGTGGCGCGAGCGGCGGCGGTCCTGCAGTCGGCCTCGAGCAGACGGCGGATCGCGACGATGACCGAGCTCGCCGACGAGAGCCTGACGAAGGCGATCAGCGCGCTCGAGCGCGCCGGGATCCTCGATTGCGGCGATCCCGTCGAGTACGTGCACCCGCTCGTCCGGGCCGCCGTCTACTCGCAGATCCCCGCCGAGGAGCGGGCGCGGCTGCACGGCCGGGCGGCGATCGTGCTTCGGGGCGAGGAGGCGGCGCCCGACGCGGTCGCGGCACACCTGCTTCGTACCCGTCCCGACGGGCAGCACTGGGTGGTCGACGAGCTCTGGCGCGCCGCTCGCGCGGCGCGGCAGAACGGCGAGTTCGATCGCGCCGTCGGGCTCCTGCGGCGGGCGCTGGACGAGCCCCCCGGCGCCGACGCCCAGGGGCGGGTGCTGGTCGAGCTCGGGCGACTGGAGATCGACCGGGGCGAGATCGAGACCGCGCTGGCGACCCTGAGGCGGGCGGCGGAGATCTCCCGCGAGCCTGAGCGTGGCGCCGCCGCGCTGGAGCTGGGCCGGGCGCTCTACCTGCATGGGAACGCCCGCGAGGCGGCCGACCTGCTCGATCGGGCGATCGAGGAGAGCGGCCTCGAGCGCGGCAGGGAGCGCAACGAGCTCGAGGCCGCCTGGCTCGCGGCGGCACTGATCGACCCGGCCCTGCGGCCCGAGGCCGGCCGGCGGATCGAACGCATGAACGGCGTCGAGGCCCAGGCCGACAGCCCCTCGCTGCTCGCGACCGTGGCCTGTCACCTGGCGCTCACCGGCGGATCGCGCGAGCGCGCGGTCGAGCTCGCCGACCTCGCCCTCGCCGATCCCTCGATTCACCGCCAGCCGGCCGGGTTCGCCGCCGCGTTGCAGGCTCTTTGCTGGTCCGGCGAGATCGACCGCGCCGGCGTCGCCGTCGCCGAGCTGGCCGTGCACGCCTCGGTCGAGCGTTCGCGCCGAGCGCTCGCCTCCGTCCGCCTCGCCGGAGCGCACAGCAGCCACCTGGCGGGGCGCCTGCACGAGGCCGAGAGTGACGCCGGGGTCGCGAGCACGATGATCGGAGACGGGCTCTGCAGCGACTACTTCGACTCCCCGCGAGCGCGGTTGGCGGCGATCATGCTCGACCGCGGAGAGGTCGAGCTCGCCGAGGGCACGATCGCGAAGATCACGGGCGCGCCCTACCCGGAGGACTCACCGGTGGGCGCCCACGTGCTCGCCCTGCGCTCGCGGATCCACGCTGCTCGCCACCGTGACGCCGAGGCGCTCGACGACGCGCTCGAGGCGGGCCGGCTGCTGCTCGCGGCGGGGATCGAGAACCCGGCCGTCTGCGCCTGGCGTTCGCAGGCCGCGGTCGCCGCGTCGAAGCTCGGCGACCGCGACCGGGCGGAGCGGCTGGCCCGGGAGGAGGTCGACCTCGCCAGGCGCTTCGGCGCCGCCCCGGCGATCGGCGTCGCCCTGACCGGCGCCGGCAGGATCGCGTCGGGCAAGCAGGCCGTCGATCTGCTGACCGAGGCAGCGGAGGTCCTCGATCAGTCAGGAGCGCGGCTCGAACACGCCAGGACGCTCACCTACCTCGGCGCGGCCCTGCGCCACCACGGGTCGCAGAAGCAGGCGCGCGAAACGCTGCGGCGGGCCCTCGACGCGGCGACCCGGCTCGGCGCCGAGCAGGTGTCGCGGCGGGCGCGCTCGGAGCTGCGGCTGGCGGGCGCCCGCCCGCGAGGGACCACGACGATCGGTCCGGCTGCGCTGACGGCCGCCGAGCGGCGGGTCACCGATCTCGCCGCGATCGGGCTCACCAATCGCGAGATCTCCGAGGAGCTCTACGTGACCAAGAAGACCGTCGAGTGGCATCTCCACAACGCCTTCCGCAAGCTCGACGTCCAGTCACGCGCCGAGCTCGCCGAGGTGCTCGGCGCCGAGGCCGAGGCCGAGGTCGCGGTCGCGCGGTAGCCGACCCTCGTCGCGCCCAGTCGACCGCCACCGGCCGGAAGAAGCTCGACCGGCCGATCGTTCATTTCTCGTACTCGTGGACCACCGACGCGACCGGGATTGAGAGGCAGCCCCTTGGACCCGTTCATCACCTTGCGAGAAATGTGGCGGGAGGCCTGGGCGCCGAAGGTGCTGCTCGCCGTCGTGCTCGTGCTCGCGGTGGTCGCCGGCATGCTGGTCGCCTTTCGCCCCGGAGTTCCGCCGGAGAGCCGCCGGTACGACGTCTGGCTCTCCTCTGCGGAGATCCTGATCGACACCTCCGAGCCTCAGGTCGTCGATACGCAGGGCGCGGACGTGACCACGCTGGCCAACCGCGCCACCCTGCTCGGAAATCTGATGACCGCGGGCGAGCTCAAGGACGCGATCGCCGAGCGCGCCGGGATCCCGCCCGGCCGCCTCGTGGTCGTGCCGCCGGCGAACCCTGGCACTCCCGACGTCGAGCCCGCGCCCGTGGCGACCGCCGCGGGGAGCCGGATCCCGGATTCCGAGGCGACGATCCTGACGCTCACGACCGGCGCCACCGTGCCGATCCTCGGGGTCACCGCCCAGGCGCCCAATCGCGGTACCGCCGAGAGGCTCGCGGCCGCACCGATCGAGGAGCTCGAGCGCTACCTCGACACGGTGGCCGCCGGGGAGGAGATCCCGGCGGCGCGGAAGCTCGTCGTGCAGCAGCTCGGGGCCGCGACGCCGCAGCTCGACACGCGCGGGCCGCACTGGCTGCTCGCCGTGGCCGTGGCGGTGCTGGTCGCGCTGCTCGGGTTCCTGGTGATCCTGGTGGTCCCGTGGCTCTACCGCCGGTGGCAGCTGGCCGAGGAGGCCGTGAGCGCAGGCGGATGGGCGCCGGACGGGCTCGGGGACCCGATCGCGCCTCCTGACCCGACCTCCCACCCCGAGGCGTTCGCGCCGCCGCCGGCCGGAGCGCCGAACCCGGATGCCGATCCGGAGCTCGCCGCGGCCGCGGTGGGCCGGGGCCCGCGCGGCGAACGGCCGTCGCCGGACGGCTGAGATGCGACTCGGGATGCACATCCGCGAGCTCTCGCAGCGCAAGATCGGCGTCGCGATCGCCCTCCTCGTGGCGCTGCTGGCCGCGACGCGGATGCTCTACGGGATCAGCCTCTTCCCGCCGTCGCTCGAGCGCCAGTCGTTCGACGTCGCCACCGCCTCGACCCACGTGCTGGTCGACACGCCGCGCTCGATGATGATCGACCTGCGTCAGGACATCTACCAGCTCAGGGCGCTGTCGGAGCGCGCGGTCCTGCTCGGCAACGTGATGGCGAGCCCGCCGGTGCGCGAGTACATCGCCCGGCGCGCGGACCTCGAGGCCGAGCAGATCAAGGCGTCGGCCCCGCTGACGCCCGAGCAGCCGCGTCCGGTCGCCGACACCGAGAACGAGACCCAGACCTCGGACATCCTCAAGCGGCCGGACGAGTACCGGCTCAACATCCAGGTGAACCCGACCGTCCCGGTCCTCGACGTCTACTCACAGGCGCCCGACGCGGAGTCGGCGAAGAAGCTCGCCAACGCCGCGGTCGACGGGTTGCGCGACTACCTCGACACGGTCGCCGCGCAGCGGGGAACGGCCGCCGACAGCCAGGTCACCCTCGAGCAGCTCGGCAAGGCGCGCGGCGAGGTCATCAACAGCGGCGCGGGGATCACGATCGCGCTGATCGTCTTCGCGCTCGTGTTCGCGGGCTCCTGCGCGACGGTCCTGGCGATCGCCCGCATCCGGCGCGGCTGGTCCGCGTCGGAGGGCTTCGAGGGCCCGCCGGCCCGCGGCCTCACCTGAGGCCGGCGATGGAGCTCGCCGGGATCATCCGCGTGCTCAGGCGACGGTGGCTCGTCGTCTGCCTTGGCGCCCTGGCGGCGGTCGCCGCCGGGATCCACTTCGGCTACAGCGTCTCGCTCTCGCCACCTGGGCTCGAGAGCCGCGAGACCACCGCGGCATCGGCGCGCACGCAGCTGTTCGTCGACACCCCCAGCTCGCTGATCTCGGAGGCCCAGCCCGCGGGCTACGACACGATCGTCGCCCGGGCTGAGCTGCTCGGCAGCCTGATGGCGAGCCGCGACATCAGCGCCGAGATCGCGCGCGACGCCGGGTTGCGGCCTGTCTGAGGTCGCCGTCGTCGCTCCCAAGCTCGGCGACGATGAGACGCTGACCTCGCTCTCGCGCGCCGCGCTGGAGGTGGTCAAGCCGGTGGAGCCGAACGTCGTGACCGTCAGCGTCCCCCCGCTGACGCCGATCCTCTCGATCGTCGCCGAGGCCCCCGATGCCGAGACGGCGGCGCGGCTCTCCGCCTCGGCCACCGCCGCGGTCCTCTCGCTCGCCCCTGAGCCCGCGAGCGTCGGCAACCGCGCCGTCAGGGTCGAGCAGCTCGGACCGGCGGAGATCGAGAAGACGGTCAGCGGGCGCGGCCCGAAGACGGCGCTGGTCGTCGCCGTCGGGCTGTTCGTGCTGTGGTGCTCGGCGGTCGTCGTCTTCGACGGGATCGCCCGGCGCCGGACCTCGTTCCCGGCGCTGGTGAACGGGCAGCGCGCATGAGCCGGCCGAGCAAGGTCGAGCGCGGCCGGCAGCTGCGCCGGCTGTTGCGTACGGAGGGGCCGTCGGGCGTCGCCGCCCGCCTGCTCACCCGGGCCACCGATGCGCTCGCGCCGGCGGGCTACGGCAGCCTGCCCGTGGACCGCGACGACCTCGTGCGGGGGTCTGAGATCGCCGCCGGCGGCTGGGCCCTCCCGGAGCCCGCCCCGTGGAGCCCGGGCGAGCCGCTCACCGTGGCCTGGGTCTGCGGGCCGGCCGGCGAGGGCTCCGGCGGCCACACGACGATCTTCCGGATGGCCGCCGCGCTCGAGCGCCGCGGCCACACATGCGTCATCTACATCAAGGACCGGCACGGATGGGAGGTCGAGCAGCACCGGCGGACGATTCGAACGTGGTGGCCGTGGCTGAAGGCGGAGGTGCGCGACTTCGCCGCGGGCGTGGAGGACTCCCACGCCGTCCTCGCGACCAGCTGGGAGACGGCCTACCCGGTGCTCGCCTCGCCCGCGAAGGGCGCGCGGCTCTACTTCGTGCAGGACTTCGAACCGTCGTTTCATCCCGCCGGCAGCGAGTCGCTGCTCGCCGAGGCCACGTACGGCTTCGGGTTCCACGGGGTGACCGCCGGGCGGTGGCTGGCCGACGTGCTGCGACGCGATCACGGGATGGCCGCCGACCACTTCGACTTCGGCTGCGACCTCGACAAGTACGGGATCGACCGCTCGCCCGACGCCGCGGGCAGGCGCGGGGACGTCTGCTACTACTGCCGCCCGTCGACCCCGCGGCGGGCGCACGAGCTCGCCGTGCTCGCGCTCGACCTGTTCGCCAGCCGTCATCCCGAGGTCGAGATCCACGCCTACGGCGAGCCGGCCGGCGGGCTTCCGTTCCCCGTCACCGACCATGGCCTGCTGACGCCGGAGCAGCTCAGCGCGCTCTACAACCGCTGCATCGCCGGGCTGGTGATCTCGGCCACCAACGTCTCGCTCGTCCCGCACGAGATGCTCGCAGCGGGGTGCATCCCGGTCGTCAACGACGCCGAGCACAACCGCGTCGTGCTCGACAGCGAGCACGTGAGCTACGCGCCCGCCACTCCGTTCGGACTCGCCGATGCGCTCTCGCGCCTGGTCTCCCAGGCCCCCGGCGACCGTCTGGTGACCGCCGAGGCGGCCGCCGGCGTCGAGGCGGCGTCCTGGGAGCGCGCCGGCGACCAGGTCGAGGCCATCGTGCGCAGCGTCGTCACCGACCGCGTCGCCGGCGAGCTGGTGATCGCTTGACCGGGCCGCTGGTCAAGGTGATCGTGCCGTGCTACGGGTACGGCCACTACCTCGATCGCTGCATCGAGAGCGTGCTCGGCCAGGAGGGCGTGGACGTGCGGGCGCTGATCATCGACGATCACTCGCCCGACGGGACACCGGCGATCGCGCGCCGGCTCGTTCGCCATGCCGAGCGGGTCGAGTACCGGCGCCACGACCGCAACCTGGGCCTGATCGCGACCGCGAACGAGGGCCTCGAGTGGGCCGAGGACAGCGACTATCTGCTGCTCCTGTCAGCCGACGACCTGCTGGTCCCCGGAGCTCTGCGGCGGGCCGCAAGCGTGATGGAGTCCCAGCCCGGCGTCGGCCTCGTCTACGGCCACGCGCAGTACTTCGAGTCCGGGAACCGGCCGGCGCGCGTGCGCACGAGCTGGCGCGGGACCAAGGTCTGGCCCGGCGCCGAGTGGGTGCGCCTTCGGTGCCGCTCGGCCCACAACTGCATCTCGTCGCCGGAGGCCGTCGTCCGGACCTCGGTGCAGCGCCGGGTCGGCGGCTACGACGGCGCCCTGCGCCACACCAGCGACCTCAACATGTGGTTGCGGATCGCCGCGGTCTCGGAAGTCGCCTACATCAAGGGCGCCGTGCAGGCGCTCTATCGGATCCATTCCGACAGCATGCTGCGCAGCGACGCCGACCCGATCGTCGACCTGACCGAGCGCCGAGCCGCGTTCGAGAGCTTCTTCGGCGGCGCCGGAGCGTCGCTCGCCGACGCCGACCGGCTGCGGGCGATGGCCGCGCGGGCGCTCGCCCGTCAGGCCCTCTGGCAGGCGAGCCGCGCCTACGACCGCGGTGAGGTCGGGGGCGCGCCGGTCGACGAGCTGATCGCGTTCGCCCTGCGGACCTGCCCGGAGGCCCGCCGCCTGCGCGAATGGCGCGGCCTGCAGCTACGGCGCCGGATCGGCGCCGGCCGCTCGCTCTGGTTCCCGCCGTTCGTCGCCACCGGGGCCGCGCACCGCCTGCGCGGCCACGTCGACCAGCTGCGCTGGCGTACCCGCGGCGTCTGAGCCGGGCCGCTCGGCGAACCCTCACGCGCCCCCGCGCGGAGCCTGACGCGCTCAGCAGAGGCCGCGTTGCTTGCTCTTCGCCTTGCGCAGGCTCTGCTTCGCCCTGCGCAGCTTCTTCTTCGCCCGCGTCGACGGCGTCGGCGCCGTTCGCGCGCTTGACCTTCGCCTTCGCGCGCCTGACCTTCGCCTTCGCCTTCTTCACCGCCGCCTTCGCGTGGTTGCAGGTCGTGACGCCGATCCGGGCGCCGCGGTCGAGGCCGTCGCTGGCGTTGCCCGCGCCACGCGACTTGGGCGCCAGCCGGTACGCGGCGTAGGAGGTCGGGCTCGGGCCGCCGACGAAGGTCGGCAGCCCGGCGATCTCGGCGACGCCGGAGGGGCGGTCGTGGGCGATCAGGTTGTGCGAGCGCCTGGCGAGCGCGGCGCTGCCGCCGTCGACCGCCACCTCGCTGAGGATGTTGTCCTCGACGACCGTGCCACGGCCGGCGTCGTCGCCCGACTTGGCGTCGATGCGGACGATGCCGCAGGGAAGGTTGAAGGCGCAGTTGCCGTCGGCGAAGGTGTTGTGGCGGATGATCGACCCGTTGTCCGATGACAGGGTCACCGCGTACGGGTAGCCGCCGGGGTCCCCGGCGACGACGTTGTCCTCGATCAGCTCGTGGTCGGCGCCGTCCGGCGCCATGATCGCGTCCGGCACGTTGTAGAAGTAGTTGCCGCGGATGACCGTGTTCTGCGACCCGTAGAGCTGGATCGCGTCGGTGTGGACGCCGTTCGCCGTGCCCGGCTCCAGGTCGTGGAAGGTGTTGTTGATGATCTGGGTGCCGTTCGACCCGTTCTGGATCCCGTCGCTGAGGCCGCCCCGGAACTCGCTGTCGCGGATCGTGATCCCGGACGGCTCGCTGGTGCGCTCGGGTAGCCAGACGCGCCCCTCCGGGCAGCCGTTGCACCCGGCGTCCCAGTCGCGGTGGACGTTGTTCGCGAAGAGGATGTTCGCCCGCGCCAGCTCACCCGTGCGCAGGGTCACCTGGCCGGGGATGTCGGAGTTGCGCACGGTGATGTTCTGGGTGCGGCTGTCCGAGAACATCGCCTCCGAGATCGTCACCCCCTCGATGACGAGGTTCGACGCCGGCCTGAAGTTGAGCGCCATCGTCACGTCCGCGCCCTGCGCCGCCTCGAGCTTGATCGGGTCCGGGTGCAGCCCGCCCTCGAAGATGCCGTAGTTGCCGGTCACGAGCTCGATCGTGCTGCCGGGGTCCGCCTTGGCGACGACCCTGTCGAGCGTCTCGGGCGTGGCCCGCAGCGTCGCGCCGGGGGCGACGGACGGCAGGCCGAGCGTCAGCGCGGAGACGAACGTGGCCGCGATGAACTGGCTCTTGCGTGGGTTCGTGCGAGCGATGGAGAACAACGTGCCGAGCGCTTCCTGGGGGCTGTCGATGAACTGCGGCCGCGCTTGCCACGGGCACGGTAACCGGCCCGCCGGCCGACTCCGGTCCGTTCCGGAATCGGGCGCACAGGCCTGGGCGACCGCGACCTGGCCGGCGTCCGGATCGTCTCCGGACGCCAAAGCGTAAGCGGATGCTAACACAGCGCACAGCGAAATCGCGAGAACGGCTCGCGTGCGTCCCGAGACGCTGCGCATCAGGACTTCGCCAGCGCAGGGCCGCGCAGGCGAGGCAAGGTGAGGCGGGCGGGCAGCACCCGGCCGACCGCGGCGCCGAGGTCGTGCGCCGAGCTCGGGAACCAGAGCCGGAGCGCGCCGAGGTACGCGAGCGCGCCGGCGAGCCCCACGGCGCCGATCTGAACCAGCGGCGAAGCGTCGATGCTCGACAGCCCCAGGGCCACCGGGCCGGCCACGGCAATCAGCGCGAGGCACGACGTCGTCGCGGGCGCGACGTCCTGCCACAGCACTCGCAGCGGGCTGCGGACCAGGTCGCCGAGCAGGACGACGTAGGCGACGCCCAGGAACACCGTGTGCACGACGGACGCCGTGATCGACACGGCGACCAGCCCGAGGGGCGCGAACACGATCACGAGGCCGACGTAGGCGACCAGGTGGGCGACGCCGAAGCCGAGGAGGGCGCGGGCGCGCCCGACGGCCATCAGGGCCGAGCCGCAGGCGTCGGTGGCCAACATCGCCGCCCCGCCGAGCGCGAGGATCTGCGTCGGCAGCACCGCCGGCTCCCAGGCCGGGCCGAACAGCCACGGGACGACGACCGGGGCGAGGACGACCAGCAGCGTCAGCAGCGGGAAGACGACGACCGTGAGCAGCCGGACCATCCGCTGTCGCAGCGCGAGCAGCTCGCTGGCGCCGGCGGTGCGCGCGAGCACGGGAAACGCCATCTGCGCCATCGCGACGCTGATCTTGCGCTGGTACTCGACGGCGAGCTGATAGGCCCGCCAGTAGAAACCCACCTGCGCCGGCCCGAGCGTCGCCCCGATGATCGCGTAATCGCCGTTTCGGAACCCGGTCCAGGCGACCGTCGCCAGCGCGGCGGGCCCGCCGTAGGGCAGGAGGTCCCGCATCGCCTGCGGGCGCCAGCGCGGAAACGGCACCGGGGCGAAGAACAGCGCCAGCGCGAGCGCCATCGCCATCCCGATCATGCTGCCGAAGACCAGGGCCCCGGCGTCGAGGCCGATGATCGCCAGCGCCAGCGTCGCGACCACGCGGCTTGCGTTCAGGGTCAGGTCGACGATGCTCAGCCGGCGGAAGTCCAGGCGCCGGCGCAGGACGGCCGCCGGCGCGGCGTAGATCGCGCCCAGCAGGTAATACGGGGTCGTCGCCATCACCAGGGTCGCCGTGCGCTCGCCGAACACCGGGTCGACGACGACCTGGGCCAGGAGAATCGTCAGGCCGGCCAGCACCAGGCCGACCCCGATGCTCATCATCAGCCCGCCGCGAAGGTGGTCGCGAACGATCGTGCGGCGCTGGACCATCGCGCTGCCGATGCCCTCCATCGGCAGCACCACGGCCAGCTCCTGGACGATCACCACGATGGCGAAGATCCCGAACTCGGCCGGGGGGATCAGTCGGGCCAGGACGACGATCGAGCCGAGCAGGACGATCTCGATCGCCACCCGCGAGTAGGCGATCCAGCGCAGCCCTTCGGCCGCGGCCTCGGTCAGGTCCTCGTTCGAGCGCACGTCGCCGGCGTGCGGATGGTCGCCCGCCGCCGGCTCGTGCGGCGGGCGCGCGGATTCGTCGTGGGCTGTCATCCCACGTAAGAAACGCCGGGGGGGCCCGCGGGCTTCCGGCTCAGACCGGTGTGGGGACGCGCCGCGAGTCGCCGTTGGCGCCGCTCGGGGCCGGCGGCAGGTGGGCGGGCTCGCGCCGGCGCAGCCCGACGGCGGTTCGCAAGCGCTCGGGCGCGGCATCCGGATCAGGCCCGTAGACCACCGCGAGCAGGCCGGCGAGCGTCAGGAAGACGTACGGGGCGTGGGGGAACGACCACTGGTCGAACAAGGCGGACAGGATCAGGAAGGCGACCGCCGCGGCCGCGGCAACCAGACCCATGTCCGCGCGGCTGGGATCGCGCCCGCGGATGATCGGGGACGCGACGACGATCACCGTGATCACCATGAACAGGAACGCGGCCAACCCGATCAGGCCCATCTCGACCACCCGCATCAGCAGGTCGGAGTCGAGGATCCGGTAGCTGGTGGGCGAGAAGGAGTGCTCGTAGGTGCCGAAGCCGAGGCCGAACGCGGGATTGGTGAGGATGTCCGGCCGGACGGCGTCGTAGTCCGACACCCGGTCGCCGACGGTGGCGACGTCGAGCTGGTCGCGGTCGAACTGGCTCGCGATCGAGCCCAGCGCGCTGAAGGAGACGATGAGCACGGCGACCAGGGCGACGGCGGCGAGCGGCGCAAGCCTCAGCAGCTCGCGGCGGCGGAAGTAGGCGAGCGTCAGGCCGACCGAGAGGGGCGCCAACAGGGCGCTCTTGCGGTAGGTCGCCACCGCGGCCGCGCCGATCAGGCAGGCCGCGATCCCGTACAGGATTCGCCCGTGCCAGCGCGGCGCCCGCATCATCCCGACCAGGGCGACCGCGAGGACCATCGAGAGCATCGCGACCGCCTCGAGCCCGTGGTCGGCCGGGCCGCTCACGGACCGCCGACCGAGCTCGTCGAACCCCTCCGGCGGCGGCAGCACCTCGAAGAACCCCGGCAGCAGGCTCGCCGACCACTCATAGAAGACGTTGAAGCCGGAGCGGTACTCCCAGATCATCCCGAGGGCGCAGATCGCCGCCAGCGCGAGCATGAAGTTGAGGAATGCCTGGACCTCGGCCCGGCGCACGACGCTGGCGACGACGACGAACAGCGAGAGGAAGGCGATCAACAGGGTCACCTTCTTGATCGCCAGCTCGAGCCCCAGGGTCTGGTTGAGGCCGGTGAGGTTCAGGACCACGCTCAGGCCGGCGGCGGCCGCGAAGACGGCGATCCCGGCGTGGATCGGGGTGAATCGCAACCTCGGGGCGGTGGCCCCGCCGATCGCCAGCGCGAGAGCCCAGGTGAGGACGATCACCGGGAGCACCAGCCGGTCGAGGTTGAGGTCGACCGGAAGCGAGACGTCGAGCGCGATCGCGTTGAACGGGACGAGCCAGAGCAGGGCGAGGAAGGCGGCGATCATCCACGGGAGCACGCGGGTCGTGCGCGGCCAGTCTCCGCCTCGCGGGCCGGCCACCGCCTGCGCCGCGGGCGGCGGTGCGAACCACCCCTCCGCCTCGGCGTCGCGGATGCCCGCGCGGGCGGCCGGCCCGCTGCCAGCCGCGGATGACCGCGGCGAGCAGGAACAGGGCCCCGCACGCGACGGCGAAGACGACCAGGAACGTCAGCCCGGCGACCTTGAGCTCCACCTTCGGATCGACGACGCCGCTGCGGGCCGCGCCGAGCTGGGTCAGGTGCACCCGATCGGCGGACGCGATGTTGCGCTCGCGAGCCAGGCGCTGGAGCCATCCGTCGCCGACCGCGACCGCGACGTCGGCGAGCCGCTCCGCCTCCGCCGCCGAAGGCGCCTGGGTGAAGATCTCGAGCACGGGCGAGGTCGACGCGGCCTGGACCTCGAGCCGGTAGGGATCGAGGAGGCGAGGATCTCGCTCGCGCGCCGCTCGTTGGCCGGTTCGATCAGCGACCTCGGCACGCTGTTGGTGCTCTGCGCCACGGCCGAGATCCGCTCCGGGCTCGAGCTCGAGGCGCCGCGCCATCCGGTCGACCACCGGCGGGCTCGCGATCACCTTGGCGAGCGGGTTGGTGCGCTCGCTGAGGGCAGTCGACCTGCACCGTCTCGGTCAGGGCGTCGACGTAGGTGCGATCGGTGCGATCGTCCTGGTCGGTCTCGATCCGCGGCGGATCGACCATCGCGGCCGTGGTCGCGACGCCGATCTCGAGCTGCTTCGGCTCGAGCTTCGGCGGGAAGAGGCTGACCTCGCGGACGCTCGCGACCGCCGCCACCAGCGCGATGAGGGCGCTGAGCGCGAGGATCGCCACGCGCAGGCGCCGTTGCTTGAGTATCGAAGTCGCTGTCCGCATCGGGCTCGCGAGCGCCGGCCGGAGGGCGGTCCGGCACTCACGAGAGCAACGCCTGAGCGGGCCCCGGGCTTCCTCAGCGGGCGAAAGTGCCGCAAGTCCCGGCGCGGCCCGAGCGTTGCTCTGTCGCGATGACCCAGCCGGTCGACAGGCTCCTGGTCGTGAGCCCCGTCTACAACGAGGCGGCTCACCTCGACCGCACCGCCCGCGCCGTCGCGGCGCAGGTCCGGCGACCGGACCGATGGGTGATCGTCGACGACGGATCCAGCGACGAAACGCTCGAGATCGCGCGGCGCTGGGAGCGCGAGCTCGACTTCGTGACCGTGCTCGAGGCGCCGCAGACGGTGGCTCCGGGCGCCGACAACCTCGCCCTGGCGCGGCCGGTGTTCGCCTTCAACCTCGGGCTCGAGCACGCGGGCTGGCGCGACTACGACTACCTCTGCAAGCTCGACGGCGACGTCGAGCCGCCGCCGGAGTGGTTCGCGACCCTGCTGCAGCGCTTCGGCGCCGATGAGCGACTCGGCGTCGCGGGCGGCCGGCTCGTCGAGCCGTGCCCGAGCGGATGGAAGCTGATCCCGATCCCCGCCGTGCACGTGCACGGCGCGGTCAAGGTGTACCGGCGCGCATGCCTGGAGCAGATCGGGGGGATCGCCGAGCAGCTCGGCTGGGACACGATCGACGAGACCTACGCCCGCATGCGGGGCTTCGAGACCCACTCCTTCGCCGACCTGGTCGCGCGCCATCACCGCCTCTGGGGCTCCGCGGACGGGCGCCTGCGGGGCCGCGCCCGCCACGGGGAGGCCGCCTGGATCCTCCACTACGGCCTCGGCTGGGTCTCGCTGCGCTCGCTGAAGATCGCGCGCGTGCCTCCGGTCGGCCTCTCCGGCGCCGCCTTCCTGTTCGGCTACCTGCGCGCTGCGCTCCGGGGCGTCCCTCAGGTCGACGACCGCGAGTTCCGGGCCTTCGTCCGGCGCGAGCTGCGGGCGCGGATGCTGCGACCGCTGCGCCACCCCAGCACCCTGCGCACCGCGGCGAGCTAGCCGGGCGCAACCTGTCGCCGCCCGGCGCCGCGCGTCCTTCGCCTACGCCGCTGCGCGCAGGGCGGTGCTCGCCGGCGAGTCGACGAACTCGCGGTGCCAGAGCTCGAGCATCAGCAGCGACCAGATCCGCTTGTCGTCGCCGTCCGCGCCGGCGGCGTGGCGGTCGAGCAACCGGCTGACGGCGTCGGGCTCGAAGTAGCCACGGTCGAGCGTCCCGGGGTCGAGCAGCACGTCGCGCGCCCACGAGCGCAGGTCGGTGCGCAGCCAGCTCGACAGCGGCACGCTGAACCCCTGCTTCGGGCGATCGAGGATCTCGTCCGGCAGCTGACCCCGCAGCGCCTCGCGCAGGATCCACTTCTTCTCCGAGCGGCGGACCTTCAGCGAGGCGGGGATCGAGGCGGCGAGCTGCATCAGCTCGTGGTCGAGAAACGGCGAGCGCGCCTCGAGGCCGTAGGCCATCGTCGCGATGTCGATCTTGGCGATCAGGTCGCCGACGAGGTAGGTCTCGACGTCGACCTCGAGCATCTTGTCGATCACCGCCTCGCCGGAGGCGCCGGCCCACGAAGCGGCGATCGCCTCCGCGGCGGGCCCCGCACCGGCCGCGAACTCCGGGGTGTAGAGCTCGCTGCGCTGGGGGCGGTCCCACCACGACATGTAGCTCGTGTAGCGCTCCGGGCGCTCGAGCGCGAGCGTTCCCGCGAGCCGGCGGGCCTTGTTGCCGACGCTGGTCACCCGGCCGCCGGCCGGCAGCCGAGCGCCGGCCCGGGCGACGGCCCCGCGCAGGACTCCCGGGATCAGGTCCAGGCGCCCGGCGAGCGCGTTGGCGACGTAGCGGGTGTAGCCGCCGAAGGACTCGTCGCCGCCATCGCCGTTCAGCGCCACGGTCACGTGGCGGCGGGTGAGCTCGGAGAGGTAGAAGCTCGGGATCGCCGAGGCGTCGGCGAACGGCTCGCCGTAGTGGCGGACCATCTTCGGCACGATCTCGATCGCGTCGGCGCGGACCTGGAACTCCTCGTGCACGGTCCCGAACCGCTCCGCGATCCGGCGCGCGTGCGGCAGCTCGTCGAACTCCTGGTGGTCGAAGCCGATCGAGAACGTGCGCACCGGCTCCGCCGACTGCTCGGCCATCGCGGCGACCACCGCGGACGAGTCGATCCCGCCGGAGAGGAAGGCGCCAAGCGGGACGTCCGCGACCATCCGGCGCCGCGTCGCCGCCCGCAGCCCGGCCCGGACCCGCTCGCACACCTCCTCCGTCGGCACGCCCGTGAGCTTGGTCGCGTAGTCGAGCTTCCAGTAGCGCTGCAGCTCGGCCTTGCCGTCGCGCAGGGTCAGCGTGTGCGCCGGCGGCAGCTTGCGCACTCCGCGCAGCGCGGTCAGCGGGGCGGGCACGTAGCCGAGCGCCAGGTAGGCGTCGAGCGCCTCGTGGTCGACCTCGCGCGGGATCTCCTCGTCGCCGAGCAGCGCGCCCATCTCGGAGGCGAAGCTGAGCACCCCGTCGCGCAGGCAGTAGAGCAGCGGCTTCTTGCCGACCCGGTCGCGAGCGATCAGGAGCTGGCGGCGGCGGGCGTCCCAGAGCGCGAAGGCGAACATGCCGTGCAGCCGGCGGACGCAGTCCACGCCGTACTCCTCGTAGAGATGGGCGATCACCTCGGTGTCACCCCGGGTCGCGAGCCTGTGCCCGCGTCGTCCGAGCTCGTCGCGCAGCTCGCGGTAGTTGTAGATCTCGCCGTTGAGGACGACGACGATCGAGCGGTCCTCGTTGTAGACCGGCTGGTCGCCCGTGTCGAGGTCGATCACCCGCAACCGCTGGATCCCGAGCGCGACGTTGGCGTCGCGGTGGATCCCGCGAGCGTCGGGGCCGCGGTGCTCGAGCAGGGCGCACATGCGGTCCCCGAGCTCCGGGTCGACCGGGCTCGCGGGCGGTCGGACCTGTCCGATGATGCCGCACATTCCGGGGTAGAAACGGGGGTGGGCGGACGTTTCTCGCGGCCGCGCCAAGCCGCATGCGCAAGCCGTCGGCGTCGCATCGGCCCGGCTCACGGAAAGTTCACAGGCGCGGATCCGTTGCTTGGGCAGGATGTCATCCAAGGGCACCAACGGAACCCGACCGCGGGCGGGGGGAAGGCAGCGGCGACCGCTCACCGGTGGCCGGATGCTGGTCACCGGCGGCGCCGGCACCGTCGGCTCGACCCTCGTCGACCAGCTGGTCGAGCGCGGCGCCGGGGAGATCGTGGTGCTCGACAACTTCGTCCGCGGCCGGCGCGCGAACCTCGACTGGGCGGAGGCGAACGGCAACGTCACCGTGGTCGACGGCAACGTCTGCGACCGCGCGCTCGTCGCCGAGCTCACGCAGGGCATCGACGTCGTCTTCCACCAGGCGGCGATCCGGATCACCCAGTGCGCCGAGGAGCCGCGTCTGGCGCTCGAGGTGCTGGTGGACGGCACCTTCAACGTCGTCGAGGCGGCGGCGGCCGCCGGCGTGCGGAAGCTGATCGCCGCGTCCTCGGCCTCCGTCTACGGGATGGCGAGCGAGTTCCCGACCGGCGAGCTCCACCACCCGTACGCGAACGACACCCTCTACGGCGCGGCGAAGGTCTTCAACGAGGGCCTGCTGCGCAGCTACCACGCGATGACCGGGCTCGACTACGTCGCCCTGCGGTACTTCAACGTCTACGGCTCCCGGATGGACGTCTACGGCGCCTACACGGAGGTCCTGGTGCGCTGGATGGAGCGGATCGCCGAGGGCGAGCCGCTGATGATCTTCGGCGACGGCACCCAGACGATGGACTTCGTCTTCGTCACCGACATCGCGCGCGCGAACGTGCTCGCGGCCGAGACCGACGTGACCGACGCCGTCTTCAACGTCGCCAGCGGCGTCGAGACGACCCTCAACGAGCTCGCCCACACGCTCCTGCGGGTGATGGGATCGGACCTCCCGGTGGAGCACGGGGCCGAGCGCGCGGTGAACAAGGTGCCGCGCCGGCTCGCCGACGTCTCCAGCGCGCGAGACGAGCTCGGGTTCACCGCCGAGGTCGGCCTCGAGGAGGGCCTGACGCGATTGGTGAACTGGTGGCGGGCGACCAGGTTCGGGGCCACGCCGGAGCCGGCCGCCGTCGCGGCGCCGGAGGCGGGCTGATGGAGGTCCCGTTCGCGCGGCCGTGGTTCGGCGGCGGCGAGGCAGAGGCGGTCGCCGAGGTGATCGCCTCCGGATGGCTGACCCAGGGGCCGCGCGTGCAGGAGTTCGAGCGCGCCTTCGCGGAGCGCGTGGGCGCCCCGGACGCGGTGGCGACGACGAGCTGCACGACGGCGCTTCACCTCTCCCTGTACGCATCGGGCGTGGGCGCGGGCGACGAGGTGATCGTCCCCTCGCTCTCGTTCATCGCGACCGCCAACGTGGTCTGGCAATGCGGGGCGACCCCGGTGTTCGCCGACATCGACCCGAGCACCTACAACCTCGACCCGGCCGCGGTCGAACGGGCGGTGACGCCGCGGACGAAGGCGATCATCCCGGTGCACCAGGTCGGTCTGCCGGCGGACATGGACGCGTTCTTCGAGCTCGCCGACCGCCACCGGCTGCTGCTGGTCGAGGACGCGGCGTGCGCGATCGGCGCCCTGCACCGGGGTCGGCCGATCGGCTCGC
This sequence comes from uncultured Solirubrobacterales bacterium, assembly GCA_963733075.1. GTDB lineage: Bacteria > Actinomycetota > Thermoleophilia > Solirubrobacterales > 70-9 > WHSW01. The sequence goes on along the minus strand of CAVTCA010000024.1, from coordinate 16,422 downwards.
TCGGCCCGCTCTCCTGCTTCTCCTTTCACCCGCGCAAGGTGATCACCTGCGGCGAGGGCGGGATGATCGCCGTGCACGACCCCGAGCTCGCCGAGCGCCTGCGGCGGCTGCGCCAGCACGCGATGGACCAGTCGGCCCTCGCCCGGCACGCGGCCCGTGACGTGGTCATCGAGCACTATCCCGAGCGTGGCTTCAACCTTCGGATGACCGACATGCAGGCCGCCGTCGGCCTGCGCCAGCTCGACGTCCTGGACACCATCCTCGCCGAGCGGCGCCGGCTCGCCGAGCGGTACTCCGTCGCGCTTGCGTCGATTCCCTGGATCGGGCTTCCCCGGGACCCCGACTACGCCGAGCGGACCTGGCAGTCGTATCCGATCCGCGTCGACCCGGGAGCACCGGTTGGAGCGCACGAGCTGATGCGGCTTCTGCTCGCCGACGGGGTCGCAACCCGGCGCGGGGTGATGGCCACCCACCTCGAGGGCGCCTACGCCGAGGACGCGCCCGAGCTGCCGCACACCGAGGCGGCGGCGCGCGAAGTCGTCCTGCTGCCGCTGTTCCCCGGCCTCACCGAGGAAGCCCAGGACTACGTCGTGGACCGCCTCGTCGCGCACGCCGTCGCCCTCGCGGCGTGATGTTCCCCGGGAGGGCGAGCGGATGACGGGGCGCACCTGCGGTCGCCTGCTGATGGTGATCGAGAACGAGGGGGTGCCGGAGGACCGTCGGGTCTGGGACGAGTGCCGGACGCTCGCGGCCGCGGGCTGGGAGGTCGCGGTCGTCTGTCCCCAGGCGGCGGATGCGGACCAGCCGGCGAGCGAGGTGCTCGACGACGTCGAGATCCACCGCTTCGCGCTCCGCCCGGCGGGCGGCGCGCTCGGCTACGCACGCGAGTACGGACAGGCGCTGTGGCGGATCTGGCGGCTGGTGAGGCGGCTGCATCGCCAGCGCCCGTTCGACGTCGTCCACCTCAGCAACCCGCCCGACTTCCTCTACCTCGCGGTCCGCGGCCCCTGCTCTCGGGGCGCCCGCCTGATCTTCGACCACCACGACCTCGCGCCCGAGCTGTACCGGGCGCGGTTCGGCCGCGCCGGGCTCGGCTACCGCGTGCTGCGCGCGATCGAGCGCCGGGCCATGCGCCGCGCCGACGTCGTGATCTCCTCCAACGAGTCCTACCGGCGGCTCGCGATCGAGCGCGGAGGCGTCTCGCCCGAGAACGTGTTCGTCGTTCGCAACGGCCCCGACCTCGACCGCTTCCTCCCGGTCGAGCCGGACCCCGAGCTGCGCCGCGGACGGCGCCACCTGCTGGCCTATCTCGGCGTCATGGGGCCCCAGGACGGCATCGACCACGCGCTCGCGCGCCCTCGCGGCCCTGCGCGAGCTGCGCGACGACGACTGGCACGCGATGTTCGTCGGCAACGGCGAGGTCGTCGATCAGATGGTGGCGCTGGCGGACGAGCTCGGGCTCTCGCAGATGGTCGAGTTCGCCGGCTGGCGGGGCGACGACGACATCCGCCGCATCCTCTCGACCGCCGACGTCTGCCTCGCGCCCGACCCGCCGAGCGCGCTCAACGACGTCTCGACCATGGTCAAGGTCCCGGAGTACATGGCGATCGGACGGCCCATCGCCTCCTACGACCTGCCGGAGACCCGCGTCTCCGCGGGCCCCGCGGCGGCATACGCCGAGTCGCCCGAGCCCGAGAGCCTCGCGCGCTGCATCCACGAGCTGCTCGAGGATCCCGCTCGCCGTCGAGAGATGGGACGGGAGGGCCGAGAGCGGGTGGTCGGGCTCTCCTGGCAACACTCCGCCGCCACGCTGCTCGCCGCGTACGAGTACGCGATCCCGGCGGCGATCAGCCTGCTCTGACCCGGCTCGATGCGCGGGCACGGCGGGCAGCGCCCCCTCGACGACCCTGGGCTCACGCGGTGTATCGATACCCGGCCCGGCCGATGGCCCGCGTCACGAGCTCCGGTGACTTGCGGATCACCGGGCCGAGGAGCGCCAGCGCGCGCCCACTGCTCGGGCGCGGCGGCCGCTCGGCGAGCACTGTGTAGGTCAACTCGAGCTCCTCGGAGCCCCAGGCGCGCTTGAACGCGCGCAGGCCCTCATGACCGAGGTCGGTGCGACCGAAGTCGAAGTCGAGATGACCGTTCTCGCAGCCCCAGCGGATCGCGTCCCAGACGACCGCCTGGGTCGACCCGATGTCGCCGAGGTCGCGGTCGGAGGCGGAGAACTTGTAGAACATCCTTCGGTTCCAGGCGAAGATCACCGTCGCGGCGGCCGGGACCTCGCCGAGGTGAGCGCTGACCACGAACCCCAATCCCCGGCTCAGGAACTGATGCCAGAGCACTTCGAAGAATCGCCGAGGCTGCACCGGGACGCCGAGCCGCCGCCTCGTCCTCACGTGCAGCGGGTAGAAGACGTCCAGCAGATCGCTCTTCGAGTCCGACCGGCGCACGGAGAGGCCCTCGCGCTCGGCACGCTTGAGCTTGCGTTTCACGCGCGAGCGCTCGAAGCCCTCGAAGACCGCCTCCGGGTCGCGGTCGAGCGCGAGCACGTGGCGGTAGCCCTGGACGGCAGGGTGGCCCACCTCGCCGCCGAGGCGATCGCGGACCTCGAGCGAGGCCAGGGAAAAGGCGTGCCGCACCGCCTCGAGCCGCTCGCCGAGCCGGGCCGCGTCGGCGTCCGCGCGGAGCAGCGGCGCGCACCAGTCGGTGAACGGCAGCGAGACCGCGCGGCGTCGCGACGCTCGGCGGCCGAGCCGGATGATCGGCAGCGCGGCTTCGATCTCGCCCTGGTCGTCGACCAGCGCCAGGCCCACCGCCTCGAAGCCGTACGTGGTCGCGAGCACCTCCGCCCACGCCGGATGATGAAACGGCGTCGCCGACGGATGATCCTCGACGAACGACGTCCACCGGGGATCGGTGAGTGACAGTGCCATCGCGAGATCGCCGATGGCGCTGCTCGGGCTCACGATCCGGTCACCTTACCCGAGCGCGGCGGCGATGAACGAGGCGGCGTCCACACCCGGCCGGCCGCGCCACCCGCTCGATCGCCTGCTGGCCCCCGAGCGCCCGATCGCCCTCCACGACCCGTCCTGGGATCACGATCTCGGGCCCGCCGAGCCCCTGGTCGAATGCGTGGTCGGCGATCGCGAACCGGGCTGGCTGCGCGCTGCCGACTGGCGCCTCTTCGCCCGGATCGGTGAGCCCGGCGGCCTCGACGGCGAGGAGGTGATCGAGCCGTTCACCGTGGAATCGGGCGAGGCGGCGCCGAGCTATGTGGCCGGCGACGGCCGCGTGGTGGTGCCGTTCGGCTTCGCCGACGCCTACGCCGGCTACACGGCCGAGCTCTGGGCGGGCGCTAGCGGTCAGCGGCGGCTGAACCCCGGGGCGCTCAACGCCTTCTATCGCCTGAAGCGGGCGGTCCCTCGCGGTGCCCAGCTGGTGGCCCGCCGGCTGCTGATCCGCTGGCAGGGCAGCCCGGAGTTCCCGCGCTGGCCGTTCGACGCCAGCGTCGCCGCCCTGCTGCGGTTCTACGTCCGCTGCGCGCTGATCGCCGACGGCGGGCGCGAGCTCCGCTTTCGCTGGTTCTGGCCGGGAGGCGCGCGCGCCGCCGCGATCCTCACCCACGACGTCGAGTCGGCGGCGGGGCTTCGCAACTCGGTGCGGATCGCCGACCTCGAGCAGGAGCGGGGCCTGCGCTCCTCGTTCAACATCGTCGCCGACGAGTACCCGATCGACTGGGGGATCGTCGAGGAGCTGCGAGGGCGCGGCTTCGAGCTCGGGGTGCACGGCGTCTTTCACGATCGCTCGATGTTCTCCTCGCGAGCCGAGTTCGAGCGCCAGCAGCCCGATCTGCGGGCGATGGCCGAGCGGCTCGGCGCCGAGGGGTTTCGCTCCCCGGCGACCCACCGGGTGAACGCCTGGCTCGCCGACCTCCCGGTGAGCTACGACTGCACGGTGCCGATGTCCGACCCCTATGAGCCGCAGCCGGGCGGCTGCTGCTCGCCGTGGCCGTTCTTCATCGGCTCGGTGGTCGAGCTGCCGTACACGATCCCGCAGGACCACACGACCTTCACGCTCCTGCGCGAGCGCAGCGTCGACCTCTGGCTGCGGCAGCTCGACCGGATCGAGCGGGCGGCGGGGCTGGCGCAGTGCCTCTCGCATCCTGATCCCGGTTATCTCGGCGACCCCGACAAGGAGGGCCTCTACGCGGAGTTCCTCGACGCGGTCGCGGCGCGGCCCGGACTGTGGACGGCGCTCCCCCGCGAGGTCGCCGCCTGGTGGCGCGAGCGCGACACAGCTGGCGCCGACCCGGCACGCGGCACCGCCGGGCTCGCCACCCTCGGCGACGACGGCTCGGTCGTCCTCCGGCCCGAGCCCAGGCCCGCCCAGGGCTGAGGCGACCGGGGTCTGAAGATCGGACGAATTGGTCCGACCCGGACGAATTGCCCTGCTCAAACCGTTTCTTTCTCAGCGGTAAACGCGGGAGATCGGGGGGCCGATTCGATGAGCATGTGCGATCACTCCGGGGCATACAACGGCGAGGCGCGGTATCTGCGGGACGCCGGCCAGCTGCGCCTCGTGCTGATCTGCGAGGGCTGTGGAGCTGAGCGCGAGGAGCTCGGCCGGATCCCCTATCGACCCGACGCGCGCTCGGTGGACGGCCCGGCCGAGCTCACGGCCGCCGAGCCCCGACCAGCCGCGCGCCCGTAGCCGGGACGCTCCCGGCGGCGATCAGCCGCTCCTCCTCGGTGCGCACGCCCGGGGTCAGGTTCCACCGGTACAGATAGGGACCCCGGACCGGTTCGGAGAGCTCAAAACGTCGCTCGAGCGCCGCTCGGAGGCGATCGACGCCGTGCAGGTGGGCGCGGAGGTCGGCCACCAGCGCGTCGGGGTCGGCGACCGGCGCATCGGCGTGCCCTCCATGGTCGTGGCTGTCCGCGCCGCCCTGGTCGAGCCACCACCGCGCGGCGCGGCGGTCGAAGCGCTCGACGTCGAACTCGTCGACCACCAGCAGGCCACCGGGGCGGACGAGCTCGCCGAGCCGGCGGCACGACTCGGCGAGCGGGGTGACGTGGTGCAGCGAGATCACCGCCACGGCGGCGTCGAAGCTCGCCGCGGGCTGGTCGAACTGGTGCAGCGCCGCCGGGCACACATTTGGTGCGCCAGGCGCCGGATCGATCGCCACGACCTCATGGCCCGCACCGGCGAGCTCGGTGGCGAGCTCGCCGGCGCCGGCGCCGACCTCGAGGATGCGCGCGGGCGCCGCGGGCAGCGCCGAGCGGACGAAGGCGGTGGGCTCGGCCCAGCGCACGCCGCGAACGGGATCCGCGCCGATCAGCCCCTGGTCCGGTACAGGTGCGTGGTCAGCGGCGCGAACACAGCCGTCAGGACCGCCGCCGTCGCCAGCACGACGGCGATATCGCCGGCCTCGGCCGTCCCCTCCATCAACCCGCGCGAGGCGGTCGCCAGGATCGAGATCGGGTTGATGTCGACGAACGCCTCGAGGCCCGCCGGCAGCGTATCCGGCTCGACGAAGACGTTGCTGAGGAAGGTCAGCGGGAAGATCCCCATGAAGCCGGCGTTCATGACCGCGTTCGGCGAGCGCAGCAGCAGGCCGAGGGTGGTGAACACCCACGAGAGGCCGAACGCGAACACGACCACCAGCGCCAGTGCCGCGAGCACCCCGCCGGCACCGGCCTCGGGGCGGAACCCGAGCACCAGGCCGAGGACGATGATCACCGTCCCGGCGAGCACGTAGCGCACGCTGTCGCCGAGCAGCGATCCGACCAGCGGCGCCGGCTTCCAGATCGGGAGCGAGCGGAAGCGGTCGACGACCCCCTTGGTCAGGTCGGTGTTCAGCGCGACCCCGGAGTAGACGGTGGTGAAGAGGACCGACATCACCAGGATCCCCGGGAGGATGTAGTCGAGGTACTCGCCGGTCGACCCGGCGATCGCGCCGCCGAACAGGTACGTGAACAAGAGCACGAACATGACCGGGGTGATCGTCACGTCGAGGAGCTGCTCGGGGACGTGCTTGACCTTCAGCATCCCCCGCCAACCGAAGGTGAGGGCGGCCGAGACGGCGCTCGCGCGCGGTGGCCGCGGGGTCGAGGACAGCGCCTTGCGAAGCTCCGCCTGCTCGGCGGTGGGCGTCGTCAGCGTGGGTGTCGTCGGTTCGCTGCTCATGCTGCTTGCTCCTCTGCGGTCGGCTGCTCCAGCGGGTCGGGCTCGGCCGGTCGGCCGGTGAGCGCCAGGAAGACCTCGTCGAGGCTCGGCTGCCCGAGCGAGAAATCGGCGATCCCGATCCCCGAGCGAGTCAGCTGGCCGATCGCCTCGGCCGCCCGGTCGCCGTCGGCGCACTGGACCGAGAGCGCCGCGGGGTCGGGCTCCAGGTGCACCGCGCCGAGCTCGTTCGAGAGCACTCCCTCGGCATCGGGCCGCTGCTCGGGGTCGAGCAGCCGGACGTGGAGCGAGCCGGAGCCGACCGAGGCCTTGAGCTGTCCGGGCGTGCCCTCCGCGATCACCTTGCCATGGTCGATCACCGCGATCCCCTCGGCGAGCTGGTCGGCCTCGTCGAGGTACTGCGTGCAGAGCAGGATCGTCGTCCCCTCGGACGACCAGCGCGCGGATGATGTCCCAGACCTGATTGCGGGAGCGCGGGTCGAGCCCGGTCGTCGGCTCGTCGAGGAACATCAGCTTCGGGGTGACGACGATGCTGGCGGCGATGTCGAGCCTGCGTCGCATGCCTCCGGAGTAGTTCTTGACCAGCCGGGCGGCGGCGTCGGCGAGCCCGAAGGACTCGAGCAGCTCGGTCGCCCGCGCCTTCGCCGCCGGGCGCTTGAGGCCGAGCAGCCGGCCCAGCAGGACCAGGTTCTCGCGCCCGGTGAGGTCCTCGTCGACCGAGGCGAGCTGGCCGGTGAGGCTGACCAGGCCGCGCACCGCGTCGGCCTCGTCCACGATGTCGTGCCCGAACACGCGGGCGGCGCCGGCGTCGGGTCGCAACAGCGTCGCGAGCATCCGGATCGTCGTCGTCTTGCCGGCGCCGTTGGGGCCGAGCACGCCGTAGACGGACCGCTGCGCACGGCCAGGTCGACGCCGTCGACGGCCTTGGTCTCGCCGAAGGCCTTCGCCAGGCCCTCCGCTTCGATCGCCAGCGGCGCTTGCGTTTGCGTTTGCGTTGTCATCGAGCTCCTTCGATCTCGGGGTCGATCGCGGTCATCTCCAAGTTAGACACCCGGCGGCGCCGAAACTCATCGTCGCACCGAAGCTGTAGCGGCCGTCGGTGCAGACCTCAGCTGTCCGCCGCGGCCGGCAGGCCGTAGCGATCCACGAGCCGGTCGTAGTTGAGCCGCAGGAGCTCGATCGCCTCGCGGACGTCTGCCTCGTCCGCGATCCGGCGCGCCGCCGGCCCCTGCTTGCTGGGGAACACCGGGTGGTAGTCGATCCGGCCCTGGTCGTGGAGCTCTCTCCACACCTCCTTCGGAAAGCCGGTGTGCAGGGCATGGTCGCCGTGCAGGTGGCCGATCTCGCGGCGGCCGACCATGAACGCGTCGCCGCCGCGGGCGTTGCTGCCGATCGTCACCCCAGGCCACGAGGTCACCTCCTCGGTGATCCGCTCGTTCGCCGCCAGGGTTCCCGCTTCGCTCATCTCGACTCCTTTGTTGGCAATCGCTGCAGTCCATTCACGGTACAACTTCAAGTGCGCTTGAAGTCAAGGTGGAACCGTGCTTTGCTCTCCAAGTGGCCGAACTGCTGACGATCGGCGAGGTGGCGCGGCGCAGCGGCGTCGCCACCTCGGCCCTGCGCTTCTACGAGGAGCGGGGGCTGATCACGTCGGAGCGCGCCGCCGGCTCCGGGCACCGCCGCTATCGCCGCCCGGTGCTGCGCCGGATCGCCTTCGTCGTCTTCGCCCAGCGGATCGGCCTCTCGCTGGCGGAGATCGAGGGCGAGCTCGCCAAGCTGCCGCCGGACCGGGCCCCGACCCGGCGCGACTGGTCACGGCTGTCGAGCAACTGGACGGCCCGGATCGACGCGCGGATCGCCGAGCTCGAGCGGCTCAAGGTCGGGCTCACCGAGTGCATCGGGTGCGGCTGCCTCTCCCTGGACCGCTGCAAGCTCGCCAACCCCGGCGACCGCGCGGGCGGCCGCGGGCGCCGGCCCGCGCTACTGGGTCGGCGACCCCCGCCCGGGCTGACCTGGCGTCGATCGCCGTAGCGGACCGTTGCGCTCAGGGTCCCGCGACGGTGAGAGTCATCTCACTCCCCCAGTCGGGAGCGAGATGACACTCGGCCGCCGCGGCCGGCTCATCGATACCCGACCGGGTCCGGCGGCAGGCCCGCGTCCTGGACCTCGACCATGTAGCGCCAGCAGTCGGGTTGCGAGCCGTCGAGGTCGGTGAAGCCGTACTCGCGAGCCAGGCCGCCCGAAGAGAACGAGCCGCGATTGCGACGGTGGAGGTCCGGGTCGGCGGCGAGCGCGGCAACCGCGCGGCCGACGAACCGCGGGCTCTCCGAGATCGCGGTGAAGTGCGGGCTGCCGACCGTGGCCTCGCGCCAGCTCTCCTCGGTGACGCCGTAGTGGTCGAGCATCATCTCCGAGCGCATCCAGCCCGGCGTCAGGGCAACCGCGGTGCACCCGTGCGGCGCGAGCTCCTCGCCCTGGGCGAAGGCGAGCCGCAGGACCGCGGTCTTCGCCAGGTCGTAGTAGGCAGAGAGCCGGTAATTCGCAGCGTTGTACTCGCGGGTGCCGTCGGTCATCTCGACGACCAGCCCGCCAGGCTCGCGGATCAGCAGCGACAGGGCGAAGCGGCTGGTGATCAGGTGCGTGTCGATCGCCAGGCGGAGGATCCGCAGACCCCGGTCGAGGTCGTGCTCCCACAGCGGCGCGTCCCACTCGAACAGGCGCTCGCCGCCCCAGATGTCGTTGACGAGCACGTCGAGCCGCCCGTGGTCGGCGTCGATCCTTCCGACGAGCGCCTCGACCTCCGGCGGCTCGAGATGGTCGACCGCCACCGCGATCCCGGCGCCTCCGGCCGCGGTGACGAGCTCGGCGGTCTCCTCGATCGTCTCCGGGCGGTCGTACTCCGAGCGGTGCTCCCGGGTGCTGCGGCCGGTGCAGTAGACGGTCGCGCCGGCCTCCCCGAGCGCGACCGCGGTCCCGCGGCCGGCGCCGCGGGTCGCGCCGGCGACCAGCGCGACCTTGCCGGCGAGCGGTCCGCCGCCGTCCGCGGGAGGCTCTCGCGTCGTTCATGCCGTCTCCTCGCTCGGGTTCAGCGAAGCCACCGGCACGCGGACCGCGCGTCCGGCCAACAGCACGAGGGTCCCACCGGCGAGTTGAGCCGGCCCGAACGGGCTCCGTGCATCGAACGATCTTCACGGCCACCCGCGCAGCGGATGCTGAGCGGCCCTCGGTTCAAGCCCTGCTCGCGGCCATCCGCGCCGCCGCGGCGAGCCTCGGGTGGCTCGCGCCCAGGGCGGCCTGAACCCGAGTATGGCCCGCCGATCGTCAGGCGCAAGCGGTTTGACCTACTTCAGTACGCGGATCAGCTTCTTGTTGACGAACTCCTCGATTCCGTACCGACCGAGCTCCCTGCCGAAGCCCGATCGCTTGACACCGCCAAACGGCAACTCGGCACCGTCGGCGCCCACTCCGTTGACGTAGACCATCCCGGTATCGAGGCTGTCGGCCACCCGAAGGGCCTGTTCCGGATCGTCGGAGAACACGTACGAACCGAGGCCGAACGGCGTGTCGTTGGCCAGCGCGATCGCCTCCTCCTCGGAACCGACCCGGTAGACGCTGGCGACCGGGCCGAAGAACTCCTCGCGATAGGCGTCGTTGTCCGGCGTGATCCCGACCAGCACGGTGCTCGGGAAGAAGTTGCCGTCCCGGTGGCCGCCGGCGACGACCTCCGCGCCCTGGGCCACCGCCCGGTCGAGTTGATCCTGCAGGGTCTCCGCCGCCGAGTCGGACGAGAGCGGCCCCATCGCGGCGTCGTCCGAGGTCGGATCGCCGGGCTTGGTCGCGGTCATCTGCTCGCTGAACTTCTCGAGGAAGTCGTCGTAGAGCTCGTCCGCGACGATGAACCGCTTCGCCGCGTTGCAGGACTGGCCGGTGTTGTCGAGGCGACCGGCGACCGCGGCCTCGACGGCCTCGTCGATGTCCTCGGCGCCGAGGAGGAGGAACGGATCCGACCCGCCGAGCTCGAGCACGACCTTCTTCAGATTGCGCCCGGCGATCTCGGCGACCGCGGCACCGGCCCGCTCGGAGCCGGTCAGCGATACGCCTCGCACACGAGGGTCCTCAATCGTTTTCTCGATCTGCTCGTTCGAGCCCAGGATCGTCTGGTAGGCGCCCTCGGGGAAGCCTGCGTCGTCCATCATCCGCTGGATCGCCTCGGCCGACTCAGGGCATTGATGCGCCGGCTTCAGCAGGACGGTGTTGCCGACCACGAGGTTCGGACCGGCGAAGCGAGCCACCTGGTAGTAGGGGAAGTTCCACGGCATGATCCCCACGAGCGGCCCAACCGAAGACTTGCGGACCAGGGCCGTGCCGTCGCCGGCCAGTAGCTCGATCGGCTCGTCGGCGAGCAGTTCCTCCGCGCGGTCGGCGTAGAAGCCGTAAATGTCGGCGCAGAAGTCGACCTCGCCCAGCGCCTGCTCCATCGGCTTGCCCATCTCGCGGACGATGATCTCGGCGAGCTCCTCGCGTCGCTCGGTGTGGAACTCGGCGACCTTCTTGACCAGCGAGGCCCGCTCGGAAACCGAGGTCGTCAGCCCCCAGCTGCGGTGAGCTTCGTCCGCCGCCGCGATCGCCGCCGACAGGTCCTCGTCGGAGATCTCCGGATACTCCTTCACCGTTTCGCCGTTTGCCGGGTTGATGACTGCGTATTTGCCCATCTTGCTCCACTCCTCATGCGATCGCATGGCGCGCTCGCTGGTTGCCTGACCTCCACCCCAGGCTATCCAACGTCCGGAGGGCTACCTCTGCGCGCCCACCTCCGCCGCCGGCTTGATCCACGATGTCAGGCCTGGGCTGGGAGGATCCCGGTCGTGAACCGCGAGCAAGAGAGGGGAAACGGATGAAGCGGGTCGGCGTCATCGGCGCCGGCTTTGCCGGCCTCGCTGCGGCCGACGCCCTGCGCGCCAACGGAGCGGAAGTGACCGTGCTCGAAGCGCGCGACCGGGTGGGAGGACGCGTGTGGTCGGTGCCGTTCGCAGAGGGCGCGGTGGTCGAGCGGGGCGCCGAGTTCATCCTGCCCGGTTACGAGTCGATGAATGCCCTGGCCGCGCGCTTCGGGATCCCGCTGGTGCTCAAGGGGACGCCCTACGGGCGGCGCGTGCCGATCGGCGAGGAGGCTGTGTCCCAGACTGACCTCGAGGACGCATTCGACCGCCTTGCCGCGGGCGGGGCCGCGGACGCCGCAAGCGCTGCCGACACGATCGCCGGCTTGGACTTGGACCCGTCCCTCTCGAACCTGATTCAGACGCGTGTCGCGATCTCGAATGGCTATCCCGCCGACGACCTTGCGGCGTCGGTGCTCGACGAGGGAGCCTCGACCTTTGGCGACTTCGACAATCACACGCTGGAGGGCGGCAACATGCGGCTCGCCGAGGCGCTCGCGGCCGAGCTCGGCGCAGCCGTGCGCCTCTCATCCCCCCTGCGGAGGGTGCGCTGGTCGGAGGACGCGGTGAACATCGCCACCGATCACGCCGAGATTGAGGCGGACGCGGTCGTCGTGGCGATCCCCACCGCGCCGCTGGCCGAGATCGAGTTCGATCCCCCGCTCGAGGGCGCGACCGCGGAGGCGCTGCGCGCGGTCACCTACGGGCAGAACTCGAAGCTCTTCCTGCGCCTGCGCTCGCCCGCGCCGCCGAGCGCGATCATGTCCGTGGCCGGACACTTCTGGACCTACACGCAGCTGGGCGCGGACGGTCGGCCCGCCCCCTTCGTGACCGGCTACACGGGCACGATGTCCGCGATCGATGACCTTGGTGGCTCGGACGGGTTCGCGCGCTGGGTCGCCGCGCTGGTCGCGCTTCGCGAGGACCTCGATCTGGAGCCCGAAGGCGCGATGCTTTCGAGCTGGAACGACGACCCGTGGGTGCGGGGCTCCTACTCGGCTCGCACCCTCTCATCGCCACTTCGCGACGACGACCTGGTGAAGCCGATCGGCCCCCTGTTCTTTGCAGGCGAACATACGGCCGGCGAGTGGCACGGGCTGATGGAGGGGGCGCTTCGAAGCGGACAGCGCGCGGCGGAACAAGTCCTCTCCGCCTAGGCGGCGATTCCTTCGAGCAACTGCACCGACTCGTCGACCGGCGGGAGGGTGCGCATGGCATCGGCGATGCGACCGGCCTCGCGTCGATAGTGCGGATCGTCGATCGACCGAGCTCGACCGCGCCGGCGAGCTCGCCGTATCGTCTCGGCTCCGGGCAGATCGAGGACGTTGCGGGCGCTTCGGTCGTCCGCGATTGTGATGCCGGCGCCGGCGCGGGCAACGGCCTCACCGTTCGCCCATTGATCGCTGCTGAAAAGCGGAAGGACGACGAGCGGCGTGCCGTGGGCAAGCGCGCCGAGCGTGCTCCCGAAGCCGCCGTGGCAGACGATCACGTCCGCGCGTCGTGCCACGTCGTCATGGGTCAACCCACGTCTCGACGTGGACGTTGGACGGGACCTCCCCGAGCTCGCTCGACCTCGCGCGCGGCGTCGCCGACCGTCACCAGCACCCGGACCGAGAGCGGCGCGAGCGCCTCGATCGCCGAGCGGTACAGCGCCGGGTAATAGGGCAGATGCGCGCCGGCGGCGACCGAGCCGAAGGTCAGGTAGACGAGTGGGTCCTCGTTGCCCGGCCACCAGTCCGGCAGCTCCTCAGCGCCCGCACCCACCTCGAAGCGAAAGCGGCTCGTGCGCGCCGGCACCGTGACGGCCGGATCTTCCAGCTCCTGCGGGATCGTCGTCAGAAACGGCGCGGCGGCGAGCCGCTCACCGCCGGGGTCGGACGGCAAGCCCAGTTCCGCGCGAGCCTTGTCGACCTCCGGCGCGGCCAGCTTGATCGACAACTCCTCCATCTCCGCGAGCCCGAGCCCGACGCGGACGATGGGAATCCCGTAGAGCTCCGCGACGAGCGTCGAGCCGAACTCCCAGCTCTCACGCACGATGACGTCGGGGCGCCGGCTCTCGACGATCTCGCGCAGGGCGGGAAGCTCGGCTCGGAGATCGAGCCCCGCGAAGAACTCGCTGATCATCACCCCGTTGGCGGTGTCGATGTCCAACTCTGCGAACTGCCCCATCAAGGGCATCCACTCGTCGCGGGAGGGCTCGTCGACCGGCGAGAACGGAAGCCCGGCACGCGTGATGTTCGCGCTCGAACTGACGCTGCGCCGCAACGAGGACATCGTGTCCGGCACGAAGGCAGGCGTGCGCGAACGGAGCCAGGGGTCCGACGTGGCCGGAACTTCCGCGAGTGGTGAAGAGGACGCGCATGCTCGGAACCGGCAGATAGCTTCGCACCGGATCACACCGATCGCCTCGCCACCCTGCATCAGCACCGGCGCAGCGCCCGTAGCAGCGCGACTTTCGGCCCCGCCTTTGCGCGAGGCGATTCGTGTGAGAGGGTCGGCGGGTCGCCACGAAGGGAGTCGCGCGCATGGCACAAGTCGCGGGGGAACCGTCCGTAACCACCGAGCCGATCGTCACCGCAGAGCGCATTCGTCGGCGCTACGGAGAGGGTGAGGCCGCCGTCGACGCGCTGCGAGGCGTCAGCCTCGAGATCACGCCGGGAAGCCTGACCGCGATCATGGGCCCATCGGGGTCGGGGAATGGAACCCCTGATGCACATCCTCGCCGGGCTCGACAAGCCGACCGAGGGCGCCGTGCAGATCGACGGCACGGAGATAACCGCCCTCGGCGACACCGAGCTGACCCGGCTTCGCCGCAAGCAGATCGGCTTCATCTTCCAGGCGTTTCAACCTGCTGCCGATGCTCACCGCGCAGGAGAATGTCGTCCTGCCCGCCCGACGCGCAGGCGAGCTACCCCCGCCCGATTGGCTCGCCGAGCTGATCGGCCTGGTCGGGCTCACCGACCGAGCCTGTCACCGTCCCAGCGAGCTTCCCGGCGGCGAACGGCCAGCGGTGGCCATCGCCCGCGCGCTCGTGACACGGCCGGCTGCTGGTCTGCGCCGATGAGCCCACCGGCAACCTCGACCGACCACCAGCGCCGTGATCCCGCGCTCCTGCGAAGCTCGTCGATGAGACCGCCAGACCATTGTGATGGTCACCCACGACGCAAAGGCGGCGGCGATCGCGGATCGCGTTCTGTTCCTCGCGGACGGCCAGATCGTGCGTGAGCTGGGACGGACGGACGAGCGCGAAATCCTGGAAACGCTGGCGGCAATCGGCGTCTGATGCTGCGCACAACCCTCAAGGGGTTGCTGGACCGCAAGCTGCGGACGGCGATGAGTGCCCTGGCGATCGTGCTCGGCGTGGCGATGGTGAGCGGCACCTATGTGCTCACCGACACCCTCGACGATGCGTTCGGCGGCATCTTCGACAGCTCTTACGACGACACCGCCGCCGTCGTCTCGGGCAAGGAGATCGTCGAGGGCTCCGACAGCGGCGCCCCCACCGTGCCGGAGGAGATCCTGCCCGAGATCGAGCGCGTGCCGGGGGTCGAGAGCGCCGCCGGGCAAATCTTCGACCTCGGCTCGACCTCGAACTCGACCGATCTGATCGGCGAGGACGGCGAGCAGATCGGCGGCGAGAACTCGAAGGGCTTGCGTTCGGCGTCGACCCGGAGGCGATCCGCTTTACCCCGCTGGAGCTCGCCGAGGGCGAGCTGGCCGACGGTCCCGGCGAGGTCGCGATCGATCAGTCGACCGCCGAGGACAACGACCTGGCGATCGGCGACGCGATCGACGTCGCCTCCCACGGCCGCAAGCAGCCGATGACGATCACCGGGACGGTCCAGTTCGGCTCGCTCGACTCGCTCGGAGCGGCGACCCTCGCGGTGTTCGACCTCAAGACCGCGCAGGAGCTCGTCGGAAAGCAAGGCGTATTCGACCAGATCGCCGTCGCTTCGGAGCCCGGCGTACTGGCCGAAGAGCTGGTCGGCGACATCGAGGAGATCGTTCCCGCGACGCTCGAGGTCGAGACCGGCAGTGCCCAGGCGGCCAGCGACGCAGAGGACAGCGAGGAGGCGATCGACGATGTTCGCACCTTCCTGCTGGCCTTCGCGGGGATCGCCCTGTTCGTCGGTGCGTTCGTGATCTTCAACACGCTGTCGATGACGATCGCGCAGCGGATCCGGGAGCTGGCGACATTGCGGACGCTCGGGGCCTCCCGGATGCAGATCCTTGGCTCGCTGCTGCTCGAGGGGCTTGTGATCGGCCTGATCGCCTCGATTGGAGGGGTGCTGCTCGGGATCGCGCTCGCGAAGGGCTTGACGTCGTTGTTCGACGCGCTCGGGCTGGGACTGCCCGACGCTGGGACGGTGTTCAAACCGCGGACCGCGATCGTCGGCGTCGTGCTCGGCGTCGTGGTCACGATCCTGGCCACGATTGCGCCCGCCCTGCGGGCGACGCGCGTGCCCCCGATCGCCGCCGTCCGCGAGGGCGCCACGCTTCCGAGAAGCGCTATCAGCCGCCGCCGAATCCCGATCGCCGCCGTGCTCACGGCGCTGGCTCTTGCTCTCGTCGCCTTCGGGGTGCTGGAAGCGGCGAGGTCGAGACCAAGCTGCTGTATGCGGGGCTCGCAGCGGTAGCTCTGTTCATCGCCGTCGTCCTGATCGGCCCGGCGATCGCGCGCCCGCTCGCAGAGGGAATCGGCGCCCCAATCCGGCGGGTCGGGGCGTTCCCGGCGACCTCGGCGTCCACAACGCCGGCCGCAACCCGGCCCGCACCGCTCGAACGGCCACCGCGCTGATGATCGGACTCGCCCTGGTCACGCTCGTAGCCGCGTTGGGTTCGGGGTTGCGAGGTGCGATTCGCGGCGCGCTCGAGGACCAGGTGATCGCCGACTACGTTCTCGTCAAGCCCGCCGGCGACAATGGAGAGGGCGTGCCGGTCGCCGCCGAGCGTGCGATCGACGAGTCTGGCCTGGCGGAGACCGTCCGGGATGCGCAGCGACCAGGCGCTCGTGCTCGGCGACGAGATCGGGGTCACGGGCGTCAACCCAACCGAGATCGACGACACCTATCGCTTCTACGGAACCGCGGGCGAGGATCCGGTCGGCGCCCTGACGGCGGCCGGAGCGATCGTCAACAAGGACTTTGCCGAGGACCACGGGCTCGAGGTGGGGGCGGGATTCGAGATCAGGTCGCCCACCGGGGCCAGGGTGCCGTTTACCGTGCGGGCGCTCGAGGACCCGCCCTCGGTCGCAAATCTGTCGCCGCTGGTCGGAAAGGTGACGATCGCGGAGCGCGAC
>CAVTCA010000023.1:0-11441 GCA_963733075.1 uncultured Solirubrobacterales bacterium | reverse complement strand
CTCGGCGCGCGCCCACATCTGCAGGTACGCCTCGGCTCCGTTGGCCATGTCGTCGACGATTCCCTGGCCGGCGACGATGCGGAGGTCCTCGATCCAGTCCGGATAGAGGCCGTAGTGATCGACGCCGTCCACGTTGATGTCGTAGACCCGGGTGCCCGACCGCTGGCGCTCGATCAGGCTGCCACCGTCGAAGGAGCGGAACGGATACGTGACCGGGTTCTGGGCGGCGCCCGGGCGCGGCGGGGGCTGGGAATGCAGTCCGTTGATATCGGAACCGAACCCGGTGCCGAAGAAGAAGCGCGAGTCGCGGTTCGCGCGGGCGATCCGCCACTCGTCCGCGAACGCGGTCGACACGCTCGAGATCGGGCCGACGATCCCGCCGAGCGCCTGGAGGCGCTTCTGACTGCCGGGGTCGCCCCACGAGTGGCTCGAGATCACGCCCGGGTAGCCCTCCGACTCGAGGATCGTCAGGACCTCCCGCCGCGCCTTCATGCTCAGGTGGTCGGTCTCGACGATCATCCCCTTGCGCATCATCGAGCGGATCACGTGCTCGCCGAGGGCGGTCAGGCCCTTCGGGTTGCAGTGGGGCCCGGGGGGATAGACCGGTAGCTGGCCCTGGAACAGCGGCAGGGTGAGCACGGGCCCGAACAGCGTCGAGATCAGCTGGGCCTCCTGGTCGCCGATCGGGGTTGGCGTGTTGTCGTGATCCGGGTCGTCGCAGTGGTCGGCGGTCCAGAACCGGCCGGTGGCGTACTTGTTCCCCGTGTTCACGAGCACGCCCGTGGCCCCGCTGTCGAACTTCGTCCCGCCGAGCGCGTTGTCGAACTTGTGCACCGGGAACATCGAGCGGACGCCCGCGGCGTAGAGCTTGTCGAGCTCGCGGTCGATCTGGGCGGTATCGCACCTGGGCGTGCCGTTGAACTGCCCGCAGTCGAGCACCTCGGACACCTCGATCCCGAGCACCACGGCGAGCTTGCCGTCGTTGATCACCCGCCGCGCCTCGGCCGAGCTGCTGACGAGCCGGAAGAACCCCTTCCCGGGGCCGCCGAACTGAGCGTCGATGTAGTCCTGCAGCGCCTGCATGTCCTTGACCTGCTGGTAGGCGCTCGCCATCTCGTTGCAGTTGTTCTGCTTGAACGGATAGAGCTCGCACAGGGCGCGGTTCTCGACCAGGTCGGTGACCATCAGCCTGAGCCCGGACCGCCAGGCGCGCTCGAGCCACTTCCAGTAGGTCCCCTCGTGGGACTGCGACTCGTCGCGGGGCCAGCCGGCGAAGCTCGGCCACCCCTCCGGACTGTGGGTGCCGACGGGGCTCCCGGTGCTGATGAAGTTCTCGACCACCGCACCGGCCCCGTTGGGGAAGTGGTCGACGCAATCCTTGAGCGCGACCGTCACCCCGTACGGGCTCCACGGCCGGCCGCAGTGGAACCGCCCGCCAAGGAACTCGAACGCCCCGAGGTGGATGTGATCGTCCAGGAACCCGCGCACCCTGGCCGTCGGGCTCGAACCCTTGAAGGGCTGGCCGGTCACGTTCACCTCGACCTCCGGGAACTGAGCGCAGCCCTGCGCCGCGACGAAGGCCCAGCGCGCCGGGCCGCTGGCGACTTGGGTCAGGCGACCGGCCGCACCGACGCCGAGCTGCTTGCCGGTGGACACGCTGACCAGCCGCAGGTTGCCGCCAACGTCCTCCAACCGCCAGTCGGCGACCGGCCCCGGCGCGGAGGTGAAGCCCACCAGGCCCAGCGGAGCCGCGGTGGGCATGCGGCCGTCGGGGCCGTAGAGCAGGTAGCGCCCGAGCGCGGTCGCCTGCATTCGAAACGGGGTCGCCGCACCGACCGTCGCCGCGGCCGTCGAGTAACCGAGCGCGTCGCGGGCCACATAGCGCCCCGAGGTCGCATCGCGAAGGGCGTAACAGCCGTTGGCGTACGAATAGACGTCGGCGGCGGAGGCGGACGGCGCCGCGACAACGCCGGCGGAGACACACGCCAGAAGGGCGGTCATGCTCCGGACCCACCGCACCATCCGGCGACCCTATCACCGCTGACGAGGGCCCCTACCCACCCCCGAGGGGGCGACTAGCGCCGTCGGTACCCGCGCCTGTCCGCCGCTTCGACGGCGGCGGCTGGGACTGCGCCCGCGTAGGAGATGCTTCCGCCCCATAGAGACTTGGCCGTCACCTCGGAGCCATCGAACCCCGGTGTTGTCTCCGCCCAGTCCGCGAGCGTCCCGTCAGCGTTTGCTCGCTCGCTCAGCGGCGGTCGGGCGTTGATCCACGGTCCGCCCGCGTGCCACGCCCTCTGGACCAGATCCTCATCCGGTCCGATGAGATCCGGATCGAGCTGAGCAAGGTCGACGCGAGCGATCCCCCACGGGAGCTGCCCGTCGCGCTGACGGCCGTGGCAGACCTCGAGGGTCGACAGATAGATCCGCCCTGGCCGACGTCGCCAGAGCGGATCACGTTCGTTGGGGTGATCGAGGTCGCTGCCCGGCTGGATCCCCAGCTCCTCGACCTCCGCGAGCGATTCCTCGGCTGTCGCGTGATACAGCCAATGCCCGTTCGCCTTGATGTACGAGTCCAGCTCGGTCCTCTCGAGCACGGGGTCAGTCTCCCATCCCAGCCGCCGGCGGGGCGGGCGTGCCGTTCGTCAGAGCGCCAGACCGAGCTGCCCGCGGATGGCGCCGTCCGGATAGGCGGCGTTGTGGACGTTGACGTAGAAGTTCTCCGGGTGGGCGGCGATCCGCTTCAGGAGCTTCTTCTTCAGATTCTTGACGCAGTCCTCGACGGTCGACGTCGGCGGCGTCTGGTCGAAGAGCAGCACCTTGATATCGCCGGCCTCCCCCTTGACGCCCTTGTGAATGTGACCCGCGCTCGGCTGGTCGATCTTCACCCACGAGAGCTGGAAGCAGACCTTGCCCTTCTTCGGCTTGACCGAGAAGAAGCCCTCGCCCTTGCCGTTCGGATCACCGGGACCGGGAACCTCCTGGTTGCCCTTGAGCTGCGCGGAGAGCTGCGTGGTGCTGTTTGGACCGGCCGGCGAGAGGGCCGGAAGCGCGAGCGCTGCGGCGGTCGCAAGCGCGGTGAGCAGCAGCATGGCCCGGCGAGTGGGGAACATCGGAATCACCTTTCGGATCGACGCTGGTGTGACACCAGCCTACGCCCGCGGCGCGAAGCGATCAAGCGGCTCGGCGGTGGATCCGGTGGCGAGCGATACTGGGCGAGCGTGTCGCAGAGAACGTTGAGTTCGTTCGCGAGCCCGAGCGCTTCTTCGACGTCGACGAAGAGCGGGTTCTCGTCTTCGTCCGCGTATCGGCCAGGGGACGCGACAGCGGGGCGCCGGTGAACCTGCCGGCAGCCCACGAGATCACGATCCGCGATGGCTATGTCGTGCGATTCAAGGTGTACCTGAGCCGCGACGACGCCCTCGAAGCCGCCGGGCTTGCGGCCTCGAGCCTGGGTCCGACCACGTGGCCCGCCGCCATCGGTCACATCTCCGCGTGGCCGGGTGTCAACCGATGTGCAGATCGAATTTCCGGCGCCGCGCCGCCGGCTGGGAAAGGAAGAACGATGCAGGCCGAAAACAGGAACCAGAAGATCGCCGTCACCGGAGCCACCGGCCGGGTCGGATCGCACCTCGTCGAGATCCTCGAGCAGCGGGGACACGATCTGATCCCGATCGCGCGCTCCAAGGGCGTCGACGTGGTCAGCGGCGAGGGTCTCGACGAGGCGCTCACCGGGGCCGAGACGATCATCGACACGGCCACGGGGCCCTCGCCCGACCAGGAGGAGGCGACCGCATTCTTCACCGCCTCGGCGCGGAACCTGCAGCGAGCCGGCGCCGCAGCCGGCGCGAAGCGGATCGTCGTCGTCTCGATCATCGGCATCGACAAGTTCGAGGGCGGCTACAACGCGGCCAAGGTCGCGCAGGAGCGGGCACTGCTCGAAGGTCCGCTACCGGTCCGGATCGTTCGCGCGGCCCAGTTTCACGAGTTCGTCGAGCCGCTGGTCGGGTGGACGATCCAGGATGGCGTCGCCTACGTGCCGGAGTTCCGAACGCAGCTCGTGGCCGCCCGTGTGGTCGCCGAAGCCCTCGCCGACGCGGCCGAGGAGCCGGAGATCGAGGACGGCATGATCACCGAAGTCGCCGGTCCGCGGGAGGAGCGTCTCGCCGATGTGGCCGCCGCGCTCTTCGCCACCCGAGGTGACTCGCTCGAGATCCGCGAGGGCCGTGGCGGTCCGCTGGCCGAGCCAGGGGACCCGGACGCCGCGGCCTATGCGGAGGGCGCCGCGCTGCCGAACCCGGGCGCGAAGCTCGCCGGCCCCAGCTTCGAGGAGTGGCTCGCCGCGGCCTAGGCGATGGAGCCCACGCCGAGCGGGACGCGCGTCTCGCGGTCACGTCGATCGCGCATCCGGGGCCTGGACGTGACGACGCTCGAGCTCGGCGAGGGCGTCGGACCAGCCCTCGGTGTGGCCGGCGCGGGACTCCTCGTCCTGCAGCCCGACCTGGTGGATCTCGACCATGGTCGAGCCGCTCTCCAGCGGCTCGAAGGTGACGGTGACGACCGAGTCCCGGTGGTTGGTCGCGGCCGAGGACCAGGTGAAGACGAGCCGGCTGGGCCGGTCGATCTCCCGGTAGGTCCCCTGGTGGAGGAGGTCGCTCTGGTCGCGGACCATGACGATGCGGAACTCCCCGCCCTCGCGGGGGTCGGTCTCGGCCCGGGTCTCGCTGATCACCCGCGGCCGCATCCAGGTGCCGAGGCTCTCGGCGTCGAGCCAGGCGTCGAACAGCGTCTCGGCCGGGGCGGCGATCTCGCGCCGCACGGTCACGGTGAACTCGCCGGCGTCGCTCACTTCGACTCCTTCCCGGCCTCGCGGCTGGTGACGAAGCGCTCGAGCGAGGCGAGCTGGTCGCTCCAGAAGCGGCGGTAGTGCTCGATCCATTCGGCTGCTTCCGCGAGCGGCTCCGCCTCGAGGCTGAGGATGTGCTCGCGCCCACGGACCTCGCGGCGCACCAGACCCGCGCCCTCGAGCACGCGGATGTGCTTCGAGGTCGAGTTGAGCGAGATCGGGAAGTCGCCGGCGAGGTCCGTGACGCGGGCGTCCGAATCCGCGAGCCGCGCGAGGATCGCGCGGCGCGTCGGATCGGAGACCGCGGAGAACACGCGGTCCAGTGTCGCGGTTGTCATGCCCCGCCGCGGCGCCCTCGCAGGCGCAACGACACCCAGGTGCGGGCGACGAGGAGCGCGCCGCCGGCGCCGGCGGCCGTGAGCGCCAGCTCCTCGACCGGGACGCCGGCGACGTGGGCGAGCGGCGTCATCTCGCGCTTTCCACCGCGCTGCGCGCCCGGTCGTCGGCGGCGATCAGCGTCTCGTCGTCGGCCGGGACCGAGGGCGGGTCGGCCTCGTACTCGTCGTGGCGCCGCCACCACGAGCCGTTCCCGTCCTGCGGGTAGCCCTCCGGCGAGTCCTGCCACTCCTCCTGGCGCCCGAGCGGCGCGATGTCGAGGTAGCTGAACGTGCTGCCCAGGGCCTCGTCGCCGCGCCCGTCGACCAGGTAGGTGCGGTAGATCCGGTCGCCGACCCGCAGGAAGACGTTGGTCGCGTGCCACTCGTCGACGCCGAAGTCCTTGTCGAAGTCGTCGGTGATCGTGAACCAGGGGATGTGCTCCCAGCCCATCTTCTCCTGCAGTCGCTGGATCTCGGCCTGGGGCGCTCGCGAGACGTTCGCGACCGTGGTGTCGCGCGCGTTCACATGCGCCGGATGGGCGCGCTGGTCGGCCATCATCGAGCAGCCGGGACAGCCCTTCTCCGGCCACCCGTTCACGCCGGGCTCGTAGAAGAACCGATAGATGATCAGCTGCCGGCGGCCCTCGAACATGTCGAGCAGGCTCACCCGCCCGTCGGGCCCTTCGAACTCGTACTCCTTCTCGACCAGCATCCGCGGCATCCGGCGGCGCTCGGCCGCCAGCGCGTCGCGCGCGTGGGTGAGCTCCTTCTCCTTCACCAGCAGCGCGTCACGCGCCTCCTGCCACTCCTGCTCGCTGACGATCGGCGTTAGTTCCATGGCTCCTCCTCGCTCCTTTCGAAATATTCACCCTATGGGATGAATATAGCAAAAGCGAGAGGGGCCCCGCATGGGGCCCCAGTTCGTCGCCTAGGTCTGTGAGGGCCTTGCTCTGGCCGCGCGATGCGGTTGGCCCGCGGCCGCCGGCGCGGTCGCCGCGTAGGCGGCAACGAAGCCCTGGCGCCAGCTCGGGTAGCGAAGCTCCCAGCCCAGCTCGCGCTTGGCCTTCGCGTTCGAGGCGCCGCGGGCCTCGGTTCCCATCATCACCGCCGGTTCGCCCGCGAACAGCCGCGCCAGCCAGCGGGGAAAGCGTCGGGGCGGCTTGGCGTCCGAGCGCATCGGCGAGCGCAGGCAGCCACTCGCGCACGCGGGCGGGCTCGTCGTCGACGATGTTGTAGACGCCGGGATCGTCGTGCTCGAGCGCGAGCGCCGTCGCCGCGGCCGCGTCGTCGAGGTGGATCCAGGAGAAGAAGCCGCCACCGTCGCCGACGATCGGGAACTGGCGCTTGCGCACCGGCTCGACCAGCCCGTCGTTGGAAGCGCCGTAGAAGGCGCCGTAGCGAAGCGCGATCCCGCCGGCGTCGGTAACCGCCTGATCGAGGTGGTGCAGCGCGGCGGCGGTCTCGCGCATACCCGCCACGGGGGTGGTGTCGAGCGGATCGTCCTCGGTCTTGACCGGCCCACCCTCACGCGCGTACCTGCCATAGGTCGCGACGCTCTGGGCGACGAAGCGGCGTACGCCGGCCTCGCGCGCGGCGGCGAGAAGGTTGTCGGTGCCCTCGGTACGAAGCCGGTTGGTCTGCGCGAAGCTGCGGTCGAGGCTCCGGGTGAAGCGCGCGTCCGCCAGGGCGGTCGCCTGATGGACGATCGCCTCGGGCTCGGAAGCGGCGACGGCCTTACGCACGGCAGCCGCGTCGAGCAGGTCGAGCAGGACCGGCTTCGCTCCGAGCGCCCGGACGCGTTCGGCGTTCTCAGGCGAACGTACGGCGCCGATCACCTCGTGGCCTCGATCGCTCAACTGTGGGACGAGCCGGGTTCCGATCGCCCCGCTGGCTCCTGCAACAAAGACTCGCATGATGTCTCCTTTCGGTCACATCGACTCGATTTCGGGGGTCTACTGCTATGACCCCGAGCGACGGAGGAACGTGACCGATGGATGAGCGCGACTGGCTGGCGGAACAATTCGAGGAGCACCGGACCCACCTGCGAGCGGTCGCCTATCGGATGCTCGGCTCGCTGAGCGAGGCCGACGACGCTGTCCAGGAAGCCTGGCTGCGGTTGAGCCGCTCGGATGCCGACGAGATCGAGAACCTCGGCGGCTGGCTGACGACCGTCGTCGGACGCGTGTCGCTGAACATGCTGCGCTCACGCGGGATCGCGACGCGAGCAGCCGCTCGGCGTGCACGTTCCCGAGCCGATCGTCGACCGCGCCGACGGCACCGACCCCGAGCACGAGGCGCTGGTGGCCGACTCGGTCGGTCTCGCGCTGCTCGTCGTGCTCGAGACGCTGAGCCCCGCCGAGCGGCTCGCGTTCGTGCTCCACGACATCTTCGCCGTGCCCTTCGACGAGATCGCGCCGATCGTCGATCGCTCCCCCGAGGCGGCCCGCCAGCTGGCGAGCCGCGCCCGCCGCCGCGTGCGGGCTGAGAACACCGTTCCCGACGCCGACCTGGACGCTCAGCGCGAGGTGGTCGAGGCCTTCCTCGCGGCCGCGCGCGACGGCGACTTCGACCGATTGGTCGCCGTTCTCGACCCCGACGTCGTCCTCAGAGCCGACTTTGGCGCAGCCGCGTCGCGCGAAGTCCGAGGAGCGACCGCGGTCATCGGCCAGGCTACGTTCTATTCGCAGCTCGGGCTCGAGATGAAGCCGGCGCTCATCAACGGCGCGGTGGGAGTGGTCACGACGCGAGACGGGCGGCCCTTCTCGGTCGGAGGGTTCACGGTACGCCACGGAAGAATCGTCGAGATGGACTGGCTCGCCGACCCCGTCCGCCTGCGCGAGCTCGACCTGACGATCCTCGACGACTGACCGCCGCGGCCGCGGTCACAAAAGCGTCAGACCCCGGGTCTTTTGGACCAGATGCAATCCACCTGCCCGCGCTCGGGCCGGCCTTCGGACGAGCTGGCGGGGAAAGGAGCCATTGCCATGACGCCCAAGACGCAGGTCCCTGTCGCCGCCCGCGAGGGCTTCGTCACGTACGACGAGCTCAGGGGACCGGACCTCGACGCTTCACGCTGGGCCCCGGCGCGCCTGCCGCTGCCGACGGGCGACTGACGCAGCGCGTGTTCGCCGTCTGCGGCACCTCCACCCGCGTGCTCGCGCTACACGAGCAACTGGGCTTCGGCGGTGGTGGACCAGGCGAGCCCTTCTACCACGTAGTCGAGTCGCCGTACGAGGACTTCGACGACGACTTCACCCGACTTCGCGCGTGCGAGGTCACGCTCGACCGCAGCAGGTCGAGCGCGGCCTGGCGCGTCGACGGCCACACGGTGTATGAGGCCCATCGCACCTTGATCCCCGAACGCGCTCGCATCGGGATCGGGATCTGGACGATGCTGCCGATCCGGGACGGCCGCGGCCGTTCGCTCGACGGGCAGGGCTTGAGCGCGCGGTGGCGCCGGTTCCGCATCGGCGGAGTCGACGCGTCAGCCGGCACGAGGGCTACCTAGCGCCTCCGCTTCCACGCGGGGACAGCGATGCGCCCGCGCCCGGGCACCTCAGGGGCGGGTATATATTCAGATCTCGTCGACGTTCTCACGGAGGAGGTCCCAATGTCCAAGGGCACGGATCCGACTTTCTATCGGTCGCCTGCCGCCGCGATCGAGGCGCCGCCCGAGAAGCTCGCCTACGTCGCCGCGTTTGATCCAGCTGGTGAGCAGCGCGACGCCATGACGGTGATCGACTGCGACCCAGGATCGGACAGCTTCGGCGAGGTGGTCGGCTGGACCGAGCTTCCGACCGCCGGCAACGAGTTGCACCACTTCGGCTGGAACGCGTGCTCCAGCGCCCTGTGTCACGAGGGCCACGATGGCGCGCTCGAGCGCCGCT
The DNA here is from genome assembly GCA_963733075.1 of uncultured Solirubrobacterales bacterium. Classification (GTDB taxonomy): domain Bacteria; phylum Actinomycetota; class Thermoleophilia; order Solirubrobacterales; family 70-9; genus WHSW01. The sequence continues at coordinate 2,331 of CAVTCA010000023.1, read as the reverse complement.
ATCTGATCGTTCCGGGTCTGCGCTCGTCGCGAACCTACGTCCTCGACACCGGGGGCGACCCGCGCCAGCCGCAGGTAGTCCGCACTATCGAGCCCGAGGAGCTGGCCGAGAAGGCCGGCTACTCGCGCCCGCACACCGTGCACTGCGGGCCCGGCGGCATCTTCATGTCCAACCTCGGCGCCGCCGACGGCGAGGGTCCGGGCGGGGTGGCGCTGATCGACCACGACACCTTCGAGGTCACCGGCGCCTGGGAGAGCGACCGTGGCGAGCAGTACTTGTCGTACGACATCTGGTGGCACCTGAACGAGGACGTCGCGATCACCTCGGAGTGGGCGACGCCATCGATGATCGAGGACGGGTTGAACCCCGAGGACCTGCTCGGGAAGCGCTTCGGACACCACCTCGACTTCTGGAGCCTCTCCGAGGGGAAGCTCACCCAGCGCATCGACCTGGGAGACGAGCACCAGATGGTGCTCGAGCTGAGGCCCGCTCACGACCCGCGGAAGACCTGGGGCTTCGTCGGAGTGGTGATCAGCGTCGAGGATCTGTCCGCCTCGGTGTGGCTGTGGAATCGCGAAGACGACCGCTGGACCGCCAGCAAGGTGATCACGATCCCCGCCGAGCCCGCCGACGCCGACCAGCTCCCGCCCGCGCTTCAGCCCTTCGGCGCGGTTCCACCGCTCGTCACCGACATCGACCTCTCGGTCGACGATCGCTGGCTGTACGTGTCGTGCTGGGGCACCGGGGAGCTCAAGCAGTACGACGTCAGCGATCCGCAGAACCCGAGGGAGGCCGGCTCGGTGCGCTTGGGCGGCATCGTCGGCCGCACGCCGCATCCGGCGGCCCCTGACCTCGAACTGCGCGGCGCGCCTCAGATGGTGGAGGTGAGCCGGGACGGGCGGCGCGTTTATGCCACCGAACTCGCTCTACGCATCGTGGGACGAGGTCTTCTATCCGGAGGGCGTGGGTGCCTGGATGGCTCGCTTCGACGCGGACACCGAGTCCGGCGGCATGAGCCTCGACCCGAGGTTCTTCCCCCACGGCGACGACTTCCGCGGGCTGCGAGTCCATCAGACCCGCCTCCAGGCCGGGGATGCCTCAAGCGACTCGTACTGCTTCGTGGACTAGCGACGAGCACGCCGAGGAGAAACCGCTGACCGTCGTAGCTCATCTCGGTCCGCTTCCGCTCGAGGAGCTTGTCGCCGGTTGCGCGGTTGTCTTCGCGATCGGGGTCCCCACGATGCGAGCGATGGCGAAGGCGAGAGTGCAACGGCATACGCGCACTCGAGGGCAGTGAGACCGAGTACCGAGCTCCCGCTCAGCGCGGCGAACCGGCGGCGGTGGGGCTGACGCGGACCTCGTCGATCAACGCGGAAGCGAGCGCGTCGACGGCGAGCCGCAGTGCCTCGTCGTCGCCCTCCGAAGGAAGTGCGTGCACGCCGGCGACATCAAGCGCAGCGAGAGAGCCGGCGGCAACACTGCCGGTCAAGACAACAGCTCGATCGACGTCCAAGGTCCGACCGGAGCGCAGTACCACGCGCACCCGGTCGCCCGGCGCGCTCCCGACGGTCGTCGCCTCCCCTCGGAGCCGGGGTGAGAAATGCGCCCCGAGCCACCCGTTCAGCCTCTCTGACCACCACGCGTAGCCGCGGGCGGCCCGCCCACGCGCCTGATCAGCATCACGTGCAATCGCTGTCCGTCGTCGGAGACCTCGAGCAGCCGCGCGGCGAGCAGGTTCCCGCCGGTGCCGCCGCCGATGATCGAGATCGTCGGAATCCCTCTACCTCAGCGAGCTCGATCGCCGACGCGACCGTGGTCATCTCAAGCTGCATCCCATACTTTGTACACTAATTTAGTCGAGAAAGGTCGACCGACTGGATTCGAGCCGGCGACTCAGCCGCCCTCGTAGGCCTGGGCGAAGAAGTCCGCGTCCTCCTGGCTGGCCGACTGGAAGACCACGGTGCCGACAGTGGTCGTCGCGTCGCCGGTCTTCTCAGCCTCCTTCTCGTAGGCGTCCGCCTTGGCCGAGCTCGAGAACAGGCGCGCGGTGCCGGTCTTGTCCCCGCTGATGTCGACGCCCGTCTCGGCGCCACTCAGCGACGCTGCCGGAAGCTTGGCGACCGTAAGACCCTGGCTCTCGAGCGCGGTCTCGAGGCCGTCGAACGCGGTGTCCGCCGCCGGGACCGCAGCCCCTCCGTCGCCCGAGGTCGTTGTCGCCTCATCGTCGCCGCAAGCCGCGAGCAGACATCCGGCCACCAGGATGGATGCGATCAGGCGTGCTGGTGTGTTCATGACCTCAGTGTCTTCGGTTTGGCGTCGCGCTGCGTTCTC
>CAVTCA010000022.1:0-264234 GCA_963733075.1 uncultured Solirubrobacterales bacterium | reverse complement strand
GGCCCCATTTCTAGATAGGATCGCGACACTACGAATGAGCAACCGGCTTCAAAGCTATTTAGCCCGGTTAAAGCCTGTTGAGGCGCTTTGAAATTACGCGGCATGCGAAGAGATTGATCGGGCGTTCCGCCGGTAACCGTGGCGTTCTATCTTCCGAAAACCTAATTAAGCTTAGATACGAAATGAGATATGTGGCTGTGCAAGTTCGAGTCCGTACTCTATGTCGCGCAATGCGAGGGGACAGTGTTGCTGAGCAGCCTCATAGAGCGCCATCGCTTGTTCCTGACTGCACTCAATCAAGACGCACAGCGAGAAGGGTTTTTCATCTGCCCAGCGATCAAGGTCAGGGCAACGTCGAAGCACGCTATACGCCGGATGCTGAGACGGAACGTCGTGCAACAATCTTTCGTAGTCGGCTCGTGCCAGCCCAATAGTAACTTCCGTAGGTGTCTTCAAGATTGTTGACGGTGCAAATGGAGCTCTGTAAACGCGTCGGTATCCAACAACGCTGCTTTTTCTATCCGCCAGCTACTGACCGCCTCGATATTCCTGATGTGAGCTTCCAGTTCACTGCGCTTCACATACAGATCTTGCATGTCCTTCACAAGCTTAGCTTGTAGTTGAGCGTCAGCGAACATTCTCATTGGCGGCGTCCTCCTCAAAAAGCTAGCCACTGCGAGCAATTAGCGAGCCACTCAGGAAGTTAGAAATCCTCAACGAATGCGACGACAAACGCCGCACCACCAGACATCTGAGTGTAAGACTGAACGAAACAGCATCTTCCGCAGACATAAATGGCAGGAACGGAAAACGTCAGTGCTGCGCAGGGCGATTCCACCGATAGCTTTCGACGCCCCCGCCAAAGCGATTCAGGTAGCTTTGTCGCCTTTCTATTCAATAGATGTCCCGCTACTCCCAGCATTTCTATCTCATTCCTGATGTCTATGGAGAAGACGGGCTATGATGGTGGCGGGTGAAAGCGCGACGAAGATTACTAGGCCGGAAGGTGAGCCGAGTAGAAGAAGGACATCTAGGAAATATCTGCTTCACTCTTTTCCTTCAAAAGGATCTGAGGTTTTAAGGCTTAAAGCTGGCTCGCTGGAAAGAGCACCTTACGAGTGCGCGTTAACACCAGACCGCATAGATTCCCAATGGAGCAGTAGACAAATAGTTATCACCGCACGATCTGAGAGGACCATACGCCAGGAGCTTTGCGGAGTAATTCTCCTGGTGATCGGCTTTGGCTGGGGTGATTTTTGCTGCGGATAACTTCGGAGGGATCAAACTTAGAGGGGAATTGAGGGCGAGTTGGTGAGTTAGAGCAAGCGATCATACAATCATATAAGCGCGGTGGATGTGATACTGCGGTGGGGTTTATTGGTTAGTGTTGGGAGTGGCCGGCTCAATTGGCTTGCAGAAAGTCCTTTTTCTTGAAAACAGCTTTGTTCAAGCCATACTGATGCATCTTACGGGAGAGCGTTCTTATACCGATCCGGCAGCTCTTTGCGGTCAAACCGACATTGCCACCGAGATCATTCAATTTCTGCGCGAGATATTGCTTTTCTTTTTCCACTAACCATTGCTTTAACGGGATAGAAACATCGCTCTCTGATGAGCAGAGAGGGCTGGCATTGGGGATCTCTGGTAAATCGACATGGTGAATGGTGTGCCCCGCGTTCAACACGAGAGCGCGTTCAAGCACGTTCTGAAGCTCCCGGATATTTCCCGGCCACGGAAAATGCAATAAAGACCGCAGGGCTTTCTTGGAGACTGACTTGATGCCTCTCTGTATTCCCAGTGGATGCCGGCGAAGAAAATGATGCACTAAGATAGGAATGTCTACTTTTCGTTGCCGCAAAGGAATCAAATGAATAGGGATGACATTAACACGATAGTAGAAGTCCGATCGCATCTTGCCTGCGGCGACCAATTCCTTCAGCGGCACGTTTGTCGCGGTGATCACGCGCATATCGACGTGAATGCTTGCATGGCCACCTAAACGCTGCACATGTTGATCCTCTAGCACGCGGAGCAATTTACCCTGCATCACCAACGACATGCTCTCAATCTCGTCTAAGAACAGTGTGCCGCCGTGAGCGAGCTCGATCTTACCTATTTTTGACTGAACCGCGCCGGTAAATGCACCCTTTTCGTAACCGAAAAGTTCGCTCTCCAGAAGGGACTCAGGAAACCCAGCGCAATTAATAGTTATGAACGGTTTGTTGCGGCGACTGCTATGGCTATGCACAGCACTGGCAAGTAGTTCTTTTCCGGTGCCCGTCTCCCCTTCTATCGAAACCGTCATTTCTGTAGGCGCTACGGCACGAACGATTTCAAAGATACGGTGCATTTCAGGCGTCTTGCTGAGCATTCCCCTAAACTCGTATCCTTCTTTCAGGGATCGTCGTAGATGACGCATTTCCATATCGATATGGGTCTTCTGGAGCGCGATGCGAGTAGATTCTTGCAACGTGGCCAGGTCGAAAGGTTTAATTACAAAATCACAAGCTCCGTTCTTAAGCACATTGATTGCGATGTCGATGTCGGAATATCCAGTAATCGCCATTACGGGAACATCAGGAAAATTTTCCTTCATGTTGGCTACTAACGCAGTGCCGTTCATTCCGGGCAAGTTGATGTCGGTAATGCAGAAATCAATGTTTCGCTGTTGCAATAACGCTAGCGCCTCTTCACCCGAACCCGCCGATACCGCGGTGTAACCGCTGCGCTCGTAAAACTCCGTTAACAGAGTCCGGATTGCTACGTCATCGTCGACAACCAAAATATGCGGTATAAGCGAATTGGGTGGAATCAGAACCGGAGAGACTAAAGGTGAAGCATTCTTCATAAGCTAAATTCCATCATGATCGATACGTCGAAACTCTGCTTAATCTTGTTTAGACAGTCTCTGTATCGGTTCGTTTACCGTAGAATGACATTACGATGACAAAATTGAGTTGTTGATGTGAGATGAGCGCTTGTGACCGAGTAGTTTCGCTACTTGCCGCGCGCTCGTAAGACTCACCAGCAACGGATAAGCCATAGCCAAAGACAGCAAAAAAGAGCCATCTCGGGAAATGCAAGTAACTTTTTGAGCTGAACACGTGGGACAAAGTTGCCTGGGTCGCCGGTTCCAAGGCCTCGAATACACGTTCACGCCTCGTGTATTGTTGCCTCACTAAGAACCGTCTCGAGGGGGACCCACCGAGCTGGCGAGCTAAAAGCGCCGCGGGATTGGTACGCTAAGATCGATGAGAATCGCCCGTTGGATATTCATTTCAGGCTGCGTGGTCGAGCAAGTTTGGAGACACCGAAACCGCGGCGCATGGACCGGAGCATTCGCAACCAGATGCAGCCGGGCCGCTCACCGTCACCAAATCTCGAAACCGGAACATCGACTGAGAAAGGTGCGCCTAGTGCCTGTCAAGCAAAAGGCCCGGCTGAAGAAACAAAGACTTAGCCGAATCAATTTGGTGGAGGCGGGGGGAATTGAACCCCCGTCCGAGAGTCTTCCATCGCCGCGACTACATGCTTAGCCGATGTTTTAATGTCACCCTTGGAGCCCCCAACGGCTGGGTCTCTAAGAGCCATCCGGTTTAGATCTCGGCCTCATCCTCTCCGGCAGAGGATTCGGCCTATCCCACTAAATGACGTCTTAGCCGATCCCGTGGGAGAAGATCGGTAAGACGCTAACTGCGATTAGGCAGCCAGTTTGTATTCGAAATTATCTGCGTTTAATTGCAGTCTGTTTGTTTAACGGGACAACAGTACCCCGGCATGCCACTTTGACTTCCCACCCCCGTCGAACCCATATCGCCCCCATGTCAAGTATTCTAACGGTTTAGGCCGCCAGTTGCGAGAGTCAGACGAGCAACTTTTCCGCTCGTCAATGAATCTACTTTCTTGCCTTCAAAGAGCGCTCGACCTCACGTTGGGCGACTTTCCGACGCAGTGTTTCACGCTTGTCGTAAAGTTTCTTGCCGCGTGCCAGCCCCAACTCAACCTTCGCCCTGCCATTGCTGAAATATAATCTCAAAGGAACCAAGGTCAACCCTCGTTCTTTAGTTTTGCCCGTCAGCCTTTCGATTTCGCGCGCATGTAGAAGCAGCTTGCGTGTCCGCGTCGGCTCGTGGTTGAACTGGTTGGCTCCAGGATAATGGCTGACATGAGCATTGACTAAAAAGGCTTCGCCCTTTTGAATTCGCGCGTAACTGTCTGTAAGGTTCGCCTTGCCGTCGCGCAACGACTTTACCTCACTGCCGAGCAAAATAAGACCGGCCTCATAAGTCTCCTCGATAAAATAGTTGTGCCGAGCTTGCCGGTTGACGCAGACGTTGTGCTGTCCGGTATCAGTTTCCTTAGCCATGGCGTCTGCTCTTATCCTCTGGAGTAATCAAGCCTCCGGAAGTGATGAGTTTGAGGGCTTCTTCCATTGTCATATCGACTGGCGATATTTCGGTGGTTGGGACGAGAAGATAAAATCCCGACGTCGGATTAGGCGTTGTCGGGACGAAGACGTTCACAAGCTGAGCGTCTTGCTTTCTTTCCAGCTCCTGCCATGCCCGTCCCATGGCAAATCCGACCGTATAGATCCCCTTCCGTGGATACTCGATCATGACTACTTGGCGAGAATTCTGGGATTGTCCGAGAAAAGTTTGCACGAGTTTCTGGACCGCGGTATAGATCCCGCGAAATATCGGGATCTTTACGAAGATGTTTTCCCAGGCGGCGAGAAACCTGCGTGTGGCGACGCCTCGTGTCAGAATTCCCAGAAATAGAATCAATGTTACCGTGACGATTGCGCCCAGTCCGGGGATTGCAAAAGGCAGATAAGTATTTGGGTGGACGCCGGCCGGAAAAACGTCAAGCAGTCCATCTAACAGCCCGATGACCCAGCCGAGAAACCATAAGGTGATAACCACAGGCAAAAAAACTAGTAGGCCGGCGAGAAAGTAACGTTGCAAGCTCTCTCGCAGCCGAACTCTAGCTTTGCCGGGCACCTCTTCCCCCACTCCGATTCTCCTCTCTATCGTACCAAGACTTTGTTGTCGATTAGACGCGTCGTCCCGATCCTCACGGCCAGCGTTAGAACTGCCGAATCACGAATCTGCTCGACTTCTTCTAACGTTTCGACGTTGCTTAGGTTGACATACTCGATCATTGCCAGGGGCTCACTTTGGAGTTCGGCAGTGACGGCCTCGGCAATCGCAGCCGCGGAAATCACGCCACGGCGGACCAGGCATTCCGCCCTGCGGAGCGATCGCGGCAAACAGACCGCCGCCTTTCTCTCGTCGGCATCAAGGTACGCGTTGCGCGAGCTCATGGCAACGCCGTCGGTAGCGCGCACGATCGGATGTCCGACAATTTCAACATTCAATAACAGGTCCCGCACCAAGCGCCTAACGATCTGCAGTTGCTGGTAATCCTTCTCCCCAAAAATAGCCACATGGGGATGAACAACATTGAAAAGCTTGGTTACAACGGTCGCCACCCCTTGAAAATGACCCGGCCGCTGCGCGCCGCATAGATATTTACTGAGCCCTTCGACTTGAACGTAAGTTTGACTACCTGGTGGGTAAATATCCTCCACCGCCGGGTAAAAAAGAACGTCAACCGTTTCCGCCTCGAGCAGAACCTTGTCGCGGCCAAAATTTCGTGGATAGGTTGTGAAGTCTTCAGACGGAGCGAACTGCGTCGGATTCACAAAAATAGAGACGACAACCCGATCGCCTCTCAACTTGGCGTTACGCACGAGGCTCAAGTGACCCTCATGGAGTGCGCCCATAGTCGGCACAAAAGCGATGCATCGGCCTTCCCGCCGCTCAGTTTCGCTCCAATACGCCATCTCTGTAATGTTCCGGATTATTTGCATCGATAGGTTCGCGCCTCAAAGATTTGCTCAGTCGCCGGCTATTGCCTGTTTACTTAAACGAATGCTCCTCACCAGGAAATTTCCGCTCCCGAACTTCGCCGATATAGTTCTTAACCGCAGCAGCCATGGCGCCTTTAATATCGGCATAGCATTTGACGAACTTAGGCGCGAAATCATCGAACAAACCCAGCATGTCATGGAGTACCAGAACCTGTCCGTCGCAGTGAATACCGGCGCCGATTCCTATGGTGGGAATTGTCACGCGCTCGGTAATTTCCTTAGCCAAGGCCATTGGCACTCCCTCAAGTACAATGGCGAACGCGCCGGCCTCTTGGACCGCTAAAGCGTCACAAATAATCATCTCTTGCTGCCCTTTTTCACGTCCCTGAATTTTATAGCCGCCGAATCGATGCACGGACTGCGGTGTCAGCCCGACGTGGCCCATCACTGGAATTCCGGCATTGACGATTCCGGAGATGGTCTCGCGCACGGCAACTCCGCCTTCGAGCTTGATTGCTTCCGCCCCTGCTTCCTGAAGAAATCTTCCGGCATTGCGCAGCGCTTGTTCCTTACTAACTTGGAACGATAAGAACGGCATGTCACCGACGACCAGAGCGCGCTTGCGACCCCGCACCACCGCCCGGGTGTGATAGATCATCTCATCCATAGTGACCGTAAGAGTGTTCGGCTGACCTTGAACGACACAGCCGACGGAGTCGCCGACTAACAAGACGTCGATGCCGGCCTCGTCGAGAATTCGCGCAAGCGAGTAGTCGTAAGCCGTCAGGCAAGTGATCTTCTTACCCTGGTGCTTCATTTTGACGATTCCAGGTACAGTGACCTTTTCCGCCATGTACTACCCTCCAAAAAAAAAGCCTCCCAGACAAGCCCGGAAGGCCAATATGATCGAAGAGCCTGCGGCTCCTCTCACTCGCAACTCAATTTGGCATCCGTCTCGGTCCAATTAGCTGGATCCAAGCGGTATAAAATGCTGCGTCCCCGAACCCATATTGTTGATTTCTTTGATTAAGTCAGCCAGGTCCTTGCTGCTCTCAACGAAATCAATTTCCGAGGTGTTCACCACCAGGAGTGGCGTTTCATCATAATGGAAGAAGAACTGGTTATAAGCCTCAGCCACCTCGGTCAGGTATTCGAAAGTTACGCCACGCTCGTATTTCTTATCCCTTTTTTTAACTCTCTTGTAAAGCACTTGAGGCCGAGCCTGAAGGTAAACCACCAGGTCGGGTTTGGGCACCCGCGCATTCAAAAGAGAATAGATTTGCTGATAGAGGCTTAACTCCTCGGTGCTCAAAGTCAAAGTCGCGAAGATTTTATCTTTGGCAAAGAGATAGTCCGCGATGATATTCTGATTGAAAAGATCCTGCTGGCTTAACTCCATCTGTTGCTGATAACGGTTGAGCAAAAAAAAGGTCTGATTCTGGAAGGCGTAAGTTTCACGAGCCTGATAAAATTTGGGCAAAAACGGATTGTCTTCGACGCGCTCGAACATGGATCGCGCTTGAAACTCATTTGCCAAGATTTTGGCTAGACTGCTCTTACCAACCCCTATGGGTCCCTCGACTACGATATACTTGGTGTTGCTCATGCAAGTTTGCGAATATACACAATGACTCAAAAATCGTCCAACAGATACCATAGTACCTAGGTCATGACAGAACTGGAAACGAAAATTGGTCAGATGCTGATGGTGGGCATTGAGAGTCATGAGCTTACAAGGACCGAATTGGAGATTTGCCGTCATTATGGTTTTGGCGGATTTATTCTCTTCAGCCGCAATTGCCGCGATCTATTTCAAATCGGTTCCTTATGTCGCTCACTGTTCATGACCGCCTATCTTCCGTTCATTGCCATCGATGAGGAGGGCGGGGGGGTTCATCGTCTACCTCCGCCGCTGACCCATTTTCCGGCTGCCACCGTCATCGGTCGAACAGGTAAGCCCGATCTTGCCGAGCGAGTCGGGCGGGCTACTGCAGCCGAACTCGCTCTGCTGGGCATCAATTTAGACTTTGCTCCTGTGTTAGATGTCGCTTCGAATCCCAAAAACCCGATCATCGGCGACCGATCGTTCGGATCAACACCGGACCAAGTCATTGCGATGGCTCTGGCGTGGAGCGAAGGTCTGCGCCGCAACGGCATCATTCCGTGCGGCAAGCATTTCCCGGGTCATGGCAGTACAGACAAAGACTCGCACCTCGAGCTCCCTATGGTTGCGAAATCAGTGATCGAACTGCGGCAGGTCGACCTAAAATCTTTCCACCATGCCTGCAGAAGTCGAATCGAAGCCTTGATGACCGCTCATGTGGTTTTTTCAGCGCTCGACGAGCGGCTTCCGGCAACCCTGTCGAGGCAAATTGTCCATGGAATATTGCGCAAACAGCTCGGCTATGAAGGAGTCGTATTTAGCGATGATATGGAGATGAAAGCGCTCACGGGGAACTTCGATACTGAAGAAGCAGCTCTTTTATCGGTATGCGCCGGAGTCGACGTGCTTCTTTATTGTCATGATCTGGCAAAAGCCACTGCCGTGTTCGATCTGTTTTATCGGGAAGCCAAGCGGGACAAGCAGCTGCGCGGCAGAATTGACGAAAGTTACACACGCATCAGCAAACTCAAGACGAGCCGTTTACGCCGCCGCCACAGCTTGACGGATAAGGAACTGCTTGAGAAACTCATCGCATTCGACAACAAGAAGCTGATTGATGAGATTCACGGCAGCTTATAAGCGCTGTACGCGATCAATTTTCGAATATCCTGTTGCAACTCACCTTCCCATTTTTCAATAACCAGATCGGCGGGACACTTTCCTAACGACAAAAGTTTGTTGAGCGGCTCAAGATAGATCGTTTCGTCCTCGCCAAGCGCGTTGAACATCTTCTGGCGTCTCAAGCCCTCCGAGGCGATCTTAAACAATTCCTTGGCCAGGTCCAGCAGCGAGTAGCGTCGGATGCGCGTCGCCAACGCGTCCTTGTGTGAATCCAGATATGCCTGCATACGTTCATCCCAAGTCCAGTCTTTGACCAGATCCCACGCAGCGTCCAAGCAGTCGGGTTCGTAGAACGCTCCCTTAACGATCGCTGAGAGCGCAGGCATCAATTCCGGAGGCTGGCTATCCGCGCAGCGCACTTCGATATAGCGTTTGATACGGGTTTCAGGAAACAAGGTCGTCAGATGATCATGCCAGTCTTCCAAGGTCGCACGCTCACCATTCCGGCCGTAGGTTAAGAATTGACGAAAGGTAGTACCGGTCATATCGATGTAATTCTTGTTGCGGATAATGAAATACATCGGCACGTCCAGCGCATACTCGACGTAATGAGCGAATGAAACGTCCGGCGAGAATGCAAACTTTAACATTCCGGACCGGGCCTTATCGGTGTCGGTCCAGATATGCTCACGGAAACTTCGATACCCGTTCAGTTGGCCGTCGCAGATCGGCGAGTTGGCGAACATGGCTATAAAAATCGGCGTTAGCCCCATCCCGGTACGAAATTTTGCCATAGCATCTTTTTCGTCGCGGTAGTCAATATTGGCCTGAACGGTTGCCGTCTGCTTCATCATGCGGTGACCTAGGCGACCGACTTTAAGCATGTAAGGCGCCATGATCCGGTAACGTTTTTTCGGCACCCACTCAATTTCTTCCAGGCGGCTAACCGGTTGCATGCCCAATCCCAGGAAAACAACGTCGAGAGGCTCCGAAACCTGCAAAAGCTCGCGGATGTGCTGGGTGAACTCAGCGTACGTGCAATGGATACTGTCGCACGGTTCGCCGCTAAGCTCGATCTGCCCGCCCGGTTCCAAGGTGATCTGCGCGTTGTCACGGCTGAGCGCAATAATATGCCCATCCTGTTCTTCCGGTTCCCAACCAAACCGGTCGATCAATCTCTTGAGAATCGACTCGACGCCGCGCGGCCCGGAATAAGAAATCGCCTTGCCTGTGCTGCGGTCAATGCCGACTTTTTCGTACTCGGTGCCGACCCGCCAGCGATCACGGGGTTTGCCGGCCTGATGGAAGTATTCTTCGAGCTCTTCGCTTCTTTCAATCTCTGACATGGGTTTTAATATTCTTTTGATAAGGCGGATGGATGACTCCCTTTTCGGTGATAATCGCCGAAATCAGTTCTTGGGAGGTCACGTCAAATGCCGGATTGAAGATGTTGATGCCTCTAGGCGCCAGCGCTCTGCCGAACATATGCGACACTTCTTTTGGGTCGCGCTGCTCAATCGGAATATCCTTGCCCGTCTGGCAATTCAAATCGATGGAAGAAGTCGGTCCGGCGACATAGAACGGGATGCCGTGTCGCTGCGCGAGAACTGCAATGGTATACGTGCCTATTTTATTGGCTACATCGCCATTGGCGGCGATGCGGTCGCAGCCGACGACCACCGCATCAACTCGACCCATCTGCATCAGATATCCAGCCATGTTATCGGTTATCAAGGTTGCGGGGATCTTTTCTTTCTTAAGCTCCCATGCGGTGAGTCTGGCGCCCTGTAGAAAGGGCCGTGTTTCGTTTACAAACACTTCAAAGTTTTTGCCCGACTCTCTTAGCGCTCGAATCACGCCCAGCGCGGTGCCGTAGCCGGCGGTTGCCAGGGCTCCGGCGTTGCAGTGGGTCATGACGTGTTTGGCATCGGTCAACAATGCAGCGCCGAGCTTGCCGATTTCTTTGTTCGCCTCGATATCTTCTTTATAAATCTTTTGTGCCTCAACCTTAAGCAGTCGCTTGACTGTTTCGAGTCCGCGCTCGCGGTTCTTGAGGTAGACCTTCCTCATGCGTTCGAGCGCCCAAAACAAGTTGATTGCCGTCGGGCGAGTTTTCGCCAAAGTTGAAACGATCTCCTGAAAATCCCGATCAAAATCTTTGGCTGTGCTCTTTAGAGCTCCGAGCGCGACTCCCATCGCAGCAGCAACACCGATCGCAGGCGCGCCGCGAATGATCATTTGGCGAATCGCAGCCGCTACTTCTTTGTAGTCGCGGCAAACTCGATTAACCTCTTTGTGCGGCAGGAGCCGCTGATCGAGCATGATCACTTGATCATTTTTCCATTGAATTGTTTTTACACGCATGACGAAGTTTCATTTTTGCGAAGACCGAGTATATTAGGCCGAAGAAGTAAGCGTCAAGGCTCACTGGTGGATTTGTATCATCTCCTCGGCTACCTCTCCGGTCTTCTCTTTATTAAGCCCGATATGGAAGCGATCTCGCTTTACCGCACCATCGCACTGGTTCACTGCCTCGACGCGATCCTTTGTTCGGTTATTGCCGCCCACAGCGGCAGGCGAACCGTTGCATGGGGCATCGGCGGACTGATTTTCGGCATCTGGGCTTTGGGTATCTTGTTTCTTTTGCCGGTTAAAGTCGGTGGAAGCCTGAAACTTCAGTAATCTTGGTTGCGCTTGCCGTTCTTTGACGCTCTCGATCACCGTGAGTCATCTTGAGCGATGACATACGCCATGCCATATCGAGCGGTATGAGTGATCGATAATGCCCAGTTCCGGATCCCGAGGCGCTCCGCTAACGCTTCAGTCTTGTCATGCAAAATGATATCCGGTTTGCCGCTGGAGGCCCGGGCAACTTCAATATCGACCCAACCTACCTGCGCTCCCCAACCGCGCCCCAACGCTTTCATGACGGCTTCCTTCGCTGCAAAACGGCCGGCATAACTTTGGAAGCGGCCTCGTTGTTTTTTTTCACAGTAATCAATTTCATTTTGCGTATAGACCCGCTCGCGAAATCGTACACCAATGCGAGGGTCTTCCAAGGCGGCGCGAATCCGTTCCACTTCGACGATGTCAATCCCAACGCTGATGATCATGACTTTTTAACCTAACGCCCCTGGCGCTGGACTGTCAATCATCGAGAACACAAGTACTAAGTCCAGATTTTCGCATTGACTGGTGTACGCTGATCGCGTAAGTTTCGCCCAAAGGAGGACACCCGATTGTGATTCCCCATCTAACCTCGTTTTTGTTGCTGTTGCTGCTGCTGGCCACTCCGCTTCCGGTTGCGGCCCAGAAGGGCACGATCAAGATTGCGGTTCAGGCGCCGCTCTCAGGTGAACAAGCTGCGTTGGGCGAGCATATCAAGCTCGGTGCGCAGCTCGCCGTCGAGGAAGCCAGCAAAGCTTTCAAAGCTTTGGGCTACGATCTGATTCTGCTGCCACAAGACGATCAGGCAAAGCCAGAGGTCGGTGTTGCCAACGCCAGAAACATGGTCGCAGATCCCGACGTTCTCGTGCTCGTCGGTCACTTTAATTCCGGCGTCGCGCTTCCAGCATCCGAAGTCTACAAAGACGCTATGCTGGTGATGATCTCGCCTGCAAATACGGCGACGGAAATCACCGACCGCGGTTATGCCAACGTCAATCGCGTTTGCGGCCGCGACGATGTGCAGGGACCCGTCGGCGCTCGCTTCGCCGCTCAAGAGCTGAAAGCGAAATCGGTCTACATCATTCATGACAAGACCACCTATGGCCAGGGTGTCGCTGACAGCTTTCGCGGTGAAGCCAAAAAACTCGGCATGAATGTTTTAGCCTTTGAAGGCACCGAAGAGCGCGCCAATTTCTCACCGATGATCAATCCGCTTAAGGCCAAGAATCCGGCATTGGTTTACTTCGGCGGCATCTATCATCAAGGCGGCTTGCTGCTCAAGCAGATGCGCGAAAAAGGCGTCAAAGCCGCATTCATGGGGCCGGACGGGGTCGACTCGGAGGAAATGGTAAAAATTGCCGGGGCGGCGGCTGTCGGAAGTTACTACACCAGCGTCGCGCCGCCGCGCGATGCCAGTCCCGAAACAGCTGCTTTCGCGAAGAAGTATAAGCAGCGTTTCGGCAAAGACATAGAAGCCTTCGGACTGTACGGCTACGACGCCACGCTCGTGGGGATCAAAGCGATGGAACAGTGGCTCAAAGCCAATCCAGGCAAAAAACCGAGCCGCGCGCAGGTGTCCGCCGCAGTCCGTAATATCAAAGGGTTCAAAGGCGTCACCGGTGCAATTGAATTCGACAACAAAGGCGATCCTGTGAAAGCCAAGTACTTCGTCCTTCAGTTCGATAAGAGAATCTACCCGGGCAAAGTGGTCAAAGTGATCGAGGAGCAGGCCCCACAAGCTAAGAAATCATAATTCCACCGACATTCCCACCATCAATGCGGGTCACGAGCTAGGACCCGCTTTTTTCTGAAACTTAATTTTCATGAAGGATAAGTTGCGGGTTGCCATTCTATTCGGCGGCAGATCTGCCGAGCACGAAATCTCGCTGGTTTCTGCCCGCAATATCGTTGCGGCGATGGATAGGAATAAATATGAAGTCATCGCCATCGGCATCGACAAACAAGGACGTTGGTTTTACGACCCAGGTGCTCGTTTACTGTCAGGCGATGAGCAAAAGCGAGTGATGCCAATGGGTAATGCCCATTTAACTGCCATTCTCCCGGGCGCGGGACAATCGACTTTAGTTCAGCTTGCCGATCGTGCTTTGGGCGCCGTGGATGTTGTCTTTCCGGTGCTTCATGGTCCGTTTGGCGAAGACGGCACAGTTCAGGGTCTGCTCAAGCTGGCCAACGTGCCGTTTGTTGGCGCGGGAGTATTGGGATCCGCGATCGGCATGGATAAAGACGTCATGAAACGGCTGCTCCGCGATGCCGACATTCCGATCTGCCGATTTCTTGTCTACGATCGTCGCACCGCAGACGAGATCAAATTTTCCAGTCTGGAAAAGGCACTAGGCCGGCCGTTATTTGTCAAACCCGCCAATCTGGGTTCATCCGTGGGAATCAGCAAAGTCAATAGTCGGACAGAGTTGGAGGCTGCGGTAAAAAAAGCGCTTCGCTTTGACAACAAAATTCTCATCGAAGAATTTATTCAAGGCCGCGAAATCGAATGTTCGGTTTTGGGTAATGACGATCCAATTGCGTCGTTGCCGGGAGAGATCGTCACCGCTCACGATTTTTATTCCTACGATGCCAAATATATTGACGATCAGGGGGCCCGCCTGGAGATCCCTGCCAAATTACCCAAGGCAGCAGTCAAAGACATTCGGGAGATCGCGATCAGAACTTATAGAGCGCTGTGCTGCGAAGGGATGGCTCGCGTCGACTTTTTCGTTGAAACGGGTGGTAAGATTCTAGTTAACGAGATCAACACGATCCCCGGCTTCACACAAATCAGCATGTATCCCAAGATGTGGGAAGCAAGCGGAATTTCTTACCCCAAGCTGATTGACCGGCTCATCCAACTCGCCCTGCGACGTTTCCGGCAGGAGCAAAATCTCCGAACCACCGTCTAGATAATTAATAGCGCCACAAATCTAGGTCAGCGGCACCCTCGAGTGAAGCTCGCCAGCCATGGGTTGGGCCGTTCACCGGCGCATCCGCGATCGTTCGGTGGCTTGGATAAGCAGCAGACGTTTTATCTTCAGACCGTTCTTATCGCGTGTCCGGCTTTATCCCCGCAATTCACGAGAGAAGCGGAGAATCCACACTTCGCTTTGCGCCGGAAGTCTCCGCCGCTGTAAAGCTAACGGGTCGCCGATTCGAACACGATGACCGTCCCACCGCGAACCACGCCAGGATGATCAAAAACGCGTTCGGCCGCTTTTCTGCTCAAAGCCGCGTCATGGAAATTCAGTTTGCCTTGAAACGCTGCGAGCACACGTACGATCTGCTTTAGTCCATCTGCCTTCTCAAGAACGTCGGGATGTCGTACTTGTCGTCTTCCTCTTGGCCGGTGCCCAGCTGCAACGTGCTCTTGTTGAGCGTCACCGTTTCCACTTCCTCGCTGCCGGGTTTCTTTCGCTGCCACGTCGGCGCGTCTAGATCGTCGACGATCGTACCCAGATGCACCACTTTCTTGTTCTTAACCGGGTTGACGTTTGCCACATTGGGCACGCTTGGGGGCATCTGATGCATGCTATGGTAATTATTCATGGCAGAGACATGGCCGGAACTCGTTATTACGGGTTTGCGATCCTCCTTACCTTCTCCGAAACCGGTAGCGATTACCGTGATGCGGATTTCATCCGTCATGGTTTCATCGATGACGGCGCCGAAAATAATATTCGCGTCGTCGTGAGCCTCCTCCTGAATCATGGAAGCCGCCTCATTCACCTCATGCAAACAGAGATCCGGCCCTCCGGTGATGTTGATCAGAACGCCGCGCGCGCCTTGAATTGAAATGTCTTCGAGCAACGGGCTGGAGATCGCCCTCTGTGCCGCTTCGATAGCGCGATTTTCGCCGGTAGCCGTTGAAGCTCCCATCAACGCCAAGCCCATCTCCGCCATGACCGTTCTCACATCAGCGAAGTCAAGGTTGATCAAGCCCGGTGTGATAATCAGATCAGAGATTCCTCTGACTGCTTGCAACAGCACCTCGTCCGCTTTATGGAACGCCTCTAACATCGTCGTCGTTTTGGCGGCAATGCTCAGCAGCCTTTGATTTGGAATGACGATGAGAGTGTCGACACTGCTCTTGAGCTCTGCGATCCCCTCTTCTGCCTGCCGCATCCGTTTCTTACCCTCGAAGATGAAGGGCTTTGTGACCACGCCAACGGTCAAGGCGCCGACTTCGCGCGCTACCCGGGCGATGACCGGCGCACCACCCGTTCCCGTGCCGCCGCCCATGCCGGCGGTGATAAAAATCATATCTGAACCGGCTAAATATTCTTTGATCGTCTCCTGATCCTCCAACGCCGCGCGCCGGCCGATTTCCGGATTGGCGCCCGCTCCTAGCCCCTTGGTCACCGCGCCACCGAGCTGAATTCTCACTGGCGCTCGACTCGCATCAAGCGACTGCGCATCGGTATTCGCCACTAAAAATTCGACACCGTTCAACTTACCGCCGATCATCGTGTTGACTGCATTGCCACCTCCGCCGCCGATTCCGATGACCTTGATGCGCGCGTTTAGATTAAACTCCTCGACAAATTCGAACATAAGCTTTCCTCCTTTTTAAAAACGGTTAAAAAGATCGTTTCTGTTCAGAAAAATTCGCTCAGCCAATCCGACATTCGATGCTTTACTTTGGATAGGATGGTCGTATCGTCGCGCACACGGAAAAAACTTCGCTCCTGCCGCTTGATACCATAGAGAACCAGGCCGATGGCGCTGGAGTAAACGGGATTTGCAATAACATCGATCAAACCCCCGACGTGCCTTGGTGTCCCTAACCGTACCGGGATCTCGATCGCAAGTTCCGCGGCCTCTACGGCCCCCGGCAACAACATGGATCCACCGGTCATAACCACACCTGAGGCCAAATAATCCTCGTAGCCTGACTTGGCAATTTCTCGGCGTATCAACTGAAAGACCTCATCCATCCGTGGCTCGATGATCTCACATAAGATTTGCCGGGACACGGTGCGTTCCGGCTTACCGGCAGCGCTCGGAACTTCTAATCGCACTTGGTCGGCGAGCATGGACGTTTTGGCGCAGCCGTAGCGCAGTTTAATCCGCTCCGCATCAGCGAAGGGAGTTCTGAGACCGGCGGCGATATCGTTGGTGACATGATTCCCGCCGATCGGTAAAACCATCGTGTGTTTGACCGAACCGTCGTGAAATATGCTGATGTCGGTCGTGCCGCTTCCCATATCCACCAATGCAACGCCGAGGTCTTTTTCCTCTTCGGTGAGCACCGCATCTGCGCACGCCACCGGCATCAGCGCAACGTCGGCGACGTGGAGCCCCGAACGGTTACAACACTTGATGATGTTTTGCATGGCCGACATGGCCCCGGTAACAATATGAACTCTGGCCTCCAGTCTGACTCCGGACATCCCCAGCGGATACCTGATACCGTCCTGATCGTCGATGATGTAATCCTGAGGCAAAACATGCAGGATCTCCTGATCGGTTGGAATGGCCACGGCTTTGGCTGCGTCCAAGACACGGTCGAGATCTCTCTGGCTTACCTCTTTGGTCTTGACCGCGACCACGCCGTGACTATTGAATGCCTTGATGTGACTTCCGGCAATGCCGGTGAAAACCGTGTTGATTTCACAGCCCCCCATCAGCGCCGCTTGCTCAACAGCCTTCTTGATGGAATTGACTGTGTTGTCGATGTTGATGACAACCCCCTTACGCATCCCCGACGAACCATGGGAGCCCACACCGATGATTTCCACGCCACGCTCGGTCATCTCACCCACGGCCGTGCAAATTTTGGATGTGCCGATGTCCAACCCTACGATGATGCTGTGTTTCTTGGCCATGACTCTCTTGCCGATTCTTTGATTTTTTATTGCGGCAGCCGCCGCAGGCGGGTCACCACCCGATCCTGGAAACTTACATCCAAGGAGCCGAGTCTTTCCTCTTTTCCTTTCCACAATGTCAATACGCGATCCAACCGTTGCAGCTTTCCTTCCCAGTCTCCCCAGCCCATGTGAATCGCCACCGGATGAGCGATCGTGTAGAGAACTAGTCGGTCCGGCGCATCGAAATGAATTTCTGAGAGAGCGTGCGAATCCTTGGCCATGAGGTCGCCCAGGCGCAACGCGTCCTGGATTCGTCGCCGTAGCGCTGGGTCAGATGATCCGAGTTCCTCGGACCTAATGCCAGTGAGCATGGGAAATCTGACATTCTCTCCTAACGACACCTCTTTAAAAAGAACTCCATCGGCATCGACATAGTAAAGCTTGCCGACAGCGACGATGGCCTTGGGTTTACGCTCCTCCACCTCGATCACAACTCGCCCGGGAAATTCGCGCCGGACCAGCACCCGCCGCACCCACGGATGCTTGGAAACTTTCTTCTCTATTTTCGCAGGTTCGATGTTCCATAGATTCATCCCATGCTGCAGTCCGGTGATCGAAATGATTTCATTTCCGCCGACTTTGTCTCCGCCGCGAACTTGAATTTCGCGCACGGCAAAGTAGGGATTGTCAAAGACAAATCGTTGAACGGCCACGTAGGTTAAACCGAGCTGTTCCCGCCAGGCATAGAGTGTCCAAGCAGCAACCACGAAAAGCACCAGCGTAGCGAGCGCCGCTAAGCGCTGGCGCCATTGGCGGTGATTTTTTTTTCGATTGTCTTTTCGAGAAACAGCCAACTGCATCGCTTTTACTCCGCCTCCATTGAGGGCCACCTGCCAAGCAGCTTCACTTCGGGAATCAAATCGACGCCGAACTTTGCTTGAACTTCAGCGCGTGCCAGCTCCATCAGTTGACGGATGTCTTCGGCGCTGGCGCCGCCCAGGTTGACGATAAAATTGCCATGCTTTGCAGAAATTTGTGCCCGGCCGATTTGTTTTTCCTTGAGCCCAGCAGCCTCGACTAATCTTCCAGCGTAATCGCCCGTCGGATTACGGAACATCGAGCCGGAATTCGGATAGCCGGAGGGCTGGCTGCTTTTTCGCTTCGTCACCAACTCACGGACCTTGCTGCTGACTCGGGAAGGTTCTTCTCGATCGAGGTGTAACCGTAATCGGGTAACCACGGTCCCCGCTGGCAAATGCGAATCCCGATAACTGAATTTCATCTCTTCTCTGGTAAATTGAATGGGAGTTCCCTCTCCATTCATGCCCTGGACGAGGTCGACCACTTTCTCGAATTCCGACCCATAGGCTCCCGCATTCATGACGAGCGCGCCGCCGACTGTTCCCGGGATTCCTTCGGCAAATTCCAGACCGCCGTAGCCGCGGCGGGCCGCTTCCCGCACCAGCTGCGTGACCGCGTGAGCCGCGCCGACTTCCACCCAGAAATCATTTCCTTGATCGTGCCACTCGGCGCGCTTGAAATCTCCGACCAAATGAACGACCACGCCTTCGACACCTAAGTCGCTGATCAGCACATTGCTACCATTGCCCAACAGCCAGGATGGCATGCCATGCTGGCTTAAGAAGGACAGCAGTTGCGACAACGCAGCTTCGTTTTCTACCTCGACGAAAAAATCCGCCGGGCCGCCTATTTTCATCGACGTATAACGCGCTAGGGGTTCTGAAACTTTAACCTTGAGACCCGGGATCGATCTGAGTTCCTGGAGCAAGGCTGTTTCGTCGGGCTTTGCTTTCATTGCAAACATTTACAAAGACTTAATTCTTGGAGCCGCAGCCACGGAAGTGATCACCATTGATAATTCTTCATTTGATTACTTCTCTGCTCGCGCCAAAGCTTCAGCAATACTTTCGCCCACCTTATAGATATCTCCGGCGCCCAAAGTCAGCACGACGTCGCCGGCAACCAATCGCTCAGCCAAGCGCGGCGCGATGTTTGCCTTGTCGGCGATGAATTCGACGTCCATGTGGCCGTGGCGCTTTATCGCCTGATAGAGCGCTTCACCGGTCACTCCAGGCACGGGATCTTCTCCGGCGGAATAAATTTCGGTCAACACTAAACGGTCCGCACCTTCGAAGGCAGTTAAAAACTCCTCAAACAGATCCTGAGTGCGACTGTATCGGTGCGGCTGAAAAATGACCGTCAGCGGCCGCTTCCAACTTTCTCGGATAGCGCCGATGGTCGCGCGCACTTCCACCGGGTGATGGCCATAATCGTCGATGATCAAGACATCTCGACTGTGTCCTTTAATTTCGAAGCGGCGGTCAATGCCGCTAAATGACGCCAGCGCGTCCGCGGTCCGGGAAAAGGGAATCTCTAATTCGTGAGCGACAGCCACGGCGGCTAGCGCGTTGGTTGCGCTGTGGCGGCCGGGAAGCTGCAACTTAAGCTGCCCCAGCGGTTTGCCGTGATGAAGAACAGTAAATTCCACGCCGCCCGCTTTCATCTGCAAATCTTGCCCAGAGAAATCCGCTTCCGGCGAAAGTCCGTAAGTAGCAAAACGCTTGCGCACTTTGGGCAACACGGCACGCACATTCGGACTGTCGATACACAACACTGCCAGTCCATAGAACGGAACCTTGTTGGCAAATAGCAAGAAGCTTTCATTCAAGCGTTCCATCGTTTGGTGATAATCCATGTGCTCGCGATCGATGTTGGTGACGATGGCAATCGTCGGCGTCAGCAGCAAGAAACTGCCGTCACTCTCATCGGCTTCGGCAACCAGGATTTCGCCCTGTCCCATTTTGGCGTTGGTGCCGAGCATATGAACGCGGCCGCCAATAACGATTGTCGGATCGAGTCCGGCGACGCTCAAAACCGCGGCCGTCATCGAGGTCGTCGTCGTTTTGCCGTGACTACCGGCCACCGCAATGCCGTACTTCATGCGCATCAGCTCAGCGAGCATCTCCGCTCTTGGAATGACCGGAATTTGACGCCGCCGCGCCTCTAGCACTTCGGGGTTCGAATACTTGACGGCTGTGGAGATCACCACGACGGAAGGATTGACTGTCAAGTTTTCTCCCTGGTGACCGACAAATATCTGCGCGCCGAGCTTGCATAACCGCCGCGTCGCCTCACTATCGTGCAGATCCGAACCGCTCACCATGTAGCCTGAGTTCAAGAGCACCTCGGCAATGCCGCTCATGCCGATACCGCCAATCCCGACAAAATGAACCCGATGTTTCTTGTGCAACATGAACGGTTGATCACTCTCTCGGCCTACGCATGCGCTAATGCATAACATTCATCGACGATGCGCGCCGCGGCCTGCGGCCTGCCCATCGCGCGCGCCGCTTTGGCCAGCGCTTCGATCCGGCCCCGGTCCATTACATAAGTCCGAACACGTTGCGCCAGCACTTCGCCGTTTAAGTCACGATCAAGAATCATCTCGGCAGCTCCCCGGTCGACCAATGCTTGGGCATTCCAGCGTTGATGATCATAAATCGCGTACGGATACGGAATGAGAATGGCCGCTTTACCGAGGGCGGTGAGCTCGGCCACTGTTGTGGCACCGGCTCGGCACAGCACCAGATCAGCGCGCGCATAAGCATCGTCCATCTTTTCGATGAAAGGCAGCACCTCGGATTCAAACGGCAGAGCTTGATGGGCTTTGCTCATTACCGGGAAATCCGATTCGCCGGTCTGATGCACGATTCGAAGCTGCGGCGCCAAATCCGTCATCTGCGTGAGCGCGTCGACGACAGCCGTATTGATGCGCCGCGCTCCGGCGCTTCCACCGAATGCCAACAACGTGAACTTTTCACCCTTGTACAGCTCAGGCAGCGTCTGCCATCGGACCGGATTTCCTGTCTCCAGCACCTTCTGGCTGGAAAAATAAGACGCGGTTTCCGGGTACGAGGTGAAAATCTTATCGACAAAGCGCGCAAGCATCTTATTGGTAAAGCCAGGCTGAAGATTTTGCTCCATGATCGCGCAGCGAATACCGCGCAACTTCCCCGCTAGCAGCAGGGGTCCCGATGCATAACCACCCAGGCCGACGATGCAATCGGGGCGAAACTTCTTGACGATGCCCAACGATTGCACGAGCCCGGCGGGAATGCCGTAGAGTGCGTCCCAATACCCGCGCAAACCCCGTCCTTTAAGTCCCTTCACAGCGATCGTTTTCAGAGAGAATCCCTCACGCGGCAGCACGCGCGTTTCGATTCCCTGATCGGTACCGACAAACAAGATCTCCGTCAATGCATCACGTCGTCTAAACTCGCGAGCCACAGCCAATCCGGGGAACAGATGACCACCCGTCCCCCCACCGGCCAAAATGACCCGCATCTATAATCTCCTGCGCGAGAGTCCTAGCAGTATGCCCGCCTCCGCCAGGTTGACGACGATCGCCGATCCGCCGTAACTGATAAATGGCAGGACCAAACCCTTCGTCGGCATCAGCCCCATAACCACGCCCATGTGAATCAAACCTTGCATCCCCAAAAGGACTGTTAAGCCGAAAGCCAAATACTGCTCGAACGGCTCCTCAGTTTTCGAAGTCAGCCGCAGCCCGCGCATCAAAATAACGCCAAACAAAGCCAAGACGATCAGCGCGCCAATCAATCCCATTTCCTCGCCGATGACTGAGTACACGAAATCAGTATGCGCCTCGGGTAAATAGAAAAGCTTTTGCCTGCTTTCCCCAAGTCCACGGCCCCAGAGCTGACCGGAACCGAAGGCGATCAGCGATTGAATAACTTGGAAACCGCTGCTAGATGCGTCGCGCCACGGATCCATAAAACTCATCCAACGGCGCAAGCGATATTCTGCGGTCAACATCACATAAGCCAAAACCGGCAGCGCCAACGCGCCGGTGCTTAAAAGATGCGGGACGCGTGCGCCGCCAATGAACAACATCAGATAGAGCACCACGGCGAGAATCAACGCCGTACCAAAATCCGGCTGCAGCAAGAGAAGACCGAGCACGGCGCCGGCAACGATAAGATGCGGTAAAACACCGACGGTAAACGTTTTGATTCTTGCTTCTTTGCGCGCCATCGAATGGGCCAGATAAAAAACCAGGGCGAGTTTTGCCAACTCGCCTGGTTGAAATGCGAAGCCAGGTAGCATGAGCCAGCGCCGGGCGCCCCCGCGCATGACCCCGATGCCCGGAATCAGAACCAAAATCAACACAATTAGAGTCATTGCCAGTAAAGGGTAAGCGAGACGGCGCAGCATCGGCGTTGGGATCAGCGACCCAATCACCAACCCGACCAAGCCGGCACCCATTGCGATCAACTGCTTGCGAAAGAAATAGATGCCGTCGCCAAAACGTTCTTGGGCGTAAAGGTAACTGGTGCTGAGCACCATGGTCAGCCCCACGGCCAACAAAGCGACGATCGAGAGGAAAATCCATTTATCGACCGCCACCGCATCTCTCATAAGGGCTCTCATAAGGCATGCACCAAGCTTTTGAAGGACGTGCCCCGTTCGGCATAGTTGCGAAACATGTCAAAGCTAGAGCACGCCGGGGAAAGCAACACGACATCGCCAGGCTGCGCATGCGCGGCGGCATCGGCTACCGCAGCGGTCAGATCCGATACGATTACGGTCTCGGTGAGATGCCCGAGCGCTTCGGCGATCATGTCTTTGGCTGCTCCGAACAGCACTAAACGCCGCACTCTTTCTCTGACATAGTTTTGGAGCGGGCCATAATCACCGCCCTTATCGATGCCTCCGGCAAGCAAAATCACCGGCTCGGAAAAACTCGCCAGTGACTTCTCAACCGCGCCGACATTGGTGCCTTTGGAATCGTTGAAGTAACGAACGCCATGTTTCTCTCGGACAAACTCAAGACGATGCTCAAGGCCCGGGAATGTGTCCAGGGTTTTCTGGATAATGTCGCGCTCGACACCGATGGCTTTCGTTGCAGCAATCGCTGCCATCATATTCTCGACGTTATGAACGCCTTTGATCTTGACCCCTGCTAATTGGAACGATTCTTCGCGTTCGCCGTCGCGCCAAACGATCCGGTCGGGCTCGACAAACACACCGTTTTTCACTTCCGAAAAGCCGATCGAGACAACCCTCGAGCGGAGTTGCTGCCGCATCGCCCAAACCCGCGGATCGTCGCGATTGACAATCGCGGTATCCTGTTCGTCTTGAGCGGCAAATATTCGTCCCTTGGCGCGCCCATAAGCGGCAAGATCCGGATAACGGTCGAGATGATCTTCGGTCAAATTGAGCAGCACGGCGATGCGCGGCCGAAACAACTTCACCCATTCCAGCTGAAAGCTGCTGACTTCGACAACTCCCCAGTCCCAGTTCCTCGATGTAGATCCGATCAAAGGCGCGCCAAGATTGCCGCCGACAAAAGTTTTCATCCCGTTGGCTTTAAGAATCTCACCGATCAAGGTTGTCGTCGTGCTCTTTCCATTGGTGCCGGTGATAGCGACTAAGGGCACAGAGAGGCGGCGATAAGCCAATTCGATTTCGCTGATGATTTCGACGCCGCGCCTACTGGCCTCCTGGAGAAAGATATTGTCCATCGGCACGCCCGGGCTCGGCACGACGAGTTCGACGGCATCGAGACAATTTAGATCCTGCCCCCCCAACCGGTACCGAATCGGTAACTCCGCAAGGGCATTGACCTCGGCTTGCAGTTCAGCCGCGGAGCGAAGATCGCTAACCAGCACGTCGGCCCCTTGCTGGGCGAGGAAGCGCGCCGTTTCCCGGCCGGTGCGCGCCAATCCCAGAACCAAAACTCTCTTTCCTCCAAGCTCCATAGATCGATGTGATTTTCATCTAAGCTTGAGCGTACTGAGGCCGATCACGGCGCAAACAAAGGCGATGATCCAAAAACGGACGATTATTTGCGGCTCCTTCCAACCCTTTAGCTCATAGTGATGATGAATCGGCGCCATCAGAAAAACCCGCTTGCGCCGCAGTTTGTAGGATGCAACTTGACAGATGACGGAGAGCGCCTCGACAACGAATACGCCGCCGACGATGATCAGCAGAACTTCGTTCTTGGTCATCACTGCAACGACTCCCAGAGCCGCTCCCAGGGCGAGTGAGCCAACATCACCCATGAACATCTGGGCCGGATAGGCGTTGAACCAGAGAAATCCCAGACCCGCGGCGACTAGTGCGGCGCAGAAAACGCTCAGTTCACCGACGCCAGCAACATAAGGAATTTGCAGATACTCGGCTAGTTTCATATGTCCGGTTACATAGGCGATCACGGCATAGGTGCCGGCCGCGACCATCACCGGTCCAATCGCCAAACCATCAAGACCGTCGGTGAGATTGACCGCATTGGAAGCGCCGACGATCACAAACATCGCGAACGGAATGTAAAGTATTCCCAGATCGGGACGAAAATTTTTAATAAAAGGAAGGCTAATTTCGGTGCTGAATTTTGGCATGTGATAAAGCGCCAGGGCGACGACGAAGGCAATTGCAAACTGACCCACTAATTTCGCCCGCGGCGGCAGTCCTTTGCTGTTCTTGCGCGTCAGTTTCAAATAGTCATCGACAAATCCCACCAGTCCGGCGCCCACAGTCGCCAGCAGCGCCAGTAACACATAACGGTTGCCAATGTCTCCCAACAGAAGAGTTGAAAAGGTTAACGCTAAGAGGATGAGCGCACCGCCCATGGTCGGCGTTCCGGCTTTGACTGCGTGAGAGGCAGGCCCGTCATCCCGGATGTGCTGACCGATTTGCTTTTCGGTCAGCGCTCGGATCAATCGCGGTCCCAAAATAAATGAAATAAGGAGCGCGACCAGCGCAGCCATCGCCGCGCGAAAAGTGATGTATCGAAAAACATTGAAGCCCGAGTAGGTCGTGTGTAATGGGAAGAGCAGGTAGTAAAGCAACGTGATTTAACCTTTCAGCTCCGACAAAACTGCTTCCATCTTCATACCCCGGGAACCCTTGACCAAAAGCCAATCGCCTTTCTTAATCTGAGCGCGTAACCGCTGTCCGATATCGCTGTGACTTTCACCGACGATAACTTGATCCGACTTCATACCGCCGCTCAGGGCGCCTTTGCGGACGTCCAGCGCCCGTTCGCCTAAAAGATAAACGCGATCCAGTCGAGCTTGCGCGAGCTGATCGCCTAAACGACGATGCTCGCGCCGGCTGTGTTTACCCAATTCGAACATGTCGCCGAGCACGGCGGCTCGTGCGCCATGGGACTTTACTTCGGCCAGCGTCTTGATCGCCGCCATCATGGATGCCGGATTGGCATTGTACGCATCGTTGATGATTCGGATGCCGCGCCAGTTCTCCAGTTGCATGCGCATGCTGTAAGGCTTGACACTTTCCAAACCGCGCCGGATCGCCGCCAGATCTATGTCTAAACTGTAGGCCATGGCAGCGGCGCCAACGGCATTGGCAATATTGTGCTGGCCGATCAAATGAAGACGAACTTGGCCGCGCTGCTGCCCGAGGCGCAGGGTAAATCGCATAGCACCTGAATTCAGCAATAAGCCGGACTCCGCGCGGACTTGACCACGCCGGCCGTAACTGACTTTTTTGCCGTAGAACTTTTCTCCCAACCGACGCACCCAGGGGTCGTCAAGGTTAATGATTACCGTCCCACCTGGGCGCATGCGGCTGAACAACGCGCCCTTTTCCTTCGCTACTCCTGCCAAACTGTTCAGCCCTGCTAGATGCGCCGGCGCCACAGAGGTAATGATACCCAGATCCGGCGCGGCAATTTCAGCTAAGCGACCGATCTCCCCGGGGCGATTGGTTCCCATCTCGACGACTACGACACGATGAGCTTTGCGCAAACCCAGCAAGGTCAACGGCAAGCCCACCAGGTTGTTGAAGTTGCCCTCCGTTTTTAGAACTCTTCCTTTGAGCGGCTGACCGTCAAGAAGAGCGTGCTGCAAGATCGCCGCTAACATTTCCTTGGTGGTGGTTTTGCCGTTCGATCCGGTAATCGCCAACACAATCGGCCGGTATTGCTCGCGCCGAAAATGGGCCAGGTCGCCCAACCCTGTAAGCGTGTCCTGCACTCGGACCGCCGTAACACCTTGGCGATCGGAAGCGGGTAAAGCTTCGTGAACCACCAGACAGGCCGCTCCCCGGCTTACCGCGTCCTTGACGAAACGATGTCCATCGAATCTCTCGCCCTTGAGCGCCACAAAAACAGAGCCAGTTTTCACCTTACTGGAGTCGGTGACGATTTCATCGAACCGTCTCGTCTTCGCTTGGCCTTCCAAGCTGCCACCGGTGGCTGTGAGAATTTCTTCCAAGGTCCATGCCATACTTAGTCCGCAAACAAGCTTGCCTCGTCATTGGAGATTCAAGATTTCCCGAGCAATCTCACGGTCGTCGAAATGAATCTTTTGGGCGCCGAGAATTTGATAATCCTCGTGCCCTTTCCCGGCAATCAAGACCACATCTCCGGGACGCGCCCAACGCAATGCGAGCCCAATCGCTTTGCGTCGGTCTGCCTCGACGGCATATCCGTGACCGCCATGAACTTTCGCCGCTTGAGCTTCGAGCTTGGAGATACTCGTCTTCTGCACACCCGCCTCAATATCCTGAAGAATCCGGCCGGGGTCTTCAGAGCGGGGATTGTCCGAAGTCAAAATGACGATATCGCTGAGCCGCGCTGCGAGTTCGCCCATCAAGGGCCGCTTACCGCGGTCACGGTCACCGCCGCAACCAAAAACCGTCAGAATCGCCGCGTTTGTCAGCGGTCGGACTGCGCCTAGAACTTTCTCCAACGCATCCGGCGTATGAGCATAGTCCACCAGAACGGCAATACCGCGAGTGTTTTCGATCTTCTCCAATCGTCCGGGAACCGATCTCAGCTTCTTGATTCCCTGAACGATGGCCGACTCGGGAATTGCCAAAGCAAAGCCGACACCGACCGCCGCCAGGATGTTATCAAGATTCGCGGCGCCGATCAGCTCCGATGAAAAATCGATTACCCGATCCTTCACCTTTATTTTTCCTTTTTGACCGGTGACATCGTTCTGAATGTGCACGGGCTTGATATCCCAGTCTCCGCGCCGGCCATAACTCCACGTCGTCAGAGCAGCGCGTTGCGCTTTTTTGAGGAGCTCAACTCCTCGAGCATCGTCGCCGTTGATGACCGCTGCTTTGGATGGTTTAGCGCTTACCGCTAAATAATCTGTAAACAGCCTGGTCTTGGCGGCGAAGTAATCCTCCATGGTCTTGTGATAGTCCAAATGATCGCGCGAAAGATTGGTAAACACGCCGACGTCGAAGTCGAGACCACGAACCCGGTCCTGAACCAGCGCATGGGATGAAACTTCCATAGCGACCGATTTTACGTTGGCTTGTGCCATTTCGGCCATGAGAGCATGGAGGTCTAGAGATTCCGGTGTCGTGTGATGCGCAGGCAGTTCTCTGCCGCAATAACGATAGTTGATTGTGCCGATCACACCCGGTTCCATATCGGCCGAGGCTAGTATGGATTCGATCAGGTAGGTGGTCGTGGTTTTCCCATTGGTACCGGTAACGCCGACAAGCTTAAGCCGCCTGGCGGGCTGCCCATAATAGTGAGCGCCCCATAAACCTAACGTCGCTCTCGCATCGTTGACTCGAACGAACGTCATGCCCGGCGGCAATTCGGACGACTGGGTGACAACGGCTGCCGTTGCGCCGCGCTCGATTGCTTGATTTACAAACTGATGGCCGTCGGTTTTCTCGCCCGGGACGGCGAAAAACACGTCTCCTTTGGCCACTCGCCGCGAGTCATACACCAGACCGGTTACTTCTTGATCAAGATCTCCTTCAGCCTGCTCGACCTTCTGCAGCGTCAGAAAATCTTTGAGACGCATATCGAGTCATCCTTGCAGGTTTAAAACTAGGATTCCGCTTTCATCCAAGCGCACTCCAGGCCCTGGTGATTGCTTGATCACGTATCCGTTACCATGGATTTTCACTTTCAAATCTAGATCACGCGCTTTCTCGACGGCTTCGCGCAAACTGAGGCCGACAAAATCCGGAGTTGCTCCCGCATCGAGAACCGCCTGGTTATTCCTCTTGGGTGCACGCCGGAGCGGAATCTCCGATTCGCTCATCGGTTGGGGGAAAGGTTCCGACGTCCTTGCCGCAACCCCAAAATGTCGCAATGCGCCGCGCGCGATGTTCTGAAACACGGGGGCGGCAACAACGCCTCCATAGACATTGCTCTGCGGTTCATCGACGACCACCAGCAATACCAGGCGGGGCTCGTCGGCGGGAACGAAACCGATAAATGATGCCACACGTTTTTTGGCGTCATAGCCTCCATTGACTTGATCTGCCTTTTGCGCCGTGCCGGTCTTACCTGCAACATCAAAGCCTTCCACTTTAGCCATCTTCCCCGTGCCCCCCTCGTTGGTAACGTCTTTGAGCATCGACGCCAGCAAACGGGCGGTTCTCTCCGAAATTACACGGCGAACCACATGAGGCTGATTTTCGACCAAGACTTCGCCCTTTGGACTCGTCGCGCGCCGAACAACATAGGGCCGCATCAGGAAGCCACCATTGGCGACAGCCGCATAGGCCATGACCATTTGCAGCGGCGTCGCCGAGAGTCCCTGACCGAACCCATGCGTCGCCAAGTCTATTCCCGACCAGGTTTCCGGCCGTCGCAATAACCCCGGAACCTCTCCGGGCATATCAATGCCGGTCATTTGGCCGAAGCCAAATTTCTCGATGTATTTAAAGTATCGTTCTTTTTTTAATTTATCGGCGACTTTGGAAAAGCCGATGTTGCTCGATACCTGAAGGATCTTCGAAAAAGGCAACCAACCGTGGGGATGGGTATCGTGAATAACTTTACCGGCATAACTATATTTGCCGTACTCACAAAAAAACAGATCGTCTTTGTCGACGATTCCTTCTTCAAGCGCGGCCGCGGCAAGAATGGTTTTGAACGTAGAACCGGGCTCGAAGCTGTCCGTTACCGCCCGATTGCGCCGTTGCTCCGAAGACTCGGTTGAGTAATTGTTCGGATTAAACGTGGGGTAATTGGCCAGTGCCAACATCTCACCGGTGCGCGGCTCGACGGCAATCGCAACGCCCGCCTTGGCACGGTATTTAGAAATCGAGGCTTCCAGTTCTTTTTCCGCCAAGTGTTGAATCGACGTGTCGAGAGTCAAATGAATGTCGCCGCCGGCTGGAATTTGCAGTCCTTCGACACCTTCAACGAGCACACGGCGGCCTAAAGCGTCGCGCTCGGTCACCGAGGAGCTCGTTTCTCCACGGATGTAGTCATTGTAGTGAAGCTCCAAACCTTCCAGTCCTTCCGAATCGCGGCCGACAAAACCGATCACCTGGCCGGCAAGCTGACCCTGCGGATAGTAGCGATGCGGTTCGTAAAACATGCCAATGCCGTCGATGTTGAGAGCTTGAATCTGCCCCGCTTCATTGGGTGAAATCTGCCGCTTGATCCAGACAAAAGGCTTGGCCGAGCTGAGCTTGTCTTTGACTTCCGCCGAACTGAGTTTGAGAATTCGGCGCGAGCTCACGGCCGGTCTTGGCAACGTCTTCGATACGCCGAGGGCGCGCGTAAACCGACTGTGCCTCTAGACTCAAGGCCAGCGGTTCGCCGGCACGATCAAACACCGCGCCTCGCTTGGGCAGCACGGTCCACTCTTTGAGATGCTGCCGCTGCCCCAAGCGTATCAGCCTATCGCCCTGAAGAGCCTGCAGCTAAAATGCGCGTCCGCCGACGACTAGGAATATCGCTAGAAAGAAAATCTTAGCAACAGCCAGTCGCACACGGCTCGTCTGTAGAGCTCGTCTCATGGCAGGACAATCACTTGACCCTTCTCGGGGGGCATCAGCCCCAGCCGTCTGCGAGCCATCGCTTCTAAACGATCCGGGGAGGTCAAGGTCGCCAGTTCGACCTTTAATTCTCGATTCTCCTGTTCCAGCCGACCTTGCAGCTTGGTGGTCGTTGAAAGCACGTACCCCATATGAACCACCTGTAAGCGCAACCAGACATGAACCAGCCCCAAAAGGAAAAGGAAAAAGCCGAACGCGCAGATACCAAGGAGGTGCTGCCGAGCTTTGCGCTGGCCAGCTCGGTTAAGCTGTACCGGCTTTCGCTACCTTGCGCGGCGCGAGTTTTGGTTCACGGCGGCAGCGGTTTTTGTTTTCATACTCGCACTACCGCCCGCAATTTGGCCGCACGCGCGCGAGGGTTGGCTCTGATCTCGTCGGCCGAGGCGATGATCGGCTTGCGGGTTAGTCTTTGCACCTTTTGGCTCCAACCGCACTGACACTTCATCGTCCTTGGCGGACAAAGACATTTCTGGTTCCACTTGCGAAACGCCGTCTTCACCAGTCGATCCTCCAACGAATGAAACGAAATGATCACCATCCGCCCGCCAGGCTGGAGCAGTTCGTAACCGTTTTCCAGAAATTCGCTCCAGATTGTCCAGCTCTCGGTTAACGGCAATTCTCAGAGCCTGAAAGGTTTGCGTTGCCGGATGATGAGCACGGCTTCGCCTGCCCTTGACTCTGCCGATGATGTGCGCGAGATCGGTCGTCGTCTCGATCGGCTTGATCTTGACGTTCTGACCGCGATCGTCGCGGCGATGCGCCGGGCCCTGGGCTCTTCGCCATACTCGGCGATAATTCGGTCTATCTCGGCCTCCGGAAAAGTGTTGACGATTTGACGCGCCGTCAACGGCTGATGGCGATCCATTCGCATATCCATGAGCGCTCCGCCTGAAAGCTAAAGCCTCTCTCGCGCGGCATCGAACTGGTGCGACGAGACACCTAAATCCAAGACCATGCCATCCACCTGGACCCAATCCATATCCGTCAAAATCGCCTTCGCCTGCTGAAAATTTGCCTGGAGCACTGTCAGCCGATCGCCAAAGCCACTCAGTCGCTGCCGCGCCGCCGCCACCGCGTCCTCATCCCAATCCAGCCCCAGGACTCGTCCATCTGGACTGCTACGGAGAAGTATTTGCTCTGTGTGTCCTCCTCCTCCCAAGGTGCCGTCCAGGTATCGTTCTCCCGGTCTGGGCTTGAGAAGTCCCATGACTCCCGAACCAGAACCGGAGTGTGGCCAAACTTCATTTATGACTGGTGCCGTCCCCCTCCCAGTCGTCGTCGAAGCTCTCGATGGCATCTTCGAAAGAGGTGTAATCTTCAAAGAAACGATCCATGCCGACGACTTTAAAAATATCCCGCAGAAACGGGCTCATGCCGGCCAGCTTGAGATCACCATTTAAGTTTCTAAGCAGCTTGAAGCGCTCGAGCAACACGCCGATGCTTAAATAATTGATATGATCCACTGCCCTCAGATTAAGAACCACTTTCATGCGGTCTTTTTCGATCAACCCGCCGATAACGTTCTTAATCCGGATCATTTCACGAAAATCGATATCGCCGGAAACGTCAATCACGGAAATATCGTGAATGGTTTTTGCGGCAGCATTTGCTTATTCTCCTTTCATCCAACCACGGCTGACTTCTCACAATCCTAAGTCGCCGAGAAAATCTGGATCTTGCATTAATTTCTCTTCAGCATCAGCGAAGATTTGTTTCCAAGTTTCGTGGTCCCAAACACGAAATTTTTCGAGGGCTGAAACCAGAACGACGTCGCGCTTGAGTTCGGCGTACTTCCTTAAAGAGGTCGGGATAAGAATACGTCCCTGCTTATCGAAGAAACACTCAGCACGCGCCGCCGAGGTAAAAATTCTGAAACATCACCATGTGGCGATCGAACTTCGGCCGTTTACGAATCTCTTCTTCGAGGCGGAGCCATTCGTCGATCGGGTAGACATCGAGACATCGCAAGCCGTCGACGACGAAGTTCGTCATCATGATCCGCTCATCGCCTTTTCCGAGAAGAATATCCCGGAATTTCGCCGGAATACTCAACCGTCCCTTGCCATCCAGAGTGTGCTCAAAGCTGCCACGAAACATCTTAGATTCCGGTTAAATTCCAACCAGGTGAACTTATCTATGGGAAATTATCCCACTTCCTCCCACCCGCCACTTATAACTTCACGCGGTGTTGGGTGTCAATAAATATGTTCAATTTTTTTAGGGTTTTTCATGTTTTTCGCGCGACTTAAGAGTGGCCTGGAAGACTGATCTGGAAACGGCAATAAAGATATGCCGTGCGATTTAGGGTTCGAAAGAAGTTTGCGAGACGTTGAAGGTGGGATGTCGGCCCAATTAGGCCCTTGCAGATGATGATGAAAACCGCGTGCGCGGCAAAATCGATGAGGTAAAGATGACGCCTAAACTAAAGATGGGGTTAAGGCTAAAGTGGATCGGTAAGCCGGATTCTGTAATGACCCTCAAAAAGAGTCACAGCGATCATTCATCTTGCCCCAGAATTGCTCCTGGGATCGAGCGACCTTACCCGAGGGCTAGGGTGGACCACCCAACCCTCCTATTTGGTCTTGCTCCAGGTGGGGTTTGCCAAGCGTCCATCATTACTGATGAACCGGTGAGCTCTTACCTCACCTTTTCAACCTTACCCGCCAGTGAACGGCGGGCGGTATGTTTTCTGTGGTACTTTCCCCCGATCACTCGGGGCCGCCGTTAGCGGCCACCCTGTCCTGTGGAGTCCGGACTTTCCTCCCCTCGACAACGAGATTGTGAGGAGCGATCGCTTGATCCACTTTAGCCGGCCCGCTGCAGAGCCTGATCGATGCCGCGATTAGCCAGGCGATCGGCTAATTTATTGGCGTCACGAGATACATGTTTGATACGATAGCTATCAAACTGACGCAGAAGTTCCATTGCTCTACTAAAAAGCGACTTTGAGCTTTTCATCCTTAACCCGGTACTCGCCACTGAGTTGACGCACTAGCAATTGGGAATCGCTTTGGATTTGAATCTTCTTTGCGCCGATCTGCAGCAGCGCTTCGAGCCCCATCAATACTCCTTGATATTCTGCGACGTTGTTCGTCACGCACCCCAAGTAACGGCTCAACTCCTTAACGACGCTACCATCCATCGAGAAAATGACCGCGCCGGCGCCTGCTTCTCCTGGGTTCCCTCTTGCCGCTCCATCAACCATTAGAAGCCATTCATCA
This sequence comes from uncultured Solirubrobacterales bacterium, assembly GCA_963733075.1. GTDB lineage: Bacteria > Actinomycetota > Thermoleophilia > Solirubrobacterales > 70-9 > WHSW01. The sequence goes on along the minus strand of CAVTCA010000022.1, from coordinate 231,093 downwards.
TCGAAGGCTCCAGCCATGGATTAGTTCCCATCCCTAAGCGATCGACCGGTGATTCGACATCAGAAGTCAGCCTGCGACCATGATCGTTCTGGCGGCAAACGACTTTCGACACATCGACTAAACTGGAGACGGCTTTATCTAGGCTGTTTTTTCTTGCGCTTCAGGGGCCTTGTAATAAACGATGCGCTGACAGCTAGGACACAGGTTAACCTTTTCGCTTCTGATAAGCTCATTCCAGAGTTGCGGCGGAATGTTCATATAACAACCTTGGCAAATACCTCCCGTGACTTCCACGACGGCGGTACCGCCGCGCCGCGATAAGATCAATTCGTAGCGCATCATTAAATCGGCGGCGATTTGCGCGGCGATGCTCTGGCGGCGTATCGACGCTTTATCAATGGCTTGGTCGATCGCGGAAATCTGCGTTTGCAACGCTTCCTTTTTTTGTTGCCAGTCCTGCTGCACCGCAAGCAGGCTTTCTTGTTTGGCTTTGATCTCTGCCTTCACGCCATCAATCTCTATCATCATGGTGAGCAGTTCTTCTTCTGCCTCCCCATTTGCTTGTCGGATCTGGTCGATCTCGCGCTGTAAAGCCTGTAGTTCCTTGACATTTTTGATGCGATTCATGCGCATCCGCTTGTCCGTGGCTTTTCTGCCCTCGTCTTGCACCAGTTTATCCTTCTCCTGGCGAAGCTTTTCTTTTGCCGCGTGGGCAGCCGTCAGCCCTTCGACTTCCTGTTTTCTCTCCTGAATAAATCGCTCTTTTTCTTGAAGTTCGCTTGCCAGCCCTTGCTTAACGCCGGCGTGTTCTCTTATCTCTCGATCGACGATCTGTAATGCAGCCAAAATCTCAATTTGTGCGCGCAACTTCTCCTCCCCCAATCGGAAAAAAAAATGCACCCCGCTGGGTGCACTTGTTAAACGAATGCCTGTCTATAGTACGTTTTGAAGGCGTGTGACTCTCAATCCCCGTAACAACTCCTGCTATATGTTTATATTGATTTTTTTACGTTGTCAAAGCAAGTTTAGACCGCTAGAGGCCCATCTTTCCGGGATTCATTATATTATTTGGGTCGAGCGTCTTTTTGATCAGTCGCATCATTTCAAAACCATACCCATGCTCCGCCGACATGAGCGGCGCAAGTTTGACACCCACGCCATGAGTGTACTCCATGGAGCCTCCCATGTCTTGTGCCAGTCTGAGCAGTTCATCGACTGCTTCTTGTAGCGCCAGCTGCGCCTGATTTGCGCCGCGAGCTTCAATGCCGAGGCGCATCGAAAACAGCTCCGGTTTAATCCACAGGCCGCTCTCATGAAGGTCCACGCCGTGCTGCTCGATGATCAGCATCGCTGCGCGTCTGAACGCCAGTACCCGTGAAGCGGGCAGAGCGACATGGATCCAGTCCCGATAAATGCCATCGCGCCCCTGCCCGCGCCGTTGCGAGCGGTTCGCCATGAACCGACGAGCTATCGCATGGCGATCACGCCAAAAGATTTCCGCTTGACGAACCGGCAACTCTTTGGCGCCGTTTCGCAAAAAGATGTCGATGGCCAGTTTGTCTTCCGCTAGGACGACCTCCGAGGTTCCCTCGAAAACTAAATAAAGTACTGCGCCATCGGGGGTTTTTTCATCGTCATCACCAAAATCCAACAAGGCGGGCCGCAAACCTTTCGCGAAGATTTTCTGAATGGCCTCAAACCCAACTTCGAACGACTGAAAAAAAAGCGCATGGAAGACACGTCTTTCCGGCTTGGGAAAGATTCTCAAGGTCGCCTCGGTAACAATACCGAAACAACCTTCTCCGCCGATCAAGAGAAAACGTAGATCCGGTCCGGTGGAGGATTTGGGCACCGCTCGCGTCCGCAGCATTTCTCCACTGGCCATGACCGCTTCCAAGCCCAAGACCTGCTCGCCCATCGAACCATAGATGCCCGCTCTATAGCCGACGCTATTGGTCGAGATCGCGCCACCCAACGTGGCGACGGGCAAAGTCCACGGATCGTGACCAAAGATAAAATCATGCTCGTTTAGCGATTGATCCAACGCCTCCAGCACAATCCCCGCTTGAACTCGCGCCGAGCGCGCAGCGGCGTCAATTTCAAGAGTCTGGTTCAATCTTCTCAAATCCACAAGGATTCCTGGCTTAACTGAAAGAGCACCGCCCATAAGGCCTGATCCGCCGCCATATGGGACGATGGGTATCTTCTGTTCATTGGCCAAGAGCACGATCTGCCGAACTTCATCCACAGAGCCCGGGAATACTGCGCACGCTGGCAAGTTTGTATCGACTGACCTGCGAGGATGAATCCGCCCTTCGCTCAACGCATCCCAGGACAAAGTATCTAAGCTACCTAGATCCGTTGTAATCCAATGAGCAGGAGTGATCGAAGCGAGCTTCTCTAGCAGATTCTTCATATTGTTGACCGAGGCTAGGCAAACATAACCCGGTCAATAATCAACCGAAGTGCCGAGAACATAGCGCTCAACGAAAGATCCAGCCAAAAACAAGATGGCAGATGCAACCGACAGCGGCAATCTGTTCTTTACCGCGAATAAAGCGGCCAAACACTTTCGAATATGCACGTGTCTACGTCTTCTGGACAAATGGCCGCAGTGTGCTGGAGAGCAAACCTGTGCGTGCCACCCAGGTGATCGATCATTCCGACTCGGCTTATAAACCCGACACCGTGCTCGAGACAAAAGAACGGCGCATTCACCACCGCTGGCGTGGCTGCGAAATGATAGGGCGAATAGTAATAGCCCGGCGACGGGACGACGATCACTTGCGCCGGTCGGCGCCGCTGAAAGCGTGGGTGGCCCTGCTGTGGCCTCACATCGTTAGAATCACTCCGGCGGCCCGAACTGGGAGCCGTCGGCGCCGACCGAAGGACGTGCGGATCGGAACGGCGCGCCGCAATTGGACCCGAGGCAAAGGCCCCCGTCGCCAAAGCTATGATCGCGGCAAGGACAAGAACAAAAATGCTGAACAAAGCAGTCCGGGTGATACCCACAGAGTCCGAGAAGCGCATAATCTTATTGTAACAGAGCTCCAGCCAATTTCAGCACCCCATCGGAAACTCCAGTCTCGAACGCGCGACGTGCTACAGTCAGATCTCAAACAACATACCTCCTGCGGGATCAGCTCGCCTTTAGCTTCATGTCAGCGTTTCTTCGGCTCATTCTGGTTTGTTGTCCGCGGACGTTGCCCGATAGTATCTCTGCCCCGCCTCACTGCAAAATTTCTTTCGTCATGAGCCGGTATATGCATGAATCGGGGATGACCGAAGACCATTTCGGCAAGATCGCCGTAACCGGCCGTTATCACGCTTCGCTGAATCCTAATGCCTACTTACGAAAACCAATCACCATCGACGATTATAAAAAGTCTCGTCTGATTTCCGATCCGATTCGCTTGTTCGATTGTGTTATGCCGGCCAACGGCGGCAAGGCGTACATCATGACTTCTGCTGAACGCGCTAAGAGCATGCGTCAACCGCCGGTGTATCTGCTCGGCTGGGGCGAGTGTAATAACTCCAGCTACAGCCAATAAGCAAAGCCTCAACTGAGAAGCCGAGCGTTATGAAAATAACTTTTCACAGGTTCAGGACTTTGATGAGCTGATCTATGCAACCTTCAGGTGTAGTGGCGAGAGTATCTAACCGCAACTCCGGCGACTCGGGTGGCTCATAGGGACTATCAATTCCAGTGAAGTTCTTGAGATCGCCCCCTCGGGCCTTCGCATACAAACCCTTGGGATCCCGTTGCTCGCAAGTCACAAGCGGTGTGTCAACAAAAATTTCATAAAACTCACCCGGCTCAAATAACGATCGCGCGAATTCCCGTTCAGCCTGGAAGGGACTGATAAACGAGACAATCACTATTAGGCCTGCATCGGTCATCAATCTAGCGACTTCCGCAACACGACGAATGTTCTCCACGCGGTCAGCTTCGGTGAAACCCAGATCCCTATTGAGACCGTGGCGCACGTTATCGCCATCCAATAGGTATGTGTGACGTCCTTCAGCATATAAGCGCTTTTCGAGCAGATTGGCGATCGTTGATTTACCCGAACCGGACAATCCGGTAAACCACAAGCAGGCAGGTTTGTGTAGCTTCAATTGCGCTCGCGCAGGTTTGTCAACGTCGAGCGATTGCCAATGAAGGTTTGAGGCACGACGTAGGGCAAAGTGAATCATACCGGCCGCCACGCTTTGATTGCTGGTGCGATCGATCAGAAGAAAAGCGCCCAAGGTTTTGCAGCGGTCATAGGGTTCGAATGGAACCGGGCGCTGGGTGGACAACGTGACCGCACCGATATCGTTGAGGGTTAATGCGTCGGCCGCAATATGGCTCCCTTGAGTTACGTCCAGCCGATACTTGATGTTCGTGATTGTCGCCAAGAACTGGCAGGTGTGAAGCTTCATCGAGTAGACGCGCCCCGCCAATAACTGATGCTCCGCTAAGCACAACACAGTGGCTTCGAATTGGTCGCTTACGTCGGGCCGGGCCTCCGCCGCCGCCACGACATCACCCCGGCTGATATCGAGATCACGATCCAGTGTCAGGGTGATAGATTCGCCAAAACCCGCAACCGCAGTCTCACCCTGCCAGACCACAATCGACTTAACTATCGCCTCAGTACCTCCCGGTAAGACGCAAACTCTGTCGCCTACCTGTACCGTACCTGCGCTGACGCGGCCGCAATAGCCCCGAAATTCCGGGTTAGGTCTATTAACCCACTGCACCGGCATACGAAATGAGATACCCCGTTCGCCGTCCTGCGGTGATATATCTTCGAGATATTCGAGCAGGGTGGGGCCGGCGTACCACGGCGATGCCTGCTCGCGTGTGGTAAGATTGCCTCCGGTAAGCGCCGATATCGGAATACTCTGTACGGATCGAAAACCCAGATCCTCGGCCAAAATCTCGAATTCAGTTCTAATGCGCTCGAAAACTTCCCTGTGCCACCCCACTAAGTCCATCTTGTTGACGGCCAGCAACACATGCCGAACACCCAGTAGCGAGACGATCCGGCTATGCCGAAACGTTTGCGTCAGTAAACCTTTGCGGCCATCGACCAACAAGACCGCTAGTTCGGCAGTAGAGGCGCCGGTCGCCATATTACGCGTGTACTGCTCGTGTCCCGGTGTGTCGGCTACGATAAAGCGGCGCTTCGATGTGGAAAAGAAACGATATGCCACATCAATGGTGATGCCTTGTTCGCGTTCGGCTTGTAAGCCATCCATTAAGAGGGCGAGGTCAATCGCTTCACCTTGCGTGCCGTACTGACGCGAGTCTCTCGCGACAGCCACCATTTGATCGTCATAAATTTGTTCCGCCTCATATAACAGTCGGCCGATAAGCGTCGATTTTCCGTCATCCACACTGCCGCAGGTAATGAACCGCAAGGTGTCTTGCATTAGAAGTAGCCTTCCTGCTTCTTTCGCTCCATTGAGCCCGCACTATCGTGATCAATCAATCGTCCTTGGCGCTCGGAGGACCTGCTAAAAAGCGTTTCCTGAATGATCTGTTCGAGCGTGGAGGCTTCACTTTCGATGGCCGCGGTTAGCGGATAGCAGCCGAGCGTACGGAACCGGACCTTCCGCATCTCAGGTATTTCGCCGGGCGCCAGGGGCAGTCGCTCGTCATCTACCATGATCCATTGCGCGCCGCGCCTAACCACCGGCCTGAATGCCGCAAAATAAAGCGACACGATCGGAATTTGTTCTTGCGCGATGTATCGCCAGATATCGGCTTCGGTCCAATTGGAAAGCGGGAAAACACGCATCGTCTCGCGCGGGTGCATTCGGGTATTATAAAGGTTCCAGAGTTCTGGCCGCTGCGCTTTAGGATCCCAACGGTGACCTGCTGCGCGGAATGAAAAGATCCGCTCCTTGGCGCGAGACTTCTCTTCGTCGCGCCGCGCGCCGCCAAAAATAACATCGTATCCGCCGGCATCTAACGCTTGCTTCAACGCATCGGTTTTCATGCGGTCAGTGTAAACCTCGGAGCCATGGGTAAAAGGGTTAATACCTTCGGCCTGCGCGGTTTGGTTCGTGTAAACACGCAACTCCAGCGCCAATTCGTTCACCATGCGATCACGAAACGCAATCATTTCACGAAACTTCCACTTGGTGTCGATGTGCAGTAAAGGAAACGGGGGCAACGCTGGCCAGAATGCTTTGCGAGCCAAGTGCAACATGACCGAGGAATCCTTGCCGATTGAATACATCATGACGGGGCATCGCGCGCTCGCAACCGCTTCGCGAATGATTTCGATGGACTCGGCTTCCAAACGCCATTGGTTGGAACGACAGCGACTCATATTTTCAACTCAGCGTAGCCTGGCCGATTCAGCAGTCCGGAGTAAAATCTTCCACTCCTTAAAAAAATTGACGCCTAAATTCTGAAGATTCTGTAACCAGCAGCCAACGTGACTCTTGATTAAGCGTGGGTGGCCCTGCTGCGGCCTCACATCGTTAGAATCACTCTTGCGGCCCGAACTGGGAGCCGTCGGCGCCGACCGAAGGACGTGCGGATCGGAACGGCGCGCCGCAATTGGACCCGAGGCAAAGGCCCCCGTCGCCAAAGCTATGATCGCGGCAAGGACAAGAACAATCTTGCTGAACAAAGAGTCCGGGTGATGCCCCCAGAGTCCGAGAAGCGCATAATCTTATTGCAACAGAGCTCCAGCCAATTTCACACCCCACCGGAAACTCCAGTCTCGAACACCGACGTGCTCCAATTAGATCTTAAACAACATACCTGCCGCGGCAGCTCGCCTTTGACTTCATGTCAGCGTTTCTTCGATTCATTCTTAGTTTGTTGTCCGCAGATATTTCTCCCTAGCATCTCTGTCCCGCATCGCCAGAGAGCCCGCAACCGCGCTGCGATAACCGGTCCGTGCCTTTGTTGAGCATTTCAAATATGGGATTAGTCCGAAGGCGGTAAAGTTTTACAGAAAGTAAATCTAATGCAATGTCGGCTTGGAATCATCGTCCTTACGGCCTTGAAAGACTTGGAAGCGCCGTTTGAGTCGCGCCAATCGGCGCTTCGCTAGGTAAAGCTTGAGAGAATCGACAGGGTTCCCGCCGTGAAGATACAGATAACCAAAGAGCATGCCGCCCAGGTGAGCGATATGGGCGATGCCGCTCTGCCCAGAGCTGATCGAAGAATAGAGCGCGATGGCTCCGATGATCAAGACAAAATGTTTCATTTTGATCGGCCAAACTTTGGAGTGATTTGGGCAACAGCATAAAAGTCATGGAAGTATCGCCATTGTTTTGCATCATCTGGTTTATCGTTGCCGATAAACGTACTGTAGTTGAAAAGGAATTTGTCGCTGGGCTTATAAGTCAGTTGAGTTCCAAATGCAGGCGTATTGTTCCCTTCCGGTCTTTCAATATGTTGCCAACCGTTCAGGATCAATCCGCTGATAAACCATTTTCCCTCACTGGTGGTGTAAGAGACCTTCGCGCCACTTTCGTAATAAGGAGAATTCTCAGCCAGAATGGTGCGGGTCAATGTCCAACTGCTTGGTCCAATCGCACTTTCGAAGCCGATGTGAGATCCAAAAATTCCGGCATCTAACCAAAGATCTTTATCTTTGGAAATTTTGATGCCTCCATTTGCTTCGAAAATATTCTTTAAAACCCCTGATTCCGCCGATAGGTTGGCATTGGCATACGTACCTGCCATCAGCGCGAGATTTCCCCGAACCCTTTCCGAAGTGTAAGCAGCTTTAATGTATCCAAGGTTCAGATTGACTTCATTGTGCTTGTTATAAGAGAAGAGAAAAAAGGGCCGCTTGTGATTGTCAGGATTATCGAAATCATAGGAGTAATATGCCTCCAAAAATCCACTAAATGTCAGGCTGGACTTTGCTTCAGATTCATTTTCAGCTTGTGCAAAACAAGTTCCGCTAAAAAGCAATGTCAAGATCATTAATAAAGTAGACAGTTTCATGGTTCTGAAATGATATGTAGAAATAAATAAAGAAGGGGAAAGTGTTGCATAAAAAGTTAATAAAGATGCAAAAAAGACTCTTTCTTCTGCGGTTAATTACGATGCTAAAATGAAGCAGCGCAAATGGCCGTCGAACATACTTATTCAAAGGTAGCAGAGCTTACTGCAAAATCTGTTTTAACTGGAATCATCTTTGGTGTAATTTTCGGTGCTGCAAACGCATATCTAGGACTTCGCGTTGGATTAACTGTTACAACATCAATTCCGATTGCTGTTTTATCCATCGCAGTGTTTCGCGCAGGAGCAAGTCTTTGGGGCAAAGGCACGATCCTCGAATCAAACATTGCACAAACCATCGGAAGCGCCAGCTCATCACTTGCAGCCGGAACGATCTTCACAATTCCGGCACTATTTTTGTGGGGAGCACCTCCTTCATATACACAAGTGGCGATTCTTGCATTGCTTGGAGGAATACTGGGGGTGTGCGCAATGATCCCGTTGCGAAGACTTTTAATTGTGCAAGCCGATGCTGAACTTCCGTATCCAGAAGGTCGTGCTTGTGCGGAAGTATTAAAAGCATCTACAGGTGAAACGTCAGCTTCCAAATGGATTTTCATTGGATTAGCAGTCGGCTTTTTCGTGAAACTTTCACTCGGCTTAATTCATTTGATGCCGGATCAAATTCGTTTCGCGATCAATGGTTTGCCAAAAGCCCAACTAGCATTAGAAATCGCGCCAGCATTGTTAGCGGTTGGATACATTATCGGTTACAAGGCATCAGGCATCATGGTGTCTGGAAGTTTAATTGCCGCAATTGTGTTGATCCCATTATTTGCGATTATCGGTGATCAACTCGCCGGTCCACTGTTTCCGGAAATTCTCAGTGCAAAATCACGTGTTCCGATTCATGATATGAGTCCTTCACAAATTTGGGCCTCTTATGTGCGGTACATTGGCGCGGGCGCAGTTGCCGCTGCAGGAACAATTACGGTGTTTCAAACACTTCCTACAATGATTGCATCGTTAAAAGCGGTAGTCGCGGGATTAAAAAGAAAAGACAAAACTGAGGTGTTTAGATCGGATGAAGATGTGCGCACAGATAAAGATCTGCCATCCTGGGTAATCATCGGTGGCGTAACGTTAGTGATATTCGTCCTTGCATTGGTACCAGGATTATTTGCAGGGAATTTGAATTTATTTCAAAGATTCGTTGCAGCTGTTGGCGTTGCAATTTTTGGATTGCTGTTCGTTGCAGTGTCTTCACGCATTGTTGGTTTAATCGGAGTTTCAAGTAACCCAACTTCAGGAATGACGCTGGTTATATCATTCCGCTGGTCGCGCACCGTGAGTAGCCGAATCCTGAGTCGGCCGAGGATGACGCGTCCATCCTGCGTCTGGTCACCGCCGTCCTGACTCGTGCCCGCTATGTCGTCGAGACGGCGACCAACGGACGCGAGGCGCTGGAGAAATCCAGACGGACGCCGTACGACGCGGTGGTGCTGGACTTGATGATGCCCGGAGCGAGCGGTTTCGATGTCCTGGCGCGCCTTCAGGCCATCGACCCGGGGCACAAGTTCGTGATCCTGATGTCCGCGGCATCACCCGACGTCGTGGCCAGGGCGACCTGCTCCAACGTATTCGCCGCGTTGCACAAGCCGTTCGGGATCAACGAGCTGACCGCGGCCGTTGGCGCATGCGTCGCAAGTGCCCTCGGCGACGAGAGGACTGCCGCATGATCACCATCCCAACCGAACCGATCGGCAGCATCCCGCGGCCGCTGGAGCTGATCGAGGCGATCGCGACGAGCGCACGCCGACGATCCGGCGCTCGACCCGCTGTACGACGAGGCCATCCGCGACACCGATCGCGCGGTTCGAGGCCACCGGCTCGCCGGTCATCACCGACGGCGAGCAGCGGAAGTATCACAACTTCTGGACCTACTGCGTGCACGGGCTGCCGAACACCGCGCCCGACGGCTTCAAGATCCCGTTCGCGGCCGGCCACGTGCGCCGCATGCCGCGGCTGACGGCCGGGCCCGTTCCGCTACCGGCGCTACGCGGACAGCTATCTCGACGTCGCCCTGCGCTACGCGCACGTGCCGGTGAAGCAGGCGGTCATCTCGCCCTCGGCGCTGAGCCTGATGTATCCCGCCGACGGCGATCCCCGGCTACCCGCGCGAGCAGTTCATCGACGACCTGCTGCGCGAGCACGAGACCGAAATCCGCGCGCTGCCTGCGCGAAGGGCGCGCACAAGGTGCAGATCGACTTCACCGAAGGGCGGCTGGCGATGAAGATCGATCCGTCGCGGCGACCTGCTCCACAGCTTCATCGACCTGAACAACCTGGCGCTGTCGCGCTTCTCCGCCGAGGAGCGCGCAGCGCATCGGCGTCCACACCTGCCCGGGCGGCGACCGCGACTCGACGCACAGCGCGGACGTCGACTACGCCGAGCTGCTGCCGAGCCTGTTCGAGCTGAAGGTCGGGCAACTTCTACATCGCGCTGGCCGGCGAGACAGGACCGCGTGCGCGTCCTGAAGATCATCCGCGAGCACATGAAGCCGGACCAGCGGGTCTTCGTCGGCGTGGTCGCGCCGATCGATCCGCGCGTCGAGACGCCGGAGGAGGTGCGCGACCGCGTCCTCGAAGCGGCCGAGTACATCCCGGTCGAGCAGCTCGGCACGACCGACGACTGCGGCTTCTCGCCGTTCTGCGACGACACCTCGACGACGCGCGACACGGCCTTCGCCAAGATCCGCGCGCGCGTGCTCGGCACCGCGCTGGCCGCGGAAGGCTCGGAGGCCGGCTGAACGTGCACGCAGCAGCCGGACGACGAAGAGGAGCTGCTCCGGTCGGTCGCGCTCCAGAACGCGCAGAGCATTCTCGCTGGCGCGGCAGCGCGCGGAGCGGGAGCTGCGTGGCCGCGAAGGAAGCCCTCGAGGCGCGCACGGCGGAGCTGGAGAGCGCGAATGCACTCATCCGCACCATCGCCGAGAACGCCGCGTCCTGCCTGCTGATGCTCGACGAGCGGGGCGTGGTCACGTACATGAACCCCGCGGCGATCGAGGAGACCGGGTACAGCTTGGCAGGAGATTCGCCACGGCACCGTTGCACGACGTCCTTCACGCGCCGGCCGATCGTGGGGGGCATCCCGCCAGCGCCTGTCCCATCCGCAACGCCCGCGAGCGGCTGCAGCCGCTCAAGAAACATCGCGACCTCTTCGTGCGCGGGGACGGCTCGACGTTCCCCGTCTCCTGCTCGCTCTCGCCGCTGCAGCGCGACGGCCATCAGGCCGGCGCGGTCCTCGAATTCCGCGACGTCAGCGACGAGCAGCTCGCACAGAAGACGCTCGAGGACGCAAGCAGCAGAAAGGACGAGTTCCTGGCCACGCTCTCCCACGAGCTGCGGACGCCGATGACGGCGGTCCTCGGCTGGGCGCGCATGCTCAAGCTCGGCCTCGCGGAAAGCGAGACGCGCGAGGCGATCGACGCCATCGAGCAGAGCGCGGCCGAGCAGGCGCAGCTCATCGAAGACGTGCTCGACGTGTCGCGGATCATGTCCGGCAAGCTGACCTTCGATCCCGTGCCGGCCGATCGGCGCCCGTCGCGCAGGCCGCGATCACCACCGTGCATCCGGCGGCCGCGGCGAAGGGCATCGAGATCCTCGCCAGCGTTCCGCCGAGCTGCCCCGCGTCCCCGGCGACGAGGGGCGGCTCCAGCAGATCATCTGGAACCTGCTCTCGAACGCGATCAAGTTCACCGCCGCGCGGCGGAACCGTCACGCTCCGTCTCGCGCATGAAGGAGTCGTCGCTGCGTCTCACCGTCACGATACCGGCAAGGCATCGATCGCGCGTTCCTGCCCTACGTCTTCGAGCCGTTCCGGCAGGCGGACGCTCGACGACGCGGCCGCACGGAGGGATCGGCCTCGGGCTCGCGATCGTCCGCTCGCTCGTCGAGATGCACGGCGGGCGCATCCGCGTCGCGAGCGAGGGCACGGGACGTGGCGCGACGTTCACGCTGGAGTTGCCGGTGCTGGAGCGCGCGGCGCCGGCGATCGCCGCAGCGGCGGCCGGAGCCACCCCTGCCGAACGGCATCGGCCTTCCCGCGCTGACGGACGTCACGGTGCTGGTCGTCGACGACCAGCAGTTCACCCGCGACGTCGTCGCCGCAATTCTGCGGCGCGCGGGTGCGGTCGTACGACCGCCATCTCGGTTCGCGAAGCGCTGCAGCTTTCGGACGCTCGAGCCGCACATCGTCGTCTGCGACATCGCCATGCCCGATGAGGATGGCTACGTCTTTCTCCGCGAGGTGCGCGCGCGTCCCGGCGCTTCGAACGCCACCGATCCTCGCGCTGACCGCTTTCGGACGACCCGAGGATCGGCTGCTCGCGCTCAACGCGGGTTTCGACGCGTACCTGAAGAAGCCGGTCGATCCGGCCGAGCTGGCGTCGGCGGTTCTTAGTTTATCCCGCGCGCCAGCGCGGGATCATTGGAACGACCGCGAGAAGTAGGCCCACGCAGCGCGGTCGTTCCGATGATCCCGCGCTAGCGCGCGGGATAAACTTAAAGCCCGGATAACCGCTAACGCCGCAATACGAACACGCCTACCGCGGCGAAGAACAGCATGAGCATCGTCAGGCTGACGTAGTCGAGTGCCGGAACGGCAGGCGACGCAATCCCGCAGCCCGTCAGATTCACGGCGTTCGTATCGAGGGTCACCGCACCATTCCGCGCCAGCGCCCGGCCTCGCAATGAGGCCCCGGTGGTCACGGTGATGCTGCTCAGGGCGAGGATGTTCCCCACGAACGTACTGCCCGTGCCGAGCGTCGCGGAGCTGCCCACCTGCCAGAACAGATTCGGCGCGCACGCCGCACCTCCGTTGTTGATCAGGAGGACCGACGATCCGCTCGCCGTGGTGAGCAGTGCAGCCGATCTCGAAAAGGAAGAATGCGTTCGGGTCGCCCGCGAAGTCGAGGGTGAGCGTTCCGGTGAGAGCCGCCGACGACGTCCAACCAGTAGACGCCCGGCGTCAGCGTGAGCCCGCCCCAGGTCCTGTCCCGAGAGATCGGTCCCGCACGGGATGCCAGCGGCGGTGTTGTACGCCGTGGTGAGATCGTTCTGCGCCTGCAAGGCCACGCCATTGCCCGCATGGATGGCGCCGCCGGCAACGATGCCGGGCGGGAAATCCCGTCACCGAGCTGCCGGAGACGCCCCCAGATTTCCGGTGATGACGGACGCGCCGGTGTTGGTCACCGTCGATCCTCCCAGCACGGCGAAGCTCCCCGACGTGCCGAGAGAGACTTGCGCCATTGCCGGTGAGGTGGTGAACAGAAACGCTGCGATGCCGATGATCGCGAGGCCGATGATGCCCTTTCGCTTCATTTTGGATCTCCTGTATTACGGCGTTTGCGTGGGGAGGGTCGACGTCCCGAGACCCATTCTTTCCCGGAGCTCGAACCGCTCCTATCCGGGGGCCAGAATTTCAGGGGGAGATAGAAGGTGCCGTCGCCCGCGTCGCGCGCCTTTCGATCGCGCGGAGAGGCTTCGGCAGCAACTGCCGCTGCGCCGCACGTCGCTTCCCGCGAACAGCACGCCGGTGCGCTCGGCAACGCCTGCATAAACACGGATTTCATGGAATTGACTCATAGGCATGGCGGTCTCCAATGCAAGATCAAAACCTTACTTCCTGACTGGCCGCGCTCACGTTGCACGACTCGCAGAGCCATCCGTGAGCGGTGAGCTTGAAGGGGCCGTCGTTCTCGTCGCGGAAGAGGGTTCTGGTCTCGCGGCACCAGTCGCAGCGGACGACGTGAGGGTTCCCGAAGTCGGGGTTCGCGCGGAGGATGCCCGCGGCCACTTCTTTCTCGTCGGCGATCAGATCGTCGCTGCGAAGAACCTTGCCCGCGGTCGTTCGAACGATTTGTCTGGTCATGACGGCTCCTCCGTGTTTTGCCCTGCTAACGCCGCTCGGCACGGCGTCTTGGCAGCGCTCGCGGGCCTCGCGCAATGACGGGGCAAGGCAGCGTGACGATGAAGGTCGACCCGTGGCCGAGTTCCGGCGCTGCTCGACGCGCACCGTTCCCTTCGTGGAGCTTCACGATCTGCGCCACGATCGAGAGTCCGATGCCCAGTCCCGGCCTGTGACTGCCGCTCGGGTCGGCCTGGCGGTACAGCTCGAAGACGTGCGGCGCGAAGTCGGCGCTGATGCCGACGCCGGTATCGATGACCGACAACCGCGCGTCGCTGCCGTCCCGCTCGAGCCGGACGTCGATCTCGCCTCCGGGCGGCGTGAACTTGATGGCGTTGCTCAGCAGGTTCCACACGACCTGCAGCAACCGCACGCTGATCGCCGCGCAGCGGCGCGGGATCGAGCATCGAGGTGCAGGCGGATCTGAATCCCGCGCCCGCTCGCGCTGAGGGCGGTCATTTCCAGGGCCGAGCGAACCACGGCCGCCAGGTCGATCGTCCGCCATGTCCATGCTCAGCTTCTGCTCGCGGATGCGGGTGACGTCGAGCAGGTCTTCGATGAAGACCCGCAGGAGGCTGGCGCTCTCGTCGATGCGAACGAGAGCCTCGCCGCACATGTCCGGATTGCGCTTCGCCAGCTGCACCCAGCCGATGATCGACGTCAGCGGCGTGCGCAGCTCGTGAGCGACGGTGCCGAGGAAGGCGTCCTTGTAGCGGTTCGCGCTCTCCGCTTCGCGAAAGAGCATGGCCGTGTCGATGGCCACGGCGGCGCGTTGCGACAACTCCTCGGCGAGCTGCAGGTCGACGGCGTCGTACCGGCGCCGCGACGAGGAGAACGTCGTCGTGCCCAGCACCTTGTCGCGGACGATCAGCGGAACGCTGATCAGCGACCGCACGCCGAGCGCGTCGATGAGCTGCGTGATCTTCGCCTCCGGCTGAACGCCGGTCAGCTCCGACTCCGCGATGTCGGTGAGCAGCACCGACTCGCGCAGCCGCAGCGCCTGAGGCGCGCCCGGCGCGCGCTCCGGCTCGCTGAAGGCGGCCTGCCTGGAACTGCAGCGCCAGGTCGCGCAAGCACCGGATTGGCGTGCGAGACGGTGAGGTGGCGGATCGAGCCGTCGTCGTTGACCAGGTCGACGGCGCACCAGTCGGCGAACGCCGCCGTCGAGAGGCGGGTCAGCGACTCGAGCGTCGTCTCGTAGTCGAGCGACGACGCCAGCAGCGCGCTGGCCTGGGAGAGCATGTTCGCGGCGCGCGTCGCCTCCTCGGCGACGAGGACGCTTCGCTTCAGAACGTTGATGTCGAGGACGGCCACGATCGCGCCGTCGATCTTTCCGTCCGCAGGTGCGGTAGGCGCGAATGCGCAGCAGCCGCCAGTCGCCCGCCGGCGTCCTGCACTTCGACGTCGGCGGCGGTGGCCGGTCTCGATGACCGCTCCGACGAGCTTCTCGAGAAGAGAGACGTCGAGGGTCGACTTCGCCTCGCGCAGACGGCCGCCCGATCGCATCGCGGCGGAGGTTGAGCAGCAATCCGGCGGTGACGTTGAACCGGCGCACGGTCAGGTCGATGCCGACGAAGAGGATCGGGATCTCCACGGCGCCGAGGAGGTTCTCGATGTCGTCGTTCATCCGCACCAGCGCGGTGTTGCGGAGCCGGAGCTCGTCGTTGAGCGTGCTCAGTTCCTCGTTCGCGGACTGCAGCTCTTCCTTGGCGGTCTCCAGCTCCTCGTTCGTGCTGCGCAGCTCCTCATCGCTCGACTGCGCTTCCTCCGCCGCGGCCGAGGCCTCGTCGGCCAGCTGCTCGCGATCGTCGATGGCGGCGGCCAGCGCGTGCCGCAGACCGTCGATCTCCGTTCCGCTTGCCGGCCGACTCCGCCTTGCGCTTCGCCGGCGTCGGGGATGCTGTGGAACACGATCCAGCAGCGGTCGTGGCCCGGCGGCGGGCCGTACGGAATCACTTCGAAACGCGACGCAGCGGCGAAGCGTCGCCGTCCACGACGAGAATGTCTTCCCTGGTGACGATGGTCTGTTCCCGGAACGCGCGGCGGACCGCGGGCCGCAGCACCGCCAGGACCTCGTGATGACGGACCAGGCGGAAGAGGTTGAGGGAAGCTTCTCCCGGTTCCAGCGCGATGAACGGAGCGATCTCGCCGCGAATGCGCGTGATCTCCATCTGTTCGTTGATGAGCACACCGCAGGGAGCGAGATGCGTGGCCAGGAAGACGTCGTCCTCGTCGTGACGCGTCGCGGCGCGCGCGACGCGGCGCGGAGGACGCCGCGGCAGCGCTCGGCTGCGGCGAGCGGGGCACGACGTCGAACGTGGCCAGCGCGTCCGGGACCTGGCGCTTGCGGTAGATCAGCGGTTTCGTCGAGACGGGAGTGAGCTGATTCGTCGCGCCGCGGAGATTCTCCGAGCTTCCGAGCATCAGGAATCCGCCCGGCGCGAGCGCGTACTGCAGCAGCGCCACCGCTTTCTTCTGCAGCTCCGGATCGAAGTAGATCAGGACGTTGCATGCACCGCCGTCGCCCGCGAGCACGGCCTGCATGCGTCGTTCATGCCGAAGCCGTTCACGGGCGTCTCGGCGAACGGCCACCATCACCACTTCACGCTCGTCGACGATGACGGCGACAACGTCTTTCACGATCCCGAGGGGCCGGCCCAGCTCTCCGACACCGCGCGCCGGTTCCTCGGCGGCATCCTCGACCACTTCGGGGCGCTGATGTGCATCGGCACGCCGTCCGTCAACTCGTACAGCCGGATGTGGGACTTCGGCTTCTGGGCCCCGGTGTACAAGAACTGCGGCTGGCAGAACCGCACCTGCACGGTGCGTGTGGCCGGCGGCGGGCGGTTCGAGTACCGCGGCGTCGACTCATCGTGCAACCCGTACCTGACCGTGGCCGCGATCCTGAGCGCCGGCCTCGACGGGATCAGGCGCGAGCTCGATCCCGGCCCGCCTCAGGAGGGCAACACCTACGACCTGCTGCAGTCGGGGGTCGAGCTCGAGCGGGTGCCCGAGAGCCTCGGCGCGGCGCTCGAGGCGCTGGACGCGGACGACGTCGTCCGCGAGGCGATCCCCGGGCGCCTCTACAAGGTCTTCCAGCACTACAAGCGCGACGAGTGGGAGCGCTACCTGGCGGCGGTCACCGACTGGGAGCGCGAGGAGTACCTGGAGGTGCTGCCCTAGGGCAGCGAAGTGCGATGTGCGGGATCGCCGGGATCATCTACCGAAACGGCGGCGGCGACCGGGAGGTGGGACGCGACATGACCCGGATGCTCCAGGCGATGAAGCACCGGGGGCCGGACTCGACCGGGTTCGCGCTCTACCGCGGCGACGCCGACAGCTACGTCATGCACGTGAAGCTGAGCGAGGCGGAGTCCGACGGCGATCCCGAGCTCGCGAAGCGGATGGACCGCCGGCGCGACGAGGTCGAGGCGCGCATGCGCGCCGCGGGCGCCGCGATCGAGGAGATCAAGGCAGGCGAGCGGACGATGACCGTCGTCTTCGGCTTCGACGGCGACCCGAAGCTGCTCGCCGACGCGGCCGAGCGCGTCCGCAACGCCGAGGTGCTCTCGCTCGGGCGCTCGCTCGAGATCGTCAAGGACCTCGGCGACGCCGAGACGGTCGCCGCGCAGTACGGCCTCGACGACTACGTCGGCACCCACGCGATCGGCCACGCCAGGATGGCGACCGAGTCCGATGTCGACATCGCCAACGCGCATCCCTACTGGGCCTATCCGTTTCCCGACGTCGCCGTCGTCCACAACGGCCAGCTGACCAACTTCCACGACTGGCGGCGGCGGCTCCAGCGCTCGGGCCACCGCTTTCAGTCCGAGTGCGACTCGGAGATCATCGCCGTCTACCTCGCCCAGCAGATGAGCGAGGGTCGCTCGCTCGAGCAGGCGATGCGCCGGAGCCTCGAGGACCTCGACGGAGTGTTCACCTACATCTGCGTCACCGAGGACGCGCTCGGGGTGGCCAAGGACGAGCTCGGCGCCAAGCCGCTGGTGCTCTACGAGGACTCGGAGCTGGTCGCGCTCGCCTCGGAGGAGATCGCGATCCGCCAGGTGCTCGACCGCGAGATCGAGACCAACGACCCCTACGAGGGCGAGGTGCGCGTGTGGACCAGGTGAGCGAGCAGGGCGAGCAGCCGGTCGTGCGGATGGACGAGCGCGGGCTGGTCGAGCTCGACGAGTCGGTCCCGAAGACGTCGCGGATCGAGGGCGAGCGGGCGGAGCTCGACGCGCGCGACCTCACCACGCGCAAGATCAACGCGGAGCTTCGCTGGCTGGTCTACGAGCGGGGCGTGGGGGAGGTGACGGTGCTCAACCCGAGCGCGCGCCACTCGCTCGGGGTCGCGATCCTCGCCCGCTGCCGGCTCCGCTTCGAGGGCAGCCTCGGCTACTTCGGCTGCGGGCTGATCGACGGGCCGGAGGTCGAGATCACCGGGCGCGTGGGCTGGTCGGTGGCCGAGAACATGATGTCGGGCGTCGTCGTCGTCGACCACAACGCCGGCTCGCTCGCCGGAGCGGCGCTGCGCGGCGGCGACCTCGTGGTCAAGGGCGACGTCGGCGCGCGCACCGGGATCGACCAGAAGGGCGGCACGATCGTCGTCCTGGGCAACGCCGCCTCGATGACCGGGTTCATGATGCAGCGCGGTCGCCAGATCATCTGCGGCGACGTCGGACCTGGTCTCGGCGACTCGATGTACGACGGCACGATCTACGTCGGCGGCGAGGTCGCGTCGCTCGGGATCGACTGCGTCGAGGCCGAATGGGACGACGCCGACACCGAGCTGGTCGAGCGCAAGTTCTCGATCCACGAGCTCGGCGAGCCGCCCGCGCTGCGCAAGTTCGTCTGCGGGAAGAAGCTCTACAACTACGACAGCCTCGAGCCCAGCGAGCGCAAGCTGGTGCTCTAGGACCCGGGAGGTGAACGAGATGGCCGACGAAGCCCCCGACGCGCGCGAGGTGCTCGGGCGGAGCCCGATCTTCACCCCGAAGGTCATCAACGACATCCACATGAAGGCCGAGCTCGGCCGCTACCGGATGCGCGGCTTCTCGATGTTCAAGAAGGTCCCGCACTGGGACGAGCTGATCTTCCTGCCGGGCACGCTGACCCGGTTCGTGATCGAGGGCTACCGCGAGAAGTGCGAGACCAAGACGGTGCTCGGCGCGCGCTTCGCGAAGAAGCCGATCGAGCTCGACATCCCCGTCTACATCACCGGGATGAGCTTCGGCGCGCTCTCGCTGGAGGCGAAGATGGCCCTCGCCAAGGGCGCCTCGATGGCCGGCACCGCGACCTGCTCCGGCGAGGGCGGCATGATCCCGCCCGAGCGCGACCTCTCGACCAAGTGGTACTACCAGGTGATCCAGAGCCGCTACGGCTTCAACCCCCACCACCTGATGCTCGCCGACGCGGTCGAGTTCTTCATCGGCCAGGGGTGCAAGGTCGGCCTCGGCGGCCACCTGATGGGCCAGAAGGTGACCGAGCAGGTGGCCGAGATGCGCTCCCTGCCGGCCGGGATCGACCAGCGATCGCCCGCGCGGCACCCCGACTGGCTCGGTCCCGACGACCTCTCGCTGAAGGTGCAGGAGACCCGCGAGGCGACCAACTACGAGGTCCCGATCCAGCTCAAGCTCGGCGCCGCCCGCGTCTACGACGACGTCCGGATGGCGGCCAAGTGCGGCCCCGACATCATCTACCTCGACGGTGCCGAGGGCGGCACCGGCGCCGGCCCGCACGTCGCCGCCGAGGAGACCGGGATCCCGCTGATGGCGGCGATCCCCGAGGCGCGGCGGGCGCTCGAGGACGTCGGGCTCGCCGACGAGGTCGACCTGGTGGTCGCCGGCGGGATCCGCAACGGCGGCGACATCGCCAAGTGCCTGGCGCTGGGCGCCGACGCGATCGCGATCGGCCACTCGGCGCTGATCGCGCTCAACTGCAACAAGGAGATCCCCGGGGTCACCGACTACGAAGGCACGATCGGCGTTCCCGCCGGCCAGTGCTACCACTGCCACACCGGCCGCTGCCCGGTCGGGATCACGACGCAGGACGCCGAGCTGCGCAAGCGCCTGCACGTCGACGAGGCAGCCCAGCGGGTGTTCAACTTCCTCCACACGCTCACGCTCGAGGTGCAGATGCTCGCCCGCGCCTGCGGCAAGACCGACGTCCACAACCTCGAGCCCGAGGACCTCGCCGCGCTCACGGTCGAGGCGTCGGCGATGGCGCGCGTGCCGCTGGCGGGCACCGACTACACCCCCGGGGTCAGCGAGGACCGGGCGCTGGAGGAGATCCGCACCCTGCTCGACCAGTACCTCGAGAACCCGGTCGACTACCTGCCGACGCCGGCGGAGACCGGGGCGGAGGAGCAGCCGTGAGGCAGAGATGACCAGGGCCGACGAAGTCCGCGAGCCCGAGAAGGTCACCTCGATCGACGCCGAGTACCTCTCCGGCGAGCGCTTTCCCTACCAGGAGGACATCTCGCTGGTCGAGGACATCGATCTCGAGGCGGCGACGCCGGGGAAGGACCTCAACTGGCTCGAGGACGTCGAGCTGCTGACCGAGGAGGGCACGCCGGCGGTCTTCGACCGCTACTCGAACTCCTTCCTGCGGATCTACTTCCCGATCCCCGAGGGCCGCGAGAACGAGATCGCGCGCAAGGTGCTGATCGCCCACCTGACCGCGGGCAACTCATACGGGATCCGGCTGAAGGCGACGCACGCGAAGTTCGCCCAGCCCGAGCTCGGGCCCTGGGTCGAGGACTCGGAGGTCGTCGGCGGGGACTGGAAGCCGTCGGTGCTCGAGGGCTGGGAGCCCCCGGAGCATTGACGGACACGGTCCCCGCCCGCGCTCCGTACCTGGTCATCGGAGCGGGCGTGCACGGACTCTCCACCGCGTGGCATCTCGCGCAGGCCGGCGAGCAAGTGGTGGTCGTCGACAAGAGCGGGGTGGGGGCCGGAGCCTCCGGGATCGCCTGCGGGGTGATCCGCAACAACTACTTCCAGCCCGCGATGCAGGAGCTGATGGCCGAGTGCGTGGAGATCTGGGAGTCGGATCCCGCGGCGCTCCACTACCACGGCTCCGGCTACATCGCCCTCGGGCCGCCCTCTCAGGAGCCCGACCTGGCGGAGGTCTTCGAGCGCCAGCAGCGCATCGGCTACCCGTCGCGGCTGTTCGTGGGCGAGGACGAGGTCCGCGCCCACATGCGCGAGCTCTACCCCGACTGGCGCGCCGACGGGCTCACCGTCTGCCTCCACGAGAGCCGTGGCGGCTTTGCCTTCAACCGCGAGTCGATGCTGGGCCTGGCGGCGAAGGCGCGGGCTGCCGGCGCGGAGATCGTCGAGGGCGTCGAGGTCACCGGGTTCGAGCTCGACGGCTCGGGCGCGGTCACGGCGGTCGAGACGAGCGCCGGAACGATCGAGGTCGAGCAGGTCGTGGTGGGCGTCGGACCGTGGATCCCGCAGCTTTGGGAGCTGCTCGGGCTCCCGGACTCGATCGAGGTCCGCAGGCCGGATGGCTCCATCGAGCCCGCCGTGGACATGTGGACGTACTGGTTCCTCCAGGAGGGCGAGGTGATGCTCGCCCCCTCGACCTTCGACACCGCCGGCGGCAGCGAGGGCCCGGTGCTGCACGTCGACTCCGACCGGCCTCTACGTGACGACGGCGGGGAACTCGTCACCGACGAGCCCTGGGGCATCTACGTGAAGCCGGACCGCGAGTCGGTCCAGGGCGGGGCTCAGCCGCTGCCCGTGGGGCCCGAGCTGGTCGTCGACCCGTACCCGAGCGGGACCGTCGAGCCGGGCTTCGCCGACCTCTGGTGCGCGGCCCTCTCGACGTGCCTGGAGCGCTTCCGGGGCTGTCGCGAGCGCTACCACGAGGTGCGCTCGGGCGGCGCCGGCGCCTTCACCGCCGACAACTTCCCGATCTTCGACTACATGCGCCCGAACGTCTACGTCGCCGCGGACTCCAACCACGGCTACAAGATGATCGCCGTCGGCCGCGAGATCGCCCGCGTGATGCAGGGCGAGCACTCCTCGCTGCTGCACCCGTTCCGGTTCGAGCGCTTCGCCACCGGCGACCTGCACCCGGTCTCGCACAGCCCCTATCCGTGGAGCTGAGCCGTCGCCGGGCGAGCCACGTCGTCGTGGGCGGCGGGGTGCTCGGCCTCTCGGCGGCCTGGCGGCTGGCGGAGCGCGGCGCGGAGGTGCTGGTGCTCGACAAGGACAGGATCGGCGCCGGCGCCTCCGGGGCGGCCGGTGGGATCGTGCGGAACTTCTACCGCGCTCCGGCGATCACCGACGTGGTGCGGCTCTCGGTGGAGATGTTCGAGGCCGAGCCCGAGGAGCTCGGGTTCCATCAGGTCGGCTACCTGGCGGCGGTGCCCGAGGCTCAGGTCGACGACCTGGTCGCGATCCGCGCGCGCCACGAGGTCTGCGGCTATGAGTCCGAGCTCGTCCTCGGCGCCGGGCCCTGCCGCGAGTACCTGCGCTGGACCTGGCCCGATTGGGAGGCCGAGGTGGCGGCGCTGCTGCACGAGCGCCGCGGCGGCTGGGCCGACCCGATGCGCACGGTCCGCCACCTCGCGGCCCGGGCGCGCGAGGTTGGCGCCGAGATCGCCGAGGGGGTCGAGGTGACCGAGATCGAGCTCGGCGGCGGGCGGGGTGGAGGCGCTTGTCACCTCGCGCGGGCGGCTGCGTTGCGAGCGAGTCCTGTTCGCGCCCGGCCCGTGGGCGGCGCGCGTGTGGCGGATGCTCGGGCGCCGGCCCGAGATCGAGGTCGCGGGCGACGCGGCCAAGTGCCGCCCGCTGGTCTCCTACTGGAAAGCGCAGGAGGGAGAGTTCGAGCTTCGGGACGCCGTGGTCGGGGCGCGGGCGGGGCAGGAACCGCCGGTGGTCCACCTCGACCAGTCGGGGCCGTTGCGCGCCGACCGCGACGGGCGGGTGCTGGTCGACGGCCCCTGGGGGATCTACTTCCGGATCGGCGCCGGGGGCACGGTCACCGGTGGCGGGCCGCCGGTGTGGCTCTCCGAGCCCGAGCTCGACCCCTACGGGCCCGACAACCCCGCCCACGCCGCCGAGCCCGAGTTCGCCGAGCTCTTCACCTCCGGCCTCGCCGGCGCGATCGGCAGGTTCCGCGGCCGCTCGGGCGACTGGCGAACGACGCTCGCGGGCGGGATCGTCTCCCACACTCCCGACAACTACCCGGTCTGCGACTGGGTGGCGCCCAACGCCTACGCGATCGTCGACTCAGGCCACGGCTTCAAGCTGCTCGCCCTCGGTCGTCTTGCCGCCGACGAGATCATCGACGGCGAGCCCCGCCTCGAGGCCTTTCGCCTCGCGCGCTTCGAGCGGGGCGAAACCCACCCACCGTCGCGAGGCCCGTACCCGTGGACTTAGTCGCCGAGCGGTGTCTGGTTACCGAGGGCCGGTAGTCAGACGCCTTTCGCCGCCTACTCCCGCCACTCGTACGGCAGGAACTTGCCGTTCATCGTGATCTCGACCCGGTCGCCGGCCGGGTCGGGAACCCGGCGGACCGTGAAGCCGAAGTTGATCGCGCTCATGATCCCGTCGCCGAACTCCTCGTGGATCAGCTCCTTGAGCGCAGGCCCATAGACCTGAACGATCTCGTAGAGGCGATAGACGGTCGGGTCGGTTGGCACCGTGCCCTCCAGCGCGCCACGCATCGGCGGCGTGGTGAGCTCGGCGATCGCATCGTCGGGCAGTCCGAGCGCCTCGATCGCGGCGCGCGCCTGCGTCTCGTCGAGCGGGAACTGGCCGAGCAAAGCACAGGTGGCCCACTCGACCGGCGCGTCCAGGGCCTCGGCGAGCTTCGCCCAGCTCAGTCCCCGAGACCGCTTCGCGGCGAGGATCTGTTCAGATAGCTCCCGGCGCCGGGTCAAGGTGCGCAGCCTATTCGTTGCGAGCAGTCTTCAGCCCGCGCTCCGGCCCTACGGCAGCCCGGTCCAGCCCCCTCCGTAGCACGGCTTGCCGCCGCAGACCTCGTCGATGTAGCCGTTGGGTTGCAGCATCGTCGCCGTCATCAGCACCGCGGCGTCGGCGCCGCGCGGGGCCCCGTGGGGGTCCTCACCGACGTCGTTCGGGACGTTCTCGAACGGCGGCGGCGGCGTGCCGATCGTCTGCGACGGGTCGCTCGGGTCCGGGCGCACCGGCCCGCCATCCAGGTAGATGATCGAGGAGCCGTGGAACGGATAGTCGGCGGGCCCGAGCCGGGGGACGTCCCAGAGCACGTCGTAGTCCGGCCACCGGCCCTCGTCGATCACCGGGGCGTGCGCCTTCAGGCCGACGGTGCGGGCCTCGACCTCGGACGCGTAGTTGGTCACCTGGTGGTCGCCGAGGGCGATCATCAGGGTGATGTTGTGCGCCGGGGTGTTCGGCGGGGGGTGATCCGTCATCACGTGCGCGTAGCCGTTCGGCTCACCGCGGTCCCAGAGCATCTGGACGAGCGAGAAGAGCAGCGGCCGCTCGAGCTCGTTCGTGTAGGCGTCGTTGAGCAGCGGCGAATAGGGCGCGTAGTCGATCGAGCGCGGCAGCAGCAGCGAGTAGTTCATCGCCCCGACCAGCAGCGACGCCTGGGTCACGTCCGGGGAGATCGCCGTCAGCGCGCCGCCCATGATCCCGCCCTGGCTGGCCCCGACGTAGTAGACGTCGTCGGTCCGCAGCACGGAGGCGCTGGCGAGGGTCCCGTCGACGTGGAACGCGGGGCTCGAACCGAAGCCCTGCGGGTGGAGCATCAGCCGCTCGAGGAAGAGCTCGTTGATCAGGCCCTGCTGGAGGCGGTCGGGTAGCCGCGGAAAGTTCGAGAGGTTGGCGAGCACGCCGGCGATCGTCGCCAGGTCCTTGTTGGACATCCCGATCTCGTCGGTGGCGCAGCCGGCGAAGCCGTAGTCGTTCATCAGCTGCGGGTTGATGCTGCCCCTGACCCCGGTCATGTCGCCGAACAGGCCGTGGCCGAAGACGTACGGGCGCAGCGGCACCGGAGCGGGGCCGTCGATCCCGACCCGCGGGATCTCGCAGGTGAACGGCGCCGTCCAGGTCCCGTTGCGGCGCGGGACGCCGCCGGCATCGAGGTTGGCGACGGCCCCAGGCCCGCAGTCGGGGACCATGAAGCACGGCACCTCGTAGGTGCCGGTGACGCGGCGCGCGATCCGGCTGTTCTCGGCCGGGGTGAAGCTCTCCGTCGAGGTGACGGTGAACTGGGGCGCGACGCCCTGGACGACCCGGTCGGCCATCGTCGTGTCGCCGAGCGTCGCGAAGGCCTGGTCCCGCATCGCCAGCGCGCGCGAATAGCCGTTCTGGTCGCTCGCCACCGTGAAGTCCCACGCCAGGTAGAGGCTGTCGCGGCGGATGCCGGCGTCCCTCAGCCGCTCGAAGATGTCCTCGTAGGAGGCGCGCCTGCGGTCGATCTCCTCCTGCTCGGAGGGCATGTCGTCGCGGAAGTAGCGGAAGGCGGCCGGGGCCTCGATCGGGGTGCCGTCGCCGCGCTCGAGCCCGCGCAGGGCGACGATGTAGCGGCCCCCGGAGGCGAAGTTCGTGGCCGGGTGGATCTCGAGCGCCGCCTTCGCGGGATCGGACGCGTTGGAGTCGATCTCCGCCCAGATGGGCCACCGCTCGCCCGTCCTCGCGTCGATCACGACGACCCGCTGGTCGGCGTCCGCGTAGCGGCCGATGTGGTTGATCGGGACCAGCCCGTTCGCCTTCACATCGGCGACCGTGTCGATGCCCGGGACCTTGAGCACGATCGTCGACCCCTGGCTGAAGCCGTCCGAGGCGTTGTAGGGCTGCGGGTCGATCCGGACGCCGGCCGTGTTCGTCGGCATGGCCTCGGGCTTCAGGTCGACGCGACGGCCGGTGGGGCTCGCGGGATCCGCCCTCGTGTAGTAGTCGTCGGGGAACGGGAGCAGGCAGAGCGGGTTGTCGGGCGCGGCGATGAAGTCGCAGGCGCCGGCCCTGCTCATGTCGATCCCCGGCAGCTTGCAGTCGGCCAGGTCGCGGGCCAGCGGCGTGCGGTACACGGTGCCGCCCGCCCTGACCGACAGGGTGCGCCCCGAGCAGCTGCGGATGCCCTCCTTGGCCG
The DNA here is from genome assembly GCA_963733075.1 of uncultured Solirubrobacterales bacterium. Classification (GTDB taxonomy): domain Bacteria; phylum Actinomycetota; class Thermoleophilia; order Solirubrobacterales; family 70-9; genus WHSW01. The sequence continues at coordinate 205,069 of CAVTCA010000022.1, read as the reverse complement.
CACTGGTCAGCGGGAGCCTGACCACCTTGCGGCCCGGCTCGCGGAAGCGCACGCCGCGCTTCCTGGCCAGCTTCCCGGTGCCGTCGTCGAAGGTCGTGGAGGCGGCCTTCAGCGTCAGCCTGCGCGCCTTCGACGATCGCACCTTCACCTTGAGACCCTTGCCTCAGGATCGCCGTCTGATGCCGGTCGAGGATGCGGACCCTGACCCGCTTCGACGCGAGTCGATCGGCGTCCGGGAGCGAGGCGGAGCTCGCCGCGGCGGCGGGCTCGCCGTAGCGCGGCGGGTCGGCGCCCGCTGCCGCCGATCCGGCCGCGAGCACCGCCGTCACCATGGCGACGCCGACAGGGATCGCGGTGATCGATAGTCGCGTCATCTTCCCCGCACGGCCGCAGGTTATCGCCACGCCAGCGAAGCCGATCGGCTCGCTGGGGGCGGGCATGTGTCCGGTTATCGGCCACATGGCGCCGGAAGCGCCTCACAGCCGATCAGCCGGCGCTCAGCCCGCCGCGATCAGCGCCACCCCCGCGAGCGCGAGCGCGACGCCGAGGGCCTGGACGGTGGCCAGGCGCTCGCCGAGCAGGGCGCGGGCGAGCACCACCGTGGTCACCGGGTAGAGCGAGGCGAGCACCGCGACCACGCTCAGCAGGCCGGTGTCGGTGCCGAGGGCGAAGCAGGCGTTGGCGCCGACGTCGAGCAGGCCGATCAGGGCCAGCGAGGGGACGGCGGCGGGGACCGCATCCAGCCGCGGCCGCAGGCCGACGAGCACGACCACGAGCAGCAGCGCGGCGCTCGCCCGGGCGGCGAGCAGGGCCGAGAACGGCTCGGAGGTGTCGACGGCGGCGTCGATGCCGACGAAGAAGCCGCCGAAGCCGAGCGCCGCGACGGCGCTCAGCGCCAGCGCCTGGCGGGAGTCGGCCCGCGGCGTCGCCTCCGGGCTGCGGGTGGCGAACGCGACGCCCGCGAACGCCACCGCCATCCCCGCGAGCTGGACGGCGGCGGGCTGCTCGCCGCCGGCGACGCCGACGATCACCGGCAGCGCCGCGGCGCCGCTCGCCGAGATCGGCGAGATCACGCTCATCGTCCCGATCGCCAGGGCCCGGTAGAGCGCCGCGATCCCGGCGAGCTGGCAGGCGCCGGCGGCGAGCGCGGGCGCGAGGTCCGCCGCCGTCGGTGTCGCCAGGCCGCCGGCGGCGACCACGATCGCCACCGCCGCCAGGCCGGTGAGCTGACTGACGAGCAGGATCGAGGCGAGCGTCAGGCTGCGCGCCCGCAGGCCGCCGAGGAAGTCGGCGAGCCCCCAGCTGAGGGCGGCGCCGATCCCGAGCGCGATCGCAGCCACGCCGCAGCTCGATCAGCGCGGGCCGCGCGCTCGCCGCGGGCCGCCGCGGCGCGCTCGGCGGCGGCCCGGGCGCGGGCGGCGCGAGGGTCCCGCGGCCGGCCGGCGAGGTTGGCGGCGACCAGCTCGGCGGCGCCGGCGGCGGCGGTCGCCGCGAGCTCGACCGCGACGACGGCGTCGGGGCTGAACGGCCAGTGGCCGGCGGCGAGCGACCTCCGCCGCGGCCTCGGCGACCTCGGCGGCGCCCTCGGCGATCAGCAGCGGCGGCTCGCTGGCCCGCTCGAGGGCCGCGGCGCGCTCGGCGTCGTCGCGCCGCCCGCGTCACCCGCGCGTAGGCGTCCGCGTCGTCGTCGGCGGCGGCCAGCGGCGGACGCGCGCAGCTCGCCGGCCCGCGAGCCGAGCGCCCGCAGCCGCGCCTCCGCGGCGGTACCGGCCCCCTCGGCCTCGACGCGGTCCGCGGCCAGCGCCGCGGTCAGCTCGACCAGCGCGGCGGCCGCGGCGCCGGCGAGCGCGCAGGCGACCCCCGCCGCGGGCGCCTCGCCGCGGGCGCCGATCGCGGCCAGCGCCGCTGCGATCGGCTGGTCGGCGAGCCCGGCCATGCGGCGCAAGCTACCCGCGCGCTGGCGTCTCAGAACAGGCCCACCGTCCGGCCCTCGGCGTCGATGTCGACCTCGAACGCGGCGGCGTTGCGCCCCAAGCCCGGGCATCTGCTGGATGTCGCCGCAGAGCGGCACCAGCCAGCCGGCGCCGGTGTAGGCGCGCACGTCGCGGACCGGGAGCTGGAACCCGGTCGGCGCGCCGAGCAGCTTCGGGTCGGCCGAGAGCGAGAGCGGCGTCTTCGCCATGCAGACCGGCAGCTCGGCGAGCCCCTGGTCGGTGAACTGCTCGATCCTGTGCTCGGCCTCGAGGTAGTAGACGACCTCCGAGGCGCCGTACACCCGCTCGGCGATCGTCTCGATCTTGTCCTTGATCGTCGTCTCGGTCTCGTAGAGGAACCGGAACTCGCTCGGCTGATCGCAGGCCGCGACGACCGCCTCGGCCAGGTCGGCGACCCCCTTGCCGCCCTGGGCGAAGCCGTCGCTGACCGCGGCGGCGAAGGCGCCGCCCTCGCTGCGCGAGCCGCGTCACCAGCTCGACCTCGTCGTCGGTGTCCTCGGGGCGGCGGTTGACCGCGACCACCGCCGGGAGGCCGAACTCGCGCACGATCTCGAGGTGGCGGACGAGGTTCGCGATCCCGGACTCGATCGCCGCCCGGGCGCGTTCGCCGCTCGGCGCCTCGTCGTCGTCCAGGCCGCCGTGGTGCTTGAGCGCGCGCACGGTCGCCACGACGACGACCGCGTCGGGGACGATCCCGCCGTTGCGGCAGACGATGTCGATGAACTTCTCCATCCCCATGTCGGAGCCGAAGCCCGACTCGGTGATCACGTACTCGCCCAGCTTCAGCCCGAGCAGGTCGGCGATCAGCGACGAGTTGCCGTGGGCGATGTTGGCGAACGGGCCGGCGTGCATCAGGCAGGGCTGGCCCTCGAGCGTCTGGATCAGGTTCGGCTTGATCGCGTCCTTGAGCAGCACCGTCATCGCCCCGGCGGCGCCGAGGTCCTCGGCGGTCACCGGCTCGCCCGCGCGGGTGTAGGCGGCGGTGATCCGGCCCAGTCGCCGGCGCAGGTCCTGGAGGTCGTGGGCGACGGCGAGGATCGCCATCACCTCCGAGGCGGCGGTGATGTCGAAGCCGGTCTCGCGCGGGATAGCCGTTGGCGGAGCCGCCGAGGCCGAGCGCGACCTGTCGCAGCGCCCGGTCGTTCATGTCGACGGCGCGCTTCCAGGTCACCCGCAGGGCGTCGATGTGGTGCGGGTTGCCGTGCAGGATCGAGGCGTCGAGGATCGCCGCGAGCAGGTTGTTGGCGGCGCCGATCGCGTGGATGTCGCCGGTGAAGTGCAGGTTGAGGTCCTCCATCGGCACCACCTGGGCGAAGCCGCCCCCGGCGGCGCCGCCCTTCATCCCGAACACCGGGCCGAGCGACGGCTCGCGCAGGCAGAGGACCGGGCTGCGGCCGATGTAGCCCATGCCCTCGGTGAGCGCGACCGACGTCGTCGTCTTGCCCTCGCCGGCCTTCGTCGGGGTCATCCCGGTGACGCAGATCAGCTTGCCGTCGGGCCGGTCGGCGAGCCGGTCGAGCGCGGTCAGCGAGATCTTGCCCTTGTAGCGGCCGTACGGCTCGATCTCCTCGGGCTCGAGGCCGAGCTCGGTGCCGATCTCCTCGATCGGCCGCAGCTCCGCGTCCTGGGCGATCTCGAGGCTGTTCTTCATCGTCTGGTTCTCCCTCTTCGGTCGGTTCAGTGTGAGACCGCGGCGGCCCCGAGCTCGGAGACGAGGCGGTCGCGGTAGAAGCGCTCGAGCGCGAACGGTTCGATCAGCTCCGGGGTGGTGTCGGTGGCGATCAGCTCGGCGATCGTCGTGCCGACGATCGGCGCCGCCTTGAACCCGTAGGTGCCCCAGCCGGCGCTGAGCAGGAAGCCCTCGACCTCGGTCTCGCCGAGGATCGGGCTGAAGTCGGGGCTGATGTCGCAGAGCCCGGCCCAGCTGCGCAGCACGCGCGCCCGCTCGAGCTGCGGGAAGAGCTCGAGCGTGTGGCGCGACGATTCCTGGAGGAAGTTGAGCGTGCCCTGCTGGCGGTAGGTCGTCCAGGGCTCGATCTCGGCGCCGATCAGGAACTCGCCGCGGTCGGTCTGCGAGATGTAGACGTGCATCTGCGAGGAGACGACGACGACGTCGAGCAGCGGCTTCAGCGGCTCGGTCACGAACGCCTGCAGGATGTGGGTCGTGATCGGCAGCTCGACCCCGGCCATCGCGGCGACGGTCGAGCTCCAGCCCGCGGTCGCGCTGACCACCTGCCCGGCGCCGACCTTGCGGCCGTCGCGCAGGGTGACCCCGGTCGCGCGCCCGTTCGAGCGCTCGATCCCGGTCACCTCGGTGTAGGGGTGGATCTCGGCGCCGCCCGCGTCGGCGCCGCGGGCGAGCCCCCAGACGACCGCGTCGTGGCGGATGATCCCGCCGGGCGGGTGATAGAGCGCGCCCATCACCGGATAGACCGCGTCCGGCGTGAGCGACATCGCCGGCGCCAGGCGGGCGATCTCGTCCGGGCCGATCACCCGCGAGTCGATCCCGGCGAGCCGGTTGACCTCGGCGCGCTCGGTCATCACGAACATCGCCCGGTCGGTGTGGGCGAGCGTCAGGTGGCCCTGCTGCGAGAACAGCAGGTTGAAGCCGAGCTCCGCCGAGAGCCCCTCGTAGAGCTTCACCGAGGCGTCGTAGAAGCGCGCCCCCTCGGGCGTCTTGTAGTTGGAGCGCAGGATCGTCGTGTTGCGGCCGGCGGCGCCGGAGCCGATGTAGCTCTGCTCGAGCACGCAGACGTCGGTGATCCCGTGGTCGCGGGCGAGGTAGTAGGCGTCGCGAGGCCGTGCGAGCCGCCGCCGACGATGACCACGTCGTAGCGGTCGCTTGAGCTCGCCCGGCCGCCGCCACATCCGTCGCTTGCGAAACAGGTCACGCACCGGCCGCCTCCTCGCCGCCGTCGCCGAGCCCGAGCGCCTCGATGCCGACCGCGCGCCCGCCGAGCGCGGCCGCCGCGTCGGTGAACACGGTCCAGACGTAGTCGGCGTACCCGGCGCCGAACAGGTGCAGGAAGCGGTCGCCGCTGCTGCGCGCAGGATCATCCCCGGCGTCCGCGCGACCGAGACCGGCGCGAAGGCCGCCTCCGCGAACTGTCCCGGCCGCAGGTCGAGCGCCGTCGTGCGGGCGAACGCCTCGCGCGCGAGCGGCCCGACGACCGCGTTCGAGCCGAGCGCGGTGGTCAGCTCGTGGACCGAGACGAACTCGCCCGCGGCCGCGGCCGCCGCCTCGAGCCGCCGTCGCGCACGCCGGCGGTCGCCTCCGGCGGGCGTCACGGCGAGCACCCGGCCGGCGGTGATCGGGCACCACCAGACGCCGTCCGCGTGCGCGGCCAGCCCGGGCGCGAGCGTCGCGCCGCCGGCGAGCTGCGGCGACGATCCCGGCGACGCGCGCCGGCGTCGCCCTGGAGCTCGAGCTTGCCGAGGAAGGAGAGGTCGGCGACCCCGACCGACGCGCCGGCAGGCGGCGGCCTCGGCCGCGGCGGCGCCGTAGCCGGCTGACGACCCGCCAGCCGCCGCGCTCGGCGAACTCGCGCCCCGGCGTCGCGGTGCGCCCACTCGATCGGGCTGCGCGGCGCAGGCGGCTCGCCGGCGAAGGCGACCGCGGCGTCGGGGGCGAGGAACTCGAAGCTCATCCGCGCAGCCGCTCCTGGTCGGGGTCGTAGAAGGGCGCGGTCTGCACCGTCGCGCGCAGCCGCCGGCCGTCGTCGGCGAGCGTGATCGAGCCGCCGTCCTCGGCCAGCGCGGCCGGCACCCAGGCCATCCCGATCGTGCGCTCGAGCAGCGGCGAGAACCGCGACGAGGTCACCCGCCCGACCGGCTCGCCGTCGGCGACCACCGCCGCGCCCTCGCTCGGCACCGCGCCGTTGTCGATCGTGAAGCCGACCAGCATGTTCTCCGCCGCCGCGCTCGCTGCACCGCCTCCAGCGCCCAGCGGCCGATGAAGTCCTCCTCCTTGTCGAGCTTGACGATCCACGGCATCGCCGCCTCGAGCGGGTTGGACTCCGCGTCGGTGTCCTGGCCGACGAGGATGTGGAGCTTCTGCAGCCGCAGCACGCGCTGCGGCTCGAGCCCGAAGGGCCGGATCCCGTGCGGCTCGCCGGCGGCCAGGATCGCGTCCCAGAGCGTGCTCGGCGAGCGCCGCCGGGCAGTGCAGCTCGTAGCCGAGCTCGCCGACGAAGCCGATCCGCAGCAGCAGGCAGGGGACGCCGGCGACCTGGGCGCGCTTGCCGTCGAGGTAGGCGAACGACTCGTTGGAGCAGTCGAGGTCGGTGAGCCCGGAGAGGATCTCCCGCGAGCGCGGGCCGGCGAGGTTGAACGCCGCGAGCCCCTGGCTGACGTCGGTGAGGTGGACGTCGAGGTCCCACTCGGCCAGCCACCAGGCGAACCAGCTCTCGACCGCGTCGGCGCCGCTCGAGGTGGTGGTGACGTAGAAGGAGTCGTCGTCGAGGCGGCAGACGGTGCCGTCGTCGGTGATCCGCCCGGCGTCGTCGCCGAGCACCCCGTAGCGGATCCGGCCCGGCTTCAGGTTGTCGAAGCGGTTCGGGTAGAGCAGGTTGAGGAAGGCGCCGGCCTCCGGGCCGCGCGACGATCAGCTTGCCGAGCGTCGAGACGTCGATCAGGCCGGCGCCCTCGTGCACGGCCATCGTCTCGGCCTTCGGATCGCCGTAGTCGTAGGGCCGGCGCCAGTCGCCCGGCCCAGAGCACGTTGCCGCCGAGCTCGCGGTGGCGCCCGTGCACCGCCGAGCGCTTCGCCGGCTCGAACGGCCGCCCGGCGAGCACCCCCATCGGCACGCTCGACCACGGCGGCCTGGCGGTGGTCAGGCCGACCTCGCCGACCGCGGTCCGGGTGTCGGCGGCCGCCTGGCGGATCGAGGCCAGCTGGCACATCCGCCCCTGGCACGGCCCCATGGTCACCGTCGTGTAGCGCTTCAGCAGCTCGAGCGAGTCGAAGCCCTCGTCGATCGAGTAGCTGATGTCGTCGGTGGTCACGTCCTCGCACAGGCAGGCGAAGCACTTCCCGTGGCGGCCGCGCGAGCTCGCGGCCGGCGCCGGGACCAGCTCGGCGCCGGCTCGTGGCGCACCGCTCAGCTGCTCGCGCTCGGCCTCGAGGCGCGCGCGGTCCGTCGTCGTCGCCGAGCTCGAGCGAGAGCGCGGCCTCGGCGCCCGCGACGGCGCCCGAGAGCTCGGCCTGCGCGGCGCGATCGGTGGCCGGCGACCGCGCCGGCCGCGTGGATGCCCGGCGGGCGTCGCCTCGGGGAGGTAGGCGCCGGCCGTCGCGTCCCAGCGCGCCTTGGCGCCGGCCTGCAGCAGCAGCGAGGTCGCCGGGACCGTGCCGCCGGAGACGGCGACCAGATCGCAGTTGAGGTCGCGCTCGGTGTCGGGCGAGCGCCCGGCCGGCGCCGTCGAGCTCGGCGACCACCGCGCCGCTGACCCGCCGCCGGCCGACGGCGCGGACCACGGCGCTGCCGCGCCAGCAGCGGGATCCGCGCGCGCTCGATCCGCGCGGCGAGCTCCGGCGTCCGCCGCCGTTCGGCGCGCGCGTCGGCGACCGCCGACGATCTCGACCCCGGCCTCGTGCAGCGCCAGGGCGGACTCGAGGCCGCGGTCGGCGGTCGTCGCGACGACCGCCGCCTTGCCGGGCCGCACCCCGTAGAGCGCGGCGAGCCGCTCGGCGCCGGAGCAGAGCATCACGCCCGGGAGGTCGTTGCCCTCGAACATCAGCGGCTGCTCGATCGAGCCGGTGGCGGCGACGTGGCGATCGGCGCGGACCTGGTGCAGGGTGCTCCGCGACCACACCGGGACGATCCCGTCGAAGAACCCGAGCGCCGCGGCCGGCGCCAGCACCTCGACCCCGGCGGCGCGGACGCGACGCGCCGAGCTCGCGGCGCGCCGCGGCGCTCGTCGCCGGCGAGCTCGGCGCCGCCGAGCTCCGGACCGTCGTCGACGAGCACCACGTCGGCGCCCAGCTCGGCGGCGCGCAGCGCGGCGCCCAGGCCGGCGATCCCGCCGCCGATCACGAGCACGTCGGCGTGGCGCCGCCGGTACTCGGTGCGCCACTCGCGCTCGCGCCTGGCGCCGCGCGCAGCCTGCCGAGGCCGGCGGCGTTGCGGAGGACCTTCTCGTACAGCGGCCACAGCCGGCGCGGCCGGATGAAGGTCTTGTAGTAGAAGCCCGGCGGCGTCAGGCGGCTGCCGAAGATGTCGGTGGCCCGCATGACGTCGAAGCGCAGCGACGGGCTCGCGTTCATGTGCACCACCTCGCATCCCCTCGCGCACCGGCTCGGTGCAGGCGCGGACGCCCGGCCAGCCGTCGACCTCGACCAGGCAGTTCGGGCACTGGCCGGCGCAGCAGAAGAGCCCGCGCGGGCGGTGGTACTTGAAGCTGCGCGAGAGCACCCGCCGGCCGGCGGCGTGCAGCGCCGAGCCGATCGTGTCGCCCTCGAACGCCTCGACCGGCTTGCCGTCGAAGCTGAACGAGATCGGGCCGCTCGCGGTCGATCCGCTCGCCGGGGCTGGGGGGGAGGCGGCTCATCGCTCCGGGCAGGCCGACCCAGCGCGACCTCGTTGGTGGTCGTGTCGCGCTCGGCGAGGAACCAGGCCCGGCAGCCGGAGCGGTGATACCACCACTCGCGCTGGACGCCGGCGACGTTGCGGCGGAAGTAGTTGTAGGCGTTCAGCTCGCGCTCGGACGGCTTCGCCGACGGCCGAGGGACGACCTCGCCGCCGTAGGCGAAGTCGGTGACCTCGCGCTCGCCACAGTTGGGACAGGTGAGCAGAAACGACATTGACTCGAGGCCGGCGCTGCTCGGCGCCTCGGCCGGACAGACTAGACAAATTGGTACAAAGGCGCAAGCAGCGTCCGGCGCGAGGCCGCGCACCGTGGCCGGCCGACTATGTGCCGAGCTCACATACGCCGGGCCGCAGAATGCTGGCGCCGCGCGCCATTGTCCGGGTCGCGGATATGTGAGATACAACCAGGCGATGGCTGCGAACGCCCAACCGCCGACGACGTCCGGCGAGGCGGTCGCCGAGGACGGGATCGAGTTCCTGTTCGCGCAGTTCGTCGACATGCACGCGAAGCCGAGCGCGAAGCTGGTTCCGGCGCAGCAGCTCGAGGGCCTGCTCACCGACGGCGCCGGGTTCGCCGGCTTCGCCGCCGGCGACATCGGCCAGACGCCCGACAACCCCGACCTGATCGCGATGCCCGACGTGGGCAGCTTCACCCGGCTGCCGTGGAAGCCCGAGATCGGCTGGTTCGCCTGCGACGCGACGGTCGAGGGCGAGGCGTGGCCCTACTGCCCGCGGACGATCCTGCGCCGCCAGGTCGAGCGCGCGCGCGAGGCGGGCTTCGAGTTCAAGATCGGCTGTCGAGCTCGAGTACTTCCTCGTCCGCCAGACCGAGGACGGCGGGATCGAGATCGCCGACCCGCTCGACACGCTCGAGCAGCCCTGCTACGACATCCGCGCGCTCACGCGCTCGTTCGACTTCGTCGCCGACGTCGTCCGGCACGTGAACTCGCTCGGCTGGGAGATGTACGCGACCGACCACGAGGACGCCAACGGACAGTTCGAGCAGAACTTCGACTTCGCCGACGCGCTCACGACCTGCGACCGGGCGGTCTTCTACCGCTACATGGTCGAGGCGCTGGCCCAGGAGCGCGGGCCTGATCGCGACCTTCATGCCGAAGCCGTTCGCGCACCTGACCGGCAACGGCTGCCACTTCCACATGAGCCTCTGGGACGGCGACGACGAACCTGTTCATGCGCGACCGCGACGACGACCCGCGCAACCTCGGGCCTCAGCGAGCTCGCCTACAACTTCATCGGCGGGCTGAAGGCGCACGCGAAGGCCTACATCGCGCTCAGCGCGCCGACCGTCTCCTCGTACAAGCGGCTCGTGATCGGGGCGCCGACCAGCGGCGCGACCTGGGCGCCCGCGTACGTCACCTACGGCTGGAACAACCGGACGATGATGCTGCGGATCCCCGAGGCGGGCCGGATCGAGGACCGGACCGTCGACGGCTCCTGCAACCCCTACCTGGCCGCGACCGCGATCCTCGCCGCCGGCCTCGACGGGATCGAGCGCGGCCTCGATCCCGGCGACCCGACGACGATCAACATGTACGAGACGAGCGAGGCCGAGCGCGAGAGATGGGGATCGAGACGCTGCCCGCGAACCTGCTCGACGCGACCCGCGAGCTCGAGGGCGACGACGTCCTGCGCAAGGCGCTCGGCTCGGTCGGCGACGAGGACTACGTCGACTACTTCATCCGCTGCAAGCGGCGCGAGTGGCAGGCGGCGCACGAGCAGATCACGCAGTGGGAGCTCGACCGCTACCTGCAGCTCTACTGAGATGCGGGAGAGCGAGGTTCGATCATGTGCGGGATCGCAGGACTGTTCAGCAAGTCGACGGCGATCGAGGAGCGGCTCGGCGCCCACCTGAGCGCGATGCTCTCGCAGCTCGCCGACCGCGGTCCCGACAGCGCCGGCGTCGCGCTCTATCGCGACCCGGCGCCGGCGGGGGCCTGCAAGGTCTCGCTGTTCTCGCCCGACGCCGACGCCGCCCTGGTCCGAGCTGGCGCGGCGAGCTCGGCGGCGGCGTTCGGGGCCGAGGTCCGGGCCCGAGGTCCGCGCCTCGCACGCGCTCTTCGTCGTCGCCGGCCGCGGCCGGCGAGGTCCAGGCCTGGCTTCGCGAGCGCCATCCCGAGCTGCGGGTGATGAGCATCGGCGAGCGGATCGAGATCTACAAGGAGGCCGGTCGACCCGCGCGAGTTCGTCGAGCGGTTCGGGCTCGCCGAGCGTCTCGGCCAGCACGCGCTCGGCCACACCCGGATGGCGACCGAGAGCCGGGTCACCACCGAGCACTCGCACCCGTTCTCGACCGGGCTCGACCTCTGCCTCGTCCACAACGGGTCGCTCTCCAACCACAACCGGCTGCGGGCGGAGCTGGCGCCGGTCGGGGATCGAGTTCCAGACCGACAACGACACCGAGGTCGCCGCCGGATACCTGACCTGGCGCCTCTCGCGAGGGCGACGACCTCGAGCAGGCCCTGCGCGGCTGCCTCGACGATCTCGACGGCTTCTACACCTTCGCGGTCGGCACGACCGACGGCTTCGCCGTCCTTCGCGACCCGATCGCCTGCAAGCCCGCGGTGCTGGCCGAGAGCGACGACTGGGTCGCGATGGCGTCCGAGTACCGGGCGATCGCCGTGCTGCCCGGGGCCGACGACGCCGAGCTGTGGGAGCCCGAGCCGGGGCGCGTGTACTCGTGGCAGCGCGCGATGGTTGGGTGAGCGGCGCCGACGCCGCGATCGAGTCCGTCGACCTGGCCCGGATCACGGTGCGGGAGCTGAACCAGCGCCTGCACGAGCTCGACGCCTCGCGGCTCGCGCTGGCGGGTCACGAACCCCAACGGCGCCCACTCGATCGCGGTCGGGCTCGACTGCCGAGGTCGAGGTCGAGATCGACGGCCACGTCGGCTACTACTGCGCCGGGATGAACAAGCTCGCCACCGTGCGGGTGCGGGGCAACTGCGGCACCGGGGTGGCCGAGAACATGATGTCCGGCAAGGTCGTCGTCGACGGCGACGCGAGCCAGTCGGCGGGCGCCTCCGGGCGCGGCGGCCTGCTGGTGATCCGAGGGCAGCGCCTCGGCGCGCTGCGGGATCTCGATCAAGGGGGCGGACATCGTCGTCCACGGCTCGATCGGGCACGCGGGCGCGTTCATGGCCCAGCGGGGGACGCTGGTGGTCTGCGGCGACGCGGGCGACGACCTCGGCGACTCGATCTACGAGGCCCGCCTCTACGTCCGCGGCGAGGTCGCGGGCCTCGGCGCCGACTGCGTCGAGAAGGAGATCGGCGACGAGCATCGAGCCGAGCTCGAGCGGCTGCTGGACGCGGGCGAGGCCCGACTTCGATCCCGGCGAGTTTCGCCGCTACGGCTCCGCCCGCAAGCTCTACCGGTTCGACGTCGACAACGCGGGGGCGTACTGATGCGGGGCCGATGACCGAGTTCGACGCGCTCAGCAAGCGCGAGGGCTTCGAGCCGGAGCTCGCCGGTCGCTGGCGCCCTGGGCTGCGCGAGTCGGCGCTCTTCGACCGCAACGCGATCCACGAGATCCACCGGATGGCGCGGGAGGGCGATCTACGACATCCGCGGCTTCGGCGCCAAGCGCCGCGTGCCCCACTTCGACGACCTGCTCTTCCTCGGCGCCAGCGTCTCGCGCTACCCGCTCGAGGGCTACCGCGAGCGCTGCGCCACCGACGTCACGCTCGGGACCCGGTTCGCGAGCGAGCCGGTGCGGCTCGAGATCCCGATCACGATCGCCGGGATGAGCTTCGGCGCGCTCTCGGCGCCGGCCAAGGAGGCGCTCGGCCGCGGCGCGAGCGCCGTCGGGACCTCGACCACCACCGGCGACGGCGGGATGCTGCCCGAGGAGCGCGAGCACTCCGACAAGCTCGTCTACCAGATCCTCCCCTCGCGCTACGGGATGAACCCCGACGACCTGCGCCGCGCCGACGCGGTCGAGGTCGTGGTCGGACAGGGCGCGAAGCCCGGCGGCGGCGGGATGCTGCTGGGCCAGAAGATCTCCGACCGGGTCGCCGAGATGCGCGACCTGCCGAAGGGCGTCGACCAGCGCAGCGCCTGCCGGCACCCCGACTGGACCGGGCCCGACGACCTCGAGATCAAGATCGGGGAGCTGCGCGAGATCACCGACTGGCGCAAGCCGGTCTACGTCAAGATCGGCGCCACCCGCACCTACTTCGACGTCGCGCTCGCGGTCAAGGCCGGGGCGGACGTGATCGTGCTCGACGGGATGGAGGGGGGCACGGCGGCGAGCCAGGAGGTGTTCATCGAGCACGTCGGGATCCCGATCCTGGCCGCGCTCCCGGAGGCCGTGCGCTCGCTCCAGGAGCTCGGCATGCACCGCAAGGTCCAGCTGATCGTCTCCGGCGGGATCCGCTCGGGCGCCGACGTCGCCAAGGCGCTGGCGCTCGGCGCCGACGCGGTCTCGATCGGCGTCGCGGCCGTGATCGCGCTCGGCGACAACGCGCCGGCGTTCGAGAGCGAGTACGAGCGGATCGGCAGCTCCGCGGGCTTCTACGACGACTGGCACGAGGGGCGCGACCCGGTCGGGATCTCGACCCAGGACTCAGAGCTCGCGCGCCGCTTCGACCCCGAGCTCGGCGGCCGGCGGCTGGCGAACTACCTGCGGGCGATGGTGCTCGAGGCGCAGACGCTCGCCCGGGCCTGCGGCAAGTCCCACCTGCACAACCTCGAGCCCGAGGACATGGTCGCGCTCACGGTCGAGGCCGCGGCGATGTCGAAGGTGCCGCTGGCCGGGACCAACTGGGTCCCGGGAAGAGACTCGACCTACGATGGGGGCAACCCCGAAGGAGGCTAAGGAACATGGCGACGATCCTCTGCGTGCTCTACGACGACCCGGCCGACGGCTACCCGCCCGAATACGCGCGCGGCGAGGTGCCCGCAGATCGAGAGCTATCCCGACGGGCAGACCACGCCGACGCCCGAGGCGCTCGACTTCACCCCCGGAGAGCTGCTCGGATGCGTCTCGGGCGCGCTCGGGCTGCGCGGGTACGCCGAGGCGGCGGGGCACGAGCTGATCGTCACCTCGGACAAGGACGGGCCGGACTCCGAGCTCGAGCGACGGCTCCCGGAGGCCGACGTCGTGATCTCACAGCCGTTCTGGCCCGCCTACATGACCCGCGAGCGGATCGCCAAGGCGCCGAACCTGAAGCTGATCGTCACCGCCGGGATCGGCTCGGACCACACCGACCTCGACGCCGCGGTCGAGGCCGGGATCACGGTCGCCGAGGTGACCTTCAGCAACTCGGTCAGCGTCTCGGAGCACGTGGTGATGATGATCCTCGCGCTCGTCCGCAACTACATCCCGTCCTACGGGATCGTCGTCGACGGGGGCTGGAACATCGCCGACGCCGTCTCTCGCAGCTACGACCTCGAGGGCATGCAGGTCGGCACCGTCGCCGCGGGGCGGATCGGGACCGCGGTCCTGCGTCGCCTGAAGCCGTTCGAGGTCGGCCTCCACTACACCGATCGCCACCGGCTGCCCGACGAGGTCGAGTCCGAGCTCGGGGCGACCTTCCACGAGTCGACCGCGGACATGGTTCCCGACATGGACGTGGTGACGATCAACGCGCCGCTCTACTCCGAGACGCTCAACCTCTTCGACGAGGAGATGCTCGGCCGGATGAAGCGCGGCGCGTACCTGGTCAACACCGCCCGGGGCAAGATCTGCGACCGCGACGCGATCGCCAGGGCGCTCGAGTCGGGCCAGCTCGCCGGCTACGCCGGCGACGTCTGGTTCCCGCAGCCGCCGCCGCAGGACCATCCCTGGCGCTCGATGCCCCACCACGGGATGACGCCGCACATCTCCGGAACCAGCCTCTCGGCGCAGGCTCGCTACGCGGCAGGCACGCGCGAGATCCTCGAGTGCTTCTTCGGCGACAAGCCGATCCGCGAGGAGTACCTGATCGTCCAGGGCGGGGCGCTGGCCGGGGCCGGGGCGCACTCCTACGGCGCCGGCGACGCGACCGGCGGGTCGGACGAGGCCGCGCGCTTCAAGCGCTGAGCCCCGAGCTGCTGGGCCACTCTGGCTCGCGGTCGAGCATCGGCCGGTCGAACAGGGTCGAGAGCACGACCTGGGTCTGGGTGCGGATCACCCCGGGCGTGTCGCGAACCCGCTCCAGTGCCTCCTCGAGGTGCTGGGTGTCGGCGGCGCGCAGGTGCAGGATCGCGCTCGGGGCGCCGGCGATCGTGTAGGCGGCCTCGACCTCGGGGTGCTCGCCCACCGCGTCTCGCACCTCGTCGCCGGACATCCGCCCCTCGCAGAACAGCTCGACGAACGCGTGCGTGTTCCAGCCGATCGCCGAGGGGTCGATCGCGGCCGAGTAGCCGCGGATGATCCCGTCGCGCTCGAGCCGGTCGACGCGGCGCTTGACCGCCGGGGCCGAGAGCGCCACGCGCCCGCCGATGTCCTGAAACGAGCGCCGAGCGTTCTCCCGCAGCAGCGCAATGATCTGATGGTCGATTGAATCCATCTCACGCGAGCGAAGGCGGCCCGAACGCAACGGATAGGGGTTGTGGACTCGCCCTTCGCGGAGAATCATAAAGACCAGGTCGGTACGTCGTCGAGGAGAGGAAGCCGATGCCCGCCGAAACCGTGACCAAGCCACGCCCGGTGGCGACCGACGAGATGCCGCTGCTCGGCATCGACCACGTCGAGCTCTACGTCGGCAACGCGACCCAGGCCGCCTACTGGTTCACCCATGCGCTCGGCTTCCGCGAGACCGCCTACGCCGGGCTCGAGACCGGCGTCCGCGACCGCGCGTCGCATGTGCTCGAGCAGGGCCGGGTGCGGTTCGTGCTCACCTCGCCGCTGCTCGGCACCAGCGAGATCGCCCGCCACGTCGCGGCTCACGGCGACGGCGTCCGGGTGATCGCGCTGGGCGTTCCCGACGCCGAGCACGCCTACCGGTACGCCGTGCGGCACGGCGCGCTCGGGGTGCGCGAGCCCTGGGAGGAGACGGACGACCACGGCACCGTGCGGATGGCGACGATCGCGACCTACGGCGAAACGCTCCACACGTTCGTCGAGCGCGACGGCTTCGAGGGCAGCTTCCTCCCCGGCTACGAGGCGCGCGCCGGCGCCGGCGCCGACCCGGGGCTGTTCGCCGGCATCGACCACGTCGTCGGCAACGTCGAGCTCGGCCGCCTCGACGAGTGGGTGGGCTACTACGAGCGCGTCTTCGGGATGACCGAGATGATCCACTTCACCGACCGCGACATCTCGACCGAGTACTCGGCGCTGATGTCGAAGGTGATGGCCGACGGCAAGGGTCGGGTCAAGTTCCCGATCAACGAGCCGGCGGAGGGCCAGCGCAAGTCGCAGATCGAGGAGTACCTCGAGTACTACGGCGGTCCCGGCGCCCAACACATCGCGCTCGCGACCACGGACATCGTCGCGACCGTCGAGGAGCTCCGCCGGCGCGGGGTCCGCTTCATCACCACCCCCGAGAGCTACTACGAGGAGCTGCCGGGCAGGATCGGCGAGATCGACGAGGACCTCGCCGACCTGCGCGAGCTCGGCATCCTCGCCGACCGCGACGACGAGGGCTATCTGCTGCAGATCTTCACGCAGACGATCGGCGACCGGCCCACGGTCTTCCTCGAGGTGATCGAGCGCCACGGCTCCCGCGGGTTCGGCGAGGGCAACTTCAAGGCCCTGTTCGAGGCGATCGAGCGCGAGCAGGAAAAGCGCGGAAACCTCTGACAGATCCCGCAACTAACAACCAACAACGCAACCAACAACCAGAAGCGAGAAACGATGCGCTACCACACCCTCGGCGAGATCCCGGCAAAGCGCCACGTCCAGTTCCGCGACGGCGACGCCTCCGGCAACGGCGGCGGGCGCTTGCTCGTCGAGGAAGTGATGGGCTACGAGGGCTTCTCCGGCAACGAGTCGATCCTCTACCACGTCGAGTCGCCGTGCCGGATCGCCGAGGCGATGGAGTTCACGCCGATCGAGCACCGCGAGTGGCTTCCCGACGCCCACGTCCACCGCCATCTGCAGACCGGTCTGGTCGCGCCGGGAGGCGACCCGATCGACGGCCGGCGCTGCATGATGTGGAACGCCGACCTCGAGGTGTCGATCTGCCGGCCGACCGCCGAGACCGAGGTTTTCTATCGCGACGGCGAGGGCGACGAGGTGTTCTTCGTCTGCGAGGGCTCGGGGACGCTGGAGACCGTCTTCGGCGCGCTGCCGTTTCGCCCGCACGACTACGTCGTGGTCCCCCGCGGGACGACCTACCGCTTCGCGCTCGACGACGGCCCGCAGACGTGGCTGGTGCTGCAGACCCCCGGCGAGATCGAGACGCCGAACCGCTACCGCAACCGTTACGGCCAGCTGCTCGAGTCGGCGCCCTACTCACAGCGCGACTTCCACCCGCCGGCCGAGCTCGAGACCCGTCGCGAGGGCGGCGAGCACGAGCTGCTGGTGCGAGTCCGCGGCGGGCTGCAGCGCTACCTGCTCGACTACCACCCGTTCGACGTCGTCGGCTGGGACGGCTACGTCTACCCGTACACGTTCAACGTCCACGACTTCGAGCCGCGGACGGGACGGCTGCACCTGCCGCCCCCGGTGCACCAGACCTTCCAGGGCCCGAACTTCGTCATCTGCTCGTTCTGTCCCCGTGAGCTCGACTACGACCCGCAGGCGGTGCCGATCCCCTACCACCACTCCAACCTGCAGTCCGAGGAGGTCATCTACTACGTCTCCGGGGAGTTCGGCAGCCGCAAGGGGATCGAGGCCGGCTCGGTCACGGTCCATCCCTCGGGCCTCCCGCACGGCCCGCAGCCGGGGTTGGTCGAGAAGTCGCTCGGCATGCGCCGGACGGAGGAGCTGGCGGTGATGTGGGACACGTTCAAGCCGCTGCGGCTGGCCGAGCTGGCCGCCGAGCTCGATCGGCCCGAGTACGCCTACTCGTGGCGCGACGAGGCACCCTCGCCGGTCGCCGAGTCGACGACCGGCTAGATGAGTGATTCCACGACATCGCACGCACGGATGACGCACGGATACCGTCGCTGGATCGCGCCCGTCGGGACTCGCACATGCCCACCGGCATGCGCTTCGCCCGCCGGCCACGCCCAGCTCGGTCCCGCGCGCCCCCGCGCGCACGAGCCCGTGGAATCAATCATCTAAGGAGGCGACGATGTTCGAGGAAGCGCAGCTCTACTCGCCGGTCACCGAGGCCGACGACGGCACGGTCACGGTCCATCTCTCCGACGACCACCCGGGCAAGTCCGACCCCGACTACCAGCGCCGGCGCAACGAGATCGCCGCGGCCGCGCTCGAGTGGGATCGCGGCGAGCCGCTGCCGCGGATCTCGTACACCGACGCCGAGCAGGAGGTCTGGCGCACGGTCCAGCGCGAGCTCGCCCCCAAGCACGAGCGCTACGCCTGCGAGGCGTTCAACCGAGCGGCCGAGGCGCTGGCGCTGCCGACCGAGCGGATCCCGCAGCTCGACGAGGTGACCACCGCGCTCGAGCCGCTCACCGGCTTTCACTACGTGCCCGCCGCCGGGATCGTGCCGGTGAAGGAGTTCTACGGCAACCTCGCGGACCGCGAGTTCCACTCGACCCAGTACATCCGCCATCCCTCGGCGCCTCTCTACACGCCCGAGCCCGACCTGATCCACGAGGTGATCGGCCACGGCAACCTGCTCGCCGACCCGGAGTTCGCCGAGCTCAACCGGCTCGCCGGCGAGGCCGCCCGCCGGGCCGAGACCGAGGAGGGCGTGCAGTTCGTCGCCGACGTGTTCTGGTTCACGATCGAGTTCGGCTGCGTGTGGGAGCGAGGCGAGCTGTGCGCCTACGGCGCCGGGATCCTCTCCAGCTATGGCGAGATCGAGGAGTTTCGCCGGATGGAGATCAGGCCGCTGGACTTCCACGAGATGGGGACGATCGAGTACGACATCACCCACTACCAGCCGACCCTGTTCGCGGCCGAGTCGAAGGCCCACCTGGTCGACGCAGTCGGCGCCTTCTTCGCGGAGTTCACCGACGACACGCCACAGCGGCTGGCCGCCGACCGGGCCTCATCCGCAACCGCTGAGCTATAGCCTTGCCGGTCCGAGGATGGTGGCCAGGCTGAAGCTCGCGATCTTGCTCGCGCTCGTCGGCGCGCTGTGCGCCCTCTGCGCGGGCGCCGCCTCGGGCGCGGTCAAGTTCCAGCGGATCGCCGGCTACGACGACCCCGCGACGCCCGACGACCTCGACCGGGTCGGCGTCCTCAAGGTCGGCCCGAAGAAGGCGCCGAACGTGCTCGTTCTCAACCCCGGCACCTCGGCGAGCGCTGCGTACTTCAAGCCGCTCGCCAGCCTGATCGCGAAGCAGGCCGATGGATGGCAGGTGTGGGCGATCGAGCGGCGCGAGAACCTGCTCGAGGACCACTCGGTGGTCGACCAGGCAAAGCGGGGGGCGGTGACCGGAGATCAGCTGTTCGAGTACTACCTCGGCTACCTCACGGACCCGAGCGTCACCGCCCACTACCAGCCGGTCGCGGAGTCGTCGGTGCCGTTCGCGCGCGGCTGGGGGATGAAGGTGGAGATCGAGGACCTGCGCCTGGTCGTGCGCAAGGCCGCGAAGCTCGGCGGCGAGGTGGTCGTCGGCGGCCACTCGCTCGGCGGGTCGATCACGACCGCCTATGCGACCTGGGACTTCGGCGGCCGCCCGGGCGCCCGAGGACTCGGGGGCCTGGTCTTCATCGACGGCGCCTCGCGAACCACCCCGATCTCCGAGGCCGACGCCACCGCTCGCCTCGACGAGCTCGACGCCGGCTCTCCGTGGCTCGACTTCGGCGGCTTCCCGGCCCCGCTCGCGGGCCTCTTCAACGTCGTCGCCTCGACCGGGGTGCACCTCGATCCCGACGGTGTGGGCGCCCTGCAGACCTGGGTGGGGCTGCCCGCGAACCTGAAGGCTCCCGTCCCAACCGTCAACGAGGCCGCCTACGGCTACGCGCTCGACACCGAGACCTCGCCGTCCAGCCTCGTCGCCGCCCAGGCCCACCTCGGCCGCCTCGCCGCGAGCGGCGATCCGCGCGCGTGGGACCAAGCGGGCGAGCTGACGCCGGTGCAGCGCTTCGCCGACATGTTCTCGGGCACGGGGCTGTCCGGCCTCGACGGGACCGCCTGGTATCACCCGCTGCGGCTCACGATCGACTCCGGCGCGGTCGCCAACGGGGTCGCCAATCCCGCCCAGGGCGTGCTGGGCGTCGACGCGATCCACGGCGCCGACCTCCCCCGGGACCTGCGCATGCTCGCCTTCGGCGCCTCCCTCGGCGGCCAGCGGGTCCTGGATTCGACGGTTGCGCTCGCCTCGCAATCGGGGATCCCGCGCAAGCACCTGAGCCTGAGCAACCGCGCGAGCACCTACGCGCACAACGATCCCAACTCGGCCTATCCCAAGAACGCCTTCGTGCGCAAGCTGATGCCGTTCTTGCGCAAGGTCGCGCGCGGCTGAAATTATCTGACCTCGGTTAGCGCCGGACCCCGTTGAGCCGCCTGACCGCGGCGAACAACCCGCCGGCGATCCCGAACTGGTCGACGGCCACGATCGAAGGCAGCCGGCCGCGCAGGCGCTCGCATTCCTCGGCTCGCCCGAACAGCGTCGTCCCCGAGTTGACCTGCTCGACCGTGGCGTAGTCCGTCTGGGCGGGCGCCGTCGGGGGCGACCAGTGGTTGAGCAGGAACAGCGAGCCGGTGGTCCCGCCGCGGTTCGGCACGCAGCTCGCCGGCCAGTTCGCCGGGTCGGTCAGCAGGTTGGGCGTCTCGAACCGGTACGGCGTCTCCTGGACGATCCCCTCGTATGCCTCGTGATACCAGGGATACGACCCGGCGTCGCCTTCGGCGAGCATGACCACCTGCCCTCGCGTGCGGATCATCCGCCTCAGCGTCGGCCAGCGAGGGCCGGGAGCCCCGTCGTAGACGTGGTCGATCAGGCCGCTCTGCTGCATCGCCGCCGCGAAGTCCTCCGGGGTGATCCGGTCCTCGTTGATGATCGTGAGCACGTTGTTGGGCCGGCGGTGGATGAACTGTCGGATCGAGCGCAGCACGGGCACCAGGGGCGATGCTCCCAGCCCACACGAGACGTGGCACAGGTAGAGCCCGCGCTCACCCTCGGTGACCGTGCCGTCGTCGTCCGTGAGCACGGTCCCGTCGGGTTGCAGGCGCCCGTAGTGCGTATCGATCAGCAGCGCCCGGACGCCCGGTCTCGAGCTGCTCGGGGATCGCCACGGACTGGTTCGGGATCTGCCACCCGAGGGCGCCGGCCGACATCGCGTTGTGCGCGCCGGGCAGGACGACCTGGTTGAACGGCCGCGAGCACAGCAGCGCGGCGCCGTTGCAGCGCATGTCGCGCTTGGCGCCCGCCGGCGCCGCGGCGAACGCGAGCGCGGCGAGACAGACGCAGGAGGCGAGGCCAGCGAGCTTCCGTGCTCTCATCGCCCAGGGGAAGCTACCCGAGCGCGTATCCTCGGGCACCGTGGAGCCGCTTCGCGACGCGCACGGCAGGCTGATCACGGACCTCCGGGTCTCGGTCACCGACCGCTGCAACTTCCGCTGTCGCTACTGCATGCCGGCCGAGGGTATGCGGTGGGTGGACCGCGACCAGATCCTCTCCTTCGAGGAGATCGCCCGGCTCGTGGGCGTGTTCGCCGGGCTCGGGATCACCGACGTCCGGCTCACCGGTGGCGAGCCGCTCGCGCGCCGCGACTTCCCGCGGCTGGTGGCGATGGTGCGGGCGATCGAGGGCATCGGCGATCTCTCCGTGACCACCAACGGCTACCTGCTCGAGCGCGACGCCGAGGCGCTCGTGGAGGCGGGCATCGACCGGGTCAACGTCTCGATCGACTCGCTCGCGCGCGACCGCTTTCACGAGATCACGCGCCGCGACGCGCTCCCGCAGGTGCTGCGCGGGCTCGAGGCGATCGCCGCCCACGAGCGCGTGCGGCCGATCAAGGTCAACGCGGTGGGCATGCGCGACTTCACCGAGAACGAGGTCTTCAGCTTCTGCCAGCTCGCTCGCTCGACGAACTATCAGGTGCGCTTCATCGAGTTCATGCCGCTCGACGGCGATCGCGCGTGGACGCCCGATCAGGTGCTCACCGGCGAGGAGCTGCGCGAGCTGATCGACGCGGTGCACCCGCTCGAGGCGCTGCCGCGCGAGCCGCACGCCACGGCCCGGGTCTACCGCTTCCGCGACGGTTCCGGCGAGATCGGCTTCATCAACCCGGTCTCCGAGCCGTTCTGCGCCGACTGCAACCGCATCCGCATGACCGCCGAGGGCGAGCTTCGGACCTGCCTGTTCAGCGTCCGCGAGACCGACCTGCGCGAGCCCCTGCGCGCGCGGCGCCACCGACGCCGAGCTCACGCGGATCATCCGCGACGCGGTCTGGCGCAAGGAGCTCAAGCACCGCGTCAACGAGCCGGGCTTCACCCCGCCTCCGCGGACGATGAGCGCGATCGGCGGCTGACCGCCCGGGTTAAGGGTGCGTCTCGCGACGGCGGACGCGACGAGCGCACACCTCGACGGCGTCACGGCCAAGTCAGCGCGCGACCAGCCGCGTCGCGGTGGCCTTCCACGTCGCGACGACGCCCACCCCGGGCGCGAGTTCGAGGCGGACGGCCGACTCGCCGGTGATCTCGGCGACCAGCGGCTGACCGGCGAGCAGGCCCACACGCACGCGGCTGCCGACCTCGGTCACCGACGTCACCCGCGCGTCGAGCCGGTTGAGCGCCGACCCGTGCCGGGCCTCGCCCGCGGGCTCGAGCGTGATCTCCCACGGGTAGACGGCGACGCCGACCTCGCCCGTCGCGGCCTCGGTGCTGGTGACCTCGCCGCCACCCTCGAGAGCCACCACCGTGTTCCCGGACGCGGCGCGGGCGGCGGTCCCCGTGAGGACCACCGCACCGGTGAAGTCGGCCACGAAGGCGGAGGCCGGCTTGGCGCTGAGCTCCGCCGCCGTGCCGCGTTGGACGATCCGCCCTCGATCGATCACCCCGATGCTGTCGGCGAGCAGCGCCGCCTGGGCGAAATCGTGGGTGACGACCACGGTCGGTCCCGGGGAGCTGCTCACGACCGCGCCGAGCTCGCGCGCGGCGGACGCGGCGGTGCGCGAGTCGAGCGCCGAGAGCGGCTCGTCGAGCAGCAGCACGTCGGGTTCGCGGGCCAGCGCCCGGGCCAGGGCCACCCGCTGCCGCTCGCCGCCGGAGAGCTCGCGCGGGCGAAGCGTCGGCCAGCTCGGCCGCGCCGAACGAGGCGAGCGTCCGCATGGCCCGCTCGCGGCGCTCGCCGCGCGGCAGCTCGGCGAGGCCGAAGGCGACGTTGCGCCAGGCGCTCAGGTGGGGGAAGAGGGCGTAGTCCTGGAACAGGTAGCCGCAGCTGCGCCGCTCCGGCGGGCGGTCGATTCCGGCCTCGCGGTCGAACCACGCCTCGCCCGCGTGTGTGACCCGTCCGCGATCCGGCCGGTGCAGCCCGGCGATCGCGCGCAGCACGGTGCTCTTGCCGGCGCCCGAGGGGCCGACCAGCGCCAGGCACTCGCCCGGGCCCACCTCGAGCTCCGCCTGCAGCTCGAACTCGCGCAGGCCGACGGCGACCTCGGCGCTCAGCATCAGCCGCCGACCCCGCCGAGCAGCGGCGCACGCCCGAGCAGCTTCACGGCCAGCAGCAGCGCCGCGGAGGCGGCAACCAGCACCGCCGAGAGCGCCAGCGCCGCCGGGAAGTCGGTGGCGAAGCTCGCGAAGATCGCCAGCGGCGCGGTCTGCGTGATGCCCTGAAACGAGCCGGCGAACATCAGCGTCGCCCCGAACTCGCCGAGCGCCCGGCCCCAGGCGAGCGCCAGCCCCGCCGTGATCCCGCCGCCGGCACAGGGGATCGCCACCCGCCAGAAGGCGCGCGCCTCGCCCGCCCCGAGCGTGCGCGCGGCGGCGACGAGGTCCGGATCGACCGCGGCGAACGCGGCCTGGGCCTGGCGCAGGTAGAAGGGCGCGGCGACGAAGGTGAGCGCGACGATCACCCCGATCGTCTGCAGCACGAGCTCGATCCCGGCGTCCGCCAGCGCCGAGCCGAAGATCCCCTTGGGCCCGAACGCGGCCAGCAAGCCGATCCCGGCCACCGCCGGCGGCAGCACCAGCGGCAGCTCGATCGCGGTCGTCACCAGGGCCTTGCCGCGGAACTCGCGCGTCGCGAGGAGGTAGGCGGCAGGGGTGCCGACGACGACGATGATGATCAGCGCGGCGAGCGTGGTCTTCAGGCTCAGCCAGAGAGCGTCGCGGGACGCCTCGCTGCCCAGGCTGTCGATCAGGTCGGCCGGTGGCGTGTCGGCGAAGATCGCCACCACCGGCAGGATCAGGAAGGCGACGGTAACCGTGAGCGCCGCCACCAGGGCGACCACGAACGGTCCGCGGCGGTGCATTTCGTCAGCCGGAGGGTCGGCGGCCCGAAGCCGGCCTGCTCGAGCGCCGCCGCGCCCTCGCCGTCGAGCAGGCCGTCGATGAACGCCTGCGCCCCGTCGGGATTCTCGGCGCCCTCGACCACGGTGGCCCCGTAGGCGACGTCCGGCTGCAGGTCGGCCGGCAGGTCGATCGCGGTCAGCGCGCCGTCGGTGGCGACCACGTCCGTGATGTAGACGAACCCCGCGTCGACCGCGCCCTGGGTGAGCTTGCCGACGATGCCGGCGACGTCGGGCTCGAGCGAGCCGACGTTGTCGAGGATCGCCTGCTCCTGATCCGCGGGGAGTCCGCCGAGAACCTCCCGCGTGTAGTCGCCGACCGGCACGCCCTCGTCGCCGATCGCGAGCGTGACGTCCTCGCCCGTGAGGTCGTCGAGCGAAGTGATCTCGGAGCCCTCGGGCACCGCCAGCACGAGCGTGTTGGTGGCGAAGACGACCGGTTCGTCCACCAGGCCCTCGTCGTAGAGCTCGTCGGGAAGGCTGGTGTTGGCGGCGGCGTAGACGTCCGGGGTGACGCCCTGGCGGATCTGCGCCGCGAGGTCGTCGGAGCCGGCGAACGACATCTTCGCGTCGATCCCGTCGGCGGCGACGTACTCGGTGAACGCGGGCTCGAGCGAGGAGGCGGCGGAGACGATCAGCTCGCCGTCGAGTCGGACCCGCGTCGTCGGTCGCGTCGTCCGAGCCGTCGTCGCCGCAGCCGATCGCCAGCAGCGCCGAGGCGCAGAGCAGGGCGGCCGCCCGGCTCATCGGTTGCGCTCGACCATCACCGAGGTCGCCTTGACCGTCGCGGTCGCCTCGACGCCCTCGGCGAGTCCGAGCTCCTCGACCGCGTCGCGCGTGATCGCCGCGGTCACCCGGTGGGGCCCGGCCTCGATCTCGACCAGCGCCATCACCCCGTCGACCTCGACCGAGCGGACGACGCCGGGGAAGCGGTTGCGGGCCGAGAGGCTGTCGCCGGCGCGGTGGCGCTCGGGATGGGAGCTCAGCCGCTCGATCTCGCTCGCCGGCACCCGCCGGCGGTTACGCTCGTCGCGGACCGTCTCGAGCTTGCCGTCGCGGTCCCAGCGGCGCAGGGTGTCGACGCTGACGCCGAGCGCGCGGGCCGCGTCGCCGAGACTGAGATCCGACATCTGCCTAAGCATTGCATAGGTAAAACGAGAGGAGCTCTCGACGATGAACGCACGCGAGTGGATCGACGCCTTCGCCGCCGAGATCGGCGCCGAGGCGCCCACCGACGACGAGATCAAGCGGGTGCTCGACCTGGCCGCCGTCGCCGCGCACTCCTCGGAGCGGATCGCCGCGCCGGTCGCCTGCTGGATCGGCGGGCGCGCGCGGCGAGCCTCGCTGGAGGAGCTGCAGGCCGCCGCGCGACCGGATCGGCGGAGACTCCGGCGGCCTCCGACGCGACGTGACCGACCGGTGAGGGTCGCCGAGCTCTGGCGCTACCCGGTCAAGGGCCTGCGTGGCGAGGCGGTCGAGCGCGTCGAGGTCGCCGCCGACGGGATCCCGGGCGATCGCTGCCTCGCGGTGGTCGACGAGCGCGGCATCGTCACCGGCCGGCGCAAGCAGCGGATGATCGGGCTGCCGGGCGACGCTCGACGACCGGGGCGAGCCGCTCGTCGACGGTCACCCCTGGGACTCGCGCGAGAGCGGCGCCGCGATCCGCGAGGTGGCCGGGCGGGCGGCGAAGCTGACCCGGCCGCTGGGCGGGCACGAGCACGACGCCGCCCAGATCCTCCTGCTCAGCGACGGCTCGGTCGCCCAGCTCGGCTACGACCGCAGGCGGTTCCGCCCCAACATCTACGTCGAGGGCGCGGACGGTCCGATGGAGCTCGGCTGGATCGGTCGCGAGGTCCGCGTCGGCGACCTGGTCCTGCGCGTCGACGAGCCGTGCGAGCGCTGCGTGATCACGACCATCGACCCGGACACGATCGAGGTCGACCTCGACGTGCTCAAGCGGGCCCGCGCCGAGCTCGGCGGGCAACATGGGCGTCTACTGCTCGGTCGTCGAGCCCGGCACGATCGCCGTTGGTGATCCGCTCGAACTTGTGTGACAATCGCGACGGGATCGTCGCATGGCCACCGAGGAACAGGTCACCTACTGCCGGATCTGCGAGCCGCTCTGCGGCATGGTCGCGACGGTCGACCGACGGCGAGCTGACCAAGGTCCGCCCCGACCCCGAGCACCCGCTGTCGGCCGGCTTCGCCTGTCCCAAGGGGATCGCGATGACCGAGGTCCAGAACGACCCCGATCGCGTCCTGCACCCGCTGCGGCGCCGCGCGGATGGCTCCTTCGAGCGCGTCACCTGGCCCGCGGCGCTGGACGAGATCGGCGAGCGCCTCGGCGCGATCCGCGATCGCCACGGCGGCAGCGCGATCGGCTGGTACATGGGCAACCCCGGCGCGTTCTCCTACTCGCACCCGCTCTGGGTCAAGGGCTTTCTCGACGCGGTCGGCTCGCCGCACTCCTACACCGCCTCCTCGCAGGACGTCTCCAACCGGTTCGCCGCCAGCGCCTTCCTCTACGGCTCGCCCTTCATCGTCCCGATCCCGGACCTCGCGCGAACGGACTTCCTGCTCGTCGTCGGCGCCAACCCGCTGGTCTCCCACGGGAGCGTGCTCAGCGCTCCGCGGGTCAAGGACCAGCTGCACGCGATCACCGCCAGGGGCGGGCGCGTTGTCGTCGTCGACCCGCGCCGCTCGGAGACCGCGAGGGCGTTCGAGCACGTCGCGATCGACCCCGACGGCGACGCCTGGATGCTGCTCTCGATGCTCGAGACGATCTTCGCCGAGGGGCTCGAGGACACCGAGGCGATCGAGCGGCAGGCGACCGGAGTGGCCGCGCTGCGCCGACTGGTCGCCGAGCACCCGCCGGAGGCGACCGAGGCTCGCAGCGGGGTCGCCGCGCGGGAGGTGCGCCGGCTCGCGCGCGACCTGGCGGGCGCCGAGCGCGCCGCCGTCTACGGGCGCACGGGCTCCTGCCTGGGCCGCAACGGGACCCTGGTCGCGTTCCTGCTCGACGCGCTCAACCTGGTCACCGGCAACCTCGACCGCGAGGGCGGGGCGATGTTCGGCGACCCGCCGGTCGACTTCAGCCGGCTCGCCGACATGGCCGGGCTCGGGACCTACTCGAAGGTCCGCTCCCGGGTCGGCGACCTGCCCGAGGTGCTCGGCTCGCTGCCCGCCTCGGTGATGGCGAAGGAGATGACCACGCCGGGCGAGGGCCAGATCAGGGCGATGTTCTTCTCCGCCGGCAACCCGGTGCTCTCGGTCCCCAACGGCCCCGAGCTCGAGGCGGCGATCGCCGAGCTCGAGCTCTCGGTCGCGGTCGACCTCTACGTCACCGACACCTCGCGGCACTGCGACTTCGTCCTCCCGGCGACGACCATGTACGAGCGCGAGGACTTCCCGCTGCCGTTCCTGGCCCTGTTCAACACGCCCTTCATCCAGATGACCGAGGCCGTGGTCGAGCCGCGCGGCGAGGCGCGCCAGGAGTGGGAGGTGATCGAGGAGATCGCCGAGCGCATCGGGGTCGTGCCCTCGAGCGTGCTCGCGCTCAGGCTGCTCGGCAAGGCCGGGATCAGGTTCTCGCCCCGGCGGCTCGTCGACCTGCTGCTGCGCGCCGGGCCGAAGGGCGACCTGTTCGGCCTGCGGCGCGGCGGGCTGAACGTCGACACCTTGCGCCGCAACCCCCACGGGATCGTGCTCGCGGAGCACCTGGCGCCGGCGGTGATCCGCAAGCAGATCCGCCACCGCTCGAAGCGCGTCCGCCTCGACCCGCCCGAGGTCCTCGAGGACGCCGAGCGCCTGCGCGCGCGAAACGGCCACGATCCCGAGTTCCCGCTGCGGCTGATCGGCCTCCGCGAGCTGCGCTCCCACAACTCCTGGATGCACAACGCGCCGATGCTGATGCGCGGCGGGCGCTCGCACGCCGCGCGGATCCATCCCGACGACGCCGAGGCGATCGGCGTCGGCGACGGCGAGCGCTGCCGGATCCAGTCGCCGCACGGCTCGATCGAGCTCGAGGCGATGCTGACCGACGAGGTCAAGCGCGGGACGATCGCGGTGCCCCACGGCTGGGGCCACAGCGGCGGCTGGACCGTCGCCGCCGCCGCCGGCGGCGCCAACGTCAACCGGCTCGCCTCGTCGGATCCGGCCGACCTCGAACGGCTCGCCGGCATGGCGCACCTGAACGGGATCCCGGTCAGGCTGGAGGCGGTGGGCTCGGCGTCAGACGCCGAGCGGGCGGTCGAGTACGCGCGGAGCGCCTGAGCCGGGTCACCCGTCGGCGGTGGTCGGCGAGCTGTGACGGCCGAGCGGCAGGGTGAAGCGGCCGGTGTGCCCGAGCATCTCCTCCGCCGCGGCCAGGTCCTCGGGGGAGTTGATGTTGAAGAAGATCCTCGCCGGATCGCCGAAGCGGGCGACCCTGTCCTCGCCGATGACGAACGGGTCGAGCTCGGCGACCGCGTCGCGCATCGGGGCTCCCGCCTCGAGCGAGCGCGCCAGCGGCTCGGAGACCTCGGGCGAGTAACGGCCCAGCAGCGGCTCCAGCCGGCCGCCGACCTCGCAGACGACCACCGGTTCCTCGAGTTGGGCGAGCCAGGTGAGCAGCTTCGCCGGCACCAGGGGCATGTCGCAGGCGATCGCGACTACGCCGCGCCCGGCGCTGGCGTCAAGCGCCGCGAGCACGCCGGTGAGCGGGTGGCGGGGTTCGGAGGGCTCGCTGAGCACGCGGCAGTCGAGCTTCGGCAGGGGCGAATCCGGCTTCGCGACCACCACCGGGTCGAGGCCGGCGGAGCCCACGGTCGCGACGACGCGCGCGACCAGGGGCCGGCTTGCGAGCTCGACCATCGCCTTGGGCGCCCCCATGCGACGGCTGCGGCCACCGGCCAGCACGGCACCGACGGTCATCGGCCGTTTCACGTACCCAGTCTCTCACTGGATTAGCCTCAAGCCGAGGATGGGTGCCGACCCGATCGAGATCGAGGAGGCCCGCAGGCTGGTGCTCGAGCGCGTCTCGC
The DNA here is from genome assembly GCA_963733075.1 of uncultured Solirubrobacterales bacterium. Taxonomy (GTDB): domain Bacteria; phylum Actinomycetota; class Thermoleophilia; order Solirubrobacterales; family 70-9; genus WHSW01. Next base: position 175,995 of record CAVTCA010000022.1, on the reverse strand, counting down.
GGCTCGACTCGGAGCGTGTGGGGGTGCGCGAGGCGCTCGGCCGGGTACTGGCGGAGGACGTGACGAGCGCGGACTCGGTGCCGGGTTTCGACAACTCGGCGATGGACGGTTACGCCGTCCGCGCGGTCGACGTCAGCGCGGCGACGCGGGAACGGCCGGCGCTCCTCGCCGTCGTCGGCGAGGCCCGCGCCGGGCACCCGGCCGCCCGGGCGGTGGGGGCGGGCGAGGCGATCGCGATCTCGACCGGGGCGATGGTCCCCGAGGGGGCCGATGCGGTCGTCCGGGTCGAGGACACCGACACCGGCGCAGGGACGGTCGCGGTCAGGGTCGCGGTCGAGACCGGCAAGGACATCCGCCGCAGCGGCGAGGACATCGCCGCGGGGGAGACGGTCCTCCGGATCGGCTCGGAGATCGGGCCGGCGGAGGCCGGGGTCCTGGCCTCGGTCGGGCTCACCGCGGTGGCCTGCACCGCCCGCCCGCGGGTAACCGTGCTGACGACCGGCGACGAGCTCCAGGAGCCCGGCGAGCCGTTGCGCCCCGGCGGGATTCGCAACTCGAACGCGCACTCGATCGCGGCCCTGGTCGAGCGGTCCGGCGCCTCGCTGCTCGCGGCGGAGATCGTCGCCGACGACCTCGGGGCGACCGAACGGGCGCTCGAGGCGGCCCTGGCGGGCGACCTGACGGTGATCTGCGGCGGGGTCTCGGTGGGCGAGCACGACCACGTCCGCCCGGCGCTCGCCGGGCTCGGGGTCGAGCAGGTGTTCTGGCGCGTGGCGCTGCGTCCGGGCGCTCCGACCTACTTCGGGGTGGCGCCGTCCGGAACGCTCGCGTTCGGCCTCCCGGGCAACCCGGTCTCGGCGATGGTCACCTTCCTGCTCTTCGTCCGGCCGGCGATCGGGGCGATGCTCGGTGCCGCGGTCCAGCGGACCCGGGCCACCGCCGTGCTGGCCACCGAGCACCCGGCGCTCCCCACCCGGACGCAGCTCGTGCGCTGCCGGCTCGAGCTCCGCGACGACGGCTGGCACGCGCACCCGACCAAGGCCCAGGGCTCGCACGTGCTCACCTCGATGCTCGGCGCCGACGCGCTCGCGATCGTCCCGCCGGCCGATCGGCCCTTGCCCGCAGGCACCAGGCTCGAGGTCGAGCTCCTGCCGTAGCCTCCGGTGTCGCGGCTCGCCCTACGATGGGCGCATGGAGGTCGAGCTTCGACTGTTCGCGGTGCTGCGAGAGCGCGCCGGGCGCGACCGGCTGACGGTCGAGCTTCCCGAGGGCGCGACGGTGGCCGAGGCGCTCGCGGCCGCGGGCCGGGAGCCCGGCCTCGGCGAGATCCTCGCCGCGCTGCCCGTGCGGGTGGCGGTCAACCGCGAGTACGCGACGCCCGAGGCGGTCGTCGCGGCCGGCGACGAGCTGGCGCTGATCCCGCCGGTGAGTGGCGGAGCGACCGCGGCGGAGGGGGCCCGGGTGACCAGCGAGCCGCTGTCGATCATCGGCATCGCGAACTCGGTCGGTCCGGCCGGGCGCGGGGGCGGTGGTCGTCTTCTGCGGCGTCACCCGCGAGGTCGAGCGGCTCGAGTACGAGGCCTACGGCGAGATGGCGGGCGAGCGGATCGCGCGCATCCTCGCCGAGTGCACGGAGGGGCACGGGCTCGAGGCCGCGGCCGCCGAGCACCGGGTCGGCTCGGTGCCGCTCGGCGAGCCCAGCGTCGTGGTCGCCGTCTCGGCCGCGCATCGCGACGAGGCGTTCGCCGGCGCCCGCGAGGCGATCGACCGGATCAAGGCCGAGGCGCCGATCTGGAAGCGCGAGGTCGAGGCCGGCGGCGCCACCGGCGACTGGATGGACGGTGCCCCGCCCGCAATCGGCGAGCCCCCGAGCCTGACCCACCTCGACCGCGGCGGCAGCGCCCGGATGGTCGACGTCGGCGAGAAGGCGCCGACGCAGCGGCGCGCCCGTGCCGAGGCGCGGCTGCGGATGTCGCCGGCGACCGCGGCCGCGCTGGCGCGCGGCGACGCGCCCAAGGGCGACGTGCTCGGGACCGCGCGAATCGCCGGGATCGGGGCGGCAAAGCGCACCGGAGAGCTGATCCCGCTCGCCCATCCGCTGGCGCTGGACTTCGTCGACGTCGAGGGCGCCGTCGACGCCGAGGCGGGCCTCGTACGCCTCTCCGCCGAGGCGGGCGTCACGGCGCGGACGGGGGTCGAGATGGAGGCGATGACCGCCTGCGCGGTCGCCGCCCTGACCGTCTACGACATGGTCAAGGGCCTCGAGCGCGGCGTCTCGATCGAGGCGATCGAGCTGGTCGAGAAGTCCGGCGGGCGCAGCGGCGAGTGGCGGCGTGAGTGAGGCGCCCGATGCGGTGAGCGGTGCGGACGGCGGCTTCATCACCGCCGTGATCACGATCTCGAGCTCGAAGGCGCGAGGCGAGGGCGTCGACGAGAGCGGGCCGGCGCTCGCCGGCTACGCCGAGCGCATCGGCGGCCGCGTGATCGGCGCCGAGGTGATCGCCGACGATCGCGAGCTGATCGCGAACCGGTTGCGGTTCTGGTGCGACGAGCGCGGCTGCGCGCTCGTGCTGACCACGGGCGGCACCGGGTTTGCGCCCGACGACGTCACCCCCGAGGCGACCCGCGAGGTGATCGAACGGGAGGCGCCGGGCTTCGGCGAGGCGATGCGGACCGCCTCTCGCGAGCACACGCCGATGTGGATGACCTCGCGCGGCGTCGCCGGCACCCGAGCCCGGTGCCTGATCGTCAACTTTCCGGGCAACCCGCCGGCGATCGAGCAGGCCGGGGCCGCGATCGAAGGAGCGATCCCGCATGCGCTCGGCCTGCTCGGCGGCGGTCGCCATCATTGACGCATGCGCAGCGGCCGCTACTCGTTCCCCTACGTCACCTACGACCCGCCCAGCGACGTGCTCTACGCCCGCATCAGTCAGGGGCGCGACGTTTCGCGGCGGGCGACCGAGGAGGGTGACGTCTGGACCTACGACGCCGACGGCCACCCGACCGGGGTGATCGTGATCGAGCCCCGACAGCGCTTCGACCGCGACGGCGCCGTCTACGTCACCCTGCCCAGCGGCGAGCGGGAACGCCTCCAGGGGGTCGAGGCCGCGATGCGGGCGCCCTGACCGCTAGGGCCGGGTCACCCAGGTGAGCTTGCCGGTGTCGCAGGCGCGCTTGACGCCGTCGACGACCACGTCGCCGTAGTAGCGAAAGACGCCGACCGACTTGTTGCGCTTGATCTGGCCCTTGACCTTGAACACGGTCTCGCCGTTGTCGTCCTTGGCCCTGAACGCGCCGCGATCGGAGACGTCGATCGTGCCGGACAGCTTCGCCACCCTGAGCTCGGCGATCGTGCCGCCGTCACAGGCGAGGTCGAAGTTGCGGACCGCGAACGAGGTCACGGCTCGCCCCTCGCCGCCGCTCGACTCCTTGAACTTGACCTGAGACCCGGGGACGCCGACAAGCTGGCCGAGGTGGTTGGCCCGGGCGGCCTGCCCGAGCGCCGGGGCGACGAGCGCCGCGCGCCGTCACGATGATCAGGATCCGCTTCACCTTCCGCATACCTCCCGTGTTCCCGCGCGATGCCCCATGCACCGACGCCAGCATAATCGCTGGCGCCGGCGCCGGCGTCGCTATTTCGTGCCTTTGAGGCAGGTCAGGTTCGAGGTGATCGTGAACGGCGTCCGGTCGCCGAGGTTGTCCTCGTCGATCCCGATCAGCACGTGGTACTCGCTCGGGCTCTTGACGTACGTCCCCTGGACGTAGACGTCGAGCCGGCTCGGGACGACTCCGCCGTCGATCACCTTCGAGCACCCGGTCAGCCGCACGTCGACGAACGGGCCGACCCCGCCGACGCCCGGGTCGCCCGGGTTGATCGGCGCCGGCGAGGTGCTCTGCAGGTACGTCACCTTCGCCTTCTTCGCTTCGCTCGAGCCGCCGGCGGCCGCCTTCCGCTTCGCGGCCACGGCCTCGTCGCCGAGGTCGACGCTCACGGTCGCATAGGCCGGCCTGGCGCCCGCCCCGGTGCCCAACACCGCGGACGCGGCGAGGCCCATGCCGCCCACGGCCACCACCGCGGCCACGGCCGCAATCCACTTCCTGCTCATTCGCGATCTCCTCGTTTCGAGTTGGTCCCTGCGGAGGTGAGTCTAGGAACGAGAACACCCCAGCCGCCCGTTCCGCTCGCGGCGGGCTCACGAATACGCTCGTACCCTCGTTACACCGACACCGGCAGTGAGCGCCACCGCGACAAGCAGGGCCGCATCGCGGCCGCCGTTCCAGCAGTTCCTCGACGTCCACGGCCGACCCGTGCTCGGCTTCCTGCGCGCGATGGTCGGCCACGACGACGCCGAGGACTGCTTTCAGGAGACCTTCATCGCCGCCCTGCGCGCGTACGACCGCATGGACGGCGCCCATCCGCGCGCCTGGGTGATGACGATCGCCCGGCGCAAGGCGATCGACCACCACCGGGCCCGGGCCCGGCGCCCGGAGCCGCGCGAGCGACCTGCCGGAGATGGCAGCTCCCGGGAACGGCTCCGGCGGCATCGGGGACCTCGACGGCGTGGTCTGGAGCGGCGGTCGCCGAGCTCAGCGAGAGCCAGCGCGCCGCGGTCGCGCTCCGCTACGCGGGCGACCTCGCCTATCGCGAGATCGCCGCGACGCTCGAGTGCAGCGAGGAGGCCGCGCGGCGACGCGTCGCGGACGGCCTGCGGGCGCTGCGCCAAACCATCGACCGAGAGGAGGCCAGGCGATGAGCCGAGTCGACGCGAAGCAGGTCAGCAGGGTGCTCGGCGGAGAGCTCGACGACGGGGCGGCGCGGGCGACGCGGCGGTTCGCCGAGCGGGCCGACCGCGAGGGCCTGGTCGACGTCGCCTACGCGAGCTTCGACTCGCCGCTCGGGGTCGGACACCTCGCGGCGACCGAGCGCGGGATCGTCTCGATCGCGCTCCCCAACCTCGGCGAGGAGGCGTTCCTCGACCAGCTGATCGAGGTCTCGCCGCGGGTGCTGGAGCTGCCCGCACGCCTCGACCCGGCCCGCCGCGAGCTCGACCAGTACTTCGCCGGCCGGCGCCGCGAGTTCGAGCTCGAGCTCGACTGGCGACTGGTGCGGCCCGGGTTCTCGGGCCGGGTCCTGCGCGAGACGGCGAAGCTGCCCTACGGGGTCACGGCCAGCTACGGCGAGGTCGCGGCGCGGGCCGGCAACGCGCGCGCGTTTCGCGCCGCCGGCACCGCGCTCGGGCACAACCCGATCCCGATCGTCGTCCCCTGCCACCGCGTGCTTCGCGCCGGCGGCGTGCTCGGCAACTACGGCGGCGGCCCGGAGATGAAGGCGTTCCTGCTGCGCCTCGAGGGCGCGATCTCCGAGGGCTGAGCCGAGCCGCATCCCGACCACCGATACCGTGGCCGGCGCGCGGCTCGATGCAGGTCTCCTCTTGACAATCAATTGGCTGCCAAGCTAGGCTGCCAACATGAACGTCGATCCGAACAGTCCCGGCGCGGGGCTGACCAAGCGCCAGCAGGAAGTCCTCGACCGCCTCGAGCAGGGCATGGGGGCGAAGCAGATCGCCGCCGACATCGGCGTCAGCCGCAACGCCGTCTACCAGCACATCGAGCGCCTGCGCAGGCAGGGGGCGCTCGCCGAGTCCTACACGCCGAGCGGCCAGCCGCCCCGCCGGCTGGAGACGGGCACGGTGTCGCTCCCGCCAGCCACCGCCCCGCGGGACAGCGCCCTGGCGCGAGCTGCGCGAGATCGCCGGAGCCGAAGCCGGCGATCGCGGGTTACGCACCGCTGATCGAGGGAGCGATCGCCTCCGGCGACGCGGTCGCGCTCGCCTACGAGCTCGGGCGCCTCGACGCCCGCGGCGACGCCGGGCTGCCCGCGGAGCTGGTCGAGTCGGCCCTGCGCCGGCTCTCCGTGCTGCCGCCCGTCGACGCGGACGCCAAGTAGGCGATAATCACGCCGCCCACCACTTTCGAGGAGAGGTCTGAACCGAAATGGTCGTAGCCATCATCGTCATCGGCGTCCTGCTGCTGATCGGGTTGATCTACATCCTGATCCGCAACTCGATCATCGGGTCGCGGAACAGGGTCGATGAAGCCTGGTCGGGAATCGACGTCCAGCTCAAGCGCCGACACGATCTGGTCCCGAACCTGGTCGAGGCCGTGCGCGGCTACGCGACCCACGAGCGCGAGACCTTCGAGAAGGTCACGCAGGCGCGCGCCGCGGCGATGCAGGCGCAGGGCCCCGAGCAGGCCGGTCAGGCCGAGGGCATGCTGAGCCAGGCGCTCGGCGGCCTGCGGGTCGTCGCCGAGCAGTATCCGGAGCTGCGGGCGACCGAGAACTTCCAGCAGCTCTCGCGCAACCTCTCCGAGCTCGAGGACGAGATCCAGGCCTCGCGCCGGATCTACAACTCCAACGTCCAGGCCTACAACACGAAGATCCAGATCTTCCCGAACTCGATCGTCGCCTCGAGCGGCGGGTTCACGGCCCGGGAGTTCTTCGAGATCGAGGACCAGGCCGATCGCGAGGTGCCGACGTTCTCGTTCGGCGACCAGGCCGCGCCCGCCGCGCCCGCGCTCCCGCGGCGTCGACGACGACGAGCCCGCCACCTGCCGACCCGGCACCCCCGGCTCCGCCTCCGGCCCAGTAACGCCGCACCGCGCCCCGTGCACGCCCGCGCACAGCGGGAGGAGGCACGGCCCCGAGGCTGAACCCCAAGGCGTGATCGTCGATTGCGCGCACTATCGCGACGGCGTCCGCCAGCACGAGGGCCAGCTGCCGCTCGACGTCGCCGCGAGCTGCGTCGTCGGCGACGGCGACTTCGTCTGGCTCGGGCTGTTCGAGCCGACGGTCGAGGAGCTGCGCGACGTGGGCGAGCGCTTCGACCTGCACGAGCTCGCGCTCGAGGACGCCTACAGGGCGCATCAGCGGCCGAAGCTCGAGGACTACGACGACTCCTACTTCATCGTCCTGCGCCCGGCTCGCTACGACGACGAGCAGGAGGAGGTCGAGTTCGGCGAGATCATGCTGTTCATCTCGCGGACCTACGTGATCGCCGTTCGTCACGGCGCGGCGAGCGAGCTGACCGGCGTCCGGAAGCTGCTGGAGGCACACCCGGAGCTGCTCGAGGCGGGGCCCGCCGCGGCGGTCTGGGCGATCATCGACAAGGTCGTCGACGACTACCAGCCGGTGGTCGACGGGATCGACAACGACATCATCGAGGTCGAGACGGAGATCTTCGGCGAGCGGGCCGACTCCACGCAGCGGATCTACTTCCTCAAGCGCGAGGTGATCGAGTTCCACCACGCCGTCGCTCCGCTGCTCGTGCCGCTGGAGTCGCTCGAGCGCGGCGCGTTCCCGAACATGGACGAGCAGCTGCGCCGCTACTTTCGCGACGTCGCCGACCACGCCCGGCGGGTCGACGAGCAGGTGACCGCGCAGCGCGAGCTGCTGACCTCGATCCTGGAGGCGAACCTGGCGCTGCTCGGCGTGAAGCAGAACGAGGTCGTGCGGACGATCTCCGCCTGGGTCGCGATCATCGCCGTGCCGACCTTCATGGCGTCGATCTGGGGAATGAACTTCGAGTACATGCCGGAGCTCGACGAGCGCTGGGGCTACTGGGTCGCGCTCGGGATGATGGCGGTCGCCGTCGTCCTCCTCTACAGCTTCTTCAGGCGCATCAAGTGGCTCTGAGCGGCGGATAACGCACGCTACGCTGGCGGCGTGGACGCAGTGATCGACGCTGCCGCGCCGCTTCTCCTGATCGCCGTCGCGGTCGCCTACGCGAAGCGCTGCCAGACGCTCGCCGCCCGCGGCGCGCCGGTCGCGCTCTGGCGCCAGCTCTCGTTCGGCGCGGGCGTCCTCGTGCTGCTCGCGGCCGACCTCCCGCCGCTCTCGACCGTGGCCGAGGAGCTCGTCGTCGCCCACATGGTCCAGCACCTGCTGATCGGCGACCTCGCCGGGCTGTTGATCGCCCTCGGGCTCACCGGGCCGCTCCTGCAGCCGCTGCTCGCGCGGCGCCCGTTCGCCTGGCTGCGCGTGCTCGGCAACCCGCTCGTCGCGCTGCCGGTCTGGGCCCTCAACCTGTACCTCTGGCACCTCTCGGCGCTCTATGAGGGCGTGCTCTCGAGCCCGCTGCTCCACTTCGCCCAGCACGCCTGCTTCTTCACCTTCGGGCTCGCGATGTGGCTGCCGCTGGTCGGACCGCTGCCGAAGCCGTCGTGGTTCGGCGACGGGGCGATGCTCGGCTACGTGGTGATCGTCCGGATGCTCGAGGCGGTGCTCGCCAACGTGTTGATCTGGTCGGGGGACGTCCTCTATCCGGACTACGCGCCGGGCGAGGCGCAGTGGGAGATCGCGCCGCTCGCCGACCAGGGCGCCGCCGGCAACGTGATGATGATCTGGACCGGGACCGTGACCCTGGCGCTCTTTGCCTGGCTCTTCTTCCGCGCCGCCAACCGCAGTGCCGAAAAGCAGGAGCTGCTCGATCTCGCCGAAGCCCACGGCTTCGAGCTCGACCCGGGCCGGGCGGCGCGCGCCGTGGCCGCCGGGCAGGGCAACCGCCTGCGCGAGCGCATCCTCGGCGGCGGGACGACTTGACCTCCCAACAGGCGCCTCAACAGCGGCGCGGCTCGGCTACATCGCGCTCCAGGCTCTCGCCGGCTTCCTCTACGTGCTCGTGTTCGTCGTCGGGACGGCGAGCCTCGGCGCCGAGATCGCCGCAGCGCGGCTGATGGCGCCGTTCTTCGGCGCCTCGACGATCGTCTGGGCGAACACGATCGGCGTCGTCCTGGTCGCGCTCTCGATCGGCTACTGGCTCGGCGGGCGGATGGCCGACCGCCGCCCGGACGTGCGCAGCCTCTGCCTCGTGGTGGTCGCGGCCGCCGTGCTGCTCGCCGTGGTCCCGCTGGTGGCGAGGCCGTTCTTCGACCTCTCCGTCGACGCGCTCGACGAGATCGAGGCCGGGGCCTTCGTCGGCTCGCTGATCGCGGTGCTGTTCCTGATCGCGATCCCCGTGATCCTGCTCGGCACCTGCGCGCCGTGGGCGCTGCGGCTCGCCGTCACCGACGTCGATCACGCCGGGCGGGTCTCGGGGCGCCTGTACGCGATCTCGACCGTGGGCTCGCTCACGGGGACGATGCTCGCGGCGCTGGTGCTGATCCCGCTGGCAGGCACGCAGCGGACCTTCCTCGCCTTCGCGCTGGCGCTGGCGCTGGTCGCCGCGGTCGGCCTCGGCTGGCGCTTCTTCGTCGTCCCCGCGGCGCTCGCGATCGCGATCGCGCTTCCGGTCGGGACGGTGAAGGCCACCGACGAGGGCCGCGTGCTCCACGAGGCGGAGTCCGAGCAGCAGTACATCCGCGTGATCGAGGAGCCCGACGGCGACCGGATCCTCGAGCTCAACGAGGGCCAGGCGGTGCACTCGATGCTGCCGGCACGCGGCTATCTGACCGCCGACTACTGGGACAGCTTCCTCGTGCTGCCGTTCACGGCCCGCCCGCGGCCGCCGCGCCGGGTCGCGGTCCTCGGCAACGCCGCGGGCACGATCGCCCGCTCCTACGGCCACTTCTGGCCGCGGACCCGAGTGGACGGGGTCGAGATCGACCCCGAGCTCTCCGAGCTCGGCTACCGCTACTTCGACATGGGCTCGAACCCGAACCTGAGCGTGCACGACGACGACGCACGGCCGTGGCTGCGCCGCTCGGCCGGCGGGTACGACCTGATCGTCGTCGACGCCTATCGCCAGCCCTACATCCCCTTCTACCTGGTCACCAAGGAGTTCTTCGAGCTCGTCCGCGAGCGGCTCGCGCCGGGCGGCGTGGTGGTCGTCAACGTCGGCCACCCCGAGGGCTCGGACGCCTTCGAGCAGGTGATCGGGCGGACCATGGGCGCCGTGTTCCCGACCGTGCTCCGCGATCCCGCCGAGCAGACCAACAGCCTGGTGCTCGGCAGCGATGCGCCGGCCTCGGCGGCGCGGCTCGAGGCGGCGGCGCGCGCGACGGATGGACGGCAACCTGAGGGAGCTGGCGCTGATCGACGCCGCCCGCCTGGAGCCGCCGCTGGCCGGGGGCAGCGTCTACACCGACGATCGCGCGCCGGTCGAGTGGCTGGTCGACCGCTCGATCCTCGGCTACGCCAGCGATCGCTGAGCGAACGAGCCGTGCGAGCCGAGGTCAGCGTCGCCGTCGCCGGCCGGGCGGCCGCGAACCCGGCGCCACCAGTAGACGCCGAGGTCGGCGAAGAAGGCGAGCACGCGACCGACCGGCCCGGTGAGGATCCAGGCGGCGAAGCGCTCGAGCCGGCTCAAGCTACGGGGGCCGCGCGCCGGAGGTCGCGCTCGGCGTCGACGCCGAAGCGGCGCCCGGCCTCGATCAGCTCGTCGTCGAGCGTCCAGCGGTCGGGGCGCTCCTCGCCCTCGTGCTCGGGGCTGGCTCCCTTGAGCGCCATCGAGCCGGTGTTGTCGCCGATCGAGCGGATCCGCTCGACGTCGAGCGAGCTCAGCCGCTGGCTCGGCAGCGCCGCCAGCTCGGCGCGTTTGGCCTCGATCGGCTTCGCGTCGTCTCCGGGCTCCTGGATCAGGGTCGGCGCCACGCACTCGACCGCCTCGTGGGCGAGGTTCCACTGGCAGGCGAGCTGGATCGGCGTCAGGCCGGCGGCGTCCGCGAGCGGGCGGATGCGCTCGAGCCGCTCGCGGCCGGCCTCGACCCACCCCTGGGGGCGAAAGCGCCGGTGATCGGACTCGGCGAACGCGTGCCCGGCGCGGACGTCGTCCCAGAACAGGCCGCCGTAGTCGACCACCCGCGTGATCACCCGGACCCCGTGCTCGACGGCGGCGTCGAGGCAGAGCTCGCCGGGCCACGGCTCGAGCGGGTTGAGGATCACCATCGCCCAGTCGATCCGGTCGCCGAAGCGCTCGAAGCAGGCCAGCAGGTCGAGGGTGAACCCGTTGGCGGGGCCGGGCGCGACCCCGATCGCCGCCGTCAGCCCGGCCTCGCGAAGCCCGGTGAGCCCGTCCCAGACCGCCTCGGAGGTGAAGCCGATGCGATCGGGGTTGTGGAGCAGCAGCAGGTCGAAGGCATCGACGCCGACGCGCTCCAGGCTCGCCTCGGTCGCCCGGCGCAGGTAGCCGGCATAGGCCTCGGGACGGCGCAGGCGGGGATCGGTGAACCGGGGAAAGCCTCGCGGCCCGTCGCGCTCTCCCTCGACGAAGTCGTGTCCGACGGCACCGACCACGCTGAAGGAATCGCGCGCGATTCCCTCCAGCGACCGGCCGAGCAGGGCGTCGGCGGCGCCGGCACCGTAGACGTCGGCGGTGATCACCGTGTCGATCCCGCTCCCCGGCCGCAGCAGCTCGACCAGGCGGTCCTCGGAGACCGGCTCGCCGAAGTGCATGAAGCGCCCGCCGCTCCAGGTCCCGATCGCGGTTCTCCCGGGGTCCATCGGCCCACACGGTAGCGCCGGGATGGTCGGTCCCGACCGCCGTCGGCGCGGCGGCACTAAGCTGGCCACCGCGATGAAGACCGAGGTCACGGAGCTCCCCGAGTCGCGGGTCAAAGTCGAGGTCACGGTCGAGCCCGAGGTGCTCGCCAAGCGCGTCGATCGGGCCGCCGGCCAACTCGCGGGCGAGATCAAGCTGCCCGGATTCCGCAAGGGCAAGGTGCCGGCGCAGCTCGTGATCCAGCGGGTCGGCCGCGAGGCCGTGGTCGAGCAGGCGTTGCGCGACGGCCTGCCGGAGTGGTACGAGCGCGCCCTGCTCGAGTCCGGGGTCGCCGCGATCGGCGACCCGAAGCTCGATGTCGGCGACCTGCCCGCCGAGGGCGAGGGGTTGAGCTTCTCGTTCGAGGTCGGTGTGCGCCCGCGCGCCGAGCTCGTCGAGTGGCGCGGGCTCGAGGTCGGCAAGGCCGAGATCGAGGTCCCCGAGGAGGCGATCGAGGCCGAGCTCGACCGTCTGCGCGAGGGCGTCGCCAGCCTGGCCCCGGTCGAGCGCCCGGCGGCGGCCGGGGACGCGGTCGTGATCGACTTCGCCGGCACGATCGACGGCGAGCCGTTCGAGGGCTCGGAGTCGCGCGACTTCGTGATCGAGCTCGGCGGCGAGCAGCTGCTGCCGGAGTTCGATGCCGCGCTCACCGGCGCGGCGGCGGGCGACGAGCGCACGGTGGAGGTCACCTTCCCGGACGACCACCGCCCCGAGGCTCTGGCCGGCAAGACCGCGAGCTTCGCGGTCACCGTGAAGGAGGTGCGCGAGAAGGACCTTCCCGAGCTCGACGACGAGTTCGCCTCCGAGGCGTCCGAGTTCGACACCCTCGACGAGCTGCGCGAGCAGATCCGCGCCCGGATGTCGGAGGGCCTGGAGCAACGGACCGAGGCCGAGTTCCGCGAGGCCGCCGTCGACGCGGTCGCCGCCCAGGCGAAGCTCGAGATCCCTCACGACCTCGTCCACGCCCGCGCCCACGAGATGTGGGAGCGGATCGAGCGCCAATTGGAGGCCCGCGGGATCGACCCGCAGGCCTACGCCCAGATGCAGGGCAAGGACCGCCACGAGCTGATCGACGACGCCGAGGAGGACGCCGAGCGCGCCCTTCGTCGAGAGGCGGTGCTCGCCGCCGTCGCCGACGCCGAGGGCATCGAGGCCGACGACGAGGACCTGATCGAGGCGATCGGGCCCGGGGAGGGCAAGAACTCGCCCGCGAAGCTGCTCGCCCGCCTGCGCGAGTCCGGCCGCGACAGCCTGCTCCGCGACGAGGTCCGGATGCGCAAGGCCGCCGACGCGATCGCCGAGTCGGCGAAGCCGATCCCGATGGAGCGCGCCGCCGCCCGCGAGCAGATCTGGACACCGGACAAGCAGGGCGCCGACCCGGAGGCCGAGGACGGTGAGGGGGCGGCGCAGCCCGGCGAGCTCTGGACGCCCGGACGGTAGCCGCTGCCCGCCGAGCGGCGCCTTATACACTCACGCGCCATGAGCCCCCTGGTACCGATGGTGGTCGAGCAGACGTCGCGCGGCGAGCGCGCCTTCGACATCTACTCGCGCCTGCTCAACGAGCGGATCATCTTCCTCGGCACCCCGGTGACCGAGGACATCGCCAACCTGATCGTCGCCCAGCTGATCCACCTCGAGTCCGAGGACCCCGACAAGGACGTCTCGATCTACGTCAACTCGCCGGGCGGCTCGGTGTACGCGGGCCTCGCGATCTACGACACGATGCAGTACATCAAGCCCGACGTGCAGACGATCTGCGTCGGCGTGGCGATGAGCATGGGCGCGCTGCTGCTCGCCGGTGGGGCTGAGGGCAAGCGGATGGCGACCCCGAACTCGAAGATCCTCATCCACCAGGTCTCGGCCGGCTTCCAGGGTCAGGCGACCGACATCGAGATCCACGCGAAGGAGATCATCGACGTCCGCCGTCGCCTCGACGAGATCATCGCCAAGCACACCAACCAGCCGTTCGACAAGGTCACCAAGGACACCGAGCGCGACTACTTCATGTCCGCGGAGGAGGCGATGGAGTACCACATCGTCGACCGCGTGATCGAGAACCACTAGCGCGCTGAGAGCGCTGCAAGCCCGCCCCCGCGTGCAGGGACGGGCGCCGAAGGACGCGTAACAACGGTCGCGTCCAGCCGAGGCGCGGTCGTGTCGTAACCTGACCGTGGCGCCCCGGAAGCAAGACCGCCGAAGGGAGACACGCCGTGGCACGCCCGACCGACTCCAACGAGCAGCTTCTCTGCAGCTTCTGCGGCAAGTCGCAGCGGCAGGTGAAGAAGCTGATCGCGGGCCCCGGCGTCTACATCTGCGACGAGTGCATCGATCTCTGCAACGAGATCATCGACGAGGAGCTGACCGCGCCGCCGTCGTTCGAGCTCGAGAGCCTGCCGAAGCCGGTCGAGATCTACGACGTCCTGCAGGAGTACGTGGTCGGCCAGGAGAACGCCAAGCGGGCGCTCTCGGTCGCCGTCTACAACCACTACAAGCGCGTGCAGATGATGCAGTCCGTCGGCCGAGGGCGAGATCGAGCTGCAGAAGTCGAACATCATGCTGCTCGGTCCGACCGGCTGCGGCAAGACGCTGCTCGCCCAGACGCTCGCGCGGATCCTCAACGTCCCGTTCGCGATCGCCGACGCCACGGCGCTCACCGAGGCCGGCTACGTCGGCGAGGACGTCGAGAACATCCTCCTGAAGCTGATCCAGGCCGCCGACTTCGATGTGAAGAAGGCCGAGACCGGGATCATCTACATCGACGAGATCGACAAGATCGCCCGCAAGGCCGACAACCCGTCGATCACCCGCGACGTCTCCGGCGAGGGCGTGCAGCAGGCGCTGCTGAAGATCCTCGAGGGCACGACGGCCTCGGTGCCCTCCGCAGGGCGGGCGCAAGCACCCGCACCAGGAGTTCCTGACGATCGACACGACCAACATCCTCTTCGTCTGCGGCGGCTCGTTCGCCAACCTCGACCCGTGATCGAGCGCCGGATCGGGCGCCAGGGGGTCGGCTTCGGCGCCACCCTGTCCTCGAAGGCCGACAAGGACACCGGCGAGCTGTTCGAGCAGGTGCTGCCGGAGGACCTGATCGAGTACGGGCTGATCCCGGAGTTCATCGGCCGGCTCCCGGTCGTCGCCGCGATCCACCAGCTCAGCCGCGACGACCTGATCACGATCCTGACCGAGCCCCGCAACGCGCTCACGCGGCAGTTCCAGCGCTTCTTCGAGTTCGACGACATCGAGCTGCAGTTCCAGGAGGACTCGCTGGGCGCGATCGCCGACAAGGCGCTCGAGCGCGAGACCGGCGCCCGCGGCCTGCGCTCGATCCTCGAGGAGACGCTGATGGACGTCCAGTTCGAGCTGCCTTCGCGCCGCGACGTCTCCAAGTGCGTGGTCACCAAGGAGACGATCGAGCAGGGGCTGCAAGCCGACGCTGGTCACCCAGGCCGTGCCCGAGGAGCCCGCCGCCGAGGAGCTCGGGGAACTGCGCGAGGAGTCGGCGTAGCCGGCTATTGGTCCGGCCGGCCCGCCCGGTCACCGAGCCGGTCACGCTCGCCGGCCGGCGCAACCCCACCCCGGGCCTCCGTGTTTCAAGCTGTCGATGATGCGGACGGCCACAGAGATGCGGAGGCCCACAGAGAGCCGGTCGAGGGACCTGCGGGCGACTGGCCTCGTCTTGGGACTGGCGCTCGCGATCCTCGGCGGGCCGGGCGTCGCGCGGGCGTCGGAGTTCCGGGTCACCACGGGATCGGACCCGCAGCCCGACGGCTGCACGACGAGCGAGTGCAGTCTGCGAGAGGCGGTGCTGGCGGCGAACGCGAGCGACGACGGTGACGTCGTGGTCGTGCGCCCCCGGCGTCGTCCATGGCCTGTCCCTCGCCGGGCGGGGTGAGGACGAGGCGGCCACCGGCGACCTCGACGTGCTCGCGCCGCTCGAGCTGGTCGCCGGCGGGCCCGGGCGGGCGACGATCGACGGGCTCGGCCTCGATCGGGTGCTCGACCTGTACGCGCCGGTGAAGCTCGAGGGGCTGCGGATTACAAGCGGCCTCGCTCAGGGTCCCGGTGGCGCCCAGGGTGCCGGCGTCAGGGTCGTCGACGGCCGCTTCGAGCTGCGCGACGCCGCGATCATCGCCAACGCCGGGCCCGAGAGCACGGTCGAGCTGCTCGGCGACGACGGGATGACCGCCCGCGAGAGCGAGATCTCCGCCAACCTCGGCGCCGGGATCGTCGACCGCGGGGGCGGCGGGCTGCGGGTGGCCCACACCGAGATCTCGAACAACTCCGGGCACGGGCGTACGGGGCGCGGGCCCTGGGAGCCTGGCGGCCTATCACTCCCGCATCGAGGACAACTCCCTGCACGGCATCGAGGAGCTGGACGAGGGCGACGTCGCCGTCGTCGACACGATCGTCTCGCGCAACGGCGCCGGGGCGATCGACGAGCACGATGCCGGCAGCGTGTTCGTGCGCCGCTCGCGGTTGCGGGACAACGGCGCGGACGCGATCGCCGAGGACGGCGACGGGGAGCTCAGCGTCTACCGGACGCGGGTGACCGGCTCGTCCGCCGGGGCGGCATTGGAGCAGGGCACGGGCGGGATCTCGTCCATCAAGTCGCGGATCGCCTTCAACGACGGCGTCGGCCTGCGCGAGCTCGATCCGGGCTCGGTCGCGCTCGAGGAGTCGACGCTCGAGGGCAGCGCACCGGGCGGCGTGGTCGAATCGGGCGACGGCGGGATCGTCCTCACCCTCGCGCGGGTGATCGACAGCGGCGGAGTCGGGCTCGCCGAGCTCGACGGCGGCGACGTCGCTCTGGTGCGCGCCCGCATCGAGGGCGCCGAGGGCGCGGCGATCGCCCTCGCCGGCGCCGCCAGCCTGCTGCGCACGCGCCTGGTCGAAAACGGCGGCGGCGTCACCGTCGCCGACGGATCGCTCAGCCTCGGTCGCAGCGCGATCGTCCGCAACGCCGGCGTACTCGGGGGGATCGTGGCGGTGGACGCGAGCGTCGCCACTCGCCAGTCGACGATCGGCGGCAACGCGACCGCCGGCGACGGCGGCGGGATCGCGCTCGCCGGCGACAGCTCGCTCGAGGCGACGAACACGACGATCGCCGAGAACTTCGCCGCCGGCTCGGGCGGCGGGCTGTTCGCCGCCCCCGCCGCGGGGGTGCGGCTGAACGGGGTCACCGTGGCCCGGAACGACGCCGGCGAGGCGGGCGGCGGGATCGCGCTCGAGCCCGGCGCCACCGCAACGATCGACAACTCGCTGATCGCCCGGAACCGAGCCGGGTCGTCGGGCCCCGACTGCGTCGGCGACGCCCTGGATTCCGGGGGCGGCAACCTGATCGGCGTCGCGACCGGCTGCGGCGAGCTCGGCGGGCCGGGTGATCTGGTCGGCCGCGCCCGAATCGGCCCCCTGGCGCCCAACGGCGGCCCGACCTCCACCGTGGCGCTCCTGCGCGGCAGCCGCGCGATCGACGCGGCGCAGACCGACGCGCCGCGGCGCGATCAGCGCAACCTGACCCGGCGCGACCCCGATGCGGGCGCGTTCGAACGCCGCTGAGGCGGCTTCGCGCTCTCGCCGGCCGACGAGGCGGCAACTAAGTGCTCACCGCCGTGGGGATCGCCGCGCCTGGGCGGCTGCGAATCGGCGCCTGACGTCGTCCTCGGTCGCCCACATGGCGCTGCCATGCGGGCTCCCTGCGTCCTCGCCATGCTTGATTCTCGCTCGCCCAGACACGACGTTACCCACGACGGGGAGCACTAAGATCGCCGCTCTCATGGACCCGTCACGGCGAGAGCTGCTCGAGTCGCGGACCCGGTGGGAGCCGGGCGAGGTCGAGGGTCGGATCTTCGACTCCTGGTACGCCAGCGGCGCCTTCGACCCGGCGCCGGAGGGCTCGCCCGAGGAGAACTACTCGATCGCGATCCCACCGCCCAACGTCACCGGAGCCCTGCACATGGGCCACGCGCTCAACGGCACGGTGCAGGATGCGCTGATCAGGATGCGCCGGATGCAGGGCCGCAACGCGCTCTGGATCCTGGGCACCGACCACGCCGGGATCGGGACCCAGATGGTGGTCGAGAAGGAGCTCCGCGAGCAGGGCGGCTCGCGCCACGAGCTCGGCCGCGAGGCCTTCGTCGAGCGGGTCTGGGAGTGGCGTCGCGAGTACGGCTCGCAGATCGTCGAGCAGTACAAGCGGCTCGGCGCATCCTGCGACTACGAGCGCGAGCGATTCACGCTCGACGAGGGCTACGTCCGGGCCGTGTACCGGGTCTTCGTCAGCCTCTACGAGCAGGGGTTGATCTATCGCGACTCCTACATGGTGAGCTGGGACCCGGGCACCAACTCGGCGATCTCCGACCTCGAGGTGGTCAACCGCGAGGTCGAGGACACCCTGTACGAGATCGACTACCCGATCGAGGGCTCCGACGAGTCGCTGACCGTCGCCACGGTGCGGCCCGAGACGATGCTCGCCGACACCGCGGTGGCGGTGAACCCCGGCGATCGGCGCCATCAGGGACTGATCGGCGGGCACGTGCGCCTGCCGCTGGTCGGCCGCCGGCTGCCGGTGATCGCCGATGAGCACGTCGATCCCGAGTTCGGCACCGGGGCGCTGAAGATCACGCCGGGCCACGACCCCAACGACTTCGAGATCGGGCGCGCTCACGGGCTCGAGCAGATCTCGGTGATCGGCGAGGACGGACGGATGACCGCGGAGGCGGGGGAGCGATTCGAGGGGATGAGCGCGACGGAGGCGGCCGCCGCCGTGGTCGCGGCGCTGCGCGAGCAGGGGAGCCTGCGCGGCGAGCGGCCGTATGCGCACTCGGTGCCGTTCTCGGAGCGCTCCGGCGAGCGGATCGAGCCGCTGATCTCGCTGCAGTGGTTCTGCCGGATGGACGAGCTGGCGGCGCCGGCGATCGAGGCGGTCGAGAGCGAGCGAGATCCGGATCGTCCCCGGCAACTACCGGCGCGTGTACCTCGACTGGATGCGCAACATCCGGCCCTGGTGCGTCTCGCGCCAGCTCTGGTGGGGCCATCAGATCCCGGTCTGGTATGGGCCGGCGGGCGAGCAGGTCGTCGCCGAGTCCGCCGAGCTCGCCCGCGAGGCCGCACGCGAACGCGGGCTCGACCCTGAGTCGCTGCGTCAGGAGACCGACGTGCTCGACACCTGGTTCAGCTCGGCGCTGTGGCCGTTCGCAACCCTCGGATGGCCCGACGAAACGCCGCACTTGCGGGCCTTTTATCCGACCAGCATGCTGACCACGGCGCGCGAGATCATCTTCCTCTGGGTCGCGCGGATGGTGATGATGGGGATCGAGTTCGCCGGCGACATCCCCTTCCGCGACGTCTACGTCCACCCGGTCGTCCAGGCGCCCGACGGGCGACGGATGTCGAAGTCGCTGGGGACCGGGATCGATCCGCTCGAGGAGATCGACGTGCACGGCGCCGACGCGTTGCGATTCGGCGTGCTCGCGATCTCCTCGACCCAGGACGTGCGCTACTCGCCCGAGCGGATCCAGCAGGGGCGCGACCTGGCGAACAAGATGTGGAACGCCTCGCGTCTGATCCTGCTGAACGCGGGCGAGGCGGAGCCGGGGCCGCGGACCGACCGGGTCGAGGACCGCTGGATCCTGACCCGCCTCGACGGCGCGGTCGGCGCCTTCACCGACAGCATCGAGGAGTACGACTTCGCTCATGCGGTGCTCGGCTTCTATTCCTTCTTCTGGTCCGCGTTCTGCGACTGGCACCTGGAGATCGTCAAGCCGCGCCTTTACGACGGCGACGAGGATGCGGCGGCCAATCTGCTCTACCTGCTCGATCAGCTGCTGCGCCTGATCCATCCGGTGATGCCCTTTGTCACGGAGGAGATCTGGGGCTATCTCCCCGAGCGCGCGGGTCTGCTGATGGTCTCGGACTCCCCGCGACGGACGCCCGAGCTCGTCGACCCCGAGAGCGCCCTGGCGGTCGAGCTGGAGATCGAGCGGGTCCGTCGGATCCGCAGATGGCGCGACCTGGTTGGCGTCCCGGCGGCCGCGGTTCTGCCGGCGAACACCGCCGCCGATCCGATGGACTTCGTGTCAAGGCTGGCGCGCCTCGATTCTTCGGGCGGCTCGGGTGAAACGATTGCGACGATCGACGGGATCGAGATCCTCGCTTCCGGCGAGGTCGACGCCGAGCAGGCAACGGCACGGATCGCGGCGGAGCGCAAGCGGCTCGAGTCCGAGATCGAGCGGCTCGACCGCAAGCTCGCCAACGAGGGCTTCGTCGGCAAGGCGCCCGCCGAGGTGGTCGAGGCCGAGCGCGAGAAGCTGGCCGAGTACGAGCGCGAGCTCGAGGAGCTGAGCAGGTAGCAGCGAGCTGGACAGCCGAGCAAGCCGAGGGCTACCTCTCCTCCCTGGAGCCGCTCGGCATGCGCTTCGGGCTCGAGCGGATCTCCCGCCTGGTCTCGGTGCTCGGGATGCCCCAGCACCGGTTCGCATCAGTGCACGTCGTCGGCACCAACGGCAAGTCCTCGGTGACCGAGATCGCCGCGGCGCTGCTGGAGGCGCACGGGGTCAGGGCCGGGGCCTACCTGTCCCCGCACGACCGCCGCTGGCGGGAGCGAATCCGCGTCGGCGGCGCCGAGCTCGCCGAGGAGGCCTTCGGCGCGGCTGCCGAGCGGGTCGCCCAGTCGGTCGAGGTGGTCAACCGGACCCTGGACGAGGGCGAGTCGGTGACCCAGTTCGAGGCCGACACGGCGATCGCGTTCGTCGCGCTGGCCGCGGCGCGGGTCGAGGTCGCGGTGATCGAGGCCGGGCTCGGCGGCCGCCTCGACGCGACCAACGTGATCCCCTCGCGGGTGACCGTGCTGACCTCGGTCGGCCTCGAGCACACGGAGTACCTCGGCGACACCGAGGTCGAGATCGCCGCCGAGAAGCTCGCCGTGCTGCGCGCCCACACGACCCTGGTGATCGGCCCCTTGGCCCCGGACGTCGAGCGGGTCGCGCGGCGGGCGGCGGCCGAGCGCGGCGCCGAGCTGGTCAGCGTCCGGGACCTCGCGCCCGTGGTCGAGCTGCCGACCCGAGCGCCCTACGTGCGCCGCAACTTCGCCGTCGCGCTGGCCGCCGCCGAGGCGATCCTCGGCTCGCTCGACCCGGAGCGGGTCGGCGACGTCGCCGCGGGGCTCGACCTGCACGGACGGATGGAGGTGGTCGACGGGGATCCTCCGCTGGTCCTCGACGCCGCCCACAACCCGGCCGGCGCCCAGGCGCTGGCCGAGGCGCTGCCCGCGGTGGCGACGGGCAGACCCGTGATCGCGTGCCTGGCGGTGCTCGCCGACAAGGACGCGGGCGCCCTGGTCGGCGCGCTGGCGCCGGTGCTCGCGGGGGTCGTGGCGACGGAGGTTCCGGCCGAGCGCCTGCGGCAGGCCGGGAGACCGGGCGCGCGGGCGCTCTCGGCGGATGCCCTGGCGGCGGTGGCCCGCGACGCCGGGATCGGCTGGGTGGAGGAGGTGGTGGACCCGGCCGCCGCGGTGAACCGGGCGCGGGAGGTCGCCCGGGAGCGGGGAGGGGTGGTGCTCGTCACCGGCTCGCACTACCTGCTGCGCTACGCCGGCGATTCCACCGAGTGGTGAGTTGGCCCTCGTATCCGGGGTCAACCTGCCACTCGATGCGGTGACGGCCGATCAGCCCCGCTGACCCAGCCCGGGTTGCTGTTGCTCAGCGGCGCAGGCGGCGGCGAAACTCGCGCACGTCGCGCTCGAGCCAGTCGGAGTGGTCGTTGACCCAGCCCTGGCGGTCCTCGAAGTAGCGGTCGTCGTTGGCCATCGAGTGGCCGATCACCTCGCGCGTCGGGATCCCGTAGCGGCCCTGGAGCCAACGGACGAGCCGCAGCGCGGCACCGGCCTGCCGGCGCCGGTCGAGGATCTGCTGGTCGGCCCAGTGGGCGCCGCGTCCGGTGGACTGCACCATCTCGATCCCGATCCCGACGTGGTTGAGCCCGATCGTGTGGCGGCAGCGGATCGCCGGCGGGACGAGCTCGTCGACGGTCCCGTTCTGCTCGATCACGTACTGGGCGCAGACGCCGGGCCGCTCGCCGAGGTTGGGCGCGTTGGCGTCGAACGTGCTCCAGACCGAGTCGTAGCTGTCGGTTGCGGAGAAGTGGAGGACGATCACCTTCGGGTCGGTCAGCCGCCACTCCCGCTCGCCGTAGTGGCGCCGCGAGTACGCGGCCATCTGCGACTTGCGCTCGGCTCCGTAGGAGACGTGGTCCTCCGTGATCGGCGGCTTCCCGGCCGGGGTCGTCGTCGCGAGCCAGGCGTGAGCGCTCGGCGGCGCCAGGGCGGCGATGGTCGCCAGCGCCCAGATCAGGGGCCTTCTCCGCACCTGGCCCGGTTTCCGACTACCTTCTGTCTCCATTGGATAGGGGCGCGCGCTCAGAGCTTCTCCACATGATGGGGCTGGTCGCGGCTGTGGTCGCGGTCGTAATCCTGGTCTTCTTCGGCCTCGGCTACCTGTTCGGGCGCCTCTTCCTCTGATCCGACGCGGACTACACTGCCCAAGCCTCGAATGACCGTAGCGCTCTTCGGCATCACCAACGACGGCCTCAACCTGGCCGTCAACCTGCTGATCCTGTTCCTGGTCGTGCTCTGGCTCGCCCTGGTCGCGTGGACGTACTTCGACGCCCGACGGCGGATCACCGATCCGGTCCTGGTGGCCTGCGCGACCGCTGCCTCGCTGTTTCCGTTCGTCGGCACGATCGTCTACTCGATCCTGCGCCCGCCGGAGTTCCTCGACGACAAGCGCGAGCGCGAGCTCGAGATCCGCGCCTCGGAGCTGCGCGTGCGCCAGCTCGAGGAGGCGTCGTGCCCGAACTGCGAGCATCCGGTCGAGCGCAGCTTCCTGCGCTGCCCCAACTGCCGGGCGCGGATCAAGGACCCGTGTGAGTCCTGCGGCAAGCCGATCGACCCGCGCTGGTCGATCTGCCCTTACTGCGAAACGCCGCAGCGCCGCGCCGCGCCGCCGGAGCGCCGGCCGCCGGCGAAGCGACGCGGCAAGCAGGCCGCCGAGCCGGCATCCGAGCCGCCGGCGACGCCCCGCCGGGCGAGCGCTCGACCGAGCCCGCGTTCGAGCTCGGGCGCCCGCTCCGGTTCCACCGCGCCCGCCAAGTCGAGCGCCGACGGAGAGCCGCAGCGCACGCCCCCCGCGGGCCGCCCGGCGCGCACCGCGCGCGGCACCGGCAGCCAGAGCCGCCCGACGGGCTCGCGGCCGGAGACCGGCGAGTAGCCGGCCGGTGGCGTCTTGTAGGCTGCCGCGCCGATGAGCGGCGGCGTGCGAACCCTGATCCTGATCAAGCCCGACGCGTTCGAGCGCGGGCTCACGGGCGAGCTGCTCGCGCGCTTCGAGCGCAAGGGCCTGCGGATCACCGAGCTCCGGCTGCTGACCGCCGACGAGGAGATCGCCAACGCGCACTACGCCGAGCACGTCGAGAAGCCCTTCTTCGGCGAGCTGGTCTCGTTCATCACCGGCGGGCCGCTGGTGGCCGCCGTCCTCGAGGGGCACGAGGCCGTGACGGCGGCGCGCCAGTTGATCGGCGCCACCAACCCGGTCGAGGCCGAGGCCGGCTCGATCCGCGGCGAGTACGGGCTCGAGGTCACCTTCAACCTGGTCCACGGCTCCGATTCCGATGAGTCCGCCGAGCGCGAGATCGGGATCTGGTTCGGCGAGTAGTAGCTCGCGCCTGATCCTCGCGTCGGCGTCGCCGCGCCGGCGGGAGATCCTCGAGCGCCTCGGGATCGAGTTCGAGACCGTGGTCGCCGAGATCGAGGAGCTCCGTGAGGGGGAGCCGCAGGCGGTCGTGCTCGAGAACGCCAGGCGCAAGGCCCGAGCCGTGCTGCGCCGGACGGGAGCGGGGGAGGGGGCGGTGGTGCTCGGCGTCGACACCGACGTCGCGCTCGACGGCCGGCTGCTCGGCAAGCCCGAGGACGAGGCGGGCGCGGACGAGCGGTTGCGGGCGCTCAGCGGCCGCACCCACGAGGTCCTGAGCGGGGTGGTGGTGATCGGGACCGCGATCGGCACCGACGTCCCGGTTGAGCGCTCGGCGCTCGCCCGGACCGAGGTCACCTTCGGACGCCTCGACCCGGCGACGATCGAACTGTATCTGCGCTCGGGCGAGTGGCGTGACCGCGCCGGCGGCTACGCGATCCAGGGCCTGGGCTCGATCCTGGTCCGCTCGATCACCGGCGACTTCTCCAACGTCGTCGGCCTGCCGGTGCCGACGCTGCTCGAGCTGGTCCCGGCGCTGAGAACCTGAGGCTCGCCCCCGCCGCGGGCAAAGCTCCTGCACGGTCGGCGAAACCGCCGAAAACCCTAAGGCGACGAATTAGCCTTAGAGTTTTTCGCAGGGCTCGATTTCGGCTTGAGGCCTGCAAATCACGCGCTACACTCGGCGCAGGCCACGGCACCACCCCGCCTGCCGGGCCGGTTTCTTGATGGGCATTTTCGGCAACCTCTTCGGCTTCGGCGGCCGCGACATGGCGGTCGACCTGGGGACCGCGAACACGCTCGTCTACGTGCGCGGCCGCGGGATCGTGCTCTCCGAGCCGTCGGTGGTCGCGGTCGACTCGGTCAGCGGCGAGGTGCACGCCGTCGGCGTCGACGCGAAGCGGATGCTGGGCCGCACCCCGGGCAACATCACCGCGATCCGGCCGCTCAAGGACGGGGTGATCGCCGACTTCGACGTCACCGAGGAGATGCTGCGCCACTTCATCCAGCAGGTGCACCAGAGCCGCTTCGCCCATCCGCGCGTCGTCGTCTGCGTTCCGTCGGGCGTCACCGGGGTCGAGAAGCGCGCGGTCGAGGAGGCGTGCCTGTCGGCGGGGGCGCGCCAGGCCTACCTGATCGAGGAGCCGATGGCGGCGGCGATCGGCGCCGGGCTTCCGGTCGCCGACCCGACCGGCTCGATGATCCTCGACGTCGGCGGCGGGACGAGCGAGGTCGCGGTGATCTCGCTCGGCGGGATCGTCGTCTCCGCCTCGATCCGGGTCGGCGGCGACGAGATGGACGACGCGATCGTCGCCCACTGCAAGCACACCCACAAGCTCGCGATCGGCCAGCAGACCGCCGAGGAGGTCAAGCTCGAGATCGGCTCCGCCGCCGAGCTGCCCGAGCAGCGGGTGTCCGAGATCCGCGGGCGCGACCTGGTCAGCGGCCTGCCGAAGACGATCGAGCTCAGCTCGGCGGAGATCCGCGCGGCGCTCGAGGAGCCGGTGAGCCAGATCGTGGCCGCGGTCAAGGACACGCTCGACCGCACGCCGCCCGAGCTCGCCGGGGACATCATGGACCGCGGGATCACGCTCGCCGGCGGCGGGGCGCTGCTCCGGGGCATGGACGAGCGCATGCGCGCCGAGTGCCAGATGCCCTGCCAGCTGACCGAGTCGCCGCTCACCTGCGTCGCGGTCGGCTCCGGCCGCTCGCTGGAGGAGTTCGAGGTCATCCACCGGATGAACCAGGCCACCGGGCGGCGGCGGGTCGGGGCCACGGCCTGATGTACCGCAAGCAGGTGAGAAGGCGCCGGGCCGTGCTCGTCGCCCTGATCGTGCTCTCGCTGGTGCTCCTCTCCACCCACTTCTCGGAGGTCGAGAGCGGGCCCCTGCACACCGTCCAGCGCGGGGTGGCGACGGTCTTCGCGCCGGTCGGCGAGGTCGCCGAGCGGGCGCTGAAGCCCGCCCGCGACCTGATCAACTGGTTCGACGAGACCTTCGACGCCCGCGGGGAGAACGAGGAGCTGCGGGCCGAGGTGGCGAAGCTGCGCGCCGAGGTCGTCGCCGCCGAGGCCGCCGAGGGCGACAACGAGCAGTTCCGCAAGCTGCTCAGCCTGGTCGACAAGAACCCCGGCCTCGGCGAGTACGCGCTGGTCACCGCGACGGGTGGTCGAGCGCTCGCCGACCGTCTGGTTCTCCGACGTGATCATCGACCACGGGTCGAGCTCGGGGATCGAGCGCAACGACGCCGTGGTCAACGGCGACGGCCTGGTCGGCCGGATCAGCGACGTGACCTCGGGCACCGCCCAGGTGCAGCTGATCACCGACCACGACAACGCCGTCTCGGCCGAGGTGTTGCCGTCCGGGCCGACGGGGATCGTCGAGCCCGAGGTTGGCGACCCCGAGGACCTGCTGCTCGACTTCATCGACAACGACGAGACGATCCAGGAGAACCAGACCCTGGCCACCGCGGGCTGGTCCAACGGCGTCGTCTCCTCCGCCTACCCGCCCGGCATCCCGATCGGCCGCGTGAGCGAGGCCGAGGCCGGCGAGCAGGAGGAGTTCCAGCGCGTCCACGTGGAGCCGTTCGCCGACCTGCGCCAGCTCGAGTACGTCCAGGTGCTGACGGCGGGCCCCGAGCGCCCGGGGGTGCCCGGATGATCATCACGCCGAGGATCGCCGTGCGGATCGCGCTGATCGTGATCGTCGCCGTGATCCTCCAGCTCTCGTTCTTCTCCTACCTGCAGATCCTCGGCGCGACCCCGTACGTGGTCCCGGTGGTGGTCGTCTCGCTCGGGCTGCTCGGCGGCGGGGTGATCGGCGCCGTGTGCGGCTTCTTCGCCGGCCTGCTGATCGACTCCGCTGCTCCTGCAGACCCTCGGCGTCTCCTCGCTGGTCCTGCTCTCGATCGGCTATCTCGCGGGTCGCTATCGCGAGGGCTTCGAGATCCGCAACGGGATCGTCCCGGCGCTGCTCGCCGGCGGGTTCACGCTGCTCGGCGCCGCCGGCTTCGCCGCGATCGAGCTGCTGCTCGGCGTCGAGGCGCCGGTCAGCCTGCTGGTCGTGCGCGAGATCCTCGTCCAGGCGCTGCTCGCGGTGGCCGCTCGCGTTCGTCGTCTACCCGCTGGTCCGCCGAGCGCTGGGCGCGGCGCTGATCGACTACAAGCCCTCCAGCCGGCCGCTCGCGGCCGGGCGCCTGCGTCGCCGCCGGCCGCGGCGCGGCCGCAGCGTCGAGCATTCCGGGCCGTCGCGCCGCCGCGGGCGCCGCGCTCCGGCCCACCGGGCGACCGGCGGGCGCGGGCGGGTCCTCGGCGGGGTCGAGTGATGGGCTCCGACTGGCGCGGCCCTCCGATGCCCGCCCAGTTCGCCCTGCGCGTGGCGATCCTCGGCGGCATCGGCCTGGTCGCGTTCGCGATCATCTTCCTGCGGCTCTGGTACCTGGAGGTGCTCTCCGGCGACCAGTACCTGGCGGAGGCCCAGAACAACCAGGTGCGTGAGTTCACCGTTCAGGCGCCGCGGGGCAAGGTGGTCGACCGCCACGGCCAGGTGCTGGTCGACAACCGCACCGCGCTCGAGCTTCAGGTCAAGGCGACCGACCTGCCCGCCAGCGCCGAGCGCCGGGCGCAGGCTGTTCGCGCGCGTCGGCGAGATCGCCGGGCTGCGCCCCGAGCAGATCCGCAACAAGATCCGCGCCGAGGCCAAGACCTGCGCCGCCTGCCCGGCGACCCTGCGCCGCGACGTCCCCTACGACCTCGTCTACTACCTGCGCGAGAACCAGCGGCGCTACCCGGGGATCTCGGTCGAGCGCGTCTACGTGCGCCACTACCCGCAGGGGACGCTGGCGGCGCACCTGCTCGGCTACGCGGGCGAGGTCGACTCCAAGCAGCTCGAGGATCCGCGCTACGAGGCGCTCGAGCCCGGCGACCAGGTCGGCAAGGAGGGCGTCGAGTACGCCTACGACAGCCTCCTGCGCGGCACCAACGGCGAGAGCCGGGTCCAGGTCGACGCCTCCGGCCAGCCGACCGGCGGCCGGCTCTCCGAGCGCGAGCCGACCACCGGCAACGACCTCGTGCTGACGATCGACGACGCGGTCCAGAGCGCCGGCGAGAACGCGATCGGCTCGATCGGGCTGCCGGGCGGCTTCGTGGCGATGAACATCCACGACGGCCAGCTCTACGGGCTCGGCTCGAGCCCGGGATACGACCCCGCGATCTTCGCCAAGCCCCGGGTCCCCCCGCCCGTCTACGAGCGGCTCACCGACGAGGACCTCGGGGCCCCGCTGTTCGACCGCGCCACGAACGGCTTCTATCCCGCCGGCTCGACGTTCAAGCCGATCACCGCGCTGGCCGCGCTCGATTCCGGCGCGCTCGAGCTTGGCGAGATCATCAACGACACCGGCAGCTTTCCGCTCGGCGACGGCAACGTCCTGCACAACGCCGGCGACGCGGTCAACGGGCCGATCGAGCTGCGCCAGGCGCTCAAGGTGAGCTCCGACGTCTTCTTCTACAACCTCGGCGCCCGCAGCAACGTCAACGGGGGCGACGGTGGCGCGATCCAGCAATGGGCCCGCGCCCTCGGCCTCGGCGAGCCGACCGGGCTCGACGTCGGCGGCGAGGGCACCGGCCGGGTGCCCACGCCCGAACAGCGCAACGACGCCTACGCCGAAAACACCTCGCCGGACTCCCCGTGCGGCGAGGAGGTCTGCCTCGACCGGGGCGAGGTCACCGACAAGAAATGGACGCTCGGCGACAACGTCAACCTCGCGATCGGCCAGGGCGACCTGCAGGTCGATCCGCTGCAGATGGCGGTGGCGTACGCCGCGATCGCCAACGGCGGGGACGTCGTCCGTCCGCACGTCGGCCTCCGGGTCGAGGACCCGCAGGGGCGCGCGATCCAGGAGATCGACCCGGCGATCCGCGACCACGTCGAGATCGACCCGGCCGCGCAGCGGACGATCCTGGACGGCCTCCGGGGGGCGGCGATGGAGCCCGGCGGGACCTCGTACTCCGTGTTCGGCGGCTACCCGGTCGAGATCGCCGGCAAGACCGGCACCGCGGAGACGGGCCTCGGCATCGACCAGTCCTGGTACATCGCCCTGGCGCCGTACGACGACCCCAAGTACGTGGTCGCGGTGACGATCGAGCGCGGCGGGTTCGGCGCCGACACGGCGGCCCCCGCGGCCCGCCAGATCCTCGACGAGCTGCTCGCGCGTCGACGAGACGGCAGATCGACGAGGTCGAGGCCGAGGGGGCGGTGGTCGAGTGATGGAGGCCTACCGTCGTCCCCGCCCGGCGTTCGAGCGCCCGCGCGCGTCGCTGATCGAGCGGGCCGGCTTCGCCCGCCTCGACCCGATCCTCCTGTTCGCCGGGATCGCGCTGATCGCCTTCAGCATCTACACGCTCGGGGTCGCGACCAGCGAGGACGTGCCCGGCAACCCCTACTACTACGTCGTCCGCCAGTCGATCTACGCGGTCGTCGGGATCGCGCTGATGCTCGCCGTGGCGCGGATCGACTACTCGCGCTTCCGCGAGCTCCGGGTCGGGATCTACACGGCGATGATCGGGTTGATCGTGCTGGTCCTGATGCTCGGCGAGGCGACCAGGGGCTCGCGCCGCTGGATCGAGCTTCCGTTCTTCACCTTCCAGCCGTCGGAGCTGGGCAAGGTGCTGCTGGTGATCACCCTGGCGGCGTTCGTGATCGACCGCGCGCGACGGGTATCCGAGCGCCAGCGGACCGTGCGCCTGCTGGCGCTGGGCCTGTTCCCGGCGGCGCTCGTGTTCCTGCAGCCGGACCTCGGCACGGCGCTCGTCTACGGCGTGATCACGCTCGCGGTGCTGTTCATCGCCGGGGTGCGCTGGACCCACTTCGCCGCCCTCGCTCGGCGGCGTCGCGGCGATGGTGCGCGATCGTGCTGGTGATCGCGCCGGCCGTCGGTACCCCTATCCTGGCTGACTACCAGCAGGAGCGCCTGACCGCTTTCCTGCATCCCAGTGACGACCCCGCTGACTCGAGCTATCAGATCAATCAGGCGCTGATCGCCGTAGGCTCAGGGGGCAAGACCGGACGTGGCGATGACGCAACCCAGACCAATCAAGGCTTCCTACCGGAGCGGCACACCGACTTCATCTTTGCCGTCGTCGGCGAGCGCTTTGGCTTCGTCGGCGCCGCGTTCTTACTTTCTCTATACGCCCTGCTCATCTGGAGGGCGCTGCGCATCATGACTCTCTCGAAGAACCTCTACGGCAGCATGATCGCCGGCGGAATCGCCGCGATGCTGATGTTCCAGGTCTTCGTCAACGTCGGCATGAACCTGGGAATCATGCCCATCACCGGCATCCCCTTGCCGCTGATGAGCTCAGGCGGCTCGTCCGTGATCGTCACCTTCTTGGCGCTCGGGCTGCTGCAGAGCATCTACGTCCAGGCGCAGCTCACCTCGAAGCGGGGCTCGACTCCGTTTTGAGGTGATCTAACTGAAGAAGCGAATTCTCGTCTCCGTCGACGCGGGAGAGACCCGCGTCGCGGTACTCGAAGGCAAGGGCTCGGCCCGTCAGCAGAAGAGCCGTCCGGCGGCGAACCGCCGCGACGGCGGAGGCGAAGCCGGGCCGTCGCGCAGCGACGGCCTCAAGGTCGCCGAGCTGTACGTCGAGCGCCGCAGCTCGCGCTCGATCGTCGGCAACATCTACAAGGGGGTGGTCGACAACGTGCTCCCGGGCATGGAGGCGGCCTTCGTCGACATCGGCCTGGAGCGCAACGGCTTCCTGCACGTCGACGAGATCGTGCTCCCCGACGGCCAGAAGGTCCCCCGCCGGGGCCACGGTCGCGGCCGGCGGATCGACGAGCTGATCAAGCCGAAGCAGGAGGTCCTGGTCCAGGTGGTCAAGGACCCGCTGAAGTCGAAGGGCGCGCGCCTGTCGATGCAGATCTCGATCGCCGGCCGCTATCTCGTCTACATGCCGAGCGGCGCCGGCGTCGGCGCCTCGCGCCGGCTGCCCGACGGCGAGCGCGACCGCCAGCGCAAGCTGCTGCAGAAGATCCACGACGGCGAGGGCGGCGTGATCGTCCGCACCGCCGCCCAGGGAGCGCGCAAGGCCGACTTCGAGCGCGACCTCGCCTACCTGCACAAGCTGCACGAGGTGATGGTCCGTCGCGCCGAGGACGTCAAGGCGCCGAACCTCGTCTTCCAGGAGGCGGACCTGTCGATCCGCGTGCTGCGCGACGTGCTGACCAAGGAGTTCGACGGGGCGGTGATCGACGACCCGAAGCAGCACCACCGGGTGACGAGCTTCTTCCAGCGCACGGCGCCGGAGCTGGTCGAGTTCGTCGAGCTCTACGAGGGAGCCCTGCCGCTGCTCGAGCGCGAGGGCGCCGCCGATGCCTTCGACTCGGTCCTCTCGCGCCGCGCCGACCTGGCCTCGGGCGGGTACCTGATGATCGACTACGCCGAGGCGCTGACGGTGATCGACGTCAACACCGGCAGCTTCACCGGGCGCGGCAAGGGCCGGCTCGAGGACACGATCACGAAGGTCAATGTGGAAGCGGCGGAGGAGGTCGTGCGCCAGATGCGCCTGCGCGACATCGGCGGAATCATCGTCATCGACTTCATCGACATGGCGAAGGCAAAGAACCGCGAGCAGGTGCTGAAGACGCTGAAGAAGTCGCTCGACGCCGACAAGACCAAGAGCTACGTGATGGAGGTCTCGCCGCTCGGACTGGTCGAGATGACACGCCAGAACGTCACCGACGGCGTGCGCGAGATCCTCACCCATACCTGCCCGACGTGCGAGGGCGAGGGCGTCGTGCGCTCGGCGGAGACGATGGCGATCGAGGTGATCCGCAAGCTGCGCCAGCTCGCCGCCGCCGAGCCCGAGCCGGAGGCCTTCCTGGTCCGGGTCAACCCGAACGTCGCCGCGGAGCTGGTCGCCGAGGGCAGCGGCCTGCTCGAGCTCGAGACCGAGACGGGCAAGCACTTCCACTTCGAGGGTGGCGAGGCGCTGGCGATCGACACCTACGAGGTCGTCGACCGCGGCACCAGGGCCGAGATCGAGGAGCGGGCGCTGCCGTTCCGGGTCGGCGAGGAGGTGCTGGTCACGATCGAGGAGCCGCACATGTACAACGCCGACGATGCGATCGCCCGCGTCGACTCCTACATCGTCAGCGTCAGCGGCGCCGGGCGCCATGTCGGCGAGCGCCGCCTGGTCGCGATCGAGAGCGTCGCGCGCTCCGCCGCGACCGCGGCGCTGCTCGACGAGAACGGCGAGAAGGTCGAGGTCGCCGAGAAGCTAGAATCGCCCGCTCCCTCAGCGAGGCGCCGGGGCCGCCGCGGCGGCAGGCGTCGCAGCCGGGCCCGCAGCGAGAGCGGCTCGGGTGACGAGGGCTGATCGACCATGGCTGACACGTACGCGATCATCGAGAGCGGCGGCAAGCAGTACCGCGCCGAGAAGGGCACGACCCTGGTCGTCGACCGCCTGCCGGCGGACGAGGGCGCGAAGGTGAACCTGCGCGCGGTGATGTTCCGGGGCGCCGACGATGTCGTGCTCGAGTCCGACAAGCTCGAGAAGGTCAAGGTCGAGGCGACCGTCGCCGGCCACGAGCGCGGGGAGAAGATCCGGGTGTTCAAGTACCGGGCGAAGAAGGGCTATCGCAAGCGGGCCGGGCATCGCTCGGAGCTGACCCGGCTCGAGGTCACCGAGGTGAAGATGCTGACCCGGAAGCCCGCGGCGAAGCAGGAGTCGGCAGCCGGCAGCCGGCAGCCGGCAGCGGCGAAGAAGGCTCCGGCGAAGAGGCCGGCCGGCGAAGAAGCCGGCGGCGAAGAAGGCCCGCGGCGAAGAAGCCGGCCGCGAAGAAGCCCGCCGCGAAGAAGGAGAGCTAGCGATGGCGCACAAGAAGGGACTCGGATCGAGCCGCAACGGCCGTGACTCGAACCCGAAGATGCTCGGGGTGAAGATCTTCGCCGGCCAGCAGGTCGGCGGCGGCGAGATCATCGTCCGCCAGCGCGGGACGCGCTTCCGCCCGGGCGACGGCGCCGGCCTCGGCCGCGACCACACGATCTTCGCCACCCGCGCCGGGCGTGGTCGAGTTCTCCGCGGCCCGCAAGGGCCGCGTCGTCTCGGTCGTCGACGCCGAGTGACGCGCTGAGCACCCCATGGGTGCTCAACACGGCGCTCGGCGCGAATAGGCTGCGACGGTGCATGCGCAGGACGAGGACGCGGAGCTGGTCGAGGCGCTGCGGGCAGGCGACGAGCAGGCGTTCGCCCGGCTCGTCGACGAGCTCAATCCCGCGCTGATCCGGCTGGCGCTCGCGCACGTGCCGAGCCGCGCGATCGCCGAGGACGTCGTTCAGGACACCTGGCTCGGGGTGATCAACGGGATCGACCGGTTCGAGGGCCGCTCGGCGCTGCGCACGTGGATCTTCCAGATCCTGCTCAACAACGCGCGGACGAAGGGGGTGCGGGAGAAGCGCACGCTCCCCTTCGCCTATTTCCGCCGCCGCGCCGAGGAGGGCCGCGACGAGCCCGCGGTCGACGCCGACCGCTTCCAGGGGCGGCGCGCCGACCAGCCGGGGCAATGGGCTCGCCCGCCGGTCGAGTGGGGCTCGCCGGAGCTGCGGCTCGCCTCGGACGAGACCCGCGACGTGCTGCTCGAGGCGGTCGCCGCGCTGCCGCCACGCCAGCGCGAGGTGCTCGCCCTGCGCGACATCCAGGGCTACAGCGCCGCCGACGCCCGTAACGCGCTCGGGCTCTCGGAGACCAATCAGCGAGTCCTTCTCCACCGGGGGCGCTCGAAGGTGAGGGCCGCGCTCGAGCGCCATTTCGAACAGTCGGGACGATGACCACCAAGGTTGAACAAGAGATCACGTGCCAGGAATTCGTCGAGCTGGTGACGGACCTGATCGAGGGCCAGCTCGCCGAGGCCACGCGGGTCGAGATCGAGCTCCACCTGGGCGAGTGCGACGGCTGCGCCACCTACCTCGAGCAGATCCGCCAGACGATCGCGGGCCTGCGCGCACTCGCCGAGTCCGACGACTTCCCGGCGACCCGGGAGCAGGCGCTCGCCGCCTTCCGCGAGCTGCGGGGGAACGGAGGCGGCGCCGCCCCGCTGGGCTGACGCCGCCTCCGCCACCGGCCTACTTCAGCTTCAGGACGCTGAAGACTCCCGCGTGATCGGAGTTGTAGATCCCGTTCACCTGGTCCCGCCCGGTCGCCGAGGAGTCGACGAGCTTGACCTTCTTGCTGTTGCTCATGATGTGGTCGACCTGATGGTCGAACTCGCTCTGCGGAGACGTGAACAAATTGCTCACGCAGCAGGTGATCGGCTCATGGATCGAGCGTTGGCTGAAGCCTCCGTCGAGGAGCGTCTGGTAGGCCTGCTCGTCGCCCGGCTGGACCGGCGGGACGTTGGAGTTGAAGTCCCCGAGCAGGATCGTCGTCTTCTTGTTCGCCGCCACGTCGAGCACCTCGGTCGCCTGCTGGGCGCGGATGCTCGGGACCTGGGTCTCGTCGTCGAAGGCCTCGAAGTGCGTGTTCACGAACCGGAACTTGCGCTTCACCTTTCGCTTGCCCTTGCCCTTCTGGACGGTGATGTCGCCGGCCGTCCACCCGCGGGTGACCGGGACGGAGATCCCGGTGATCACGGGCGTGAACAGGCTCGAGTAGGTGCCGCTCTGCGGGTTCTTCAGCTTCGTCTTCACCTTCGAGTCCTCGTTGACGAGGATCACGTCCCGCATCGTCAGCCGGCCCTGGATCTCGCCGCCGAGCAGCGCCGGTGGTCGGGTCGTCGTCGTAGTCCGTCGGCGCCTCGAAGTCGAACTCCTCCTTGACGACCGCCGGCTCGTAGTCGAGGCCACGGGCGTCGAGCTGCGCTTGTAGCAGGGCGAGGAAGTCGTACTTCGTCTCCGTCGCGGTGAACGCCGACTGGGGGTCCACCGAGCTCTGATGCGGCGCCCCCGGCGTGTTGCCGGTTCGCCACCAGGCCACCTCCTGGAGCCCGACCAGGTCGGGCTTCTTCGAGGCGATCTCCGCCGCCAGGCCCTGCGCGCGCAGCGGGAAGTTGGTCTGATCGACCTCGCGCAAAATGCCGCCGTTCGCGGCGATGAACCCGGCGGCGCTGGTTGCGTTCAGCCCCGGGCTCAGGTCCGCGCCGAGGTAGATGTTCCGGGTCATCACCTTGACCTGGACCCCCTTGGCCTTCTTCTTCGCCTCGGCGGCCGGCGTGGCGGCCAGGCACGTGAGCGCCGCAAGGCCCGCCAGCGCGACGGCGATCAGCGCACGATGGCGGGGTCGCGGCCCCGCCTGGATCATCGCTCTCAAGTCGACTCCTCTGGGTTGATGTGCCCCTGCCCGGGGCCGGGTTTCGCGGGCGGCGATCCTATTTGTCACGCGCCCCTCGCCCCGCTCCAACACGTCTACCGTTCATTCGATGCTCCACGACCGGGCGAAGATCCATGTCCAGGGCGGCGCCGGGGGCAACGGCGTGGTCTCGTTCAGGCGCGAGGCGCACGTCCCGCGCGGCGGCCCCGACGGCGGCGACGGCGGCCGGGGCGGCGACGTCGTCCTGGTCAGCGACCCCTCCCGGCGCGACCTCGCCTCGCTGCGGTTCTCGCCGCATCAGCGCGCCGGCCGCGGCGGCCACGGCGAGGGTGGCCGGCGCCACGGGGCGCGCGGCGCCGACGCCGTCGTGCCGGTGCCTCCCGGGACCGAGGTGGATGGGCTCGAGGGTCGCCGCTACGACCTGATCGAGCCGGGCCAGCGCGCGATCGTCGCCGCCGGCGGCCCCGGCGGCCACGGCAACAAGCGCTTCGCCAGCTCGACCCGCCAGGCGCCCCGGTTCGCCGAGCGCGGCCTCGAGGGCGAGTCGGGCTGGATCGAGCTGCGGCTCAAGCTGCTCGCCGACGCCGGCCTCGTCGGGCTTCCGAACGCGGGCAAGTCGTCGCTGCTCGCCCGGCTGACCCGGGCGACGCCCAAGGTCGCCGACTACCCGTTCACCACCCTGGAGCCGATCCTGGGGACGATCGACGACGGCGAGCGCCAGCTCGTGCTCGCGGACATCCCCGGGCTGATCGAGGGGGCCGCCTCGGGGACCGGGCTCGGCCACGAGTTCCTCGCCCACGTCGAGCGCTGCCGGGTGCTCGTGCACCTGGTGGCCGTCGACCCGCAGATCGCCGGCCCTGGGCCGCAGGCCGAGGAGCTCCTCAGTGCCTACGAGACGGTGCGCCGGGAGCTCGCGGCGCACGGAGGCGGGCTCGAGCGGCTGCCCGAGATCGTCGGCCGTCTCGAAGCTCGACCTGCTGGCCGCGGACGAGCTCCGGGCCCTGGTGGCCGAGGTCGGCGACCGGCTCGGCCGTGAGGTGCTCGCCGTCTCGTCGGCGACCGGGGCCGGCCTCGACGTGCTCGCCCGAGCGATCTTCGCGGCGGTGCCGGAGGGGGCGCCAGGCCCCGATCCGGGCCGCGGCGGCGCGGAGATGGCGAGTTCGAGGCTCGAGCACATGGTCTACGCGCCGGCCGGCGACGGCGGCTTCGAGGTCGTCCGCGAGCAGGAGGCGTTCCGGGTGCTCGGGCGCGGGGTCGAGGTGCTGGTCGCGCGTCACGACCTCTCGAACCTCGAGGCGCTCGCCTACCTCGAGCAGCGCCTGCGCGAGATCGGCGTGATCGCGGCGCTCGAGCGAGCCGGGTTCGAGCCCGGCGACGAGGTCAGGATCGGCGACGAGGAGTTCGAGCTCCACCCGCAAGCTTCCTAGACTGAGCCGCGATGACAGTCGTGGTCAAGCTCGGGTCCTCGATCGTCGCCGACGAGCGCGGCGAGGTGCGCGGCGCGGTGCTCGACACCGTCTGCGACCAGGTGGCCGAGCTCCATCGAGCGGGTGAGGACGTCGCCATGGTCACCTCCGGGGCGATCGCGCTCGGCTGGCGGCTGATGGAGCTCGCCGAGCGCCCGCGGACCGTCGACGAGCTCCAGGCGGCCTCGGCGATCGGCCAGGGGACGTTGTTCCGGGCCTACGAGTCGCGGCTTGCGGCGCAGGACGTGCACGCGGCGCAGGTGCTGCTCACCTCTTACGACCTCTCGGTGCGGATGCACTACCTGAACGCCCGCCAGGCGCTGCGCCGCCTGCTGCAGTGGCGGGCGGTGCCGGTGGTGAACGAGAACGACACCACGGCGACCGACGAGATCACCTTCGGCGACAACGACTTCCTCTCCGCGCAGCTCGCCCTGCTGCTCGGGGCGCGCCTGCTGGTCCTGCTCACGGACACCGACGGCCTGCACACCGCCGACCCGCGGCGCGACAGCGCGGCGACGAGGGTGGCGCTCGTCGACGACTTCGCCGAGCTCGAGGCGTACGAGATCGGCGACCGCGATTCCCTCTACGGTTCGGGCGGCATGCGGAGCAAGGTTTCGGCGGCGGGCATGGCGAGCGCGGCGGGGATCCCGGCGGCGATCTGCGACGGGACGGCGGACGGGTC
Organism: uncultured Solirubrobacterales bacterium; assembly: GCA_963733075.1. GTDB lineage: Bacteria > Actinomycetota > Thermoleophilia > Solirubrobacterales > 70-9 > WHSW01. The sequence goes on along the minus strand of CAVTCA010000022.1, from coordinate 139,330 downwards.
GCTGCTCGCGGCGGCTCGGCGGCGAGGACGTGGGCACGAGATTCGCGGCGCACCCGGAGCGCACGCCCTCGTTCAAGCTCTGGCTCCGGTACGCGAAGCCGGCGCGGGGGCGGATCGCGGTCGACGCGGGGGCGGCGCGCATGTTGCGCGAGAGCGGCTCGAGCCTGCTGCCGGTCGGGATCGTCGCCATCGAGGGTGAGTTCGACGCCGGGGACGCCGTCGACGTCGTCTGCGACGGTGACCGGGTCGGTAAGGGGATCGCCAATTACTCCGCGGCCGAGCTGGTAAGGATCAAGGGGATGAAGTCGGCGGAGGTACTGGAGCTGCTCCCCAACGCCTCCGAGGAGGCCGTGCACCGGGATCGGTTCGTGCTCGCGTGAGCGCGGCGATCGCGCGACGGCGCGCCGCGATCCTCCTGGCGGCGGCGGTCGCGGCGTTCGCAGCGGCTCCGGTGGCCGCGGACGCGGCGGTCGTCAGTCGGGCGACGGGCTCGGCGGCGGCGACGGCCCGCTACTGGACCGCTGACCGGCTCGCGCGGGCGCGCCCGCTCGAGCTCGTCCGCGGCGGCTCGGGCCCGGCGCTGAGGCGCGTCCCGCAGCCGCCCCCGTTCGAGAGCTTCGCGGTCCCGGACCCGACCGCGCTGCCGCTCTCCGCCCACGGCAAGCTGTTCGGCTCGCTGCGCGGCTTCGGCCGGTTCCAGTGCTCGGCGACGGTGGTCAACAGCCTCGCACGCTCGGTGGTGATGACCGCCGGCCACTGTGTCTACGAGCCGCGCAGCGGGATCGCCGCGAAGCGGCTCGTGTTCGTGCCCGCGTACGCGGCCGGAGCGCGTCCGTTCGGGCGCTGGACGGCGAGCGTCGCGCGGACGACGCTCGAATGGGCGAAGCGCGGCAACTACGACTTCGACTACGCCACCCTGACGCTGCGACCGAACGGTGGGGCTCGGATCGAGGACCTGGTCGGCGGCCGGGTCGTGGCGGCGAACACCCCTCGCGAGCAGGTCTACAACGCCTACGGGTACCCGGCGAACTTTGCGAACGCCCAGCGGCTCTGGTCGTGCCGCGGCGCCTATGCGGGCGATGATCCGGACCCGGTCCCCGGCGGGCCGCCGCCGATCGGCATGGCCTGCGACATGAAGGAGGGCGCCAGCGGCGGCGGTTGGGTCGACGACCTCGGCCGCCTCGTCTCGGTCAGCAGCTTCGGCTACCGCCGGCGCCAGGGCTTCCTCTACGGTCCCTACCTGACCCCGAGGGCGGCGCGGCTGGTCGCTCGTTCCGGCTAGATGAGTGACTCCCACACCCCCGCGCGCCCGGATGACGCACGGATGCCGTCGCTGGATCGGGGTCATCGGGCTTGCCCGTAGCCACGGCTACGGGCTGCGCCCTGCTTCCCCCGCCCAGCTCGGCACCGCGCGCCCCCGGGCACACGCGGGCATGGAATCAATCATCTAGACCCTCCCGCCCCGACGCTACGATCTGTCGCCTGATGGCGATCGCCGCTTTGAGCGTCACCGATGCCTGTGAGAGCGCTCAGCGCGCCGCGCGGGCGCTGGCGACCGCGTCGACCGCGAACAAGGACCAGGCGCTGGAGCGGCTCGCCGAGCTGCTCACCGAGCGCGCCGACGAGATCCTGGAGGCGAACGCCGCCGACCTCGCCGACGAGCGCGCCGCCGGGCTGACGGAGGCGCTGCGCGACCGGCTGGCGCTCACCCGCGAGCGGGTCGAGGCGATGGCCGACGGCGTGCGGGCGATCATCGCCCTCCCCGACCCGGTCGGCGAGGAGCTCGACCGGCGGACGATCACCGACGGTCTCGACCTGCGCAAGCTGCGGGTGCCACTCGGCGTCGTCGCCGTGATCTACGAGGCGCGGCCGAACGTCACCGTCGACTGCGCCGCGCTCTGCCTGAAGAGCGGCAACGCCATCGTCCTTCGCGGCTCGAGCTATGCCGAGCGGTCGAACGCGGCGCTGGCCGGGCTGGTGCGCGAGGCGGTGCGCGAGGCCGGGTTGCCGGAGGGCGCGGTCGAGCTGCTCGCCGGCGATCGCTCCGAGCTCGAGCAGCTCGCGACCGCCGAGGGCCTGGTCGAGCTGGTGATCCCGCGAGGGGGGGAGGGGCTGAAGCAGGCGCTGAAGGCCGTGGCCACGGTGCCGGTGCTGTACGCGGCGGGGGGCAACTGCCACGTCTACGTTCACGCCGACGCCGACCTCGAGATGGCGCGGCGGATCGCCTACAACTCGAAGGTCGACCGCCCGGGGGTCTGCAACGCCGCCGAGACGCTGCTGGTCGACGCCGCGGTCGCGGGGGAGTTCCTGCCGGCGATCCTCGCCGAGCTCGCGGCGGCCGGGGTCGAGCTGGTCGGCGACGAGCGCGCGCGGGCCGCGGCCGACGGGCTCGAGGTCGGGGAGGCGACCGCGGACGACTGGGACACCGAGTACCACGGGATGAAGATGGCGGTCGGTGTGGTCGACTCCGTCGCCGACGCGGTCGAGCACGTCAACCGGCACGGGACCGGGCACACGGAAGCGATCGTCACCGGCTCCGAGCCCGCCGCCGCGGAGTTCACCGACGGGGTCGACGCCGCGGTCGTGTTCGTCAACGCGTCCACCCGCTACACGGACGGCTACGTGTTCGGGATGGGGGCCGAGATCGGCAACTCGACCCAGAAGCTGCACGCGCGCGGGCCGATCGGCCTGCGCGAGCTGACCACGACCAAGTACGTCGTCCACGGCGACGGCCAGGTCCGGGGGTAGCGCCGTCCCGGCCGCGCGAGGTCGCGCCTACGGTGTGCTCGGCGGAGCGTTCAACCCTCCGCACATCGGCCATCTGGTGCTCGCCCACGAGGCGGCGTTCCAGCTCGGCCTCGACGAGGTCGTGCTCGTGCCGACCGGCGCAGGCGCCGCACAAGCGGATCGAGCCCGAGCCGGGGGCGGCGGTGCGGCTCGAGCTGACCCGCCGCGCGGCCGCCGGCGACGGGCTCCTGCGGGTCTCGGAACTGGAGCTGCGCGGCGACGGCCCGTCCTACACCTTCCGTACGCTGGAGGAGTTGAGTGCGGAGCGCCCGGGCGATCAGATCTTCTTCCTCATGGGGGCGGATGTCGCGGCGCACCTGGAGGAGTGGAAGCGGCCCGAGCGGGTGCTCGAGCTGGCACGGCTCGGGATCGCGGCGCCGGCCCGGCACGGCCCTCGACGAGGCCGAGGCGGCGCTGGAGCGACTCGGCGCGGCGGATCGGGCGGAGGTCGTCCGGATGCCGGAGATCGCGGTCTCGTCGACGCGGATCAGGCGCCGGATCGCGCAGGGCGGGCCGATTCGCTATCTCGTCCCCGACCCGGTGGCGGAGCTGATCGCCGCGGACGGTCTCTACCGCGAGGCGGTGCCCGCTTGAGCCCGGCGGCCGAGGGCGCCGAGCGCCGGGCGGCGGTGGCGGAGCGGCGCTCGCGGGCGCCGGCGGCGTCGGAGGAGCTGGCACGGCTGATCGCGGCGATCGTCGACGACAAGAAGGGCGAGCGGATCGTCGCCATCGACGTCCGCGAGCTCGTCTCCTACACCGACTACCTGGTGATCGCCACGGCGCGCAACGAGCGGCAGGCGAAGGCGATCGCCGACGACGTGCAGCTGCGGCTCAAGCGCGAGCACCGCCTGCTCCCGGCCCGGGTGGAGGGGGAGCGCGAGGCGCGCTGGGTGCTGCTCGACTATCTCGACTGCGTCCTCCACGTCCAGGTTCCGGAGATGCGCGACCGCTACCGGCTCGAGCGGCTGTGGGGCGAGGGCGGGCGGCTGGAGCTCGAGCTCGAGGGCGCCGCGGGCTGAGCCTCCCGAGGGGCCGCGACGAGCCTCTCCGTCCGACGGGCGACCTAGCGTCCCGAGCGGTGATGGCGTTCAAGAGGTCGCTGTTCGGCTACCGGCGGCGCGAGGTCGACGAGGCGCTGGCGGCGCGCGATGTCGCCCTCGCCGAGGGCGCGACGGCGCTCGCCTGGCACGCGGCCGAGCTCGAGCGGTACCGGACGCGGGTCATGCAGCTGGAGCTCGTCTGCCATCAGCTCGCCGACCGGGTGGTCATGCGCCAGCGCGAGCTGGCGGCGGTTCGCGCGGAGCTCGCGGAGCTGGGGACGGAGCTAGGCGGGGCGCGGGCCGAGCTCGCCGCGGCGCGGGCGAGAGCTGGCGCGGGGGCGGGCGGGTGGAGGGGCGGCGAGCGTGGAGGAGGTGCGCCGGCAGGCCCGGGGCCAGGCGACCCGGATCCGGCTGCGTGCGCTGCGCGACGCGGCGGAGCTGTCGGAGCGGTTCGAGGAGCTGACGCAGTCGCCGACGGCGGCGCGCCGGCGGTTGCTGGACTCGCTCCACGGAGCGATCGATCGCTTCAGCCGCGATGACGTGCTCGACCCGCCGGCCGGCGGCAACGGCGCATGCGCCCGGCTCGGCGGATGACCTGTTCGAGGGCATGGTCGAGGTCGAGGTCGGGCCCGCTGGACGACTTCTCGCAGCTGGTCGGGTTCGAGGACGCGGCCGGGGCGATCGCGGCGACCTCGGAGATCTCGGTGCGGAGGTTCACGCGCGGGCGGGCGACGCTGGAGATGAAGCTGGCGGAGCCGGTCGAGCTGCTGCGCGAGCTCGAGGAGCGGGCGCCGTTCGAGTTCCGGGTCCGCGACCGCCGCTTCGACCGCCTCGTCCTGGACGTCGACGCGGAGTAGAAGTCGGGGGAGACGCCGGCGGGCTCCTCGGCCCGGCCTGGAGCGAGCAGCGCGCTCGCCTGCGCCGCGCGGTGCCCGCCTTTCCGTCCGGCCGCTGATGCGAACATGTGTTCGTGTCCGACCACGACCCGAACCTGAAGGGCAACGTCGCCGAGCTGAAGATCCAGGCTGAGATCGCGGCTCTGGGAATCCCCGTCTTGCGACCCGTAACGGAGCACGAGCGCTACGACCTGGTGATCGAGCTCGCGGATCGATTCCTCCGCATCCAGTGCAAGTCCGCTCCTGTGTACCGCGGCGTGATCTGCATCCGAACGCAGTCCACTCGACGCGGTCCCGATGGGTTCATCCGCAAGCCTTATACCGCTGAGGAAATCGACGGGATCGCGGCCTATTGCGCCGAGCTCGACCAGTGTTACCTGGTGCCGATTCATTCCATCGCGACGACTCGGCAGACAACGCTCCGGCTGAACCCGACGAAAAACGGCCAACGGGCCTGTCTAAACTGGGCGGCCGATTACGAACTCCCTGGGGCTATAGCTCAGCTGGGAGAGCGCTTGCGTGGCACGCAAGAGGTCGCCGGTTCGAGCCCGGCTAGCTCCATTTCATCCGCCGTCACGGAACTCGGTGCCCACGAGTACCGCCAGAAGTTCGGCTGGTACATGGAACGAGCCGCGGCCGGCGAGAGCTTCCTGATCACCAGGCGCGGCAAGCCTTACGCTCGGCTCTCGCCGCCACACGAGCAGCTCGACCTGCCGGCACCCGAGCCGGCCGAGGTCGTCCCGATCACGACCGCGAAGGAGAACAGCCGATGACCGTCCCCGCTCGCCTCACCGTCGTCACCGTCGGTGCCCGCGACGTCTCAGCCCTGCGCGCCTTCTACGAGCGCCTTGGCTGGACCACGAACACCGATCCCGGCGACTTCGCCGCCTTCCCGCTCGGCGGCGCCGTCCTCTGCCTCTTCGATCTCGCTTCCCTCGCCGGCGAAGCCGGCCAAGCGCCTGTACCCGACCCGGTCCCGTTCAAGGGCTTCACCCTGGCGATCAACGTCGACGAGCGCGACCAGGTCGCCGCCGCGCTCGCCTCGGCTCGCGAGGCCGGCGCCACCGTGCTCGCCGAGCCGGTCGACCGCGACTGGGGCGGGCGCTCGGCCTACTTCGCCGACCCCGAGGGCAACGCCTGGGAGATCGCCTGGCTGCCCGGCGCCGAGTTCGACGAGCGCGGCGCCCTGATCTGGCCGTTCGGCTGACCGACGCGCCCGCCGGCCGGGCCGCGGGCCGCCGCCCGTGCTCGCCGGACTCGAGGAACGTCCGGAGCCGCGACTCGCCCGGGCTGTCCCAGAACGCGAGTGCGACGTCCAGACCACCGCTCCGCGCATGCCGGGCGAGCCACGGCTCGGCCCGGCGAGCTCTCCTCCCGCACGGGCTGGCGAACGCGAGCCGGTAGCTGAGCGAGGCCGCGGCTCGACGGCGGTCGAGGGGCGCGCACGCTCCGCCCGGGATTGAGGTCTGTAACGACCCGACGGGAAGGAGCCTCATGGCCCAGGAGTTCAAGCGCGGCGACCGCGTCGAATGGAGCTTTCGCGGGAGGCCCGTGCGCGGCACCGTCGTCCGCCGCCTGACCAGGCGGACCGAGATCGCCGGCCAGGTCGTGGCCGCGTCGAAGGACGATCCGCGCTACGTGGTGCGAAGCGAGAAGTCGGGGAAGCAAACGACACGACGGCCAGCCGCGCTGCGCTCGCCCGAGTAGCGCTCGGCAACCCGGAAGGCGGAGCCGCTAGCCGGCCGCGCTCGCCGCTCCGACCGAGCTCGGCGCGTCCTCGCTCCGCCGCCGCCTCGGCGGCCCTCGCGACCTCGCAGCTGGCGCCGATCATCTCCAGCATCTCGCGCACCTCGCACGGGTTGCCGCCGAGGGCGGGCAGGAAGTCCTCGGCGATCCCGCGCGCGTACACCGGCCACATTCGCTCCAGCATCTCGCTGCCCGCCGGCGTCAACGCGACGAAGAAGCTGCGCCGATCCGACGGACAGGACGTCCGCCGCACCAGGCCGTCCTTCTCGATCCGATCGACGAGTCGGCTGAGGCCGCTGTTGGAGAGCAGCACCCGCTCGGCGAGCTCGACCTGGCGCAGCGAGCGGTCGGGCGCGTCGCGAAGCGCCGCGAGCACGTCGTACCAGGTCAGGGGAGGCAGGCCGGCGTCGTCGAGGTCGGCCGCGATCCGCCGCAGCATCGTCGAGTGGGCGCGCAGGAAGGCCCGCCAGGCGGCCAGCTGGTCCTCGGAGATCCCGGTCGTCGCCGCTTCCATGGGGTCGAGTGTAGCGCGATTAGTTGACAACGCAACGGTTTCCTGTATGATAGATTGCAACAGCAACAGTTGCAACTGACATTGAAGGAGATCGTTATGTCAACCAGCGTTATCGAGACCATCGGCGTCCCGGCCGGCACCTGGACCGTCGACGACGCCCACTCCAGCGCCGGCTTCGAGGTCGAGCACGGCGGCCTCTCGGTGTTCCGGGGCGGCTTCGAGCCGATCGAGGCGGCGCTCGTCTCCGACGATCGAGGAAGTCGTGCTCGAGGGCACGGTCGCCGTCGACACGATCTCGGTCGAGGACGAGAACATCCGCCCGCACCTGCTCGCGCCCGACTTCTTCGACGTCGCGCGCAATCCCGAGATCCGCTTCCGCTCGACCGCGATCAGCGGCTCGGCCGACGACCTCACCGTCGCCGGCGAGCTCTCGATGGCCGGGTTCACGCTCCCGGTCGAGGCCAAGGGCCGCATCCGCGGGCCCGTCTCGTTCGGCGAGGGGCTCGAGAAGCTCGCGCTCTCGCTCGAGGCGACGATCGACCGGACCGCGTTCGGCATGGTCTGGCAGATGGAGCTCCCGGGCGGCGAGCAGGCGCTCGCCAACGACGTCCGGCTGCTGGTCGAGCTCGAGCTCAATCGAGCCGCCTCGGCAGCCGAGCGGGACTGACCGATGCGGATCCTCGCGATCGCCGGCAGCGTTCGCCGCGACTCCCACAACGCGCGCCTGCTCCGCCACGTCGGCGGAGCGGGCGCCGGCCGGCGTCGAGGTCGAGATCTGGGACGGCCTCAAGTCGATCCCGCCCTACGACGAGGACGACGACACCGAGACGCCGCCGCGGCCGGTAGCCGCGCTGCGCGAGGCGATCGCCGATGCCGACGCGCTCCTGTTCGCGACCCCCGAGTACAACTCGTCGATCCCGGGCGTGCTCAAGAACGCGATCGACTGGGCCTCGCGCCCGCGGGCGACGACCCCGCTGCAGGGCAAGCCGGCGGCGGTGATCGGCGCCAGCACCGGCAGCTTCGGCGCCGTCTGGGCGCAGGCGGAGCTGCGCAAGGTGCTCGCCTCGGCGGGCGCCCGGGTGATCGACCTCGACCTGCCGCTCGCGCGGGCGCACGAGGCGTTCGACGATCGCGGGGCGCTGCGCTCCGGCGATCACGACGACCGGACGGTCGAGGTGCTCGACGCGCTGGCGACCGAGATCGCCGCCGACCGCGAGCTATCGCTCGCCGCCTGAGCCGCCGCGCTCGATCGCCACTACGCCCGCAGCAGGTCGCGCGCCGCGTCGAGCGCCGGGCGACTGCGAGCCGCGAGCTGGCGCCGCACCCGCCACCGCGCCCCGGAGAACCCGAGGTTCGCCACCTTCGCGAAGCCGAGCTCGTCCTCGCGCAGGGCGAGCAGCAGGTGCGCGACCCGGTCGCCGGCCGGCAGGTCACCGAGCTCCGCGACGCGCACGCACCAGCAGTCGACCCGACGTCCGCGCGAGCGCACCAGCAGCGCGCCCTGCTCGCCGACCAGCCAGGCGCCGAGCGCGCCGCGCTGGAGCGCCAGCCCGGTGGCGCGGAGCAGGTCGCGCTCGCCGTGCCCGACGAGATCGCCGAGCAGGCCGAGGGCCACCCCCTCGGCGCCGCGAGTCGGCGCCGCGGCGGCGGGCGGCGCTGCGCTCGCTGCCGATCGGCACCACCTGGCGGGCGCCGCGGCGGGCCTGGAGCCACGGGATCGCCCACGCGTGGGCGAAGCAGATCGCCGCCGCCGGGAAGGTCAGCGGCTCGATCGCGATCAGCAGCGCCCCGGGGACGAGGAAGACGCCCACGATCCACGCCGGTCCACGCGGTCCAGCGCCGCCCGTCGCGGCGCAGCGTCCGCTCGCTGGCGTCCTCGCGCCAGTGCAGCCGCGCGGCCTCGTCGAGCCCGCCGGCGGGGATCGCCTCGGCGGGGCCGGCGCCGGGTCCACGAGCGTGGGCGCGCCGGGCTCAGCCGCCGGCGATCGGCCGCCGGAGCACCACCAGCTCGGCGTCGAGCGGCAGCTCGCGAACGACCTCGGCGGTGCCGTCGGCGTAGCTCACCGAGGCGACCATCCCGCGGTCGAGCTCGTCGCGAAACGCGGCGACCGCGGCCTCGACGTCCCCGCCGTCGGACCCCGTCCACTCCGCGACCTCGGTGTGGCCGCTGCGGTCGAGTCTGATCAGTCGTCCCATCACAACCTCCTCGTCGGGGTCGATCGAGTCTACGCCGCCTCCTCGGCGCGGTGTGTGACCTCGGTGCGCTCGTAAGATCGACGTCGATGGCAGCCGAGTCCGATCAGCCCGCCCGTTACGAGCCGCACGCGATCGAGCGCCGCTGGCAGCGGATCTGGGCCGACGAGCGCACCTGGGAGGTGGCCAACCCGGGCGAGCCCGGCTTCGACGACTCGAAGCCGAAGTCCTACGTGCTCGAGATGCTCCCCTACCCCTCGGGCGAGCCCCACGTCGGCCACCTGAAGAACTACTCGATCGGCGACGCGCTCGCCCACTTTCGCCGCCGCAACGGCTATCCAGGTGATCCACCCGATGGGCTATGACGCCTTCGGCCTGCCGGCGGAGAACAACGCGATCAAGTCCGGCGTGCACCCGCGGGAGGCGACCGAGGCCTCGATCGCCGCCTACCGCGAGCAGTTCCGCGCCTGGGGCGTGTCGATCGACTGGTCGCGGGAGATCTCCAGCCACTGGCCCGAGTACTACCGCTGGACCCAGTGGATCTTCCTGCGGCTGTTCGAGCGCGGCCTCGCCTACCGCGCCGAGGCGCCGGTGCAGTGGTGCCCGGTCGACCAGACCGTGCTCGCCAACGAGCAGGTGATCGACGGCCGCTGCGAGCGCTGCGGCAGCCAGGTCGAGTCGCGCAAGCTCGAGCAGTGGTTCTTCAAGATCACCGACTACGCCGATCGGCTGCTCGCCGACTTCGAGCTGCTCGAGTCGTGGCCCGAGCACGTGGTGACGATGCAGCGCAACTGGATCGGGCGCTCGGAGGGCGCGGAGGTCACCTTCCGCAACGAGGAGCTGGGAATCGACTTCCCGGTCTTCACGACCCGCCCCGACACCCTCTTCGGGGCCACCTTCTTCGTGCTCGCGCCCGAGCACCCCGACCTCGAGCGGCTCGCCGCCGGCGGCGGCCACGAGGACGAGGTCCGTGCGTACGTCGACGCGGCGATCCGCGAGACGGCCGAGGAGCGCGGCGACGAGGGTCGGGCGAAGACCGGGGTCCCCCTCGGCCGCACGGTCACCAACCCGGTCAACGGCGAGGAGCTGCCGATGTTCGTCTCCGACTACGTGCTGATGGAGTACGGCACCGGGGCGCTGATGGCCGTCCCCGCTCACGACCAGCGCGACTTCGACTTCGCCACCGCGTTCGGGCTGCCGATCCGCCAGGTGGTCACCGGCGAGGGGGCCGAAGCCGACACCGCCTTCGTCGCCCACTCCGACGACGAGCGCCTGATCAACTCCGGCGAGTACGACGGGATGAGCTCGCCCGAGGCGAAGCGGGCGATCGTCGAGTGCGCTCGCCGAGCGCGGGCCTCGGCGAGCCCGCCGTCAACTACCGCCTCCGCGACTGGCTGCTCTCGCGCCAGCGCTACTGGGGCTGCCCGATCCCGATCGTCCACTGCGGCGACTGCGGTCTGGTCGCGGTCCCCGACGACCAGCTCCCCGTCGAGCTGCCCGAGGTCGAGGACTACGCGCCCAAGGGCAAGAGCCCGCTGGCGGCGGTCGACGAGTGGGTGAACACCGATGCCCGAGCTGCGGCGGCGCCGGCCCGGCGCGAGACCGACACCATGGACACCTTCGTCGACTCCTCCTGGTACTTCCTGCGCTACCTCGACCCGCGCAACACCGAGCTCCCGTTCGACCGCGCGCCCGCCGACTTCTGGATGCCGGTCGACAACTACATCGGCGGGGTCGAGCACGCGATCCTGCACCTGATGTACGCGCGCTTCTTCACCAAGGCGCTCGCGGACATGGGGATGCTGAGCGTCCAGGAGCCGTTCGACAGCCTGTTCACGCAGGGGATGATCACCATGGACGGGGCGAAGATGTCGTCGTCGAAGGGCAACACGGTGAGCGCCGTGCGAGACCGTCGATCGCTACGGCGCCGACACGGCGCGCGCCTACGTCTGCTTCCTCGGACCGCCCGAGCGCGGCGGCGACTGGGTCGGCGAGGGAGTCGAGGGCGTGCACCGGTTCCTCGTCCGGCTGTGGCGCCTCGCCCGCGAGGTCGTCGAGCGCACCGAGCGCACCGCCGACGGCCGGGGACGCGACGGGAGGCCCGGCGCTCGAGCTCGCGCGCAAGGCGCACTGGGCGATCGACAAGGTCACCCACGACATCCGCGAGTTCCAGTTCCACACCGCGATCTCGGCCGTGATCGAGCTGGTCAACGACGCCTACCGGCTCAAGGGCGACCTCTACGGCGATCCCGAGGGCGAGGCGGCGCTGCGCTTCGCGACCGCGACCGCGGCGTCGCTGATCTTCCCCTTCGCCCCGCACCTCGGCTGCGAGGTCTACGACGCGCTCACCGGCGAGCGCGTCTGGGAGCAGCCCTGGCCGGAGGCCGATCGCGGCGCTGCTGACCCGCGACGAGATCACGCTCGTGGTCCAGGTCAACGGCAAGCGCCGCGACCAGATCGTCGTCGGTGCCGACACCCCCGAGGCCGAGCTGCTGGAGCTCGCGCGCGCGAGCGAGAACGTGGCTCGGCACCTGGACGGCAGGGAGATCGTCAAGGAGATCGTGGTCCCCGGCAGGCTCGTCAACTTCGTCGTTCGTTGAATCGCAACCCCAGGGCCGCGCCCGTCTGGTAGAAAGCGCGCGTGCTCGTCAGGCGCCTCTCCGACGCGGCCGTGACCGAGGTCCACGGGCTGCGGCCGCACATCCTCATGGACGCGGGGGAGCTGGGCTCTCGCAACCTCTCGGTCAACTGGCTCGAGGTTCCGCCGGGGGTCTCCGAGGAGCTGCGCTCGCACGAGGAGGCCGAGCAGGTCTACGTCGTCGTCAGCGGCACCGGGACGATGTCCGCGACCGGCGACACCCAGAGCCTCAGCGCCGGCGACCTGGTGCTGATCCCGCCGGCGACCGACCACGCGGTCGCCAACGACGGCGATCAGCCGCTGGCGCTGGTCTCGGTGCAGTCGCCGGCCGTCTCGGCGGACGAGCTCTACAGCCGCCGGCTGGCGACCCAGGCCAGCGGCTACGACGACGAGGACTACGAGTAGTCGGCTCGGTCGCGGTGATCCGTCGCCGGGTGATCGTCCACGGCCGGGTCCAGGGCGTCTTCTTCCGCGACACGGCCCGCAGGCTCGCCGCCGGTCGCGGCCTCGCCGGCTCGATCGCCAACCGTCCCGACGGGACCGTCGAGGCGATCTTCGAGGGTCCCGAGGAGGGCGTGGAGGCGATGATCGACTTCTGCCGGCGCGGGCCCGAGGGCGCCGCGGTCGAGCGGATCGAGGTCTTCGAGCAGGAGCCACGGGGTCTCGAGGGCTTTCGAGTCGAGTAGCCGACCCGGCACAGCCTGCGCGCCACCCGTGAGCTCCCGGCGGGCACGATCGCCGCATGCCCGAGCTGAGCAGAGCGCAGCTGCTCGTCTACGGCGCGATCGCCGTCGCGCTGCTGCTCCTCGGCGCGCGCTGGCTGCGCTCGGCGGACCAGGGGGACGCCGGCTACGGCGGCGTCGCCGAGGCCGGGGACGGGCAGTCGTTCGAGCTCGAGCGCGGCGGAGGAGGGCTGGTCGTCCACGTCGCCGGCGAGGTCCGCGACCCGGGCGTCTACGAGCTCGCGGCCGGATCGCGGGTCACCGACGCGGTCGAGCGCGCCGGCGGCGTCACCGGCTCGGCGGCCGCCGACTCGATCAACCTGGCGGCGAAGCTCGCCGACGGCCAGCAGGTCGTGGTGCCGGCACGGGTCGACGGCGCGGCGACGAGCGCCGCGGCGGGGACGGCGACCGTGCCCGAGGGCCCGATCAGCCTCGGCTCGGCGACGATCGAGCAGCTCGACACGATCGAGGGGATCGGCCCGGTGACCGCAGGCGACATCATCGCCTTCCGCGACGAGCACGGCGGCCTCTCCTCGATCGACGAGCTCGACCAGGTGAACGGGATCGGCCCGGCGACGATGGAGGCGCTGCGCGACCGGCTCCAGCCCTGACTGGCGCCTGGCGGCGATCGCCGGGCTGGCGGCCGGGCTCTGCCTGGCGCCGGTCGCCGGCGCCCGGGCGGCGGCGACACCGCTGCTGACCGCGGCCGCCCTCGCCGCGCTCGCGCTCTCCCTGCTCGCTCCCCGTCGCGGAGGCGGCGAGCGCGCGACCCGCCGGCTCGCCTCTGGCTCTGCCTGGTCGCGCTGACGGCGGCCGGCGCGGGAGTCGGGCTGGGCTCGCTCCGAGTCGCGGCGATCGACGCCGGCGCGCTCGAGCTCGCCCCGGGCGCCAGGGCCACCGTGCGCGGGTTCGTCGCCGCGGTCCCGAGGCGCGCCGACGGCGAGGTCGACGTCCGCGTCGACACGCCGGCCGGCAGGCTGCTGGTCGAGGCGCCCGAGCCGGTCGCCGACCTCGACATCGGCGCCGCGGTCGAGGCGACCGGGACGGTCCGGCTGCCGAGCGAGCTCGAGCGCGCCTACCTCGCCCGCCTCGGGATCGCCCGCGTCCTCGCCACACGCTCGATCGCCGTCCGCGACGAGCGCCGCGAGGGGCTCGTCGGGCTGCTCGACCGGGTGCGCGAGCGAGCGCAGCTCGCGCTCTCGACCGGGACGCCGGACGCCTCCGTCGGCGCTCCTGCGCGGCTTCGTCCTCGGCCAGGACGACCGCATCGACGCGGCCACGGTCGAGTCGTTCAAGCGCTCGGGCCTCGCTCATCTGCTCGCCGTCTCGGGCCAGAACGTCGTCCTGCTGGTGATCCTGGCCGCCGTCGTGCTCTCGCTCGCCGGGGTCTCGATCCGGCCCCGGCTGGTCTCGATCGTCGCCCTGATCGGCGTCTACGTGCTGGTCACCGGAGCCGGGCCGTCGATTCAGCGGGCCGGGGTGATGGGCGCCGCCGGGATCGTCGCGGCGCTCGCGAGCCGGCCGCGCTCGCGCTGGTACGCGCTGGCGCTTGCCGCCTGCGTCACCCTCGCGCTCGATCCGCGGGCGGCCGGCGACATCGGCTGGCAGCTCAGCTTCGCCGCCGTCGCCGGGATCATCCTGTGCTCCGCTCCGCTGGGGCGGCTGCTCGCCGGGCCGGACCCGCGGCGGCTCCGCCGGGCGGTCGCCGAAGCGGCGGCGCTGACGATCTCGGCGACGCTCGCCACCGCGCCCCTGATCTCGCTTCACTTCGGCACCGTCTCGGTCGTCTCGCTGCCGGCGAACCTCGTCGCCGTGCCCGCCGAGGCGCCCGGTGATGTGGCTCGGGATGCTCGCGGCGGCCGCCGGGCAGCTCGACTGGATGCCGGTCGAGTCGATCACCTGGCTCGCGGGCCTGCTCGCCGCCTACATCGCCCAGGTGGCGGAGTGGTTCGCCGCCCCGCGCTGGGCCCAGGTCGAGCTCGGCGTCCCGAGCGCGCCCGTCCTCGCGGCTGCCTACGCGGTGCTTCGGCGGCGGGCTGGTGCTCGCGCTGCGGTGGGCCGGCCGCCGCCGCCGGTTGCGGCCGGCGCCCGGCCGCCTCGGACCCCGCCGGCGGCTCGCGGCATCGCTCGGCGTCGGCGCCGTCGTCATCGCCGGCGCGCTCATCGTCCCGTCTCCGTCCGCGCCCGGGCGCGGTGGCGACGGGCGCGGGCTGCTGGTGAGCGTCCTCGACGTCGGCCAGGGTGACGCGATCCTGCTCGAGCCGGCCGACGGCCGGCCCGTGCTCGTCGACGCCGGGCCGCCCGGCGCCGAGGTGGCCGGCGAGCTCGACCGGCGCGGGATCGAGGAGCTGGCCGCCCTGGTGCTCACCCATCCCGATTCCGACCACGCCGGCGGGGCGCCGGACGTGCTCGGCGCGATCGGGGTCGACCACCTGCTCTTCGCTCGCGCCGACCGGGCGACGCTCGGAGCGGCCCGGGTGGCGGCGGTCGACGCCGAGCGGGTCGCGGGAGGGTCGGCGCTGCGGTCCGGGAGCCTGCGCCTGCAGGTCCTGTGGCCATCGCGCCCCGCCCTTCGCGCTCGCGACGAGCTCTCGGAGCCGAACGCGCTCTCGCTGGTGCTGCTCGCGCGCTGGCACGGGTTTCGGGCCCTGCTCGCCGGCGACGCCGAGGCCGAGCTCGCGCCGGTGCATCCCGGCGACCTCGACGTGCTCAAGCTCGCTCACCACGGCAGCGAGGACGCCGGCCTCGAGGCGCTGCTCGCCGAGGCCGCGCCGGAGCTGGCGGTGATCTCGGTCGGGGCCGGCAACCCGTACGGGCACCCGGCGCCGGCCACGCTCGCGGCGCTCGGACGGGCGGAGGTCGAGGTGCTCCGGACCGACACCGACGGCGAGGTCTCGATCGCGGTCGGCCCGGATGGCTGGTCGGTCGACGCCGGCTGATCCGGCCGGAGGGAGGCGATAGGGTGCCGCGCGATGGAAGCAAGCGGCACTCCAACGCCTCCGGCGGACCAGCCGCAGGCGTCGCCACCACCGCCTCCGCCACCGGCCGCTCCCGTCGCTGACGAGCGTCCGGGGGCGGTTGGCGCGCGCTCGCGGTCGTCCTCTTCCTGGCGCTCGCGTTCGCCTGCGCGGTGATGGTGATCGCGATGGGCGACATCGGCGACACGCCGACCTGCGACGACGTGCTCTCCGGCGAGGCCGAGGTGCCCGCCGACGGCGAGTGCTTCGACGGCTCCTCGGGCCAGAAGACCGCCACGCTCGTGCTCGGCTGGCCCAGCGGCGTGGTCGCCGGGATCGCCGCGCTCGTCGCGCTGTTCTTCGCCGCCACCGGGCGCCAGGGACGGCTGCTGCTGACGCTCACCGGCGCAGCGATCGTGCTCGGCGCCGCCAGCATCCTGATCGGCAGCGTTTAGACGCGTGAGCCTCTAGGCCCGCGCGGCCGGCCGGGGGCCTCCGGGGCGGCGAATACACTCGGCCGACCGTGGCCGGGCCGCGCGACAAGACCGAGATCGCGCCCGCGTACCTGATCGCGGGGACCGACGCGGCGAAGCTCGACGACGCCGTGGCGCGGCTTCGCGCCCGGGCGGAGGCCGCGGGCGGGCCGGGGGCGCTGGAGTCCTTCACGCCCGCCGCGGGGTCGACCGCCGGCCCCGATCCCGAGGCGTTGATCGCCGCGCTGCCGGCGCTCTCGCTGACCGCCGCGCGCCGCTACCTGCTTGCCGACGGGGTCGAGCGCTGGTCGGCGAAGCAGGCGGGGGCGGTCGCCGAGGCGCTCACGGCCCTGCCGCCCGAGGTCACGGTCGTGCTCGTCGCCCGCGAGCAGCCGCCGAAGCTGAAGGCGTCGAAGAAGCTCGCCGCCGCGGTCGAAGCGGCGGGGGGAGAGGTGCGCAACTTCGGCTCCCCGAAGGCCAGTGCCCTGCCGCGGTGGCTCGTCGCCGAGGCCCGCGACCGGGGTTTCGAGCTCGAGCCCGACGCCGCGCAGCTCCTCGCCGAGCGGATGGGTGACGGGACCGCGAGGCTGGCGACCGAGCTCGATCGCTTGGCGCTCTGGGCGGGCGACGACGCCGTGGTCACCCGCGAGGACCTGGAAGCGATGGTGGCCGACACCTCCGAGGAGATGGCCTGGGCGCTCTCGGACGCGATCGTCGATCGCGACCCCGCCAACGCGCTCGCGGCAGCCGAGCGGCTCACCGGGCAGGGCGAGTCGGTGACGCCGCTGATCTACCAGGCGGCAAAGCGCCTGCGGGAGGCGAGCGCCGCGCTGGAGATGCTCGATCGCGGGATGGCGCCGCGGGAGGTGGAGGCGGGGCTGCCGATGCATCCATACGCGGCGAAGATGCTGGTGAGACGGCTGGGGAACCGCTCGCGCGAGCAGCTCCGGGCCTCGACCTGCGCGATCGCCGACCTCGAGTGGTGGACTCGCGGCGGCGAGGACTATCCCGAGAGCGTGGCGCTGACGCTCGCGGTGCGCCGCGCCACCGGCGCGTGACTGGGAGGCGGAGCGAAGCGAAGCCGACCCGCGCCGCCGTTGAGGCGCCTTGTTCGGTTCAGGGGGCCGAAGCGCGAACTCGCGCCGCGCGCGCCTTCTTGCGAGCGCCCGAGTTGCGGTGCAGCGCCCCCTTGCCGACCGCGGTGTCGATCCGCGAGCAGAGCGCCTTGTGCTCGGCGTCCGCCGCGGCGTCGTCGCCGGCGGCGACGGCAGCCTCGAGGCGCCTGAAGTGCGTCCTGACCGCGCTGGTCACGCGGCGGTTCTCGTCGTGCTCGCGCTGGGTGCGGGCGTTGCGCTTCTTCTGTGAGGCGATGTTGGCCATCGGGCGACGGCGCACTATAGCGGGGCCCTGATGGCGGATCGCCGCGGCTCGGGCGCCGATCGCGACACCTCGCTGGGCGAGCTCGCCGACGTCGCCGAGGCCGAGGTCTCGCCCCAGGAGGAGCTCCGCGCCCCCAGGCCCCGGGCTGGGCGCCTGGCCCGCTCGACCGCGTTCTTCTCCCTCGCCACCGGGCTCTCGCGCATCGCAGGGCTGGTCCGGGAGATCTTCGCGGCCTCGTACTTCGGCGTCAGCGGCGCGATGTCGGCGTTCACGATCGCCTTCCAGGTGCCGAACCTGGTCCGCAGTCTGTTCGCCGACGCTGCGATCCAGGCGGCGTTCGTCCCCGTGTTCACGGAGAAGCTCGAGCAGGGCGCTCGCCGCGAGGCGTTCCGGCTGACGACCAACTTGATCTTCGTCGTCACGCTCGTGCTCGGCGCCCTCACCGCGCTGTTCATCCTCGTCGCCCCGGTGCTGATGCCGCTGTTCGTGCCCGGCTCGGACGAGGCCGTCACCGACCTCGCCGTCAGCCTCTCCCGGATCCTGTTCCCGATCCTGCTGCTGCTCGGGGTCAGCGGGATGGTCGTCGGCATTCTCAACAGCTACGACCGCTTCGCGGTGTTCGCGATCTCGCCGTTCTTCTGGAACGTCGCGATCATCGTCGTCCTGGTCGGGCTCGCCCCGGCGTTCCCGGCGGGCGACGAGATCTACGCGTACGCGATCGGCGTCCTCGTCGGCACACGTGCTCCAGCTCGCGATCCTGCTCTACGACCTGCGCCACACCCCGTACGGGATCCGGCGAGCGCTCGCGGCGCCGTTCTCGGGCCGCGTGCGGCGAGGCGTTTCGCGACCTCGATGTGCGCCGGGTCCTGTGGCTGATGCTGCCGGTGACGATCAGCCTCGGGCTGATCAACTTCAACCTGCTGATCAACAGCACCGCCGGTTTCTTGGTCTCCGAGCAGGCGCCGGCGGCGATCGACAAGGCGTTCCGGATCTACATGCTGCCCCAGGGCGTCTTCTCGGTCGCCGTGGCCACCGTCCTGTTCCCGACCCTGGCCCGATTCGCCGCGCGCGGCGACCTCGATCGGCTGCGTTCGGCGATGGCCAGCGGGATGCGGCTGATCCTGCTGCTGCTGATCCCCGCCACGGCGGCGATCCTCGTCCTCTCCGAGCCGATGATCCGGGTCGTCTACGAGCGCGGCGACTTCGGCCCCGAGGCCACCGACCTGGTCTCGACCGCGCTCTTCTGGTTCGCGTTCTCGCTGCCCTTCAACGGCATCTTCCTGCTCCTGACGAGGACGTTCTTCAGCCTCCAGCGCCCATGGGTGCCGACTGCGATCGCCGCCGCCAACCTGGCGATCACGGCGGCGGCCGCGTTCGCGCTGTACGGGCCGTTCGGGGTCGGGGGGATCGTCGCCGCGACCGCGATCGCGACCGCCGCCAGCGTCGTCGCCCAGGCTGTCGTGCTGCGACGGGCCCTCGGGCGGCTCGAGCTCGGGCGCCTGGCGTGGACGACGGCGCGGGTGCTGCTCGCCTCGGCAGCACTCGCGGCGGTCAGCTACGGGATCTGGAACCTGCTCGACGACGCCCTCGGACGCGGGATCGGCGCCCAGATCCTCTCCCTGGGGGCCGGGCTCCTGGCCGGCGCGGTCGTCTACGCCGGCGCGATCACGCTCCTGCGGATCCCCGAGGCGGCCCAGATCCGGGCGCTCGGGCGCCGGCGCGCATAGAGGCTGAGCGGACTCGAGGCGCGGACCGGCGCCTCGCCGGGCGGCGCTGCACGTTCCTTTGCAAGCAAACGATGTGTGACACCGGTCACAGATGCGGTAACTGCGAGCCCTCACCGTGTTCCTCCACTGGACCCCACCCGCTGTCCAGCTCGGCCGATCCGGCCGGCGCGGGTGAGCTGAGCGCCACCGAGGCGCACCCGGGCGCCATCCGGCGCCGGACGCGAGCTTCGCGTCGAGCGACACGACCACGAGGTGATCGACCGCATGCCCCGCATGGCACCCACAACGCGAGCCCTGACCGCAGCCGCCGCCTTCGGCGTCGCCGCCGCCTGCGCGGTGCCGGCGTTGGCCGCCGACGAGGCCCCCGTCCGGGCGAGGTTCGGGGTCGAGCGCGTCGCCGAGTGGGCGCAGGAGACCGGCCGCAAGGAGCGCCGGCGCGCCCAGGGCCCGTTCGTGCCGATCGTCGGCGCGGTCGACTACGGGACCGCCGAGAACGGCTTCGGCGCTTCGCGCTCCGGGCACACCCACGCGGGCCAGGACATGTTCGCCCCGGCCGGGACGCCGGTCGTCGCCGTCAAGGACGCGACCGTGCTCGAGGTCGGCACCGACGGCGGCCAGGGCAACTACGTGCACCTGCTCGACCCGGACCGCGACCTCACCTACGTCTACATGCACCTGATCGAGCCGGCGTCGGTGAGGGCGGGCGAGCGGGTGAGCGCCGGCGAGGAGCTCGGCGGCGTCGGCTGCACCGGCTCATGCTGGGGCGACCACCTGCACTTCGAGGCTCGCGACGGCCGCGGCTACGCGGGCGCGCCGACCGATCCGATGCCGCTCCTGCGCGACTGGCGCACCCTCGACGAGCCGACCTCCTAGCCCTCCCAGACGCCGAGTGACGGATTGGGCACCCACGCGGTGCTCAGCGCGTCGTTCGGCGCAGCGGGACGGGGGCGCACGACCGGGCGCCCGTATCCTCGACCGGCCCACCTCGACCAACGACCCATGGACCGGATCCGCAACTTCTCGATCATCGCCCACATCGACCACGGCAAGTCGACGCTCGCGGACCGCATCCTCGAGCTCACCGGGGCGGTCGACCCGCGCAAGCACGTGCCCCAGATGCTCGACTCGATGGACCTCGAGCGCGAGCGCGGAATCACGATCAAGGCCCAGGCCGTGCGGGTCTCCTACGCGGCCGACGACGGCGAGGAGTACCACCTGCATCTGATCGACACCCCGGGCCACGTCGACTTCTCCTACGAGGTCTCGCGCAGCCTCGCCGCGTGCGAGGGAGCGCTGCTGGTGGTCGACGCCGCCCAGGGGGTCGAAGCGCAGACCGTCGCCAACACCTATGCCGCAGTCGAGGCCGGGCTCGAGCTGATCCCGATCCTGAACAAGGTCGACCTGCCGGGGGCTGAGCCCGAGCGGGTCGCGGGCGAGATCTGCGACCTGATCGGCGGCTCGCCGGACGCCGTCCTGCGCATCTCCGCGAAGACCGGGGAGGGCGTGCACGAGGTGCTGGAGGCGATCGTGCGAGCGGATCCCGGCGCCCGCGGGAGATCCCGAGGCGCCCCCGCGGGCGCTCATCTTCGACTCCGAGTTCGACCAGTACCGCGGCGTCGTCGCGTACCTGCGGATGTTCGACGGCGCCTTCGCCGAGGGCGATCCGATCACGGCGATGCAGGCCGGCACCGAGGCCGAGGTCGACGAGATCGGCTTCTTCGCGCCGGCGATGCTTCCGGCCGGCGGGATGACCGCCGGAGAGGTCGGCTACGCGATCACCGGGCTCAAGGACGTCTCGAAGCTGCGGGTCGGCGACACGCTGACGTCCCGCGACCGTCCGGCCGCCGAGGCGCTGCCCGGCTACCGCGAGGTCAAGCCGATGGTCTTCAGCGGGCTGTTCCCGATCGACACCGACCGCTACGAGGAGCTGCGCGACGCGCTCGAGCGCCTGGCGCTCAACGACGCTGCGCTCTCGTACGAGCCCGAGACCTCGCACGCGCTCGGCTTCGGGTTTCGGTGCGGCTTCCTCGGCCTCCTGCACATGGACATCGTCCGTGAGCGGCTCGAGCGCGAGTACGACCTCGAGCTGCTGGCGACGACCCCGAACGTCAGCTACGAGGTCCTGCTCACCAGCGGCGAGACGATCGAGGTCCACTCGCCGGTCGAGATGCCCGACGCGGGCCTGGTCGAGGAGATCCGCGAGCCCTACATCCGCGCCTCGGTGATCTCTCCCAACGGCTACGTCGGGCAGGTGATGGAGCTCTGCCAGGGCCGCCGAGGCACGCACGTCGACATCCACTACCTCTCTCCCGAGCGCGTGCAGCTGCGCTACGACCTGCCGCTGGCGGAGATCGTGCTCGACTTCTTCGACCAGCTCAAGTCCCGCACCGCCGGCTACGCGTCGCTGGACTACGAACCGATCGGCAACCGGCCGTCGGACCTGGTCAAGCTCGACGTGCTGCTGGCCGGCGAGACCGTCGACGCGCTCTCGCAGGTGGTCCACCGCGACGCCGCCTACGAGGCGGGCAGGGCGCTGGTCGAGCGCTTGCGAACGACGATCCCGCGCCAGCTGTTCGACGTTCCCGTGCAGGCCGCGGTCGGCTCGCGGGTGCTCGCCCGCGAGACGGTGAAGGCGCTGCGCAAGGACGTGACCGCGAAGCTCTACGGCGGTGACGTGACCCGCAAGCGCAAGCTGCTCGAGAAGCAGAAGAAGGGCAAGAAGCGGATGAAGCAGGTGGGCTCCGTGGAGGTGCCGCAGGAGGCCTTCCTCGCCGTGTTGCAGGTCGATGACTGATCGCTCGAGTGAAACGCCTCAAGGGCGGCGCGGCTCCGCTGATGCGTCGCAGTCCACGGACGCCCGGCTCGCCCTGCTGCAGGAGGGCATCGAGGCCTTCAACCGCGGCGACCCGGCGCCCGCGCTCGAGATTCTCTCCGAGGAGGTCGAGTGCCGGGTGGCGCCCGGCCTGATGAACACCGGCACGTACCGCGGCCACGACGGCTACCTCGAGATGCTCGCCAGCTGGGACGAGGCGTGGGGGTCGGTCACGGCCAACGTGGTCACGGTCGAGGAGCTGGATGGCGACCACCTGCTGGTCGAGATCCATCAGCGTGCCATCGGCGCCGGCAGCGGAGTGCCGGTCGAGATGACGATCTACTGGCTGTTCGAGTTCGTCGGCGGCCAGGTCGTGCGATTCCACCTCTACGCCGACCGCGACGCGGCGCTCGCGGCCGTCCGCTGAGCCACAGGCGCGATGCGGGTTCTCCGCACGCCCGGCCAACCCGCATCAAGCCTCTAGAGCTGCGCCGGATTCGCCCGCAGCCAGGCGAGCACCTCGCCCGCATGGCGGTCGGGTGGGAACACCGGGTACCAGATCCGCTCGATCGCGCCGTCGCGGACGAGCAGCGTCAGCCGGCGCAGGAGCGTCTCACCCGCGACGTCGAAGGTCGGCAGCTCGAGCGCCTCGGTGAGCCCCAGGCCCTCGTCGGAGAGGATCGGGAACGGCAGCGCCGAGGCGCTCCGCCAGCTCGCGCTGGTAGGCGGTGTCCTGGGTCGAGAGCCCGAACACCGCGGCTCCGGCCTCGAGCAGCTCGGTGTGGTGATCGCGAAAGGCGCAGGTTTCGGGGGTGCAGCCGCGGGCGCCCGGGATCAGGTCCCAGTCGTCGACGAGCAAGGGCTCGCCCGGACGCCCGGTCCAGGGGTAGGCGTAGACGACCGTGCGCCCGTCCCGCGCCGCGAGCGACACCGTCCCGCCGGTGGTCGCCAGGAGCTCGAGCGGTGGCATAGCGGCGCCCGGGAGGTGGTCGGCGGCGCCGTCGTCGACCGGTGCCGGCAGATCGTCGGGAAGCGAGTAGGGATCGATCATCCGCAGCGATCCTAGAATCAGGAGCATGCTCACGGAGCGGCAGCAGCGGATCCTCGGCCTCGTGGTCGGCGGCTACCTCGAATCCGGCAAGCCGATCGGCTCGGCGGCGATCGCCGAGCACCCGGAGTTCGACTGGAGCCCGTCCACGGTGCGGGCCGAGCTCGCGGCCCTCGAGCGCGAGGGCTACCTGACCCATCCGCACACCTCCGCCGGCCGCGTTCCCACCGACTCCGGCTACCGCTACTACGCCGACACCCTGGTGGTCGCGGAGGCCCGCCCGGCGAGCGGCGCGCTCGATCTCTCGCGGATGCGGCGAGAGGTCGAGGAGGCGTTGCGCGAAACGGCCTCGACGCTCTCGCGGATGACGGACCTGCTCGCGGTCGCCACGGCCCCGCCGCCGTCGGCGGCGCGGATCCATCGGGTCGAGGCACTCCAGCTCCAACCCGCGGTCGTGATGGTCGTCGTCATCGCCTCCAACGGCGCCGTCACCAAGCGCATGTTCAACTTCCCGTCCCCGGTCGATCCCGGCCTGGTCGAGTGGGCGTCGAGCTTTCTCAACGAGCGCCTCTCCGGGCTCGCGCTGGGCGCGCGAATGACCGATGATCGGCTCGACGACCCCGCGCTCGGGCCCGCCGAGCGCGCCTTCATCGCCGAGCTCGGCGACGCCTTCACCGGGCTCGAGCACGAGGCGGAGAGCAACCTCTACGTCGAGGGGGCCGCGCGCCTGCTCTCCGAGGAGCATGCCCCCGACCTGCCCCGGGCCGACTCGCTGATGCGGGCGCTCGAGCGCCGTGCCAACCTGCTCGAGGTGCTGCGCTCGACCATCGACGAGCGCTCGGTGTTCATGTGGATCGGCGACGAGAACCCGTCGCCCGAGCTGCGCTCGGTGAGCGTCGTCGGCGCCAACTACGGCCTCGGCTATCGCAACCTCGGCGCGGTTGGTGTCGTCGGCCCGCTGCGGATGGACTACGCGACGGCGATCAGCTCGGTCCGTGAGGCCGCCGGCGAGCTCTCCCGCTTCTTCGAGTCGGTCTACGACTGAGCCGGACCGTGCCGCGCGATTACTACGAGGTCCTCGGCGTCGGCCGCGACTGCGGTGAGCAGGAGCTGAAGAAGGCGTTTCGCCGCCTCGCCCGCGAGCTGCATCCTGACGTCAACCGGCACGATCCGGCGGCGGAGGAGAAGTTCAAGCAGGCGGCCGAGGCCTACGAGGTGCTCTCGGACCCCGAGCGGCGTCGAACCTACGACGCCTTCGGCCACGACGGGCTGCGCAGCGGCGGCTGGTCGCCGCACGCGACCGGCGGGATCGAGGACATCCTCTCGGCGCTGTTCGGCCGTGGTGACTCGTTGTTCGGCGACCTGTTCGGCGGTCGCCGCTCGGGCCCCGCCACCGGGGGCGACATCGGGACCGAGGTCGAGATCACGCTGGCCGAGGTCGTCACCGGCGCCCGGCGCCAGGTCGAGTTCGAGTCGGTGTCCGCCTGCGAGCGGTGCCGCGGCAACGGCGCCGAGCCGGGGACGCCGATCCGCACCTGCGACACCTGCGCCGGCACGGGACAGGTGCAGCAGGTCCGGCGCACCGCCTTCGGCCAGCTCGTGCAGACGGGCGGCTGCCCGACCTGCGCCGGCGCCGGCAAGATCGCCGAGCAGCGGTGCGAACGCTGCGACGGCGCCGGGCGCGAGCGCCGCCGGCGGACCTGGGACGTGGAGATCCCGGCGGGGATCGAGTCGGGCCAGCGGATCAGGATCGCCGGGGCCGGCCACTCGGGCGATCCCGGTGGCCGCGCCGGCGACCTCTACGTGCTCGTCACGGTCGCCGAGGACGCGCGCTTCGAGCGCCGGGGCGAGGACCTGGTCTCGGTGATCGAGGTGCCGGCGACGCTGGCGATGGTCGGCGGCAAGCTCACGGTCCCGACCCTGGAGGGTGAGCGCGAGTTGAAGCTTCCTGCCGGCGCCCAGCCCGGCCACTCGGAGCGGCTCAAGGGCCTCGGCCTGCCCTCGCTTCGCAACGGCAAGCGGGGCTCGCAGTACGTGCTCGTCGACGTCGTCATCCCGCGCAAGCTCTCGCGCAGCCAGCGCGAGCTCGCCAGCCGGCTGCACGAGTCCCTCGACGCGTAAGTGCCGACCGCCGTCCGAGTTGACGCTGCGAGCCGCACGACTCACGCCGGGCGGCACTCGTGATCCGGCTCGCGGTCCGGTGCCGGCCCGAGCTCGCCGAGCGGGTGCTCGCCGATCTGCTCGAGCTGGTGCCCGACGGGGTCGAGGAGGTTGGATTGGTCGCCGAGCCGGGAGCCACGGATGGCGCCGCCGGGGAGCCGCCCGGGATGTACGAGTACGCGATCTACGGCCCGCCGGGCGAGCTGCCCGAGCTCCCCAGCCTCGAGGCCGCCGCCGGCGAGGGCCTGGTCGAGATCAGCTCGACGGAGATTCCCGACGACTGGGCCGACCGCTGGCGCGACTTCCACCAACCGGTCTCGGTCGCCGGCGGCCGCCTCGTCGTCCGGCCCTCCTGGGAGGACGCGACCGGCGCCCCCGGCGCGGTGGACATCCGCGTGGACCCGGGCCAGGCGTTCGGGACCGGCGCCCACGCGACCACCCGCATGTGCCTGGAGCTGCTGCTCGAGCTCGCCGACACGGGCGAGGCGAACGGCCCCCTCGTCGACCTCGGGACCGGCTCCGGCGTGCTCGCGATCGCGGCCGCGAAGCTCGGCTGGGCTCCGGTGATCGCCTGCGACAGCGAGGCGGCGGCGGTCGAAGCGGCGGCAGCGAACGCGAGCGCCAACGGGATCGAGCTCGAGCTCGAGCGGCTCGACCTCCGCCGGCGCCCTGCGCCCGCCGCCCCGACGCTGGTCGCGAACCTGACCGCGTCCCTGCTGGAGGCGGTCGCGGCGCGGATCGAGCGCCGGCCGCGAACCCTGGTCTGCTCGGGGCTCTTGGTGACCGAGCTCGAGCGCGTCACCGCGGCGCTCTCGGCCGCCGGGCTGGTGCCCGAGCGCGAGCGCAGGAGCGGCGATTGGGCGGCGCTCGTCTGTCGCGGTGCCGACTTCGACCGCACGGCGAAGTAGGGTGCGGGCATCGAGACGCTCGCGGTGCAGTTCTACGACGTCGTCGTCTGGCTTCATGTCAGCTCCGTCGTGGTCGCCTTCGGCGCCACCTTCGCCTTCGGCATCTACATGACGCTCGCGGCGCGCAAGTACCAGCGCGCGATCCCGGCGATGCTCGAAGCGACGACGATGATCAACCGCTCGCTGGTGACGCTCGGCGGCCTCCTGATCCTGATCACCGGCATCTACCTGGTGGCAGACCGCTGGGACTTCGGCGAGTTCTTCGTCGCCTGGGGGATCCTCGCGATCATCGTCCTGCTCGGGCTCGTACACGGGTTCTTCATCCCCAACGACCAGCGGTCGCTGCGCGCCGCCAAGCGCGACATCGACGCCGCCGGGCCGACCGGCGAGGTCGAGTTCAGCGACGAGTTCGCAGCGCACTCGGGTCGCAGCGCCCGGATGGGCCCGATCGCCGGCCTGATCATCATCCTGACCGTCTACGTGATGGTCGCCAAGCCCTTCCTCTAGCCGGCAGCGCGGGCAGGCTCAGGCGCGAGCGGCGACCAGCACCGCGGCGATCGCCAGCGCGCCGGCCGCGACCAGGCCGGCACGGCGGTTGCGCTCGCCCATGATCGCGCCGTGCTCGGCGGCCGACATCACCGAGGACCGTGAGGCGGCCGAGAGCGCCGAGCCCAGCGAGGCCGCCGAGCCGACCGAGAACGCCGAGCCGATCGAGCCGATCGAGCCGATCGAGAACGCCGAGCCGACCGAGCCGATCGACAGCAGCGACCCCTTCGAGCAGATCGAGAGCAGCGAGTCCTCGGACCACAGGGAGAGCTTGGAGTCGCCGTCGCCGGGGCCGGTCATGCCCGCAGTCTCTCAAGCGGCGAGAATCCCGGCGGTGAGCGCGAACGTCCCCGATCCCTCGTTGCCGATCGCCGTCTTCGACTCCGGCGTCGGCGGGCTGACGGTGCTGCACGAGTGCCTTGTCTCCCTGCCCGAGGAGGACTACGTCTACCTCGGCGACGACGCCCGCTTCCCCTACGGCGCGAAGACCGACGCGGAGCTGCGCGAGTGCGCGCAGCGCAACACCGCGTTCCTGCTCGAGCGCGGGACGAAGCTGATCGTGATCGCCTGCAACTCGGCGGCCTCGGCGGGGCTGGAGGCGACTCGCGCGCTCGCCGCCGAGCAGGGGGTCGAGGTGGTCGCGGTGATCGAGCCGGAGGCGGAGATCGCCGCGGCGATCTCCGACTCGGGCCGGGTCGGAGTCCTCGCCACGGCCGCGACCGTCGCCGGCGGCGCCTACCTGCGGGCGCTCGGCGGCCAGCACCGGGAGCTCACCGTGACCCAGGTCGCGGCGCCCGACCTGGCCGCGATCATCCAGCGCGGCTTCCCCTTCTCCGAGGACGTGGTCGAGACGGTGCGCTCCTATTGCGCGCCGCTGAAGCGCGCCCGGGTGGACACCGTGATCCTGGGCTGCACCCACTACCCGCTCGTGCGCCCGATGCTGCAGCGCTTCCTCGGCCGCGAGGTGCGGCTGGTGACCGCCGGCCACGCGCTCGCCGCCACCGCCCAGCGGATCCTCGAGTCGCGGCGGCTCGAGGCCGTCGACGACACCGAGGGCACCTACCGGTTCATCTGCACCGGCGACCCGGCCGCCTTCCGCGAGCTCGGAACCCGCTTCCTGCAGCTGCCCTTGGGCGAGGTCGAGCACGTCTCTCTGTGAGGCGGCGCGAAGCGAAGCCGAGCCGCGAGCGAAGCGAACCCGAGGCCGCGATATCGTCTGCCGCGCATCGGTAGCGGTCCCCTGGGAGAGAGGAGCCCCTGTGCCTCGTGGAGTCAGGTTCGTCCTAGCCGTCGTCGTCCTCCTGCTCCTCGCGCCGGTCGGCGCCCTGGCGACCGGCAACGGCCATTCGGGCGGTGGCGATGACGTCGCCCGCTACATCCTCCCGCCGGGCAACTACGGCGGCCTGCCGACCACCGACAACTCGCTCGACCAGCTGCCGCTCTACGACGGGCTCACGCCGCTGCGCGACGACGTCACCGCCGACGACATCAACGAGCTCTTCCTGCCCGAGGACTTCGAGCCGATCGAGCCGGCGCGCGAGGAGCAGACCGGCCGGCCGGGCCTGCGCCTGATCTACGACGCCTACGGCATCCCGCACGTCTACGGCCGGACGCGCGCCGACGTCGCCTTCGGGGCCGGCTGGACGACGGCGCGCGACCGCGGGCTGCTGATCCAGCTCGGCCGCGGCCCGGCCCGCGTCGCCGTCGCCGACGTGCCGGGCATCGACGCCTTCGGGCTCGTCACGAGCGGTCAGTCGTTCGTCCCGAGCCCGGAGGCCGAGGCGCTGGTGACCGCCCAGAAGCGGCTCCTCGTCGAGACCTACGGCGACAAGGGCCGCCAGATCCTCGCCGACGCGCGCGCCTACGCCGCCGGGATCAACGCCTACTGGGAGGCCAACGGCATCGACCAGCCGCCGGCGACGGTCAACGACGTGATCGCCGTGACCGCGTTCATCGGCTCGATCTTCGGCGCCGGCGGCGGCGGCGAGGCCGAGAACGCCGACCTGCTCGCCAAGCTCCAGGAGGGCCTCGGGACCGAGCGCGGCTACGAGGCCTGGGACGACGTCATGCTCGCCGAGGACCCGGAGGCGCCGACGACGATCAAGCGCCGCTTCGACTACGGGCCGTTCACCGGCGGCAAGCCGCGCGGCTCGGTGGTCATCGACGCGGGCTCGATCGAGGCGGTCGATCCGCGCCAGCCGCCCGCCGGCGCGAGCGCGACCGCGGGCGCCGCCACGGTTCCGGCGGCAGCCGCCCCGCCGCGCCAGCGAGCCTCGAACTTCCTGGTCGTCTCGCCGGAGCGCTCGGCGACCGGCAACTCGCTGGCGGTGATGGGGCCGCAGCTCGGCTACTACTACCCCGAGATCGTCCAGCAGATGCACCTGCACGGGCCGGGGATCGAGGCGCAGGGGATCGCGGTGCCCGGCCTGGCGATGTACATGCTGATCGGGCGCACCGACGACTACGCCTGGAGCCTGACCTCGGCCGGCCACGACGTCCGCGACGTCTTCGCCGAGCGGCTCTGCGAGCCCGACGGCTCGCGAGCCCACCCGCGCCTCGACCCACTACCTCTTCAAGGGCGACTGCCGGCCGTTCGAGGAGTTCAACGCCGGCCTGCTCGCCGGGACGCCGCTTGCGCTACCACGTCTCGGTGCACGGCCCGGTGTTCGGCACCGCGACGGTCGACGGCGAGCCCTACGCCCTGTCGCGCAAGCGCTCGACCTTCGGCCGCGACGCCCTCAACCTCGCGGCGCTCAAGGACATGACCGAGGGCAAGGCCTCGACGCCGCAGCGCTTCTGGCAGGCGGCGAACCAGTTCGGCTTCACCTTCAACTGGGCCTACGCGTCGCGCGAGCACACCGCCTACTTCTCCTCGGGCCAGCTGCCGGTGCGCGCTCGCGGGCTCGACCGGCGGCTGCCGACGCTCGGCACCGGCCACTACGAGTGGCAGGGGTTCCTGAGCGAGCGCGAGCACCCGCACGACGTCGGCGGACCGCGCGGCCTGCTGCTCAACTGGAACAACCAGTCGGCGCCGGGGTTCATGCACGGCGACGACGAGCCGTACGGATCGGTGCAGCGCGTCGAGCTGTTCGACCAGTGGCCGCGGCGGCCGCAGCTCACCGACGTGGTCGGGATCATGAACCGCGCCGCCACCGAGGACGTCCGCTCCCCGGTCTGGCCGGTGATCAGCCGCGTGCTGCACACCGGACCCGCCCCGAGCGCCCGCGACCAGCAGGTCGTCGACCTGCTCGACGACTGGGTCGCCCGCGACGCTCCGCGGCTCGACGCGGACGACGACGGTCTCTACGACGAGCCCGGGCCCGGCGATCATGGACGCGGTCTGGGGCCCGATCGCCGAGGCGGTGATGCGCCCGGTGTTCGGCGACCTGCTCGACGACGCTCAGCGACGTGCGCGGGCTCGGCGGACAGTCCGGCCACTCCTACGTGGACAAGGACCTGCGCACCCTGCTCGGCTCGCGGGTGCGGGGCAAGTTCAACCTGCGCTACTGCGGCGGCGGCTCCCTGGAAGCCTGCAGGGCCTCGCTCTGGCAGGCGGTCCACGAGGCCGCCGACGAGCTCGCCGCCGAGCTCGGTCAGCCCGATCCCGCCGGGTGGCTGGTGCCCGCGGCACGCACCGGGTTCACCCCGGGCCTGATCCCCAACACGTTCCGGACCACCAACCGACCGACCTTCCAGCAGGTCCTGGAGCTGCAGCGACCGTAACCACCGCTCTACCCTTCTCGGCGATGGCCGAGACGATCCTCGAGCGCGTCCAGAGCGACACCCGCACCGCGATGAAGGCCGGCGAGCGCGACCGGGTCGCGGCGCTACGCCTCGTCGCCGACGCGCTGCAGAAGGACCGCAAGCAGGGGGGTGAGGACGAGGTCGCGGTCCTGCGCCGCGAGCGCAAGCGGCGGCTCGAGGCGGCCGACGCATATCGCGAGGGCGGCAGCTCGGAGCGCGCCGAGGCCGAGGAGGCCGAGGCCCGCGAGATCGAGCGCTACCTGCCGGCCGAGATCTCGGATGCGGACCTGGTCGCCCTGGTCGACGAGGCGGTCGCCGAGTCGGGCGCCGCCTCGCCCGGCGAGATGGGCAAGGTGATGGGGGCGGTGATGCCGAAGGTCGCCGGGCGTGCCGACGGCAAGCGCGTCAGCGCCGCGGTCCGCGAGAGGCTCGGCTGACGCCGGTGGCCCGCCGCCAGCTCACCCTCGACAACACCACCGCGGCCGAGCTCGCGGGCTCGGAGGACACCGTCTTGCGCGAGCTCGAGGAGCGCCTCGGCTGCGAGCTGTTCCTGCGCGGCAACGTGCTCACCCTCGACGGCGAGGACGTCGACGTCAGCCGCGCGGCGACGATGGTCGACGAGCTCGTCGGGCTGGTCGAGCGCGGGCATGACCTGGTGCCGACCACGATCGACACCGTCACCGATGCGATCGCCGCCGAGGAGCGGCCGGCGGAGATCCTCGAGGACGTGATCTGGCGCCACCGGGCGACGAAGGTCGCGCCGAAGACCGTGAACCAGAAGCGCTATACCGACTCGATCCGGCGCCATACCGTCAGCTTCGGGATCGGCCCGGCGGGAACGGGCAAGACCTTCCTCGCCGTCGCCAGCGCCGTCGCCGCGCTCGAAGCCCGCAAGGTGAGCCGCATCATCCTCACCCGGCCCGCGGTCGAGGCCGGAGAGCGGCTCGGCTTCCTCCCCGGCGACATCCAGGCGAAGGTCGACCCGTACCTCCGCCCGCTGTTCGACGCCCTCTACGACATGCTCGACCCGGAGAAGGTGCTCACCTACTTCGACCGCGGCGTGATCGAGGTCGCGCCGCTGGCATTCATGCGCGGCCGCACCCTTAATGACTCGTTCGTGATCCTCGACGAGGCGCAGAACACCAGCCCCGAGCAGATGAAGATGTTCCTCACCCGGCTCGGCTTCGGCTCGAAGATGGTGGTCACCGGCGACATCACCCAGATCGACCTGCCGCGCGACCAGCGCTCCGGCCTCGTCGTGGTCAGCGAGATCCTCTCCGCCGTCGACGACATCGCCTTCGTCCGCTTCGGCGGCGAGGACGTGGTCCGCCACCAGCTCGTGCAGCGGATCGTCGCCGCCTACGGCGAGTTCGCCGAGCGCGACGGCCCGGGTCCGAAGTGAGCGTGGACCTCGGGGACGTGCCCGGGGAGCTCCGCGCGGCGGCGGCGGCCGCGCTGGACGCGGCGGGGGTCGCCGACGGGCATCTCTCCGTCGAGCTCGTCGACGCGCGACGGATCCAAGAGCTCAATCGCGCCCACCGGGGGCTCGACCGGCCCACCGACGTGCTGTCGTTCCCGGTCGACGGTGCCGGACGCGCCGCCGGCCCGCGTGAGCTCGGCGACGTCGTCATCTGCCCCGAGCACACCGCGGACCTGACCGAGGCGACGGTCCACGGCGTCCTGCACCTCTGCGGCTACGACCACGAGACGGACGCGGGAGAGATGCTCGAGCTGCAGGCCCGCATCCTGGCCTCGCTCGAGGACCGAGCAACGAGCACCGAGCAACGACCGGCGACGAGAGTCGGCTTCATCGGCCTCGCCGGGCGGCCGAACGTCGGCAAGTCGACGATCGTCAACGCGATCGTCGGCGCCAAGGTCGCGATCATCTCCGACCGCCCGCAGACGACGCGCCGCGCGAGTCGCGGCGTCGCCACCGATCTCGGCGAGGGCTGGCAGCTCGTGCTCGTCGACCTGCCGGGGGTCCAGCGGCCGCGCGACGTGCTCACCGAGCGCATGCAGCGCCGCGTCGAGCACGAGCTCGAGGGGGCCGACGCGGTCCTCCTCGTCGTCAACGGCGAGCAGGGGATCGGCCCCGGGGACCGCTTCATCGCCAACCACCTGCTCGAGGCGCGACCCGACGTGCCCGTGATCTGCGCGGTGAACAAGATCGACCGGCTGGACCCGGCGGCCACGACCGCGGTGCTCGCCGCGGCCGCCGAGCTGGCGGTTGTGGACGAGGTGTTTCCGGTCTCCGCCAAGCGCGGGACCGGGATCGGCTCGCTCACCGCCAGGCTGGCGGAGCTGATGCCGGAGGGTCCGCTGCTCTACCCGCCGGAAGAGCGCACCGACCAGCCGAGCGAGGTCCACCTCGCCGAGCTGATCCGCGAGCAGGTCTTGCGACGGACCCGCGAGGAGCTGCCGCACGCGGTCGAGGTGGCGGTCCAGGAGGTCGCCCGGCGCGAGGACGGCCTGGTCGAGGTCCGCGCCCAGGTCTGGGCGGAGACCGACTCGCAGAAGTCGATCCTGATCGGCAAGGGCGGCCGGATGATCCGTGAGATCGGCACCGGCGCGCGCAAGGAGCTCGAGCGCGAGCTCGGCGCCAAGGTCTTCCTCGATCTCAACGTTCGCGTGCGCGAGCGCTGGCGCCGCGACGAGGGCTTGCTCGACCGGCTCGGCATCGACTGAATGGGCGATCCGGCCAGCGCCTACGATGGCGCGATGGCAGACGCGGTCAGATTCGACGACGACGGCCTGGTCCCGTGCGTGGCCCAGGACTTCCACAGTGGTGAGGTCCTGACCCTGGCGTACATGGACGCCGAGGCGCTCCGCCTCACTCGCGAGACCGGTGAGATCCATTTCTTCAGCCGCTCGCGCGGGCGGTTGTGGAAGAAGGGGGAGACCTCGGGCAACGTCCAGCGCGTGCGCCAGATCCGGTACGACTGCGACGGCGACGCCCTCGTCGCCCTGGTCGAGCCGGCCGGCCCCGCCTGCCACACCGGCGAGCGCTCCTGCTTCTACCGCGACCTCGACGGCTCCGCCGAGCCGGTGGTCGACGGCCCCGCGGTCGCCGGCGAGCCCCTGCCTGCGGCGCACGAGGCCCTGGCGGTGCTCGAGCGCACGGTTCGGGCGCGCCACGACCACCGCCCCGAGGGCTCCTACACCGCGGAGCTGCTCGCCGATTCGGCCCTGATCGGCGACAAGGTCCGCGAGGAGGCGGACGAGGTGGCGCGCGCGGCCGCGGGGGAATCGGACGAGCGGCTCGCCGAGGAGGCGGCCGACCTGCTCTATCACCTCCAGGTGCTGCTGGTGTCGCGCGACCTGCCGCTCTCAACCGCCCTGGAGGTCCTCAATGGCCGTCGTCGGCGCTGAGTCCGGCCCGGCGATCGAGCCCGGCCTCGACCGCGCCCGCGAGCTCGCCGGCGAGGCGAACGTGATCCCGGTCTCCTACCGGTTCGTCGACGACTGCGAAACCCCGGTCTCCGCGTTCCTGAAGCTGCGGGAGGCGTTTGGCGGCTCCTCGTTCCTGCTCGAGTCCGCCGAGCAGGGCCGGCTCGGCCGCTACTCGTTCCTCGGCTTTCGACCGCGGATCGAGCTGCGCTGGGCCGAGGGCACGCTGACCCAGGTGCGCGACGGCGAGCTCGTCACGAGCAGCATCGCCGATCCCTACGCCGCGGTGGCCGAGACGCTGGCCGGGTTCACCGTCGCGGAGCCCGAGCGGCTGCCACCGTTCGCCGGCGGCGCGGTCGGGTTCTTCGGCTACGACCTGGTGCGCACCGTCGAGCCGCTCGGCCCGCCCAACGCCGACCCGCTCGGGCTCCCCGACCTGGCGCTGATGGTCTGCGAGCTGATGCTCGCCTTCGACCACCTCAAGCACGAGGTGACGGTGCTCGGCTACGCCTTCTGCGACCGCGGCGGGATCGCGATCGAAACCGCCTACGACCATGCGCTCGCGGTCATCGACGAGGCCCGGGAGGTCCTCCGCGGCCCGGTGCCCGCCCCCCGGCCGCGGCCCGAGGTCGAGAGCGCCGAGCCGCCCCCGGGCTCGTTCAAGCCCGAACGGATCGAGGGAGCCTGGACGTCGAACCTCAACCGCGAGCAGTTCGAGGCCAACGTGGCCCGGATCGTCGAGTACACGCACGCCGGCGACGCCTTCCAGGTGGTCCCCTCGCAGCGGTTCACGGCGCCGGCGACGGTCGAGGCGTTCTCGATCTACCGCGGCCTGCGCACGGTCAACCCCTCGCCATACATGTACTTCCTCGACTTCGGCGAGTTCCAGATCGCCGGCGCCTCGCCGGAGCCCCTCGTCAAGGTGAGCGGCCGCCGCGCCGAGACCCGGCCGATCGCGGGCACCTACCCCCGCGGGGCGAACGCGGAGGAGGACCGCGCCCAGGCCGAGGCCCTGCTCGACGACCCGAAGGAGCGCGCCGAGCACGTGATGCTGGTCGACCTCGGCCGCAACGATCTCGGCCGGGTCTGCGAGTACGGCAGCGTCAGCGTCGACGAGTACATGGTGGTCGAGACCTACTCGCACGTCTTCCACATCGTCAGCCAGGTCTCGGGCCGGCTGCGTGAGGGCGTGAGTGCGATGGACGTCCTGCGCGCCACGCTGCCCGCCGGCACGCTCTCGGGCGCGCCGAAGGTGCGCGCGATGCAGATCATCGACGAGCTCGAGCCGCACAAGCGCTGCTCCTACGGCGGCGCGATCGGCTATCTCAGCTTCACCGGCGACCTCGACACCGCGATCCACATCCGCACCGCGGTGGTCAAGGACGGCCGGGTCCACGTGCAGGCCGGCGGCGGCACGGTCGCCGACGCGAAGCCGGCGTACGAGTACGTTGAGAGCGTCAACAAGGCCAAGGCGATGTTCGAGGCCGTCGCGCTGGCGGAGGCGCCAGCCGGAGTGGGGGTGAGCTCGCGCATGAGAGTTCTGGTACTCGACAACTACGACTCCTTCACCTACAACCTCGTCCAGTACCTGGGCGAGCTCGGGGCCGAGGTCGAGGTGGTCCGCAACGACAAGGCGACGGTGGCGGAGCTGCTCGAGCGCCGGCCCGAGCGGCTCGTGATCTCGCCCGGGCCGTGCACGCCGGCGGACGCCGGGATCTCGATCGAGGCCGCGCGCGCCTTCCCCGAGGCGGGGATCCCGACCCTGGGCGTCTGCCTCGGCCACCAGGCGATGGTCGAGGCGTTCGGGGGCCGCACGATCCGCGGAGAGCCGATCCACGGCAAGGACGCGCAGATCTCCCACGACGGCACCGGCATCTTCGCCGGCCTCGCGAACCCGCTTCGCGGCGGCCGCTATCACTCGCTGGTCGCCGACCCGGAGCTGCCGGCGACGCTCGAGCGCACCGCCTCGTTCGAGGACGTGGTGATGGCGGTTCGCCATCGCGAGCTGCCGGCGGTCGGGGTCCAGTTCCACCCCGAGTCGGTGCTCACCCCCGAGGGCAAGCACCTGCTCGCCAATTTCCTCGGCAACCGAGCAACTAGCGACTAGACCGATGCCCAACCCCATCCTCACCTGCGCGATCGACGAGCTGGCATCCGGCAGCCACCTGACCGCCGACCACGCCTCGGCCGTCCTCGACGAGGTGATGGAGGGGCGCGCGAGCGAGATCCAGACAGCCGCCTTCCTGATCGCGCTGCGGGCGAAGGGCGAGACCGTGGCCGAGCTGGTCGGCCTGGCGCGGACGATGCGCCGCCTCGCCGCGCCGGTCGAGAGCGGCCGCGAGGACCTGGTCGACACCGCGGGCACCGGCGGCGGGCCGTCGACGTTCAACATCTCGACCGCCGCCGCCCTGGTTGCCGCCGGGGCCGGGTGCGCGGTCGCCAAGCACGGCAACCGCTCGAACACGAGCCGCTCGGGCTCCGCCGACCTGCTCGAGGCGCTCGGCGTCAGGATCGAGCTCGCCCCTGCGGCGGTCGCCCGCTGCATCGACGAGCTCGGCTTCGGGTTCATGTTCGCGCCCCGTCATCACGCGGCGATGAAGCACGTGGTGCCGGTCCGCAAGGAGCTGGCGGTGCGCACGATCTTCAACTTCCTCGGTCCGCTGACCAACCCGGCCGGCGCCTCGCGACAGCTGCTCGGCGTCTCCGATCGGCGCTATCAGGAGACGGTCGCGGAGGCCCTCGTCGGCCTCGGCTGCGAGCGCGCCCTGGTCGTCTGCTCGGATGACGGCGTCGACGAGATCAGCATCGGCGACCGCACCCGGGTGGTCGAGGTCGCCGACGGCCGCACCGAGGAGTGGTTCGTCGACCCCCGAGGACCTCGGGATCGAGCGATCGGAGCTGAGCGCGATCGCGGGCGGCGAGCCGGAGCGGAACGCCGCCGTCGTCCGGGCTGTGCTCGCCGGCGAGGCGGGCCCGGCGCGCGACGTGATCGTCCTCAACGCGGGCGCGGCGATCCTCGCCGCCGGGTCCGCGCACGATCTCGCCGCGGGGGTCGAGCGGGCCCGCCAGGCGCTCGACTCGGGCGCCGCCGAGGGCGTGCTCGAGCGCCTGGCCCCGCTGACCCAAGAGCTGGCGGCTTGACTACCCTGAGCTGCGCATGAGCAAGCTCGACGAGCTCGTGGGGGCAGCGAGGCAGGGCGTGGAGGAGCGCAAGCGCCAGGTCACGATCGAGGACCTACGCGCCGCGGTCGGCACGCTCAGCGGCTCGCGCCCCTTCAGCGAGGCCCTGGTCCGCCCGGGGCTCTCGCTGATCGCCGAGTTCAAGCGCCGTTCGCCCAGCTCCGGTGAGATCGCCGCGGGTGCGACGGTCGCCGAGGTGGTCGCTGCCTACGAGCGCGGCGGCGCGGCGGCCCTCTCGGTGCTCACGGACGAGCGCCACTTCGGCGGCTCGCTCGACGATCTGCGCGCCGCGCGAGCCGCCTCCGGCCTGCCGATCCTGCGCAAGGACTTCATCGTCGACCCCTACCAGCTCTACGAGGCAGCGGTCGAACGGCGCCGACGCGGTGCTGCTGATCGTCGCCGCGCTCGACGACCGCACCCTGCTCGGCCTCTACGAGGAGGCGATGCTGCTCGACCTCGACTGCCTGGTCGAGGTCCACGACGAAGCTGACCTCGAGCGCGCGCTGGAGGTCGGCGCCGACGTGATCGGGATCAACAACCGCAACCTCGGCGACCTCTCCGTGGACCTGGAGACGACCACCGAGCTGATCACCGACGTCCCGGCGGGCAAGACCGTGGTCTCGGAGTCGGGCTATGACCACTGGGAGCAGCTCGAGGAGCTCGAGCGGATCGGTTGCGACGCGGTCCTGATCGGCGAGACGCTGATGCGCTCCGGCGACCCGGAGATCGCCGTGCGCGAGCTGACCATGGACGAGGAGCGCACCCGCGAGCACTACATGGACCGTGCCTTCACGGCGGTTCTTAGGCCTTTCGGTTCGCGTTAGGGCGCTTTAGGGGGGCCGGGGCAAGCTCGGTCGATGAAGAGCTTGCTCAAGACCCCGTTCGCCTCCGCGCTCGCGGG
Organism: uncultured Solirubrobacterales bacterium; assembly: GCA_963733075.1. GTDB lineage: Bacteria > Actinomycetota > Thermoleophilia > Solirubrobacterales > 70-9 > WHSW01. Next base: position 101,571 of record CAVTCA010000022.1, on the reverse strand, counting down.
CGGCCTGGTCGTCGCCGTGCTCGGGCTGGATCGCGATCGCGACCGGCGCGGTCGAGGCCGATGGCGGCTCGACCACGACCACGACCACGGCGCCGCCACCGCGACGCGACCACCGCGCTGGCCGCCGACGAGACCGGCAGGCGCGCTGACCGTGAACGAGATCTACACCAAGGACTCGCCGGGGGTCGTCTACATCGAGGCCCAGCAGCAGGCGCAGTCCGCGCCCGTCAGCCCGTTCGGGCCCTCCCGGGGCGGCACCGCCACCGGCTCGGGGTTCGTGATCGACGACGACGGCCACATCCTCACCAACGCGCACGTCGTCGACGGCTCCGAACAGGTCACGGTCCGCGTCGGCGGCGAGGACGGAGAGACCCTCGACGCCAAGGTGGTCGGTGCCGACCCGTCGACCGACGTCGCCGTGCTCGAGGTCGAATCCGGGCGCCGAGCGTCTCCAGCCGCTCGAGCTCGGCTCCTCGGCCGAGGTCGAGGTCGGCGACCCGGTGGTCGCGATCGGCAACCCGTTCGGCCTCGACCGCACGGCGACCGCCGGGATCGTCTCCGCCGTCCAGCGGCAGATCAGCGCCCCGAACGGGTTCTCGATCAGCAACGCGATCCAGACCGACGCCCCGATCAACCCGGGCAACTCGGGCGGGCCCGCTGATCGACTCCGACGGGCGAGGTGATCGGGATCAACTCGCAGATCGAGTCCGGCGGCCAGTCGGGCGGCAACGTCGGGATCGGCTTCGCGGTCCCGATCGACACCGCCAGTGAGATCGCCCAGCAGCTGATCGACCACCGGCGAGGTCGAGCACGCCTTCGTCGGCATCAGCGGCGCCGACCTGACGCCCGAGATCGCCGACGTGCTCAACCTCGACGTCGAGCGCGGCGCCCTGGTGCAGTCCGTGGTCCCCGACAGCCCCGCGGCCGACGCCGGGATCGAGGCGGGCGACGCCGAGGTCTCGGTCGACGGCCAGCGCATCCGAGCCGGCGGCGACCTGATCACGGCCGTCGACGGCGAGCCGGTCGCCGGCATGGACGACGTGATCGCCGCGGTCGACGCGCAAGCAGCCCGGCGACGAGATCGAGCTCACGCTGCTGCGCGACGGCGAGGAGCGCACGGTCACCGTCGAGCTCGCCGAGCGGCCCGACCAGGCGGCGCGCTGAGCTCGCGCTGCTCGCGCGGCGCTCAGGCCCGGTCGGTCTCGAGGCCGTGGCGCATCGTGTTCTCGCTCACCACCCGCGGCTCGGTGAACTGGCGCAGGTAGTCGGGGCCGCCGGCCTGGGAGCCGATCCCCGAGCAGCCGGTTGCCGCCGAACGGCTGGCGGGCCGACCATCGCCCCGGTGGTCGAGCGGTTGACGTAGAGGTTGCCGACCGGGATCGCGTCGCGCGACCGCGTCGATCGTCTCCGGGTTGCGCGAGAACAGCCCGCGCGGTGAGCGCGAACGGGAGCGAGTCGACGACGCTCGAGCGCCTCCGTCGATCCCGGCGACGGGCTCGACGCGTGAGCAGCGGGCCGAAGACCTCCTCGCGCAGCACCGGCGGCGTCGGCGGGCAGCTCGGTGACCACGGCGGGCGGCGCGAACCAGCCGCGCGTCGGGCAGCTCCCGCGCGGCGGTCACGAGCCGGCCGCTGCGCGCGGCGTCGCTCGCGATAGCGCGTCGACGCGATCGCGCGCCTCGCGCCTCGATCAGCGGCGGGACGTCGGTGGCGAAGCTCTCCGCCTGGCCGACGATCAGCGAGTCGGTCGGCGCCCGCGAGCCGCTCGAGCAGCGGACTCGGCGACCGCCTCGTGGACGAGCACCCGCGAGGCGGCCGAGCACTTCTGGCCCGCGTAGCCGAAGGCCGAGTCGACGATCGCGGGGACGGCGTCGTCGAGGTCGGCGTCGGAGTCGACGATGACGCAGTTCTTGCCGCCCATCTCGGCGATCACCCGCTTGACGTGGTCCTGCCCGGCGGGGGTCTCGGCGGCGGCGCGGACGATCTCGAGCCCGACGGCGCCCGAGCCGGTGAACGCGATCAGGTGCGACCCGCGGATCGCGGACCAGCGCCGCGCCGGCGTCGCCGTCGCCGGGCAGCAGCGCGAGCGCCGCCGGCGGGACCCCGGCCCCGTGCAGGGCCTCGACCAGCGCCAGCGCGCAGCCGGGCGACTGCTCGGCCGGCTTCAGCACGACCGCGTTGCCGGCCGCGAGCGCCGCCGCGGTCATCCCGGTCGGGATCGCGAGCGGGAAGTTCCACGGCGAGATCACCGCGGCGACGCCGCGCGGCTCGTAGCGCATCGTGTTGCGCTCGCCCGGCGCCTGCGCGAGCTCCGGGCCCGCGCTCGAGCTCGACCGCCGCCGCGCGCGTAGTACTCGAGGAAGTCGATCGCCTCGCAGACGTCGGCGTCGGCCTCCGCCCACGGCTTCGCGCACTCGCGCACCTGCAGCGCCGCGAGCTCGGGCCGGCGGCCGCGCAGGGTCGCGGCGGCGCCGCTCAGCGCGGCCGCGCGCTCGGCCGCGCCGCGGCCCGCTCCACTCGGCCAGCCCGCGGTCGGCGGCCGCCACCGCCGCCGCGGCCTCGGCTCGGCGCCCGCGCGGCCGGCGACGCGCGACGACCCGCCCGGGGTCGCCGGGGTCGGTCGACTCGAGTCCCGACGTCGGCGCCCGCGGTCGCCGCCGATCAGCACCGGCACCTCGAGCGGCAGCCGTCGGTCGAGCTCGGCGAGCGCGGCCGAGCAGCCCGTCGCGGGCGTCGGCGCGGCGCAGCTCGAGCGTCGGCTCGTTGCGAAAGCTCACGGTCGCGGCCGAGCAGCTCCTCGACCGGGGCGCCGCCGTGCGTGGGCGCGCAGGAAGGAGTCGTTGGAGGTGTTCTCGAGCAGGCGGCGGACCAGGTAGGCCATCCCGGCGACCAGGTCGCCGACCGGGCAGTAGGAGCGCACCCGCAGCTGCTCGGCGCGCAGCGCCTCGGCGAGCTCGTCGCCGAGGCCGCGCAGCACCTGGAGCTCGAGGTCGGAGTCGCTCGCCGCCGCGAGAGCCGGTTGTAGGCGATCGCGTGGGCGACCGAGCGCAGGTTGTGCGAGCCGACCGCTGACCCGGACCAGCGGCCGGGCGTCGAGCAGCCGCCGGGTGAGCGCCTCGAAGTTGCGGTCGCAGTCGGCCTTGTGCTCGAACACCGGCGGGCGCCAGCCGTGCTGGCGCGCCTCGACCACCTCGTGGTCCCAGTAGGCGCCCTTGACCAGGCGCACCGCCAGCGGCGCGCGCGCTCGGCGTCGCCGCGACCACTCGAGCAGCCGGTCGAGCTGGGCCGGCGAGTCGCGCAGGTAGGCCTGCAGGACGACTCCCGGCCGACGGGCCCGTCGGCGAACTCGTCCTCGGCGAGCAGCCCGAGGACGAGCTCGGCGGTCGTCTCGAGCGAGTCGACCGACTCCATGTCGACGTGCAGGTGGGCGCCGAGCTCGCGGGCGCGGCGCAGCAGCGGCCGCATCCGCGCCGCCGCGTCCTCGCGGCCGACCTCGGGCGCCTGGGGGCGCATCAGCGGGGTCAGCGCGGTGACCTTGACCGAGAGGTTGACCCGCGGCACGGGGCCGGCCGAGTCGCGCTCGAGCCACTCGCGCGCGCGGCCATCGCGGCGCGGCCTCGGCGAGCGTCACGAGCGCCTCGTCGCAGCGCGCCGCGTAGCGATCGGCCTCCGCCGTGGTCACCGTCGCCTCGCCGAGCAGGTCGACGGAGCTGGCGATCCCCTCGCGCCAGAGCGCGGCGAGTGTCCGCAGCGCCTCCTGCGGCGACTCGCCGACGATGAAGCGGTGCGCCATGTGGCGGACGCCGGCCGCGGTCGCGGCGCCGAGCGCCCGCGGCCCGGCCGGTTGCCGGCGAGCCGCATCGCCGCCTCGAGCGACGGCGGCCGCTCCGGGACCTCGTCGAGGTAGGCGACCAGGTGCGCGCCGAGGTCGTCGACCGAGCGGCAGGCGGGGGTCACGTCGACGAGCCGGAACAGCGCCGCGCCGCAGCTCGGCGTCCTGGGCCGTCAGCTGCATCGCCTTCTGGTCGAGCGAGCGCAGCGGGTGGCGGGCGGGGGAGGGGAAGCGCCGGCCAGCTCGCGGCCGATCCGCTGCACCTCCGCCTCGAGGCTCGCGGGTGGCGATTCGAGTCCCCCTGGTCCGGGCCCGATCATCTGGTCCCTACGCTACTCCGACGCGATGCGAGTCAAGTTCTGCGGCATCACCAGGATCGAGGATGCGCGCGAGGCGGTCCGCCTCGGCGCCTGGGCGATCGGCCTCAACCACTGGCCGGAGAGCCCGCGCCGCTGCGATCCGGCGACCGCGCGTCGCGATCAGCGCCGAGCTGCGGCGCAAGGTCGAGATCGTCGGCGTGTTCGTCAACGCGACCCTCGACGAGGTCGCGAGGGCGGTCGAGGACGAGCAGCTCTCGATGATCCAGCTCCACGGCGACGAGGGTCCCGCCTTCTGCCAGGAGGTGGCCCGGCGCACGGGTGCCAAGGTGATCAAGGCGATCCGCGTCCGCAGCGCGGCCGACATCCAGGCGGCCGAGGCCTTCCGGACCGACTATCACCTGCTCGACGCGCACCGGCCGGAGCGCCCCGGGCGGTACCGGTGAGAGCTTCGACTGGGAGCTGGTCGCGCGCCCGCCCACCGGGGATCCCGATGATCCTCGCCGGCGGCCTCGACCCCGCCAACGTCGCGGGCGCGATCGAGGTCGCGCGGCCGTTCGCGGTCGACGTCGCCAGCGGGGTCGAGGCCGCGCCCGGGGCTCAAGGACCATGCGCTGATGGCCGCCTTCGCCGAGCGCGCGATGGCCCGGTGCCCGCGTCCGGGGCCGCGGCGCGATGAGCGCGCGCCCGGCCGGCGCGGCGGGTGGGGTCGGCGCCGCGGCGAGCGTCGAGGAGCGCTTCGGCCCCTACGGCGGGCGCTTCGTGCCCGAGGTCCTGATCGCGGCGCTCGACGAGCTCACCCTGGCCTGGGCCGAGGCGCGCGCCGACGAGGGCTTCGGCGCCGAGCTCGACCGCCTGCTGCGCGACTTCGTCGGCCGCCCGACGCCGCTCTACCTCGCCGAGCGGCTCTCCGAGCGCGTCGGCCGCCGGGTCTACCTCAAGCGCGAGGACCTCGCCCACACCGGCGCCCACAAGATCAACAACGCCGTCGGCCAGGCGCTGCTGGCCAAGCGGATGGGCAAGGACCGGGTGATCGCCGAGACCGGCGCCGGCCAGCACGGCGTCGCGGCGGCGACCGCCTGCGCCCTGCTCGGCCTCGAGTGCGTCGTCTACATGGGGACCGAGGACATGCGCCGCCAGGCGCCGAACGTCGAGCGCATGCGCCTCCTCGGCGCCGAGGTCGCGCCGGTCGAGGCCGGGCGCGCGGACGCTGAAGGAGGCGGTCAGCGCGGCGATCCGCGACTGGGTCACCAACGTCGCCACCACCCACTACATCATCGGCTCCGCCGTCGGCCCGGCGCCGTACCCGGCGCTCGTGCGCGACCTGCAGCTGGTGATCGGCGACGAGGCGCGCGAGCAGGCGCTCGCGGCCGAGGGCTCGCTGCCGGCGCGGGTGATCGCCTGCGTCGGCGGGGGCTCGAACTCGATCGGCACCTTCGTCCCCTTCCTCGACGACGAGGAGGTCGAGCTGATCGGGGTCGAGGCGGCGGGTGAGGGGCTGGACAGCGGCCGCACCGGCGCCTCGCTGACCGCGGGCCGCACCGGGGTCCTGCACGGGGCGCTCTCCGCGGTGCTCGCCGACGAGGACGGCCAGATCCTCGAGGCGCACTCGGTCTCCGCCGGCCTCGACTACCCGGGCGTCGGCCCGCAGCACGCCCACCTTCGCGACACCGGGCGCGTCCGCTACGAGGCGGTCACCGACGACGAGGCGCTGAGCGCCTTTCGCGAGCTCGCCCGGCTCGAGGGGATCATCCCGGCGCTGGAGCCAAGCCACGCGCGTGGCTTGGCTGCCTCGCCAACGAAGATACCGCGCCACCTCCTCGGCTTCGCCTGCGGGCGTGCGCGGGTGAGGCGAGGGAAGGCGCTACGACCTCCTGACGCTCTCCGGCCGCGGCGACAAGGACCTCGCCGAGGTGGTCGAGCGATTCGGCGATGGCTGAACGGATCGCGGCCGCGTTCGCGGCGGCGAGGGCCGATCGGCGCGCGGCGCTGATGCCGTACATGATGAGCGGCTTTCCCGATCGCGAGACCTCGGCCGCGGTGGCCGAGGCGTACGCGGACGCCGGCGCCGACCTGATCGAGCTCGGGGTCCCGTACTCGGACCCGCTCGCCGACGGCGTCGTCATCCACGCGGCCGGGACCCGCGCCCTCGCCGCCGGAGCCACGCTCGACTCGGTGCTCGCCGACTGCGAGCGGATCGCCGCCCGGGTGCCGGTGGTGCCGATGGCCTACGCGAACATGATCCTCGCGCGCGGCCCGCAGCGCTTCGCCGGCGAGCTCGCCGAGGCCGGCGCCGCCGGGGCGATCGTCCCCGACCTGCCGCTCGAGGAGAGCGCCGAGATCGCGGCCGCGCTGCGGGCCGCGGGGCTCGCCCTGATCCCGCTGGTCGCGCCGACCACCCCGGCGGAGCGCCGCCGGCGGATCTGCGCGGCCGCCGAGGGCTTCGTCTACCTCGTCTCGGACACGCGCACGACGGGGGAGCGTGAGCAGCTCCCGGCGACGCTCGGCGACCTGATCGTCGCGACCCAGTCCGACGCCGAGGTCCCGGTCGCGGTCGGCTTCGGCATCGGCACGCCCGAGCAGGCGGCCCAGGTCGGGGCGATCGCGGACGGCGTCATCGTTGGCACCCGGCTGGTGCGCGCCGTCGAGGAGGCCGGCGGGCCGACCGCCGCGGCCGCCGCCGTGACCGGGTTCCTGACCGCTGCGCGGGCCGCGCTGGAGGCGTAGACGCGGTCGATCTCGCCGCTCCTGCGGCGGCCGGTGCCGAGCCGAAGCGGTAGATTCCCGGCCGTGCGCCTGCTCGTCTTCACCGTCGTCGGCCTGGTCGCGATGATGATCGGCTACGCGTTCTCGCTCGGGGGGACGATCGCGGCGCTGATCTTCCTGTTCATCATCTTCAACGCCGTCCTCGACCGCTGGGCGAAGCCGTTGCTGGACTGGATCCGCGCCTAGAGGTGACCCGCCCGCGTACCGTGCGCCCCGGCCTCGTGGTGCTCGCCGACGCCGACCTGGTCTGATGGGCCTCCGGCCGCTTCCGCGATCGTTCGGCGCCACTCGCGACGCGCTTCACCGCGTTGCCGAGGAGGTCGTCGCCCCGGCGCGCAAGCCGGACAACGAGATCGCCCTGACCCAGACGCCCGGCGGCTTCGGCACGCCGCCGTTCGAGCACGGCGGCGACGAGTGGCAGGTGCGGGTCGACGGCGCGGAGCTCGTCGTGCTGGAGGGCGGGGCCGAGCGCCGCGAGGCGATCGCGTCCCTCGCACAGGCCGCCGAGCTCGTCGGCACCGAGCTGTTCCCGGCCGGCCCGCCCGGCGATACGACGCCGCTCGAGCTCGACCGGGATGCAGCCACCGTGCTCGCGGAGCTCTACGCGTTCGCGAGGAACGCTCTCGAGGCTCACGCGGCCGCCATGCCGCCGGCCGACGATCCCTCGGACGTCATCCTCTGGCCCGAGCACTTCGACATCGCGTTCGAGGCAGGCCCCGAGCCGCTCGGGCGTCGCGCCAACTACGGCGTCTCGCCCGGAGACGACGGCCATCCGGAACCGTACGCGTACGTCGGGCCGTGGCACGCCCAGCCCAGGGGCGAGCTCTGGAACGCGACCGGCTTCTCGGGGGCCGAGCTTTCCTACGCCGCGCTCGTCGCCGCCGACGATCCGGACGGCCTCGTCGCCGACTTCTTCACCGTCCGCCGGGAGGCCCTCGACGGCTGACCGGTGACGCGGCGCGCTGCGGGTATCGTGGCCGCGTGCGATTCGGCGTGCTCACCGGCGGCGGCGACTGTCCAGGCCTGAACGCGGTGATCCGGGCGATCGTCCGCAAGGGCATCGACGTGCACTCGAGCGAGATCGCCGGTTTCCGCGACGGCTGGCGGGGCCCGCTCGAGGGCGACCATCTCGAGCTCACGATCGAGTCGACCCGAGGGATCCTGCCCCGGGGCGGGACGATCCTGGGCACCTCTCGGACCAACCCGTTCAAGCGCGAGAACGCCGCGCAGCGCATCCGCGAGACGATGGCCGAGCTCGACGTCGACGGCCTGATCGCAATCGGCGGCGAGGACACGCTCGGGGCCGCCAACCGCCTCCACGCCGAGCACGGGCTCGACGTCCTCGGCGTGCCGAAGACGATCGACAACGACATCGGCGCCACCGACGTCACCTTCGGCTTCGACACGGCGATCCAGGTCGCCACCGAGGCGATCGACCGCCTCCACACGACCGCCGAATCTCACCACCGGGTGATGGTGGTCGAGGTGATGGGGCGCCACGCCGGCTGGATCGCGCTCTACTCGGGGATCGCCGGTGGCGGCGACGTGATCCTGATCCCCGAGCAGCCGTTCGACATCGACGAGGTCTGCAGGCTGATCGACCGGCGTCACTCGCGCGGGCGCTCGTTCTCGATCGTCGTCGCCGCCGAGGGTGCGCTGCCGAAGCGGGGGACGATGGAGGTCGCGGCGGGGGAGACCGACGAATTCGGCCACGTCCGCCTCGGTGGCATCGGGCATCGGCTCGAGCAGGAGATCGAGGCGCGCACCGGGTTCGAGACGCGCGCCGTCGTCCTCGGCCACATCCAGCGGGGCGGCACCCCGACCGCCTACGACAGGGTGCTGGCGACCCGGTTCGGGGTGGCGGCGATCGACGCCGCGCAGAACGGCGAGTGGGGGATGATGCCGGCGCTTCGCGGGACGCGGATCGAGCTCGTCCCGCTGGCCGAGGCGGTCGCGGAGCTGCGCACCGTGACCCCGGAGGAGTTCGCGTTTGCGGAAGCGTTTCTCGGTTAGCGTCCTGACGGTCGTCGTTGCCGCGGCGGCCGGCTGTGGCGGCGGAGGCGAGGAAGCCGGCGATCCGACCCTGACGGTCTACGTCAGCCTGTCGCAGCTCGGGCCCGACGGCCGCGACGCCGCCGATGGCGCCCGCATGGCCCTCGCCGAAGCGGGTGGCGAGGCGGCCGGGGTCCCGGTCGAGGCGAGGTTCTTCGACGACATGCCCGGCGGTGGTGACGGGCTCGGCTGGACTCCGGCGGAGGCGGCCGCCAACGCCCGCACCGCGACCCAGGACTCGACCGCGATCGCGTACCTGGGCGAGTTCGAGTCCGGAGCCACGCGCGCCTCGCTGCCGATCACCAACTCCGCCCGCCTGCTCCAGGTCTCGCCGGCGAGCGCGGCCGAGGACCTGGTCGCGGTCCCCGGCACCAACGACGTCCCGGAGACGCAGCCGACGGGCGAGCGCAGCTTCGGCCGCGTGATCCCCAGCGACACCGCGCAGGGCGCGGCCGCCGGAGCCTGGGCCCGCGAGCTCGGCTGGGATCAGGTCGCGGGTCGAGGACGACGGCACACCGTTCGGCGAGGCCCTCGCCGCCGGGTTCGAGAGCGAGCTGCCCGGCTCACCCGGCGACCGTCGCTATCTCGCCGGCTACCCCGCGAGTTTCCGCCATCAGGCCGACGACGTCGTCGTCGGAGGCGAGCCGAGCCAGATCCTCAACGACGCGTTCCTGGCTGCTCGGGACCGGGGCATCGCTGCTCGACGCGAGCTACGTGACCTCGGCCGCCCTCGACCCGTCGCAGCTCCCTCCCGCCGGCCGCGAGTTCGCGCGCGCCTTCGAGGCGGAGTACGACCGTCGGCCGGGGCGCTACGCCGCCTACGGCTACGAGGCGATGGCGGTCATCCTCGACTCCATCGACCGCGCCTCCGACCCGACCGACCGCGCCGCCGTGATCGACGCCTTCTTCGCCACCACCGAGCGCGATTCGGTGCTCGGGACCTACTCGATCGACGAGCTCGGCGAGACGACCCTGGAGCGGATGACCGGCTACGAGCTTCGCCCGCCCTGGCAGGCCGCGTCCGATCGAGGTGATCGAGGCCGGCTAGGCGAAGAGGTCGGCGAGCGCGGCTCGACCTCGGTCGAATCGGAACGTCGTAGCCGAGGTCCTGGGCGCGCCGGGGGATCACCCGGTAGCTGCCGGTGATCTGCTCGGCGAGCTCTTCGCCGCGCATGGCGACGATCGCGAATCGCGGCGCGGGCACGAACGACGGGCGGTTCAGCGCCTTGCCGAGCGCTTTCGAGAACGTGCGGTTGGTGACCGGCACCGGCGCGGTCGCGTTCAGCGTGCCGCTCACCTGCGGGTTGTCGAGCGCCCACAGGATCAGCCCGACCTCGTCGTCGCGGTGGATCCACGGCATGTAGAAGTCGCCACCCGCGAGCGGCCCGCCGACCCCGAGCCGGAACGGCGGCACGAGCTGCTTCAGCAGGCCGCCGTCGGGGTCGAGGATCAGGCCCGTCCGGAAGATCACGACTCGCACGCCGGCGCTCTCGGCCTTGCGCGCCTCGTGCTCCCAGTCGACCACCACCTGCGGCAGAAATCCCTCGGCCGGCGGCGTCGACTCGTCGACGACCGTCTCACCGTGATCGCCGTAGATGCCGATCGCGGCCTGGCTGACGAGGGTGCGCGGGCCCGGGGTCGCGGCGAGCATCCCGTCGACGAGGTTCTTCGTCGCCCGCACGCGGCTCTCGCGGATCCGCTGCTTGGCCTCGTCGGTGAGCCGCTGGTTGATCTCCTCGCCGACCAGGTTGACGACCGCGTCGACCCCCTCGAAGGCGGCCTCAGGGGGGCGCTCGTTGGCGGGGTCCCACGCATGCCAGGACACGGTCGGGTTGCTCGCCCGCGCCTTCGCCGGGTCGCGGCTCAGCCCGGCGACCTCGTCGCCGCGCGCCAGCAGCGCGTCGCAGACGGCCGAGCCGATCAATCCGGATGCACCGCTGACGAGGACACGCATGACCAAACCTCCTTTACCCGAGAGGGTCCCGCCTACTCGGCTTCGGCGACGGCGCCCGCCGCTACTCGATCGTCGAAAACGTACCCGTCTCCTCCGAGACCCGGGCGATCCCGTCGCGCCGGGCCTCCTCGACCACCGCCTTGGCGACGGCCGGGGCCACGTCGCGGTCGAACACCGACGGGATGATGTAGTCCTCGGAGAGATCCTCGTCGGCGACCACGTCGGCGATCCCCTGGGCCGCGGCGAGCTTCATCTCCTCGGTGATCCGCGGGGCGCCGGCGTCGAGCGCGCCGCGGAAGATCCCGGGGAAGGCGAGCACGTTGTTGATCTGGTTCGGGTAGTCCGAGCGACCGGTGGCCATGATCCGGACGTACGGCTCGGCCTCTTCGGGCATCACCTCGGGCGTCGGGTTGGCCATCGCGAAGACGATCGCGTCGTCGTTCATGCGCTCGAGCTCGGACGCCTCGATCACGCCCGGGCCGGAGAGGCCGACGAACAGGTCGGCGCCCTCGATCACCTCGGACGGCGTGCCGAGCCGGTGCTCGGGGTTGGAGTTCTCGGAGTACCAGCGCTTGATCTCCGTCATCTGCTCGAAGTCCTCGCGGGTGGTCGAGAGCGCGCCCTTGCGATCGCAGCCGATGATCCTCGTCACCCCGGAGGCGAGCATCATCTTCGTCACCGCGACCCCCGCGGCGCCGAGCCCGGTCATCAGCACGTTCAGCTCCTCGATCGGCTTGCCGACGATCTTCAGCGCGTTGAACAGCGCCGCCATCGTCACCACCGCGGTCCCGTGCTGGTCGTCGTGGAAGACCGGGATGTCGAGCTCCTCCTTGAGCCGCGTCCTCGATCTCGAAGCAGCGGGGGGCGGAGATGTCCTCGAGGTTGATCCCGCCGAAGGTCGGCGCCATCAGCCGCACCGCCTCGATGATCTTCTCCGGGTCGTGGGTGTCGAGGCAGATCGGGAAGGCGTCGATGTCGGCGAACTCCTTGAACAGCATCGCCTTGCCCTCCATCACCGGCATCGCCGCCTCCGGTCCGATGTCGCCGAGGCCGAGCACGGCCGAGCCGTCGGAGACGACCGCGACGGTGTTCCGCTTGATCGTGAAGTCGAAGGCCTTCTTGCGGTCCTCGTGGATCTCCATGCAGACCCGGGCGACGCCCGGCGTGTAGGCCATCGAGAGGTCGTCGCGGGTCTTCAGCGGGTACTTGTTGTGCTGCTCGATCTTGCCGCCGCGGTGCATCGCCAGCGTCCGGTCGACGTAGTCGATCACCCGCGCGCCCCGGGTCGAGCCGATCGCCCGCAGGATCTCCTCCCAGTGCGCCTGGTCGCGCGCGTCGATCGTGAACTCCCGCACCCGCTTTCCCTCGGCGCCGGCGCCCGGGACCAGGTCGACGCCCTGAAGCGCCCCGCCGGCCTCGGCGATCGAGGCGGTGAGCTTGCCGAGCGGCTCCGCGCGGGCGTCGAGCTCGACGCGCACGGTGACCGAGAACTGGGCGGAGACGCTGGCCATGTAGCGGCGCGAGTCTATGCGGGGGGGCGAACTCGGCCGGTTGGCGACTTGTGGTCGATATGCGACTGCAACTCGACGGTCCGGATGGGCAGGTGGCGGCGAAAGCGTCCCGCCAGCACGGCGTCGTCTCATTCGCGCAGCTGATCGATGCCGGTCTCACCCAGAGCGGAGTCCAGCGCCGGGCGGCGATCGGACGTCTGCACCGAGTCACCGCGGCGTGTACGCGGTCGGTCACCCCGGGTTGAGCAATGAGGGCAGGTGGATGGCGGGCGTCCTGGCCTGCGGCATGGGCGCCGTCCTCAGCCACCGCAGCGCGGCCGAGCTCTGGAGCCTGCTTGACGCTGATCCGGGGCTCGTCCACGTCACGACCCCGACCCGGGGCGGTCGCGGCAGGCGTCGCGGCCTTCGCATCCATCGCTCACCCTCACTGCCGATGAGAGCACGACGGTCCATCACGGCATCCCGGTCACCACCGTCGCTCGGACCTTGGCCGACCTCCGCGGCTCGATCGCGCCGAGCACCTGCGGCGCGCGGTACGCCAAGCGGAGTATCTCGGGCTCTCGACCGGGATCGAGACCGACCGCACCCGCAGCGACGCCGAACTGGACTTCCTTCGCCTCTGCGACGCCATCGGCTGCCACTCCCTGAGGTCAACGTTCCGATCGGCCTGTACACGGTCGACTTCCTTTGGCGCGCGCAGCGGTTGGTCGTCGAGATCGACGGTTATGCGGCTCATCGAGGGCGCCAAGCATTCGAGGACGACCGTGAGCGCGAGCTCGTCCTTCATGCTCGCGGCATCCGTGTGCGGCGCTTCTCGGCCAGGCAGCTTCAACGCGACCCGGCGGCCGTCGCCGCCTCCCTCCGCGCCGATGGCGACTTCCAGTCGCTATGCGACTGAAACTCGCCACGCCGGCTCCATAAGATCGATGCATGCCCAAGAAGGCGGACAACGGGAAGGGCCAGGAGGTGTTCCTGATCGACGGGAACTCGCTCGCCTACCGTGCCTTCTTCGCGCTCCCGGAATCCATCGCCACCGCGGATGGGAGACCCACCAACGCGATCTACGGGTTCGCGTCGATGATGGCGAAGATCCTCATCGACCACTCGCCGAAGGCGGTGATCGTCGCCTGGGACAAGGGTTGGTCGGGGCGCGAGAAGGTCTACGCCGACTACAAGTCGCAGCGCAAGTCGCGCCCCGATCTGCTCCGGGAGCAGTGGCCGCACCTGGCGCCGCTGGCCGAGGCGTTCGGGTTCAAGAACGTCGACGTCGAGGGCTACGAGGCCGACGACGTGATCGCGACCCTCACCCGCCAGGCGGCCGACGCGGGCGTCCCGGTGATGATCGTCTCGGGCGATCGCGACGTCTACCAGCTGGTCCGCGACGGCGTCCGCGTGATGACCACCTCGCGCGGGGTCACGGACACGAAGGTGTACGACGCCGAGGGGGTCGTCGAGCGCTACGGCGTGCCGCCCGAGCTGGTCGCCGACTTCATCGGCCTCAAGGGCGACACCTCCGACAACATCCCCGGCGTCCCGGGAATCGGGGACAAGACCGCGGCCCAGCTGCTGCAGCGGTTCGGCGACCTCGAGGGGGTGCTGGGCTCGGTCGACGAGATCTCGGGAGCGAAGCGCAAGGAGAACCTGACCGAGCACGCTGACGATGCCCGGATCTCGAAGCGGCTGGCGACGATGGTCACCGACGTCGACGTGCCGCTGATGATCACCGAGGAGCTTCGTGGCTCGCCGGATCGTTCGAAGCTGCGTGACGCCGCGAACGAGTTCGAGCTTCGGGCCGTGATCCAGCGGCTCGACGACGAGTGGGACGAGGTCGTCCCCGGCCGGATGGTCGAGGAGACGATCGAGGTCGAGGCCGAGGAGGGCTCGCCGGCCCAGCTCGCCGAGGGCCCGATAGCGATCGCGATCGCCGGCGGCCGCTGGGCGGCCAGCGACGGCACCCGGGTGCTGGCGGGGGACGCCACCGACCTGGCCGCGCTCGCCGGCGAGCTCCGGAGCCGGCCTCTGATCGGCCACGACATCAAGGGCCTGGGCGGGCACGGACGCGAGAGTCTGCTCGCCGCGGCCCGGCCGGAGGGGCTCGACCTCGCGCACGACACGATGGTCGCCGCCTATCTGATCGACCCGGCCCGCCGCACCTATGACCTACACGAGCTCGCGGCCGACGCCGGTCTGGCGGCGGCGCCGGCGGGGGCCGAGGACGGGCAGCTCTCGCTCGCCGCCGAGGAGGGCGAGGCCGCCGGCGACCCCGCCGTCGACGCCCGCCTGGCCGGCGAGCTCGCAGGTCGCCAGCGCGAGCGCCTCGGCGAGTTCGGCGTCGAACGGCTGCTGAACGAGGTCGAGATGCCGCTGATCGAGGTGCTCGCCGAGATGGAGCGGATCGGCCTCCGCCTCGACACCGAGCGCCTGGCCGAAATCGGCGCCGGGATGGCCGAGCAGATCGAACAGCTCGAGCGCGAGATCTACGACCACGCCGGGCGCGAGTTCACGATTGGCTCCCCGCAGCAGCTCGGCATCGTCTTCTTCGACGAGCTCGGGCTGACCAAGAAGCGCCGCGGCAAGACCGGGTACTCGACCGACGCGCGGGTGCTCGGCCAGCTTCGCGACGAGCATCCGATCGTCGCCAAGGTCGAGCGCTGGCGCGAGCTGACCAAGCTCAAGAACACCTACCTCGACTCGCTTCCGGCCCTGGTCGAGGACGACGGCAGGATCCACACCACGTTCAACCAGGTGACCGCGGCGACCGGGCGGCTCTCGAGCACGAACCCGAACCTGCAGAACATCCCGATCCGCTCCGAGGTCGGTCGCCCGGTGCGTTCGTGCTTCGTCGCCGAGCCGGGCAACCGGCTGCTGTCGTGCGACTACAACCAGGTCGAGCTGCGGGTCCTCGCGCACGTCGCCGGCGAGGACGTTCTGCGCCAGATCTTCGCCTCCGGCGAGGACGTCCACGCAGCCACCGCGGCCGGGATCATCGGCGCCGACCCCGAGGCGATCACCCCCGCCGAGCGCTCGAAGGCGAAGATGGTCAACTACGGGATCGCCTACGGCCTCTCCGCCTTCGGGCTCGCCGACCGGCTCAACATCGAGCGCGACGAGGCCGCGACCTATATCGAGCGCTACTTCGAGCGCTTCCCGGCCGTCAAGGCGTTCATCGACGAGACGATCGCCGCCGCCGAGCGAGCGCGGGTCGGTGACCACGCTGATGGGCAGGCGGCGAAACATCCCCGAGCTCCGTTCCGGCAACCGGCAGCGGCGCCTGCTCGGCGAACGGCTCGCGGTCAACACCGTGATCCAGGGCACCGCGGCCGACATCATCAAGGTGGCGATGGTCAACTGCCACCGCGCCGTCGCGGAGGCGGGCCTGGAGACCGAGCTCGTGCTCCAGATCCACGACGAGCTGCTGTTCGAGGGCCCGGAGGACGAGATCGAGGGGGCGGCCGAGATCGCCCGCCGCGAGATGGTCGGCGCCTTCGAGCTCGACCCGCCGCTGGCGGTCGACGTCGGCATCGGCGCCGACTGGCTGGCGGCGAAGTAGCTCGTCGCAAAGCGCACTTCTCTCACGCTCGCGTGATGGTCGGCGAGCGGGCGTGTTCTTGGACCGAGGCCAGGCGTACGGCCTCGATCGAGACGAGAACACACGAGCGAGGAGGAAACAGTGGACGCGACAAAGCCGACGATCCTGAACCGGGTCAGCTTCGCCTTCATGCTGCTGCTGATCGCGGCGTTCTGCTTCAGCGCCGTCAGCGTGGTCGCGGCGAGCGCCGACGACGGCGACAAGATCGCCGCCAAGCGCGATTCGGGCCCGGGCCACGACGGCGACGGCGACGAGGACGACGACGACAGCTCCGGGCCCGGCTCCGGCGACGACGATGACTCCGGCCACGGTCATGGCGAGGACGACACGGCGACCGAGGGCGATCCGGATACCGCCGACACCGGGACCCACGGCGACACCGGGACCCACGGCGACACGGGAACGCACGGTGACACGGCGACCGGGACCACGCAGGCGACCGGCGCCAGCAACACCGCCACCAACGACACCGCCACGGGCACGAAGACCCGCGGTGAGGACGATGCCGACACGGCCACGGGTACCACTCGGGGCACCGGCAAGAGCGATACGGGGACGAAGGACACCGCCACCGGCACCCGTACGCGCGGTGACACCTCGACCGGCACCCGTACGCGCGGTCAGACCTCGACCGGCACGGGCCGGGGCTAGCCGAACACCGTCTCGACGCCGGCGGGCGGGGCTCCATGGCTCCGCCCGCCGCGTCGTTGATCGAGCTGCGATCGTGACCATCCTGACCGCGAAGACCGACGCCGAGCGCTGGGACCTGGCCGAGGGCGACGAGATCGTCCCCGGCCGTCACGCGCTGCGCCGGCTCGGCGGCGGGCACCGCTACGAGGCGTATCTGGCTTTCGACGAGCGCCTGCACGCGATCGTCGTCGCGAAGCTCGTGCGTCCGCACCTGGTCGACGACGAGCACACGCTCGCCGGGCTCGCCGGCGAGGCGGCGATGCTCGATCGGCTCGACCACCCGGTGATCCTGCGGAGCTTCGACGCGGTCCTGGACGGGTCCGTGCCCCACCTCGTGCTCGAGCACCTCGAGGGGCCGCGCCTCTCGACCCTGGTCCGGCGCCATGGACCGTTGCCGCCCGAGCAGCTCGTGCCACTGGCTCTGTCAGCTGTGCTCGGCACTGCACTACCTCGCGGCCGAGCGGGTGGTCCATCTCGACGTCAAGCCCGCCAACACGATCATGAGCGCGCCCCCGAGGCTGATCGACCTCAGCGTCGCGGTCACGGCCGAGGCCGCCGCCGCGCTCGAGCGCTCGGTCGGCACCGACTCCTACATGGCGCCCGAGCAGTGCGACCCGGTCGCTCTGGGCCCGGTGGGGGCGCCGGCGGACATCTGGGGGCTCGGCGCGACCCTGTATCGAGCGGCCACCGGCAAGCGGCCGTTCCCGAACGGCGACCCGAAGGCGAGTGATCCGCTCGAGCGCTGGCCGCAGCTCGACCACGACCCCGAGCCGGGCCCGCTGCCCGCCGTGATCGCCGAACCGGTGCTCGCATGCCTGGCCGTCGAGCCCGGACTGCGGCCGCGTCCGGCGGAGCTCGCCGAGGCCCTCGAGCCGGTGCTCCGCGCGCAGCCGAAGCCGCGGCTCTCCGGCCTGCGGCCGCGCTGGCGCTGAGCAGCCCTCAGTCGAGCTCGGGCGGCTCGAGCTCGGGCGCGTCGCCGCCCCCGGAGCCGCTGCTCGCGCTCCCGGAGCCGCTGCTCCCGCTCCCGCCGCCCGAGTCGCCGCTACCGCTACCGCTGTCGCCGAACCCGCTCGAGCCTTCACCGGATCCCGAGCTGTCGTCGACGGGATCGGGCGGCTCGGCCTCCGCCTCGCCGCCCGGCCCCGAGGAGCCACCGCTGCC
Organism: uncultured Solirubrobacterales bacterium; assembly: GCA_963733075.1. Classification (GTDB taxonomy): domain Bacteria; phylum Actinomycetota; class Thermoleophilia; order Solirubrobacterales; family 70-9; genus WHSW01. Next base: position 83,700 of record CAVTCA010000022.1, on the reverse strand, counting down.
CGACGACCCGCTGCCCGACGAGCCGCTGCCAGACGATCCACCGCTGCCCGACGACCCGCTACCGCCGGAGGAGCCGCCGTGGCCGCTGCCGGAGGAGTCGCCGTGGCCCGGGCCGCTGGATCCCGATCCCCCGGGACCGGAGTCGTCGTCGGGCTCGGGCTCCGACGCCCCGGAGCCGGGACCGGAGCTGTCCGGCTCCGACTCCGACTCCGACTCCGATCCGACTCGCCGGGCCCGGGACCGCTCGAGTCGTCGCCGTCCGACCCATCCCCGCCGGGGCCCTCCGACCCCGATCCGTGATCGCTCCCTGTCCGGCGCCGGAGCCATCGCCCGTGCCGGAGTCGCTGGAGCCGCTGCCGCCGCTGGAACCGCTGCCCCCGGAGCTCGTGCCCGATTGCCCACCGGATCCGGACCCCACCGGGGCGGCGGGGGCGGGCGAGGCGGTGCCGCCCGAGCCTCCGTCGTCGGCCTTGCTCAGTTTCGGCTCCTGATCGCGCTCGCCACCGTCGCGGGAGCGTTCGATCGCCACCCCGGAGCCGGCGGCTACCGCCGCCACGGCCACGGCGACAGCCGCCTTGGTGGCCACCGAGCCGCCGCCGGCCGCTCCCGCCGCCGCGCCACCGGCCGCCGCCGCTCCGCCCGCTCCGGCGGCGGCGCCGCCGGCTCCGAGCTGGGCCAGCGCGGCGACGATCGGCAGCGGGATCACCAGCCCGACGCCGTGGCGCACCGCGATCCGCGCGCGGTAGATCAGCTGTCGCACGGCGCCGGGCGTCGACCCGATCGCGCTCGCGATCTGCTCATGCGTGTGGCCCTCGAGCGCGCTGCGCACGAGCGCCTCGCGTTGGGAGTCGGGAAGGGTCGCGACCGCGGCCACGGCCCGATCCAGCTCCTCGTTGGTGAGCACGATCTCGGGCGGCTGGCCGGCGTCGTCGATCGGCTCGTGCTCGGTGAGCGGCTCGTGCGTGCGGTTGTCGCGGCGGGCGTTCAGGGCTCGGTTGCGGACGATCGTGTACAGCCAGGGCTTCAAGTGCATCTCTCCGGTCGATTCGCGCAATGCCTCCCACGAGCGGGCCAGGCTCTCCTGGACCACGTCCTCGGGATCGGGGGGGCCGTACGCCGCCGCGAAGGCGACCAGGCCGGAGCGATACCGCCGGACGATCTCCTCGAACGCGGCGTCCTTGCCCGACCGCGCGAGCGCGGCCAGGCGTTCATCCGTTTGCGTGCGCAGGACCGCTCTCGCGAGCGGCTGCAGTCTGGATGTCCTCGTCATTCGCTCCTTCGTCACTACCCGTCCTACGGGTGAGAGCATCGTCTGGCCCTTCAACACCCCGGCCCAGCGACCATCACGCACGAGTTCCCGAGGCTAGAGTCCTCGCGCATGGACCGGAGCGTGGCGGTCACCTTGATGGCGGCGGTGGGCGGGCTGATTGCCCTGCAACCGGCGATCAACGCCGGGCTCGGCCGCGCGACCGGGAACATCGCCGCGGCACTGGTCTCGTTCGCGGTCGGCACCCTGGTGCTGGCGGCGATCGTCGCGATCGCCGGGCAGGCGGGCGGGTTGGGGTCGGCGCTCGACGTGCGCTGGTACTACCTGCTGGGCGGCGTGCTCGGCGCCGCGTACGTGTTCACCGCGCTGGTCACGGTGAGCTCGATCGGCGCCGGTGGCGTGGCGGCGGCGACGATCACCGGGCAGCTGACGCTCTCGGTGGTCATCGACCGCCTCGGCATCCTCGGGCTCGAGGAGCAGCCGATCACGGTCGAGCGCGTGCTCGGCGTGGCCCTGCTGCTCGTCGGGACGTTCCTGATCGTCCGCTGAGCCAGAGGCTACGCGGCGACCGGGACCTCGGCCCTGGCGCCGGCGGGCGGCTCCGGCGCCCGCGCGAACGAGGGAGGCGCGATCCGCAGGTAATGGCCGAACGCCCAGCTCACGAACGAGTCGCGGCCGATCTGGTTGAGCGCGGCGGCGAGCAGCCTCGGCGGCAGCCGCGGGACCAGCCGCTGGGTCCGCAGCATCCACTCGAACTTCCACTCGTGGCCGGCCGAGAACTCGCCGTAGCGGCGCAGCGCCGCCTCCCGGTCGGCGCGGCCCTCGACCACGCCTCGCAGCTCGCGCCCGCAGGCGATCCCGAAGTAGAACGCCGTGCGAATCCCCTCCGCCGTCAGCGGCAGGCAGTGCCCGGCCGAGTCGCCGACGAAGAACACGCCGTCGCCGGTCGCGTCGCGCAGCTTGTGCGGGATCCAGTTGCCCTGGTAGCGCACCGCCTCGCGCTCGAGGTCGGCGGCCAGGCGAACGGTCGGCTCCTTGACGTGGAATCGAGGATCGAACGAGCCGACGCCGATTCGGACCTCGTCCGCTGCCGGGAAGCTCCAGCCGTAGCCCGCCGGGACGTAGTCGCGGTCGATCCAGATCTCGAGCCGGTCCGAGGATCCGAAGGGGTGAACCTCGAGCCCGCGTGAGAGCGGCGCCTCCGGAGGCTGGTAGCCGTTACGGGCGAGCACCCGCTTCCAGCCGAGGGCGTCGACGACGAGCGGGGCGCTGACGACGCCGCGGTCGGTCTCGATCGCGATCGGGCCTCCGGGTTGCTCGTTGCTCGTTGCTCGTTGCTCGTTCGGTGCACGGAGAGCCAGGCCCTCGACCGTCGCCGTCTCGAACTCCGCCTCGCACTGCTCCCAGAGCAGCCTGCAGAGCTCGGGGTAGTCGAAGGTGGAGAACGTCCACGGAAGCCGGAAGTCGACGGTCGTGTGCGGGGTGTGGACGACCAGGGTGCCGAAGGTCTGGCGGATCGAAGACGTCAGCCCGATGGCCTCGAGCCACTCGGTCGGGGCCGCGCACGCCGAGGTCTGCCGTTCGCCGATCTCGTAGCGGTCGACGACCAGCGTCCGGGCTCCCGAGCCGGCGAGCTCACGGGCCACCGCGAGTCCGGCGAAGCTCGCGCCGCAGATGAGCACGTCGTACTCGCCGCCGAGGGCCGTGCGCTCGCCGCCGCGCTTTGTCGCCCGCCGTGGCATCGTGCGGCGAGGGTACCGTTCGCCCCGCATGGAGTACGCGGCAACACCGCCGGCGGTCGCCACCTCCGACACCCAGGCCTTCCTGGCCAAGGTCTTCGGCTGGATGTTCATCGGGCTCGTGATCACCGGCCTCGCGGCCGCCGCGATCGGGTCGAGCGACACGCTGCTCACCGACATCACCGAGAGCCCGTGGATCATGATCGGCCTCTTCGTCGCCCAGATCGCCCTGGTGATCACGATCTCGGCGGCGATCGACAGGCTCTCGCCGGCGGTCGCCCTGGGCCTCTTCTTCCTCTACGCGGCCAGCATCGGCGTGATCTTCGCGCTCGTGTTCGAGCTGTACACCGCGCAGTCGATCTTCACCACCTTCCTGATCACCGCGGCGATGTTCGGCGCCGTCGGCGCCTGGGGCTATCTGACCAAGCGCGACCTGTCGACCATGGGCACGGTGCTGTTGATGGCGCTCGTCGGCCTGATCCTGGCGACGATCGTCAACATCTTCGTCGCCAGCGAGGCCCTCTACTGGATCACCACCTACGCGGGCGTCGCGATCTTCGCCGGGCTGACCGCCTACGACATGCAGAAGATCAAGGGCTTTGCGCAGGCCGGGCTCGAGGGCGACGCGGAGCAACGAGCGTCGATCCTCGGCGCGCTGGCGCTCTACCTCGACTTCATCAACCTGTTCCTGTTCCTGTTGCGGATCTTCGGGCGCGCGCGTTAGCTCGGCCGGGCGCGACGAACCACGCTTACGGACGGCGCCCCCCTATAGTTATCCGCCGTGTCCGCGACCGACACAACGACCGAGGCTGCGCCGGAAACGCCCCCGAGCGCGCCGCCCTCGGCCACGAACGGCGGCTCCACCGATCTGCTGATCGAGGTCGACGGCAAGCTCGTCCCCAACTACGACGCCACGATCAAGCCCTTCGAGGAGGGCGACGTGGTCGCCGGCGAGGTCGTTCGCATCGACAAGGACGAGGTCCTGGTCGACATCGGCTACAAGTCCGAGGGCGTCATCCCGGCCAACGAGCTCTCGATCCGGCGCTCGGTCGACCCATCGGAGGAGGTCGCGCTGGGCGAGCAGGTCGACGCCCTGGTGCTCACCAAGGAGGACCAGGAGGGCCGCCTGGTGCTCTCCAAGAAGCGCGCCCGCTTCGAGAAGGCCTGGCGCAAGATCGAGGTCGCCGCCGACACCGGGGAGCCGGTCGAGGGCAGCGTGATCGAGGTCGTCAAGGGTGGCCTGATCCTCGACCTCGGCGTCCGTGGCTTCCTGCCCGCCTCGCTGGTCGACATCCGCCGCGTCCACAACCTCGACGAGTTCAAGGGCCAGACGCTCGAGTGCAAGGTGATCGAGCTCAACCGCTCGCGCAACAACGTCGTCCTCTCGCGGCGCGCGGTGCTCGAGGAGGAGCGCAAGGAGGTCCGCGAGCAGATCCTCGGGCGTCTGCAGCCCGGGATGGTCGTCGAGGGCAAGATCTCGAACATCGTCGACTTCGGCGCCTTCGTCGACCTCGAGGGCATCGACGGCCTGATCCACATCTCCGAGCTCTCCTGGAGCCACGTCAATCATCCCTCCGAGGTGCTGTCGATCGGCGAGACGGTGCGGGTCAAGGTGCTCGACATCGACCGCGACCGCCAGCGGATCTCGCTCGGCCTCAAGCAGACCCAGGAGGACCCCTGGCAGACGGTCCTCAACGAGTACAAGCCGAACGACATCCTCGAGGGCAAGGTGACCAAGGTCGTCGCCTTCGGCGCCTTCGTCGAGATCGTTCCCGGCGTCGAGGGCCTCGTCCACATCTCCGAGCTCGCCGAGCACCACGTCGAGACCCCGGGCGAGGTCGTCCAGCCCGGGCCAGGAGACCTGGGTGCGGATCCTCGAGATCGACGAGGAGCGGCGCCGGATCTCGCTCAGCGTCAAGCGCGCACAGGCGAACGACAACCTGCCGCTGCGCGATCTGATCCCGCCCGAGCTGCAGCCGGGCAACCAGCCGCCGCCGGCCGCCGAGTCCGAGACCGGCGTGCCCGACCTCGACCTCTCCGAGGAGGTGTTCTCCGAGCCCGCGCCCGAGGCACCCGTGCCCGAGGCGCCGGCCGATGCGGCTGAGCCGCCCGCGGCGATCGAGGCGGCCGATCCGGAGCCGCCGGCCGAGCAGGTCGTCGAGGAGGCCGCCGAGGACGCGGCTGCCGACGAACCGGCTGCCGCCGAGTCCGACCAAGCATCCTGAGGCAGGCGCGGTGGCCGCCGCGCCCGCGTCCCCCGGGTCCCGGTCCTCGGCCTGACCGGAGCGATCGCCGCCGGCAAGAGCGAGACCCTCGCCGCGCTCGAGCGGCACGGCGCGGCGACCCTGTCCGCCGACGCGGTCGTCCACGAGCTGCTCGGGACCGAGCGTGTCCGCGACCTGCTGGTCGGCCGCTGGGGCGAGCAGGTGGCGCCGGGCGGGGCGGTCGACCGCGCGCGGGTGGGCGGGATCGTCTTCGAGCGGCCCGAGGAGCTGCGCTGGCTCGAGTCCACCCTGCACCCGCTCGTCGGCGAGCGGATCGCGGCCTGGCGCGAGACGCTGGCGGCCGGCACGCCGCTCGCGGTGGTCGAGGTCCCGCTGCTGTTCGAGACCGGGATCGAGGCCGTGTTCGACGCGACGATCTGCGTGGTCGCGCCCGAGCGGCTGCGGGCCGAGCGCGCCGGCGCGCGCGGGACGCTCGAGCTCGAGGGCCGCTCGGGACGCCAGCTCTCACAGGAGGAGAAGGCGACGCGGGCGACCTACGTGGTCCGCAACGACGGGGGGCTCGATCAGCTCGACGAGCAGGTCGAGGCGCTGGTGGCCGACGCTCAGGGCGGCGGAGGGCGACCGCGGTTGACCCGCGGGCGGTGCGCTGGCGATCGGAGCGGCGCTGGCCGGGGCCGCGGTGCTGGCGGTCAGCGCGCTCGACATCGGCGAGGCGATCAAGGAGGTCACCCTGCCCCTGCGACACGACGACATCATCCGCCAGCAGGCGGCGGACAAGGACCTCGACCCGGCGCTGATCGCCGCGGTGATCAACGAGGAGTCGGGGTTCGACTCGGCGGCGAGGTCGGGCGCCGACGCCCGCGGGCTGATGCAGGTGACCCCGGCGACCGCCGCAGGCGATCGCCGAGGAGAGCGGCGGGACCGCGTTCACGGTCGAGGACCTCGAGGACCCGCAGATCAACATCAGCTACGGCTCGTTTCACCTGCGCGACCTGCTCGACCAGTACGACGGCAACGTGATCGCCGCGCTCGCCGCCTACAACGCCGGCAGCGGAAACGTCGACGCGTGGGGCGGGGCGACGTTGCGAGCTCGATCAGATCCGCTTTCCCGAGACTCGCGCCTACGTCGAGCAGGTGCTCGAGAAGCGCGACCAGTACCGCGACAACTACGCCGACGATCTCGGCCTGTAGTCGTAGCCGGCCGTGGACCTGATCGTCGCCTGGGTGGGCTTCCCGCTCCTGCTGGCGGCGCTGAGCGCCGGCAGCGGGCTGCTCGTCGACGCGATCTGCGGCCGCCGGCTGCCGCCGGCCCTGATCCCCGTGACCGGCTTCGCCGTGCTGATCGTCCTGGCGCAGTTCCTGACCCTCTCCGAGGTCACCGCGGAGCTGACCGCGCCCGCCGCTTTGGCGTTCGCGGTCGCGGGGTTCGGGCTCGGAGCGCCGAGGCGCCTGCTGCCGGGCGCGGCCTGGCCCGCGGCGGTCGCCGCGGCGGTGTTCGCCGTCTACGCGGCGCCGATCGTGCTCTCCGGCGAGCCGACGATCGCCGGCTTCATCAAGCTCGACGACACCGCGACCTGGCTCGCGCTCACCGACCGGGTGATCGAGCACGGGCGCGACCTCGACGGGCTCGCGCCCTCCAGCTACGAGGCGACGCTGCGCTTCAATCTCGGCGAGGGCTATCCGGTCGGCGTCTTCCTGCCCTTCGGCGTCGGCGCCGTGCTGCTCGGCACCGACGCCGCCTGGCTGATCCAGCCCTACATCGCCTTCGCCGGGGCGCTGCTTGCGCTCGGCCTTTGGTCGCTGGCGACGCCGTTGGCCGCGTCGCCCGCTCTGCGCGCCGGCGCCGCCTTCATCGGCGCTCAGCCGGCGCTGCTCTTCGGCTACTACCTCTGGGGCGGGATCAAGGAGGTGGCGGCGGCCGCGCTGCTCGCCGCGGTCGTGGCGCTGACGCTGCGGGCGGTCGAGCGACCCGGCGATCGGCGGGTGCTCGTGGCGCCGGGGGTCGCCGCCGCGGCGCTCCTCGGGGTCCTGAGCGCCGGCGGCCTGGTCTGGTTGCTGCCGCCGCTCGCCGGAGGCGTCGCGCTGCTCGCTCGGCGAATCGGAGCGGTGAGGGCCTCGCTGCGCGCCGCCGCGGTCGGCGGCGGCGTCGCCCTGCTCAGCCTGCCGTTGATCGCCGCCGGCGCGCTCCTGCCGCCGACGTCCTCGCCGCTCACCGACGCCACGGCGCGCGGCAACCTGATCGGGCCGCTGGACCCGTGGCAGGCTGCCGGAATCTGGCCGTCGGGCGACTTCCGGCTGCGCCCCGACGCACGAGCTCGTCGCGTACGGCCTGATCGCGGCGGCCTGCGCCGCCGCGGCCGCCGGCCTCGCCTGGTCGATCGGCCGCCGCGCGCCGGGCCCGGCGCTGTACGTGCTCGGCGCCCTCGTCGCCTGCGCAGCGCTCGTCGCTCGTGGGTTCGCCGTGGGTCGGCGGCAAGGCGCTGGCCACGGCTTCGCCGGCGATTCCGTTCGCGGCCATGCTCGGGGTCGGCTGGCTGGCCGGCGCGGGGCGGGGAGTCGCGGCCGGCGCCCTGGCGCTCGTGATCGCCGGCGGAGTCGTCTGGTCGAACGCGCTCGGCTACGGCGGCGTCAGCCTCGCTCCTCGGTCCAGCTCGCGGAGCTCGAGCGGATCGGCGAGCTGGTCGCCGGCGAGGGCCCGACGCTGATGACCGAGTACGAGCCCTACGGCGTCCGCCACTTCCTTCGCGACTCCGACCCGGAGGGGATCTCGGAGCTGCGGCGGCGGACGATCCCGCTACGCGACGGCACGACGGTCGAGAAGGGTGGCTTCGCCGACACCGACGAGGTCGATCCGCTCGCCCTGGGCTACTACCGGACCCTCGTCCTGCGACGCTCGCCGGCGCAGAGCCGCCCGCCCTCTCCCTACCGCCTGGTCTGGCGGGGGGAGTCCTACGAGGCCTGGCAGCGCCCGGCGAACGCCTCGCTGCTGCCCGAGCGCCTGCCGCTCGGCGGTCGCTACGACCCGTACGCGACGCCGGTCTGCGCCAGGGTCCTGGAGCTCGCCGAGCGCGGTGACCTGGTCGTGGCCGCCGGCGAGACCCCGGTGATCGTGCCGCTCTCCGAGGCGCGCTACCCGGGCTCGTGGGCGACCCCGGCGACCCGCTACGCACCGGTGCCGCGGACGCCGGGCGCGATCGCGGCCCGGGTCGTGATCGGGCGCCCGGCCGAATACGAGATCTGGCTCGGCGGCTCGCTGCGGCCCGACGTCGAGCTGCTGGTCGACGGCGAGTCGGCCGGCGAGGTCCGCCATCAGCTCAACAACCGCGGCCAGTACGTGCGGCTCGGCGCGGCAGAGCTCGGTCGCGGGTCGCACGAGATCGAGGTCAGGATCGGCGGTGCCGACCTGCACCCGGGCAGCGGCGGGGACGCGGGCGCGGTCGGGCCGCTGGTGCTGAGCTCGACGGACGCCGCCTCGACCCGGCTGGTCCGGGTTCCGGCCGCCGAAGCCAGCAACCTCTGCGGTCGACCATGGGACTGGATCGAGGTGGCGGAGTGAGCCCGCGTGCCGGCGCGCTGCGGGCGGCGCTCGCGGTCGTGGTGGGGCTGGTGCTGGCCGACTCCTCGGTCGTCGTCCTCGCGCTGCCGGAGATCTACCGCGAGCTCGACGTCTCGGTCAGCGCGGTCACCTGGGTCCTGATCGCCTTCAACCTCGTGCTCGCGATCGCGGCGCTGCCGGCGGCGGCGGCGGCCCGCGGCTGGGACCGGCCCGGATCGCGCTCGGCGGGATCCTCGTCTTCGCCGGCTGCCAGCCTCGTCTGCGGCCTCGCCGGCTCGATCGAGGTGCTGCTGGTCGCGCGCTGCGTGCAGGCCGTCGGCGGCGCGGCGGCGGTCTGCGCCTCGCTCGAGCTGCTGCCGGCGGTGGTCGGCTCCGAGCGCCGCGCGGCGACCGTCTGGGCCGCCTCGGGCGCGCTCGGCGCCGCGCTCGGGCCCGGGGTCGGCGGCCTGCTCACCGAGCTGGTCTCCTGGCAGTCGATCTTCCTCGTCCAGGTCCCGGCGGCGATCGCCTGCGCGGTGGTGCTCGCGCCCGCGGCGATCGCGGAGCGGAGCCGGGAGCGGGTCGTCGGGGAGGTGCGCACCGCCGGGCGCCCGCACCTGGCCGCGAACGCGGCCCTGGCCCTGATCTCGGCCGCGCTCGCGGCGGCGCTCTTCCTGGTCGTCCTGCTGCTGATCGAGGGCTGGCGCCTGACCCCGATCGCGGCCGCGGCGGCGGTCACCGTGCTGCCGATCGCCTCGCTTGCGGCGGCCCCGCTCGCCCGCCGGGTCGAGTCCGCCCGCGCCCGCGCCGCGGCCGGCGCGATCCTGATCGCCGGCGGCCTCGCCGGGCTCGGCCTGCTGCCGGACGCCTCGGTCGCGCTCACGCTGCCGCCGCAGGTGCTCGTCGGCGCCGGCCTCGCGCTGACCCTGTCGGCGCTCACCGAGGCGGCGCTCGCCGGGCGCTCGCCGCAGGCGATCCACGGCGGCTGGACGATCGCCTCCCGCCACGCCGGCGTCGTCGCCGGGCTGCTCGTGCTGACGCCGGTGTTCACCGCCGACCTCGAGACCGAGCGCGCCAACGCCGAGCAGTCGGGGATCGCGGCGCTGCTCGACGCCGGCATCGACCCGAGCTCGAAGCTCGACCTCGCAGAGCGGATCGCCGACCAGATCGCCGCCGAGGGCGACAAGGTGCCGATCGTCGGCCCGGCGTTCGAGCCGTTGCCCTCCGATCCGGCCGAGCGCGACGCGACGGTGGCGCTGCGGACCGCGATCGAGTCGGAGATCGACCGCGCCGCGACGCACGCGTTCAGCGCCTCGTTCCTGATCGCGGCCGGCTTCGCGCTCGCGGCGCTGCTGCCGATCGCGATCGCGCGCCGGCGGGAGATCGGGCTGTGAGCGGAGCGGAGCCGAGCCGCGGCGCCGTTGAGCCGCTTGCCGTGAGCCCTCGCAGCTGATCGCCGCCTCCGCGCTCGCCTCGGTGCTGGTCGTCGCGATCTACCTCGCCGCCGGCGGGGGCACCTACGAGCCGACCCCGGTCGCCGACCCGTGTGCGCCGCGCGAGTGGACCGCGCCCGAGGGGCTGGAGGAGACGGCGCAGCAGTTCTTCCTCTCCGCCCTCGACGGCGCCGCCTGCGAGCTCGGCGTCAGCCGCGAGACGCTCGCCGTCGCGCTCGCGACGGAGGAGTCGCGTGCGCAGTTCGCCGCCGAGCAGGGATCGACGACGCCGAGCTCGAGGCCGCGGTCCGCGCCGGGGTCGTGCGCGCGATCGACGACGCCGAGAACGCCGCAGCGATCGCCCCCTTCACCGCCGACGGCCTGCGAGCGGTCGCGAGCCGGCTGCCGGTCGACGAGGTGATCGGCCTGATCGACGACGCGACCGCGATCCTCGACGACGCCGACGGCGCGTCGACGCTCGGCGGCCTGCTGCCTTGGAACCGAGCTACTCCGTCGCCCGCCAGACCCAGAGCATGAACAGCGGCTGGACCGGCAGGCGCGCCCACAGCAGCCAGCGCGGGATGCGATCGATCGGGACGCCGCGCGCCGCGACCTCGTCCGGGTCGACGGCCATGTGGACGTTGGCCGGGAAGACGGCGACGAGCAGCCCGAGCAGCCACCAGCGCCCGAGCCGCCGCGTCGCGCCGGCAACACCAGCAGCCCGCCGGCGATCTCGGCGACGCCGCTCCAGCGGACCGCGTCCTCCGGCGCGATCCGCACGTACTCCGGCACGGTGGCCTCGTAGTCGCGGCGGCGGACGAAGTGCATCGTCCCGGCGAACAGCCAGAACGCCGCCAGCAGCTTGCGGGACCGGCTCACGCCGGGATCGTCTCAGGTCAGCCGCCGACCTGTGCCGCGGCGGCCCGATGGGCGAGCGTGGGCTCGGGGGCGAAGACGAGCGCGGTGTCGCGGCCGGCGGCGGCGACGGCCACGTAGCCGCCGTCGACGCTCCAGACCCGGCGGCCGCGCGGCTCGGCGCCGAGGCCGTCACGTAGATAGGCCGGGACCGCCCGCGCGAACTCGCTCGCGTCCGCGTCCGTGTCCCAGCTCCAGCTCGCGACCAGGACGAGGTCGGAGCGGCACGGGTAGGCGCAAGCGCCGGGCGCGACGTCGCGGCGCCAGAGCTCGTAGCGGTCGCCGTCCCAGCCCGCCGCCGCGCGCGCTCGCCCGCGCCGCATCCGCGCCCACCTCGAGCAGGTAGGAGGTCGTGAGCTCGCCGAAGACGTTCCGATCGGCCAGCGTCAGGTCGCGCCGCCTGAGGAGAGCCGAATCGATCCGCACCGGCGCCGGGCGCTCGTCGGTCACGTACTTGCGCGGGTGCAGGACCTGCTCGGTGGTGGCCGGCGGCCGCTCCGAGAGCGCGTAGTCGACCAGCTTCCAGCTTCCGGCCAGCTCGCGCAGCGCCGATACGAACCGCTGCCCGCCGGTGTAGGTCCAGGTGAGCTGCTCGAGCAGCACGTCCGGTACGTCGTCGGTCCCGGGGTCGATCGTCCCCGCCGCGGACAGCAGCTCGAACGGGTCCAGGTAGCGGGCGGCGAACTCCGTCATCACCGCGGTCGCCGAGCCCTCGGTCAGCGCCTGTGCGGCCAGGGCCCCGTCGTCGCCTGGCCGGTCTTCCTCCCGCAGCCCGAAGCGCTGGTCCTCGAGCGCGTGGTCGAGCTCGTGGGCGAGCACGAACTCGATCAGCGTCCGGTTCGGGGCGACCGCGTCGGAGACCACGTACAGCCGCTCGGTCCGCGGGTCGTACGCGGCGGCCGCGAGGTCGCCGGTCGACCCGTAGGCGGCGCGCAGGTCCTCCTCGGGCTCGAGCAGGCCGGTGATCTGCCCGACGGCGTCGTCGGCCGCGAGCCCCAGCTCGCCCGCCTCGCGCTCGAGCTCCCGCGCGCCGAGCCGGTTCAGGTACCCGCTGGTGACCACCTCCGGCTCGGGCAGGCGGCGGAACTCGAGCCCGCGGACCCGCTCGACGCCGCGCGCGACCGCCGGCGTCGCCGCGACGCTGATCCGCGTCAGCTCGCTGGGGTCGAGCTCGGCCTCGGCCTGCGTCGCCGGCGTCCGGGGTGGCCGGTGCGGCGCCGCCCGGGCCGGCGAGCGCCAGCGCCCCGCCGAGCGCCAGCAGGATCAGCACCGGGGACCAGAGCTGAGCCCTGCCGCTTCGCGCGCGATCCACGGGTGCCGAGTATGACGCCGCTATGTTCAGACGTGAGTGCCCGAGTTCAAGCTCAACCCCGCCTACACGCCGACCGCCGACCAGCCGAAGGCGATCGAGGCGATCGCCGAGGGCCTCGACGCGGGCGAGGAGTTCGTCACCCTGCTCGGCGGCACCGGGACCGGCAAGACGTTCACGATGGCCGGGGTGATCGAGCGGGTCCAGCGCCCGGCGCTGGTGATCGCCCACAACAAGACCCTGGCGGCGCAGCTCTGCAACGAGTTCCGCGAGTTCTTCCCCGAGAACGTGGTCGAGTACTTCGTCAGCTACTACGACTACTACCAGCCCGAGGCCTACGTCCCCCAGCAGGACCTCTACATCGAGAAGGACTCCTCGATCAACGACGAGATCGACCGCCTGCGCCACGCGGCGACCGCCTCGCTGCTGGCCCGCCGCGACGTCGTCATCGTCGCCTCGGTCTCCTGCATCTTCGGGATCGGCTCGCCGGAGCTCTACCGCCGCCAGATGCAGCTGTTCAAGGTCGGCGAGTGGATCGACCGCCACGAGCTCTTCCGCAAGCTGGTCGGGATGCAGTACACCCGCAACGAGACCGCGCTCACCCGCGGCACCTTCCGCGCCAAGGGCGAGATGCTCGAGATCTTCCCGGCCGACGTCGAGAGCGCCTACCGGATCAACCTGTTCGGCGACGAGATCGAGTCGATCCACCACTTCGACCCGCTCACCGGCGAGATCTACGACGAGATCGACCACGTCGCCGTCTGGCCGGCGAGCCACTACGCGACCGAGGAGGAGACCCTCGAGCGCGCCGTGCTCGAGATCAAGGCCGAGCTCGACGAGCGGCTCGCCTGGTTTCACGAGCGCGGCAAGGAGCTCGAGGCGCACCGGCTGCTGCAGCGCACCCAGTACGACATCGAGATGCTGAAGGAGCTCGGCTTCACCTCGGGGATCGAGAACTACTCGCGGATCTTCGACAACCGTCCGCCGGGCTCGCCGCCGCACACGCTGATCGACTACTTCCCCGACGACTTCGTCACCTTCGTCGACGAGTCGCACCAGACGATCCCCCAGATCGGCGGCATGTACGAGGGCGACCGCTCGCGCAAGCAGACGCTGGTCGACTTCGGCTTCCGGCTGCCCTCGGCGCTCGACAACCGGCCGCTGAAGTTCGACGAGTTCCTGCCCCGGGTCGGCCAGCTGGTGATGGTCTCGGCGACCCCGGGCGAGTTCGAGCGCGGGATGTCGAAGCGGATCGTCGAGCAGATCGTGCGCCCGACCGGGATCGTCGACCCGGAGATCGAGGTGCGCGAGACCCGCAACCAGATCGACGACCTGATGAACGAGGTCCGGCGCCGGGTCGAGCGCCAGGAGCGCACCCTGGTCACGACCCTGACCAAGAAGATGTCCGAGGACCTGACCGGCTACCTGCTCGAGCACGGGTTCAAGGTCCGCTACCTGCACTCCGAGGTCGACACGCTGGAGCGGATCCAGATCATCCGCGACCTGCGCCTGGGCGAGTACGACGTGCTCGTCGGCGTCAACCTGCTGCGCGAGGGGCTCGACCTGCCCGAGGTCACCCTGGTCGCGATCCTCGACGCCGACAAGGAGGGCTTCCTGCGCGGCGAGACCTCGCTGATCCAGACGATCGGCCGCGCGGCGCGCAACGTCAACGGCAGGGTGCTCATGTACGCCGACAAGGAGACCGATGCGATGCGCAAGGCGATCGCCGAGACCGACCGCCGGCGCGAGATCCAGCTCGCCTACAACCGCGAGCACGGGATCACCCCGGAGACGGTGCAGAAGGGGATCTCCGACATCGCCGAGTTCCTGTCGATGGAGACGCGCGCGACGCCGGGCCGGCGCCGCCGGCGCTCGGACGACGGCGAGGCGATGACCGAGGCCGAGCTCGAGCGGGTGGTGGTCGAGCTCGAGGAGGAGATGATCGCCGCCGCCGAGGACCTGCGCTTCGAGGAGGCGGCCCGGATCCGCGACGAGCTCAAGGAGCTGCGCCGCGACCTCGAGGGCCTGCGGGCGTAGCGCCCCCGGCCGGGCGCCAACGGCCGCGGGCGACGCGCGCGACCGGGTAATCTCGGCGCATGGACGCCGAGCAGATCGTTCACGAGGTAGCCGAGAAGATCCGGGCGCTGGTCGCCGACGCCGAGCGCAGGGCGGCGGAGATCGTCCGCGACGCCGAGGCGGATGCGACGCGGATCCGGGAGCAGGCTCAGGCCGAGTCACAGGAGCGGCTCGCCGCCGCCCGCAACGCGCTCGAGGAGCTGCAGGCGAAGCTCGGGATCGGCGATGAGGTCCCGGGCGGGCCGGTCCCGGCACCCGAGCCGAGCCCGCCCACGGTTCCCGAGCCGACGCCACCGCCACCCGATCCCGCTCCGTCGCCCGAGCCGACACCGGAGCCGGAGCCACCCACGATCCCGGAGCCGACTCCGCCGCCCGACGAGGGCACTCCGCCGCAGATCTCCGTCGACGACCCGGCAGTCGCCGCCAACGGCGCCGCGCCACCGGACGCGATCGCGAAGCCCGACGACTCCGCCGCCGCCCGACTGGTGGCGATGAACATGGCGCTCGACGGCGCCTCGCGGGAGGCGATCGAGGGCCACCTGGCCGAGAACTACGAGCTCGCCGACGCCGGCTCGCTCGTCGACGACGTGCTCGCGCTCGCCGGCAAGTAGACCCGCGCGTCGGCGGCGGTCCCCGTGGGAACGCCCGTTCGTATCCGTACACTGGTTCGCCGGTGACTCGTTCCGGCGAAATCGTGATCTCGGGTGCCCGCGCCCACAACCTCAAGGGCATCGACGTGACCCTGCCCCGCGACGCGCTCGTGGTCGTCACCGGGCTCTCGGGCTCGGGCAAGTCGAGCCTCGCCTTCGACACGATCTACGCCGAGGGCCAGCGCCGCTACGTCGAGTCGCTGTCGGCCTACGCGCGCCAGTTCCTGGGCCAGATGGAGAAGCCCGACGTCGACTCGATCGAGGGCCTCTCGCCGGCGATCTCGATCGACCAGAAGACCACCTCGCGCAACCCGCGCTCGACCGTCGGCACGGTGACCGAGATCTACGACTACCTGCGGCTGCTCTGGGCGCGGATCGGCAAGCCGCACTGCCACAACTGCGGCGAGCCGATCGCCGGCCAGTCGATCGAGCAGATCACCGACCACGTGATGACGCTCGAGGAGGCGACCCGGTTCATGGTCCTGGCGCCGGTCGTCCGCGGTCGCAAGGGCGAGTACGGGAAGCTGCTCGAGGAGATGCGGGCGCAGGGCTACGCCCGCGCCGTCGTCGACGGCGAGCTGCGGCGGCTCGACGAGGAGATCGCGCTCGACAAGAAGTTCAAGCACGACATCTCGATCGTGGTCGACCGGCTGGTGATGAAGGAGGGTCTGCGCAAGCGGCTCGGCGAGTCGCTCGAGGCGGCCTCGCAGCTCGCCGAGGGGATCATCGAGATCGAGGTCCTGGATCGCGCCTCGGGTGACGAGGGAGCGGCCGAGGGCCCCGGGGCCGCCGTGCTCAGCGGGCCGAGCGCCGGCAAGCGCGGCGAGGTACTGGTCTTCTCCGAGAAGTTCGCATGCCTGCGCTGCGGCACCTCGATGCCGGAGCTCGAGCCGCGGATCTTCTCCTTCAACTCCCCGCACGGCTGCTGTCAGCGCTGCCACGGGCTCGGCTTCCAGCGGGTGATCGACCCCGAGCTGATCGTCCCCGACCCGACCCTGTCGATCGCCGAGGGCGCGCTCGAGCCCTGGACCAAGGCGGCGTCGGTCTACCACCGCAGGCTGCTCGAGGCGGTCGCGGAGGCGAACGGGATCGACACCGCCGTCCCGTGGCGCGACCTGCCGCAAGCGCGACAAGGAGCTCCTGCTCGAGGGCACGGGCGATCAGCGCCACACGATCTCCTATCGCAATCGGTTCGGGCGGCTGCGCAGGTACACGGTCCGCTTCGACGGCATGCTCCACAGCCTCCAGCGCCGCTACGAGAACACGGATTCCGAGAACACCCGCGACCGGGTCGAGGCATTGATGGCGCTGCGGCCGTGCCCCGCCTGTCACGGAGCGCGCCTGCGACCGGAGAGCCTCGCGGTCACGGTCGGCGGCCTCAACGTCTACGAGTACACGCGGCTCTCGGCGCGGCGGGCGCTGGAGTGGATCGAGGCGCTCGAGCTGACCGAGACCGAGCGCGCGATCGCCCGCCTGGTCGTGCGGGAGATCGGCGAGCGGCTGCGGTTCCTCGACTCGGTCGGGATCGGCTACCTGTCGCTGGAGCGCTCGGCGACGACGCTCTCGGGCGGCGAGGCGCAGCGGATCAGGCTCGCGACCCAGATCGGCTCCAGCCTGGTCGGCGTCCTCTACATCCTCGACGAGCCCTCGATCGGCCTCCACCAGCGCGACAACGAGAAGCTGATCGGCACGCTCGAGCGGCTGCGGGACCTCGGCAACACGGTGATCGTGGTCGAGCACGACGAGGGCACGATCCGCGCCGCCGACCACGTCGTCGACCTCGGCCCCGGCGCCGGCGAGCACGGGGGAGAGCTGGTCGCCGAGGGCACCCCGCGCGAGATCGAGGGTCAGCCGGGCTCGCTCACCGGCCAGTTCCTCTCCGGCGAGCGGCGAATCCCGGTGCCGGAGGAGCGTCGCCGGCCGAAGGCCGAGCTCGTCGTCCACGGGGCCCGCCAGCACAACCTCAAGAACGTCGACGTCGAGCTTCCCGCTCGGCACCTTCACCGCGGTCACCGGGGTGTCGGGCTCGGGCAAGTCGACGCTCGTCAACGAGATCCTCTACCGCGCGGTCGCCAACCGCCTGCACCGGGCGCGGATGCGGCCGGGCGCCCACGATCGCATCGACGGGATCGAGCGGATCGACAAGATCATCAACATCGACCAGTCGCCGATCGGGCGCACGCCGCGCTCCAACCCGGCCACCTACACCGGCCTCTTCGACCACATCCGCCAGCTCTTCGCCGGGACGCGCGAGTCACGCGCCCGGGGATACAAGCCGGGCCGCTTCTCCTTCAACGTCAAGGGCGGGCGCTGCGAGGTCTGCCGCGGCGACGGCCAGATCAAGATCGAGATGCACTTCCTCCCCGACGTCTACGTGCCCTGCGAGCAGTGCCACGGGCGGCGCTACAACCGCGAGACGCTCGAGGTCCGCTACAAGGGCAAGTCGATCGCCGACGTGCTCGAGATGTCGGTCGGCGAGGCGGTCGAGTTCTTCGACCCGGTGCCGAAGATCGCGCGGCGGCTGCGAACGCTTCACGATGTGGGCCTCGACTACATCCGCCTCGGCCAGCCCGCGACCCAGCTCTCCGGCGGCGAGGCCCAGCGGGTGAAGCTCGCCACCGAGCTCTCCAAGGTGGCGACCGGGGACACCCTCTACATCCTCGACGAGCCGACGACGGGCCTCCACTTCGCCGACGTCGAGCGCCTGCTGGAGGTCCTCGGCCGACTGGTCGAGCAGGGCAACACCGTCGTCGTGATCGAGCACAACCTCGACGTGATCAAGTCGGCCGACCACCTGATCGACCTCGGCCCCGAGGGCGGCGAGGCCGGCGGCGAGATCATCGTCACCGGGACGCCGGAGCAGGTCGCGGGCTCGCCGACCTCCTACACCGGCAGGTTCCTGCGCGAGCTGGTCGAGGCGTCCGAGCCCGCGCCCGCGCCGCGGCGGACCCGGCGCAAGCGCGAGCCGGTCGCGGCGTAGGACGCTCCGGCCGATCAGTCTCCGGAGGTCGGCTCCGGGTCAGGCGAGTGCATGTCGACGACCGAGGCGTCGAAGCGGTTGCGGCGCGGCAGGTCGAGCGGTTTCGGCGTCGCCTCGCGGGAGCGCTCGGCCGCGATCACCTCGATCATGTCCTCGAGCGCGCGCAGGCGCGCCTCCCGGCGGGCCGCCCCGCCCGTGATCAGCTTCTGGATCCGGTCGGCCTCGTCCATCTGGCGGTCGAGGTCGGCCAGCTTCGCCTCCAGGCGCGCGTTGCGCTCCTGTTCGGCGAGCTGGACCGCCCTGGTCAGCGCGATCAGCTCACGGCTGATCGCGGTTGATCGATCAACCGGCTCCGATGCCATGGGACGGTGTTCGACCCCGGCGGAGCGCGTCCTGCCGACGCGGGCGTCTGCCAAGGTGCGCGGATGAGCGACCTCTCCGCGTGGCGCACCTGGTGGGTCAAGCGACGCTGGTATGAGCGCAACCGGCGCCTGCGGCGGCGCTGGCGCATCAACCGCCACATGGCTCGCGCCGGCGCCTTCATCCGCTACCCGGTGGAGGGCGAGGTGCTGGAGGCGCTCGACTCCGGGCGCCTGCGGATCGGCGAGTCGACGCTGCTCGAGCCCGGGTGCTGGCTCACCCTCGGCCCCGGGGCCGAGATCGAGATCGGCGAGGGATGCTTTCTCAACCGGGGGACGATGCTGGCGGCCGTGGAGCGGATCGAGATCGGCGATCACGTGATGTTCGCCAACGGCTGCTTCGTCGGCGACGGGGACCACCGCTACGACGATCCCGACGTGCCGATCACCTGGCAGGGGTTCGTCCCGCGCGGCCCGGTGAAGATCGGCGACAACGTGTGGTTCGGGGTCAACTGCGTGGTCACCGGCGGGATCGAGATCGGCGACCGGGCGGTGATCGGGGCGAACTCGGTCGTCACCGCCAGCGTTCCGCCGGGCTCGATCGCCGCCGGCGCCCCGGCCAAGGTGATCCGCAAGATCGAGTTCAGGCCCCGCGGCGAGTAGCCTCGCCACGGTGCGCCGCGCCTGCCTCATAGCGCTCGCCGCCGCCGGCGTGCTCGGCGGCTGCGGCGACTCGGACTCCGGCTCCGATGAGCCGACCACGATCTCGGTTTCGGCGCCCTCGGCGTCGACGACGACGGCAGGCGGATCAACGGCCCCGGCTCCGGCGGATGACAGCGCGGGCGATCCCAGTGCCGCCGACGACCCCGGCGCGGACCGGCCGCGCTCGGTCGAGGACGTGGTCACCGCGGTGCTCACCGGCTCCGAGACGCCGGGTGTGATCTGCGACGAGCTCGTCACGCCCGATTACGTGACCACCGCTTACGGCGATCGCGCGGGCTGCATCGCCGCGCAGCGACCGGGCGCCTTGGCGGACTCGGTGACGGTGGCGGAGGTGGAGCAATCCGGCGCGGGGGCGAGCGCCGTCGCGGTGCCGGCCGGCGGTCCGTATGACGGGGTCGACGTCGAGGTGGACCTGGTGGCGGCCGGCGACCTGGAGGACGCCTGGCTCATCGACTCGCTGCTCGCCGACGTTCCGGCCGGGCCGTGAGCCGCGGGGCGCTCGGCGTCGCCGACCGCCTAGCCGATCACCTGGAACACGACCGTGCGGTCACGCGGGCGGTCGTCGAAGTCGATCAGCACCAACTGCTGCCAGGTACCCAGCGCCGGCCGGCCGCCGGTGACCGGGATGACCTCGGAGGCGCCGACGATCGTGGCGCGCTGATGGGCGTGCGAGTTGGAGTCGTGGTTGAGCCGATTGTGCTCGTAGTCGCCGTGGGTCGGGATCAGGCGCTCGAGCGCCGCCCGCAGGTCGTGGACGCCGCCCGGCTCGAACTCCATCGTCGTGATCGCGGCGGTCGAGCCGCGGATGAAGGCGCTCGCCTGACCCTCGCCGACGCCGCTGGCGGCGACCGCCGCGGACAGCTCGCGACTGATGTCGACGACGTCGCTGTCGCCGCTCGTCGAGATCCGGATCTCGGTGGTCTGGACGCTCATCCCCGTGGACGGTAGTGCGGCCCTGTGCCGACGGACTCAGATCTCGGTGGCCGACCAGTCGCCGCCGAAGGTGCTCGCGGCGGCCAGGCTCTCCTGAGCGAGATACCGTCGGAAGGCCTCCAGCTCGGCTGCGTCGATCGCGTAGGCGTGCTCCGGGCCCGGGAACGCGCGCTCGCGGACCTCCCGGGCGTACTCCCCGACGCCATCGACCATCTGCTCCCGCAGCGACGCGTAGCGCTTCACGAACTTCGGCTGATGGCCGCCGTGGATCCCGAGCAGGTCGTGCCAGACGAGCACCTGGCCGTCGGTCGCGGCCCCGGCGCCGATCCCGATCACCGGCACGGCGAGCTTGGGCACCAGGACCTCGCTGATCGCCGCCGGCACCGCCTCGAAGACGATCGAGAAGCAGCCGGCCGCCTGCAGCGCCAGCGCCCCCTCGGCGATCTTCACGGCCTGGTCGGCGGTCCTGCCCTGGGCCTTGAACCCGCCGAGCGCGGTCGCGGTCTGCGGCGTCAGCCCGACGTGGCCCATCACCGGGATCCCGGCGCGGACGATCGCGCGCACGCGCTCGACCGAGACCCCGCCGCGCTCGAGCTTGACCACGTCGCAGCCGGCCTCCTTGACGTAGCGCATCGCGCTCTCGATCGCCTGCTCGTTGGAGCGCTCGTAGGAACCGAACGGCAGGTCGCCGACCAGGAGCGGCGTCCGCAGGCCACGCCGCACCGCCTTCGCCAGCACGAGCATCTCGTCGAGGCTCACCGGCGTGGTCGAGGAGTGCCCGAGCATCGTCATCGCCGCGGTGTCCCCGCACAGCACCAGGTCGACCCCCGCCGCCTCGGCGATCTCAGCCGAGGGGAAGTCGTAGGCGGTCACCATCACGATCGGCTCGGCGTTGAGCTTCATCTCGGCGAGCCTCGGCAGCGTCATCGGCTGACGCTCCGTTCCATCGCTCGAAGTCATCTGCATCCCGTTCCTCTCAGTCTGCCGGCGGCGCCGCGGCGCCCCCGGTCTCCCCGATCACCACGTTGTCGATCAAACGCGCGGGGCCCACCCGCGCGGACACGGCGACTACGACCGGCCGCCCGTTGAAGCTCTCCACCGGTGCCAGGTCCGCGGCGGCGCGGGCCTCCAGGTACTCCGGCTCGATTCCGGCAGCCTCCAGCTCCTCTCGCGCCGCCGCGAGCACCGTGTCGACCGACCGTTCGCCACCGGCCACCGCCGCCTCGGCCCCGCGCAGGGCGCGGCTGAGTGCGGCGGCCCGCTCGCGCTCTGCCTCGCTCAGGTAGGCGTTTCGCGAGCTCATCGCGAGTCCGCTGGGCTCGCGGACGGTCGGCACGACGACGATCTCGACCGGGAACTCCAGGTCGCCGGCCATGCGGCGGATCACGGCCGCCTGCTGGGCGTCCTTCTGACCGAAGAAGGCGACGTCGGGACCAACCGCGTTGAAGAGCTTGGCGACGATCGTCGTCACCCCGTGGAAGTGCTCGGGCCCCCGCCGCGCCGGGTCGCCGTCGAGCACCGTGGTCAGGTCGCCTCCGACCTCGACCGTGGTCGCGAAGCCCGGCGGGTAGACCTCCTCGACCGCGGGCGCGAAGACGATCTCGACGCCCGCCGATCCGGCGAGCTCCAGGTCGCGCTCCAGGTCGCGCGGGTAGGCGTCGAGGTCCTCACCGGGCCGAAACTGGGCCGGGTTCACGAACAGGCTCATGACCACCAGCTCGCAGCGATTGCGGGCGGCGTCCAGCAGCGCCAGGTGTCCGCCATGGAGGGCGCCCATCGTCGGCACCAGGCCGATCGAGCGACCGGCCCGCCTGGCGGGCTCGAGCGCCTGACGCAGCTCGGACGTGGTGGCGACCAGCATCATCCTGCCTCCCGTCTCCCGAGCTCGCGGGTGCGCTCGGCGAGCGCCTCGTAGACGGGGATCAGCTCGGGCGCCGCCTCGCGCAGGGCCTCGAGGTGGCGGGCCACGGTGGCCTCGTCGCCGCGTGCGATCGGCCCGGTGAGCGCTCCCGCGCCGAGCTCGGACCAGTTCGCCGCCGTGCGCAGCACCAGCGGAGCGAGCAGCTCGCGCGCGTCCTCGCCGCTCGCCTCGCCGAGCAGCTCGACCGCCGACTCCTGCAGCGCGACGAGGAAGTTCGAGGCGATGCTGGCGGCGGCGTGGTAGGCGGCTCGGCGCTCCTCGGGGATCGCGAACGGGCGCATCCCGAGCCGCTCCGCGAGCGAGCGCGCGAGCGCCAACGCAGCGGGGTCGGAGCCGGAGATCGCCGCTGGGCAGGCGGTGAAGTCGGTGGTCCGGTCCGGCACCGTCTGCAACGGGTGGAGCGAGAAGGTCGCGGCCCCGGTGGCGGCGAGCGGCGCCAGCGCCGCCAGCTCCGAGACGCCGCTGGTGTGGCCGGCGTAGCGCAGCCGCGTCGCGGAGGCCGCGATCGTCCCTGCCGCGGTCCCGATCGCCTCGTCGGGCACGCAGAGCAGCACCGCCTCGGCCTCGGCACAGGCGGCGGCCGCCTCCGCCCGGCCGGCGAGGGCCACCTCCAGCCCGGCGCGCTGCGACGCGGCCGCGATCGAGGAGCCGACCCGGCCCGCGCCGACGACGACGAGCGCCGGAAGGACGGCGTCACGCGCGGCTGCGCTCGGGGTCGGGAAATCCCGTTCCAGTTCCCGCATCGGAGATACCAGACGGCTGTCGAGTCTTTCGGAGTCTCTTGCCGGCCTCGGGCCGGCGTTTCGTCCACGCCCTGACGGGTCGCGGCGAAGCCGAATTCTAGTGCACGCGGGGATACGATCCGGGGGTGCCGATCTACGAGTTCCGCTGCGACGCCTGCGGTGAGCGCTTCGAGACGCTGGTCGACGTCGGCACGGAGGAGCTCGAGTGCCGCGCCTGCGCGGCGCCCGCGGGCCAAGCGCGTCCTCTCCGCTCAGGCGGCTCCGTTCGGCCTCGTCAGATCACCCGGCTCCGCGCGCGCCCAGGAGCTGCGCAACGCGAGGCTTCGCGAGCGCACGAAGGCCGACTTCAAGGCAGAGGAGAAAGCGGGCGAGGGACGCATGACCGCCCCGCCGGAGGAGCGGCGCGAGGCGCTGATCGCGCTCTACCGTGAGGTCTCGGAGTGCGAGCGCTGTCCGCTGCACGCGGAGCGCACCAAAGTGGTGTTCGGCGCCGGCAACGCCGACGCCGAGCTGATGTTCATCGGCGAGGCCCCGGGCGCCGAGGAGGACCGGCAGGGGCTCCCGTTCGTCGGCCGCGCCGGCCAGTTGCTGAACCAGCTGCTGGAGGAGATCGGGATGAAGCGCGAGGACGCCTTCGTCGCCAACGTGCTCAAGTCGAGGCCGCCGGGCAACCGCGATCCCCAGCCGGACGAGATCGAGGCCTGCTGGCCGTACCTGGAGCGTCAGATTCAGCTGATCGAGCCGCGCGTGATCGCGACCCTCGGCAACTTCGCGACCAAGAAGATCACCGGCAACCAGACCGGGATCACCCGCGTCCGCGGGACGCCCCAGGTGCACGCGATCGCCGGCCGCACCGTGTTCGTGTTCCCGCTCCTGCATCCGGCGGCGGCGCTGCGGACACCGTCGCTGGTCGAGGCCCTGCGCGAGGACTTCGCCAAGCTGCCGGCGCTGATCGCCGAGCCGTTGCCCGAGCTCGAGCACGGGGACGCGGCCGAGGACGAGCCCGGCGGCGAGCAGGCGCGGCGGGACCCGGACAGCCAGCTCGACCTGTTCGCTTGAGCGTCGAGATCTCCGACGGGCCGGAGGCGACCGAGGCGCTCGGAGCGCGGCTCGCCGCCGATCTGCGCCCCGGCGACGTGGTCCTCGTCGGCGGCGAGCTCGGCGCCGGCAAGACGACCCTGGTGCGGGGAGCGTGCCGGGCCCTCGGGGTCACCGGCCCGATCGCGTCGCCGACCTTCACGATCGGGCGCCGCCATCGCGGTCGTCACCCGGTCTCGCACCTGGACCTCTATCGCCTCGACGGGCTGACCGGGGAGGAGCCCGGCCTGCTCGACGACTACCTGTCGCCGGACGCGATCGCCTTCGTCGAGTGGCCCGAGCGGGCGGGCGAGCTCGAGCTCGCGGCCGGGGTGCGGCTCGCCCTCAGGGTCACCCTGCGCCACGCGGGCGCCGACCGGCGCGAGATCGAGGTCGGCCCGCCGGATGCGGTGCCATCCGAGCCCGGGCGGGCCTAATAGTCGGGACTGCCGCCGGTGGTCGTCTCCTCGCTGGTGGTCGTCCCGTCGTCGTCGCCGCTCACCTCGTCCTCGAGCTGCTCGGCCTCGTCGGCGATGTCCTCGCCCGCCTGCTGTGCCTCGTCGGCGATGTCCTCGCCGGCCTCCCGGGCGTCCTCCTCGATCTGCTCTCCGGTTTCCTTGATCTCGTCGGTCGCCTGGTCGAGGTCGTCTTCGCCGCACCCCGACCAAGCCGCACCGGTGGCCGCGATCGCGAGGATGCCGAGGGCGGCCTTCGCTCGGCCTGTCAGGGGTCCGCTCATCTGCTCACCTCTGCTCGTGGTTGGTCCGCATCCGCCGTCTAGTCTGACGGCGATGGGGGACATGGCGCCTCGAGAGCGGTGCGGCAAGGGGATCCTCGGCTTCGACACCGCGACCTCCGACGCCGCGGTCGCGGTCGCGATCGACGGCGAAGCCGTGAGCGAGAGCCGGGTGGGCCCCGAGCCCGGCGGCCGCCCCAGCCACAGTACGGTCCTGCTGGCCGAGATCGAATCCGCCGTCGCCGCGGCGGGGGGCTGGGAGCGGATCCAGAGCCTCGCGGTCGGGATCGGCCCGGGCTCGTTCACCGGGCTGCGAGTGGGGATCGCGACCGCCCGGGCGCTCGGCCAGGCCCGGGGGCTCCCGGTCGCGGGGATCGGGTCGCTCGCGGCACTGGCACGGGGGATCGCCGAGCGAGACGACGATCGCTCCGCCCTCGCGTTGATCGACGCCCGGCGCGGGGAGCTCTTCGCCGCGCTCTTCGATCGCTCGGGCGACGCGCTCCTGGAGCCGTTCGTGATCGGCCCCGAGGCGCTCGCCGACCGGCTCAGGGGCCACCGGCCCGTCCCGTTGGCGGCGGGGGACGGCTCGCTACGCTTTCGTCAGCAACTCGAGTCCGCGGGCGTGGAGGTGCTCCCCGACGCGGACCCGGCCCACCGGATCGCGGCCCGGCACATCTGCGCGCTGGCCGCCGGTGTCGAGCCGGGGTTGCCGACGGACGTCAAACCGGCTTACCTGAGAAGACCAGACGCAGAGGTGTGGCGTGAGCAACGAGATCGCAATCCAGGGCCCGGCTGACTCCGTCGCCGGCGTGCCGGTTCGCCGCCTCGTCTACGGCGACCTGCCGGCCGTGCTGTCGATCGAGCGACGCTCGTTCCAGACCCCGTGGTCGCTGGCGATGTTCGTGCTCGAGCTGTCGAAGCCGTCGGGGATCTGCCTCGGGGTCGCCGACGAGCGCGGCGGCGGCCTCGCCGGCTACCTGATCTGCTCGCGCTACGCCGACGTGTGGCACCTGATGAACATCGCCGTCGTCCCCGAGCGCCGGCGCGAGGGGATCGCCACCGAGCTGATGGAGCGGCTGTTCGACGCCGCGGGGCCCGCCGCCCGGTTCACCCTCGAGGTCCGGACCTCGAACCGCTCCGCAATCGAGATGTACGAGCGCTTCGGCTTCCGCCCCGCCGGCCACCGCCGCCGCTACTACCACGACAACGGTGAGGACGCTCTGATCATGTGGCTCGAGCAGGCGCCGGCCACGGCACCGGCTTGAGCGTCATCCTCGCGCTCGAGACCTCCTGCGACGACACCTGCGCTGCGGTCGTCGACGACGCGACGATCCGCTCGAACGTGATCTCCTCGCAGGCGGCGGCGCACGAGCGCTTCGGGGGCATCGTCCCGGAGGTCGCCTCCCGCCACCACCTCGAGCTGGTCAACGCCGTGGTCGGGGCGGCCATGGCCGACGCGGAGGTCGAGCTGGATGAGCTGGACTCGCTTGCCGTCACCCGGGGGCCCGGGCTGATCGGCGCCCTCCTGGTGGGGATCAGCACGGCGAAGGCGCTTGCGTCGGCGGCCGGCAAGCCGCTCTGCGGTGTCGATCACCTGCACGGGCACGTCGCCGCCAACTTCCTCGAACCGGATCCGATCGAGCCGCCGTTCCTCTGCCTGGTGGCGAGCGGCGGGCACACGCTGCTCGCCGGGGTCACGGCTCACGACTCGTATCGGGTGCTCGGTCAGACGCTCGACGACGCGGCGGGCGAAGCGCTCGACAAGGCCGCCCGCCTGCTCGACCTCGGGTACCCGGGCGGCCCGGCGATCGAGCGCGAGGCGGCGAGCGGCGACCCCCGCGCATTCCGTTTCCCGGTTGCAATGTCCGACGACCCGAGCCTCGACTTCAGCTTCAGCGGACTGAAGACCGCCCTGCTCTACGTCGTCCGCGAGCTCGGGCCGGAGGCCGCGCACGACCGCCGCGCCGACCTCGCAGCGAGCTTTCAGGCGGCGGTCGTCGACCAGCTCGTGGCGAAGCTGCGGCGCGCCGCGCGGGGCGGCAGCCGCCGGCGCCGCAGCGCCGCCGACGCGTGGCGATCGGTGGCCCTCGGGGGTGGCGTCGCGGCGAACTCCCTCCTGCGCGAGCGGGTCGGCGAGCTCTGCGAGGCCGAGGGCCTGGCGCTGAAGCTGGTCGCCCCCGAGCTCTGCACCGACAACGCCGCGATGATCGCCATGGCCGCCCGCTTCCTCCAGCCCGTGGCCTACCCCGGCTACCTGGGCTGGGACTCGCTGTGAGGCGGAGCGAAGCGAAGCCGAGCCGCGCCGCCGTTGAGGCGCCTGCTGTGAGGCGCGACGGCGAAGCCGAGCCGCGCCGCCGTTGAGGCGCCTGCTGTGAGGCGGAGCACCGAGGTGATCCTCTACGGCCGCCCGGGGTGCCACCTGTGCGACCAGGCACGGGTGCAGATCCTCGCCTTCGACGGGGTCGCGCTGCGCGAGGTCGACATCGAGGCCGACGATCGTCTGTTCGCCGCGATGCTGGAGCGGATCCCCGTGGTCGAGATCGGGGGCGTGGCGGTCAGCGAGCTCGAGTTCGACCGCGACGCGTTCTCGCGCGGCGCTTCATACTGTCTCGCCGTGACCGATCCGAAGCTCCGCGACACCCACGTCGCCAACGGTGCCGCGACGGACTCGCAGGAGCAGCCGCTGGGCGACGGCGAGCGCCTCTCGCTCGGTGTCGCGGCGCGGCTCTCGCGCTATCTCCAGGTGCTGATCCAGGCGCGGAAGATGGGCCGCGAGACGATCTCCTCGCAGGAGCTGGCCGAGTACACCCACATCAACTCGACCCAGATCCGGCGCGACCTCTCCGGGTTCGGCAAGTTCGGCAAGCGCGGCGTCGGCTACCGCGTCGACTCGCTCGTCGGCGAGATCCGCAAGATCCTGCACACCTCGGGCCAGCACAACATCGCCCTCTTCGGCGCCGGCAACCTCGGCCAGGCGATCGCCAGCTCCGACATCTTCGCCGACCACGGGTTCCGGATCGTCGCGATCTTCGACGCCGACCAGGAGCTCGTCGGGGCCGAGCACGGCGGCGTCCCGGTGCGCGCGCTCGCGGACCTGGGGCAGGTGGTCAGCGAGGAGGAGGTGGTGGTCGGAGTCCTGGCCGTGCCAGCGAACGCCGCCCAGGAGGTCGCCGACATGCTCGTCGAAGCGGGCGTGAAGATCATCTTCAACTACTCCGAGCAGCTCCTCCAGGTGCCGCCGGAGGTCACCGTCCACACGTCCAGCCCCGCCGTCGACCTCCTCTACGCCCTCTACTTCTATCTGGCCTAGACAAGTGATGACGGCGAGCGGGACCGAGCGCTCACGCAGTCTCGACCTCGAGCACGCGCGCGCGGCGTTCGAGAGCTCGCAGGACTTCACGATCGGGCTCGAGGAGGAGTTCGCCCTCGTCGATCCCGACAGCCTCGAGCTCGTGCACAGGTTCGAGGAGCTCGAGGCGGCGTGCATGGAGGACGAGCTGCTCGCCGAATCGGTCGCCGGCGAGCTGATCGACACCGAGATCGAGATCCGCTCGGGGCGGGCCGAGAGCTTCGCCGAGGCGATCGCGCTGCAGGCCGAGCGCCGCCGGCGGCTGTTCGACCGCGCCGAGCGGCTCGGGATCGGCCTCGCCGCCACGGGCACCCACCCGTGGGCGAGCTACCTCGACCAGCGGATCATCGACACCGAGCACTACGCCCGGCTGCGCGAGGAGCTGCGCTGGGTCGCGCAGCGCAACAACACCTGGAGCCTGCACGTGCACGTCGGCATCCGCGGGGCGGACCGGGCGATCGCCGTCTGCGACCACCTGCGCGGCTTGCTGCCGCCGCTGCTGGCGCTCTCGGCGAACTCGCCGTTCCTGGACGGTCAGGACACCGGGCTGCACTCGGTCCGGACCGAGATCTTCACCCGCACGTTCCCGCGCTGCGGGGTGCCGGAGCCGTTCGGCGACTGGGCGACCTACGCCGAGTTCATCGACCTGCTGGCGGCCACCGGCCGCGTGGTCGAGTCGACGCAGCTCTGGTGGAGCGTTCGCCCGCACCACGCTTTCGGGACCGTCGAGCTGCGGATCTGCGATGCCCAGACGCGCGGCGACGAGAGCTTCCGCCTCGCCGCGCTGATCACCGCCTGCATCGCCCAGTCGGCGCTGGACTACGACCGGCGGGCCCTGGCGGCGCCGCTGCGCCAGCGCGAGATCGAGGAGAACCTCTGGCAGGCGATCCGCCACGGCCTCGAGGGCAGCCAGCTCGACTTCGAGCGGCGTGTGGCGATCGAGACCAGGGAGGCGCTCGAGCGCCTGCTCGAGTGGGTCGAGCCGGCGCGGGCGGCGCTCGAGCTCGAGCTCGAGCTGCCCGGCGAGAACGGCGCCCAGCGCGCGCGGCGGCGGGTCGCCGAGGGCGCGACCCTCGTCGACGTCTACCGCGAGTCGCTCGACGAGACGCGCCGCACGTACGTTCCCGAGCGCGTCGCGCGCTGAGCGTCGCTCAGCGCCGCACCCGCCACTTGTAGGTCGTCCGCCCGACGTTCCCGGCCGCGTCGGTCGCCGTGGCGACGAACCTGTGCTTGCCCACTCCGACCCTGTACTTGACCTTTCCGCCGCAGCCCTTCGGCTGCTTGCGGTCGAGCGCGCAGGTCAGGCTCGCCCCGGGCTCGCTCGAGAGCTTGAACCTGGCCTTCCGCTTGCGCGTCCGCTTGCCGGGCTTGCGCTTCAGCTTGACCTTCGGCTTCGTCGTGTCGACCTCGATCGTGCCTGAGCCGCTCCCGGCCTGGCCGAAGTAGTCGGTCGCGCTGACGGTCAGGGTGTGCTGGCCGTCGGCGAGGTCGGAGGTCGGGATGAAGGGCGAGTCGCAGGGCCGCGGCGCGCCGCCGTCAAGGGCGCAGGCAACGGTCTTGGCATCGCCGCTGACGATGAACGAGATCTCCGGCGTGCGATCGCGGGTGACAAGCTGTGGGACCGCGACGCCGGGAGGGCCGGGAGGGTTCGCGGCCACGGCGCCGAGCGCGTCGACGAGACCGGCGCCGGCCGCCGTCGGGTCGAAGCCGCCGACCGGTTGCGCCGTCGACGTCTGCGCGGTCCTGACCTGGGCCACGCTCTGGGCCGGGTTCGCGTCGAGCTGCAGCGCCGCGACGGCGGCGGCGTGGGGCGCCGCCGCGGAGGTGCCGAAGAAGCGGAAGATGCCGCCCGGAAAGGAGTTGCCGAAGAAGGTCGTCTGCCCGCCGTCGGTGGCCGAGATGTCGGGCTTCGCGAGCACCTGGGGCGCCGGCAGCGGGGGCGCCGGGAAGCCGGCCTCGACCGAGTCGAAGTAGAGGGTCACCGGTCCCCGCGAGGAGAACGGCTCGACCGCGGCGCCGTCGGTGTACGGGACGGCGGCCGTGCTCGTCGCGTTGGCGGCTCCGTTGTGGCCGAAGATCGTGGGCCCGACGACGTCGCCGCCGACACCCGTCTGGTACTCGGTGGATTCGATCCGCGTGGGCCCGCCGAAGAGCACGAACTTGACCCGGGGCGTACCGGCGGCCGAGGCCCGGTTGATCGAGACGTTGAACGTCTTGGTTACGCCGGTGCTGTTCGCGAGGCTGACGAACTCGAAGGGGAGTTGAGTGGTTGAGTTGACGTTGGTGGAGGAATCGGTGATCGCCCCACCCTCCTGTGCGTAAACGTCGAGGTTGGTGGTGACGCCGCCCCGGGGCTCCGCCCACTGCAGATCCAAGTTCACCGTTCGGCCTGCCTTGACGGCGATGTGGAAGGCGGTGTCAACGCCGGGGCCGGGGTCGAAGTCGAGGCAGCTCGCCCCGGGGACGCCGGCGGGACACGCACCGCCGTCGCGAAAGCTGGGCGTCTCCCAGGAGGCGATCCGGTTGGCTTCGCTGGTGGCGTTCGTGTTGCCCGCCGAGGAGTAGTAGGCCACGCCCTGGGCGGTCACGTGGTCGACCGCGACCGCGATCGGGCCATCCTGGAACATCGGTTCGGCGAAGTACGTGACGTCATCGACGATCACGTCCGCGCCCGCCTGGGCCATCGCCTCGATGTTGGCGGCCATCCCGAACTCGCCGCCGAACGCTGTCGCGAAGGCGAGGTCGGCCCCCGGGGCGAGGTCGTGGACGAGCTCGACCATCGCCCGCCCCTCGTCGCTGCACACATTGCCCGCCGGTGGCTCGCAGAGCTGCCTGTCCTGGAGCACCAGGACCGGAGTCGTGCGCCCGCAGGGGTTCCCGGGCCCGGGCAGGTCGGCGGTTGCGACCCCGCTCGCGGCGCCGCCGCGGGCGTTGAAGGAGTCCGAGAGCACCCCGACCTCGACTCCGGCGCCGTCGACGTTGTACTGCGCCCGGGCGATCGCCGTCCTCAGTTGCCCGTCGCCCTCGCTGACCACCGAGCCGGTACAGGTGTTGATCGCGCTCGTCGCGTCGTCGGCGGCGCCGCTCGTGATCGGCGTCTGTACTTCGGTGATCGCGACCACGCCCGGCCCGGCGGCGAGCGCGCGCAGGTCGTCCTCGGCGACCGCCGCCGTGATCACCCGGTACTCGGGGCTGACCTCGACCACGTCGGCTCCGGCGTCGGCCAGCGGCGCCACCCGCTCGCGGGTGCGGCCGGCGACCCTGACCTCGACCAGGATCCCCTCGCGGGCTCGCAGCAGGCTCCCGGCTCCGCGCGCCGGGAGCCCGATCGCCTCGGCCTGTTCCGGTGCGGGCGCCGAGCTCAGGTCGTCACGGGCGAGCTGCTGGAGGCGGCTCGACAGCGGGCTCTCAGGATCGGGCGCAAACGGTGAGACCGCGGCGACCGCCGGCGGCGCGGCGGCTGCCGCGGCTATCGCCACGCTCCCCACGAGCGACTTCAACCGACTCGCTCCCACCAACCAAAGCTCTACAGCAGGTTCCGCGTCGAGTCAATCGCGCCGACGAAGCTGCTAGACCCCCGGCCATGGTGGATGAAGCACGCGATGCGCCCGGAGCGGGTGACGCGGCCGATGCGCACGGCGCGGGCGGTGCCCCGGAGGCGGGCGACGCCCCCGACCAGGAGGAGCTGCAGCGGCGGCTCGAGGAGCAGCTGCGCCAGATCCGCGTCCAGGACCTGCTGCTGGAGAGCGTCGCGAGCATCCTCAACCTCGCCGCCCGGCGGATCGGCAAGGAGGACGAGCGCGACCTCGAGCAGGCCCGGATCGGGATCGACGCCGTCCGCGCCGTGGTCGACCTGCTCGACGAGGCCCCGCGCGAGCAGGTTCGCGAGGCGCTCGCGCAGGTGCAGATGCTCTACGTGCGGGAGACGAAGGGCGCCGAGGCCGCCGGCGGCCCCGGCGCCGCCCCTCGCCCGGCGGCTCGCCCGAGGCCCCGAAGACCGAGCCGCCGCCACGGCTGTGGACCCCCGGTTCGCCCTGAATCCGGCTCGCTCGCGAAGACGAGTGACCCGGATCCCGCGCCCCCTCGGGTCCACGCGATCCGCCGTCAATCGTCTACAGTACCCGCCGCCTCGCGGCCGGACCGTTCCCGGCCGCTTCTGACTGAAAAGACCCTTACGGAGGACCTCACTTGACCGACTTCCTGACCGACTACGGCATCTTGATCGCGCTCGTGTGCGCCGGTGCCGCGGTGCTCTACGGCGCGCTCGTGACCCAGCGGCTGCTCGGCCGCTCGGCCGGCAACGAGCGCATGCGGGAGATCTCGGGCGCGGTCCAGGAAGGGGCCAAGGCCTACCTCAACCGCCAGTACATGATCATCGCGATCGTCGCGATCCCGCTTGCGATCCTGATCGCGATCCTCCAGGACGTCAGCACCGGAATCGGCTTCGTGATCGGCGGCGTGCTCTCCGGCGCCGCCGGCTTCATCGGCATGAACCTCTCCGTGCGGGCCAACGCCCGGGTCGCCGAGGCTGCTCGCGGCGGCGTGCCCCCGGCGCTCGACGTCGCCTTCAAGGGCGGCTCGGTTACAGGCCTGCTCGTCGTCGGCCTGGCGCTGCTGGGCGTCGCCGGCTACTTCGGCATCCTGGTCGCCGCCGACCAGACCGACAAGGAGGCGATCGACGCGCTCATCGGGCTCGGCTTCGGCGGCTCCCTGATCTCGGTCTTCGCCCGGCTCGGGGGCGGCATCTTCACCAAGGCGGCCGACGTCGGCGCCGACCTGGTGGGCAAGGTCGAGGCCGGGATCCCAGAGGACGATCCTCGCAACCCGGCGGTGATCGCCGACAACGTCGGCGACAACGTCGGCGACTGCGCCGGGATGGCCGCCGACCTGTTCGAGACCTACGCGGTGACCACCGTCGCCGTGATGCTGCTCGGCGTGCTCACCTTCGCCGAGGACTTCGCCCGCGAGGTGGCGCTCTACCCGCTGGTGCTCGGCGGCGTCGCGATCCTCGCCTCGATCGTCGGCGCGCTCGCGGTGCGCACCGCCACCGACCGGGTCGAGGGCGCCCTCTATCGCGGGCTGATCATCTCGGCGCTGATCTGCGCGGCCGCCTTCTACCCGGTCACCGACTGGCTGATGAGCGACGCGCTCTCGCTCGGGATCGAGGACCCGGGCAGCGCCCTGTTCGGCGCTTCGGTCAGCGACCTGTGGTTCTGCGCGCTGATCGGCCTGTTCGTCACCGGCGGCCTCTTCGTGATCACCGACTACTACACCTCGACCCGCTTCCGGCCGGTGAAGACCATCAGCCAGGCTTCGGTCACCGGCCACGCGACCAACATCATCCAGGGGCTGGCGCAGGGCTTTCAGTCGGCGGTCGCTCCGGCGCTGCTGATCGCGCTGGCGATCTTCGGCGCCAACGAGCTGGCGGGGATCTACGGGATCGCGGTCGCGGTCACCGCGCAGCTCTCGCTCTGCGGCCTGATCGTCGCTCTCGATGCCTTCGGCCCGATCACCGACAATGCCGGCGGGATCGCCGAGATGGCGGAGCTTCCGGAGGACGTCCGCAACGTCACCGACCCGCTCGACGCGGTCGGCAACACGACCAAGGCGGTGACCAAGGGCTACGCGATCGGCTCCGCCGCCCTCGCCGCCCTGGTGCTGTTCGCCGCGTTCCAGATCGAGCTCGCCGAGGAGGAGGGGGGCGTCGGCCTCCAGTTCCTGATCTCCGATCCGGCGGTGCTGATCGGCCTGCTCGTCGGCGGGATGATGGTCTACCTGTTCGCGGCGCTCGCGATCGAGGCGGTCGGCCGCGCCGGCGGCGAGGTCGTCGAGCAGGTCCGCAAGCAGTTCCGCGAGAACCCGGGGATCATGGAGGGCACCTCGAAGCCCGATTACGCGCAGACCGTCGGCATCGTCACCGCCGCCGCGCAGCGCGAGATGATCCTGCCCTCGCTGATCCCGATCATCGTCCCGGTGATCGTCGGGATGATCAGCGTCAAGGCGCTCGGCGGGCTGCTGATCGGGGTGATCGTCGTCGGGCTGTTCGTCGCCCTCTCGATGACCGCCGGCGGCGGCGCCTGGGACAACGCGAAGAAGCTGATCGAGGACGGGGCGTTCGGCGGCAAGGGGTCGGAGGCCCACGCGGCCTCGGTCACCGGCGACACCGTCGGCGACCCCTACAAGGACACTGCCGGCCCGGCGATCAACCCGATGATCAAGGTCGCCAACATCGTCGCGATCCTGATCATCCCGATCGTCAACTTCTGATCGCTGAAACTCCGATGAGGTCATGGACCTCTTCGCGGGAATCTACGTGCGCGACTACGAGGAGGCGAAGCCCTGGTACGAGCGCCTCCTGGGTTCGGAGCCGGCCTTCGTCGCCCACGAAACCGAGTGCGTCTGGGAGCTCGGCGAGCATCGCTTCGTCTTCATCAACCAGGACTCGGAGCGAGCCGGACACGCCGCACATACGATCTTCGCGGACGATCTCGAGGCCGTGGTGAAGGACATCGCGGCTCGCGGGATCGAGCCGGCGAAGCGGGAGACCTACCGCAACGGGGTCCGCAAGGCGACCTACCGCGACCCCGACGGGAACGAGATCGGCTTCGGCGGTGCGCCGCTCGAGGGCTCAGCCAACTAGCCGGAACTCAAGCCCGCTCGATCAGTTCGATCCTGTAGTCGTCGGGGTCGCGCACGAAGCAGATCCGCGAGCCGCCCTCGCGAACCGAGTACGGCGGGCGCTCGGGCTCGATCCCGACCCCGGCGAGGCGCTCGAGGGTGGCGTCGAGGTCGTCGGTGGTGATCGCGATATGGCCGTAGCCGGTGCCGATCTCATACGGCTCCGTGCGGCCGTGGTTGAGGGTGAGCTCGAGCCGCGCCCCGTCGCCGGGCAGGCCCATGAACAGGTTCGTCGCCTCGTCGCCGATCGGCATCCGGCGCACCTCCTCGAAGCCGAGCTTGCCGTAGAAGTCGGCCGAGCGCTCCAGGTCGAGGACGCGGTAACAGGTGTGGATCAGCTCGGAGATGCCGGTTCGGTCACGTCTCAGGGGGTAGGACCGCAGTATGGCAACCAAGAGGCAGCGCGCCGCGGCCAAGCGCAACGTAAAGCGGGCGCAGGCCGGAGCGCGCAAGAAGCAGACCCTGAAGAACCTCCCGAAGCGCACCAGGACCGCACTCGGCAAAGAGGCGAACAAGGTCCGCCAGGGCGAAGCGAAGACCCGCGCCGAGCTCAACGACGAAGCGCGGAAGCTTGAGGTCCGCGGTCGCTCGAAGATGGGCAAGGACGAGCTGCGGCGCGCGATCGCCGCCGCCAAGCGTTGAAGGGAGTCGAGGATGGCGCAGTGCGAGGTTTGCGGGAACGACTACGACAAGGCGTTCACGGTCTCGCGAGACGGCGAGACGCACACGTTCGACTCGTTCGAGTGCGCGATCGAGGCGCTCGCGCCTCGCTGTGACCATTGCGGCTGCCGGATCATCGGGCATGGCGTGGAGGCCAACGGCTCGATCTTCTGCTGCGCCCACTGCGCCGGCGAGGAGGGCGTCGACGCGCTCACCGACCGCGCCTGAACGGCCCACGGACCGCGCCTGAAAGTATCGTCGAGCGCGCGTGAGCGCGCCCGAGCCGATCAACGTTGCCGACTACGAGCGGCTCGCCGCCGAGCGCCTCGACCCGGGCGTCCACGGCTACTTCGCGGGCGGCGCCGGCGACGAGCGCACCCTGCGCGAGAACGTCGCCGCCTACGGCCGCTGGACGCTGCATCCGCGGGTGCTGGTCGACGTGGGCGGCGTGAGCACCGCCACCACCGTGCTCGGCGCCGAGATCTCGATGCCGCTGCTGGTCGCCCCCGTCGCCTTCCAGCGCCTCGTCGACCCCGACGGCGAGGTGGCGATGGCGCGTGCGGCCGCAGCAGCCGGGACGATCATGGCCCTGTCGACGATCGCGACCTCGCACCCGGCGGAGATCGCGGCCGAGGCCCCGCCGGCGCCACGCTGGTTTCAGCTCTACTGCTTCAGCGACAGGGGCATCACCCGGGCGTTGATCGCCGAGGCCGTCGACTCGGGCTTCGACGCGATCGCGCTCACCGTGGATGCCCCGCGGGCCGGCCGGCGCGAGCGTGACCTGCGGACCGGCTTCGTGGTCCCGCCGGAGATCACCGCGCCGGCGGTCGCCGCGGCGATTGGCTCCGATCGCCCGATCACGGTCGAGGAGGTCTTCGGGCTCGTCGACCCGACGCTCGCCTGGGACGACTTCGCCGCGCTCGCCTCGGACTGCTCGCTGCCGATCGTGCTCAAGGGAGTCCAGACCGGCGCCGACGCGCGCCTGGCGCTCGATCACGGCGCCGCGGCTGTGGTCGTCTCCAACCACGGCGGGCGCCAGCTCGACGGCGTCCCGGCGACGCTCGAGATCCTCCCGGAGGTGGTCGAGGCCGTCGACGGTCGCTGCGAGGTGCTGATCGACGGCGGGATCCGCCGGGGAACCGACGTGGTCACGGCCCTGGCGCTCGGGGCGCGGGCGGTGCTCGCCGGGCGGGCGCCCCTCTGGGGCCTCGCGGTCGGCGGGGAGCGGGGGGCCCGGCACGTGCTCGAGATCCTGCGGGCGGAGGTCGAGCTGGCGCTGGTGCTGCTCGGCTGCCCAACGCCAGCGCAGATCACGCCTGAGCACGTCCGGGCCGCGCCTAGACTCGGAGGCTGAAAGTGCCCCCTCAAGCGACGAGCACCTGATGGCCGAGCGACATCCACGCGAGGCGGCGCTGCGCCGGGTCCACGGTTCCGGCGCGCTGTTCGCCGCCGCGTACGGCAACGTCGGCTCGTCGATCTACTACGCGCTCGGGATCGTCGCCCTCTACGCGCTCGGGCTGACCCCGGTGACGTTCATGATCGCCGGGCTGATCTTCGCCTTCACCGCCGCCACCTACGTCGAGGCGACGGTGCTCTACCCGGAGGCCGGCGGATCCGTCGAGCTTCGCCCGCCACGCGTTCAACGAGTTCACCTCCTTCCTCGCCGCGCTGGGCGCAGATGCTCACCTACATCGTCACGGTCGCGATCTCGGCCTTCTTCGTCCCCCACTACCTCGCGGTCTTCTGGGATCCGCTCGGGCACGGGCCCGGCCGACGTCCTCTTCGGCATCGGCGTGGTCGCGCTGCTGGCGGCGCTGAACGTGAAGGGGACCGAGGAGTCGGCGCGCCTCAACATCGTGCTCGCGATCGCCGATCTGCTGACCCAGATCGCGCTCGTCGCGATCGGCCTCGCGCTCGTCTTCGACCCCGACCTGCTGGTCCGCCAGGTCGACCTCGGCACCGTGCCGAGCTGGGGCGACTTCGCGCTCGGCATCGCGGTCGGGATGGTCGCGTACACCGGGATCGAGACGATCTCGAACATGGCCGAGGAGGCGCGCGACTCCTCGCGCACGATCCCCCGCGGCACCGGGATGGTGGTCGCGGCCGTGGTCGGCCTCTACGCGCTGCTGCCGGCGATCGCGCTCTCGGCGATGCCGGTGACGCGCGAGGCCGACGGCGACTACACGACCGAGCTCGGGACCACGTTCGCCGACGACCCGGTGCTCGGCATCGTCGAGAACATCGGCCTCAGCCCGGGGCTCACCGATGCGCTCGCGGTCTACGTCGGGATCCTCGCCGCGGTGATCCTCCTGATCGCCACCAACGCCGGCGCTGATCGGGCTCTCGCGCCTGACGTTCTCGATGGGCCAGCACCGGCAGCTACCGGAGCTCCTGCGCCAGGTCCACCCGCGGTTCAAGACCCCGTACATCGCGATCATCGTCTTCTCGGTCATCGCCGCGATCGTGATGGCGCCCGGCGAGACGGCCTTCCTCGGCGCGATCTACGCCTTCGGCGCCACCGCGTCGTTCACCGTCGCCCACGCCTCGTTGATCCGCCTGCGCCAGCTGCGGCCACTCGCGAGCCGGCCGGCCGGCACCGACGGGGAGCCGCTGTGGCATTCGCCGGGCACGCTGCGGGTCGCGGGCGTGGACGTGCCGGTGATGGCGGTGCTCGGCGGGCTCGGGACCGCCGGGGCGTTCGTCGTCGCGATGGTGCTCGACCCGGTGATCCTGGTCACCGGCGGCGGCTGGATGGTCGCCGGCACGCTGCTCTACGTCGCCTACCGCCGCCACCAGGAGCTGCCGCTCACCGAGACGGTGAAGGTCGACGCGCTGACCCCCGCTCGGGGTCCAGGAGGTCGAGTATCGGAGCGTGCTCGTCGCCTTCGACGAGGACGACCCGTTCTCCGAGGAGGCCGTGGCGACGGCGAAGGCGCTCGCGGCCCGCCGGCGCCGTGCGATCCACGTGCTCTCGCTGATCAACGTGCCCGCCAACCTCCCCCTGGACGCGACGCTCGACGGGCGCGAGGCCGCGGCCCGCAGCAAGCTCGAGCAGGCGAAGCTGATCTGCGGCCAGCGGGTCAGCGGCTCGGTCGAGCACGTCCGCATGGGACAGGCCGGGAACGCGATCGTCGAGGAGGCGAAGTCGATCAACGCGGCGGCGATCGTGATGCCCCTTCGCTATCGCGGCGGTGCGCCGCTCTACGGCAAGACCCTCCAGACCGTGCTCGGCAAGCGCCCCTGCCGGGTGATCGTCTCGGCCCACCCCGGCGAGGCCGCGGACGGCTCACCCGTCGGAGGGACGGTTCAGTGAGGCGGAGTCCGACAGGACGAAGCCGAACCCCGCCGATGTTGAGGCGGCTTCGGTGAGCCCCCAGCCGGCGCCCGACGAGGTCTACCGCGGGGTGACCCGCGTGTTCGCCGCGATCATCACCTGCTTCGGGGTCGCGATCATCGTCGTCACCCTCGCCAACGGCGGCGGTGCCGCCGCCGGAGGGATCTGGCTCGGCCTGATCTTCACCGGCCTCGGGCTCGGCCGGCTCTACCTGTCGCTGCGTGGAGGCAGAGATTGATCGACCCGTTCAAGGCCGGGGGCGAGCGCTCGCCGATCACCAACCGCTGGCTCGGCGTGCCGCTGCTGTTCGCGGTGGCCTACTCGGCGGTCGGCTTCTCGCTCTACTTCGCGCTCGGCCTGGTCGCCGACCGCGGCCTCGGGCTGACGCCGCTGGTCTTCCTCGGGGTCGGACTCGTGTTCGTGCTCAACACGCTCACCTACGTCGAGGGCGAGGCGATGGTGCCCGAGCGAGGGGGGTCGGCCACCTTCGCCCGCCACGCGTTCAACAACGAGCTGATCAGCTTCATCGCCGGCTGGGCGATCCTGATCGATTACGTGATCGTGATCGGGCTTGCGGCGCTCTCGGTGCCGCACTACCTGACCCCGATCTGGTCGGGGTTCAGCGACACCGGGGCGGAGATCATCACCGGGGCGCTCGTGATCGCGCTGACCGCGGGGCTGACGATCGCGGGCGTGACCGGGTCCCGGCACCAGCGCCTGCTGGGGACGATCTCGATCGCCGGCGTCACCCTGCTGGTGGCGGTGATCGCAGTCGGCCTGCTGACGTCGTTCGACCTCGACGTGCTGACCACCGATCTCAACCCGTTCAGCTCCGTCGGGCAATCCGAGCCTCCCCGACCTGATCTACGCCGGGGTGATCGCGACCGTCGCCTTCGCCGGGATCGAGGCGGCCGCGAATCTCGCGCCGGACATCCGCAGCGCCCCGATCGACCTGCGCAAGCTGGTCGTGGTCGCGGCCGCCCTGGTGCCGGTGATCTACGTCGGCGTCTCCGTGGTCGCGCTGATGGCGGTGCCCGTGGTCCCGACCCCCGACGGCCCGCAGACCGCACTCGGCTCGACCTACCTCGAGAACCCGGTGCTGGGGGTGGTCGAGAACTTCGAGCCCGCCTGGGTCTCGGATCTGATGCAGGTCGCGGTCGTCGCTGGTGGTGCCCGCGGCGCTGATCTGGGCCGCGAACACGGCGATGCTCGGGCTCTCGCGCCATGTCTACGTGCTCGCGACCAACCGTCAGATCCCGAGCTGGCTCGGCAAGCTGAACCGGCGCTTTCAGACCCCGCACGTCGCGATCATCGGCGCCGCGGTGATCGCGATCGGCCTGATCGTGCCCGCCGACGTCGAGCTGCTCGGCGGGCTGTTCGCGTTCGGCGCGACGATCGCGTTCACGATCGCTCACCTCTCGGTGATCCGGATGCGGATCACCGAGCCGGATCGCGAGCGCCCGTTCCGGATCCCGTTCGACATCGGCCTGTTCGGGGCGCGGGTGCCGCTGCCGACCCTGCTCGCCGCGGTGCTCACGGCGCTCGCCTGGATCAGCGTGATCGTCTACCACGACAGCGCGCGCTGGGTCGGCGGCGCCTGGATGGCCTTCGGGCTGCTCGCCTACGTCGTCTACCGCAAGGGCGTTCGAGGGAATGACGCTGACCGAGCGGGTCGAGGTCCCGGCCGAGGCGCTGGTCAAGGACGTCGGCGAGGTCGAGTACGGCGACATCCTGGTGCCGGTGTTCGGGACCAAGCTCGACGACGACATCGTCGGCACCGCCGGCCGGCTCGCCGACGCGGCCGACCGCCCGGGCGACCAGGCGCCGAAGCTGGAGGTGATCTACGTCATCGACCTGCCGCTGACCGTGCCGCTCGACTCGCCCCCGCCGTCGGACCGCGCCGAGGCCGCCAACGCGGCGCTCGACCGCGCGCAGCAGGTGGGCGAGGAGTACGAGACGGTCGAGGTCCACCCGTCGGTGATCCGGGCGCGCTCGGTCGGCTCCGGGATCGTCGATGCGGCGCGCGACCGTGGGGTCGAGATGATCGTCATGGGAGGCGAGCCGCCCACCCGGATCCGGGGCGGGGCGCTCCTCGGCGGGATCGGCGGGTCGCGCCCGGCCGAGATCGGTCCGGTGACCGAGTACGTGTTGCGGCGGGCCCCCTGCCGGGTGCTGGTGACGGCGCCGCGAAGCGACGGCTCCCAGCGCGCCTCGGCGGCGTCGGCCGAGGCCGCGAGCGAGGAGGCGATCGG
Organism: uncultured Solirubrobacterales bacterium; assembly: GCA_963733075.1. Lineage (GTDB taxonomy): Bacteria > Actinomycetota > Thermoleophilia > Solirubrobacterales > 70-9 > WHSW01. The sequence goes on along the minus strand of CAVTCA010000022.1, from coordinate 42,806 downwards.
TCGCGAGGGCGCATTGCCGGTGTCCGAGTAGGCGTCGCACGGGCGCCCGCCTGCCGACTAAGATCAGCCCCATGTTCGTCCTCATCGTCGGGGCTGGCCGGGTTGGTTCGTCGCTGGCCCGCAGCATGCTGTCCGACGGGCACGAGGTGTCCTGCCTCGACGAGGATCCCGAGTCGCACGCGAGGCTCGAGATCGGCCTCGAGAAGCCATGGGAGGACATGGGCGGCCGCTTCACCGTCGGCACGGCGCTCGAAACCGAGGCGCTGACCGCCGCCGGGATCGAGCGCGCCGACGTCTTCGTCGCCTCCACCGACGGCGACAACACCAACATCATCATCGCCCAGCTGGCGAAGCGCCGGTTCAACGTGCCGAAGGTGATCGCGCGGATCCTCGACCCGTACCGCGCCAAGTGGTACGCCGACCAGGGGCTCGACACGATCTGCCCGACCCGGGTGGCGATCGACATGCTCGAGCAGGAGATCCGCGAGAGCGCCGAGCGCGGCACCCCGCGCGGGGCGCCGGTCGGGGCGGTCGACCACGAGGACGCGGACGTCTAGATGAGTGACCCCCGGCCAACGCGCGACTGATGGGCGAGCGCCAGTACATCATCATCGTCGGCGCCGGCAAGGTGGGGTGGAACCTGGCGCGAGAGCTGATCGAGAAGGGCAACGAGGTGACCCTGATCGAGTCGAACCGCGAGCGCTACCTGACCGTCGAGCAGGAGCTCGAGCACAACATCCAGTACGGGGACGCCTCCGAGCTCTGGGTGCTGGAGCGGGCCGGGATCCCGCGCGCCGACATGGTGATCGCGGTCACCGGCGACGACGAGGACAACATGCTGATCTGCCAGGTGGCGAAGGAGAAGTACCTCGTCGACCGGATCATCGCCCGGGTCAACAACCCCCGCAACCGCGAGCACTTCGAGCTGCTCGGGATCAGGCCGGTGGTCTCGGCGACGGACCTGATCCTGCGCCTGATCGAGCACGAGGTCCCGGAGTACGGGCTCGTGCACCTGCTCGATCTGCCCGAGCAGCGGCTCGAGATCATCGAGATGGAGCTGCCCGAGAACTCGAAGGCGGCCGGCTCGAAGGTGGGGGATCTCTCGATGCCCGAGGGCACCCTGCTGATCTCGGTCCTACGCGAGGACACGGGCTTCGTCCCCAACGCCGAGACCGTCCTCCAGGCGGGCGACGAGATCCTCGCGGTGCTCGATCCGCGGGTGGAGGAGGACCTGACCGCCTACTTCGGGCCCGACGGCTCGCCGGCGGAATGAGCGGGTAGCCGGGCCGCGATGGCCGAGCACGCGGTTGACTTCCTGATCGTGGGCGGCGGGATCGCCGCCGCGTACTGCGCCTCGGAGCTGCGCAAGCAGGGCGCGGAGGGAACGATCCTGCTCGCCGGACGTGAGCCGGAGCCGCCGTACGAGCGGCCGCCGCTGTCGAAGGAGTACCTGCGCGGCGAGGCATCGCGCGAGGACGCTTATGTCAACCCGGCCGACTGGTACGCGGAGAACGACGTCGAGCTGCGCACGCGCACGAACGTGATGGCGCTCGACCCGTCGGCGCGGACGGCGAAGCTGCAGGGCGGCGACGAGGTCCGGTTCGGCAAGGCGTTGCTGGCGACGGGCTCGAACGTCAACATCCTCCGGGTCGAGGGCGCCGAGCTGGAGGGGATCCATTACCTGCGCGCGTTCGGCAACGCGGACGCGATCCGCGAGCAGGCGGCCGCTGCGGAGCGCGTGGTGCTGATCGGCGGCAGCTACATCGGCGCCGAGGTGGCGGCGTCGCTGCGCTCGCTGGGGACCGAGGTGAGCGTGGTGATGCTCGAGCCGGTGGCGCTCTCGCGCACCTTCGGCGAGCCGGTCGGGCGCTGGTTCCACGACGTGCTGGTCGATCACGGCGTCGAGGTCCTCGGCGGCGAGGAGCTGGAGGCGTTCGAGGGCGACGGCGACGTGAGCGCGATCGTGACCAAGGGCGGGCGCACGGTCGAGGGCGACATGGTCGTCGTCGGGGCGGGGGTGAGGCCCGACTCGATGCTCGCCGAGCGCGCCGGGCTGGAGGTGGGCGACGGGATCACCTGCGACGCGAAGCTCGAGACCTCGGCGGCCGGTGTCTTCGCTGCCGGCGACGTCTGCTCCTACGAGAGCGTCGTCCACGGCGAGCGGCTGCGGGTTGAGCACTGGGACGTGGCGCTGCAGCAGGGACGCCACGCCGCCCGCGCGATGCTCGGCTCCGACGAGCCCTACCGGGAGATCCCGTACTTCTTCAGCGACCTGGCCGACTGGGCGTCGCTGGAGTACGTCGGCCCCGCCTATGACTGGGACGACGTCGTCTGGCGCGGCGACCCGGACGCCGGCGAGTTCAGCGCCTGGTACCTGAAGGACGGCGCGGTCAAGGGAGCGCTGGCGGTCGGCCGCTCCGAGGACCTGGTCCACGCCCGCACCCTGATCGAGACCGGGGCGGACGTGTCCGGGCAGAAGGAGCTGCTTGCGGACGCGGAATCCGGGCTCGAGACCGTCGGCCGGTAGGCCTCGAAGCGCTCGCTACGCTCTCGTTCCAATTCTCGGTGGGGATTGGTGTAATTGGCAGCACGCTGGTTTCTGGTACCAGTAGTCAAGGTTCGAGTCCTTGATCCCCAGTGTCTTCGTGCCAGAGCCCGTCGCGGGGTCCGAACAAAGTCGGAAGTTGGTGTTCGCCGAGACGGGCCGCTGCTACCTTCCCCGGCGAGGACCGGGCTGAGTCCGCTGGGAAACCGGCGGTATCGAAGCCCGCGGGTTAGGGACAACATGAGACGACGCGGAGCCTCGAGCCTTTCACGGCGCGATCATCGGGATCGCCGTGCTGGCGACGCTCCTGCTCGGGCCCGGCGCGGCAGCCGCCGATGCGGCGCCCGCGTTCGTCCAGAAGGTCGACGCGGCGGGCCTGCAGGTCCCGACGTCGGGCCTTGCGCTGACGCCCGCCGCGCCGGTCACGCAGGGCAACCGGCTCGTCGTCGTGACGAGCGCGTGGAGCTACCAGAGCTCGACCGTCGCGAGCGTGACCGACTCGGCCGGAAATACGTACGTGAAGCTGCGCGGCTTCCAGGCCTCCGACGGGACGGAGATGAGCATCTGGACGGCGCCGGTCACCGCGGGCGGCGGCACGCGGCCGACCGTCACCGTGCGCCCGACGTCGACGGCCCACTCGATGGGCGCGACCGTGCTCGAGTACTCGGGTCTGCAGGCCGTCGCCGACGCCTCCGTCATGGACCGCATCGCGTCGACGAGCGGGAAGACGGGCGGCTCCGGCGCCACGGTCGCTTCGGGGCCCACGGGCCTGACGACGGCGGGCGGCATCGCCCTCGGCGTCTACGTCGACTCGGGGTTCGGCGGCGCCGTCACCGGCGCCTCGGGCTGGACCGTGCGCGAGAACCGCTCCCCCGCGGGCGACGCGACGATGCTCGTCCAGGACCGCGTCGTGGGCACGGGCGAGACGCCGAACTCGAGCGCCGGGACCGCGGCGGACACGACCTGGCTGAAGGCGACCGTCGTGCTCAAGGCGGCCGGTGGCGGCGGACCCACCGAGCCCACCGCGCCGACCGCAGTGTCGGCGACCGGCGGCAACGCGAGCGCGACCGTGAGCTGGACGGCGCCGTCGAACGGCGGCAGCGCGATCACGAGCTACGAGGTCACGCCGTACGTCAACGGAAACGCCCAGACCACGCGGATCGTGTCCGGATCGCCGCCGGCGACGACCGCGACGATCACGGGACTCCAGAACGGGACGACGTACACGTTCCGCGTCCGTGCGCGCAACGCGATCGGACTCGGGCCGGAGTCCACGCCGTCCAACGGCGTGACCCCGGGCGCGACGCCCGCGCCCGCGTTCGTCCAGAAGGTCGACGCGGCGGGCCTACAGGTGCCGACGTCGGGCCTCTCGGTGACGCCGACGTCCGCGGTCACGGCCGGCAACCGGCTCGTCGTCGTGACCGGGATGTGGAGCGGTGCCGGGCGCGACGGCGGCGAGCGTGACCGACTCGGCCGGAAATACGTACGTGAAGCTGCGCGGCTTCCAGGCCTCCGACGGGACGGAGATGAGCATCTGGACGGCGCCGGTCACCGCGGGCGGCGGCGCGCGGCCGACCGTCACCGTGCGCCCGACGTCGACCGCCTACTCGATCGGCGCCACCGTGCTCGAGTACTCCGGTCTGCAGACCGTCGCCGACGCGTCGGTCATGGACCGCATCGCGACGGCCTCCGGCCGCACCGGCTCCGCCGGCGGGACGGTCGCCTCCGGCGCGGTCTCACCGGCGACCACGAACAACGCGCTCGCGCTGGGTTTCTACGTCGACTCGGGCTTCGGCGGGGCGGTGACCGGCGCCTCGGGCTGGACCGTGCGCGAGAACCGCTCGCCGGCCGGTGACATGACGATGTTCGCCCAGGACCGCGCCGTCGACGCCGGCGCGACGCCGGGCTCGACCGCCGGCACCGGGCCGAGCACCGACTGGCTGAAGGCGACGGTCGTGCTCAAGGGCTCCGGCCAGTCGGCGCCACCGTCGGCGCCGAGCGCGCCGACAGGGGTGGCGGCGACGGGCGGCGACCAGACGGCGACGGTCTCCTGGCAGGCGCCGGCGAACGGCGGCAGCCCCATCACGAGCTACGAGATCACGCCGTACATCGGCTCCTCGCCGCAGGCCACGCGGACGGTCACCGGCTCGCCGCCGGCGACGACGACCGTCATCAACGGGCTGACGAACGGCACCGCGTACACGTTCCGGGTGCGCGCGCGCAACAGCGTCGGGCTCGGCCCCGACTCGGCGCCGTCGAACCCCGTCACGCCCGCCGAGCCCACCGGCGACCCGGACGGCGAGTGGTCGGCGCTCGAGACGATGCCGACGGTCTCGGTGCACTCGATGATGCTCGAGACGGGCAACACGCTGCACTTCGGCGGCTGGGAGGCACCGAACACGCAGACCTACATCCGCGACGCGACGACCGGCGCGTTCACGACCCGCGTCGCGCCCGGCTCGATCTTCTGCTCGGGCATGGTCCAGCTCCCCGACGGTCGCATCCTCGCCGTCGGCGGCCACGGCGCGGCCACGACGGGCGACACCGGAATCGTGAACACGACGATCTTCGATCCGGACACCTCGACCTGGACACGCGTGGCGGACATGCACACGGCGCGCTGGTACCCGAGCGTCACGCCGCTGGGCGACGGGCGCTACCTCGCGCTGAGCGGCAACTCGGACGACCCGAGCACCTGGGCGGACACGCCCGAGGTCTACGACGCCGAGACGAACACGTGGACGGAGCTCAACGGCATCGACACGTCCGAGATCCACGTCGAGGAGTACCCGATGACGTTCCTGACGCCGGGCGGGAAGGTGTTCGCGATCGGCCCGGAGCAGGACGAGTCGTTCCTGCTCGACGTCTCGCCGCAGTCCTGGATGCAGACCGGCGGCGCGAGCGGCATCGTGAACGGCTCGGCGGTCATGTACCGGCCCGGCAAGGTCCTCTACACGGGCGGCGCGGCCGGCTTCACCAGCAGCTCGCCCGCCCAGCCGGACGCGTCCACGATCGACCTCACCGACGGCGCGCCGGACTGGACCCCGGTCGCCGACATGCGGCACGGCCGCTCGCACCACACGCTCACGATGCTCGCCGACGGGACCGTTCTCGCCGTCGGCGGCGCGACCACCGGCGCGCGGACCGTCTTCACCGGCACCCTGCCGGCGGAGATCTGGGATCCGCGTACCGGCGCGTGGACCGAGATGGCGCCGATCGCAACCGCCCGCAACTATCACTCGACCGCGCTCCTGCGCCCGGACGGCCGGGTGCTCGTGTCCGGCGGCGGCCACACGAAGAGCAACACCGAGGACGGGCAGTTCTCGTCGCAGATCTTCACCCCGCCCTACCTGCTGCGCGGCGCGCGGCCGACGATCGCCTCGGCGCCCTCGACGATCGAGCACGGCGCGACGATCACGATCGACACGCCGGACGCCGAAGACATCGCGTCCGTGCACCTCGTGTCGCTCGGGGCCAACACCCATCAGGCGAGCATGGGTCAGCACTTCGTGCCCCTCGACTTCACGCGCGAGGCCGGCGCCCTGACCGCGCGGGCACCCGCCGACGCGGCGCTCGCGCCGGCGGCGCCGTACATGCTCTTCGTCGTCGACACCGACGGCGTCCCGTCGGTCGCGAAGATCGTGACCGTGGGGCCCGGCGAGAGCGGCGACAACGCCCCCGGCGCGCCCACGGCGGTGACGGCGACCGCGGGCGATGGGCGCGCGACGGTGAGCTGGGACGCGCCGTCCGACGGCGGCAGCCCGATCACCGGCTACGAGGTCACGCCGTACATCGGGTCCACCGCGCAGACGGCACAGACGGTCACGGGCTCACCCCCGGCGACGAGCGCGACGATCTCGGGCCTGCAGAACGGCACCACGTACACGTTCCGCGTCCGCGCGACGAACGCCGTCGGCACCGGGCCGGCGTCCACCGCCTCGAACGCGGTGACCCCGGCGGCGGCGCCGCCGGCCGGCGCCCCGGCGTTCGTGCAGAAGGTGGACGCCGCGCGACTCGCCGTCCCGACGAGCGGGCTCACGCTGACGCCGAACGCCCCGATCGCGGCCGGCAACCGGCTCGTCGTCCTGACCGGCATGTGGAGCGGTAGCGCGGCGAGGGCGGCGGGCGTGACCGACTCCGCCGGCAACACGTACACCAAGCTCGCCTCGTTTGCGGCCGCGGACAACACCGAGATGAGCGTCTGGACGGCGCCGGTCACCGCGGGCGGAGGCACGCGGCCGACGGTCACCGTGCGCCCCACCGTCTCCGCCCACTCGCTCGGCGCCACCGTGCTCGAGTACGCGGGTCTCGACCCGGCGCCCGGCGCTTTGGTCATGGACCGCTTCATCACGGCGACCGGCCGTACCGGCGGCTCGGGAGCGACCGTTGGGTCGGGCGCGACGCATCCTGCGACGAGGAATGGCCTCGCGCTCGGGATGTACGTCGACTCGGGGTTCGGCGGGGTCGTTGGCGGGGCTGCCGGCTGGACCGTGCGCGAGAACCGCTCGCCGTCGGCGGAGATGACCATGCTCGTCCAGGACCGGATCGTCGCCACGGGCGCGACGCCGGCGTCCACGGCGACGACGGGGCCGAGCACCGACTGGCTGAAGGGCACGTTCATCCTCAAGGCGCAGAGCACCGGGACGGCGGCGGCGGCCCGCGCTGCCGCGGGGGCGCGCGATGCGGGTGGGGCGCTGACCCGCGCGTCGCCGGTCGCGCTCACCGCGAAGAACAGCATGATCTGCCCGCTCAAGCGAGCGAAGAGGCGAAGCGGCGCTCCGCGGGCGTGACGTAACCACCCCCAGGGGTAATCATCCTGCAAGCGCAGCTAACCCGCTTGCTACTTTGAGCACGTCATGGACGTCTATCAGCGCAGGCGCCTGGTCGCGCTGAGCGCGATCGCCGGCCTCTTCATCATCTTCGTGCTGCTGATTCGCAGCTGCGGGGGCGACGATGAGGAGGCCCCGGTGACGCCCGTCGCCGGCACCACGGGGCTCGGGGGCGCGACCGTGCTCGCGCAGAGCGACTACGTCGCCCAGGGCGACGCGATCTGCCTCGAGGCGAACACGGCGCTGGCCGAAGTCGACGAGAGCGATGCGGCGCAGGCGGCGACCGACCAGGCCGAGATCGTCACCGGCGAGCTGCAGCAGCTCCAGACGCTGCCGCCACCCGACGACGGCGAGCGCAAGCTCGACAACTTCCTCGCCGCGCTCGAGGAGCAGGCGGCCGCGTACCAGGACAAGGCGACCGCCGAGGAGCGCGGCGACGATACCGCCGTCGCCGACATCGACGCGACCATCGACGAGGCCGCCACCGATGCGGCCGACGCGGCCGACCGCTTCGGGTTCGAGGTCTGCGGCGACACCTCGAAGGTCGGCGACTCCGAGGCCGACAGCGACAGCAGCGACGACACCGCCGACACCGGCACCGAGACGGCGACCACCCCGACCGACACCGGCACCGTGACGCCGACCACCCCGATCGCGCCCGCCGAGACGACGACCACGCCGGTCGCGCCGCCGCCCAGCGACGTCGGCGGCGCCACCCCCGACGCGCCCGTCGCGCCCGACGACACCGGGGGGACGGATTCGAGCTCCGGAGGGGTAAGCCCCTGAGCCTGAGCGGCGAGCGAGTGAGCTAACGGCTAAGCGGCGGCGGCCGACTCGGCCCAGGACCCGTAGAGCTCCGCGTAGCGGCCGCCCTCGTCGATCAGCTCCTCGTGGGTGCCCGACTCGGCGATCCGGCCGTGCTCGAGGACGACGATCCGGCCGGCGCGGCGGATCGTCGAGAGCCGGTGGGCGATCACGATCGCAGTCCGCCCCGCCAGCAGGCGCTCCAGGCCGTGTTCGATCACCCGCTCGGTGCGCACGTCGATGTTCGAGGTCGCCTCGTCGAGGATCAGGATCCGTGGCTCGGCGAGCAGCGCCCGGGCGAAGGCGACGAGCTGGCGCTGGCCGGCCGACAGGTGCGCGCCGCGCTCGCCGACCTCGGTCTCGAAGCCGTCCGGGAGCCGCTCGATGAACGCCACGGCGCCGACGGCCCCGGCCGCCGCCAGGATCTCGGCCTCGTCGGCGTCCGGGCGGCCGAAGGCGATGTTCTCCCTGATCGAGCCCGAGAACAGGAAGCCCTCCTGCGGCACGATCCCGAGCTGGCTGCGAAGGCTCGAGGAGCGCAGCTCCCGCAGGTCGCGGCCGTCGACCAGCAGGCGGCCGCGCTGAGGGTCGTAGAAGCGCGCGATCAGCTTCGCCAGCGTCGACTTGCCGGCTCCGGTCTCGCCGACCAGCGCCACCGTCTGGCCCGCCGGCACGCGCAGGTCGATCCCCGCCAGCGCCCAGCCCGGCTCAGCCTCGAGCTCGCCGAGGTCGGCGTCGCCGCCGCGCGCGTAGGAGAACCAGACGTCGTCGAGCTCGATCTCGCCGCGCAGCTCGCCCGGGTCGATCGCGCCGGGGGCGTCGACCATGTCCGGCTCGGTGTCGAGCAGGTCGAAGATCTTGTCGAGCGCGGCCATCCCCTGCTGGTAGGTCGTGTAGAGCTGCGAGATCTGCTGGATCGGGTCGAAGAACTGCGCCAGGTAGCCGATGAACGCGACCACGATCCCGATCGCGATCTGCCCCTCGATCGCCTGGTAGCCGCCGTAGAGGATGATCGCGGCCGTCCCGACCGCCGAGAGCAGCTCCACCGCGGGGAAGTACGAGGCGTTGAGGTAGACCGTCTTCATGTTCACCTCGCGGTTGGCCTCGTTGAGCTCGCCCATCCGGGCCACGTGGCGGTCCTCGCGCCCGAAGGTGCGCACCACCCGGATGCCCGAGAGGGTCTCCTGCAGGTAGGCCGTGATGTCCGCGATCTTCTCCCGCGTCAGCCGGTAGGCGTCCGCGGAAGCGATCCGGAAGATGACGCTCGCGACGAGCAGGATCGGGAAGGTGAGGAACGTGACCAGGGCAAGCTCGACGTCGAGCGCGAGCATGATCGCGACCACGCCGACGAGGGTCAGGGTGCTCTGGAACAGGGTGATCACGCCGTCGGTGACCAGCGAGTCGAGCGCCTGGACGTCGTTGGTCATGCGCGAGATCAGCACCCCGGGCTTGCGGCGGGTGAAGAAGCCGATCGACATCTTCTGGATGTGCACGTAGATGCGCTCGCGGAGGTCCTGGAGCGCCCGCTGGCCGACCCAGCCGACCAGATACGTCTGCGCGTACGACGCGGCCCAGTACAGCGCCACCGAGCCGATGAACACGACCACGATCACGGTCAGCACGCTCTCGTCCCCGGCCTTGATGCCGCTGTCGATCGCCCGTCCGGCCAGGTACGGCGGCGCGAGGGCCGCCGCGGTCGCGATCAGCAACGCGATCCCCATCAGGATCACCTGAAGGCGGTAGGGGCGCAGCAGCCCGACCAGCCAGCGCACCTTGCGCCCGCGATCGTCGTCGCCGCGCACCAGGCGCCAGAGATCGCGGAACATCAGCAGCGTGCCCGCGAGGCGGCCGGGCTGGTTCGCCTGGTCCTCGGTCTCCTCCGCGACCTCGGAGCGCTGGGTCTCCGGGTCGGCTTCGGTGACCGAGTCCGTTGCTCGTCGCTCGTCGCTCGTCGCTCGGCTGTCCGCTCGCGTCGTCACAGGCGCGCCACCTCCTCGCGCTCCTCCAGGTCGCGCTGGAGGAAGAGCACGTCCTCGCACCCGAACTCGGCGATCTCGGCGTACAGCGGGCAGCGCTCGAGCAGCTCGTCGTGGCTGCCGCGATCGACGATCCGCCCGCCCTCCATCACCACGATCTCGTCGGCGAGCGAGATCGTCGAGAGGCGGTGGGCGACGACGAAGGTCGTCCGGCCGGCCATCGCCTCGCGCAGGCCCTGCTTGATCGCCTCCTCGGTGGTGGCGTCGACCGACGAGGTGGCGTCGTCGAGGATCAGGATCCGCGGCTCCGCGATCAGCGCCCGGGCGATCGCCACGCGCTGGCGCTGTCCGCCGGAGAGCGTCAGCCCGCGCTCGCCGACGACCGTCTCGTAGCCGTCAGGCAGGCGCTCGATGAAGTCGTGCGCCTGGGCGCGCCGCGCCGCCTGCTCGATCTGCTCGCGGGTGGCGTCGGGGCGCGCGTAGGCGATGTTCTCGGCCACCGTGGCGCTGAACAGGAACGGATCGTCGGCGACGAAGGCGATCTGACGCCGCAGCGAGGAGACGTCCACCGCGCGCAGGTCGGCGCCGTCGACCGAGACGCTGCCGTCGGTGGGGTCGTAGAGGCGCGCGATCAGCGCCACGAGGCTCGTCTTGCCCGACCCCGTCGGCCCGACCAGGGCGACGGTCCGGCCCGCGCGGACCTCGAGGTCGACGCCGCTCAGCGAGGGCTCGCCGCCGTCGTAGCGCAGCCCGACGCGGTTGAAGCTCACCGCGCCCGGCCCCGGCGGCAGCTCCGGCGCGCCGGGAGGGCTCTCGATCCGCGGCTCGCGGTCGAGGATCTCGAACAGCCGGTTGCCGGATGCCACCGCCCGCTGGGCCATGCCGAGCGCCATGCCGAGCATCCGCATCGGGCCCATCAGCAGCAGCAGGTAGGTGTAGAAGGCGGTGAAGGCGCCCAGCGACATGTCGCCGTTGATCACCTCGCGGCCGCCGACCCAGAGCACCACCGCGAGCCCGAGCGAGGGGATGAAGCCGAGCATCGGCGAGTAGAACGCGCGCAGCCTGGTCGAGTAGACGTTCTGGTCGAAGACGCGGTTGACCTGGCGGCGAAAGCGCCCGAGCATGTGATCCTCGCGGGCGAAGGCCTTGACGATCCGGATCCCGGAGACGCTCTCCTCGGCCTCGGCGGTCAGCTCCGCGATCCGTTGCTGGACCTCCTGCACCGCCGGGCGCGAGAGTCGTGAGAAGCGCGCGGCGGCGACGATCACGAACGGCACCGGGACCAGGGCGAGTGCCGCCAGCGCCGGGTTGAGCGCGAACATGACGATGCTCGCGAGCGTGATCGTGAGCGCGTTCTGGGTGAGGAAGATGAGCCCGTAGCCGAGGAAGAAGCGGATCGCCTGCAGGTCGACCGTCGCCCGCGACATCAGCTGGCCCGTCTGCTGCCCGTCGAAGAACCCGAGCTCGAGCCGCTGGAGGTGCTCGTAGACGCCCTGTCGCAGGTCGAACTCGACCGCGAGTGAGACCTTGCCCGCGATCAGCCGGCGGACCACGGTGAGGCCGAGCCGCAGCAGGCCGGCGCCGACGAGCGCCAGCGCCAGCGGGAGCAGCGGGTCGCGGTCGCCCTCGTCGATCGCATTGACCGCCGCCCCGATCAGGAGCGGGATCGTCACCGTCATCACCATCGCCGCCCAGGCGAAGACCAGCGACCAGATCACCGTGCGGCGATACGGGCGGAGAAAGCCGAGCAATCGCCGAAAGGTGGCCATCTCTTTGACTATACAAAGTGAAGTAACGGCCGCCGCCGCGCTCGGGGCGCGATAATGAGCGGATGGCGCGACCGCCCGCAGGCCTCTGCGACACCTGCGCTCACCAGCGGGTGATCCGCAACACCCGCGGCTCCGCGTTCTCGCTCTGCGGCCGCTCGCGCCTCGATCCCGCGTACCCGAAGTACCCGCGGCTCCCGGTGTCGACCTGCGCCGGCTGGGAACGTCGACCGGGCTCGGCGGCCGCGCGATGAGCTCGCTCGCGGCCCGGGTGGCGCTCGCGGCGCTGATCGCGCTGGCCTCGGCGACGGCGATCGTCTACGCCGCGACCCGCGAGGACTGCACCCGCGACGCGGGGCACGGCGTCGTGGGGCTCGCTGGCGCCGAGCCCGCTCGAGCGCACCGAGGTCGGCGCCGCCCGGGTCGGCGACCGGATCTACGTCGTCGGCGGCTACATCTCGACCGGCGGCACGACGGACCGCATGGCCCGCTACGACATCTCGGCCGACCGCTGGACCGAGGTCGCGCCGCTGCCGATCGCCGTCAACCATCCCGGGATCACCGCGCACCGGGGGCGGATCTACGTGCTCGGCGGCAACCTCGGCAGCGACGAGAAGTCGAGGCGCCTCTACCGCTACAACCCGCGTCGCGACCGCTGGGCCCGGCTTCGCGACGCGCCGACGGCCCGTGGCGCGCTCGGCCTCGTCGGGATCGACGGCCGGCTGTACGCGGCCGGCGGGTACAGCGCGGCCGATGACCGGCTGCGCACGCTCGAGGTCTACAACCTGCGCCGTCGACGCTGGACCGTCGGACCGACCGATGCCGACCGGCCGCAACCACGTCGGCGCCGCGGTCCTCGACGGCGACCTCGTGGTCACCGGGGGCCGGCCCGGGGACGTCAACGGCGGTCTGACCACCGTGGAGGCCTACGACCGCAGGGCCCGCCGCTGGTCGACCCTGGCGCCGCTGGCGACGGCGCGAAGCGGCCACGCGACGGTGACCGTCTCCGGGAAGCTGGTGGTCTTCGGCGGGGAGGAGCTCGTCCCGGGCGGCCAGACGATCGAGCAGGTGGAGGCCTACGACCCGGCGACCGGCGCATGGTCCGCGCTCCCGGCGATGGTCACCCCGCGCCACGGCGTGGGCGGCGTCGCCCGCCGCGGCCGCGTGTACGCGCTCGAGGGCGGTCCGCAGCCCGGCCTCGCCTTCTCGAGCGCGCTCGAGTACCTCGACGTGCCCTAGCAAGCGTCGGCATAGGTCGCGCCGCGCGCCCGCTTCGCGTTCACGCCTCGGCGGGAGGGGGAGAGCTGCTCAGGGCGCCGGCGCTGGCGACGACCACGCAGACGATCGCGACCACCTCGGCGGCCGCCAGGCCCTGATCGAGGAGCACCAGGCCGACGAGCGCGGCGACCGCCGGCTCGAGGCTCATCAGGACCCCGAAGACACCCGCGGGCAGCCGGCGCAGCGCCTCGAGCTCGAGCGAGTAGGGGATCGCCGAGCTCAGCATCGCGACCGCGAACCCGATCGCGAGGAGGGCCGGGTCGAGGAGCTCGCCGGCGCCCGCCACGATCCCGGGCGCGAACATGAGCGCGCCGGCGACGGCCATCGCCAGCGCCAGGCCCTCGCCGCCGGAGAAGCTGCGGCCGATCCGCTGCGAGAGCACGATGTAGACCGCCCAGAACCCGCCCGCGAGCAGGGCCAGCGCGGCGCCGAGGCCGTCGAGATCGTCGCCGAGCCCGGGGGAGAGCAGGAGGATGCCGACCGCGGCCAGCGCCGCCCAGGCCAGGTCGAGCCGCCGGCGGCTGCCCGCGAACGCAACCGCGAGCGGTCCGACGAACTCGAGCGTCACGGCGATCCCGAGCGGGATCCGGTCGAGCGCGGCGTAAAAGCTGGTGTTCATCGCGGCGAGGGCGATTCCGAAGAGGATCACGTCGCGGCCTCGCTCGCCGCGCAACCCGGCGAGCGCCGGGGTCCAGATCGCGCACAGCACCAGCGCCGCGAACGCCAGCCGCAGCATCACGGTGCCGACCGGGCCGAGCTCGTCGAAGAGCTCGGTGGCGACGCCCGCGCCGATCTGGACCGAGGTCACCGCGCCGAGGACGAGCGGGATCGCCCTCGCGCGTTTACGGCCGTCGCTCACCGCTCCTACGGTACGAGCCCGTGTGAGCCCCGGCTCAGCCGCCGGGCTGATCTCGAAGCGCACCAGGCGCGGCTTGCCCGTGTTGTGCTCGCGGTCGGTGGCGCGCAGCTCGGCCACGTAGCGGCCCGGGCGGGCGCCGAAGTGCCTGCCGCGCGCGCCGAAGCGGATCTCGTTGAGGCCGAGGTAGGCGTTCCACTCGGCCCAGCCGGCGAACCGCCGTTCACCACCCGCCTCGATCCGGTAGTAGTCGGCGTCGACCTTCGCCCGCTCGCCGAGCGCGAAGCTGAGCTGGCCGCCGCGGCCGCGCAGCGACCGGTCGGCGAGGCTGACCCCCCGGATCCGCGGCGCCTTCAGGTCGACCTGGCTCGCGGGCACCGGGTCGGGCTCGGCGGCCGGATCGCCCGGCGTATCGGCCACGGTGACCGTCCCGCGCACGGTGCTGTGCAGCTTGCAGACCAGCTCGTAGGTCCCGGGCGTCTCGAAGGCGAGCTGGAAGCTGTCGCCGATCCGGTGCTGGGGCAGGTCGATGCCCAGGTCGGAGTCGATCCCGAGCGCGTTCGGGGACTCGCCGGTGACCGAGTGCATCGTGTCGGGGCCGACCCAGTACCAGCTCACGTGTTCGCCGAGGTTGAGCTCGATCGACTCGTCGGACCATTGGTAGTTCGAGATCGCCACCCGGCGGTTCGCGCCGTCGGCCGGCGCGGCGGTCGCCAGCAACACGGCGACTGCGGCCACCGTCCGGATGCCGAGCCGCACCGATCGTCTCAGCTGACGATGTACCAACCGTTCATCCCCTCGTGGAGGTGGGTGAACACGTGGCAGTGGTACAACCAGCGCCCGGGGTTGTCCTCGACGAACGCCGCGGTGAACGAGTCGCCTGGCCCGAGCGTCCGGCTGTCGACCACCACCCCGCTCGGGTCGGTCCAGCGGTGTCCGTGGATGTGGAAGGTGTGGAAGTCGTTGTCGATCGCGTACACGTTGAAGGCGACGCGCTCGCCGACGTTCGCCTCGAAGGTCGGGGTGTTGCCCGCGTAGGAGCGCCCGTTGACGCAGGAGAAGTTGCGATTGAAGCCGGTCACCGACGCGTTGAAGGAGTGAAAGACGAGGTTGAACTCGCGGTTCGGCCGCGGCGCTCCCGCCCTGCGGATCAAGAGCGGCCCGAACAGACCCTTGAACACGGGCATCGGGTCCATCGGGCCGTGATCGTGGTAGAGCCAGACGCCCTCGGTTCCCTCGCGCGCCTCCCACACGTACTGGAAGGTCTGGTTGCGCTGCACGAACCCGCCGGGGTCGGTGTGGCGGCCCCGGTAGGCGCCGTCCATCTCCTGCGAGTAGAAGACGCCGTGGGGATGGATCGTCACCGGAGCGGCGATCCGGTTGCGGAAGTTGACCACGATCGCGTCGCCGGTCTCCGCCTCGATCACCGGGCCGGGGATCGAGGCGGGCCCGAGCGGGGCCGCGAAGCCGGCCGAGTAGGGGCGGTACGCGTAGGCGGGGAACTTGGTCTTGCCCTTGACCTTCTTGTCCATCATCGCGTCGCGCCCGGTGGGCACGATGTTCCAGCGCACCGGCTCGGCCTGGATCCAGTACTCGCGCCGGGCGCCGGCGCGGTTCGCGGCGAGGATCGGCGACGCCGCCGCATCCCGACCCTCGGCCGCCTTGACCTTCGGCGGTACCGGGACCTCCGTGGCCAGCCGCTCGACGTCGGCCTGCTCGCCCACGAACACCTTCTGGCCCGCGAGGGTGCACAGGAGCACGCCCCCGGTGCCGGCGAACAGCTCGCGGCGGCCGAACGGCTCGATGCTCATCGAGGGCCTACCGCTTCACGGTGAGCGCCTGCCGCATCACGCTCTTGTGGTACGTGCAGACGAACTCGTACTTGCCCGGGACCTTGAACTTGCGCTGGAACACCAGCCCGACCGCCCCCGAGGACGAGCGGAAGTCCGCCTTCTTCACGCCGTCGGGGCGCTCGTTGGTGAGCACGACGTTGTGAGTGTCGGTGTTGGCGTCCAACCACACCCACCGGACCTTCGAGTTCTTCTTGATCTTGAGCGCGTCGGGGGCGAAGTAGTCGTCGCCGACCTCGACCACCTTGGTCGCCCGCTTCGCCTCGACGGATCCGTTCGACGCCGGCACCGCGACCGCCGCCGCGGCGATCCCGGCGAGCGCGCAGCCGACCAGCGTCCGGCGCCCGATCACGGGCACGTCGGTCCCGGGGTGACGTCGAGCGGCTTGAACTGCTGGAACGGGGGATGCGCGTGCCTGACCCACGAGCACTCCTGGTTCTCGGGCGGGTTCGTGGTCACGTAGCCCACGAGATCGGCGAACTGGCCGGCGTCCGCGGCGCTGGTGCCCGTGCCGGAAGCCGGTGGCGCGGGCGCCGGGCAGCTCGGGTACAGGTTCGAGTCGGGCGCCGTGCCCGGGTCGAAGGTCGAGCTGTCGTTGCCGGCGTAGCAGTTGCCGCCCCCGGTGCCGTCGCTGAAGAAGTCGACGGCGTTGAGGTCGGTGCCGCCGCGGCCCATCTCGTTGTCGAGGAACTGGTTGTTGCGCGAGATCGCGTCGTCACCCTCGTTGAAGGGATCGGAGATCGCCCAGGCGCCGGCTTTGAAGTTGCCGAAGATCCGGTTGTCGCGCGTGATCCAGCCGTCGGCGCCGAGCAGCACGATGCCGACACCGGTCGGGAACTGGATCGTCAACCCGCCGACCTCGCCGAGGCCGTCGGAGACCGTCTCCACGCGCGAGTTGGGCAGGAAGTAGTTGAAGTTGTTCCAGAAGATGTTGTTGTTCTCGATGATCCCGGTGGCGGTCGGCTCGAAGCGCTCCGAGTCGAGCGTGTTCGGAACCACGCCGACGCCGTTGTTGTAGTAGTCGGACCGGGTGATCCGCACGTACTTGGAGTTCGTGCCGGAGTAGCCGATCACGTTCTCATAGGCCTCCAGGTGATCGAGCTTCGTCCACTTCGGCTTCTTCTGCGGGGGTGTCTCGCCGACGTAGAAGGCGGAATCTCCGTGGCCATAGCCGACCGACTTCGTCATCCGCCCGCCGATGCAGTTGAAGGCGAACAGCCCGTACGCCCGGTTGAACGACACGCGCAGGTTCTTCATCAGGTAGCCCTTGCAGGCCTTTGTCGTGACGCTGTCGCCGTGGATGAAGATCCCGTTGGCGAGGTAGTTTCGCGTCCAGAGGTTGAGCACCCGCAGGCCGTCCACGCCGTCGCCCTCGATCCCGTTGTTGGCCGGCTGGCCGTCGGGATCCTTGGCGTTCTTGCCCTCGAGGATCACCTTCTTCGGGTTCTTCTTCGTGCCCTGGATCGTCAGCCCGTCGTGCTTGGAGCCGGTCACGCGCACGCCCTCGCGGTACTTGCCCGGCTTGACGTTGACGATTGCGTTCTTGCCGGTCGCGTCGACCGCGTCCTGGATCGTGCGGTAGTCGCAGCCGTGCTTGCAGACCTCGACCGTTTCCCCCTTCTTCGCCAGCGCGGTGGCCGGCACGGCGACGAACAGTGCGAACAGCGCGAGCAATGCCGCGCGAAACCAGGAACTCCGATGCATCCTTGAAGGCCTCTCTGAATTGGTTTGTGATCCCTGCCTGATCGGACCTTACAAGCACCCGGACGCTCAGGAAGTTGCGGTCGCCCGGCGGGTTGACGACGGGGGCATTCTGTATGCTGCCGGCGTTCTTGGACCCGTTGCCTAATCCCAGTCCGCACGCGGACGGGGAGCGGGGGAACCAAGTCGTTTGGGGCTAACCCACCCTCACCGGGTGGGGGCGCTGCTTCTTTAGCGCTCGCCCGTCAGCTAACCCCGCAGGCAGACAAAGGAGAACGGACCCAGTGCCCAAGTCAGCCCGCGCTCGCAACCCAGCCGCCGCCCTGATCGGCTGCGCGGCCGCCGTCGCGCTGGTGCTGCCGGCGGCGGCGAGCGCCGGCTCGGGCGGGGTCGGTCCCGACGCGCCGGCGCCGGCCCCGGTCGCCGGCGGCAAGGCGAAGCTGCTCCCCAGCGGCCAGGCACGCCCTCCGGCCGGCGCCCCGAAGCAGGTCCAGGCCGCGATTGCCGCCGCCAACAGCATCGACGACGCCGGCTACTGCCGCGGCGGCGGTCACCGGACCTCACATTCGCGCTGTTACGACTGCTCCGGCGCGGTCAGCTACGTGCTCGGCCCC
Source organism: uncultured Solirubrobacterales bacterium (assembly GCA_963733075.1). Taxonomy (GTDB): domain Bacteria; phylum Actinomycetota; class Thermoleophilia; order Solirubrobacterales; family 70-9; genus WHSW01. Next base: position 24,587 of record CAVTCA010000022.1, on the reverse strand, counting down.
GAGGGCGCCGACATCCTCGACTCCCCGCTCGACTCGGGCTCGCTTCGCAGGTGGGGCGAGCGCGGCCGCGGCACCTGGATCACGGTCTACACCAACCCCGGCCACGCCTACGTCGTCGTCGCCGGCCTGCGCTTCGACACCTCGATCCCCGACGACGGGCAGGACGGGCCGGGCTGGTCGAAGGACGTCAAGGCGGGGCGCGTCAACGGCCCGTTCCAGAAGCGTCACTTCCTCGGGCTCTAGCTGCCCGCTCAGGGCCGCCGTGCGCCGGCCGGGCTAGGCGCGTTCGGGCGTGAACCGCACCGGCAGCGTCTTCAGCTGGTTGAGGAACAGCGAGCGCGCGTGGGCCGGCTCGCCTGCGAGCTCGATGTCCGGGAAGCGGCGCAGGGTCTCCTCGAGCAGGACCTTGATCTCGAGGCGCGCCAGCGCGGCCCCGAGGCAGAAGTGCCGGCCGCCGGCGCCGAAGGCCTGGTGGTCGGGCCTGCGGGTGACGTCGAGCCGCTGCGGGTCGGGGTAGACCTCCTCGTCGCGGTTCGAGGCCACGTACCAGAGCAGCACCTTGTCGCCGGTGCGGATCGTCCTGCCGTGGAGCTCGACGTCGCGGGTCGCGGTGCGCCGGAAGTGCGCGAACGCCGGGTAACAGCGCAGGAGCTCCTCGACGGCTCCCTCGATCAGGCTCGGGTCCGAGCGCAGCAGGGCGAGCTGATCGGGGTTTTCGAACAACCCGAGGATGCCGCTGGTGAACACCGAGCGGGTGCTGTCGTTGCCGGCGGCGCCGAGCAGCCCGAGCCCCATGAAGATCTCGGCGTCCGAGAGCCGCTCACCGTCGACCTCGGAGTGCACGAGCACGTCCATGAGGTCGTCCATGCCGGGGTTCTGGCGGCGCTCGGCGACCATCTCCATGGTCTCGTCCCAGTTGCGACTCATCATCTCGACCACGGCCTCGTCCGTCGGCCGCAGGTCCGCGTCGCCGAAGCCGAGGACCATGTTGGTCTCCTCGATGTGTCGCTCGTCGTCCTCCTCCGGCGTGCCGATGAACGAGCCGATCACCCGAGCGACGACCGGCCCGGCGACGTCGTTGACGAGCTCGCACTCGCCGCGGCCGGCTACCCGGTCGAGCACCCGGTTGACGATCCCGCGGATCCGCTCCTCGTGCTCGGCGATCCGCTTCGGGGTGAAGCCGCGCTGGAACAGGGCCTTGATCCGATCGTGGCGCGGCGGGTCCATCGAGATCATCTGCTGTTGCTGACCCTCGAGCGGGATCCCGAAGTCGTCGAGGACCATGATCCCGCCGACGTGCGAGGAAAAGGTCTGCCAGTCGAGGCTCACGGTCCGCAGGTCGGCGGCTCGGGTCAGCGACCAGAAGCCCGCCTCCTCCGGGTACTCGTCGAGCGGGCTCCAGTGGAGCGGCGCCTCGCGGCGCAGGCGGGTGAACAGCTCGTGGGGCGGGCCGTCGCTCCCAGAGATCGAGGTCGCCGAGGTCGATCCGGTCGAGGTCCTGCTCGGCGATCACGTTCATCCGCGTCCTCCTCCTCGGTTTGCCCGCCGCCGCATCAACCGGTCATACTACAGATGTAGTGGCGAGCGCAGCGACACCGACGGAGGCTCACGACCGACGGGCCATGCTCGCCGATGCGGCGCTGGAGGTGCTCGAGGCCGAGGGCGGCCGCGGGCTCACCCACCGCGCCGTCGACCGGTGCGCGCGGCTTCCCCAGGGCTCGACCAGCAACTACTTCAAGACCCGGGAGGCGCTGCTGACCGCCGCCCTGCTGCGCCTGGTCGAGCTCGAGCAACCATCGGTGCGCGCGCTGGAGGCGCTCGTTCCCGACGGGCCCTACGCGCCTCGCCGCGCGGCCGAGCTGGTCGCGGGCGTGGTCCGCTCGTGGCTCACCGAGGAGCGCGCCGGGCTCGCGCTCGCCCGCTACGAGCTCTTCCTCGAGGCGCGCCGTCGGCCCACCTTCCAGGTCGCGCTCGACGAGGTCCGGCGCGAGTACCTGCTGCTGGTCGAGGAGCTGCTGCCGGCCGCCGGCTGTCGCGATCCCCGCCGCCACGCCCCTCAGCTCCTGGCGCTGCTCGACGGGCTCGTCCTCAACCAGCTCCTGCAACCGGCCACGGCGCTCACCGATGACGGGCTCGTCGATCAGCTCGAGCGCTTCTTCGCGACCTGTTGAGGCAGACTCCGCCTCGCACCCGCCGAATGGAGGACGAGATCAACCGGGTCAACATCGCCAAGCCGACGTTCGAGTACGACGCGGACGATCCCGAGGGCTTTCGCAGCGGAATGGCGCGCTTCGGGCCGGCGCTGGGCGCGGGCGAGACCGGCACCAGCGTCTACGAGCTGCCCCCCGGCCAGGCGCTCTGCCCGTACCACTACGAGCACGCCGAGGAGGAGTGGCTGCTCGTGCTCGAGGGCAGGCCGACCCTGCGCGAGCCTGAGGGCACCGCTGAGCTCGAACCCTGGGACCTGGTCTTCTTCACCACCGGGCCGGCGGGGGCGCACGGGGTCCGCAACGAGACCGACGAGCCGGTCCGGGTGCTGATGTACTCGACCGTGAAGTACCCGGCGGTCACCGTCTACCCCGACAGCGACAAGCTCGGCGTCTGGACGGAAGGCAAGGTCGACAACGTGATCGTCGAGCGCTCGAGCGCGGTCGAGTACTTCCACGGCGAGGCCTGAGCGAATAGGCTTACGGGGGATGGCAGGGAGGTGTCGCCAGGTCGCGATCGCTTGCGGACTCACCTTGGCCCTGGCCTGCGCCGCCGCCTCCGGCCGCCCGCGCCCCGGACACGACCACCTGGCTGTGCAAGCCCGGGATCACCGCGAACCCGTGCAAGCCCGGCTTCGACACCACCCGGATCTCGCCCGACGGCGAGGTGCTCGGCGTCGATCGGCTCACCCCGGACCGAAAGAAGAAGGTCGACTGCTTCTACGTCTATCCGACGGTCAGCGACGACCCGACCCCGAACTCCGATCTCGAGATCGACCCGGAGGAGCGCTCGATCGCCCTCTACCAGGCGGCCCGTTACGCGCTTCACTGCCGCATGTTCGCGCCGGTCTACCGGCAGCTCACCCTGGCGACGATCACCACCGGTGGATCGATCACCGAGGAGCAGGCCCAGCTCGCCTACGACGACGTCGTCCGCGCCTGGAAGACCTACCTGAGCAAGTACAACAACGGCCGCGGCGTGATCCTGCTCGGCCATTCGCAGGGGACCTACATGCTGCGCCCGCTCATCCGCGAGTACATCGACAACAAGCCGGGGGTTCGCAAGCGCCTGGTCTCGGCGCTGCTGTTGGGCGGCAACGTGGCCGTCGCCGAGGGCAGCAACGTCGGCGGCGACTTCAAGCACGTCCCGGGCTGCGAGTCGCCGAAGCAGATCGGCTGCGTGATCGGGTTCTCGACCTTCAACGGCCCGGTGCCGGCGGATGCGCGCTTCGGCCGCCCCGGCACCAGGCTCGACCCCGCCGGAGCGCCCCCCGGCGGCGACGTGCTCTGCAGCAACCCGGCGGCGCTCGGCGGTGGCCCCGCCACCTTGCGCACCGTCTATCCGAGCGCCCCGTTCGCGCCCGGGACGACGATCGGGATCGCGACGCAGGCGGTCGGCATCCCGCAGGTGCCCGTGACGACGCCGTGGGTCCAGTCCGAGGCCTACACGGGCGAGTGCTCCTCGGCCGACGACGCCGACGTGCTCCAGATCGCCCCGATCGGCGGCGCACCGGTGCTGCGCCCGATCCCGACGGCGACCTGGGGCCTGCACCTCGTCGACGCGAACATCGCGCTCGGCAACCTGACCGCGGTGGTCAAGCGCCAGATCAAGGCCTACGTCAAGGCCCTCGAGCCCTAGCTTCGTCCGGGATTCGGCCGACGCGCATGGCGAGCGGCCGGAGCGCGTAGAGCAACAGCGCCCAGCAGAACAGCACCGGTGCCAACAGCACCGGGATCAGGGCTCCCACCAGCCAATCGGTGGGCACCCGGGCGATCCCCCGGGTCCCGGTCGCCAGGTAGGCGGCGATGATCACCGCCGGGACGGCGAACGCAGCGACCGCCGTCCACACCGGCTGGTCGTCGCCGAGCCAGCCGAAGAGCGCCTCGCGATGGACGACCGCGAGCGCGACCGCCGCCGCCACGGCAGCGAGGGCCAGCGCCTTGACCACCGGCGAGGCGCCGAGGACGTAGCCGGCGAGGCGGAAGAAGCTCCGCCGTCCGGTCCTCAGGACGCGCAGGTAGTGATCCGTCGGGCGTTCCAGCAGCCCGGCGACGGCACCGAAGCGCCACCGATCCGGGTCGATCGGAGGCGTCGGTTGGGCGCCGAGCGGCTCGAAGCCCTTGTCGCACAGCTCGTGCGCGCTGATCAGGTACCCGTCGGCCGAGAGCGAGAGCGCCTCGGTGTCGTTGAAGAAGTCGAGGTCGGTCCGCAGCCGGGCGAGCGCCTTCTGCACCTCCGGGTCGACGCCGAACTGAGAGCAGTGGACCGGGCCCCCGCGTTCCGTGATCGCATCGGCGAGCGAGTCGCCCGGAGCCAGCGCGCGGCCCGTCAGCCCCTTGCGCAGGTGCATGAGGGCGAACTCGCGCCCCCGCGAGGACACGTGGATCAGCTGCTCGTCGCGGATCCGATCGCCCTGGATGCTCATCGAGCGGGTGACCACCGCGGGCACCCGCCCCGACGGCTTCTCCTCGTCCGGGAGCTGCAGCGAGGCGTCGCTGATGATCAGGTGGGTGCAGCCCTCGTCGAACAGGCCCTGGACGCCCTGGTTGTCCGCGACGCCGCCGTCGACGAGCTGCACCGTGATCCCGTCGTAGAGGTTGCTGATCGCGAGCGGGTGAAAGAGCCCGGGCACGCAGGCCGACGCGGCTACCGCCAGCGCGAGCGGGAAGTCGCGCTGCGGCTCGGTCACCCGGGGTTTGCCCTCGCGCGGCTCGAAGTAGCCCTGCTCGAGGCGGATGTTCTTGTCGGCGTCCTCGACCACCCGTCGCATCTCCGGGTTGTCGGGCAGGGGCTCGCCCATGCGCACGGCCTCGAACCGCCAGTGCCGGCCGGAGTTGAGCGTGGTCGCGTTGAGCAGCAGGATCGGGACCTTGGCGCTCAGCAGGTGGTTGTCCTCGTCGGGCTTGAAGCCCTCGCCGACGCCCGGTGGCTCGATCAGCAGCTCGCGCATCTCCACCTGCGTGCCGGCGCCCCAGCGTGTCTTCGGCCGCTCGCCCTCCCAGGCGGGGTTGTAGAGGTAGAGGTCGTAGAGGTCGCCGATCCGGTCCGAGCGCGAGTAGCGCCGCGAGGCCATCGCCAGGTTCTTGAACGGGTTGAGGAAGATCCGCCCGCGGATGTTGTGGCGGACCATCGCCCGCAGCCGCTCGGCGACGTCGGCCACCAGGTCGCAGTACATGTCGTCGGTGATCTCGGCCTGCGGGCGGGTCTGCAGCAGCCACTTCAGCCGCAGGTAGAACGCGGCCCCGACGATCGAGCCGCCGGAGACCGTCGAGATCACCTCGACCCGGCGCAGCAGGCCGAGCTCGGCAAGGCGCGCGAGCACCCCGAGGTGGAAGAAGGCGGCCCGGAAACCGCCCCCCGAGAGCGCCAGGCCGATCTTCGGTGGCGTGCTCGTCGTCATCGATCGCGAGGCTAGTGCACGTGGCCGTAGGTTCCGGCCGGACTCGGCGAGTGCCCGGGCGTGCCCCCAGGCGCGTCTGGGTGCCGCCGAAACGGTCGGTACATGCGGCCGGGTGCACTAAGACCGAACACCGCCGCGCCCGAGCAGCGACAATCCCGCCCATGGCCGGGATCGTGAAGCCGAAGCCGGAGTGCCGGCACTGCGGCGCGGTGCTCGAGCACACCCTGAGCCGCTGTCCGCGCTGCGGCAAGCGCTCGTGGCTCAACCTGCTGCTCGGCAACTGGGGACAGCGGTACTGAGGTGCGCTACGTCGTCGACGGCATGAACGTGATCGGCACCCGCCCCGACGGCTGGTGGAAGGATCGCGACGCGGCGATGCTCCGCCTCGTCGACCGGCTCGAGCGCTGGTCGGCGCGGACGGGCGCCGATGTCACGGTGGTCTTCGAGCGCAAGCCCAACCCGCCGCTGTCGTCGACCGTGATCGAGGTCGCGCACGCGCCCAAGGCCGGCCCGAACTCGGCCGACAACGAGATCGTCCGGCGGGTGCGCGCGGACCCGGACCCCGGATCGATCAGGGTGATCACCTCCGACAACGTGCTCTCGAACATCGTCAGCGGTCTCGGAGCCATGAGCGAGCCCGCGGCGCCGTTTCGCGACCGCATCGACTAGATGCAGAGCGCGATGGCCGCACGCGTCTACGTGATCGAGCTCGCCCCCGAGGCGGGCAGGCGGCGGGACCCGCGGATCCCCTGGGTCTACGTCGGCGCCAGCGCCCGCGATCCCGAGATCCGCCTCGACCAGCACCGCCGCGGCTACCGCTCCTCGGGCCTGGTGAAGCGGTTCGCGCTTCGTCTGCGCCCCGATCTCTACGAGGACCTGGCGCCCTTTCCAACCTCGGCGAAGGCCGCCGCCGGCGAGCTCGAGCGGGCCCGCGAGCTCGCGGCCGCCGGGTTCGTCGCCCACAGCGACGGCGTCTCCCACGGGGCCGAGGGCGGCACCTGGAGCGAGTGGGGCTCGCGGCGGCTCGAAGCGGTCGCCGACCACGTCGACGCGGCGGCCACGGAGCTGACCGAGTGCGCGTTCGAGCCGCTGACGGCCGACCGCTGCGCGCGCCTGCTCCACGGCGAGCGCGGCTTCTGGGTCCCCGACCACATCGATCAGGCCGACCCCCCGCCGGCCTACGGGCGGTTCGCACACGTGGCGTTGCCCGCGCTCTTGCGACGGGTCGAGCGGATGGTCGGCGACCGGAAAGCAGGCTAGGCTCGCCCGCGGAGTGACTCGATGACCACCTCGCAGGACACCCCCGAAAACGCCCCCGAGCAGGCGCCGCCGCCGCGTTCGGAGTCGAACTGGACGGCGGGCCGGGTGCTGGGGATGATCCTCTCCAGCATCGCCGCGCTGATCGGGATCGGGCTGCTGCTCGGCGGGCTGGCGCTGATCGCGGTCCACGGCTTCGCCCGCGACGACGACGGGTTCTACACCTCGGACACGGAGCCGCTGCGAAGCGCCGCCTACGCGATCACCACCGACGAGATCAGCCTCGACGCGGACGTGGCCGACGACGTCCCCGAGGACCTGCTCGGCACCCTGCGGATCAGGGCCGAGGCCGCGACGGCGAGGCCGATCTTCGTCGGCATCGGCCGCAGTGTCGACGTCGAGCGCTACCTGGCGGGAGTCGCGCACTCCCAGCTCACCGACTTCCGCCGCGGGGCGGCCGTCTTCGATGAGGTCCCGGGGCGGGCGCCGGCCGGCCGGCCGGGCGCCGAGCCCTTCTGGGTCGCCCAGAGCGAGGGCACGGGCAGGCGCGAGGTCGAGTGGGAACCCGAGGAAGGGGTGTGGGCGGTCGCGGTGCTGAACGCGGACGGCCGCCGAGGGATCGCGGTCGAGGCCGACATCGGCGCCAAGGTCGGCTGGCTGATCTGGGCGGGGATCGGGCTCACGGTCGCCGGGCTGCTGGTCACCGCGACCGCGATCGCGCTCGTGATCATCCTCGGCCGGCGCGCCTCGCGTGACCGGGTCGAGCCCGCGGCCTGACAGCTCAAGCTCGCGGCGCCGATCAGGCGCCGAGCTTGCGGATCAGCCGCCGGTAGGCGTCGAACGCCGGCTTGGGCGAGTAGTCGTCGCGGAGCAGGCCGAAGAACGACTGGAAGTTCGGGCCCTGGCTGTTGTTGTCGCGGAGGCCGAACCAGTTGAGGGCGGTGACGTTGTAGGTGCCGCGGTGGCGGTGGACGGCCTTGACGAACGAGGTCAGCGCCTCGACCTGTGCCTGCTCGCTGCGCCCCGGCCCGGTCGGGTAGCCCATCTCCTCGAGCCGGATCGGCATCCGCGCGCCGAAGCCGGCCAACGGCATGTAGCACTCGCGCACCTGCGCGATCGCCTCGAGCAGCGAATCGCCGGGGTTCTCGATCGTCGGTGGGGTGAAGGTGCCGGGGTACGCGTCGATGCCGACCCAATCGGTCGCCCTGCGCAGGCGCTTGCCGCCGGCGGCGCCGACCGCGCGCCAGAAGTCGGCGTCGCCGTTGCCGAATCGCCAGGCGTAGTTGAACCCGGTCTCGAGCTGGTCGTGGCCGAGCCTGCGGGCCTCGCGCTTGGCCGCGGGAACACCGCGGGCGAGCGCCTCGACGGCGTTGGCGTAGGCGCCGTCGGAGGTGTTGGGCGAGAAGGTGATGTTGACCTCGTTCGTGATCTGCAGACCGACCACGTTCTCGATCGGCCCGAACGCCCTCACGACCCGGCGAACGTAGTCGAGCCAGGCGGGGATGTCGCCTTCCTGCGCCGGCGCCGGGTGGTAGCGGACCTGAAGCTCGACCTCGAAGCCGAGCCTCGAGTAGTGGCGGGCCATGCGCTGGAACTCCCTGATCCCGGCCTTCCCGTCGGCTTGGAAGAGCCGGTTGAGCCGCAGGTTCAATTCCCCCTCGCCCTTCAGCCGCAGCAGCGCGGCGTCCCGCTTGGCCTTGTTCTCGGGAACCAGGGGGGTCGTCTGCGCCGCTCCCGCCTCTCCCGCCAGCCGTGGCCCGACCCCGAACTCGAGCCGCGGCCCGCCCTCGGGCGGGTCGTCGGCGTAGCTCTGGTCGCAGTAGGGATCAGGGGAGTCGGCCGGCGGCGTCTGCGACGGCGGGACGACGCCCGGCGCGTCCCAGGGGATCGCACTCGCGGCGCCGGCCAGGGCCAGCGACCCCGCCACCGCCGCGGCCAGCGCGCATGCGACACCCCGCCGCCGAGTCGATCCGCCGCTCATCGCGGCACCGTAGCCGGTCGTGCCATCGCGCGCGGCAGACTCAGGAGAGCCGCTTGCGCATCAAGACGAGCCAGGCCTCTCCGATCGGACGGCGCCCGTACTCGACATATCCGATCCGCTCGTAGAGCGTCAGGTTCTCGGCCATCCTCTCGTGCGTGTAGAGATGGATCGAGTCGAATCCCGCCCGGCGCGCCTCGGCCTCCGCGAGCTCGAGCAGGATCCGGCCGAGTCCGCGGCCGCGTTCGGCGGGATCGACGGCGACGTTCTCGATCGTGAAGCCGGAGTCGGTGACCGCTAGGACGAGCACCCCGAGGATTGCCTCGCCGCTCTCGGCGAGGGTCACCTCGTGGTCGCGGATCACCTGCGCGTAGTCCTCGGACATCGGGCCCGGCCGCCCGCCGAGCCGCTCGACGTAATGGCCGTAGGCGCGGTCGACGAGCGCCGCCACAGCCTTGGCGTCGGCGAGCGTCGCCCGCCGGAGCGAGTAACCGCCGGGGGCGCGGCCGGGGCTCACGGCTTCCTCCCGTCGAGTGGCAGGTACGCCTCGTATACGGGGGTCAACTTGCCGCTCGTGTGGATCGCCCGGGCACAATCTGAGAGGATCGGGGGGTGATCGGGAGCGTCGCCCGGGTTCTGTGCATGGTCGCGAGCGCGGCCGCACTCGGCCTCTTCGCGCCGTCGGCGGTGGCCGCGAAGGGTGAGACCGAGGATGTGCTCGTGGTCAGCAACAACTGGGCGGGCACGGCCGACCTGATCGACCCGCGGACGTTCGAGCGGCTCGAGCGCCTCAACGTGATCCCCGACGCGCAGGAGCGGGTGGCCGAGATCATGGCCGATCCGATGGCGACCTTCTACTTCGACAACATCCGCAACCTAGTCGGCGAGGGGCACAACCAGTACGTCGACGACGGCTTCACCTCCCCGGACGGCAGGTTCGTCTACTTCTCTCGCCCGAGCTTCGCCGACGTGGTGGCGATCAATCTGAAGACCGAGCGGATCGCCTGGCGCACCCACATCGACGGCTATCGCGCCGATCACATGGCGATCTCGAGGAACGGCCGCCGGCTGCTGGTCTCGGCGTCGACCGCGAACGTGATCGACGTCATCGACACCCGCAACGGCGCGATCACCGCCCGGATCCCGTCCGGGGACTCGCCGCACGAGAGCAACTTCTCGAGTGACGGAAAGCTGATCTACCACGCCAGCATCGGCTTCGTCTACACCGCCGCCGACGATCCCTCGCAGGACGCGACCAAGGGAACTCGCGTGTTCGAGGTGATCGACGCCCGCACGCTCGAGGTCCTGAGGACGATCGACATGGGCCAGAAGCTGGCCGAGGCCGGTTACCCGGGCATGAGCTCAGCGGTCCGCCCGATGGCGATCAGTCCGAGCGAGCGCTACGTCTACTTCCAGGTCTCGTTCTTCTTCGGGATCGTCAAGTACGACCTCAAGCGCGACCGGGTCGCCGGCGTGCTCGACCTGCCGCTCGCCGATGCCGAGGGATTACCGCGGACGGAGTTCCTGCTCGACTCGGCCCATCACGGCCTCGCGATCGATCCCGACGGGAAGAAGCTCTGCGTCGCCGGCACGATGTCCGGCTACGCAGCGGTCGTGACCACCAAGCCATTCAGGCTGCAGCGCACGACCCACGTCGGCGAGGGCCCCTACTGGTCGGCCTCCAGCGAGGACGGCAGGTACTGCTTCGTCTCGGTCGCCGGCAACGACCGGATCGCGGTGATCTCGTTCAGGACCGGCCGCGAGATCGACCGGATCAAGGTCGGCGACCACCCGCAGCGGATGCGCACGGGCGTAATCCGGGCCGCCTACCTGGGTTGAGCTCGACGACGGGCCGCGTGATCTTCCGGGATCCTGGGGTTGTCACGGACGGAGCCTTGCGACGCGGGCCGGGAGCGAGGATGGATGAGCACGAAATCGAGCGGCTGCTGACGCGCCGCCAGACCACGGCCTCGCCTGACCGAGCGGTGTATCGTCTTGGCGCCGGCGGTCGGTCGACCCGGCCCCGGTCGGCCCGGCGCCGAACGCGGCGCGACATCGACCAGAGGGGTAGCTCTGAACGCATCGCATCCGTCCACCCGATCCGGTCGAGGACCGGGAAAGTTCGCGCCGCCCCCGGACTGGATCGCCGACTCGCCGCTGCTGAGCCGGGCGCATGCGCTCGCGGCCGAAGCGCACGACGCGCAGCAGCGGGCCACCGACCAGGCCCCGTTCCTCTCGCACGTGGTCGAGGTCGGGCAGCTGCTTCACGACGCCGGGTATGACGCGCAGCTCGTCGCGGCCGGCCTCCTGCACGACGCGGTTGAGCGCGGCACCCTGCGCGAGGCGCGGCTGCACGCCGAGGTCGACGCGGAGATCAGCGCGCTCGTCCTCGCGCTCACAGAGGACGCCGAGATCGACTCCTTCGCGGATCGCAAGCAGGCGCTCCGGGAGCAGGTGGAGGCGGCCGGAAGCGAAGCGATCACGATCTTCGCCGCCGACAAGCTCTCCGACATCCGCGGGCTCAAGCGAGGCATCGACGTGTCACGCGACTCGACCGAGGCCCGGATAGGGACCACGGTGGAGGCGATGGCCGGGCACTACCGCGACTCGGTCGCGATGATCGAGCAACGCGAGCCGGACTTGGTGTTCGTCGTGGCGCTGCGAGCCGAGCTGGACGAGCTGGCGGCCGCCGCCTACCCCGCCGGCGCCCGCTCCGCAGAACGCGCGCGCGACCCCGCGGCGCAGGACGCCTCTCGCGCGGGTCGCAGCGAGGTGCCGACGACGGCGCAGGAGTAGTCGGTCGCCGCTCGCGCCGGGGTATCCCCCTCGGCGACCGGGACCGCCTCGAGCACGTCGCTCGAGATCGTCAGCCAGGCCGCGAGCCCGCCCAGCGCCGCGAGCCCGGCGCAGGCCGCCATCGCCAGGTGAAAGCCGTCGGTCATCGCCGCCGGGTCGTAGAAGCTCTCGCCGGTGAGTCCCGCGATCGCGGGCAACACGGCGACCGCGAGCAGGCCGGCCACCCGGGCGACCGCGTTGTTGATCCCCGAGGCGATGCCGGAATGGCGCGCGTCGGCGGCGGCGAGGGCCGTCGCCGTGACCGGCGCCACGACCAGCGTCAGGCCGAGCCCGAAGACGATCACCGCCGGGAGCACGCTCGGGACATAGCTGTCGCCGGGATCGATCTGCGTCAGCAGCAGGAGCCCGACCGCGATCACCAGCGGGCCCACGGTGAGCGGGATGCGGGCGCCGATCCGCTGAGCGAGCGCGCCCGAGCGCGCCGAGAGCAACAGCATCAGCGCGGTCACCGGCAGCGACGCGGCGCCGGCGGCGATCGGCGAGTAGCCCAGCGACACCTGGAGGAAGGCGACGAAAAGGAAGAAGAACCCGCCCAGCGCCGCGTAAACGGCGAAGGTGACCAGGTTGGCGGCGCTGAACTGCCGCGAGGAGAAGAGCTGCAGGGGCATCATCGGGTTTGCGCTTCGGCGCTCGGCGAAGATGAACGCGGCCAAGGCGACCACGCCGCCGATCCCGGCCAGCAGGATCAGTGGCGTCGCTCCCCGCTCGGGCGCCTCGATCAGCGCGTAGGTGGTCCCGGCCAAGCCGAGCCCGGCCAGGGTTGCGCCGAGAAAGTCGAGGTGTCCGCCCGCTGTCGGGTCGCGGGTCTCGGGGACGTGGCGGGCGGCCATGGCCACGACGGCGATCCCGAGCGGCACGTTGATGACGAAGATCGCGCGCCACGAGACCGCCTCGACCAGATAGCCGCCCAGCAACGGGCCGAGCGCCGTCGCCACGCCGCCGAGCCCGGACCAGGCGCCGATCGCCGGCGCGCGATCGGTCGGGCGGAAGCTCGACTCGATCATCGCCAGGCTGCCGGGAGTGAGCAGCGCCCCGCCGACCCCTTGCAACAGCCTGGCGGCGATCAGCAGCTCGGCCGTCGGCGCGACCGCGCACAGCACCGACGCGGCGGTGAACACCTCGACCCCGATGACGAACACGCGCCGGCGCCCGTAGCGATCGCCGAGCGAGCCGCCGAGCAGGATCAGGGATGCGAGCGTCAGCAGGTAGCCGTTCAGGATCCACTGCAGCGAGCTGGTCGAGGCGTCGAGGTCCCGTCCCATTTCGGGCAGGGCCACGTTGACCACGGTGCCGTCGAGGAAGGCCATGCCCGATCCCAGAACCGCCACCGCTAGCACCCAGCGGCCCGCGGAGCTGCGATACGCGAGGCCCTCGTTCACGGCGCCATGTTCGCCCATCCGCCGGGCGCGCGGACTCGGCGCGGCTGCCTATCGCCCGCCGGGGTCCGGCCGCAATACCAGCACCTCGCCCGGCGCCGAGTCGAGCGCCCAGGCGACGTCGTCGGGGGCGAAGCCGTCGCTGGAGCTGGTGCGCGCCGGCAGCACCAGCGAGTCGAAGCGCTCCGCCTCGAGCAATCGCTCGAGCGCATGGCGCGCGGTGCGCCCGCGCTCGATCCGCGAGTCGACCTCGACCCCGGCTCGCGTGCGCGGCTCGCCTGCGCCCGCTGCTCGATCAGCTCCAGCATCGCCAGCGCGCCCTCGCACTCGACTCCCAGCGGCGCCTCGAGCGAGAGCGCCTTCGGGCACGACCGCCAGGTAGGCGGGCATCAGCATCGCCTCCTGGGCCTCCGCCAGGCGCAGCGTCGCCTCGAGCGCTGCGCTCGGAGAGCACCGAGCCGAGAAACGGGAAGAGGATCCGTCCGGCCGCTCTGCGCCTGTCGTCGCCGACGGCACCGGGCTCATTCCGCACCTCCTCGCTCGTCGCGCAGCGATCGGTCGGCGACGATCCGCACGTCGACCCCGGGCAGCATGCCGCATCAGCCGCTCGGGCAGCGACTCGCCGCAGCCGCGCGAGCCCGCGCCGCAGCGGCGGCTGGCCGATCAGCACGTAGGTGGTCCCGCGCTCGGCGGCGACCGCGGCGGCGACGTCGGCGACGTCGTCGCCCTCCTCGATCAGCAGCCGGGCGCCGAGCACCGACGGCGAGCCGGCCGAGCGCGCCGAGCTGCTCGCGCTCCTCGGCGCTCGGGCTCGGAGCCGGGCGCGGCGACGTAGAGCAGGTCGAGCTCGGCGCCGAGCCGCTGCGCCGAGCGCCAGGCACGGCGGACCAGGCGCTGCGAGCTCGGCCGCGGCGTGACCAGCGCCAGCACCCGCTCGGCGACCGCCTGCGGCGCCGCCTCGATCACCTGCTCGCGGGTGCCGACCGGCTCCTCGTCGCGGCGCGGCCGCGCCTTCGCCTCGACCTCCTCGGCGACCTGGCGCAGCGCGAGCTCGCGCAGCGTCGCGAGGTTCTCGATCCGGAAGAAGTTGTTGAGCGAGGCCTCGACCCGCTCCGGCCGGATAGATCTTGCCCGCGCGCAGGCGCTCGATCAGCGCCTCGGGCGTCAGGTCGATCAGCACCACCTCGTCGGCGGCCGTCGAGCACGGTGTCGGGGAAGGTCTCGCGCACCCGCACGCCGGTGAGCTCGGCGACCCGGTCGTTGAGGCTCTCGAGGTGCTGGACGTTGACGGTCGAGAAGACGTCGATCCCGGCCTCGAGCACGTCGTCGATGTCCTCGTAGCGCTTGCGCGTGCTCGAGCCCCGGGGCGTTGGTGTGGGCGAGCTCGTCGATCAGCGCCAGCTCGGGCGCGCGGTGGAAGATCGCCGGCAGGTCCATCTCCTCGAGCGCCGTGTCGCGGTAGGTCGACCTCGCGCCGCGGCAGCCGCTCGAGACCCTCGGCCTGCGCCTCGGTCTCGGCCCGGCCGTGCGGCTCGAGGTAGGCGATCACGACGTCGCGGCCGGCCCGCTTCTCGGCCTGGCCCTCCTGGAGCATGCGGTAGGTCTTGCCGACCCCCGCGGCCATGCCGAGGAAGATCTTGTAGCGGCCGCGCCCGCTGCGCGCCATGCGGCGCTGCGATCTCTCGCCGCTTAGGCGCCGAGCACGTTGTGGACGAGCAGGTCGATCAGCTTGATCCCGATGAACGGCGCGATCAGGCCGCCGAGCCCGTAGATCAGCATGTTGCGGCGCAGCAGCGCCGTCGCGCCGACCGCCCGGTAGCGGACCCCGCGCAGGGCCAGCGGCACCAGCGCCGGGATGATCAGCGCGTTGAAGACGATCGCCGAGATGATCGCCGACTCGGGCGTGCCGAGGTCCATGATGTTGAGCTTGTCGAGCGGCCCGTCGGTGAACGCGTTCGCGGCAGCCGCCGGCGGCGACGACGTAGGTGGCGGCGAAGATCGCCGGCAGGATCGCGAAGTACTTGGCGACGTCGTTGGCGACCGAGAAGGTGGTCAGCGCGCCGCGCGTGATCAGCAGCTGCTTGCCGATCTCGACGATCTCGATCAGCTTCGTCGGATTCGAGTCGAGGTCGACCATGTTGCCGGCCTCGCGCGCGGCCTGGGTGCCGGTGTTCATCGCCACGCCGACGTCGGCCTGCGCGAGCGCCGGCGCGTCGTTGGTGCCGTCGCCGGTCATCGCCACCAGCCGGCCCTCGGTCTGCAGCTCGCGGATCAGCTCGAGCTTGCGCTCCGGCGTCGCCTCGGCGAGGAAGTCGTCGACCCCGGACTCGTCGGCGATCTTCGCCGCGGTCAGCGGGTTGTCGCCGGTGACCATCACCGTGCGGATGCCCATCGCGCGCAGCTGGTCGAAGCGGTGGCTCATCCCCTCCTTGATCACGTCCTTGAGGTAGACGACGCCGAGCACCTGGCTGTCGCGGGCGACCGCGAGCGGCGTGCCGCCCTCGCGCGCGATCTCGTCCATCGTCCGCTGCAGCTCGGGCGGCGCCTGGCCGCCCGCCGGCCTCGACCGAGCTCGAGGATCGCGTCGCCGGCGCCCTTGCGGATCCGGCTGCCGTCGAGGTCGACGCCGCTCATCCGCGTCTCGGCGCTGAACGGGACGAACTGGGCGTGCGCGGCGAGCTCGTGCTCGCGGATCCCGTACTGCTTCGCGAGCACGACGATCGAGCGGCCCTCGGGCGTCTCGTCGGCGAGCGACGCGTACTGCGCCGCCTCGGCGAGCTCGACCTCGCTCACGCCCGGCATCGGGATGAACTCGGTCGCCTGGCGGTTGCCGAGCGTGATCGTCCCGGTCTTGTCGAGCAGCAGCACGTCGACGTCGCCGGAGGCCTCGACCGACGCGGCCCGGAGAGCGCGAGCACGTTGCGGCGCACGAGCCGGTCCATGCCGGCGATCCCGATCGCCGAGAGCAGGGCGCCGATCGTGGTCGGGATCAGCGCCACCAGGAGCGCGATCAGGGTCGCGATCGAGACGCTGGTGCCGGCGAACTCGGCGAACGGGCGCAGCGTGACGACGACGACCAGGAAGACCAGCGTGAGCCCGGCGAGCAGGATCCCGAGCGCGATCTCGTTCGGCGTCTTGCGCCGGCTGGCGCCCTCGACCAGGGCGATCATCCGGTCGAGGAAGATCTGGCCGGGCTCCTGGGTGATCTCGACCACGATCCGGTCCGAGAGCACGCGGGTGCCGCCGGTGACCGCGCTGCGGTCGCCGCCGGCCTCGCGGATCACCGGCGCGGACTCGCCGGTGACCGCCGACTCGTCGACCGAGGCGATGCCCTCGATCACGGTGCCGTCGCCGGGGATCACCTCGCCGGCCTCGACCACGACGACGTCGCCCTTGGCGAGCTCGCTCGCCGGGCGCTCGCGCCCGTCGCGCAGCCGGGCGATCGTCTCGGTGCGCATCGCGCGCAGCGCGGCCGCCTGGGCCTTGCCGCGGCCCTCGGCCAGCGCCTCGGCGAGGTTGCCGAAGAGCGACCGTGAGCCAGAGCCAGAGCGCGACCACGCCGGTGAACCAGGCCGGCTCGTCGCCGCCGCCGAGCGGCTCGCCGCCGAACGACCTGGATCAGCGCAGCCGATCGTCGTGATCAGCGGCGCCGATCTCGACCACGAACATGACCGGGTTGTGGATCATCCAGCGCGGGTCGAGCTTGCGGACGCTGTCGACGAGCGCGATGCGCAGCGGTCGCGCCGGTCAGCACTCGACTGCGGGACGATCGGTCACGGCTGCCTCCTCGTCGAGCGCGAGGTTGAGCTCGAGCACGTTGACGCCGGGCTCGCCGAGCACCCCGAGCGCCCGGCCGTCGGTGTTGCTCGTCGATCAGCTCGAGCACGCGTCTCGAGCGTCGAGCCCGCGCTCCTCGGCGACGCGGTTCGCCTGGATCTCGGCGTTGGCCTCGCGAGATGTGCGGGTCGACGCCGGACGCCGAGGTGGTGACCGCGTCGACCGGGACGTCGGCGAGCTCGAGCCCGGGCGTGAACTCGCCCTCGCGCGCCAGGTAGGCCTCGGCCTTGTTGGCGAAGTAGCGGCTCAGCGCGCGGTTGTTCGGGCCCGAGGTTGTTGAAGAAGGTGACGTTCGGCGAGTAGCCGGTGACCGAGGGGCGCGGCTGGAAGTAGGCCGGGTCGCGCTCGAGGCCGGGGCCGCGCTCGGCCTCGCGCTTGAACGGCTGGGCGATCAGGCTCGAGCCGACGACCTCGCCGTCGACCTCGACCTGCGAGCCGTCGGCCTTGTCGCCGAACAGCACCTGCGAGACCCCGGTCGTCGACCAGCGGGTAGACGAGGCCGAGCAGCACCGTGAAGGACGACGATCGCGAGGGCGGAGTTGATCAGGTCGCGTCTGCATCTCAGAACAGCTCCGGGGTCAGGCCCTGGACGATCGGTCCGAGCAGGAAGGCGGGGAAGAAGGTGAGCGCGGCGACGATCACGATCACGCCGATCAGCAGGACGACGAAGGTCGGCGTGTCGGTGCGGAAGGTGCCGGGCCCGAGCGGGCGCGACCCGCTTGCCGGCCAGCGAGCCGGCGACGGCGAGCGCCGCGAGCAGCGGCACGAAGCGGCCGATCAGCATCGAGAGGCCGCCGAGCACGTCGGCGAAGGTGATCCCGTAGGCGCCGACGTTGCCCGGCGCGTTCGGCTGCAGGTAGCCGGTGAAGCCGGCGAACGCCGAGCCGTTGTTGTTGCCCTGCGAGGTGTAGGCGTAGAGCGTCTCCGAGAACCCCTGCGGGCCCGGGGTTGTAGATCGACGGGTCGCCCTACGTCGTCGCGATCGCGAGCGCCGGTCGTCACCAGCACGAGCAGCGGCACGACCAGGGTCCCGATCAGGACCAGCTTCACCTCGCGGGCCTCGATCTTCTTGCCCAGGTACTCGGGCGTGCGGCCGACCATCAGCCCGGCGATGAAGACCGCCAGGAGGACGAAGAGCAGCATCCCGTAGAGGCCCGAGCCGACCCCGCCGAAGACCACCTCCCCGGTCGCCATCAGGGTCAGCGGCACCAGCCCGCCGATCCCGGTGTAGGAGTCGTGCGAGGAGTTGACCGAGCCGTTCGAGGCGGCGGTCGTCACCGCGGCCCATTCGGCGCTGTCGGCGATCCCGAAGCGCTGCTCCTTGCCCTCGAGGTTGCCGCCGGTGGTGCCGTCGGCCGAGGCGAGCTCGAGCCCGGCGTCCTTCTGCGCGGGCGAGCCGTTCTGCTCGGCGCCGTAGCCGACGCCGATCGCGACCACGAGCATCGACCAGCATCGCCGCGTAGAGCGCCCAGCCCTGGCGGCGGTTGCCGACCATGCGGCCGAAGGTCGCGGTCAGCGCCGCCGGGATCAGCAGGATCAGCAGCAGCTCGACGAAGTTCGAGAACGCGGTCGGGTTCTCGAACGGCAACGCGGTGTTGACGTTGAAGAAGCCGCCGCCGTTGGTGCCGAGCTGCTTGATCGCGATCTGCGAGGCGCCCGGGCCGAGCGCGAGCGTCTGCTCCTGGCCGGTGACCGTGGTGTAGGTCTCCGGTCCCGCCGAGCGTCTGGATCACGCCCTGGGAGACGAGCACCAGCGCGGCGACGAACGAGATCGGCACCAGGATGTAGAGCGAGCGAGCGGACCAGGTCCTGCCAGAAGTTGCCCAGCGACTTGCCGCTCGGCTGGCGAAGCCGCGGATCACCGCGATCAGCACCGCCATCCCGACCGCCGCCGAGACGAAGTTCTGGACCGCGAGCCCGGTCATCTGCGCGAAGTAGGAGAGCGTCGTCTCGCCGCCGTAGAACTGCCAGTTCGTGTTCGAGACGAACGAGGAGACGGTGTTGAAGCTGAGGTCGGCGGTGCCCGAGTCGAAGCCGGCCGGGTTGAACGGCTGGATTCCCTGCGTCCGCAGGATCACGTAGAGCACGACCCAGGAGAGCAGCGCTGAAGACGATCGCCGTGCGGCGCGTAGGACTTCCAGTCCTGCTCGCGGTTCGGGTTGACGCGGAAGAGCCGGTAGAGCAGCCGCTCGACCGGGCCCAGGATCGGGGTCAGGAAGACGCGCTCGCCCGTGTAGACGCGGGCCATGTAGCCGCCGAGCAGCGGCGTCAGCGCCGTGAGCACGACGAGGTAGATCCCGATCTGCAGCCACCCCTGTGCGGTCATCGCGGCTACAGGTTCTCCCCGCGCAGCAGCGCGTAGAGCAGGTAGGCGCAGAGCAGCGACCGAGACGATCAGCCCGATCAGCTCGGCGCCGCTCATACGCGGTCGAGGCCCTCGATCAGCAGGTAAAGAACGGCGAAGCAGAGGATCGCGATCGCGATCATGAGCACGTCCACGCTCAGACCGCCCAGCCGATCAACGCGGCCTCGACCGCGTCGTCGAGCTCCCTAGCCCCGCTGCGCATCGCGCGGTCGCAATTCCATGCCCCATAGGTTGCGCCGCCCGCGTCAAGCGAGCGTCAAGATCGCCGCCGGGCATAAAGATCGCGTGAAGGCCGGCGCTGGCTAGGCCGCGAAGCGGTAGCCGACCCCCGGATCGGTGCGGATCAGGCTCGGCGTGGCCGGGCTCGGCCTCGATCTTGCGCCGCAGGTTGGCGATGTGCACGCGCAGCACCTGGGTGTCGTCCTGGTAACCGGGGCCCCAGACCTCGCGCAGCAGCGCCCGGTGGGTGAGCAGCCGGCCGCGGTTGAGGACCAGGTGGCGCAAGCAGGTCGTACTCGGTCGGCGTCAGGTGGATCTCCTCGCCGTCGCGGCTGACCCGGTGAGCGGCGAGGTCGATCTCGAGCCCGTCGACCTCGAACGACGGCTCGCCGTCGCCCGGGCTCGGCGCGGCGCAGCGCCGCTCGCAGCCGGGCGACGAGCTCGTCCGGGCCGAACGGCTTGGTCACGTAGTCGTCGGCGCCCGCCTCGAGCGCGCGCACCTTCTCGCGCTCGTCGCCGACCGCCGAGAGCACCAGGATCGGCATCCGGCTCCACTCGCGGATCGAGCGCGCAGACCTCGACCCCGTCGCCGTCGGGCAGCACCAGGTCGACGATCGCCGCGTCGGGCGGGCGCACGGCGACCGCGTCGAGCGCCTCGCGCACGCGTCATCGCCGGGACGACCTCGAAGCCGGCGTCGCCGAGGATCACCCGCAGCGCGCGCAGGATCTGCGCCTCGTCGTCGCAGATCAGCACCCGCCGGCGGTCGCTCATTGCGCGCCGAGCCGCCGGCCGCCGCCGGTACGCTCGCTGAGCGGCAGGCTGGATCGGCGAAGGTCGCGCCCTGGCCGGGCAGCGACTGCGCGCGCAGCGCTGCCTCCGTTGGCCTCGACGAAGCCGCGCGCGATCGCCAGCCCGAGCCCGGTGCCCTCGCTGCGCTCGCTCGCGCGGTGTGGAAGGGCTCGAAGATCCGCTCCAGCTCCTCGCGCGGGACTCCCTGGGCCGCGATCGGAGACCCGGATCGCGACGCTCGCCGCCGATCCGCTGGGCGGTGATCGTCACCGGCTCATCCCGCGCGATAGCGGGTCGCGTTCTCGACCACGTTCGCGAGCGCGCGCTCGATCTGCGCCGCGTCGACCTCGAACATCGGCAGCTCCGGCGTCGACCGAGACCTCGAAGCCGCCCGGCGGGCGCCGCGACGCGCGCCGCAGCGCCGCCTCGATCAGCTCCTCGGCCGAGCACCAGTCGGCGCGCGGCTCGAGCTGGCCGGCCTGCAGGCGCGAGAGGTCGAGCAGGTTGTCGACCAGGCGGGTGAGGCGCTCGCTCTCGGCTCGCGATCACCGCGATCAGCTCGCGCGCGCTCGCTCGTCGCCGAGGGTCGGTGAGCCGAGCCCGCCGGCGGCCGCCGTGATCGCGGTCAGCGGCGAGCGCAGGTCGTGAGAGACCGAGCGCAGGAGCGCCGTCTTGACGACGTTCGAGCGCCGCAGCGCCCGGGTCTCGATCACCTGGGCCTCGAGGCCCTCGCGCTGGCGCGCCGCGCGTCAGCAGCGTCTCGAGGCTGGGGACGACCCGGCGCTCGAGCGCCTCGATCGGCTCCGGGTCCGGTGTCCCGGGGGACGGCGACCGTGCCGGCGCGCTCGCCGTCGACGACGACCGGCAGCGCGCGCCGGCGCTCGTCGCTGTCGATCCACGCCGAGCTCGACCTCGACCCAGGGCAGCTCGAACGCCTGCGCGATCCGCTGGCCGACGACGCGCAGCGACTCGTCGAGGCTCTCGCCGCCGAGCAGCACCCGTGCCATCTCGGCGGTCAGATCGGCCTCGCGGCGGCGGCGCTCGGCCTCCTCGGCGCGGCCGCGAGCGGTGCCCGCGAGCGTGAGGTGACGACCGGCGACGACCAGGAAGACGACCAGCGCGACCCAGTTCTCCTCGTCGGCGATCGTGAACCGGCCGGTCGGCGGGATGTGGAAGAAGTTGAACGCGGCGGCGCTGACGATCGAGGTCCCGACCCCGGGCGCACAGCCCCCAGACGGCTCGAGACCGAGCAGCACCGGGAGCAGGTAGAGGACGCCGGTGGCCACGACCGGCATCACCTCGCGCAGGGCGTAGATGGCGAGCGTGACCGCGACCACGCTCGCGCCGCCGATCAGCACCGCCGAGAGGTGGGACCGCCAGGATGTACCTGTCATGCGCTCCATGGTGCCTAACTCGGTGGATGGCGCGTCGCCGCCGGTGTTCACCGAGGGCAATCCGACCGCCTCCGGAACGCAGCCCTGTCGAAAAGTTTGAAAAAGGGCGGATCCTGCCCGCGTGGGGAGCGCGACGCGCCGGGAACTGACGCGCGCTCGGTCCAGGTGGGTTAGTGTCCCGGAAATGATTCGTGCCGTCCGGCTGTGCCTGCTCTCGCTCCTCGCCCTCCTCGCGGTCCCGGCGGCGGCGCACGCGGCCAACGTGACGGTCGCCGGCGGCACGATCACGTTCAACGCCGGCGCGGGCGAGACGAACACCGCGGTCATCGTCAAGCAACAGACCACACCGGTGGCCACGATCTACTTCGTGGGCGACCAGAACCCAGACGTCACGGTCACCGCGTCCGCCGCGCAGGGCTGCCTGCCGACGCCACCGGTCGCGGGCCTCCCCGAGGGCTACCTGTGCACCGTCCCCAACCTCACCCCCATCACCTCCCTCGTCGAGAACCTGGCCGACGGCAACGACACCGGCGTCATCAGCTCGGCCACCACAGGGCCCGCGGGCACGATCGACGGTGGTGCGGGCGACGACACCCTCGTCGGCGCCCAGGAGAACGACACGTTCCTCGGCCGTGGCGGGATCGACAGTGTGGCCTACGTCGGCATCGCCGCCGCCAACATCACGCGCACGTCCCCCGTCACCGCGACGCTGCCGACGGGCGCCTTCGCGTCCTCCGGCAACGGACAGGCGGGCGAGAACGACATCATCGGCGCCGATGTCGAGGGCCTCACGGGCGGCAACGGCAACGACACCCTGACCGGCAACACCGGGCCGAACACGATCGCCGGCTCCGCACCTCCCGGCACCCCCGACGTGAACCCGCAACCCCCGGGCACGGAGAGCAGGGACACGATCAACGGCGCGGGCGGCGACGACACCTTGGTCTCGGGCGACAGCGGCACTGTGAATGGGGGGGACGGCGCCGATACCATCGTCGGCGGCCGCAGCTTCGCCAACGTGACCGCTGTCAACGGCGGCATCGGGGACGACACACTCGTTTCAGGGCTCGGCAGCGACAACCTGACCGGCGGCGCCGGGGCCAACACCCTCGCCTACGTCTCGGTCAGCCAGGGCGGAATCAACATCGTCAGTCGCAGCGCCGGCGTCCTCGTCCGGCTTCCTGAACCCGGGGCGACCGCCTCCGGCGGGACGATCGGCGGCCAGGAGCGTGACGTCATCCACGACGACCTCCGAACCCTGATCGGCTCGAACCAGGGCGACTTCCTCATCGGCAGCAACGCGGCCGACTCGATCGTCGGGGCCGCCCCGGTGGGCACGGGCAGCGGGGTCGTCGACACGCCGGCGGGCACCGACACGATCTACGGCCGCGAGGGCGACGACAGCCTGGTGGGCGGCGATCGCGGTTTGGTAGACGCCGGCGCCGGCGACGACACCATCGTCGGCGGCCGGAGCACCGCGGCCGGCGACAAAACGGTGATCCACGGCGCCGTCGGCAACGACACGATCGTCTCCGGGCTCGGCAACGACGAGATCTTCGGCGACGCCGGGTCCAACACCCTCGCCTACGCCTCCGTCCAGCAGTCGGGGATCGACATCGTGGACCGCGGGACGAACGGGGTCACCGCCAGGCTCCCCAACTTGGGGCTGACCGCGACGGGCGGAAAGACCGGCGGGCCCGAGCAGGACATCATTCACGACGACATCGGCACGCTCGTGGGCGGCAACGGCAACGACGTCATCGTGGGGAACGATCTCTTCAACCAGCTCCTCGGTGTCGCTCCCGCCGGCACCGAGGGCGTCAGGCCCGGCCCCGCGGGTAACGACGCGATCGTCGGCAACGGCGGCACCGACCTGATGTTCGGCGCCGAGGGCAACGACTTCTTGGTCGGTGGAGCGGGCAGCGACACCTTGTTGGGCTTCGCCGGCAGCGACTACCTGGTCGGCCAGGCCGGCACCGACAATCACAACGGCGGGGAGGGCAACGACCAGGCTTTCACCCGGGACGGCGTCGCCGAGGCGGTCACCTGCGGGCCGGGGACGGACAGCGCCCTGGTCGACCCGATCGACACGCAGCCCGCGGGCGACTGCGAGACCTTCAGCGCCGCGGCGGCGGCCGCCGCTCAGCGGTTGCTGGATCGCAAGCTGCGTTCGTTGGAACGATAAAGGCGCCCCTGGCCGACCAGGCGCGTGCCGCCGCCAACCGCTGAGCGGTCGCTGAGCCGGTGGCTTTGGTGCCGTCCGGTAAGCCGTCTTCGCTAGGGGTTGACTCGCGAGCTTGCGGCGGGATAGGCTCGCCTCGCTAGCGGGGACAGCCGCAGAGGAGGTCCCTGGCATCACCGTAGGGAGGAATATTGATGCGCCGATTGCTCGTCACTGGGGTCGTGACCGCCGCAACGTTCGCCGCCGCCGTGGTCCCGGCATCCGCATCGTTCGATTCGCACTTCGCGGTTATCTTGGACACCGTCCAGTCGCACAGGACCGACGACGGCTTCCGGTTCAGGGAGCACCTCTTCCAGACCGACAACCCGAGCAACCGGGTCGGACGCGATAAGGGCGGGTGCGCCGAGCGGGCGCATCGCAAGATCAAGTGCAAGGTCCTCGTCCACCTGAACGGTGAGGTCGGCGGCCTCGGCGACCTGCGGGTCAGCGGCAACCTCGGACCGGGCGACAACCGGCTCAACGTCACCGGCGGCGCCGGCGACTTCGCGGGCGTCGCGGGCAAGGCCGTGCTCTCGGGCCCGCGGGGCAGGACGCTCACGTTCTCGCTGGTCGACTAAACCTCGTCTGAGTTCGTCGCGCGCGACGCGCGCCCGGGGGGTTGCCACTTCGGTTGCGGCCCCCACGGTCGGCGCCTGCGAAACCGCCGCCTACCGCTTGCCTAAGCG
>CAVTCA010000021.1:0-23715 GCA_963733075.1 uncultured Solirubrobacterales bacterium | reverse complement strand
TGGACGCTGGAACCGTCATCGCGATCGTCGTCCCCAACCTCGTGGCTGCGACCGCGATCGTCATCGGGTGGAGGCAGCAGCTCCGGACGCTCGAAGCCGAGCGCAAGCTGAGCGATCTGAGCAACGTTCGGACCGTTCTCGATGACGCAGTTGCAGCCCTTCACACGGCCGCGTCCGCGTTCGATGCCGCGCGGTCCAGCGTCGTCCAGAATGGGAGGAGATTCTTCAACGACGAAGAGCGAGAGAAGCCGTACAACGCGCTCTCGCAGGCTGGCCGGGAGCTCGACGTCCTCCTCGACGAGCGGTTGTCGATTTGTTTCGGTCGCGATCATCACCGCACGGGCGCATTTCGCGGCGTAGACGAGGCAATGCTGGCCATCTATCGAAAGCTCGCTCTGGTGAAACTCGAGCCCAATGCCGAGACCGAAGGCGCAAGGCTAAAGCTGCGCTCGTTCCTGGAGGAGGTGCGGCGCGAGACCGTCGAGCTTCGCGAGACGTTCGACGCGGAGCGCCGTTCGTTGATAGACGCCGCATAGCGCAGCGCGCGTCGGGGAACTCCCGCCCCTCAAGGGTCGATCTTGGCTCCCTCGCAGAGTGCGGCGACCAACCTGTCCCGCTTCGCGCACGGCAGGAGTGGCCTGCCGAACGTCCCCCCGACTCTGGCGTGAGAGACTCCACTCGCGCGGCCGGATCGCAGACCGCGGACGCGGCCGAGGGAGGTCAGATGGGCATTGACGAGCACGGCGAGCCGGCCGAGGTCGAGGACCTTCGCTCGACGGTCCTCGCGCGGCAGATCGAGGCCGAGGAGGCGTTCGTGACCAATGGGGATCCCGGGCTCAGGATGGATCTCTGGTCGAAGAACGACCCGGTGACGCTCTTCGGCGCGATCGGCATGTCGCAGTCCGGGTGGGACAAGCTGAGCGAGACGTTTACATGGGTCGCGTCGCGGTTTTCCGACGTCAGCGACTTCCACTTCGACGTCGAGGTCGTCGGGGTGGATGGAGACATGGCGTACACCCTGGGCTTCGAGCGCTTCAACGGATCGATCGCCGGGCGCCCCGTCGAGCCCGTGTTGGTTCGCGTGACGCATATCTACCGGCGCGAGGACGACGCCTGGAAGATCGTCCACCGCCACGCCGACAACCCGGGTCCCGACACCCACATGGAGACGCCATGAGCCGCGACGCCCGACCGATCCACGCGGCGCGGGGAGAGGGCGATTCGCTGCGTAATCCGGTTGCGACCGCGGGGCCGCTCGAGATCAAGGCTCGCGGCAAGGAGACCGGTGGGGCGCTGACGGCCTGCGAGAGCGTCACGATGCCCGGGGAGGGCCCGCCCTTTCACAAGCACGCGAACGAGGACGAGGTTATGTACTTCGTCGACGGAGCGTTTCGCTTACGGATCGAAGATGAAGTCATGGACATGGCGCCCGGCTCGTTCGCGTTCGTCCCGCGGGATACACCCCACAGCTGGCAGAACGTGAGCGATGGTCAGGCCCACATGCTCTTCGCCTTCACCCCCGCGTCGCCGGGGATGGAGCGATTCTTCGAGCGCTTCGCGGAGGTGGCCGGTGAAGGATCGGCTGTGCGGGAGGCCTTCGCGGCGCTCGCCGAGGACGCTGGCATGACGGTCCTCGGCCCGCCGCTCGCGCAGTCCCACCCGCTTCCCTGAGCCCGGTTTCCGTCGCCCGTGCATCGCGTGCGCCGATGGACCGTGACATAGTCCGCGGGGGGCCTGGAGCTAGCCCGCCAGCTCGGAGATCGCGCCAGCGACGACGTCCGGCGCCTCGACCTGAGGCGTGTGGCCGACGCCCGCGAGCATCGCGATCTCGGCATCCGGAAGCGCCTCGCCGAGCTCGGCGGCGCCCGCCGGCAGGCAGAGCCGGTCCGCCTCGCCCCAGATCACGCTCACCGGGACCTCGATCGCCGCGGCGTCGAAGGGGCGGTCGAGCTCGGAACGGAGGCGCTTCGCGTACTCGAGCCGCTCCCGGATCACGGACCGATCGACGTGGAAGCGCGTGAAGCGGTCGACGACCGCCGGATCGACCCCGCCGGGGTCGGCGAAGGCGAGGTTGCGATAGAGGCGCCCGGCGACGGAGCGAACGACCGCCGGCGGCACCGCGGACGGCATGCCGATGATCCGCGTCACCGCGGGCACCCGGTCGAGGGTGAAGAAGGCCGGCGCCATCCGGACCCCCGCGGGGGCGATCGCGACGATCCCGGCGAGCGGCAGGTCGGGATCCTCGGCGAGTCGCAGCGCGACCCACCCCCCGAGCGAGTTGCCCGCCACCACGACCTCGGTCGCGGCGGCCTCGGCCGCGGCCTCGACCGCGGCGGCGGCGAACTCGACCAGCTGGTCGAGCACCGGCTCCGAGCCCAGCGGGGGCGCAGTGCCGAACCCCGGCAGGTCGTAGGCGGTCGCCGGACGCCCGGCGACCGCGAGCCGGTCGAGGACGGCGAGCCAGGTGTCGGCGTTGTCGAGCCAGCCGTGCAGCAACACGGCGGGGACGCCCTCACCGGGCGCCGAGACCGCGCGGGTCTCGATCCCGCCGACCTCGACCCGCCGGGCGTGCAGCCGGGCCGTCGGCCCGGGCGCCTCATCGGGCCACGGTTGCGCCTCACCTCCGAGGCGGATCGCCGGCATCGGCCCAGCCTACGGAGCCGCCCGGCGGCCGGCGCCGGTCCGCCGGTGGGATCTACAGCCCGTAGGTCTTGGAGACGATCTCGCGCTGGATCTCGTTGGTGCCGCCGTAGATCGACATCACCAGCGTCGTCCGCACGTGGCGCTCCATGTCGTACTCGGTCGCGTAGCCGTAGCCGCCCATCATCTGCATCCCCTCGAGCGCCGTCTTCTTCGCCACCTCGGTCGCCTTGAGCTTCGCCATCGAGGCCTCGCGCGGCAGCAGCTGGTCGGGGTCGGCGTCGACCTTGCGGGCGACGTCGTAGACCAGCAGCCGGGCGCACTCGATCTCGGTCGCGAGGTCGGCGATCCGGTGCTTGAGCGCCTGGAAGGAGCCGATCGGCCGGCCGAACTGCCTGCGCTCCTTGACGTAGGCGAGGAGGTCGTCGAAGGCGCGCCGGGCGATCCCGAGGGCGCTTGCGGCGAGGATCAGCCGCTCGACGTTGAGCCCGGCCATGAGCTGCATCCAGGCGCCGTCGACCCGGCCCAGCACCCGCTCCTCCGGCACGTGGCAATCGGTGAGGAAGACGTCGTTGACCTCCCTGCCGCCCATGGTCTCGATCCCGCGGATCTCGATCCCGTCGGCGTCGGTGGGCACCGAGAGCATCGTCAGCCCCTCGTGCTTGGAGCCCGAGCTGTCGGAGCGGGCGATGATCAGGATGTGGTCGGCGATGTGGGCGGCCGAGATCCAGGTCTTCTGGCCGTTGAGCACGAAGCCGCCGTTCTGGCGCTCGGCGCGGCACGAGAGGTTGCCGACGTCCGAGCCCGCCTCGGGCTCCGACATCGCGATCGCCTCCACCCTGCCGGCGGTGATCCCGCCGAGGATCTCCTGCTTCTGCTCGGGGGTGCCGAAGCGCTCGTAGGCGCCGGCGACGATCAGGCTCACGCCATAGCCCGCGATCGGCACCAGCCCGCGCATCGTCTCCTCGAGGAAGATCGCCGCGTCGACGAGCCCGCCACCCGAGCCGCCGTACTCCTCGTCGATCGAGACCCCGAGCCAGCCGAGCTCGGCGAGCTTCTCGTAGATCTCCTGGTTGTGGAGCTCGGTGTAGCCGGCGGTCAGCCGCTCGCGCTGCTCCTTGGTCCCGACCTCGCGCTCGCAGAAGTCGGCGATCGCGGCGCGGAAGTCGCGCTGCTCGTCGGTGAACTCGGGGGAGGTGGCGGGTGCGGTCGTGCGTCATAGGCTCCTCGTTGCTCGTTGCTCGTTGCTCAGTTGTTCAGGGCGGCCGGTAGATCGTGACCACGGCGGCGCCGCCGAGCCCGATGTTGTGCTGCAGCGCCAGCTCGGCGCCGTCGACCTGGCGCGCGTCGGCGTCCCCGCGCAGCTGCCAGGTGAGCTCCGAGCACTGGGCGAGGCCCGTCGCCCCCAGCGGGTGGCCCTTGGAGATCAGTCCGCCGGAGGGGTTGACCACCGGGCCGGCGCCGCCGTAGGTCGTCGCCTCGGCCTCGACCAGCTTGTGGCCCTCGCCCTCGGAGGCGAAGCCAAGCGCCTCGTAGGTGATCAGCTCGTTGGCCGAGAAGCAGTCGTGCAGCTCGCAGACGTCGACCTCGCGGGCCGAGACGCCGGCCTCCTCATAGGCCTGCGCCGCCGCCTGCTTGGACATGTCGTAGCCGACGATCCTGATGCAGTCGGTGTCGTCGGCGAAGGTCGAGGAGAGGTCGGTGACCATCGCCTGGCCGGCGATCTCGATCGCCCGGTCCCAGAGGTCGTGTGCGTCGACGTAGCGCTCCGAAGCAACGATCGCGCAGGCGGATCCGTCGGATGTCGGCGAGCACTGGAGCTTGGTCAGCGGCTCGTGGATCATCCGCGCTTCCTTGATCTCCTCGAGCGTGTAGGAGTCCTGGAACTGGGCGTACGGGTTGTTGACCGAGTGCTTGTGGTTCTTCCACCCGATCCAGGCGTAGTGGTCGGGCTCGGAGCCGTACTTCTCCATGTGGTCACGCCCGGCGTTGCCGAACATCTGCGGCGCCGCCGGCGACTCCTCCGGCTCGCGGAGCGCGAACATCGCGATCGCGTGCTTGTCGAGGGCGTTGGTGCGGTCGGTGTACTTGACCCCGAGCGAGCCCTTCTCCATCTTCTCGAACCCGAGCGCGAGCGCGCAGTCGACGCTGCCGCCGCGGACCGCCTGGCGGGCGAGGAAGAGCGCCGAGGACCCGGTCGAGCAGTTGTTGTTGACGTTGACGACCGGGATCCCGGTGAGGCCCAGTTGATAGAGCGCGCGCTGGCCGTAGGTGGAGTCGCCGTAGCAGTAGCCGGCGTAGGCCTGCTCGACGTCCGAGTACGGGATCCCGGCGTCCGCGAGCGCCTTCTCCCCCGCCTCCTTCGCCCACTCGGGATAGTCGCCCTCCTTCGTCCCCGGCTTGTCGAACTTGGTCATCCCGACCCCGATCACGTAGGTGCGGTCGCTCACTCGGTCTCCTTCTCGCCGCGACGGGCGGAAACGTCGGACTACGCAACGGAATCCACCCGTCGCGCATGGGAGCGCAAACTAACAGAACGCCTGCCCGGTTTGTTAGGTTTCGGCCATGACTACCGAGACCGCCCCCCAGTTCAAGGCCGACGCGATCGGCACCACCGGCGACCCCGTCACCTTCGAGGTGACCAAGGAGCGCATCGCCGCCTACAGCGCCGCGACCAACGACTCGATCCCGGCCCACGCGGAGGGCGAGATCGCTCCCCCGGTGTTCGCGATCGTGCCCGCCTTCCAGGCCGCCGGCATGGCGAGCATGCAGGTGATCCCGGGCGAGCTGCTCGGCGCGATCCTGCACGGCGAGCAGGACTTTCACTACCACCGCCCGATCGAGGCCGGGATGGAGCTGAGCACGACCGCGACGCCGATCGGGATGCGCCAGCGCTCCTCGGGGGTCACGGTGGTCACCCGGGCAGAGACCCGCGAAGCGGACGGCGACCTGGTCGTCGAGCAGTTCATGGTCACCTTCGTCCGCGGCGCCCAGGGCGCGGAGGACGTCGGCGACGAGGCGCCCGCGCACGGCTTCGACGAGTCCCTTCGCGAGCGCGGGCCCGATGCGGAGGTCGCGCAGACGTTCGACTCGGATCAGACGTACCGCTACGCCGAGGCAGCCGGCGACCCGATGCAGATCCACCTCGACGACGAGTTCGCGAAGTCGGTGGGCCTCCCGGGGATCATCATCCACGGCCTCTGCACCATGGCCTTCACCTCGCGGGCGATGATCGAGCACGCCTGCCCCGACGACCCGACGCGGCTGCGGCGGCTCGCGGTCCGCTTCGCCAGCATCGCGCTGCCCGAGCAGACGATCACGACGCGGATCTGGGACGCGGGCGAGGCCGACGGGCGCGCCACCCATGCCTACGAGACGAGCTCCGATGCCGGCGCGGTGGTGATCAAGGACGGGCTCGCCGAGACTCTGTGAGGCGGAGTCCGCGAGGACGAAGCCGAGGCCGGCCGCCGTTGAGGCCGCTTAAGTGAGCGTCGACGAACGGGCCGCGCGGCGGGTGCGGCGCAGCCAGTCCGAGCGCCGCGCCGAGACCCGCGGCCGGCTGCTCGACGCGGCCGTGGAGAGCCTGATCGAGGTCGGTTACGCGGGCACGACGATCCGCCGCGTCACCGAGCTCGCCGGCGTCTCCCAGGGCGCCCAGAGCCACTACTTCCCCCGCCGGGTCGACCTCGTCGCCGCCGCCTTCGAGCGGCTCGCCGAGCAGCGGATCGAGCGTTATCGCGAGCGGTCGCGCGAGCTCTCCGACGACCTCGACGCCCGCCGGCGGGCACTGCTCGACCTGCTCTGGGAGGACTTCTCGAGCCCCGTGTTCACGGTCGCGGTCAAGCTCTGGGTGGCGGCCGCGGATGACGAGGAACTGCGCCGGCGCCTGGTCCCGGTGGAGAAGCGGATCTACGCGAACCTCTCGAAGCTCACCGCCGAGGTCGCGGGTGAGCTCGGCGCAAAGCCGGACTTCGACCGGCTGCTCGCGGTGGCGATGAATACCGCCGCCGGCCTCGCCCTGGTGCGCGAGTTCGATCCCTCGGGGCGAGCGCGCTCCGGCGAGCCCTGGCGCTATCACCGCGAGGCGCTGGAGCGGGTCCTGGGCGCCGACTAGATGACGTGATCAGGCGCTCGCGGCCCGGACCGCATCCTCGGGGTCCGAGAACGCGACCATGCCGACGACGCGGCCGTCGCGCACCTCCCAGAGCTGGCCGATCGGCACCTCGAGATCGATCCCGCTGGCGCGGCCCCGGGCGACCAGCCGCCCGAGCGCGAGCACCTTGTCGCCGACCTCGCGGAGCTCGTCGACCGGCAGCTTCAGGTCCTCCCAGTCGGCGTTGAGGTCGTCCCAGAGCTCGCGCAAGCCCTCGGGGCCCCGGTAGACGGTCCCCTCGAGCTGGGCGCGCAGCGGCCGGAGCTCCGCGTCAGCGGCGATCCAGCGCTCCATCTCGTCCACGTCGCCGCGGTCCCAGGCCGCGACCACCGACCGCACGATCTCGATCTCGCGCTCCGACATCACCTCCAGTATCCCCCCACTCGCACTGAGGTGAGTGGGCATCACCCGGCTGAGTAGGCTGCGACTGATGGAGGCGGCGACCCAGGCGCAGATCGAGGACCGGCCCGAGCGCGCGGTCTCGTCGTTCACCAAGTCGCTGTTCATGGGCGAGATCCACGAGGAGATGGTGTTCCCGTGGCCGGCGCCCGACCCCGGCGAGCAGGAACGGATCCGGTCGCTGAACGCCGCCGCACGCGAGATCGGCGCCCGCATGGACCACCGCCAGATCGAGGAGAAGCGGTGGATCGGCGACGGGACGATCCGCGAGCTCGGCGAAGCGGGGCTCTGCGGCCTCTACGTCGACGAGAAGTACGGCGGCCAGGGACTGTCGCAGACCGGATACGCGCGGGTGTTCGAGACCTTCGCCCAGATCGACGCCACGCTCTCGATCGTGCTCGGCGTGCACCAGTCGATCGGCTTCAAGGGCATCCACATGTTCGGCACCGAGGAGCAGAAGGAGCGCTACCTGCCCGAGCTCGCGAGCGGCCGCAAGCTGGCCGGCTTCGCGCTCACCGAGCCCGACGCCGGCTCTGACGCCTACGAGCTCAAGTCGCGGGCGGTCGCCCAGCCGGATGGATCGTGGGTCTTGAACGGCGAGAAGCGCTACATCGGCAACGGCTCGAAGGGCGACGTGTTCACCGCCTTCGCCCGCTGCGAGATCGACGGCAAGGACCGCCACATCGCCCTGATCCTGGAGCGGGGGATGAAGGGGTTCGAGGTCGGCGAGCGCTTCGACACCATGGGCCTGCGCGGCAACGACCTGCGCCGGCTGCACTTCAACGACGTCAAGGTGCCGGCCGAGAACGTGCTGGGCGAGCCCGGCGAGGGCTTCAAGATCGCGATGCAGGTGCTCAACAACGGGCGGATCGGGCTCGGCACCGGCTCGGTCGGCGCGACCAAACGTCTGCTCGACCTGGCGATCGCCCACGTCAAGGAGCGGCGCCAGTTCGGCCGCCCGCTGGCCGAGTTCGAGCTCGTCCAGGACAAGATCGCCTGGATGGTCACCTACCTGTTCGGGCTCGAGTCCATGTGCTACCTGACCTGCGGCCTCGTCGACCGCGAGGTCGAGGACTACTCGCTCGAGTCGGCGATCTGCAAGGTGTCGGGGACCGAGTTCCTCTGGTACGCGGCCAACCGGGCGATGCAGCTCAAGGGGGGCGCCGGGTACATGCGAGACGAGCCCTACGAGAAGATCCTCCGCGACATCCGCATCTTCCCGATCTTCGAGGGCGCCAACGACGTCATGCGGGCGTTCATCGCGCTCTCGGGGATCAAGCCGGTGGGTGAGAAACTCGCCGGGATCGGCGAGATCGGGCTGAACGACCCGATCCGCTCGATCGGCGTGCTCGCCGACTACGTCGGTGGCCGGATCCGCAGCCAGGTGCGCCCGGACCGGATCACCCAGGCCCACCCGGAGCTGAAAGGTCCACGCCGAAGCGCATCTCCGAGCAGGTCAAGGAGCTGCGAGCGGTGACCGAGACGCTGTTGCGCGAGCGCAAGCAGGGGGTCGTCGAGGCCCAGTTCCAGCAGAAGCGGATCGCCGCCGCGATCGCCGACATCTACGCCCAGGTGGCGGTGATCTCGCGTGTGAGCTCGATCTTCGAGGACCAGGGCGTGGAGCCCTCGGGCCAGGAGCGCTACATCGCCGACACGTTCTGCGCCCGCGCGGCCGGCCGGGTGCGGACGTCATTTCGCCAGCTCGAGCGAAACGACGACGACCGGGTCGGCGCGATCGCCAAGCTCGCCTTCAAGCGCGGCGAGTACGGCTACGCCCTGTTCGAGGACTGAGCCGCGCCGGATCAGCGCTCGACCTCGGGCTCGAACGAGAGCCTGCCGTAGGATCCCGCCGACTTGCGGCGGCTCGCCGTGGGGGGACATCCATCCAAGGAGCTCGAGATGAGAAGCGGTAAGTGGCCGGCTGCGCTGTTCGCGCTGCTGGCCTGCGGCCTGATCGCGGCCGGTTGCGGCGACGACGACGACCACCACGACGACGGCCGCCGAGACGACGACGACCGAGGCGACGACGAGCGAGGAGACGACGTCCGAGGACACGACCACGGACGAGACGACCACGGATGACACGACCGCCGAGGACTCGGGCGACGACTCGGCGAGCGCCGAGGATGTCTATGACGCCTGCCTCGACGTGGTCGAGGGCACGCCCGCCGAGTCCGCCGGCCAGACGGCCTGCGGGCAGGCTCGCGAGGCGTTCGAGCAGTGCGCCAGCCAGGCCGAGGACGTTGCCGAGGGCGACGCCCGCGAGCTGGCGATCCAGGCCTGCCAGGACGCCGCGGACCAGGCGACCGCGGCCCTCGAGGCTGCCGGCTAAAGCTCGGCGCCGGGCGTCCGCAGCGGGACGCCCGGCCGGCCTGGTGCCGCCGCCGTTCAGGGCGGCGCCGGACGTCCGTAGCGTTCGCGCACGGTCGCCCAGGCGCGGCGGATTCGCCGCCAGAGGAAGACCACCAGGGTCGCTCCGGCGACGAGGAGGATGAGCGCGATCGCCGCCGCCAGCTCGGGCTGTTGCAGCGCGAGCGCGGTGACCGTGCCCACGGCGAGGTCCTCGCCGACACTCGCGACGATGTTGGTGAACGGCTCCGGCGAGGCGTTGATTCCCAGGCGCAGGCTCGCCTTGACCGCGTGGCTGGCGAGCGCCAGGGTCCCGGTCGCGCCCCCGGCGAGCGCCTGATCGAGGCCCGCAAACCCGTCGGCGGCGGCGAACTCGACGCCGATCAGGCCACCGATGAGGGGGCGAAAGACGGTCTGGCCGAGGTCCCAGACGCTGTCGAAGAGCGGCACCTTGTCGGCGACGAACTCGATCGCGTACATGACCGCCGCCCCGGCCAGGACCGGCGTCTCGGTGAGCTGCTCCGGGACGGCCTCGGTGCCGATCCCGGCCCGACCCAGCAACCCGAGCACCAGGACCGTCGCCCAGGCGTTGACCCCCGACGCCCAGCCGCTCGAGATCAGGGTCGGGGCAAGATCCAAGGCCGTGCCTCAGCTCCGGCGCGCAGCCCGCCGGCGAGGTCGGGGACGTGGGCGGGTTAGTTGAGTCTTTCGACGATCATCGCCTCGCCCTGGCCGCCGGCGACGCACATCGTCTCCAGGCCGACCGCGTGATCGTCGGTCTCCATCACGTTGAGCAGCGTGGTCATGATCCGCGCGCCGGTCATCCCGAACGGGTGGCCGAGGGCGATCGCGCCGCCGTGGGTGTTGAGCTTCTCGAGCGGGATCTCGCACTCGTCCATGATCGGGATCACCTGGGCCGCGAAGGCCTCGTTGAGCTCGACCACGTCGACGTCCGCGATCGTCATCCCGGTGCGCTCGAGCACCTTCTTGATCGCGCCGATCGGGGCGACGCCCATGTACTCGGGCTCGTTGCCCCAGGTCGCGGCGCTGACCACCCGCGCCTTCGGCTCCAGGCCGAGCTCCTTCGCCTTGGTGTCCGACATCACCAGCACCGCGGCGGCGCCGTCGTTGAGCGGGCACGAGTTGCCGGCGGTGACGCCGCCGTCGCCGAACGCCTCGGGCAGCTCGGCGAGCTTCTCCAGCGTCGAGGAGGCCCGCGGGCCGTCGTCCTTCGCGACCTCGTTGCCGTCGTGGTCGGCGACGGGGACGATCTCGCGGTCGAAGAAGCCGTCCTCCTGCGAGGCGACCGCGAGCTCCTGCGAGCGCTGGGCGTACTTGTCCATGTCGGCGCGGCTGACCTCGTAGCGCTTGGCGACGTTGACCGCGGTCAGGCCCATGTCGATGTAGGCGTTCGGGGTCCCGTCCTTGCCCTGCAGCTGCTCGTTCTGGTCGGCGGCGCCGGCGGGCTCGGTGCGCTCGTTGTAGCGGCTCACCCACTCGACCCCGGCCGCGACGTAGGCATCGCCCTCGCCGGCCTTGACCGCGTTCGCGGCGTGGCGGATCGCGTCGAGCGAGGAGGCGCAGTAGCGCGAGATCGTCGTCCCCGTGACCTCCTGGGGGAGCTGCTCGGACAGCAGGGCGATGATCCTGGCGACGTTGAAGGCCTGCAGCCCCTGGGGCATGCCGCAGCCGCAGTAGACGTCCTCGATCAGCTCCGGCGAGACGTCCGGATTGCGCTCCAGCAACCGGTCGACGACGTAGGCGGCGGTCTCGTCGGGGCGCAGCTGGGCCAGGGATCCCTTGAAGGCGCGCCCGATCGGGCTCCGGGCGGCATCGACGATCACGGCTTCGGGCATCTGTTCTCGAGCTCCTTGGTCGGTTGGGGCGGGCGCAGATGGTAACCCTCCGCGAATGCGCCGGGGAGGGTGGTCCAGCTCGGTGGTAATGATGCCCGGGTGAGCGAGCAGGAGGACACCGGGGCGCCTGGCGAGCACGCGGTGACGCCGGATCGCGCCGCCGCGCTGATCGAAGGCGGCGCGACGCTGATCGACGTACGCCGTCCCTACGAGTACGAGGGCGGCCACCTGCCCGGGGCGGACAACGTCGAGATGAACGAGCTTCCGGCGCGCTCGAGCGAGATCCCGCGCGACGCGGCGGTGCTGTTCTACTGCCGGACCGGCAACCGCTCGTCGATGGCCGTCGACGCCTTCCGCGAGGCCGGCTACGAGGCCCACAACCTCGCCGGGGGGATCGAGGCCTGGGTCGCCGACGGCCGGACGCTCGCGCCCGAGGGCGGCGAGGTCCGCGCCCCGCCGCCGCCCTCCTCCTAGGATCTCGGTGATGGAGGCTTCCGGCCCGAAACCGCCGAGCTCGGGCCAGTCGCCCGGCTCGAAGCCGTCGGCGAGCCGCTCGACCGGCTCCCAGCAGACGGTCGCCCCGCAGTCGACCGACGAGCAGATCGAGGGCCTCCGCGCCTGGATCGCGCAGATCGAACGCAAGCTCGGCGTGCGCAGCTTCGCCGGGGGTGCCGCGATTGTGCTCGCGCTCGCCGCGGGCATCGTCGGCGTCGTCCTCGCGATCAGCGCCAAGGACGAGAGCGCGACCAAGGCCGAGGTCAGATCGCTGCGCGATCAGGTCTCTGCCAGCACCGAGGAGGTCTCTGAGGCTGCCGAGGCCGACCTCACCGAGATCAACGAACGGATCGACGCGCTCGAGAGCCGTGTGAGCACGATCGCCTCCAGCCAGCGGACCTCGGACTCCGAGCTCCAGGTGGTCCAGGACGACATCGACGAGCTCCGCGGCCAGATCACCGACCTCGAGGCCGCCGCCAGCGCCGCCGACTCCGGCGACGCCGCCGACCTCGGCAACGCCGAGAACCCCTGACGCGCCGGAAGCCTGGGGACGCAGGCTTGTAGCGAATCGCACGACGGCGGGTGGCGTGCGTCCGACGACTGCTCTACGGTCGCGCCAACTGCCCTGAAAGGAGAGGCTCGATGCCCGAGGGTTACTGCGTGAAGGAACGTAAGAAGGTCGAGATCCAGGATCCCCAGCAGGTGACGATGAAGAACGGTCGGCCGGCGATCCAGGGAACGTGCCCGGATTGCGGCACGAAGATCTTCAAGATCGGCAAGCTCGAGGGCTGATCCGGCCCGGTTACGGACTCTGGCTAGGGCCGCGAGTGCGGCCTCGCTAGACCACCGCCAACCCGGACTGACGGCGGCCGAAGAGGTAGCCGACAAGCGCTTCGACCACCTGCGGATCGAACTGGGTGCCGGCGTTCGCGGTGAGCTCGGCCATCGCCTCGCGGTGTGACATCGCCTCCCGGTAGGGGCGATTCGAGACCATCGCGTGGTAGGCGTCGCAGGCGAGGATGATCCGTGCCTCGATCGGGATCTGCTCTCCCGAGATCCCGTCCGGGTAGCCGCCGCCGTCCCAGCGCTCATGCTCGTGCCGGACGGCGCGGGCGATCGCGCCCATGCCGGGGATCGCGCGGATGATCCGCTCGCCGATCACCGGATGCTGGCGCATGATGTCCCACTCGCGCTCGTCGAGCGGGCCCGGCTTGTGCAGGATCTCGTCGGGCACCCCGACCTTGCCGATGTCGTGGAGCAGCGCGGCCGTCCGCAGCCGGGCGACCTGCTCGGCGTCGAGAGCGAGCGATTCCCCCACCCTCGCGGCCAGGTCGACGACCGACTCCGAGTGATCGCCGGTGTAGCGGTCGCGCTCGCCGAGCGTCGAGGCGAGGGCGGCGATCACCTCGCCGTGCGCCCCGGCCAGCGCGTCGATTCCGATCGCTCCCTCGGCCGCGGTCGAGGACACGGCCGCCTGTCCGCCGCCGCCGGCCCGCGCGGTCTCGAGTGCCGAGCTCGCCGCGGCCAGCAGCGCCTCCGGGCCCTGGCCCGGCTCGAGCATCGCGATCCCGGCCGAGGCCGAATGGCCGCGCACGCCGCCCGCCTCGAGGCTCTCGAGCGCGACCAGGATCCGGCCGACGGCGTCGAAGGCGCCGCGGTGGTCGGTCTCCGGGAACAGGATCGCGAACTCGTCGCCGCCCATCCGGCAGGCGAGGTCGTTCGTGCGGCTGCTGTCCGCGATCACGGCCCCGACGCCCGCGAGCACCTGGTCGCCGGCCGCGTAGCCGTGCTTGAGGTTGAACTGGCGAAAGCCGTCGACGTCGATCAGCGCCGCCGCGAGCGGGCGCCCGTAGCGCTCCGCCCGCTGCACGTCGAGCTCGAGCTGGGCGCGAAAGCTGCGCAGGTTGAGCAGGTCGCTCGAGATCGGGTCGCGCGAGGAGGCGCGGACCAGCTCGGCCTCGAGCTCCGAGATTCGCGCCCGCCCGGCGGCGAGCTCCGCTACGTGCCTGGAGTTGTCGCGAGCGAACACTGTCATGCGCTATCGGTCGGGCGTGGGCGCGGCTTGAACCGCGGTGGTTGACAGCCGGGCGTCCGGTTGTGTCAATCGGCGCGCTTGTGTGTGTCAATCGGCGCGATCGGTGGAAGAATGGGCGCTGAACCGGCATGGAGAGCCCGCGACCGCAGAAGCCGCTCGAGCTGATCCTGGCTCGAAACCTGCTGACCAGCATCTCGACGCCGGCGTTCCTGCTCGACCACGAAGCCGCGCTCGTCTTCTACAACGAGGCGGCGGCGGCGCTGCTCGGGCGCTCGTTCGAGGAGGCCGGGCGGATGGAGGCCGAGCAGTGGACGCAGGCCTTCGGGCCGATCGACGTGAGCGGCGCGCCGCTCCAGGTCGACGCCCTGGCGACGACGGAGGCGATTCGCGCGGGGCGCCCCGCCCACGCCACGTTCACGGTCAGGATCGGGGACGGCAGCCGGCAATCGATCGAGGCGAGCGCCTTCCCGATCGTCGCCTCCGAGCAGGGCTCCTCCGGGGCGATGGTCCTGTTCTGGCCGCTGGGTGAGAACGGGGGCGGACGCTGAAGCTCAAGGTCTGGGGTGCGCGCGGATCGGTTCCCTCGCCGGGGCCGCACATGAACCGCTATGGCGGCAACACCTCATGCGTGCAGCTGACGCTGGCGAGCGGCGAGGAGCTGATCCTCGACGCCGGCACCGGGATCCGCACCCTCGGCCTGGACCTGAGCCCGGGGCGGCGGATCCACATCCTCCTCACCCATCTGCACCTCGACCACATCCAGGGGCTCATGTTCTTCCCGCCCTGCTTCAGGGCGGAGTCCGAGATCACGATCTGGGGGCCTTCGTCCCCGGAGGCCTCGCTGGAGGACCGCATCGCGCGCTACATCTCGGCCCCGCTGTCGCCGGTCGAGGTCCGCGAGCTGCCGTGCGAGGTCTCCTTTCGCGACACGCCCGTGAGCGAATGGGAGCTGGGCGGGGCGACGATTCGCGCCGAGGCGGTCACCCACCGCGGCCCGACCCTCGGCTACCGGATCTCCGACGGCGAGACGACCGTCGCCTACATCCCCGATCACGAGCCGGCGCTCGGCGCCTCGCTCGAGGGCCTGGAGCCGGAGTGGATCTCGGGCTTCGACCTCGCCAGCGACACCGACCTGCTGATCCACGACTGCCAGTACTCCGACCAGGAGTACCCCGGGCACGTCGGCTGGGGCCATTCCGGGCTCTCCGACACGCTCACCTTCGCCCGGCGGGTGCGCGCCCGCCGGTTGATGATGTTCCACCACGACCCGCTGCACTCGGACGAGTTCCTCGACGACTTCTCGGCCTCGGCGCGCTCCGCGTGGAGCGAGCTCGGCGGTGACGCGACCAAGCTCGAGCTCGGCGCCGAGGGCGCCGAGCTGGAGCTCGGCCCCGCCGCCCCGGCCCCGCCAGTCCACGCCTGACCCACGCCTGGCGCGACCGCGAGTACAAGCCGGCGGGGGGAATCTTTCGACAGCGGGATAAGCAACTCCCGCGCCGCTGCTCCTACTTTGCGTCGCGATCGGTGGAAACCGCGACCGTCGTCTCGAACGAGGCGCGCGCGGCAAGGAGGCATGAAGAATGACGAAGAGAGTGGGCTTCGGCGCGCTGACGGCGCTCGCCGCACTCCTCGTCTTGCCGGGCACGGCGATGGCCCAGGAGGCAAGGCGCGATCAACGCGGTCAAGGGCGAGCTGGACATCACCTGGGTGATGGTGGCCTGCGTGCTGGTCCTGTTCATGCAGGCGGGGTTCCTGCTGCTCGAGATCGGCTTCTCGAGGCAGAAGAACGTCGGTACCGGGGTCGCCAAGATGCTCGTGAACCTGGGTGTCGTGACCCTCGCCTGGTGGGCGGTCGGCTTCGGGATCTCCTTCGCTGACCGGGAACAAGATCTTCGGCACCGAGGGGTTCTTCTTCCACTACCGGTCAGGTGGTCGCCGGCCCCGGAGGTCGGCGGCACCGACACGACTCTGATGCTGTTCGGGATGCTGTTCTGCGCCGTCTCGCTGGCGATCGTCTGGGGAACGACGCTGGAGCGGATCAAGTTCGCGGCCTACGCGATCTACGCCGCCGTCTTCGGCGCCGTGATCTATCCCCTGGTCGCCCACGCCGTGTACGGCGGTGGCCTGCTCTCCGACGTCGCGGGCCGGCCGGTGATGGACTTCGCCGGCTCGTCGGTGGTCCACCTGACCGGAGCGATCGGAGCGTTTGCCGCGCTGCTCTTGCTCGGGCCTCGGATCGGCAAGTACGACAGCGACGGTAGGCCGCGGGCCATCCCCGGGCACTCGATGCCGCTTGTCGGCCTCGGTGTGGCGATCCTGTGGGTCGGCTGGTACGGCTTCAACGCCGGCTCGACGCTTCGGAACCACTCGACAACTTCATGGCGGAGGTCGCGCTGAACACGCAGCTGGCCGCGGCAGCCGGGGTCGTGGCCGCGAGCCTGTTCTCGTATCTGAAGACGAAGTCGGTCGACGTCGGCATGGCCGGCAACGGCGCGATCGCCGGACTGGTTGCGATCACGGCGCCATCGGGCTACGTCGAGTTCTGGGCGGCACCGATCATCGGCTTCATCGGCGGCATCGTCGTCGTGTACGGCGTCTATGCGATCGACAAGCACTTGGACGATCCGGTGGGCGCGCTGTCGGCTCACGGCCTGGCCGGGATCTGGGGCACGCTCGCCGTCGGCCTGTTCGCCGCCCCGCGCCTGATCCTCGACGGTGCGCGCCCCCGGGATCTGGTACGGGCGGACCGACGGCGGCTTCGGAGCGTCTCTCGGGCAGTTCGCCGTGCAGGCGGTCGGGGTGCTGGCGACGTTCGCCTTCGTGTTCGCCGCATCGCTACGTCGTCTTCTTCGCGATCAAGCAGACGATCGGGCTGCGAGTCGTCGAGGACGAGGAGGACGCTCGGGCTGGACATCTCCTCCCACGGCATGTACGGCTATCCGGAGTCGTTCATCCCGCCGGAGGAGTACCCGGGTGGGCCGGACAGCGTGGGCGTGCCCCCGCAGACGGCCAAGCCCACGCCCGTGGGCGCGACCGCGATGACATCCGACCAGCCGGCCATCCGGCCTACGCCTGAGGGAGGAGGTGAGCGCTGTGAAGAAAGTCGAGGCGTTCATTCGTCACGAGGCGTTCGAGCCGATCCGATCGGAGCTGCTCGACAAGGGGTTTCCCTCCCTGTCGATCAGCGAGGTGAAGGGGTCCGGGCGCCAGAAGGGGATCGTCGAGACCTACCGCGGCTCGAGCCTGACCGTCAACGTGCGGCCGAAGCTCAAGATCGAGGTCGTGGTCGAGGACAAGGACAAGTCCCTGGTCGTCGAGACGATCCTCAAGCACGCGCGTACCGGCGACGTCGGCGACGGGAAGATCTTCGTCCTTCCCGTCGAGGAGGCGATCAGGATCCGCACCGGCGAGGACGGCGAGGAAGTCCTCCAGGCGCACACCGACGCGGAGATCCCGGCGTAGGCGTCTCCGATCGAGCCGGCGAGGCCTGCCCAGCGCGGGTCTCGCCGGCCGGACGTGCCGGCGCCGCGGGCTCGGGGTTTACACCTAGGCGGCGCGGCCGAGCTCGGCGCGGACCTGCTCCCGTGCCTCGGCCAGCGCCTGGCGCTTGGCATCGGCGACCCGCTGGTTGGTGCGCTCGACCGCCTGCTCCTGGATCCGCGCCACCGCTTCCCGGAGCTTTGCCTGCGCCCGCAGCCGGAGCTGGTCGCGGGCGGCGCTCACCCGAGCCTCGATCTCACGCTCGGCCTGCGCCGCCGCCGCCTCGACCGCCGCCTGCATCGCCGCGCGGGACTCGGCGGCGCGCAACCCGGACAGCCGCTGTTGCTCGTCGAGCAGTCGGCGGACCTCGGTGGCCAGGGAACCGGGCTCGTGTGCCACCGGCCGAGGGTATCGGCGGTCGGCGGTCGGCGAACTCGCAATCACCGCTCTTTCCGCTCTTTCCGCCGAATGACGGATTGAGCACCTCTGAGGTGCTCAGCGCGTCACTCGGCCGGCGGAGCGCGCCCCGGTCAGTCGTCGGGATCGGACGCGAGCGGGGGCGGCGGCTCCATCCCCCACTCGCGCATGCCGTCCTCGATCCGGGCGATCACCGTGTCGATCACGGCCACCCGCGCCCAGCGCTTGGAGTCCCCCTCGACCAGGCTCCACGGTGCGTTCGGCTGGTCGGTCCGAGCGACCATGTCCTCCACCGCCTCGACGTAGGCATCGCGCTTCTCGCGGTTGCGCCAGTCCTCGTCGGTGAGCTTCCAGCTCTTCAGCGGGTCCTGCTCGCGGCGCTTGAAGCGCTTGAGCTGCTCCTCGTCAGAGAGGTGGAGCCAGATCTTGACCACGATCATGCCCTCGTCGGTGAGCGAGCGCTCGTAGTTGTTGATCTCGTCGTAGGCGCGCAGCCACTGCTCGCGGGTGGCGAAGCCCTCCACCCGCTCGACCAGGACCCGCCCGTACCAGGAGCGGTCGAAGACGGTCATCCCGCCCCAGCCCGGGAGCTTGCTCCAGAAGCGCCAGAGGAAGTGGTGTCGCTTCTCGTCGGGCGTGGGGGCGGCGAACGAGCAGACCCGCACGTGGCGCGGGTCGAGGGGCGCGACCAGCCGCCTGATCGCTCCGCCCTTGCCGGACGCGTCCCAGCCCTCGAGCAGGACCAGCACCGCCGGGCCGATCCGCTGCTGCCCACCGGCTTCGAGCTGGCCCCCGAGCGTCAACCGAAGCTGCGCGAGGCGCCGCTGGGTGCGGTCGAGGCCGCTCGCCTCCTCCTTT
The DNA here is from genome assembly GCA_963733075.1 of uncultured Solirubrobacterales bacterium. Classification (GTDB taxonomy): domain Bacteria; phylum Actinomycetota; class Thermoleophilia; order Solirubrobacterales; family 70-9; genus WHSW01. The sequence continues at coordinate 5,033 of CAVTCA010000021.1, read as the reverse complement.
CGCGACAGCGACTTGGACAGATCGAGCTCGTCGAGACGTCCCACGGCCCCCATCCTTTCACCGAATCAGGGAGGCGAGCGGAACCTTGGGCCCGGGCGGCGGCGGCTCGTCGGCGAAGAACTGCAGCGCGAGCGGGAACAGCAGGGTCGCGAGCAGGATCATGATCAGGCCCACGGCGACCAGCCAGCGCGAGCCCGCCAGGTGGCCGAGGATCGCGACCGCGAAGCCGCCGAGCATCAACCCGAGGTAGGGGCCGATCGACTCCGGCAGCAGCGCGCCCGCGCTGAGCAACGACATCCGCGTCATTATTCAGGGCCGAGATGGCCGAGGAACCAGCGAACGTGATCGAGGTCAAGCAGGCGCTCGAGCGAGTGGGCTACCTCGCCGACGAGTCGGCGGCGCTGGTCGCCTACCTCGCCCAGGAGCTCGGCAAGCCGGTGCTGGTCGAGGGCCCGGCCGGAGTCGGCAAGACCGAGCTCGCCAAGGCGATCTCGCGGGCGAGCGGCCGCAAGCTGATCCGCCTGCAGTGCTACGAGGGCCTCGACGAGGCCAAGGCGCTCTACGAGTGGAACTACCGCAAGCAGCTGTTGCGCATCCAGGCATCCGAGGGCGACGACCGCGAGGATCAGTGGTCGGACATCTTCGGCGAGGACTTCCTGCTCACACGGCCGCTGCTCGAGGCGATCGCGTCGACCGAGCCGGTCGTGCTGTTGATCGACGAGATCGACAAGACCGACCAGGAGTTCGAGGCGATGCTGCTCGAGGTGCTCTCGGACTTCCAGATCTCGATCCCCGAGCTCGGCGTGATCGAGGCCCGCACGCACCCGATCGTCGTCCTCACCTCGAACAACTCGCGCGAGCTGACCGAGGCGCTCAAGCGCCGCTGCCTATACCTCTGGCTCGACTACCCGGAGATCGAGCGCGAGATGCAGATCGTCCGCCTGCACGCGCCCGAGCTCGACGAGCGGCTCGCCCGCCGGCTGGTCGAGGTGATCCACATGGTCCGCGCGCTCGACCTGAAGAAGCCACCATCGATCGCCGAGTCGATCGACTGGGCCCGCGCCCTGCTCCTGCTCGGCGCCGACGACATCGACCGGGCGCTGTTCGAGCGCACGATGAGCATCATCGTCAAGCACCGCACCGATATCGATCTGGTGGCGGAGCGTGTCGGGGCGCAGCTGGGCGGCGCACAGCTCGGCGCGGAGGCGGCGGGCTAGAAGCCTCCCGCGCGGCGATCGGGGATGATTGCGCACGTGGCGAGGCGGGGATGGACTTCCGCGTTGGTCGCGGTCACACTGGCGCTGCCGGCGAGCGCTTCGGCGGCGCCCGACCTGCGGCGCAGTGTCACGACGTCTCCGGGCGCGAAACCCGTCGCGGAACGCCCCACCAACGGTGAGGACGTGTGCTTCATCGGCGGGGACCGGCCGTGTCCAAAGGGCCTGCGGCTCGAGGGCTGGTCGATCGACGAAGCGCCCCCAACCTGTTCGCAGCACTTCTGCGTCCACTGGCTGCCGCGAGGCAAGAACGCCCCGAACCTCGACGACCGCGACGGCGACGGGGCGCCGGACTTCGTCGAGCTGACGCTCGCGATTGCGGAGCGCAGCTACGGATCGAGGTCGGCCGGCTCGGGTGGAACCCGCCGCTTCCCGACCGCGGCAAGGGCGGCGACGACCGCACCGACTTCTACCTCTTCAACCTGGATCGGATCCGCAGCTCCAACGGCGTCGCGATCACCGACAACGCCCCGGGAATGGGGGCCCGCCACCGCTCCGCGTTCTTCATCATCGACGACGATTACGACGACCCGTTCTACGTCGAGCGAAACACCACCCCGCGCGACGTGCTCGAAACGGTCGTCCCCCACGAGTTCGCCCACGTCCTGCAGTACCGCTACGACCTGTTCCAGGACGCCTGGATGTTCGAGTCCACCGCCGACTGGGCCGCGAGCCAGGTGTTCCCGGATCCGAGGTACTACGCGTTCGTCGATCCGCTGATCGAGACCACCGACCAGCCGCTGGACAGGTTCGGCGTTCGCTCCTATGCGCTCTCGATCTGGGACCAGTGGCTCGCGTTGCGCATCGGCCCCGCCGTGATCCGCCGCGCCTGGAAGGTCTCGGACAGCTTCCCGAAGGAAGGCCGGTACTCGCTCGCTGCCTTCTCGGACGCGATCCGCACGGCCTCGGGGGGCGGTTCGTCATTTACCCGCGAGTTCGCCCGGTTCGCGGTCGCGACCGCCGAGTGGGACCGTTTCCCGTACTCCAGCCTGTACGACGACCTCGCGCGCGAGAAGCGCCTGAGGGCGGACGGCGAGCGCGACCTGAAGAGGCTCGACCACGCGAGCTGGGCGATGTACGACGTGAAGCGCGAGGGCAGGGCGGCCTCCTACACGCTGACCGCAGAGGTCGAGGGCGGCACGCGCTCAGCGCTCGCCCTGGTCGGTCGGCGCCGCGGCGGCGCGGTGACCGAGGCAATCGCCCGGGCGAGAGACGGAGGCAAGCTCTCGGTGACGCTCCCCTCTCCGCGGCGGGGATTCGATCGCATCACGGCGGTGATCGTCAACGCCGACGCGCGGGCGCGCGACAATCGCACGTTCGAGGTCTCGGTACGCTCGCAGGCCGAGTGACCCTGCCCCCCGGCCTCGCCCCACGGATCATCGGCTTCTGCGAGGAGCTCCGCTCGGAGGGCGTCGCCGTCGGCACCGCCGAGATCCTCGACGCGTTCGAGGCGCTGGGCGCCGTGCCCTGGACCGAGCCCGCCGACTTTCGCGAGGCGCTGGCGGCGACGATCGCCAAGTCGCAGGAGGACCGCCGGGTGTTCGAGCTGCTCTTCGAGCGCTTCTTCTTCCGCGCGGCGGAGGCTGAGGCGCTCGAGCGCGAGATCCGCGAAGACCGCCGCTACGACGGCGGCGAGCGGCTCGACCTGGAGCAGCTGCGGGAGGCGATCCGCCAGGCGATCGCCGAGGGCTCCGACGGCGAGATGCGCGATGCCGCCCGCCTCGCGATCGCCGCGTTCGGGCGCCAGGGCGAGGGCTCGGGGGTGGTCGGGGTCGACGTGCAGCGGATCCGGCGCACGCTCGGGCTCCAGCCCGGGACCGCCGAGGGCGATCCCGACGGCGTCACCCTCGACCGCGAGCAGATCCAGGGGTTCGAGCGCCACCTGCGGCGCGAGCTCGAGCGCGCCCTGATCCAGCGGACCGAGAAGCTGCCGGCCGCGCGCCCGCTCGCCGAGCTCGACCGGGCGCTGCCGACGAGCCCTACCCAGGACCTCGCAGCGGTCCACCGGGCGGTCGCTCAGCTCAAGCGGCGGCTCGCGACACTCGGCCACGAGCAGCGGGGTCGCAAGCGCGCGTCGACCGTCGACATGCGGCGGACGATGCGCGCCTCGCTGGAGACCGGCGGCGTGCCGCTGCGCCTGCGGTACCGGCCGAAGCGCCCGCGACGGCCGGAGATCTACGTGCTCTGCGATGTCTCGACCTCGGTCACCTCGGCGAGCGTCTTCTTCCTCTCGGTGCTCCACGCCCTCCACGACTCGTTTCGCAAGCTGCGCAGCTTCGTCTTCATCGAGCGAATCAGCGAGGTCACGGAGGTCTTCGAGCGCGAGCGGGACTTCCGCACGATCTCGCAGAAGATCAGCCAGGAGGGCGGGGTCGCCGACGTCTCCGGCTACACCGACTACGGCCGCGTCTGGCTCGAGTTCATCGACGAGATCTCCGAGGACCTCGACCCGCGCTCCACGGTGATCGTGCTCGGCGACGCGCGCACCAACGGCCGCGAACCGCACGCCGAGGTCTTCGCCCGGATCTCCGAGCGCGCCGGGCGCACCTTCTGGCTCAACCCGGAGCCGCGCCTGTACTGGAACTACGGCGACTCGGTGATGTCGGCCTACGAGCGCCACTGCGACGCGGCGTTCGAGTGCTGGACGACCAAGCATCTGGAGAACTTCGTCAACGTGGTCGCCGGCGGGACGCCCGTGGTCGAGTAGCGGCTGCGCTAGTACAGTGAGACGCGCAAACCAGGGGTGCTCGCGGGCAAGCGGGCTGAGATAGCGCCTCGAACACGATCCCCCGGCGCCGACCCTTAGAACCTGTGCGGTAATGCGCGCGGAGGGAGCATGGCAACGGCAACCGAGGCTCCCGTAGCGGGGCCTCGAACAGTTTCAGCGGCGGGCGCGGCGGTGGAGGTCGCCGGCCTTTACCACCGCTTCGGCGGGCTCGAGGTGCTCGACGGCGTCGAGCTCACCGTCGGCTCGGGCGAGGTCCTCGGGGTCGTCGGGCCCTCCGGGTGCGGCAAGTCGACGCTGCTCGAGCTGATCGCCGGCCTGCTCGAGCCGAGCGCGGGGACGATCGAGGTCGGCGGGCTGGCGAGCCCCGCCGAGCGGCTCGCGCGCTGCGTCTACATGCCCCAGCGCGACCTGCTGCTGCCGTGGCTCTCGGCGTTGGACAACGCCACCATCGCGCTGCGCAACCGGGGCGCCACGCGTGCTGCGGCGCGCGCCGAGGCCGCCCCGCTGTTCGCGCGCCTCGGGCTCGGCGGGTTCGAGGCGGCGCGGCCAGGCGAGCTCTCGGGCGGCATGCGCCAGCGGGTCGCCTTCCTGCGCACCCTGCTGGCCCGCAAGCCGGTGCTGCTGCTCGACGAGCCGTTCGCGTCGCTGGACGCGATCTCGCGCGGCGAGATGCAGGAGTGGCTCGCCGCCGCGCTCGCCGCCCAGCCCGCCACGGTGGTGCTCGTCACCCACGACGTCGAGGAGGCCCTCTACCTCTGCGATCGGGTCGCCGTGCTGACCGCCCGCCCGGGCCGGACGCTGGCCGCGCTCCACTCGCCGGCGCCGCGGAGCGCGCCGAGGCTCGAGGCGGTGACCTCGGTCGAGTTCACGAGCGCGCGCGAGCGCGCCCTCGAGGCGCTGGCGGAGGGTGCGCGTTGAAGCGCTGGCTGCTGCCGCTCGGGGTCGTCTGCGTCCTGCTCGGCGCCTGGGAGCTTGCCGCGCGCTGGGACTGGATCGCGGACGCGCTCGAGATCGAGCCGTTCCTGATCCCC
>CAVTCA010000020.1:0-116091 GCA_963733075.1 uncultured Solirubrobacterales bacterium | reverse complement strand
ATGCCTCTCAGCCTCGGGTGTCGTCCCTCGGTGACGACGACGAGCCCGAGCGCGGTCTGGGAGGACCTCGACGTCGCCGAGACCCTGGCGGCGGCGGGGGAGACAACGACCGGCACAGCCACCGGACCGAGGTGGCACGGAGCTCGAGATCGACCTGCACTACGCCGCGCTCCACTCCGATGACCCGCACGACGAGCGGCTCGGCAGTGGCAGGCGGGAGCCAACAGGCTCTGTCCAGCTCGGCGGGGACGGCACGCCGATGGTGCAGGATCTGCCGTTGTGTGAGCTGGCGGTGGCCCGGGGGGTGCACGACTTCGCCGCCCGCAGCCACCTGGCCGACGCCCTGGACCTGGGCCACCGGCTGGCCGGCACCTGGGCGGGGCGTCCAGGAGGGTCGGGGCACCGTGTGGGTGGTCCGCAAGGTCGCCCGGCTGTCGCGGCACCTGGACCGTGACCAGGTCCAGCATCGTCGACGACGCCGTCGCCGCCGCACTCGACGAGGCCCCGGGCCGGGTGCTCACCATCGCCGAAGCCGCGATCATGCGCGCCGACCCCGAGGCTGCCCGGGCCAAGGCCGACGAGCGGGCTCGCCGCCGCTACGTCGCGATCGGACGGGTCGACGAGGACGGGCTGCGCAAGATCTACGGTCGGATCGACGCCGGCGACGCCGCCTGGCTCGAAGCCATGGTCGAACCGGATCGCCGACGCCCTGGAGGCGCGCCCGGACCTGATGCCAGGCGGCCCGAGGACGGGCCCGGTACAACCGCGAGGAGCTGCGCGCCGAAGCGGTCGGCTGGCTGGCCCACCCCGAGGACGTGATCGCCCTGCTCAACGGCACCTACCGGTGGCACCGACGAGCGAGCCGACGACATCGAGCCTGCGACACCGCGCCCGAGGCAGCGAGCCGGAAGACCCGCGACATCGGCCGCCGGCCCCGATCACGGCGGTCTTGCACGTGCACCTGTCCCAGGCCGCCGTCGAAGCCTTCGTCTGTGGCGGCGCCCCGAGGACGTGGCCCGGGTCGAGGAGCTCGGCCCGATGCTGCTGGACCAGGTCCGCAAGCTGCTCGGCCACGCCCACATCGACCTCAAGCCGGTCATCGACCTCAACCACAACCGCAGCGTGAACGGCTACGAGCACCCGCCCGACGTCCAGGAACGCAGCTTCCTCCGGATGACCGGGGACGTGTTCCCGCACGCCCAGACCCAGTCCCGCCGCGTCGACGGCGACCACCCCGACCCCTACGAACGCAACGGGCCGCCGGGCCAGACCGGGGACCACAACCACGCGCCGCTGGCCCGAAGATCACCATCGCGCCAAGACCCACCTTCCCTACCGGCTGATCCAGCTCGGGCTCGGCCGCTACCTGTGGCGCACCCCCCACGGGCTGTACCGGCTCGTCGACGGGTCAGGCACGCACGTCATCGACGAAGCCACCGCCTGGCGGCTCGTCAGCCGTCGCGCTGCCTGACTCAGGTCGACGGGCGTCACTAGGCGCGCCGCGCCCAGGGGGCGGCGTCGCCGAAGGGCTCAGAAATAGCGGACGGTGCGGTCCGGCCGAGGTGAAGCCGTAGAGCACGAGCCCGGCCCGCCCGGCCAGGTCGACGGCCAGGCTGGTCGGCGCGCCCACCGCGACGAGCGAGCCCACGCCGGCCGCGACCGCCTTCTGCACCAGCTCGAAGCCGGCCCGGCCGCTGACGACCAGGCAGGCCTCGGCGGGGGAGAGGCCGGCGAGCACGCGGGCGCCGGTCACCTTGTCGACCGCGTTGTGCCGGCCGACGTCCTCCCGGACCACGAGCACCTCGCCGTCGGCCGTGGCCAGGGCGGCGGCGTGCACCCCGCCGGTCCGCTCGAAGACCGCCTGCTGCGCGCGGACCAGCGCCGGGCAGGCGACGTACGACGTCGGGCTCGGGCAGCGGGCCGGCCCAGCGTGCCGGCGGACGATCACCGCCAGCGCCTCGGCGACGCTGTCCTTGCCGCACACCCCGCACGCGGACGAGCCGGACGACGACGCGTCGTGCCGGTGCCCGGGTGTCCGCAGCGGCGGGCGTCGAGGGTCACCGTGACGACGTTGAACTGCTCGTCGGCGGTCAGCTCCTGGTCGGTGCAGTAGGCGATCCTCCGCACCGCGGTGGCGCAGCCCCTCGTGGAGCAGCCAGCCGGCGGCGAGCTCGAAGTCGTGGCCCGGGGTGCGCATGGTCACCCACACCCGCCGGGCCGGCGACCCCGGCCAGGCCAGCCGGATCTCCAGCGGCTCCTCGGTGGCGAGCCGGTCCTCGTGGCGCCGTCCGTCCCCGTCGCGTGAGCTCGGTGACGGTGGTCCGGACGGTGGGCTTGCGACGCGCTCATCCGGGGAAGGCGCGCCGCACGGCGAGCAGCCGCTCGAGCTCGTCGGCCTCGTCGGCCAGCCGCCGGCGCAGCGACAGGTCCAGCGACCCGTCGGCGACCAGGGCCTGGGCCTTGTCCAGGGTCTCCTCGTCGAGCGAGGTGCCGCGGGAAGAAGTACTGCGCCGCGTCTCGCGAGCATCCAGCCGCTGCGCACCTGGACCGTTCTCGGGAGGTCGGCGAAGTAGCGGTCGACGTACGGGCTCGGTCGACGTGACTCCTGGCCGCCGCGCCACATGCCGATCCCGGCGGCGGTTCAGCTCGTAGTTGGCGACGTCGATCTCGCCGGTGAAGCAGGACCACGCCCACGCCTTGGCCTCCGGCGTCGGGCAGGGAGGCGTGCGCCTTCGCGTGGTGCACCCGCGCGTCGCCGGTCGGCTCGACGGCGAGCTCGGCGTCGAGCCTGTCGAGGTCGACGGCGCCGAGCGTCGCCAGCCGGACGAGCACCCGCCAGCGCAGGTCGACGTCGAGCGCGATGCCGTCGGGCAGGTCGCCCCACCGGCCACCACGTCGGAGCGCGTCGACGTCGGTGGCCGTGGACAGGACGGTCGCGGAACGCCGCGAGCTGCCGCCCCGAGCCGGGCTCGGTCCGAGCGACCTTCGCCGACCGCCGCCGCGTGCACGCGGGCGGCCGCGTCCCGGCCCGGCCAGCGGCACGACCGAGCCGAGCAACCAGTGCATCGTGCGGCGTTCGGAGTCCTCGGTGTCCTCCACCGGCAGGCTCGCGACGGCGACGTCGAGCACGTCGGCGGGTCCAGCGACGCCGTGGTGGTAGCCGCTGCGCAGGTTGTCCCAGATCCCGGCCCGGAGCAGGTCGTCCTCGACGTCCGGCAGCAGGTCGACCAGCGCCCGGACCGTGGTCGGGTCCGGGACCGAGGCGACCCAGCTCTCGGCGTACGCGTCGAGGATGACCGCGCTGCCCTCCGGGCAGGTCCGGCCGAACGGCGGTCTCCGGGGAGTCGAGCTCCAGGGTGCGGTCCGCCCAGGCGCCGTCGGCGACCCACGGCCACCCGGATGGTGTGCGGCCGGTCGGCCGGGTGGGCCGCCGGCGGCGTACGGCGCACGACGCCCGCCGCCCGGTCGAGCGCGAGCGTGTCCGGGCCCGAGGTGCGCAGCCAGTTGGTCGTGAAGTCGTCGAGCTCGCCGGCCCCGGCGCGCTCCCAGCTCTCGAACAGGTCGAGCATCGTGGCGTTCGCGAACCGGTGCGCGCTCGAAGTGGTCGATGACGCCCGTCGAAGAAGACCTCGTCGCCGATCGATCGCGTTGAGCTGCTTGAGGATGCTCGAGCCCTTGGCGTAGGAGATCCCGTCGAAGTCCTGGAGGGCCGCGGAGGCGTCGACCGCGCCGTTGCCGGCGACCGGGTGGGTGCTCGGGCCCTGGTCGGCGACCAGGCCCCACTGCCGGCGCGAGTAGACCATGTCGATCCAGGTGTCGTCGAACTCCGTGGCGTCGGCGGTCACCCGGTTGCCGAGGTACTCGGCGAACGACTCGTTGAGCCAGAGGTCGTCCCACCACGTCGGCGTGACGAGGTCGCCGAACCACTGGTGCGCCATCTCGTGGGCGATGGTCGCTGGCGCGCGTCGACGTGCTTGGCCCGGGTGACCCGGCTCGAGAAGACGAGCGGGTCGCGGAAGGTCACGCATCCCGGGTTCTCCATCGCGCCGGCGTTGAACTCGGGCACGAACGCCTGGTGGTAGTCGCCGAACGGGTAGCGGATCCCGAACAGCCGGTGGAACTCGTCGAACGACTGCTTGGTGACGGTCGAGGATCTCGTCGGCGTCCTTGTCGAGGCGGCTGCGAGGCTCAGCCGGGCGCTGAGGCCGAGCGGGATGCCGTCGTGCTCGTCGCGGATCACGTGGTACGGCCCGGCGACCAGGGTCACGAAGTACGTCGACAGCGGGGGCGTGGTCGGCGAAGTCCCAGCGCGACGTCCGCGCCGTCGACGACGGCTCGACGGCCGGCGCGTTGCCGATGACCATCCAGTCCGACGGTGCCGTCACGTGCATCGTGTACGGCGCCTTGAGGTCGGGCTGGTCGAAGCAGGCGTAGACGCTCGGCGCGGCGTCCATGAAGTTCATGCCGTAGACGTAGGCCGGCCGTCGGCGGGGTCGACGCTGCGGTGCAGCCCCTCGCCGTCGTGGCGGAACGGCATGGTCGCCTCGACCACGAGCTCGTGGTGCCCCTCGGTCAGGCTCGAGGGGGAACCGGCCGCGCTCCAGCAGGTCCACGTCGAGGGGCCGCCCGTCGAGCCGGATCGCCTCGAGCGAGACCGGCTTGAGGTCGAGGAACGTGGCGCCGCCGCGGCTGTCGAGCGCGATCGTCGTGACCGACGTGAACGTCGACTCGTCCCGGGTCAGGTCGAGCCCGACGTCGTACGACGTGAGCGTCGAGCAGCTCGCGCACGGGCGAGCGCCTCGGTGTGCTGGAGGGACGCGTGCGGGGCGGTCACCGGTCAGCGTATGTCCGACCCGGTCACCTGGTCTGTGGACGGCCGTGCGAAGCCGAGGATGAGTATCCGCAACCATTCCATCCGACAGCGCGTCTACCGAGCATCAGGGAAGCACCGTGTGAGTCGTGACGTCCCGTCACCTCGCCTTGTCCATCAGGAGGGATCTCTTCCATGTCGTCACCGTTCGTCCGTCGCCGAGGCCGCGTGCTCGCCTCCTGACCGCAGCCGCTCTCGTGGCCGGCACGGCGACCGCCGCGCTCGGCTCGTCCGCGCAGGCCGCGCCCGCCGCCGACTGCACGGCGCCCGTACCCCGATCGCCGACTCGCGCCGGCGACCCGTCAACGGCATGACCGTCTCCCAGGGCGTCACGCCCGCGCCGTTCACCGGCGAGGTCATCGGCGTGCTCGACGACGGCATCGCGCCCGGCCTCGACATGGTCATCGTCGACCTCGACTCGCCGGCCATCGACGGCCGCCGGCGGCATCTGGCAGGGCATGTCCGGCTCGCCGGTCTACGCGGCGACGGTCGACCTGATCGGCGCCGTCGCCTACGGCCTGGCCTACGGCCCGTCGCCGATCGCCGGCGTCACGCCGTTCGAGGACATGGACGACTACATGGCGCGCGCCGCGGCCCGGCAAGGCCGACATCGACCAGCGACACGGCGCAGCAGATCGCGGCCGCGTCCGACGTCACCGCGCGCCAGGCCCAGCAGGGCTTCGCGCCGCTCGGCGTCGCCGACCGGCGTCTCCGGGCGTCGGCGCGTCCCGGCTCGGCGAAGCTCACGCCGGCCAAGCGGGCCTACTTCCCGAAGAGCGCGTACGCCGCCGGGCCGCGCCTCGGCCGACGCGCGCGACCGTCGACGACGTCGTCGCCGGCGGCAACCTCGCCGCGTCGTACTCCTACGGCGACATCACCATCGGCGGCGTCGGGACGGCGACCTCGGTCTGCAACAACAAGGTCGTCGGCTTCGGCCACCCGATGGACTTCCTGGGCGAGACGACGCTGAGCCTGCACCCGGCCGAGCGCGCTCTACGTCCAGCCGGACTCGCTGGGCGCGCCGTTCAAGGTCGCCAACTTCGGCGACGCCCGCCGGCACGATCAACCAGGACCGCAGCACCGGGATCACCGGCGTCTTCGGGGCCGCGCCCGACGGCGCGACGATCACCTCCGACGTCAGCTACGCCGGCCGCAACCGGGTCGGCAGCTCGACGGTCACGGTGTCGCAGGCCTGGGCCCAGGTGGCCTTCTTCCAGCAGCTGGCCAACCACGACCGGGTGGTCGACGCGATCCGCAAGGGCTCGGAGAACCAGACCTGGACGATCAAGGGCAGCCAGGGCGGGACGCCGTTCACCTTCACCCACAGCGACCGGTTCACCTCCAGCTTCGACATCTCCTTCGACGCGTCGTTCGAGCTGGCCGACCTGGTCTACCTGCTCAGCTCCGTTGAGGGCGTGGACGTCGACAGCGTCGCGGTCGACGGCGACGTGACCAACGGCGCGGCGACGTACTCGGTCGGCGGCAACGAGCAGCTGGTCAAGGGTGAGTGGATCAAGGTCAACAACCGCAACCCGGCGCACGTGCCGAGGCGGGCAAGAAGCTCAAGCTGCGGGTCGTGCTGCGCGGCAGTGACGGGACGACGGCTCGGGTGCCCTACTCGGTCAAGATCCCGAAGCGGGCGGCCGGCCAGCGTGGGACGCTCTACCTGACCGGCGGCAACGACTTCTTCTCCGAGGAGTTCTTCTACGGCGAGTTCGGCGGAGCCACGTCCCTGGGCGACATCGAGGGCTACGTCGACGGGCTGGTCCGGAACGACGAGATCGCCGCTCAGCTGTTCATCGGCGGCGGGGTTCCCGGCGGCTGCGAGGGCGGCGGCGAAGTCGTCGTCGAGGGTCGCGGCTGCAAGGGCTCGGGCGAGATCTCGAAGGACTTCACCCTCGGCCCCGCCGACAAGGTCGTGAGCGGTTTCAAGCGGCTGAAGATCCGTGGTCGGCTAGCGCTCCGAGCATGAGTCGATGCCCGTTCGGGTGGTGGTGGACATCACCACCCGGACGGGCATTCCCACGCCCTCTCACCCGTTAGGATGTAAGGGTCGCAACCGCGATCTACTAGTTACATCAACAAGGAGTGAGCTCTCATGACCACGCAGCTGTACCTGGCCCGCGGGATCGTCGAGGGACGAGTTCACACGGAGCAGGATCACGCGCTGGTCCGGACCGTGGAGCTCGCCCGTCACGAGCAGCGCCGCGCTACGCGCGCTCGACGCGCCGCACGCTGAACCAACCCAGCAGCACACACCAGAGGGCGTCCCGACCGGGGCGCCCTCTGGCAGTCTGTGCCCATGACCGAGCTCGGCCCCGGAGACCCTGCGCACCGTCGACCTCACGATCATGGGGGAGGAGCGCTTCAAGGCGACCAACGTGCGCGGCGGCGTGCTGCCGATCGGGCAGGGCGACGACCCCGACTTCACCCCGGTCGAGCTGCTCCTCGCCGCGCTCGCCGGCTGCGGTGCCATCGACCTCGAGTGGGTGACCGACGAAGCGGGCGCCGTTCGCGTCGTTCGCCGCTCGCGCCGAGGGGCACAAGGTCCGCGACGAGCACGGCAGCCACCTGGTCCACCTCTCGGTGACCCTCGACGTCGCGTTCCCGGAGGGGGAGGGCGGTGACCAGGCGCGCGAGGTCGTGCCGCGCACGCTGAAGCAGATCGAGGACCGGCTGTGCACCGTCGGCCGCACCGTGACCCTCGGTGAGCCGGTCGCTACGTCGAGGGTCGTCGTGCCCGGTCCGAGCACGGCCCGAGGACCGCGCCGACCCGGCGAGCGTCGGCTCGCTCCGACCTGATGGCCCAGGTCCGGCCTGGCGTGAGGTCCCGCGACAGGACGGGCGCCGCTTCGTGGTGACCGGCGCCAGCAGCGGCATCGGTCTCGAGACCGCCAAGGCCCTCGCGGCCGCCGGCGCCGAGGTCGTGCTGGGCGTGCGCAACCTCGACAAGGGCAAGGCCGCGGCCGGCCTGATGCCGGGCGACGTGGAGGTCGCGCTGCTCGACGTCGCCGACCTCTCGTCGGTCAGGGCCTTCGCCGACGACGTCGGGCCGGTGGACGTCCTGGTCAACAACGCCGGGGTCCTCGGGCTGCCGTTCGGCCTGTCGCCGGACGGGGTCGAGCTGCACCTGGCCACCAACCACCTCGGGCACTTCGCCCTGGCCAACCTGCTGCTCCCGCGGCTCACCGACCGGGTCGTGGTCGTGGGCTCGGCCTCGCACCGGTCCGGTGAGCTCGACCTGGACGACCTGCTGTGGGAGCGGCGCCGGTACGGCGCGTTCGCGGCGTACGGCGCCTCGAAGCTGGCGAACCTGCTCTTCCTCGCCGAGCTGCAGCGCCGCCTCACCGCGGCCGGGTCGACCCTGCGGGTGACGGGTGGACACCCGGGCACGACGTCGACGCACATCACGTCCGGATCGGCAGCTGGCCCAAGAAGATGGTCGGGCAAGTACGGTCACCGGCTCGTCGGCATGCCGCCGTGGCAGGGTGCGCTGCCGACGTTGTACGCCGCGACGATGGACGTGCCCGGCAACACCTATCTCGGGCCGCACCGGCTGCGCGAGATGATCGGCTGGCCGACCCCGGTCGGGCGCAGCGACAAGGCGCTCGACCCCGACCTCGCCAAGGCGCTCTGGACCGAGTCCGAGCGCCTGAGCGGCGTCACCTTCCCGCTGTAGGCCGCTACTCCGCGACGACGGTCTCGAGCTCGACCGGCGTGTTCGGCGCGCCGTCGAACTCCGGGGTGGTCCCGTCCGCGGCGACCTCCTCGATCAACGCCACGGTGGCCTCGTCCACGCTGCCGAAGACGGTGTAGTCGGGGGCAGAGCTGCGAGTCGCCGTAGACGATGAAGAACTGCGAGCCGTTGGTGTTCGGGCCGGCGTTGGCCATCGCCAGCGTGCCGGCGCCGTAGGTCTCCGAGCCGTCGAGCTCGTCGGCGAACGAGTACCCGGGGCCGCCGGACCCGGTCTCGCTCGGGTCGCCGCACTGGAGCACGAGGATGCCCTGCGTCGTCATCCGGTGGCAGCCCGTGCCGTTGAAGTAGTTCTGGTCGGCCAGGGAGACGAACGAGTTCACCGTGCACGGGGTGCGGTCGGCGTCGAGCGTCGCGTTGAAGGTCCCGACCGTGGTCTCGATGGTCACGGCGACCTGGCCGCTGACGGTCGCGTCGGTCGGGGGCGGGTCGACGTCCTTGGACGCGCCCATCGCGTCCTCGGGGTACTCGCAGGCGACGCCGGTCGGCTCCCGGTCCGGGGGTGCCGCCGCCGACGTGTCGTCGTCGTCGGAGCCGTCGTCGGTGGCCTTGTCGTCGTCGCCGCACCCGGCGAGGAACGTCAGGGTGAGGAGCGTGGCGAGCAGGGCGATCAGGCGGCGAGACATGGCGCCAAGGGTAGGGGAGGCGCGCTCAGCCGTTGCGACCGCGTGCCGACACCGGCCACGGGTGCAGCAGCCCCTGCTCCTCGACCCACAGCTCGTCGGCGAGGTTCACCGCGGCGCACACGTGGTTGGGGACCACCCGGACCGTCTCACCCAGCCGGGGGAGCGGGGCGCCTCCGAGGTCGACCACCGCGTGGTGCTCGGACAGCGCGACGATCCGGGCGTCGGGATGGTCGAGCAGGCGGCCGAAGCCGGTGGCGTACGCCGCCCGGTCGGCGCCCAGGACCTTGCTGCCGGCATCGAGCACGGCGCGGCCTCCGGCGTGGCTGACGACGGTGCCGACCGCGGTGAGGGCGATGTCCTCGGGAGCCATGGTCCCCAGCTCCCACTGCTGGGCGTCCCCGAAGACGTAGACGCCGGGCCGCACCTCGGTCACCGTGCTCGTGTCCGTGTCCCGCAGGCTCGGGGTCGGAGCCACCGCTCACGACCCGCACCTCGAGCCCCTCGGCCCGCACCGAGTCCCGGGCGCGTCGCCAGGGCGCGTCGCTCGTCGTCCGCCGCGGGGGCGCTGCCGCCGGGGGAGTAGGAGTGCCCCGGGAAGGTGAAGACGCCACGCACCCCCAGGCCTGCGCGCGCCGCCACCGCGGCCACCCGCCCGGCGTCCTCGGGTGGGCATCCCGACCGGCGCAGGCCGCTGTCCACCTCGACGACCACCTCGACGTCCGTGCCGCCGAGCAACCGGCCCGGCGTTGGCCGCCGCGTCGACCGAGTCGACGCCGATGGCGACGGTGGCCCGCTCGGCGAGGTCGCGGAGCCGTCCCGCGGCCCGGTCGTCGAGCCACAGGGGATAGGCGACGAAGACGTCGTCACAGCCGTGGCGGACGAAGACCTCGGCCTCACCCAGGGTCGCGACCGTCAGGCCGACCGCGCCCGAGGCGAGCTGGAGGCGGGCGATCTCGACGCTCTTGTGCGTCTTGGCGTGCGGCCGCAGCGCCACCCTCGCGACGCTCGCCCGCTCGGCGGCGTCCCGGACGTTGCGGCGCATCCGGTCCAGGTCGACGAGGAGGTACGGCGACGTCGGCGCGGGCATCGGCCCAGGCTAGGGCGACCGAGGTGTCGGCGTTCCATCGGTCGCAGCGTCACGGCGCCGTCCGGGGAGCCGACGTCGGCGACGACCCGGAAGCCGTGCCGCTCGTAGAACGGGACGTTGCGCGGGTTCGACGACGTGCACCTGCGAGCAATGCTGGAGGCGTGACCGCCCGGGTGATCGCCGCGCTGCTGTCGGCGCTCGCCCTGCAGTCGTGCGCGGCTGACCCGGACCCGGCCGCTCCAGGCGCCACCTGCGGCCGAGCGCGTCCCGGCCACCGCCCCCAGCGTGACCCCGCAGCCGGAGGTCACGCCGTCGCCCGAGCCCGAGGCGCCCGCACCGCCGTCGAGCGACGGCCGGCCACGTCGCGCGGTGCTCCGGATCCCGTCGATCGACGTCCGGGTGGTGGTCGTGCCGTACGTCGGGTGGACCGACGACGCGCCCGGGGACCGACATCCAGAACGGCGGCCTGGCCGCGAGCCCGCACGGCCCGCGCGGCGGCGTCGGCCCCGGAGGGATCGGCAACTACCAGGTCACCGCGCACCGGACCTCGTCCACACGGGCCTTCGAGCTCCTCCCGGACGTACGACGCGGCGAGCGGGTCCTGGTGGACGTGCGTGGCGCCGGGGGAGCGGTCACACGTTATGTCTACCTGGTGACCCGGACCCGGGAGACGTCCTTCCGGGAGCCGGCGTCGCTGCGGGCCCAGCGAGCCGCCGTGCCCGGCCGCCCCGGCGTGGCCCCGACCAGGGCGATGATCACGTTGTCCACGTGTGCGACCCGTGAGGACCACGCCGAGGGCAACTACTGGTCCGACGAGTTCGACAACCCGGAGCACCGGATCGACAAGATCGGGGTGCTCGTGCGTTCGCGCGTCCTCGCGTGACACCGCCGCCTACGCTCGGACCCATGAACGCCGCCGAGCGACGCGACCGCCCGCTGACGGTGGTCGCCGCCGTCGTCGCGGCCGCGGCGCTGCTCGCGTCGGTGGTCTACCAAGCGGTCAGCGGCGGGAGCGAGCGCGACGACGCGCGGGAGGCAGATGTCGCGGCCGTACCCGACGACACGGCACCCGAGCCGCAGCAGGTGGTCCCCGGTGGACTCCTGCTGGCGTCACCCAGCCCGCTCGACCTGCCCACGATCCCGGCGGGGCCGGTGCTGGTCGAGCCCGGCACCGGACGCGTCGGCTCCGGCCTCGGGCTCGAGGTCCTGGGCCGGCTGGACGTCCCGGTGTCGCTGCCCGTCTCGGGCAGCGTGACCACCGCCGTCGCCAACATCCCCAACCGCACCAGCACGGCGGGGTTCGCGTCGTCGCTGCGCACGCTGGTCGCCCCGGACCCGGACTTCGTGATGCTCAACGAGGTCAGCAGCCGCAGCCTCGACGAGATGCGCGCCATCGCGCCGGCGTACGACGCCTACCGCGACGAGGCGCCCGACCGGTCGCTCGGCGGCGACAACCAGGCGTTCAACAACGCCGTCATGTGGCACGCCGGGCGCTGGCGGCTCGTCGACGCCGGCCGGGTCAAGATCGTCGACGACGACCGGACCTTCTACAACGGCCGCGCCGTGACCTGGGACCGCTACGCCACCTGGGCGGTGCTCCAGCGGAACTCCGACGCCGCCCTCGTGTCCGTCGTCTCCACCCACCTGATGACCAACCCGGCGAAGTACCCCAAGCAGCACGGTCGGCGCGGCGCGAGCAGGGTCCAGCAGTACTCCGCCGCCATGGACCGGCTGCTGGCCACCGTCGACGTGCTCGCCCAGCACGGACCGGTGCTCGTCGGCGGCGACATGAACTCCCACGTCGGGCAGGGTGCGTGGACGGCCGCGGCCAAGATGTCCGCGGCCGGCTTCGGCTTCGCCAAGGACCGCGCGGTGATGTATCTCTTCCACCAGTCCGGCGTCCAGGTCGTCGGCAACCGTGAGGTCCGGGTCGTGTCGGACCATCCCGGCATCGTCACCACGCTCGACATGAACGGTCAAGGGCCGGAGTAGCGCGTCATGGACCGAGGCTCGGCATGAACCTCATGGAGGACCAGCACGCACCGCAGCCGGCCGAGGGTGAGGCGAAGGTCATCACGCTCTGCGGCTCGACCAAGTTTGAGGCTGAGTTCGCGGAGGTCAACCAGCGGCTCACGATGGAAGGTTGGGTCGTGATCAGCCTCGGAATGTTCAGCCTCCCCGATCTCCCGGACTACGACTGGACGGTCGATAGCTCGGACCTGAGGGGGCGGCTCGGCCGCGTGCACCTTCAAAAGATTCGCATGGCCGACGAGGTGTACATCGTGGATCCGGGCGGCTACGTAGGTGAGTCAACCCGACGGGAGATTGCGTACGCGGAGTCGCTCGGCAAATCGGTTCGGTATCTGAGTCGCGAGCGCTTGGCTCGCCCGGGAAACGGCCCCCAGCAGTGAGTCCGCCCGGGCGTGACCGGATAGGCGGCGGTGCTCCTAGCGCGAGCAGGCGAGAGGTATCGGTCATCCGGCATCATTCGCTCATGCTTGAGGAGAACTCGGCAACTCACACTGCTGGCGCAGTCGGCGGCGACTCGAGCCGTCCATGGCAGAGGCTCGCGGCGGGGTTCGAGCAGGCCCGCGCCCGCGAGGACTCGCTCGATCGACTCGTCGAGTGGCCTGCCCAGCGCGCCCTCCTCGGCGACGTCACCGGACTCGACGTCCTGGACGCCGGCTGCGGCAACGGGGCCAAGATTGCGCAGTTGGCCACCGACGGGGCCGCCGCGTCCGTGGGCGTGGACATCAGCGGGAACTTCATCACGCCGCCGCCGGGCGTCGAGCTCATCGAGGGTGATCTCTCCGATCTGGCAGCGGCGCCGGGGCTCGCCGGGCGGCGGTTCGACCGGATCCTGTTCCTACAGTCCTTCGGGTACGCCGCGGACGGCGTCAAGGCCCTGCAGACCGCGCGCGAGATGCTGACCGACGACGGCTTCATCCTGCTCACCCGGACCCAGCCGATCCGGTACGCGATCGAACGAGCGGAGCAGAACGGGACCTCACTGGGGGAGGAGTACTTCGCCACCGAATCGTTCGCCTACCGGCACCGCAACTGGAATGAGCAGGTCAGCCTCACAGAAGCGGCCGTACACGATGTCGGATCTGCTGAACACCTTCAGCGCGGCCGGGCTGTGGATCGAGGCTGCGGTCGAGCCACAGATGCCTGCCGAAGCCGCCGAGCGCTATCCGCACAAGCAGGCAGTGATGAACAAGTATCTCGGCATCCTGATGTTCAAACTGCGGCCCCCTCCAGGGATCCAGGGGACCGAGTCAAGACCTTCGCGAGAGCGGGAACACGGCCATCACTTGACATAATGTCGCTTATCGGCGATATGTCACGCTTGGCTCGATGCAGTATGGGCTCGTGCCGCACCCCCGCATGTTCGACGACGACGACCCGGTGTTGCGACGCGTCCGCGAGGTGACGCTGACGTTCCCCGACGCCGCCGAGAAGGTCTCGCACGGGATCCCGGCGTTCTACACGACGAAGGTGTTCGCCTACTACGGCGGATCCGAGAATTCAGCGTCGACGTCCTGCTGGCGGTCCCCTACCTGCTGCTGGCAACCGGGCTGGCCGCGGCCTGCACGCTCGGCGACGCCGGCTGCCTCGGCGGGCTGATCAAACCCGGGATCGGGGTGGTGATCATGGTGATCGCGTTCACGAGCTGGACCTACATGGCGCGGATCGTGCGCGGCCAGGTGCTCTCGCTGCGCGAAAAGGAGTTCATCGAGGCATCGCGCTCGATGGGCGCCTCGCA
Source organism: uncultured Solirubrobacterales bacterium (assembly GCA_963733075.1). Classification (GTDB taxonomy): domain Bacteria; phylum Actinomycetota; class Thermoleophilia; order Solirubrobacterales; family 70-9; genus WHSW01. The sequence continues at coordinate 101,988 of CAVTCA010000020.1, read as the reverse complement.
CTCGCGGATCGTGTTTCGCGAGGTGCTGCCGAACCTGACCGCGCCGATCATCGTCTACGCCTCCATCCTGATCCCGCAGGTGATCCTCTACGAGGCGGCGCTCTCGTTCCTCGGCGTCGGCGTCAGGGACCAGCCGAGCTGGGGGCAGATGATCTCCGCGGCGACACCGACCTTCAGCGAGGCCTGGTGGTACATGCTGTTTCCCGGTCTCGCACTGCTGTTCACCGTGCTCGCCTTCAACTTCGTCGGCGACGCGATGCAGGACGCCCTCAACCCACGCAAGAAGCGGAGTTGAGATGACAAGCCTTTCCCCAGCCCATCCTCAACAGAAAGGACAGATGATGCAAACCAAGCTGCGATGGCTGCTTGCGCTCGGTGCCATCGTCGCCTTGGCGCTCACCGCGTCGGCATGTGGCGACGACGACAGCTCCAGCTCGGACAGCTCCACCTCGGCGCGAGTTCGCACCGCCGACCGAGGCGCCCAGCGACGCCCAGGAGGGCGGCAGCCTGACCGTGCTTGCGGCCTCGGACGTCGACTACATGGACCCGGGCGCGGCGTACTACCAGTTCACCTACATGGTCACCTCGGCGACCCAGTCCCAGCTCGAAGGCTACGCGCCCGACGATGTCGAGCAGGCGACGCCGCTGCTGGCGACCGATCACCCGACCGTCTCCGAGGACGGCAAGACGATCACCTACACGATCCGCGACGACGTCAAGTTCTCGCCCCCGGTCAACCGCACGGCGACCGCCGCGGACGTCGAGTACGCGATCGAGCGCTCGGTCCTCCCGGGCGTCCCCAATGGCTACACGCAGTCCTACCTGGGAGGCGTCGTCGGGCTACCGGAAGCCGTCAAGCAGGCCCAGGACGACCCGACCGGCGGGGCGCCCGACATCAGCGGGATCACCGCGACCGACGACACGACCCTGGAGATCAAGCTCACCGACACGAGCTCGCTCGGGGTGATCGGCGCTCTGACCCTGCCGGTCATCGGCCCCGGTGCCGGAGGAGTACGCGAAGCAGTTCGACGCGGAGAACCCGTCGACCTACGGCGAGAACCAGGTCGCGACCGGGCCGTACATGGTCGAGAACGACTGCGTCGAGGGCGGACAGGTGACGGACGACTGCACCGGCGAGCTCGTCGGCTACACGCCGAACAAGGAGATCCATCTGGTCCGTAATCCGAACTGGACCGCCTCGGATGGGGACTACCGGCCCGCCTACCTCGACGAGATCGAGATCCGCGAGGGATTTACCGACACGGTCTCGGCGTCGAAGAAGGTCCTCGAGGGCAGCGCCACGGTCAACGGCGACTTCTCGGTCCCGCCAACCTCGCTCAAGCAGGCAGCGACCTCGGGCGAGGAGGGCCAGCTGACGACCACGCCGGGTGGCGGCAACCGCTACATCGCTCTGAACACGCAGTTGCCGCCGTTCGACGACATCAACGTTCGCAGGGCGGTGCTGGCGAACGCCAACCGGGTCGACCTGCGCAACACGCGCGGCGGTGAGCTGGTCGGGCCGGTGGCGCAGCCACTTCATCCCGCCGGGCGTCTTGGGGTTCGATGAGGCAGGCGGCCTCGAGGGCCCGGACCTCGATTTCATCGCCAATCCCGAGGGCGATCCGGCACTGGCGGCCGAGTACATGAAGAAGGCCGGCTATGAGAGCGGGAAGTGCGAAGGATCGGAGTGCGAGATCCTCGTGGTCGGCTCCAACTCGCCTCCCGCGGACGCGACCGCCCAGGTGGCGGCCGACCAGCTCGAGGAGCTCGGGTTCAAGGTCGACCTCCAGCTGCCCACCCAGGACGTCATGTACACGAGGTTCTGCAGCGTTCCGGCGGACAGCTCCCGAGGTCTGTCCCAACGTGGGCTGGCTCAAGGACTTCAACGACGGTCAGTCGATCCTCGACGTGCCGTTCAGCGGCGAGAACGTGGTCCCGGAGAACAACTCCAACTGGCCACAGCTCAACGTCAAGGAGATCAACGACGCGATCAACGAGGCGACCCTGATCGACGACCAGGAGGAGCGCAACCAGGCCTGGGGCGACGTCGACACGATGATCGTCGAGCAGGCCGCGGCGATCCCGTGGATCTGGGACAACCAGGCCAACATCCAGTCGGCCGACGTGGCGGGTGTGATCAACCTGTTCAACGCGAACTGGGATCTCAGCGTTCACGTCCCTGAAGGAGTGAGCGACCCAGACCCGCTGATCACCTGAGCACTCGGAGGGGACCCGCCGCATTCGGGCGGCGGGTCCCCCCGTCTACACCAACCCGACGATGGCCCGCTACATCATCCGCCGACTGCTCTGGTCAGTGCTGCTGCTGGTGCTGGTCAGCGGCGTCGTCTTCGTGCTCTTCTACGTCTTCCCCTCGGCCGATCCCGCAGTGCTGCGGGCCGGCCGCCAGGGCAACGAGGACCAGATCGCGGCGATTCGCGAGTCGCTGGGACTCGACAAGTCGGTGCTGACGCAGTTCTGGATCTACCTCAAGGGCGTGTTCACGCCACTCGACCTGCCGGGCACCGACTCGCATGGCCCGTTTTACTTCGGCCGCAGCTACCAGTCCAACGCCGACGTCAAGGACGTGATCATCTCCGACCTGCCCGGCGACGATCGATGCTGGTCGGTCGGCGCGGTGATCCTCTGGCTCGCGATCGCGATCCCGGTCGGGATCATCTCCGCGGTCAAGAGCCGCTCGCTGCTCGACCGCACGACGATGATCACCACCCTCGCCTTCATCTCGGCGCCGGTGTTCTGGCTCGGGCTGATCGCCCTCTACCTGTTTGCCGACAACAACGTCGGATTGATCCCGATCTTGCCCGGGCAGGGAAGCTACGCCGAGGCCGACGACTTCATCGGCAAGGTCGGTGCGATGCTGCTGCCGTGGGCGGTGCTGGCGGCGGCGACCGCGGCGATCTACGCCCGCTACCTGCGCTCGCAGATGATCGACGTGATGGGCGAGGACTACATCCGCACCGCGCGGGCGAAGGGCCTGCCCGAGCGCCGGGTGATCATGCATCACGCGCTGCGCTCGGCGATCACCCCGATCGTCACCCTGCTCGGCCTCGACGTCGCGGTGCTGCTGGCCGGCAACGCGATCCTCACCGAGGTCGTGTTCATGATCCCCGGCCTCGGGGCGGAGACCTTCAACGCGATCAACCGCTCCGACCTGCCGATGATCCAGGGGATCACCCTGTTCGGCGCCTTCTTCATCGTCATCCTCAACCTGGTCGTCGACATCGCCTACGCCTACCTCGACCCGCGGGTGCGCTACCAATGAGCGCCGAGCCGCTGCTGCGAATCGAGGACCTGGCGGTCCACTTCGACACCGACGAGGGCATCGGTCAAGGCCGTCGACGGGGTCTCGTTCGAGGTCGCGCGCGGGCGAGATGCTCGGGATCGTCGGCGAGTCCGGATCGGGCAAGAGCGTCGCCAACCTCAGCATCCTCGGGCTCACCCGCGCCTCGAACGCCGAGATCTCCGGCCGGATCCTGTTCGAGGGCCGCGACCTGAACGAGCTCGGCGAGGACGAGCTGCGCGAGATCCGCGGCAGCCAGATCTCGATGATCTTCCAGGACCCGCTCTCGTCCCTGCACCCGTTCTACAAGGTCGGCAAGCAGCTGGTCGAGGCGATCCAGGTGCACCAGGACCTCGACAACGACGCCGCGATGAGGCGCGCGGTCGAGCTCCTCGGGCTGGTCGGGATCCCCGACGCGGAGCGCCGCGCGGGCGAGTACCCGCACGAGTTCTCCGGCGGCATGCGCCAGCGCGCGATGATCGCGATGGCGCTCACCAACGACCCGAAGCTGCTGATCGCCGACGAGCCGACGACGGCGCTCGACGTCACCACCCAGGCCCAGATCCTGCAGCTGATCGAGCGCCTGCGCCAGGAGTTCGGGATGGCGGTGATCATGATCACCCACGACCTCGGGGTGATCGCCGAGGTCGCCGACCGGGTGATGGTGATGTACGCCGGCCGGGTGGTCGAGACGGGGACCCTGGACCAGATCTTCTACGACCCACAGCACCCCTACACCTGGGGCCTGCTCGGGCTCGCTGACCCGGATCGACCAGCCGCGGACCGCTCGCCTGACCCAGATCGCCGGCCAGCCGCCGTCGCTGATCCGCTGCCCGAGGGCTGCTCGTTCCGGCCCCGCTGCCCGCACGCTTTCAACCGCTGCACCGAGCTGCCGCCGCTCGAGGAGCGGATCCCCGAGCGCGGACACAGGGACCGCTGCTGGCTGCCGCCCGAGCAGAAGCGCACCCTGCGGGTCGTCGGCTCGGGCGAGATCGGGCTCCAGGAGCCGGCGGCATGAGCGAGACCGAGGCCAGGCACGCCGAGGAGGCCCGCGACGCCGACGAGGACCGCTCGGGCGACGTCCCCGCGCCGTCGGCGGCCGAGCTCGAGGGATCGCGCCGGGGCGGCGAGGAGCCGATCCTCGAGGTCGACCACCTGGTCAAGCACTTCCCGATCAAGGCCGGGATCCTGTTCGACCGCGCAGATCGGCGCGGTCCGGGCGGTCGACGACGTCTCGTTCACGATCGAGCGCGGCGAGACGCTCGGGCTGGTCGGCGAGTCCGGCTGCGGCAAGTCGACCCTCGCGCCGCTCGATCCTGCAGCTGATCGAGCCGACCTCGGGCTCGGTGCGCTTCGAGGGCAACGAGATCACCGGGCTCCGCGGCAAGGAGTCCGCAGGCGCTGCGATCGCAGATGCAGATGATCTTCCAGGACCCCTACGCGTCGCTCAACCCGCGCAAGCGCGTCGCCCAGATCGTCGGCGACCCGATGCGCATGCACGGGATCGTCGATCGCGGCGGTGTCCGCGACGCGGTCCGCGAGCTGCTCGAGCGGGTGGGGCTCAACCCCGAGCACTACAACCGCTTCCCGCACGAGTTCTCGGGTGGCCAGCGCCAGCGGATCGGGATCGCCCGCGCGCTGTCGCTGAACCCGAAGCTGATCATCGCCGACGAGCCGGTCTCGGCCCTCGACGTCTCGATCCAGGCTCAGATCATCAACCTGCTCGAGGACCTCCAGGACGAGTTCAAGCTCACCTACCTGTTCGTCGCCCACGACCTCAGCGTCGTCCGCCACGTCGCCGACCGGATCGCGGTCATGTACCTGGGCAAGATCGTCGAGATCGGGCCCGCCGACTCGGTCTACCAGCACCCGATCCACCCGTACACGGTCTCGCTGCTTGTCCGCGGTGCCGATCCCGGACCCGCGCGCCAACGCCGCCCGCGAGCAGGTGGTGCTCGAGGGCGACGTGCCCAGCCCGGCCAACCCGCCGGCGGCGTGTCGCTTCCACACCCGCTGCCCGCGGGCGACCGAGATCTGCTCGGAGGTCGAGCCGCCAGCTGGTCAACTACGGCAACGAGCCACTGGGCCGCCTGCCACCACCCGGTCGGCCGCGAGCAGCCGGCGGCGGCGGCCGGAAGCTCGAGCGTCACCTGACTACCGACAGCCGGTAGTCAGATGACACTCGCGCCGGAGGGCGGCTCCTAGCGGTAGCGTCGGCCGCCGTGGAGGACTAGGCTGCGAGATGGTCCATTCAACGACGCCGCGGGGCAGCGGCGATCCACAGAGGGAGAGGTAATGAGTCGAGTCAGTCGGCTGATGTTGGCGGCGGTCGGCGCTGCCGCGATTGCGACCGGCCTGGTGGCCTGCGGTGATGACGATGACGGCGGGTCGAGCGGCGACAGCTCGGTGCTGATCCACGGGACGACCGACCAGCCGGTCTCCTACGACCCGGCCGGCTCCTACGACCTGCCCTCCTACAACGTGATCTTCAACGTCTACCAGAACCTGCTGCAGATCCCGCCGGGCGGCAACAAGCCCGAGCCGGAGATCGCCGAGTCGTGCGACTTCACCGACGACTCCGGGCAGGTCTACGAGTGCACGCTGCAGAGCGGGCTCAAGTTCTCCGACGGCTCGGACCTCACCTCCGAGGACGTCAAGGTCTCGTTCGAGCGCAACCTCGAGATCGCCGACCCGCAGGGCGCCTCCTCGATCTACCTCGAACCTGAAGAGCATCGAGACGCCCGACGACACCACGGTCATCTTCAACCTCAAGGCGCCGGACGCGACCTGGCCCTTCCTGCTGACCACGGGCGGCGCCGCGATCGTGCCGGCCGAGTACCCGGCCGACAAGGTCCAGCCCTCGCGACGAGGTGATCGGCTCGGGCCGCTACACGGTCGGCGACTACGAGCCCGGCCAGCAGACCGTGCTCGAGGCGAACCCCGAGTACACCGGCGACGACCCGGCGCAGATCGACCAGGTGATCATCCAGTACTTCGACAAGTCGTCGACGCTGAAGCGGCGCGGTCGAGAAGGGCGAGGTCGACATCGCCTACCGCACGCCTGAGCCCGACCGACATCGACGACCTCGCAGGGCGCCGAGGGCGTCAACGTGATCGAGGGCGACGGCGCGGAGATCCGCTACCTGAACTTCAACCTCGACCTCCAGGAGGGCCGCGACGAGCAGAAGCTGGCGGTGCGCCAGGCGGTCGCGCAGGTGATCGACCGCGACGTCGATCGCCGAGAACGTCTACAACGGCACCGTCGAGCCGCTGTACTCGATGGTCCCGGCGGCGCTTGCAGTTCCACACCGAGGCGTTCGCCGACGAGTACGGCGACGGCGCCGGACGTCGACGCCGCGACGCAGACGCTCGAGGACGCCGGGGTCGACACCCCGGTGCCGCTCGAGGTCTGGTGGACGCCGACGCACTACGGCCCGGCGTCGGGCGACGAGTACGCCGAGATCAAGCGCCAGCTCGACGACAGCGGCCTCTTCGACGTGACCCTGAAGTCGACCGAGTGGAACCAGTACTCGGAGGCGGCGTTCACCGACAAGTACCCGGCCTACCAGCTCGGCTGGTTCCCGGACTACCCGGACGCCGACAACTACACCAGTCCCGTTCTACGCCAAGGACAGCTTCCTCAACATCCACTACGCCAACCCGGAGATGGAGAAGCTGCTCGCGGAGGAGAAGGCGAGCACCGACGACGCCGTGCGCGAGAAGGCGTTCGCCGAGATCCAGCGGATCGGAGCCGAGGACGTGCCGACCATCCCCTACATCGAGTTCACCCAGATCGGCGGTCGCGGTCGACGGGGTCGAGGGCGTGGCGGACACGCTCGACCCGTCGTACATCTTCCGCTACTGGCTGATCAGCAAGAGCTAGGCGAGCGTGACCGGCGCGCCGGCCGCGCGCGATCGCGCGCGGCGGCTCGGGCTGCCGCTGCCGCGACCGGCGTAGCGGGCGACTAGATGCACGGCACGGGACATCGCTGCGGGCCTACGTGCTGACGCGGATCGCGCTCGCGATCCCGACCGTCCTGATCCTGCTGACGATCGTCTTCCTGCTGATGCGGGTGGCGCCGGGCGACCCGATTCAGGCGGCGCTCGGCGGCCGCGTCCCGGCAGGAGGAGCTCGAGGCCAGGCGCGAGGCGGCCGGCTTCGACAAGCCGATCGCTCGAGCAGTACGTCGAGTACCTCGGCAACGCGTTCACGCTCGACCTCGGGACGACGATCAACGACGACCGCACGGTGACCTCGATCATCGTCGAGAACGGGACCGCCACGCTCGAGCTGACCCTCGCGGCGTTCGCGGTCGCGCTCGTCGTCGGGATCCGGATCGGGCTGCTCGCCGGGCGCTTCCGCGACACCTGGATCGACATCGGCGGGCGGTTGTTCGGGATCGTCGATCTACGCGGCGCCGGTCTTCTTCACCGGCTTCCTCGCCCAGCTCCTGTTCAGCCACGAGCTCGGCTGGTTACCGAGCTCGGGACGCGCCAGCCCGGTGGTCGAGTTCGAGCTCGACAAGGTCACCCACTTCTATCTTGATCGACACCCTGATCTCGCGGCAACTGGTCGCGTTCTGGGACGTGCTCTCAGCACCTGATCCTGCCCGCGGTCACGCTCGGCCTGCTGGTCAGCGGCGTGCTGATCCGGCTCGTCCGGGTGAACCTGCTGCAGACGATGCGCGGCGACTACGTCGAGGCGGCGCGCGCCCGCGGGATCTCGCGAGCGCCGCGTCGTCATCCACCACGCCTTCCGCAACGCGATGGTGCCGGTGGTCACGGTCGCCGGGCTGCAGTTCGCGATCCTGCTCGGCGGCGCGGTGCTCACCGAGCAGACCTTCAACTGGCCGGGGATCGGCGCCGAGCTGGTCCGCTACCTGAACGAGCGCGACTACGTCGCCGTGCAGGGGATCATCACGATCTTCGCCCTCGCGGTGGTGCGTGATCTCGCTGCTGATCGACCTGGTCAACGCCTTCATCGACCCGCGGGTGAGGTACTGATGGCGCGGCTGCCGAGAGCGCTGCAGCCGGTGCGCGACGCGGCGGGAGTGCCGCGCTGGATCCTGATCAGCGGCGTCGTCGATCGTCGTCTTCTTCGTCATCCTGGCGATCTTCGCGCCGCTGATCGCCCCCTACGGCTTCGACCAGGTCGAGCGCCGACGGGGTCCGGTTCCCGAAGCAGGCCCCGCCCGACTCGACCCACCTGTTCGGGACCACGGTGCAGTCGACCGACGTGCTCTCGCGCGTGATCTGGGGCTCGCGGACGGCGATCGAGGTGGTCGTCCTCGCGGTCGTGCTCTCGCTCGCGGTCGGCGTGCCGCTCGGCCTGATCTCCGGCTACGTCGGCGGCAAGCTCGACCGCGTGCTGGTGCTGATCACCGACGCGCTGTTCGCCTTCCCCTACCTGCTGCTGGCGATCGTGATCGCGTTCCTGCTCTCCGACACGCGTCGGCCAGGGCGTGTTCACCGCGGCGATCGCGATCACCGTCGTCTACATCCCGCAGTACTTCCGCGTCGTCCGCAACCACGTGATCAGCGTCCGCGAGGAGCCCTACGTCGAGGCGGCGCGGGCGCTCGGCGCGCCGCGGCGGACGATCATCCGCCGCTACGTGCTCTCGAACGTGATCCAGAACGTGCCCGCGATCGCGACCCTGAACGCCGCCGACGCGATCCTCACCCTCGCCGCGCTCGGCTTCCTCGGCTACGGGATCCAGCCGACCGAGGCGGCCGAGTGGGGCTACGACCTGCAGCGGGCGATCGACGACGCCGGCGCCGGGATCTGGTGGACCGGGCTCTTCCCGGGCTGGCGATCGTGCTCCTGGTCACCGGCTTCACGCTGGTCGGCGAGGGGCTCAACGACGTGCTCAACCCGCTGATCCGCCAGCGGCGCCTCGAGGCGCCGGCCATCGCCCAGCATCCCGATGTCGCACCCCGCCCGGTCGCCGACGTCCCGGGGGTCGAGGGCGAGATCGAGATCTCGGAGCGGCGCCGTGAGTGAGCCGGTCCTCACAGTCCGCGACCTGCGCGTCTGGTACGGGACCGAGCGGCGACCCGGTGCGCGCCGTCGACGGCGTCTCGTTCGAGATCGCGCGCCGGCGAGACCGCTCGGCCTGGTCGGCGAGTCGGGCTGCGGCAAGTCGACCCTCGGCCGCGGCGTGCTCGGCCTGCTGCCCGAGAACGCGGCGACCGCACGGCGAGGTGCGTCTACAAGGGCCGCGACCTGGTCGCGATCGAGCGCCGGCGAGCTGCGCGACCTGCGCGGGCCCGAGATCGGGCTGATCTTCCAGGAGCCGATGACCCGGCTCGACCCGCTGCTCTCGATCGAGAGCCACTTCCTCGAGACGCTGCGCGCCCACGAGCCCGACCTCGACAAGGACGAGATGCGCAAGCGCTCGCTCGAGACCCTGGCCGGCGATGGGGATCCCGCCGACCCGGTTCAAGCAGTACCCGCACGAGTTCTCCGGGCGGGATGCGACAGCGGATCATGATCGCGCTGGCGCTGGTGCTGCGAGCCGAGCCTGCTCGTCGCCGACGAGCCGACCACCGCGCTCGACGTGATCGTCGAGGCGCAGATCCTCGGCATCCTCGCCGACCTGCGCCAGAACTTCGACACCGGCCTGCTGCTGATCACCCACAACCTCGGGATCGTCGCCGAGGCCTGCGACCGGGTCGCGGTCATGTACGCGGGCAAGATCGTCGAGGAGGGCGACGCGCGCCAGGTGTTCTCGGAGCCCGCCCACCCCTACACCCGCGAGCTGCTGCGCTCGACGATCTCGCTGCGCACCACCGGGCTGCACTACATCCCCGGGGCGCCGCCGGACCTGATCGACCCGCCGCCGGCCTGCCGCTTTCACCCGCGCTGCCCGAACGCGATGCGCGGTCTGCGCCGAGCGGATGCCGATCGAGGTGCGTCGCGGACGGCGGCCAGCGGGTCGCCTGCTGGCTGCACGGGCCCGAGGGCGAGATCCCCGAGGGCGGCACGGAGCCGCTCGAGCGCGAGCGAGATCGCGATCGCGGAGGAGGCGTGAGGTGGAGCCGCGACGGCACGACGCCCGCGGCGACGGCGCCGCTGCTCGAGGTCGCGCGACCTGCACACCCACTACTCGGTGCGCGGCTCGTTCCTCGACCGCCTGCGCGGCCGCGAGGCCGGGGCCGGTGACGGCGGTCGACGGGGTCAGCTTCGACCTGCGCCGCGGCGAGGTGCTCGGCGCTGGTCGGCGAGTCGGGCTCGGGCAAGACGACCCTCGGTCGGACGCTGCTCGGCCTGGTCGCGCGCGACCGAGGGCATCGTCGAGCTCGAGGGTCGCGAGATCACCGGTCTCAGCGAGGGCGAGATGCGGCCGCTGCGACGGCGGCTGCAGATCGTCTTCCAGGACCCGCACGCGTCGCTCAACCCGGCGATGACGATCGGCGCCTCGGTCGGCGATCCGCTGCGCTTCCACGGCGTCGCCACCGACGCCGACGAGCCGCCGGCGCCGCGTCGCCGAGGCCCTCGAGCGGGTCGGCCTGGCGCCCGCGGCGCAGTTCGTCGACAAGTACCCGACCGACCTCTCGGGCGGCCAGAAGCAGCGCGCCGTGCTCGCCCGGGCGATCATCCTCGGCCCCGACATCCTGGTCGCCGACGAGCCGGTCTCGATGCTCGACATGAGCGTGCGGGCGAAGATCCTCGAGCTGATGATCGACGCTCAAGACCGAGCTCGACCTCACCTACATCTACATCACCCACGACCTGGCGACGGCGAAGTTCTTCTGCGACCGGATCGCGATCATGTACCTCGGCAGGATCGTCGAGCTCGGCGACGGCCGAGAAGATCTACGCCGACCCCAAGCACCCCTACACCGCCGTCGCTGCTGCGGGCGATCCCCGAGCCCGATCCGCACGCGCAGCGTCCCCCGCGACCTGCCCCGCGGGCGAGATCCCCGACGCGGTCGCGCCGCCGCTCGGCTGTCGCTTTCACCCGCGCTGCCCGCGCGCGTTCGAGGTCTGCGGCTGGGAGAGCCGCGACCTGCGCGCGCGCTCGAGACCCGCTGGACGCGAGCTGCCCGAGGCGGAGTACGAGCGCGAGCGGGAGATGATCGGCGACCTCGACGAGCTCGACGAGCCCACCTTCGACGCCCGCCTGCCCGCCGGCGGCGGCCACTCCGGCGCCGACGCGGGAGAGGTGCTGGCCGCGATGCGGTCAGCCACTCCCGACGACCCGCTGTGGAAGGGGGTCGCGGAGACCGAGGCGACCGACGACGCGGTCGAGGTCAGCTTCAACCACGGCGCCGAGCCGCGGCGCCTCGAGGTCGACGGGGTCGAGGTCGAGTGCCACCTGCACGATCCCGAGGCGCTGGAGGCAGCGAAGCGGGCCGCCCGAACCGGGGGCCCGTCCGCGCCTCAGACGCGTTGAAGTTGCGCGACGGTCAGACGCGACCGGTTCGCCCGGCCGAGATCCGCGGCCAGATCAGCAGCACGAGCCCGATCAGGATCAGGGCGATGCCGAGCGCGTAGTGCACGAGCACGGCGAGCACGATGCCGATGACGATGAGCAGTAGTGATAGTTCCATGACCGCCCCCGTACCCTGGGATCGCCGGCGGGAAACGGGCGCGGGGCGGGCGGGCGCTATCCGCCGTCGAGGCGCCGGCGCAGCCAGCGCGCGTTGCGGACCGCGAACCCCTCCCAGTCGTTGTTCGCGTAGACGAACACCTCCCGCTCGGCGCGCCAGGCCGCGATCCGGCGCTTCCAGGTCTCGAGCTCGGCCTCGGAGTAGTTGCCGCGGCGGCCGCGGGCGCCGTGGTGAAGCCGGACGTAGACCCAGTCGGCGGTCGGCGCGAGGCTCTGGAACGGGCGCTCGGGGTGGTCGCCGATCACCAGGGCGACGCCGTGAGCGCGCAGCAGCTCCAGCACCTCCGGGGCGAACCAGCTCGGATGGCGAAACTCGATGCAGTTGCGCAGCTTCGGGAACGCCGCGAGCGCCTCGGCGAGCCGCTCGTCGTCGCGGTGGAAGTTGGCGGGCAGCTGCCACAGCAACGGGCCCATCTTCGGCGTCGCCAGCAACGGCTCCAGCGGCTCGAGCAGGCGCTCGACCCGGCCCTCGAGATCGCGCAGGCGCTTGATGTGGGTGAGGTAGCGGCTCGCCTTGATCGCGAAGACGAAGTCGTCGGGTGTCGCGGCGACCCAGTGCTCGACCGTCTCGGGCTTCGGCAGCCGGTAGAAGGTGGCGTTGACCTCGACCGTGTCGAACAGCGTCGCGTAGTGCTCGAGCCAGCGCGACTGGGCGACGCCCTTGGGATAGACGAGGCCGCGCCACTCCGAGTAGTTCCAGCCCGAGCAGCCGATCCGGACCGGCTTCATCGCGGCTCGTCGCTCGGCGCCACCACCGAGCTGATGGTCTCAGAGCGGGCGCGGCGGGACCGTACGGGCGCTAACGGGCCTCGGACGGCGCCGGCGCCGGGGGCTGCTGCGGGTGCTCGCCGGTCTCCTCGCCGATGACCGCCTTCCCCTGCGCGGTCGACGGCCACCAGATCTTGTCACCGAGCAGCTCGACGGCGGCGGGGACCATGATCGTGCGGACGATGAAGGTGTCGAGCAGGATCCCGAGCGCGACCATGAAACCGAGGTCGAAGGTGAAGGTGACCGGCAGTGTCATCAGGACGGAGAAGGTGCCGGCGAGGATCACCCCGGCGCTGGTGATCACCGGGCCGGTGGCGGCGAGCGCGCGCAACATCCCCTCGCGGGTCCCGTGGGTCCGCGCCTCCTCGCGCACGCGGGCCATCAGGAAGATCGTGTAGTCGATCCCCAGCGCGACCAGGAAGATGAACGCGAAGGTGGGAATCGAGGCGTCGAAGCCGGCGTCGCCGACGACGAAGCGGATGAAGAGGATCGAGAGGCCCAGCGTGCACAGGAACGAGAGGATCACGCTCGCGATCAGGACGAGCGGGGCGACCAGGGCGCGCAGCAGGATCGCGAGGATGATCGCGATCACGAGCAGCGCCAGCGGCGCGATCAGCTTCAGGTCGCTCTCGGTCGCCTGGTCGAAGTCGTAGGAGATCGCGCTGCCGCCGCCGACGAGCACGGTCGCGCCGGACACCGATCCGGACGCCGAGTCGCGAAGCTCGGGGACGATCCCCAGCGCGGCCTTCGTGTACGGGTCCTGGTCGAGCACAACGTCGACCGACGCGATCGAGCCGTCCGTCGACGTGACCAGCCCGCCCTCCGGTCCCACGGTCGGGCTCGCCGCGGCGACGCCGTCGACGTCCTCGGCGGCCGCGGCCGCGGCGGCAACGTCGGCCTCGCTGACCGTGCCGTCGTCCGCCTGGACCAGCATCGTCATTGGCGCCAGGATCCCCGGCGGGAAGGCCTCCTCGAGCAGCTCGAAGCCTTCGACGCTCTCGACCGAGGTCTTGAAGAAGGTCGTGGTCGAGTAGTCGACCTTGTACGCGAGCAGACCGAGGGCGCCGGCGACGAACACGGCCCCGGTCACGCCGAGGGCCAGGCCGGGGCGCTGCAGCACCCGGTCGCCGAACCGCCGCCAGACGCCCTGGCGCCCGACCTCTGGGTGCTGCGGGTCGCACTCGACCGAAGCCTGCCGCGGCCAGAACCCGCGGCGGCCGAAGATCGTCAGCAGCGCCGGCAGCAGCGTGAGGCCGGCGACCATCGCGCTGACGACTCCGATCGCCGCCACGGGTCCGAGGGTGGCGGTGTTCTGCGAGTCGGCGAGGACGAGCACGAGCATCGCCAGGGCCACCGTCAGGCCGCTGGCGAGGATCGCCGGGCCCGATCGGCGCACGGCCCGCGCCATCGCCTCGTGCTTGTCCTCGATTCGTCGGAGTTCCTCCCGGTAGCGGGAGACCAATAACAGGCAGTAGTCGGTGCCGACCCCGAACATGAGCACGATCAGGATCGAGGTCGAGTTGGAGGAGACCGTCGCGCCGCTCTCGGCCAGCAGGTAGATGAAGCCCTGGGCGATGCTGTACGCGAAGAAGACGACGATCAGCGGCGTCAGCGCGACCAGCACCGAGCGGTAGATCGCGCCGAGCAGGACGAGGACGAGCAGCACCGTCGCCAGCAGCAGCTTCGTGTCGATGTCGGAGAAGACCTCCGAGGCGTCCGTGTTGAACCCGAGGTCGCCGGTGAGCTTGATCTGCATCCCGTCGGCCTCCGAGCCCGTGGTGTCGCGGACGAGCTCGCCCCAGTCGGCGGAGTTCTCGAAGTCGGTCGGCACGACCAGGACCGTGTACGCGAGCGACCCGTCCTCGGAGACGATCTCCGGCGGTGCCCCCTGCTCGAACGGAGCCGTGGGCGGCCTGGTCAGGGGCAGCTCGCCCTCGGAGAGGGCGTCGAGCGCGGCAGCGTCCTCGGCGATCTTCTCGCGGTCGGCCGCGGTGAGCCCGCCGTCGCGCTGGTAGACGATCAGGCCCTGGCTGGTCTCCTGCGAGGGGAACTCGTTGTCGAGCAGCTCGACCACCTCGGTCGACTCGGCGCTCTCGGGCAGGAAGGAGGCCGTGTCGTCCTGGGTCTCGTCGGCGAGCTTCGCGCCCAGCGGCGAGAGCACCGCGAACGCGACGACCCAGATCGCGAGCACGATCCACTTGCCACGACGGCCGGTGACGAATGAAGCGAGCGCTCTCACGAAGCGGGTGATCCTAGCGCCGCCTTCGCGGTCGAGTGTGACGATCTCACAATAGGATCAGGCCGAACGCGCCCGCCGTTGCGGGTATCGACGACAGGAGGAGCCGTGGAGCGGGAGCTGTTGGACAAGAAGGCATTGAACGGCGACTTCGCCGGGACCCTCGTGGCGCCCGGTGAGGACGGCTGGGATGAGGCGCGGGCCGCGTGGAACCTCGCCGCCGACCAGAACCCGGAGGCCGTCGCCTACATCGAGTCCGCCGACGACGTGGTCGCCGTGCTCGAGTTCGCGCGAGCGAACGGACTGGGCGTCGCGGCCCAGGGCACCGGCCACGGCGCCGGCTCGCGCGGCCCCCTGGACGGCTCGATCCTGCTCAAGACCGAGCGCATGAAGGGCATCGAGATCGATGCCGACAACGGGGTCGGCCGCTACGAGGCGGGCGTGCTGTGGATGGAGGCCAATCCCGCCGCCGGGGAGCACGGCCTCGCCAACCTCTCGGGCTCGGCGCCCGACATCGGCGTCGTCGGCTACACGACGGGGGGCGGCTTCGGCTGGTGCGCGCGCCGCTACGGCCTCGCCTGCAACAGCGTGCGCGCGGTCGAGCTGGTGACCGCCGACGGCGAGCAGCGCCGCGTGGACGCGGACAACGACCCCGACCTGTTCTGGGCGGTGCGCGGCGGCGGCGGGAGCTTCGGCGTCGTCACCGCGATCGAGTTCGACCTCGTCGAGCTGCCCGAGGTCTTCGCCGGCAGCGCCATCTATCCGGCCGACGAGCGCTCGGGCGAGCTCATCGGCCGCTACTTCGAGTGGGCGGCGGGCCTGCCGGACGAGGTCACCTCGATCGTGCGGTTCCTGCAGCTCCCGCCGCTACCGCAGATCCCGGAGCCGCTGCGGGAAAGGCCACTGATCACGATCGGGGCGTGCTACGCGGGACCTGAATCCGAGGGCGCGGAGCTGATGCAGCCGATGCGGGAGCTCGGCGACCCGGTGATGGACACGTTCGAGACGATGCCTCCCTCGGGGCTCCCCGCGGTGCACATGGAGCCCGAGGAGCCGGTGCCCGGCATGGTCTACACGGCCTCGCTTCACGAGGCGCCGCAGGAGGCGATCGACGCGTTCATCGAGACCGCCGGCCCCGATTCGGGCTCGCCGCTGCTCTCGGCCGAGCTCCGCCAGTGCGGGGGCGCGCTGGCCGAGCCGGCGAAGGGAGGCGGGGCCCTGTCGCACCTCGACGCCGAGTACGTCTTCGTCGGCATCGGGCTGCCGATGAGCCCGGAGATGGGCAACGCGATCAACCAGCGGCTCGACGCCGTCTGCGAGGCGCTCGAGCCGTGGTCGACGAAGACCCGCTACTTCAACTTCGCCGAGCGGCCCACCGACGTCGAGACGATCTTCGCCCCCGAGACGCTGGATCGGCTGCGCGACGTGAAGCGCCGCTACGACCCGGACGGCCTGATCCAGCGGCAACCACAACATCTCGCTCGCCTGAGACTGGAACGTCCGGGCCCCCGGCGGTCCCGGCGCTTTCCCCGTATCAACCGACCGCGAGGCAGACCGCCGTCGCATCATCCTCGAGCTCGCCACCGCTCGCCTCCAACACCGCCGTGTGGACGTTTCGCACGGTCTCCGCGGCAGTCGCACGCTCGGAGCTCAGCGCCGCCTCGATCACCTGCTCGACCCCGAGGCCGGCCTTACCGGCGCCTTCCTCGATCACCCCGTCGGAGACCATCAACAGTCGATCACCGGGCTCGAGTCGCGTCTTCCGTTCGGCCGGGTTGGCGCGCGCACGACCGCCGAGCCCGTGGCCCCTGGCGAACTCCAGCGGCTCGTGCGCGCTCGCGGAGCGCAGCAGGATCGGGGCCACGTGCCCGCAGTTGGCGATCCTCAATTCGTGGCTCGCCGGATCCCAGCGCGCGACGATCGCCGTCATCTCCGCCCGGGGCCCCGGCATCTCCCGGAGCGTTTGGTGCATGACCACCAAGGCCTCACCGATGCCCGCCCCGCTGCGCCTGCTCGCGCGTAGCGCTCCGAGCGCCACGGCGCTGCTGGCCGCCGCGCGCGTGGTCGGCCCGAGGCCGTCGGCGAGGGTGATCCAGACTCCGTCAGCGTTCTCGACCACGTCGAACCAATCGCCGGCGACCTCGTAGCTCGGAAGCACGTTGCCCGCCACCTCTGCGCCCGTGACGCGGGCGATCCGCGCCGGCAGCAGGCTCTGCTGGATCTCCGCGCCCGCCTTCGGCTGCTTTCGGCGCTGGGCGCGCGCGAACACGTCCGTATATCGATCCGAGAGCGTGACCGCGGCCGCCGCCTGCCGCGCCAACTCGCTGAGCGTCCTCACCGGCCGCCCGAACGCGATCAGGACGCCTGTCGCACGCCCGCGCAGCCAGAGCGGAAACAGCTCGACGCCGGGATACCGGGCCAGGTGCCGGCGCAGGTCCTTGACGCCATCGGCATCGAGCTCCGGCCCGACGGCCAACGGCGCCGAGAGCTTGGCGCCCAGGCGATCGGGTCCCGCCATGTGCAGCAGATGCGTGCCGTCGATGTCCAGGACGTAGAGCGCCACCGGAACCCCGGCAGTCCTCTCCGCCTCCGCGACGAGCTGCTCGGGCAGCAGCGCCGGCGCGACCACGTCGAAGACCTGGATCGCGTCGAGGACCACGGGGCGTTCGCGGCCCAGGCGCCCGGCGGGAAGCGGGTCCTCGGTGCCATCGAGGCCGGGGCGATGCGGGCGGTCCTCCAGCGCCGCGAGCAGCTGATCGCGGTTTGAGAACCGTCGGTGCAGGGTCGAGCGGGAAACCCCGGCGGCGGCCGCGATGTCCGCGAGGGTCGTGGTCGGAGATTGCGCGAGCAGCCGCTCCGCCGCGTCGAGGATGCGCTCGCGATTGCGCGCCTTGTCGGCGCGGCCCTTGTCGATCTGCGGGTTCGGAGTCATGAGCCGGGCTCGGGGACTGACCCGAGATGATGCCGGGTTCACCGTCGAAGTGACACGCCGTGCCGCAGATGGCCGTCGCATTTGTTTCATTTCGACCGCCCTCACGGATTCACGGCCCTGACAGCGGGGAACAGGAATCGCGATGGGTCCCCTCGCGATCACGACCGGCGGCCTGCTGTTGCTCGTCGCGCTCGTCCTGCTCGTGTTTGGCGTGGCCTACGGCCTCTACACCGTTCGAGGTAGCGGCATCGGACGCCATCCTCATCGCGAGCAACGCGCGCCGGGGGCACACGGGCCGATGGACCAGACCACGGTCGACCAAGACGACGGCTCGACGCTGGACCAGGACGACGACTCGACGCTGGACCAGCGGGGAACTCGATGACAAAGAACGAGGAGGAGTGATGGAGCGGACCACCGATAACTTGCCGCCCCCGAACCACCGGGGGGAGGAGCAGTCGATCAGCGAGCTGGTGAAGCAGCTGTCCGAGCAGACCCAGGCCCTGGCACGCAAGGAGGTCGAGCTGGCAAAGGCCGAGGTCGCACAGAAGGGCAAGCGGCTGGGGATCGGCGCCGGTGCGTTCGGAGCCGCCGGCGTGCTCGGCCTGTTCGCGTTCGGGGCGCTCACGGCGACGCTGATCCTCGCGCTCGCGACCGGGATGGACGGCTGGCTCGCAGCCCTGATCGTCGCTGTCGTCTACGGGCTGATCGCCGGCTGCGCTCGCCCTGACCGGAAAGAAGCAGGTGGAGGCGGGAACGCCGCCCGTCCCCGAGGAAGCGATCGACAGCACCAAGCAGGACATCGAAACCGCGAAGGCGAGCGCCAAGGAGGCACGCCGTGGCTGAGAAGAAGACGAAGACGCCGAGCAAGACGAAGACGCGGCAAGACGAAGACCGCGAGCGCGCCGACGACCGCCGCCGGCGACGCCGAAACGCCCGACCCGGAGCAGACCGGCGAGGCCGAAGAGAAGCGCGAGCCCGAGGAGATCAGGGCCGAGATCGAGGAAACCCGGGAGGAGCTTGGCGACACGGTGGCCGCCCTCGCCGACAAGACCGACGTGAAGAAGCAGGCGAAGCAGAAGGCCGAGCAGGTGAAGGGCCAGGCACAGGAAACGGCATCGGCCGCCGCCGAGAAGGCGTCGCAGGCGGTCGGTTCGGCGCCCGAAACGGCGACCCAGGCCGCGAACCGGGCGCTCGCAGGCGTGCGCGAGAACCCGATGCCCGCGATCGGGGTCGGCGTCGGGTTGGTCGTCCTCGTCGCGCTGATCCGCCGGCGCAGGTAGCCGCCGTGGGTAAGGTCGTCTTCACCCCGGTCAGCATCGTCAGCGGGCTGCTCGCGGGCCTGATCGCCTCGAAGCTGTTCGAGTTCATCTGGAGCCGGTTTGCCGACGAGGAGGCGCCCGAGCCGGAGCACCGGCAGATCTCATGGCCGGCGCTCGTCATCGCGATGGTGCTCGAGGGCGCGATCTTCCGCCTCACTCGCGCGCTGGTCAACCGGGGGACCCGGGTCGCGTTCGCCCGCGCGACCGGCTCGTGGCCCGGCGACGAGGGCCCGGAAAGGAAGTGAGCCAATGAGCGACAGGAGGCGCGAAGTGCAACCGGAGGCCACATCATCGACCGCGGACCGCGACGAGGCGGCGAAGGACGCCGAGGTCTGGGACGACGTCGAGCCCCGCCGCGCCGACTATGAGCCCGAGGGCGCCGACCCGCGCACCGGCCTGTGGCCGACGCTAAAGCGCACCGGGCTCGAGTTCATGGAGGACAACATGACCGACTGGGCCGCGGCGCTCACCTACTACGGCCTGCTGTCTTTGTTTCCGGCGCTGATCGCGCTGGTCTCGCTCTTGGGCCTGTTCGGCGACCCGGTGACGACCACCCGCCAGATCACCGACGTGGTCACCGAGCTCGGGCCGAGCACGGCCGCCGATACCTTCGCCGGGCCGATCGAGTCGATCACCTCGAACCGAAGCTCGGCCGGGATCTTGTTCTTCGTCGGGCTCGGGGTCGCGCTGTGGTCGGCATCGGGCTACGTCGGCGCCTTTTCACGCGCCTCGAACGTCGCCTGGGAGACGCCCGAGGGGCGCTCGTTCTTGAAGCTGCGCCCGCTGCAGATCCTGATCACCTTGGTGATGGTGATCATGCTCGCGGCGATCGCGTCTGGCGCTGGTGCTGACCGGGCCCGTGGTCGAGGCCGTCGGGCAGCTCGATCGGGGTCGGCGACACGGCGCTGACCGTCTGGGAGATCGCCAAGTGGCCGGTCCTGCTGGCGGTCGTGATCGTGATCTTCTCGCTGCTCTACTACGCGGCCCCGAACGTAAAGCTCGCCGGGCTTTCGGTGGATCACCCCGGGGAGCAGCGTTCGCGGTCTGTCGCGTGGCTGGTGGCCTCGGCGCTGTTTGCCTTCTACGTCGCCAACTTCGGCTCCTATGACAAGACCTACGGCACCCTCGGCGGGATCGTCAGCCTGTTGGTGTGGATGTGGATCACCAACCTGGCGCTCTTGTTCGGGGTCGAGCTCAACGCCGAGCGCGAGCGCAGCCGCGAGCTCGGCGCCGGCGTCCCCCGCGCCGAGCGCGAGATCCAGCTCGAGCCGCGGTCGGAGCCGAAGGAGCAGCGGACGACGTAGCCAAGCCATCGCCGTGGTCGCCGTCATGACTGCGTCGCCCGGCTCGGCGCAAAGATGGTTGCTAGTCGCGTGATCGCTCTAGCGAGAAGGGCACCTCATCCGAGGCCCGCCGGTTGAGGGCATCGTACGCCGTCACCTGTATGCGGAAGCGACCGGTCCCGAGCGAATTGGCCGAGAGCTTTAGCTCGTTGCGGCCCTTGCGTCCCTTGCGGTTCAAGGTCTCGAGCGGACGCCAGCGGGGCTTGCGCCACCGCGTGATCCGAACGACGAGATCCGCCTTCTTGGAGACGAAGAACCGAACCTGCACGGACTCGCCTCGATCCGTTACCCGCAGGTCCTTGACGCGCAGTGAGCCGGTCCCCGGAATCGGGACCACGCTGACGACCCCCGCCATCTCCGGGTGCACCTGGCAGTGGTAGGTGAACCGTCCCTCCTCGCGGAAGGTGTGGCTGAAGGAGTCCCCCGCGGGATGGGTCTCGTTCGTGGGTGGCCCGCCGGAATCGGAGTCGAACCACTCGGCCTGCCCGGGATCGGTGGTCACCGAATGGTTCCGCGCCACCGCCCCCTGCCAGAACCAGATCACCGACTCGCCCACGCCGACTGTCACCTCCGTCGGCGCGTAGCGAAACGCGTCGCCGTCCACGGTCACCGACTCGGCCCCGTGGCCCGGATGCGCGCCGGCCGGCGCCACGGAGCAGAGGACGAGTGCGACCGTCACGACGAGGCGTTTCATCGCGCTACAGGCGGATGCCCCAGTAGGCCTTCGGCGGATTCTGGCAATAGAAGCTGCCGGCGGCGGTCGGGGCGCAGTCGAACCCAGTGCGCGGCTCTCCGCTGCGCAGATACTTGACGCTGCCCTTGCGGGCGACCTTGCATTTGAGGTGCATCGCGCGGACCCGGTAGTCGCTCGCCCCGCGCGAGACGATCCCGCAGTTCTTGCTGTTGTGACCGGCGCTCGCGACGCCCGGCAACACGCAGCCGATAGAGCACGCCAGGGCCACGATGCTCGCGTGGATGCCTAGCGCTCTGCGCATCGGCCCAGCGTAACTGCAGGCAGCCGCGAGCTCAGCGCGCCGGCGGTGCCAGCCGGATGACCGCGCCGTCAAAGCCAGTGACGTAGAGGCTGCGCTTCGACCACCCGGGCCCCTGACCGAATTTCACCGCGGAGGGATTGCGCAGGCCGGAGGCGATGACGCAGTGGGCGCCGGTGCGGGGGTTGACCCGGATCACCTCGCCCGCGATATTGGCGGTGATGTAGAGACGTCCGTGGCGATCGATCGTCATGTCGTCGAGCCCCTTCGGAACCGACCCCACGAGTGAAGCGACGACTCCGATTCGGGCCGGGTCGCTGATGCGAATCCGGTACACGCGTGCCTCGGGGGCGAACGTCTCCACCGTGTAGAGCCAGCGGCCGGTCGGGTCGACCGCCATGCCATTGGTGTCGTCGAGGCGAGCCCAGTTCGGCTGCGGGTGCTCGGGGTCGCGAGCGCGGATTCGCGTCATCCCGGTGCCGCTGCCGAGATCGCGGCTGACGACGGCGTCTCCGTTGGGCAGGAAGACCAGGCCGTTGGGCATCGTCAGCCCGTCCGCCCAGACGCTTCGGCGGCCGCTCTCGAATCGGTAGCGCCCGATGGTCCCGTCGGCGATCCCCTGGACGCCCGAAGTGGCGTCGTCGCCGGTGTTGAAGTAGAGGACGCCGTCGCGCACGCGCAACCCGCCCGGGGCATGGACGTCGTCGATCAGCGTCGTCAGCCCGCCGTTACGTCCGAGGCGCAGGATCTCGTCGTCGGCGATCGCCGACAGCAGCAGCCCGCCGCGGCGATCGAAGACGAGGTTCTCGAGCGGCCCCTGACCCGTGAGCACGGTGCTCGCCCGCCACGGCAGGCACGCACCGCTCGCGGGCGAGGCCCAGACACCGCCGACGGCGACAATCGCAATGCAGAGGCCAGCCCGCCGTAGCCATGCCCCCGTCATCGATCGACGCCTGTCGTCGCTCCTCGAGCCTCTCGTCGTCTCACTGCGACCACCATAGCCGTAGCCGTCCGCGCGGCCCACGCGCCCGGAATGCGACCGGTCGAGTCAGGCCCGCGGCCAACGTCTAGGCGCGGGTGCGGATCAGGTTCAGTCGTGGTCAGCAGCGGCAGGGAACGACTGGGCCCGGCTCGGGAGGCGGAGGCTCGGGAGGCGGAGGCTGCCCGACCCTGACCTCCTCGTGCGCAATCGCGGCGCTGGGATTCGGGTCGCGGCTGTCGGAGCCAGCCGCAACGGTGTTGGGATAGACACCGGTCTTCGTCGGGCGTACGACCGCGCGTACGGTGACGCTCTGACCCGGCCGCAGGTCGCCGAGCAAGCACGCCGGCGCGGTGGACTTGCCCAGCGGGGCTCTGATGCAGCGGCCCTTGCCGGTCTCGAGCGAGAGCAGCTTCGCTTCACGCTCGCTCGAAAATTGCCGCTCGGCAATGGTCACATCGACCGCTCTGGCGGGCCCCTTGTTGGTCACCTTGACCCGGTAGCGAACCTTGTCGCCGAGGGTGTACCGCTTGCGATTGGCGACCTTGGTGACGACCAGGTTCGCCCCCTCGCCCTTCGGCGGCTCCGGCACCGGGTCGGCTAGGGTCACCGGAGGCCCGGTGGGCACCGGACCCGGCGTCGGCCCCGGGTCGGGCGGGTCCGGCTTCGGCTGGATCTTGTTGACGAAGGTGCAGTCCTCGTCCGGCCGCTCCTCGGTCAGCAGCACACCGACGCCGCCCTGATCGAAGGGGACCGGCTTGCCGTTGCAGAAGACCGCGATCAGCTGCCACTTGCCGCTGCCGATCGAGTTCTGACGGATCTCGTAGCCGCGGAGCGGGATCGAGCTCAGGTCGTCGCCCTCGGCGAGAGCCGGCACCCCGGGGTGCTTGGTCTGCGCGGTCAGGGCGGAGATCGAGGGGTCGGCGGGGCCGGTGGGTCCCACCTCGTAGGAGGCCGTTGCCGTCCCTCCGAGCGTTACCAATCGAACCTTGATCGAGCCAGCCGGGGTGAACCTGTTGGTGTACGTGCAGACAGTGCCCAGGCCCGATTCGATCGAGACCGTCTGCTGATCGGATGGCGGCAGCTCCTGGCCATCGCAGTCGACCGTCGACAGCTTCCAGTTGCCGCGCTCGGAGTCCGGCAGCCGCTCGGTGATTCGATAGTCGCCCGGGTCGAGGTCGACCTGGGGCGGGTCGGCCTCGGCCGCAACTCCTTCGATCGTGGTGGTCGCGCTCGCCTTGCTCGGCGGGCCGCCGCCGACCGGCTCGATCTCGAACGGGAAGGTGCCGAGGCCACCACGGGTGATCTTGCGTAAGAGCAGGCCGCCGGGTGGGGGGCGATAGCGGTTTACGTACGTGCAGGTGACGGTGTCGCCCGCAGCCAAGGTGATCGCTGCCGAGCGCGCCCCCTGTTCGATCGCGGCGCTGCTTTCGCCCGTCGCCGAGCCGCAATTGAGGCTCTCGAAGGCCCAGCTCGGCGGGGGTTGTAGCTCCGTGAACGTCCAGGGAGGATCGCCAGGCAGGGTCTGGGCGCGGTTGAAGCTGATCTGTGCCAGCGCGCCCGTTCCGGCGCGCAGCTTGAACGCGCCACCGGGGTTGAACGAGATGTTGCCCTCGAACGGGAAGGTCTCCGCCGCGCCGGCGGGTGCGCCGAGCGTCTCCTTGCGGACGACGATCGTGCCCCCGGTAGGCGGAGGGGAGACGTAGTACGCGAAACAGAACACATGTCGCCGACCGGATGGGAACGTGATCCACTCGACGTTGTCACCGTTGAGGTTGTCGGACGCGCAACGAAGGGCGCCGAAGGCATACGCGCCGCCGCTGGCGCCGTAGAGCACCGGGTCGGCCCTCGTTCCACCCTGGAGCCAGAGGCGGCTCGGTTTCTTGGCCAGGTCGGCCTGCTCGTTGTTGAGCTCGATCGTCACCGCCCCGGGAAGGTCGTCGCCGGTCGCTCCGCCTTGATCGTTGAGCAGCGGCGTGCTCGCGCGCGTGACGATCGAGGTGGCGAACGGCGGCTCCGTGACGATCGAGAGCGCTCCCCACGGACCCGTGACCGCGCGCGACTGGATGCCGCGGCCGAGGGTGAGCTCCCAGTTCTCGATCGGCTGGCAATTGGGCTGCACCCGGTCCTCGGTGGTCGCCTCGACCACCTCCCCGTCCTCGTACGGCGTGTCGGCGCCGAGGTCCTTGAGGCTCTCCTGGATGTTGTTGCGAGCCCGATTGGCGGTGATGTCGGTGTACTCCGGACACACCCGCGCGGCAATCGTCACCAGCTGACCGGATTGGGCGGCGGCGGACGTCGGGACGGCGCACGCGACTGCGCTGAAGGCCACGATCGCTAAGAAGATCAGCGGAGTCCCTCGCCTCAGGACCGTAGTCATGCCCGCAGTTTATGGCCACCTCAGGCGCGAGATCGGCTATTCGTCCAGCAAGCAGATCCGTTACTTCGAGGTGCCCCTTCGTCCATGATCCGCACTTCGCCACGCACGCCCCACAAGGTGCGGTACGCCCAACGCGGCGGGCACCCCGTCGGGTCGGACCAACAGCGAGCCGCCCGGGGCGATCCCCAGACCTCGCGCCACGACGGCCGGCAGCTCGCGGACGGACACGGGGGCCGACCCGTACGCAGGATCGACCACCGGCTCCGAGCCGACCCCGCCGGGACCCGTGAACAGCGTCAGCTCGCCTCCGACGAGGTCCAAGGTCGAGATCCGATCGTCGCCCTCGCGCACCCAGACGTGCGCGATTCGGCCGCCGAGGTCCACGTGCAGCTCGTCGGCGACGTCGCGCTGCGAGCCGTTGGGATCCGACGAGCGGGCGACGTTGTGCTCCACGGCCGGGCGTCGCTCGTCCTCGTAGGTGTCGAGCAACCCATCCTCGGCCCAGCCGCGCAGCACCCAGGCGAGCTTCCACCCGAGGTCGTAGCCGTCGCGGATCGCTGCGTTCATCCCGGTTGCGCCGCGCGGGGTGACCCGATGCGCCGCGTCGCCGGCCAGCAGTACCGGTCCCTCGCGGAAGCGCTCGGCCACCCCGGCGAAGTAGGTGAACGTCCCCACGCGCTCGATCCGCGGGTTGAGCCCTGGAATCCCCGAAGCCTCGACGATCAGCCGTGCCATCGCCTCCTTGCCGAACTCCGCCGGGTCGAGCTCGCCGGGGTCGCGCGTCACGCCGAAGACCCAGCGATCCCCGCGGCTCACAGCGACGAACACGCCGCGCGGGTCGGGGTGACTCACGGGGTAGATCGCATAGCGACGATCGTCGACCACGTCCCAGAGCGGAGCGTGGAAGATCGCCGAGATCGCGTCGGCAACGCGGCCGGGGCCGTGCATCTCGATCCCGAGGATCTGACGGATGCGGCTGTGGGCGCCATCCCCGGCGACGAGATACCGGGCAAGCACCTGCCGCTCCGCCCCGTTTACGGCGTCGCGAATGGTCGCCCGCACCCCGTCCGCGGTGACCTCGACGTCCGACGAGCTCCGTACCGAACCGGACCTCGCCGGTGCCCGCCGCGCGTAGGTGCCGGAGCACAATCGGCTCGAGCTCGTCCTGTCCGATGACGGCGGGCGCGCTGGGGCTGACCGCGGCGCTCTGCTCCAGCGAGGGGAAGCTGGCCGGCATCTCGACGCCGCCCGGATCGACGAGCGTCTCGGCGATCCACCCTCGCGGCTCGGCGTCAACCGCGCTCGCGCGCACCTCGTCCTTCCAATCCCCAGGTCCGCAGGAGCTCCATCGACCAGGTGCTGGCGGCGTTCGCGCGTGGCAGGGGCGAAAGCCCCGGACGGCGCTCCACCAGGAGGCTCTCGATCCCGTACCGGGCGAGGGTGGTGGCGGTGATGAGGCCGGCCGGCCCCGCGCCAACGATCAGGACTGGGAGCTCTCGGACGTCGTGCTTCGGCATGAGGGTTCTCGCTTTCGTTTTGATCGGACACTATGTATTCTAGAATACATAACGTCGGACGAAATTGCTAGCCTGACCTCATGACCCGCCGATACGAGCAGCGGCTGCGGGCCATATCAGCGGCCGAAACCCGGCGCCGGATCCTCGACGCCGCCCACGCGCTGCTTCGTCGAGCGCCGGCAAAGCCGATCAGCGTGGACGAGGTCGCGCGGAACGCGGCCGTTGCGCGATCGACCGTGTACACGACCTTCGGGTCACGGGCCGGGCTGTTCGACGCGGTCGCGGCCGAGATCTGGGACCGGGCGGGCTACCCGCGGCTGCTCGAGGCCGTGCGCGTGGACGACGCGCGCGAGAGCCTCCGCGGCGGGATCACCGCCGGGGTCGAGATCTTCGCCGCCGACCGTGACGTGTTCCGCGCGCTGTTCTCGATGGAGCAGCTCGACCCCGATGCCGTCGGCGGCGCGATCCGCCGGATCGAAGAGCAGCGCGCCAGCGGCATGGCCTGGGCAGCTAGGCGGCTGCGTGTCCAGGGTCAGCTCCGCCCGGGCGTGAGCGAGTCGCAGGCCGCCCACATCATCTGGCTCCTCGCGAGCTTCGACGCATTCGACCTGCTCCACAGCGGCCGCGGCCTCAGCGCCAACAGGACGGCCGTGACCCTCGTCGACATGGCCGAGTCGGCCATCCTCCGCTGAGCCGCAGTCGGTCGATTCTCACACGGGCAGCGCGACGGCGCTTCGCTCCGCGCGAAATTCGGAAGTCCCTGCACTTGACGCGGCCCGCCAGCGACGTCTGCACGTGCGTTGCGTTCGGACCGCGTCGAGCACAACCCGTTTCGGGTCAGGCGGACGTGTCGTATCGGCGAACCGTCTTGATGTGGGCGGCGTTGATCCGACGCTCCCGACCGTCAGGCCCATGCACCCGTATCAACGGGACGCGTCCCGTGCGCAGGTCGCCGATTGCCCGATCAATCTCGTCAACGGTGTCTTGCACCTCCAGCTCGTCGCCGTCGATGAAGTGGATCACCGATTCGATCTGCCCTGCCACGACTCCGACCCTATACGGGGGAAAGAGGTTGAGCGAAAATCATCTCAGTAGCTCTCGCAACTGAGAGACAGGCATGTCATCCGGGATGAGACCTCTGCCGCGGCAGGTGCGGCACTTCGTCGTCTTGTCGCCAACGACATGGCCCGCTCTTATCCTCTGGATGTAGCCCAGACCGCCGCACTCTTGGCACGGCACCTTGACGGAGACCGTTAGTTCTCTTGAAGAATGCTCCGCGCCCTCCATCGCGAGAGCGAATGTAGACGCTAGACCCCCTCGGTGCGATCCGAGTTCCGCATTGCATGAACGCAGTACTTCCGCTCTCACGCGGGCAGAAGCGACGGTTCATGCGTGGCGCGCGACACTGCGACTCCGATCATGGCTCCTGGGCGGCATTAGGTGATCGATCGCCGGCTCGCATCGGAGCGGGGATCAGGGCGGCGCCGACGAGCACGAGGCAGAACGCGAGCATCCGCCCGGTGATCTCAAGCGTCCCGGTGCCGATCGGGTCTCGAAAGACAAGGATGCCGCCGATGATCGCGGTGAGGTTGGCCGCTACCGAGGTGATGGCGATGACCTCGACGCCCGGGCCGATCTGCAGAGCCCGGGCCGAGGTATAGAAGGCAACCACCGAGGCGATCAGCGCCGCAGCCGTCCATGGGCTGATCAACTCGAGCACGCCGCTGGCAGTGTCGTCGACCAGGAATTTGATCGCGATGTCGGAGACGCCGAACAGGGCGCCGGCGGTGGCTCCGAGGAGCAGGCCCTGCGCTGCCGGCGGGACGCGGCGGTGGATCGATGGAACCGCGATCGCGACACCTACCACTAGGACGCCGCACTCGATCGCGATCAAGGCGGCTACGGCGTATTCCGGCTGCGCGCCGCCGTCGCGCCCCGAGGTCAGCCCGATCACCGCGAGCCCTGCCGCCGTGACGGTTATGCCGGCCCACTGGCGGCGTCCAAGCCGGAAGCCGAAGAAGCGCTCGGCGAAGACGGCCAGGAACACAAGGCCTCCCGAGAGCACGGCCTGCACAACCGAAAGCGGCGCCAGCGCCAGCGCGCCGACATGAAGCGCCCACGCGGCGACCGCCACGGCCCAGCCCACCGCAAACCATCTGGAGCGAAAGAGGTCGGTCGCGCTGCGCACCGGGTGTCGAACGCGTACCGGCGGCGCGAGGATCGCCCCGCGGTGCTTGAACAGGAACGCGACGCTCGTCGCAGCGGCCGACCCCAACGCGAGGGCGAGTCCGGCGATCACGCCGCCCACCGCCTCCTGGTGACCCCCGAAGCGAGGGCCCGAACTCGAGTACCGGTCACTCCGTACACCCTGCCAGCCGGACCCGAAAGGCTCCCGAGGCTGGAAGCGGGACGACGGGCGACACTTCTGCTCGTCGCACAGAGCGGAAGCGCGACCTCAGCCGCCCGCCCGCCATCGCGGGATACTGGGAGGAGGTTGCAGGAGAAGCCTGCGTGAGCGAATCCCGAGGAGTCCACCATGGGCGTTCCCTACAAGTTCTTCTACCGTCTCGGCTTCCACCCCTGGGAGGACCTCGCGCAGCATCCCCCCTTCGCCGAGAAGCTCTCGGAGTTGCTCGATCGCGAGGAGAGCGGGCGCGAGCCGCCCTATGGACCGGCGCTCGACCTCGGCCGCGGCAGCGGTGTCTGGGGTGTCCCACCGGCAAAGCGCGGCTGGCAGGTCACGAGCGTCGACATCGTCGACAAGGCCCTGGAGCGCGCCCGCCAGCGCGTGCAAGAGGCGGACGTCGACGTACGGGGTCATGCACGCCGACGTGACGGCTCTGCGAGAGGCGGGGGTCGGCTCCGACTTCCGATTGGTGCTCGACACCGGCACCTTTCACGGCCTCAGCGATGGCCAGCGCGAGGCGATGGGTCGGGAAGTCGACGCAGTCGCCGCCGACGATGCGACCGTGCTGCTCGACTGTTTTGCGCCCGCGCGCAGACCGTTCTGGCGCGGCGCTGGTCGAGGCGACGTCGAGGCTGCCTTCCCCGGTTGGAACGTGACTGACGTCGAGGTGGCGGACACCGAGCCGCACGTCATCGCGAGGATGCTGAGGTTCGACGAGCACTGGTACCGGCTCCGTCGGCGGTGACATGTACTCGAAGCCGCCGGGCTCGCGGAGTAGCACTTTGGACGAGAAGCACCCTAACGCGACCAAGAGGAGTAGGCTTGTTCGAGCTGGCCCCGCGGCCAACGATTCTGGCTGAGGAGCGTTCTCACGCCGACACGCGACTAGCGCGGCGAGGTATCTCACTCCGAGGCAAACGGAATCGACTGCGGGGTCAGTCGCGTCCTGCGCCCGGCTCGAGCGGATCTCCCGCTTCTCGTCCAAAGCGGAACTCCTATGAGTCGAACGAACTGGGAGGCGCCGCAGGATCGCGCCGGGCGCCGGCGCTGAATCGCGGCACCCCCCTTGAGTCCGCTTCGCGCTTCCGTTACTTGGCGAACACCCGGTCGGCTACCGTCGCGTCGCCGAGCGTCTCGAACGCGATCAGCTTGGAGTCATCGTTGTACGTGAGCACGTCGGCGCTCTCGATCGACTCACCCTCGAGCTGGACAGTGGTCAGAACCACGACCTTGTCGCCCTCGGCGACGAAGTCATGCGGGCTGCTGCGGAAGTCCTTGCTCATGAACTCGGTCCACAGCTTGCCGACCGCCTGCTTGTCGTTGTAGGTCCCGGTCAGGGCGTTGTCGCCGCGGACCGTCCACTCGATCGAGTCATCGATGTCTCGCATCGCGCCCTCGGCGTCGCCGTTGCCAAACGCCGCGTAGGCGTCCTGTGCCGCTTGCTTGTTCTCTTGCGCACTCATCTGGTTTCCCTTCCGTTGGGCCTGGGCTTCCCGAGACCCGCTTGGGTCCAGGGCCCGAATCGCTGGTCAGGTGACCAGGATCGTGGTACTCGAGAGAGGCGCTGGGGACGTCTGTGTCAGGCAACCCGCGAACCGATCTCGCTCGACGCGAGGGGTGACGTTGCAGGGAAGCCCTCAGACCGCTCCTTCGCCTATTGAAGCAGGGTTCAGGTTTTCCGGGTTTCCGCCGTCTGCGCCCGGGTTACTCGAGCGGACAGATTGGATCCCGCCACTTGTGAGGGCTGGGGGCGAGGGGGTCCGCGTTGCATGGAAAGCGGAATCTTTCAGCTGCCACCCGCTGCGGTCAGTTGGTGAACAGACCGCCCGCGTCCTCGTTGCACTCGATGCTCGGCGGCTCCTCGCCGGGGAAGGCGAGAAACTCGTACTCCGGCTGCCTTGAAGCCCCGCATGTCCATCGCCAGCGCCTGCCTCAGTTCCCCGCCCTTGCCGTAGGCGTAGCCGAACACGCCCGAGCGGCTTCCGTGTTGGGCGACACCGATCAGGTGCATGCACTGATCGAAGGTGTCGAACTCCTCCACCGGCTCGCCCAGGTCGGTGACGTCCTCCATGAAGGAGTCCAGTTCCTGACGAAGGTCATCGAGCCGGTCCCCCAGCGGCGTGTCTCGATCGACGCTCGCGTCCTCCACCGACACAACGGGTCGGTCCACCGATTCCCCAGGCTCGTCGTTGCACCTCTCCAGGTCCAGCTCGGGTCGGGGGCGGCGGTGAATCCGCTTCTCGTCGCCTCCGAGATGACGAAGGTGCACCCGCGACAGCTCACCGCCCAGGAACATGTAGTCCGGGTCGTCCCACTCGCTGCGGTCGATCGCAAGTGCAGGTCTATAGCCCCGCTCGCCATCCTTGGCCTCGTAGACGTAACCGTATCGCTGCTCGGGGTCTCCGTACTCGGTCACCGGGATCCACGAAAGGCACGACTCCCACTCGTCGAACTGCTCCGACATCCGCTCCAGGCGCGCCTCCCGTCGCTCGAGCTCCCGAGCCTCTCTCCATGCGTCGAGGCTCGTCCGGCGCGCAGACGGGTGCGAACGCGGCACCTTGGCGGGGTCGGCGGTGCCCGGAGTTCCCGGGGTCCCGGGCTGAGTCGGTTCGGTCCCAGGCGCGACAGCCCTTGCGACGCGAGAACTTGAACAGGACCAGGTTGGGACGGCGTCCGCCGGCGCGGTCGATGGCCAGCGCGGGCCTGCGGTCGAGCCCGGTTCCGTCCTGCTCGTCATAGAGGAATCCGAACCGGTGATCGGGATCTCCGTACTCGACCACGGGGATCTCCGAGATGCATTTCGTCCACCGCTCCCAGCGCCGGGCGGTGCGCTCCATGCGCATGATCATGCGTTCGATCCGGTTCAGCAGTCGCTCGGGGCTGGCGGGCTTGGCCTGCGGCGAGTTTGTCGGTCGCGGCGACGGCGCCACCTCGAGCTCGACGGCGCCGACGTCACAACCCGTGCCCTGCGGCCGGGCGACGCCGCGCTGGTCGGCCGTGATCGGCGCCAGCGGATCGATTCCGAACTGGCCGAGGTGCTGGTCGCCCTCGAGCGAGTAGCCGAACGGGACGAAACCGCACGCGCTCGCGGGGATCCAGTCCAAGACGGGACTGCCCGGCTGTGGTATGCGGGTCTCCCCGCGGCCGCCGTTGTCGGCCAGGTGGGGGGCGAGCATCGGATCTTCGTACCGACCACGTCGGTCGGGCCGTCGAGGCCGCAGGAGGCGTCGCTGACAAAGTTGTAGCCGAACGACTCCGGCCGCGAGACTCGGCAGCTGGGCCCGATCGGCTGTATCTGGCCGCCGACGGGTTGCGGGTCAGGCGGGCCGATGACCGAGCCGAAGGCCTTGAGACGCGATCCTGCACCCACGTCTGCGGCGACCGGGGCGACGTTGTCGGCCACGGTCGAGTTGACCAGGCCGACGATGCCTGCTGCGAGGACCCCGCCCCCCTGACCCTCGGCGTAGTTGTGGCTGATCGTCGAGTTGGTCACGAACAGATCGCTGCGGGCCCAGATCCCGCCGCCTACGTGCGCGAACGCGGCATTGCGGGCGATGGTCGAGCCGATCACCGTCACGTCGGCCTCGCCCGAGATCGCCCCGCCGCGATCGTCGGCGCGGTTGCCGTTCAGAGTCGAGTTGATGATCGTGACGTCGCCCTCCAAGGTGAAGATCGCACCGCCCGGACCGTCGGCGGTGTTGCCGTCGACCGTCGAATCGATCACCGTCACGTCGCCGTCCTCGTCGGTGTAGATGGCGCCGCCGTCGCCGTCGGTCGTGTTGCCGTCGACGTGCGAGCGGACGACCAGGATGTCGCCGGTCGAGCCGAGCGCGCCGCCCGAACCGTCGACGAGGTTGTTGCTGATGATCGAGTCGTAGACCTCGATTCCGCCGCGTCGCGCGTAGACGCCGCCGCCATCGTCGTTGGCGAGGTTTCCGGTGATCACCGAGCGGATGATCGTCGCCCGGCGCTGGGAGAAGATCGCCCCGCCGGGCTCCTCGGCGAGGTTCTCGGTCACCTCGGAGTCCTTGATCACGATCTCGCCCCTGGTCGTCACCGCCGCGCCCGGACCGTCGTTTCCGCCTCGGGTCAGGGTGACGTTCTTGATCACGAGGAAGCCGGTGCCGTCCTGGCGCAGCAGCCGCTTTTCGAAGCAGGTCTGGCGGATCGTGTGTCCGTTGCCGTTCAGTGTCAGCGGGCGCGAGGACTCGCGGATCGGCGACCCGCGCTGGCAGGCGCGCAGGAAGATGTCGCGCTCGACGCTGATCGCTCGGGTCTCTGGGGTTCTCCCAGGCCCGCCTCGAGCTGAGTCTCCGAGTGAACCTTGGTCGGCGAGCTCGACGCTTTCGCCGGCGGTCCGGCCATGGTCAGCAGGCTCAGCACCGCAATCGAAAGGCCGGCCGTGAAGCGCTGGACGTTGCCGTGTTGAGAGTGCACTCGCTTCATGAGGCCCGCCCCTAGCCACCCCCCTCCAACCCCTCTTTCAGCCGACCGTACACCCGCCAGCTTCGGCGTCAAGTCCGACGGTGCATTCGCGCTGATAACCCGGTGGCTGCTGATCAGCGCCGAGAGCAGGCCGTCGTGCAGGCGCCGCGAGGTGCGTCTGCGGCGTGCTCAGCGAGCGTTGAGGACGATCAGCCAAGTTCGCCCAACATGCGGGCGAGCGCCAGTTCCGCGTCTCGTGTCTGCAAGCCGTGCTTCATCGCTGCTGCGATCTGCCTCTGCGCCTCAGGAGCACGCACCCCCTCGCCGAAGCGATCGGAGTCGCGCCGAAAATCCTCGACGGGCGCGAGCGCGATCGCGTTTACTCGGTCCTTGACCGAGGAGTGGCCCGCAGCTGGAAACCTGGCTATCCGGTGCGCGAGGGAGGTGATGAAATCCCCCAGGGCATCGGCGGGCAGCGCGCGGTTGATCCAGCCGTACCGTTCCGCCAGCTCCGCGTCGTAATCCTGTGCACTCAGCATCACTTCCAGCGCCCGCGCGCGACCCATCAGGCGCGTGAGATGCTGAGCGCCGCCGCCGCCCGGCAGCAGACCAAACGCCGGCTCGAACTGACAGAAGATCGCTGACTCGCGCGCCGCGAAGCGCATATCGCAGGCGAGAACGAACTCGCTGCCGGCGGCCCGGACCCGACCCTCGATCTGCGCGATCGTGACGAGCCGGCTTGCGCTGAGATACCGAAACAACAGCGCGATCGATGCCTCGCCGGTCAGCTTCGCCGCCTCCGCCCGGTACTCGGCGATTCGTGTCAAGTCCACATGGGAGATGAAGTAGTCGGGGTCGGCGCTCTTGAATACGACCACGCGGACTGCCTCGTCGGCCTCCGCGCGCTCAATCAGTGAGACAAGGTCGCGCACCAGGTCGGGCCCGAGCAGATTCATCGGCGGAGCCGCGATCTCCGCGAACAAGACGCCCTGTTCCTGCCGGAGGTTCAGCGTCTTGAAGCTGCCGGGAAACCTTTCGGTCGCGACTGACATGTCGATCGTTTTCCTCCTCGTCGTCATTGGTCATCACGCCAGGAATTTGGAAGGTCCGCGTAGGGCGGGCCTTTCGCGTTTGAGGCCAGCTGCAAGTCCGTTCGGTCGTCAATGGGTCGCACGCCCGAGCCTCGCGGGCACGATCTGGGCGAGCTGGCGCCAGGGTCCGTCAAGTCGTTCGCCATCGAGGAAGAAGGTCGGTGTGCCTCGTGCCCCGGCCTGCCTGCCCCCGGCAATATCTGCCATGACCCGCCCGCGAAACCGTCGCTCTTCGAGCGCGGCTTCGACCTCGTCGGAGTCCAGATCGAGTCGCTGTGCCACGGAGAGAAGATCCTCGTGCGAGAACCGGTCACGCCCGGCGAGCAGCAGGGAATGCGCCTCCCAGAACCTTTCCTGGACAGCGGCGAATTCGGAGAGCTCGGCCGCGAGGTCCGCTCCAGGGTGCAGCTCGCGGTCGGGGAAGTGTCGCCAGACTAGGCGAAGGGAAGCGAAGCGGTCCAACAGGGACTTCACCGGGAGGCTGGCCGCGAAGCAGAACGGGCACCCGAAGTCCCCGTACTCGACCAAGGTCAGGGCAGGCGCATCCGAGCCAGTGGCGTGGTCCTCGTCGCCGACTGGAGTCAGCGTGGTGGGGGGCGGGGCCGCCACCCGCTCTACGTTACTGGCGGTCTCCGGCAATTAACCCCCCGGCGTCACCAGCAACGCGGCCGCGTCGTTATCCCGCTGTGCACCACGCTCGATTGAGGCGCCATCGCTCCTCGCGCGATCGTCGATCCGCGCGGCCCGTTCAGGCAAGCGTGGGAGACTGGCTCGAACCAGCAAGAGGAAGAGATGGATTTGAAGCTCAAGGTCGTGGTGGTGCCGGTTTCGGATGTCGATCGGGCGAAGGATTTCTACGAGGCGGGGTTTCGGATGGACATCGACCACATCGGCGGTGATGACTTCCGAGTTGTGCAGCTGACGCCTCCCGGCTCAAAGTGCTCGATCGTCATCGGCGAGGAGAAGACGCGGGCCTCCGGTCGGGGACGATCGCTGTGAGCGAGTACGACGTCATCGTCATTGGAGCGGGGCCCGCCGGCGAGCACTGCGCCGACCGCCTCGCGGGCGGAGGCCTGAAGGTTGCGGTGGTCGAGAACGCCCTGATCGGCGGCGAGTGCGACTACTGGGCATGTATTCCGTCCAAGACCCTGCTTCGCCCCGGTGAGGCGCTCCAGGCCGCGCGCGAGGCGCCCGGGGCCGCTCAGGCCGTGGACGGCATGCTCGACACCGCGGCGGCCTTCGAGTGGCGAGACTTCATGACCTCCAACTGGGAGGACGCCGCGAAGGAGGAGTGGCTGCGCTCGAGGGGCATCGACGTTCTGCGCGGCTCGGGCTCGATCGCGGGTCCGGGCCGCGTGTTGGTTGACGACCACGAGCACTCCAGTGAGCACGTCGTGATTGCCACCGGGTCCGAAGCGATTGTGCCTCCGGTCCCGGGGCTTGCCGAGCTGGATGGCGTCTGGACCAACCGCGGGGTGACGGGGCTTCGAGACGTACCCGAGCGGATGTTGGTGCTCGGAGGCGGTCCGGTTGGCGTGGAGATGGCGCAAGCGGTGTTTCGCTTCGGCGCCTCGGTGGCGCTGGTGGAAGGCATGGAACACGTGCTGCCTCGCGAGCCGAAGGCGCTCGGCGATGCCCTGGGTGCGGCGCTGACCACCGAGGGCATCGAGCTGCACTTCGGCCAGCACGCCGCGTCCGCGCGCCGCGACGACGACGGCTACGTGCTCGAGTTCCCGGACGGTACGGAGTTGCGGGGCGATCGTCTGCTGGTGGCGACGGGGCGCCGTCCGCGCACGGATGGTCTCGGGCTCGAGCACGTGGACGTCTCGCCTGAGAAGGGCGGGATCCCGGTGGACGCGCGCATGAACGTGACCGATGGCGTCTGGGCGATCGGCGACGTGACCGCCGTCTGGCCGCTCACATATGTCGGCAAGTACCAGGGCCGAGTCGCCGCCGCGAACATCCTCGGGCGCCGATGGGAAGCGAACTACGAGGCGGTCCCGCGCGTCGTGTTCACCGATCCCCAGGCGGCCTCGGTCGGCGCGGCCGATGGCGAGATCACCGCGACGGCACCCATCTCGTCGGTGCCTCGCACCTCCACGTACACGCGCGCATACGCGGAGAAGAACGGCTTCCTCACGCTCGTGTCGGATGGCGAGCGGCTGACCGGGGCTTACGCGCTCGGCCCGGAGGCGGGTGAGTGGCTGCAGCAGGCGACGCTCGCCATCCGTGCCGGCGTCCCGCTCCCGGTGATGAACGACGTCATCCAGCCGTTTCCCAGCTTCTCCGAGATCTTCCTGCTCGCGCTCACCGAGCTCGAGTCGAAGGTCCCGGGGCGGTCTAGGCGGGAGCAGTTGTGAGGGCTCCGCGGAGTCCATGCGGAGTGTGCCTTACGGTCCTCGCGCGAAGCGGGAGCGCTTAACTGAGGCCGATCCGGGACGACGTGCAGAGCCGCCGTGAGACGAAGCGAAGGCTCGCCAGCGGGACGGCGAAGTACGTAGTCAATCCCGTCGTCCGCGGGCTGTTTCGCCTCGGGCTTCCGGCCCCGGGGACTGCGATTCTGGAGACGACCGGCCGCAAGTCCGGGCGGCCGAGACGCAACCCGGTTACCAACGGCCTCGACGACGGCGTCTTCTGGATCGTCGCCGAGCACGGGCGCCGGGCGAACTATGTCAGGAACATCGAGGCGAATCCCCATGTCCGGCTTCGCATCGGCCGCCGATGGCGCGAGGGCACCGCTCGGCTCGTCCCCGACGATGATCCACGAGAACGCCTGCGCTACATCGCCTCGAGGCGCCCGATCGCGAGGCTGAATACGGCGACGGTTCGCCTCATGCAGACGGATCTATTGACGATCCGGATTGAGCTCGATGGGTGAGGGCCGCTAGCACGGAATCGCACTGCACGTCGCGAACCCGAAGCGATACGGCGGCGGCGAACCCTGAAACAGGTGCCGCGCGACAGTCGCGCGGCAGTCGAGGACGCCATCCAGCGGCTCCGAGCGGGTTCTAACGGCGATTCGCTCAATTTGATCGCAGCCCGTCATGCAATCCGAACGGGCTCTGTCAAGCCAGATCTGGCGCACTAGCGGAGGGGGTGGGATTCGAACCCACGTCAGACCGAAATGGCCTGAAACGGTTTTCGAGACCGCCGCATTCAACCGCTCTGCCACCCCTCCGGGCGACCGGTCGCCAAGGCTAGCGTGGCGGCGCTGCTTGACTGCCCGGAGTTCCGGACGTAGGGTCGGCTGAACCGAGCGGGTCGCGATCGGAGGGCGATGCGAGCAGGGAGGCGTGGGACCGCGGATCGAGCGCCGCTGCGGCGCGCGCTCTCGATCGTCGCCGTCGCCCTGGTCGCAGGGCTGGCTCCGGCCGCCGCCGAGGCGGGCACGCCGCGATGCGCCGGCGCAGCGGGCGCCGGCGACCCGTACTACCCGACGGACGGGAACGGCGGGTACAACGTCCAGCACTACGCCCTGAACCTGAACTACGACCCGGGGACCGACGTGCTCGGGGGCACGGCCCGGATCGAGGCGAAGGCGAAGCAGCGGCTGTGCCGCCTCAACCTCGACCTGGTCGGCCTCGAGGTCTCGGCGGTCGACGTCGACGGCAAGGCGGCAACTTGGTCTCGCAGCGCCCAGGAGCTGACGATTACGCCACGGCGACCGCTGGACGATCGAGCGCGCTTCCGCGTTGCGGTTCGCTACGCCGGGGTGCCCGAGGAGTACCGGCTCCCGACCTTCTTCGGGCTCCCAACCGGGTTCACCACGACCTCGGACGGCGCCATCGTAGCCGGACAGCCGGACTCGGCAGCCGCCTGGTTTCCGGTCAACGACCACCCGAGCGACAAGGCGTCGTACTCGTTCAAGATCGGCGTCCCGAGCGGCTACGAGGTGGTCGCCAACGGCAAGCCGAGGGGCGTGCGAGAGCGCCCGGACGGCAGTGCGGTGTGGCGCTGGGAGGCACGCGAGCCGATGGCCTCGTATCTGGCCACGATCGACATCGGCCAGTGGGACGTGCACCGGTGGCGAACCGCGTCCGGGATCCCGGTCTACGACGCCGTCGACCCCGCGGTCACCGGCGACCTGCGCGAGCAGGTGGACGCATCGCTGGCGCGCCAGGGCGAGGTCCTCGACCTCCTCGCAGGGGCGTTCGGCCCGTATCCGTTCAACACCATCGGCGCGATCGTCGACCCCGAGCGCCCGATCCTGTTCGCGCTCGAAACTCAGACCCGGCCGGTGTACGCGGCGCTGTTCTGGGTCGACGACCAGGGAAATCCGACCAACGCCGACTTTGTCGTCGTCCACGAGCTCGCCCACCAGTGGTACGGCGACAGCGTCGCGCTCGAGCGCTGGAGCGACATCTGGCTCAGCGAGGGCTTCGCGACCTACGCCGAGTGGCTGTGGCTCGAGCACGAGGGCCGGGCGACGCCGCGCCAGTTCTTCGACGCCGCCTACGCCGCCTACCCGGCCGACGATCCGCTGTGGTCGGTGGTGATCGGGGATCCGGGGCCCGCGCTTCAGCTCGACGATGCCGTCTACGTCCGGGGCGGGATGACCCTTGTCGCCCTGCGGGAGGAGATTGGCGACCAGGCGTTCTCGACCCTGATCCGGCGCTGGGCAAAGCGCAAGGCCGGCCGCCAGGGTACGACCGGCCAGTTCATCTCCACGGCCGAGCGAGTTTCCGGTCGTCAGCTCGACGATTTGTTCCAGACCTGGCTGTTCACCCCCGCGAAGCCGCCCCCCCTGAACCCGGCGCGGGGCCGGGCGAAGCAACCGTCACTCGCAACCGACGCCAACGGGCGGGCGGCCGCCTGGGTCGAGAGCCTGCGCGACCGGCTTCGGTACGGGGGCTACTGAGCGCGTCGAGGGCGCCTCAGTTGCCGGGGTTCACCCGCACGACCTCGCCGATGCCGGCGGAGGCCCCGAAGTTGGAGACGTAGATCGCTCCGTTGCGGCTCACCACCACGCCGGTGGGCTCCACCAGGCCCTCGCTCGCGATCGTCTTGCGCGAGCCGTTGGGCGCGATCCTGGTCAGCGCACCCGGGGGGCCCGCGAGGAAGCCGTTCGTCGCGAACTCGAGCACGTACAGGCTGCCGTCCGGCCCGAAGGCGAGGTCGGTGACGGCGCTGAAGCCCGACGCGTAGACCTCCGGCTCGCCGCCGCCGCGCGGGACGCGGTAGATGTTCGCCCCGCCCGCTGGGAACGGGAAGCCGGTCAACTGACTGACGTACAGGGCACCGTCAGGGCCGACGACCACTCCGGTCGGCACGGCGTCCATCGGGATCTCGGGCACGGGGAACCCGGGTGGCGCCGGCACCAGCCGCTGCGGGAACACCGCGAGCGTGCTGATTCGCCCGGTCGGGCCGACTCGCAGGAGGTCGTTGCCCCCGGCATCGACGACGTATCGCCGGTCCGCGAAGCTGGCGACCGAGTTCGGGTTGCTGTTGGGCTCCGACCCGCTGGGGTCCTCGGCCGCCTCGAAGGCGGCCAGGTCGGCCACGGGACGGGCGTCGCCGAAGATCGAGACTTCGAAGAGCTGGCCGAACCGGGGGCCCAGCCTGCCCAGATCCTCGCGCAGCGCCGGATCGCCGCCCAGGCCGACCGGCACGTAACCGTAGTGGCCGTCGAGCGCGATGTCGTGCGGTCCGGAGGCCCCGGAGCCATCCTCGGGACTGGCGAGCGACGGCAGCCTGGTCACGACACGACGCTGCTTGCCGTGCCAGATCCTGGTGATGGCGCCGGTCGCGCCCGCGCACTGAGGCCCCTCAGGCCCCTCGATGCACGGACCGTTGCCCCCTCTTCCGGCCTCGGCGACGTAGATGGCGCCGAAGCGCCCGATGTCGAGGCCGCGGGGATTGTCGAGTCCGCTGGCCACCACCTTCAGGCGGTTCTGGTGGGCGGAGCTCACCCCGCCGAGGGCGAGCAGAGCCCCAAGCACGAGCAGGGAAACGAGAACGCAGCGACGCAAGGACACGAGCCACCTCCGGTAGGACCTGGAACCTGGGTCTCGACCCTATGGGTGTGCGGCGGACCGAGTCAAGCGCCGAGAGGTGGGGATTCGGACCGGTTTGTCGCTGACCCGGTCCGCCCGGCAGCCGGCTCAGGCGCGGACCCCGGGACCGGTGATCGCGTAGCGAAGGACCTCGACCACCTGCTCGGGGGTCTCGGCGACCGCCATCGCGGCGCGGTCGACCTCCTTGAGCGCGTGCGTGAGCTCGGGGTCGTGAAGCGTGATCAGCGGCTTGCCGAGCGCCGCCGCGTAACCGGCCTCGAAGGCGGCGTTCCACTGCCGGTACTTGTCGCCGAAGCGGACCACGACCACGTCGGCGCGGCGCAACAGCGTCTGGGTGCGCACGGCGTTCACGCCGGCGCCCTTGTGGTCCTTCCAGAAGCCCTCCCGCTCGGCGCCGAGGATGTCGACGCCGACGTCGTCGGAGGCGCCGTGGTCGGTGACCGGTGCGAGCAGCTCGACCGGCAGCTTCGCCACGCGCGCCCCCTCGGCGATCCGCTCGCGCCAGTCGGAGTGGATCTCGCCGGAGAGGTAGACGTGCCAGGTCGCCGTTGCCGTTCTCGCCATCGATCGATCCTACCGACTCGATCGGCTACTCGCGCTCGATCGCCAGCCCGCGGCCCTCGCGCCAGGCTCGATCACCAGCCGATCGCGGGCTTCGTTGAGGCCGACGAGCACCGCCTCGGTGATCTCGGCGCGAAAGAGGTGAAAGTCGCCCGGCGGCTCGGGCTCGCCCTCCTCCCCGCCGCGCCCGGCGAGATAAGCGGCGACGAGCTCCGCGATCGTTGACCTCCTCGATCACGCCCGAGAGCTTCGCGTCGCCCGTCCACTCGGGCGCGTCGGCCGAGGCGCTGTGGATCGCGAAGCGCGGGTCGCGGCGCAGGTCGGCGGCCTTGCGCGCCCTCGGCATCGAGCCGAACCAGAGGTCGTCGCCGACGAAAGTCGGCCTCGGTCCCGCTGATCCGCGGCGAGCCGTCGGCGCGCAGGGTGGCGAGCGTCTTGTGCTTGCCAGCCTCGAACCGCGCGCGGACCGCTCGAGCGAACTCCGGCTCGGCCGCCTCGATCTCGCCCCAGTTCGCCATCGGGCCCAACCCTACGACCGCCGACGCCGTCGCGTCCGGCGGGTGATCGATCCCCTCGGCGCGGCGACAGGTGGGCATACAATCGCTCGATCGTCGCCACCGAGAGGAGAGCCGGTTGAGCGCCAGCGAGCAGATCCAGTTCCCGCTGCCGGAGTCCGCGATCCCGACCCACTGGGTGAACCTGCTGCCGGACCTGCCGGGGGAGCCGCTGCCGCCGCTTCACCCCGGCACCAAGGAGCCGCTCGGCCCCGAGGACCTGGCGCCCCTGTTCGCGATGGCGCTGATCGAGCAGGAGGTCTCGGCCGAGCCCGAGATCGAGATCCCGGAGGAGGTGCGCAGGTCTATCGGCTCTGGCGGCCGACCCCGCTGCTGCGCGCCCGCCGGCTCGAGCGAGCGGCTCGACACCCCGGCGCACATCTACTACAAGTACGAGGGGGTCTCGCCCGCCGGCTCGCACAAGCCGAACACCGCGGTCCCGCAGGCCTTCTACAACCAGCGGCAGGGCCTGCGCAAGCTCGCGACCGAGACCGGCGCCGGGCAGTGGGGCTCGGCGCTGGCGCTCGCCTGCCAGCTGTTCGGGCTCGAGTGCGAGGTGTTCATGGTCGGCGTCTCCTACGACCAGAAGCCCTACCGGCGCTCGATGATCGAGACCTGGGGCGGGACGGTCCACCGCAGCCCCTCGGAGCTGACCGAGGCCGGGCGCTCGCAGGCCGAGCACTCGTCGGGCAGCCTCGGGATCGCGATCTCGGAGGCGGTCGAGGTCGCCGCCGGCGCCGAGGACACCAATTACTCGCTCGGCTCGGTGCTCAACCACGTCTGCCTGCACCAGACCGTGATCGGCCAGGAGGCGATCGCCCAGCTCGAGCTCGCCGGCGAGTACCCGGACGTCGTCGTCGGCTGCGTCGGCGGCGGCTCGAACTTCGCCGGGGTCGCGTTCCCGTTCATCCGCGCCAACCTGCGCGACGGCAAGGCGACGCGCTTCGTCGCCGCCGAGCCCGCCGCGTGCCCGACGCTGACCAAGGGTGTCTATCGCTACGACTTCGGCGACACGGTGGGGCTCACCCCGCTGATGCCGATGTACACCCTCGGCCACGACTTCGTCCCCCCGCCGGTGCACGCCGGCGGCCTGCGCTACCACGGCGACTCGCCGATGGTCTGCGCGCTGGTCAAGGAGGGCCTGATCGAGCCGGTCGCGATCCGCCAGACCAGCGCCTTCGAGGCGG
Organism: uncultured Solirubrobacterales bacterium; assembly: GCA_963733075.1. Classification (GTDB taxonomy): domain Bacteria; phylum Actinomycetota; class Thermoleophilia; order Solirubrobacterales; family 70-9; genus WHSW01. The sequence continues at coordinate 59,370 of CAVTCA010000020.1, read as the reverse complement.
CGGTCGAGTTCGCGCGCTGCGAGGGGATCATCCCCGCGCCCGAGCCCTCGCACGCCCTGCGCGCCGCGTTCGACGAGGCCGAGGCGGCCAAGCAGGCCGGCGAGGAGCGGGTGATCCTGGTCAACCTCTGCGGCCACGGCCACTTCGACATGTCGGCCTACGACGCCTTCCTGAGCGGCGAGCTCACCGACCTCGAGTTCAGCTCCGCCGAGATGGACTCGGCGCTCGCGCGGCTGCCGGAGGCGCCGGTCCCGGGCTGACGGCACGGCCTCCGCGCCGGGCCGCGGCGCCGCTATCGTCAAGCCGCCCGGGACAGGTGACCGAGTGGCTTAAGGTGCGCGACTGGAAATCGTGTGGGCGGTGAAAGCTGCCTCGTGGGTTCGAATCCCACCCTGTCCGTTCAACTCCGGCAGGTCGGTGCTTTCGCGCGCTACGAGTTCGGCGCCCGGCGACCGGCGAAGAAGTCCCGCAGCAGCGCCGCCGCCTCCTCCGCCAGCACTCCCCCGACGACCTCCGGCCGGTGGTTGAGGCGCGGCTCCCCGAGGACGTCGAGGACGCTGCCGGCGGCGCCCGCCTTCGGGTCCGCGGCGGCGAACACCACCCGCGGGACGCGGGCGAGGACGATCGCCCCGGCGCACATCGCGCACGGCTCGAGCGTCACGTAGAGCGTCGAGTCCGGGACCCGCCACCCGCCGAGGCGCTCGGCCGCGGCCCGCAGGGCGAGCACCTCGGCGTGCGCGGTCGGGTCATGTCGCAGCTCGCGCTCGTTCCGCGCCGCCGCGATCACGCGACCTTCCCGGACGACGACGGCGCCGACCGGCGTGTCGCCGTGCCCGGCCGCGGCCCTGGCCTGCTCGAGGGCGAGGCGCATCAGCTCCTCGTCACGGTGGTGGTGCGGCCCGGCCACCGTCCTAGTATCGGCGAGCGGAAACTTCCGCGCTGCGGCGGTGTTTCGGAAGCACAGGGCAGGGACGTCTCGGCCGCCCGGAAACGATGAGCTCGTCAGGACTCAGATCGGCGCTCGCGACCGTCGGCTCGTTGCTGGCGCTGGCCTCGGCGTCCGCGCCCGCCCTCGGCTCGGAATCGCCCGAGCCGGGCGTGGGCCCGCCGCCATCCGAGCAGCGCGCCTTCGTACCCGGCGAGGTGGTCGTCGAGTGGGCCGGCGGCGGCTCCAGCGTCGCCCGGCTCCCCGAGGAAACCGCGGTCCGCGAAGCGGTCGCGTGAGCTCAGGCACGCCCGCGGGGTCCGCTCGGCGGCGCCGAACTGGATCGCGCGGGCAGCCCTGCAGCCGCTCGATCAGGGCACCGCGGGGCGAGCCGGGAGGCTGGGAGGCCGACCAGTGGAGCCTGCGCGGGTCTCCGGGCGGGATCAGGGTGACGAAGGCGTGGGATCGCCTGGTCGCCCTCGGCCGGCCCGGTGGGTTCGGGGTGACGACGGCGGTGGTCGACACCGGGATCGCGTACCAGGCGGCGCCCGGCTACGCCCCGAGCCCCGACTTCCTCGCGACCCAGTTCGTGCCCGGGACCGACCTCGTGGACGGCGACGACCAGCCGCTCGACGAGAACGGCCACGGCACCCACGTGGCCGGGACGATCGGCGAGCAGGTGACGGTCGGCCAACCTGCGGCGATCCCGGACTACCTCACCGGGATCGCGTACGGGACGGCGCTGATGCCGGTCCGCGTGCTCGACGAGGACGGCGTCGGCAGCACCGCCGACGTCGCCAGAGGGATCCTGTGGGCAGCCAAGCACGACGCCGACCTGATCAACGTCTCGCTCAACTTCAGCTCCAAGGTGACCGGGTGCCGGGACGTACCGACGGTCTGCGCCGCGATCCGCAAGGCCAACCGGCGCGGCGCCCTGGTCATCGCCTCGGCGGGCAACGACTTCGGCGGTACGGGCCGCGCGAAGGCGCTCTTCCCGGGCGCCGCCCCGCATGCGTTCGCGGTGGCCGCCGCGACCGAGGACGGCTGCCTGGCCGAGTACTCGTTCTACCGCAAGCACACCGACCTCGTCGCCCCGGGCGGCGGCGTGCCCCGCCCGGCCGCGTCGCGGCCGGAGTGCGCCAACGACACCATCCCGATCCTGCAGCTCACCTACTCCTGCTTTCCCGCCAACTGTGCCGGCGGCCACCAGCGGTTCGCGATCCGCCCCGACGTCGGCACCTCGATGTCGGCGGCCCACGCCACCGGCGTCGCGGCGCTCGTGATCGCCAGCGGCGTAGTGGGCGCCGACCCGGCGCCGAAGAACGTGGCCCGGCGACTGCAGTGCACCGCACGCCCCGCGTCGCCGAAGCGCTTCTACGGCCCGGGACTCCTGGACGCCAAGCGCGCGGTCGATCCGCGCCGCCGCTGCGGCGGCTGACTCCGACCGCCTCTAGGTCGTGCGCGCGATGTAGACGCTGCAGGGAGCGTGGTGGGAGATCTTGTTCGGCACGCTCCCGAGCAGGAAGCGCCGGGCCCCGGTCATGCCCTTGTTGCCGACGACGATCAGGTTCGCGTCGATCTCCTCGGCGACGTCGAGGATGGCGTCGGCGGGGTCTCCCTCGCGGGCGTGGGTGGTGACCTCCACCCCCGCCTGCTGCGCGGGTCCGGCGGCGGCCTCGAGGATCACGTTGACGTCCTCCTTCGGGCCGACCGCATAGGCGACGTCGCCCGGGATCTCGCCGCTCTCCTCGCGCAGCCGCGAGGCCGGCACCCGGTCATAGGCGCTGACGACGTCGAGCTTTGCCCCGGTCGCCCGGGCGAGCTCGGTCGCCTGCCGGACGGCCTCCCCCGCGGTCTCTGAGCCGTCGGTGCCGACGATGATCCGCTCGAACAAGACTGGCCCTCCTTCGCTGCCGGTGCGCGCCCATACTATCCGCAGAACCCCTGATGCCCCGGAGCTGGCGCTACATGATGATCGTCCTCGTAGCCTGCCTGATCGCCTCGATGGTGATCGCCGTGGTGAAGCTGGCCTGAGCGCTCAATCGCGGCGCACGTCCTGCATCGACATAGACTAAGCCGCGTGATCGGGCGACCCCACGGACCGGGATAGCCCGGTGGCCACCGTCGAGACGGTCACCGGGGCGATCGACGCCGGCGACCTCGGCACCACCCTGATCCACGAGCACCTGCGGACTCGCGACGAGGCGGTCCACGAGCAGTGGCCGCAGGCGAAGGCCTCGGGCGGGATCCCCGAGCGCGAGCACGACGGCGACGGCTATGACGCGGCGATCGAGGTCGCCAGCGCCGCGGTCGAGCTCGGGGTGCGGACGATCTGCGACCCGACCGCGATGTTCCTCGGCCGCGACGTCGGCTTCATGCGCCGGGTGTCGGAGCAGACCGGGCTTCAGGTCGTCCCCTGCACGGGGATCTACACCTACGACCACCTGCCCCCGTTCTTCGCCAGCCGCGACCCCGACCGGATCGCCGACCTCTTCTGCGCCGACATCGAGCAGGGCATCCAGGGCACCGAGATCAAGGCCGCGTTCATCAAGTGCGCCGCCGACGAGCCGGGCGTGACCGAGAACGTCGAGAAGGTGCATCGCGCGGCCGCTCGCGCCAGCGTCCGGACCGGCGCGCCGATCATGGCCCACTCGCGACCGGCGAGCAACACCGCCCCGCGGCAGGTCGAGATCTTGCTCGAGGAGGGGGTGGAGCCGTCGAAGGTCCAGATCGCCCACACGGGCGACACCGACGACCTCGACTACATCGAGCGCGTGCTGGAAACCGGCGTGTGGATCGGCCTCGACCGCTACGGCCTCGAGATGTACCTGCCCTACGAGCGCCGGCAGGCGACCACCCTGGCGCTGCTGGAGCGCGGGTACGCGGACCGGATCTTCCTCTCGGCGGACTCCTGCGGGACGATCGACTGGTTCGAGCAGGCGGCGATCGAGCAGATGCTGGCCGCCGGGATGGCGAAGGACTGGGACATCCGGATCGTCCATCAACGCGTGATCCCCGACCTCGAGCAGGCCGGGACGAGCGACGAACAGCTCGAGCAGATCATGGTCCGGAACCCGGTCGCCTGGCTGACCGGCGCCTGAGCGCACCGCCGAGTGACGCACTGAGGCCCTCCTGGGTGCTCAACCCGTCACTCGGCCCAGGGGCGGCGGTGGCCGCCTCAGGCCGGGACGGCCTGCTCCCAGTCCGCTCGGTAGACCCGGTGGGTGCCCGCGAGGCCCTTGAGCTCGAGCTCGCGCCCGTCGTCGAAGCCGATCGCGGCGACGGCGTCGCCGTCCGCGGCGCGCTCCTTGAGCGCCTCGGAGACGAGGATCTCGCCGCCGCGGGCCTGAGCGGCGATCCGCGCCGCGAGGATCACGCTGCGACCGAAGAAGTCGCCCTCCTCACGGATCGCCTCCCCGGCGTGCATGCCCATCCGCACGCGGATCCGCTCGCCCTCGACCGGGTCGGACTCGCTGAGCCCGCGCTGGATCGCCGCCGCGCACTCGATCGCCCGCCGCGGGTCGGGGAAGACGAGCATGAACCCGTCGCCCTGGTTCTTGACCTCGAACCCGCCGTGGGTGGGGACGAGCTCGCGGAAAAGCGAGTTGTGCGCGCGCAGGACCTGCAGCCAGCGCTCGTCGCCGAGCCGCTCGGTGATCAGGGTCGAGTCCTCGATGTCGGAGAACAGGATCGTCACCTGGCCGTCGGCGGCGGCGTGGGCGGCGATGTCCGGGCGCTCGGAGGCGACCTCGTCGATCAGGAAGTCGATCGACGTGCTGACGTCCAGCGATGCGAGGCCCTGCGCCTCGAGCCGGGCGGCGAGCGCGAGCTGGACGAGGCCGACCATGCCAAGCTCCTGAGCCGCCTCGAGCGCCTCGGTCAGGAGGGTCAGCGCGCGATCGCGATCGCCGCACTCGAGCAGCAGAGTGGCCAGCTCGAACCTGGTCCGGGCGGCGAACGGGCGGTCGCCCATGCGCTCGCTGAGCGCGAGCGCGTCGGCGAAGTGGCCCTCGGCCGCATCATTGCGACCGCAGAGCCCGGCGAGCAGCGCGAGCACGCGCGCCACCGGGCCGTAAGACGCCGCCGCCCGCCCGGCGACGATGTTGAGCCCGTCGTAGGGAACCAGCAGCTCGTAGAGGCGGGCCCCGCGGGCGGTATCGCCGAGCGCGCATGCGGTCTCGGCGAGCAACGTGAGCGAGATCATCCACTGCTGGTCGAGGGGCAGGTCGGCGAACCCGTTCGCGGCCAGCGGCTCGAAGGCGCTGCGAGCGTCGCGCTCGTGGCCGAGCTCGGCGTGGGTCGCCGCGAGCGAGCACCGCCACGCCGGGATCGCCGGGTACTGCTCGGCGAGCTCCGCCAGGCGCCGGGTGAGCCGGGTGAGCTCCGTGTCGTCGGCGGGCGAGCGGCGCAGCCGCCGCAAGAGCGCGATCTGGGTGGCGTAGAACTGCGCCGAGACCTGCTCGCCGGCGCGCCGACCGGCCGTCAGCCCCTCCTCGGCGAGTGCCTCGGCATCGTCGAAGCGGCCGTCGATCAGCGCCCGCATCGCCCGCAGCATCGGCACGTTCCACAGCCACTGGGGCTGGCGCAGCTCGGTCGCCAGGCGCTCGACGGCGGCCAGCTCGGCGTCGACCCCGCGGACCTCCCCCAGCGCGAGCCGCCCGGTGAGCCGGTAGACGTGCGCGCGCAACTCGAGCTCGCGGTCGCCGCGAGCCTTGGCGAGGTCGTGGAGCTCGTTGCTCTCCGCGAGCCGGCGCCGGGTGTGCTCGGGGCCGAAGTCGCCGGTGAACTGGCGGCGCACCAGCGCCAGCGCGAGCGAGTCGGGGTCGTCGAGCCGCCGCGCCATCTCGAGCGCCTCCAGCCCGAGCTCGTTCGAGCGCCCGGCGGCATCGACCCAGTAGAGCTCCTGCGCGAGGCCGCTGAGCAGCTGCGAGCGCAGCGGGCTGTCGCCCGGGCCGATCGCCTCGAGGGCCTCCGTGACCAGCTCGATCAGCTCCTCGTCGATCAGGCCCGCGATCGACAGCAGGCAGATGCCGAGCGCGGCGCGCGCCAGCTCCTCGGGGCGGCCGAGCTCGCGGGCGAGTGCCGCGGCCTGCTCGAGCGTCGCCCGCGCCTCGTCGGGGCGAGCCGCCGTGGTCTGGGCCCAGCCGAGCTCGAGCAGCAGGTCGAGCCTGCGGGCGCGGTCCGGCTCGGGAGCGAGCTCGAGCGCCTCGATGGCCTTCGCCGTGAGCACGGCGACGTCCTCGTAGGCGAGCCGCTCGCGGGCCTGCGCCGCGGCGCGGGTCGCGTAGTCGACGGCGCGCTCGACCTGGCCGAGCGGGGCGGCCTCGAGGAAGTGGTGCGCGAGCTCGCCGAGATGGCGGTCGAGATCGCCCGCGTAGACGTCCTCGAGCGCCTCGCCGATCTCGAGGTGCAGGGGAACGCGGCGCGACGCCCCCACCTCCGCCTGCAGGGTCTCGCGCACGAGCGCATGCGAGAACGCGTAGCGACCGGGCTCCGTCGGCGACTCGTCGACGAGGCGATCGCCGACGGCCTCGGCGAGCGCCGCCTCGATCTCCGCCGGACCGAGCTCGCAGACCCGCTCGAGCACGACGGCGAGGAACTCGCGGCCACAGACCGCGGCGATCCGCAGCACCTCGTTGGCATCAGCGGAGAGCCGGTCGAGCCGGCGACCGACGACCTCGCGGACGCCCTGCGGGATCGCGACCTGGCGGCGGGCCTCCTCCTCGCCGAGCAGGCCCTCGGCGGCCATCAGGCGGACGACCTCGCCGATGAAGAACGGGTTGCCTCCGGTCTGGTCGTGGATCGCCGCGGCGAGGTCGGGAGGCGGCCGGTCGACGCCGGCGGTGAGCTCGATGTAGTCGGCGATCCCGCTCGGATCGAGACCCTTGAGCGCAACCCGCCGGACGCCGTCCACGCCGGCGAGGTCGCCGAGGGTGTCGGCGAGCGGGTGGTGGCGGCCGAGCTCGACATCGCGGTAGGTGCCGATCAGCAGCAGGCCGGAGCCGGCGAGGCGGCGGGCGACGAAGCGCAGCAGGAGCAGCGACGGCTCGTCCGCCCAGTGGAGGTCGTCGAGGACGATCACGAGCGGGCGGGCGCTGGAGGCGCCGGCGAGGAACCCCGCGAACGAGTCGAAGAGGCGAAACCGCGCCTGGTCGCCGTCCATGTCGGCGGGCTCGCCGACGTCCCCGAGCCGTTCGGCGAGCTCGGGGACGATCTGGGCGACGTCGGCCGCGCGGCTGCCGAGCTCCCATCGCAGCCCGACCGGGTCGGCGTCGCGGACGTAGGTGCGCAGCGCCTCCGACCAGGGCCAGTACGGCGGCTGCCCCTCGGCCTCATGGCAGCGGCCCCAGTGGACCCGGGCGCCGCGAACCCGCGCGTAGGTCGCGAGTTGCTCGGCCGTCCGGGTCTTGCCGATCCCAGGGTCGCCCGAGACCAGCAGCAGGCGGCCCTGGCCGCCGAGCGCGTCCTCGAGCGTCGCCGCGCATCTGGTCGAGCTCGGCGTCGCGGCCGACGAAGACGCCGCCGGCCAGCGCCTCGAGCGGATTCTCGGCCGTCGGCTCCGCGGGCGGCTCCGCCGGCGCGCTGGCCGCGGCCTCGATCGCGCGCCGCGCTTCGGCGGCGCTCTGGGGGCGCTCATCCGGCGCCTTGGCGAGCAGCCCGAGGATCAGCGCGTCGAGTGCGGCCGGGATCTCAGACCGGTGGCGCGACGGGGGGACCGGCTGCGCATTCAGGTGCTGGCCGATGATCGCGACCGCGTCCTCGCCCGGGAAGGGCGGCTCGCCGGTGAGCAGCTCGTAGAGCATCGCCCCGAGCGAGTAGAGGTCCGAGCGGGCATCGGAGCTGCGCCCGAGGGCCTGCTCGGGGGGCAGGTAGGCGACGGTGCCGACCAGCATCCCCTCGACCGCCGCGCGCGAGCGGCGGTCGGTGGTCGCGAGGCCGAAGTCGCCGAGGCGAGCGGCGCCGTCGTCGCCGAGCCAGATGTTGGCCGGCTTGAGGTCGCGGTGGATGATCCCGCGGGAGTGGGCGTGCTCGAGCGCCCGGCACACGTCGATCGCGATCGCGATCGCCTGCTCGATCTCCAGCCGGCGACCGTCGGCCTCCTCGAGCGCCCCCGCGAGATCGCCGCCGCCGACGTACTCGCTGACGATGAACGGCACCCGGTCCTCCTCGCCGGAGTCGAGCACGCGGACGATGTGGGGATGCTCGCCGAGCTTGCGCATCGCCTGGGTCTCGCGGCGGGAGCGGGCGAGCACGGTCTCCTCCACTCCCTCGGTGTCGAACACGGCAACGGCCACCTCGCAGTCGGCGGACTCGGTGTCGCGGGCGCGATAGACGCGTTTGCGGCCGCCGCGCCCGAGGAATCCCTCGACCCGGTAGCGCCCCGCGATCAGCTCCGGTGCATCCGCCGGGGCCGCCTCGGGAGCGGCCGGCGGCGGCTCCGCGCGCAACTGGAGGCGCGCTCCGCATGAGTCGCAGAATTGAGCGTCCGGGCGGTTGACGTTGCCGCACTCCGAGCAGCGCATGCTCTGCTGAGGATAGGTGGCGACGGTGGGTTGGCTAGAGTCAGGAGCGATGTCCGAGGCGACGCTTCACACCAACGCCGGCGCGATCACGATCGAGTTCTTCGACGAGGACGCGCCGAAGACGGTCGAGAACTTCCGCAAGCTCGCCGGCGACGGCTTCTACGACGGCCTCGGCTTTCACCGGGTGATCAGCGACTTCATGATCCAGGGCGGCTGCCCCGAGGGCACCGGCACCGGTGGCCCGGGCTACACGTTCGAGGACGAGTTCAACCAGAACAAGGTCGTCCGCGGCGCCCTGGCGATGGCGAACTCGGGGCCGAACACCAATGGCTCACAGTTCTTCATCGTCACCACCGAGGCCGCCCCGTGGCTCGACGGCAAGCACACCGTGTTCGGCCAGGTCACCGACGGCATGGACGCCGTCGACGCGATCGAGCAGACGCCGACCGGCGCCGGCGACCGCCCGATCGAGCCGCAGGTCATCGAGCGGGTCGAGCTCAGCGAGTAGCGCGTCGCGGGCGGCGACGCCCGGGTGATGCCGTGTCGCGACACGCAGTCCCGCGAGCGTGGAGTCGCGTCGAGCTGTGACCGCTCTGGCGCGGGAGGCTCGATGTCGCTCCACGACGATCCGCCGGACGCCGCCTCCATGTGATGTGCAGTTGGCGTACGACCCTGCTCGCATCGGATTACGAGTCGGCGCGGCGACACGGCCTCCAGCGGGCGACGCTCTGCGGCGCCTACCCCGCCCAACCTCGGCCGGTCAGGCTCGCGCGCACGGCGATGCGACTCGCGCGAGCGGTGTCTCGGCGCACGTTCGGCCGCGGCGCGGGTCGCCGGCGAGGGGCCGGCGCTAGACCTCGTCGACCGAGAAGGTGTCGCAGCTCGCCGGGTCGCCGGACTGATAGCCGGCGTCGAACCAGCGGCGGCGCTGCTCGGAGGTGCCGTGGGTGAAGCTGTCCGGGTTGACGTCCTGCCCGGCCTGGCGCTGCAGGCGATCGTCGCCCACGGCCTCGGCGGCGTTGAACGCCTCCTCGATGTCGCCCTCCTCGAGCTCGCCGGCCTTGAACACGGTCGCCGCCCAGACGCCGGAGTAGCAGTCCGCCTGCAGCTCGGTGCGCACTGACAGCTCGTTTGCCTGGTCCGGGTCGTCGCGGCTGAGGCGCTCGACCTCGGCGTTGGTGCCCCGCAGGTTCTGGACGTGGTGGCCGATCTCGTGCGCGATCACGTACGCCCAGGCGAAGTCGCCCGAGGCGCCGAGCTGGCGTGCGCATGTCGTCATAGAAGCTGAGGTCGAGATAGACCCGCTGATCGGCCGGGCAGTAGAACGGGCCGACGGCGGAGCTCGCCGAGCCGCAGCCATCGGTCCGCACCGCGTTCGCGTACAGGTAGAGCTGCGCCTGGTCGTAGCTCGGCCCTTGCTGCTTGAAGATCTGGTTCCACGTCTGCTGCGTGTCGTTGAAGACGTAGGTCGAGAACTCCTTCAGGTCGCGCTGCGGATCCTCGTCGGGGGGGATCCCCACCGGGTCCCCGGCTGCCGGGGGCCTGGACCCCGTTGCCGAACGCCGACCCCAGGTCGAAGCCGCCCTCGCCGCCACCGCCGAAGACCTGGATCGCGACGATCACGATCAGCACGACGATCCCGGCCCCGCCGCCGATCCCGGCGATGTTGGTCGGGATCGGCAGCCCGCCGGCGCCGCCCGCGCCGCCCGCGCGCGACGGCGACGATCCGCGCGCGTCGATGACGTTGCGGTCCTTGCGGCCCTTGGCCCGATTCCACTTCATCTTGCGAGACGGCTCCTACCTGCGCTCCTGCGCGGGAACCAGTCTAGGCTGGTCGCTCTGGTCTGCCTGCTACGGAGAGCACCATGATGACGCGAGGGTCGAAGCTGGAACCGCGCGACGCCGCACCGACGACCGCAACCGATCCTCACCGGCTGCTCGTCGACGGGGTCTCCGAGGTGCTGGCCCTGGCCAACCCCGACGGCACCATCGTCTTCGTCTCCGACTCCGTCCGCGCGCTCTATGGCCACGATCCCGCCCAGCTCATCGGCACCCCGGCGCTCGACCTGGTCGACCCGGTGGATCGCGCCGAGGTGGGCCGGCGCCTGGCCGAGCTGGTCGCCGCGGACGAGGGCGACGAGCAGCGGATGGTGGTGCGGCTCACCCGCGGGGACGGCGGCCGCGTCTGGGCGGACACCACCGCCCGCCTGATTCGCAGCCCCGAGGGCGAGCTGCTGATCACGGTCGTCGCGCGCGAGGCGACCGATCGAGTCGAGACGCAGACCGAGCTCTCCCGGATCGAGGCGCGCTTTCGCGAGCTGGTCGAGTGGCTGCCGGCGATCGTGTACGAGGCGGAGCCCGGCCCGGACGGACGCTTCCTCTACGTCAGCCCCCAGATCCAGGACACGCTCGGCTACACGCCGGACGAATGGCTCGCGCGACCGAGCTTGTGGCGCGAGAGCATCCACCCCGACGAGCTCGAGGCGGTGCTCGAGGACGAACGCCGCCAGGAGCAGGTCTCGCGAGAGACCGATCGCAGGATCACCAGCGAGTACCGGATGGTTGACCGCTCCGGACGCACGGTCTGGGTCCGCGACATCGCCCGGCTCAGCGGCGTCGGCGAGAGCTCGTTCTGGCGCGGGGTCATCGTCGACATCACCGCCGAGCACAGCGCTCAGCGCGCGCTCGCCGACGCTCACGAGCGCCACCGCGGCATGGTCGACGCGCTGCCGGCCTGCTCCTACCGCGCCGAGCGCCGCGCGATGGGCACCTGGCACTTCGTCTCCGCGCAGATCCAGTCCCTGCTGGGCTACTCGCCGGCCGAGTGGTGCGCGGACCCGACCCTTTGGCGGGCCAGCCTCCACGCCGACGACCGCGAGCGGCTCGAGCTCGAGGAGCAGGAGCAGATGAACCAGCCCCCGGGGACCGAGTTCGTCAGCGAGTACAGGCTTCGCCACCGCTCCGGGCGGGTGGTCGCCGTGCGCGACCGCGGGATCCTGACCACGGGCGACGCCGGGGAACCCATGATCGAGGGGATCCTCACCGACATCAGCGCCGAGCGCGCCGCCGAGGCGGTCGCCGACGGCCTCGCCGACGTCTACCGGCTCGCCTGCGGCGACTGCGGCGCCACCTGGGCCGCCGCAGCGGATCGAGCGCTGCCCCTCCTGTCGGAGCCAGAACGTCGAGAGCGTCTCGCTCAACTCGACGCTCAGCGACCTCGCGGCGTCGCGGCAGCAGGTCGAGGGCCTGCTCGACGGGATCCAGAAACACCTCGAGGCTCTGGGGACCAACCTGCACCACGGCTCCACCCAGCTCACCGCGAGCCCCGACGAGCCGGACACGCGATAGCCGCTACGGTGGCGCCGATGGGATGGCGCGATCGGATCGGCAGAGCTCTGGGCGCCTCGTCGGGCTCCCTGCACCCCGACGGGCTCGCCGAGCTCCAGGTCGGCGACGCCGCCTACGACGACTGGGACATCGTCCGCGACTTCGGCGAGCTCGAGACCGCGCGCGCCTTTCGCCAGGCGCTCACGGACCAGGGGGTCGAGGCGGTGCTGACCTCGGACTGGCCGGTGGACGAGTTCGGCCGCGGTGACATCTCGCTGCGGGTCCCGGCCGGCCGCGGGATCGAGGCCGAGGAGATGCTCGAGCCCGAATAACCGGGCCTGAGCGAGCCCGGCGGGTCAGCCAGCCGGGGGCTTGGGCGTCGGGCCCTGCTCGGTCTGGCTGCGGGCCACGGACTCGCCCGCGTCCTTGGCGTCGAAGGCCCAGACCGTCTGGAAGCCGGTGAGAAAGACGCGCTCCCCGTCGGACACGACGGGCGTGAACCCGGCCGAGCCCCACTCGAACACCCGCTTGCCGCTGCTCGCGTCGACCCCGAACGTCTTCTTGTTCTGGAAGCTTGAGGTGTAGACCGTCTTTCCGACCACGGTCGGCGTCCCCGGCACCACCCCGCCGACGTTGAAGACCCACCGCTTCTTGCCGGTGGCCGCGTCGAGCGCGTAGAGCTGATGGTCGTAGCTGCCGACGTAGACGCTCGGCGGTGTGCCCGGCACCTGGGCCGCCGCGGGAGAGCTGTAGATCGAGTTCGAGGTCTGAAACTGCCAGGCCAGCTTGCCGGTGTCCGCCTCGAGCGCGTAGACCGTGCCGTCCGTGCGCGCCTCGTAGACGTGCCCGAAGGCGACCGAGGGCGAGGAGTAGAACCCCCCGTTGCCGCCCGGCGGCAGCGAGGTGGTGTCGGTGTTCCACCGCCGCTTGCCGGTCTGGGCGTCGAGCGCCCAGACCGTGCCCTCGTAGTCGCCGACGTAGACGGTGCCGTCGTCGTAGCTCGGGCTCGCCTTGACCTGGTGTCCGAGCCGGGTGCTCCACGCGAGCTTGCCGGTCTCCGCGTCGAGCGCGTAGAAGGTGCCGTTGTCGGAGCCGAAGAAGACCTTGCCGTCGACGACCAGCGGCGAGGACTCGAGCTTCGAGGACGCCTGGAACTTCCACTTCGGCTTCAGGCCGGGCACCTCGAGCGCGATCAGCGAGCCGTCGAGCTGGGCGGCGTAGACCACCCCGTCGGCGTAGGCGGGGCTGGTGACGTCGTTGCCGAGGTTCGACCGCCGCCGCACCTTGCCGCTCTGGGCCTCGATCACGAACAGGTCGCCGGTCTTGTTGACGACGATGACGAAGCCGTCCTGGAGCAGCGGGGGGAACTCGATCAGCTGCCTGGCGAAGAACTCCCAAAGCATGTGAAACGGCGGGTCCGGGGCGTCGGCGATGTAATGCGTGCGCTGCTCGACGCGGCCGAACAGCGGCCAGTCGACCGTGTCCGAGCCTGCGGCCGCGGTCGCGCTCGAGCCGCCGGAGCCCGCCGCGCCCTGGTCGTCGGAGCCTCCGCCGCACCCGGCGAGCGCGGCCGCAGCCAGGGCGGCGAGGGCGAGCAGGAGCGTGCGCCGGCGCATCACCCCCTAGATCGGGCGAAACCCGGTTCGACTTTACGCGGCCGCGTCGCTACGGGCCCGGTCTCGGGGCCGCGGCGAGCTGGCCGCAGGCGGCGGCGATGTCGCGGCCGCGGGTCAGGCGCACGGTCGCCGGGATCCCCCGCTCGACGAGCGCGGAGCGAAACCCCTCGATCGCCTCCGGGCTCGACCCGCGGTACTCGCCGCCGGTCGGGTTGTAGGGGATCAGGTTGACCTTGAACGCCTCGCGCGGGGTCAGCAGCGCCGCCAGCGCCCGCGCCTGGCCGGGGCTGTCGTTGACCCGGTCGAGCATCAGGTACTCGACGTAGACCCGCCGGCGGCGCGCCGCCCGCCAGCCGCGACACGCGTCGAGCACGTCGGCGAGCGGGTAGCGGTCGTTCACCGGCATCAGCGCCGAGCGCAGCGCGTCGTCGGCCGCGTGCAGCGAGAGCGCCAGGCGCACCCGCGGCCCCTCGCGCGCGAGCCGCTCGATGCCCGGGATCCAGCCGACGGTCGAGATCGTCGTGTGCGAGGTGGCGACGCCGAGGTCGGGGAGGCGCTCGCAGGCGTCGATCACGGCGTCGAAGTTCATCATCGGCTCGCCCATGCCCATGAACACGGCCTGGTTGACCGGCCTCGGCGCGACGGAAGTGAAGCGCCTGGTCGAGGATCTCGGAGCCGCTCAGGTTGCGCCCGAAGCGCATCGTCCCGGTGGCGCAGAAGGTGCAGGTGAGCGGGCAGCCGGACTGGCTCGACAGGCAGAGCGACCGCCGCCCGTCGCGGTAGCGCATCAGCACCGCCTCGACCGGCCGCTCGTCGGCGGTGGCGAACAGCGCCTTCTCGGTGCCGTCGATCGAGCGCGCGGTGCGGTCGAGCCGCAATGACGAGAACGGGACCCGGGCCTCGAGCTCGGCGCGAAGCTCGCGAGGCAGGTTCGACATCTCCGCGTACGAGCCGGCGCCGCGCGCCGCCCACTCCCAGACCTGCTGCGGCGCGGTACGGCGGCGCGCCGCGGGCGCCCAGCTGCGCGTGCAGGAGCTCGAGGTCCACCGGTCCGAGTGTGACAGCCATGCGAGCCACCGTGGAGGTGCGGAAACTCGCGGTCGGTTTGCGCAGCCGAGCCGCGCCGCCGTTGAGGCGCCTAACTTTGGCCGATGGCCCGCTGCTTCGTCACCCGCGAGCTGCCCGGCGCGGCGCTCGAGCGGCTGCGCGACGCCCACGAGGTGGAGACCTGGGCCGGCGACTCGCCACCGCCACGGGAGGCGCTGCTCGCGGGGGCGGCGACCGCACGGGGCCTGCTCTCCCTGCTCACCGACGCGATCGACGCCGAGCTGATCGAGGCCTGCCCCGACGCTGGTCGTGATCTCCAACTACGCGGTCGGCGTCGACAACGTCGACGTCGATGCCGCCACCGCGCGCGGGATCCCGGTCGGGCACACGCCCGACGTGCTCACGGACTCGACCGCCGACCTGGCGGTGGCGCTGATGCTGGCGGTCGCGCGCCGGCTCACCGAGGGCGAGGCGATCGTCCGCTCCGGCCGCTGGGGAGCCTGGAGCCCGGCGTGCCTTCCTCGGACGCGACCTGCACGGCGCGACGGTGGCGATCGTCGGCGCGGGGCGGATCGGATCGACGGTCGCCCGCCGGCTCGAGGGCTTCGGCTGCGAGGTCGTGTTCGTGGGCCGCGACGAGGACGAGCTGGCGGATGCGCTCGTCGAAGGCGGACTTCGTCAGCGTCCACACCCCGCTCACGGACGCGACCCGCGGGCTGATCGGCGAGCCGCAGCTGCGGGGCATGAAGCCGACCGCCTATCTCGTCAACACCGCGCGCGGCCCGATCGTCGACGCCGCCGCGCTCGAGCGGGCGCTGCGCGAGGGCTGGATCGCCGGCGCGGCGCTCGACGTCACCGACCCGGAGCCCCTGCCGGCCGACCACCCGCTGCTCGGAGCGCCGAACCTGCTCGTGATCCCGCACCTCGGCTCCGCCACCCACCGGACGCGGGAGGCGATGGCCGACCTCGCGGTCGACAACCTGCTCGCCGGCCTCGCCGGCGAGCGCCTCCCCCGCTGCGTCAACCCCGAGGTCTACGACCGCGGCTAGGCCGAGTCCCTTCTCGCGCAGCTCGGAGAGCGCCTCCTCCGACTTCGAGATCTCGACCCCCATCCCGGCGAGCACGGCCGACGTCTTCGAGAACTGGATCTCGCGGTAGTCGACCACCTGCACGAGGTTGCCCCACGGATCGAGGAAGTCGAGCCCGCGGGCGGGGACGATCTCGGCTCCGGCCGCCTCGAGCGCCGCCCGCGCGGCCTCCTTGTCGTCGACGACGAGGCCGAAGTGGCGGTCGTCGTCGGCGGGCTGCGAGCGCCCCTCCGACAGGGCGATGAACTGGTCGCCCAGGTCGATGAAGGCCATCCCCGGCACCCGGCCACGGAGCTCGAACTCGAAGATCGAGCCGTAGAACTCGAGCGCCGCCTCGAGATCGCCGACCTCGAGCGCGACGTGGTTGACGCCGAGCAGTCGCGGGCGCCGGTGCGCTCACGCGAGGTCGAGGATCAGGATCAGCGCGGCCAGGCGACGAAGTACCCGACGCGTGAGCACGAGCAGGCCCCGGCGGTCGGCCCGGGAGGCGGCCGCGACGTCGCCGGTCGCGTCGACCCACGAGTTGCGCACGATCACCGCCATGGTCAGGACGACGAACGCGTAGCTGAGCGATGTAGAGCTTGTCGAGCAGGATCAGGTAGTTGACGTCGGGCAGGCCGGAAGTGCTGGTCAGCTGCAGGGCGACCAGGGTGAGCAGCGCGGTGATCCCGATCCCGATCCGGCCCTCGACGTAGCGCGGGTGCACCGAGAGCGCCAGCGCCGCGGTCAGCGCGACGAGCAGCATCGGCAACAGCAGCTTCAGCGAGTAGGTGCCCGCCGGGCGCGTCACCGTCGAGGCCGAAGATCGCGCGCGAGTAGGTGGCCTCGCCGGCCTCGCGGCTCGCCGAAGTTGGTCGGGTACTGGTTCGAGACCACCTCCATGAGCGGCGTCGCCGATGTCCCAGCCCGGGATCGTGATGTCCGGCGGAGACCGCGATCGGGTCGACTCGTCGGGCACGTAGACGAGCTCGGACTCGTCCTTCGTTCTTGTCCTCGATCGCGACGATCAGGTCCTGGGTCGTCGAAGGGGTAGTCGCTCGATCGCGCAGCTCGGAGTTGAACTGGCCCTGGATGTGGAGCGATCGAGTACAGCGTCCCGTCCGGCGAGCATCTCGGGCTTGACCCCCGCGTACTGGCGGATGTGGCCCCAGAGCTGGAACGGGTTGAGGAACTCGAAGCGTCCGCGAGGGATCGATCTCCGGGTCCTCCCACTTGAACCAGAGGTAGATGTCGACGGCGTAGGACTTGCGTCTGCAGGTCGAGCTGCTGGATGTCGTTGATCAGCGCTCCGACCTGCACCTCGTGCGGCCCGCCGGGCCCGGCATCCGTGCCGTCGGGGCCGCCCGTCTCCTGCGAGGCCTCCTCGGCGCCCTCCACGGGCGAGGCCTCGTCCTGAGCGGATGCGGGCGCCGCGGCCAAGCCGAGCGCCAAGACCGTCAGCACCGTCCCCGCCAAGACACGCATTTGGCGATCTAATCACCTTTTGGCTGGGACGCCAAATCTTGCAGGCGGGCCCGGGTCCGCAACCCGCGATAGGCTGCCCGCGAATGAGCGACGAGGGGGCCGACGCACCGAAGAGCCGCAGGGCGCTGCCGCTCGTCCTCGTCGTCGTCGCCTCGCTCCTCGCCCTGCTCTCCGTCTTCGCGATCTGGGCCAAGCGCTCGTGCTGATCGTGCTGCTCGCGGCGGGCACCGAGTTCCTGCGCCGTCAGGTCGCGCGCGAGTTCCCCGACCGGGTCACGACGGGCTCGCCGCACGGGATCGCGGCGACCATCGCCGGCCGCATGCGCGAGGGCCGTGAGCGCGTGGTCGGCGCGAGGGGCGCCGGCGAGCCCGCCGCGCCCGCCGGCGACACACGGGTCGCCGAGCTCGAGCGGCTGGCGAAGCTGCGCGACGCCGACGTCCTCTCGGCGGAGGAGTTCGCCGCCGAGAAGCAGCGGATCCTCTCCGACGCCCCCTGACGCCGCGGCGCTACGCCGCGGCCGCGTCGTTACGCGCTGACGGTCGCCGGCGGGGCGGACGGCGCGCGGACCATCGCACGAGCCTCGGCCCAGGTGAGCAGCCGACCGGTATCGGTGTCGATCAGCTTCAGGCGCGCGCACCTGATGCTGTCGCGCAGGGTGAGCACCGGAACGTCGGCGAAGACCTCGTTCTCGTCATGGGCCGCCTGCAGGTTGTAGTTCGGCACCCGGGCGTTGAGGTGATGGACGTGGTGCAGGCCGATGTTGCCGGTGAAGAACTGCAGCACCTTCGGCAGCTTCAGGTAGGAGCTGCCCTCGAGCGCGGCGTCGGCGTAGCTCCAGCGATCGCTCGACTCCCAGTAGACGTCCTCGAACTGGTGCTGGACGTAGAACAGCCAGACCCCGGCCATCCCGGCGAGGAAGGCCGGGAGCAGCTGGACCAGCAGGAAGGCCGGGATCGAGAACAGCAGGCAGAGCCCCGTGATCACCACGGCGAGCGCGACGTTGGTGAGGATGATGCTGTTGCGCAGCCGGCGCCGCTTGGCGCGCGAGCTGATTCGCGGGCCGATCATCAGCGACCAGAGCGGCCCGACGCCGAACATGATCAGCGGGTTGCGAAACAGCCGGTAGCCGAGGCGCTGGTGCCAGGGCCGCCCGTAGTACTCGGCCACGGTCCAGGTCGGGACGTCGCCCTGACCGCGGCGATCGAGGTCACCGGCGGTGCCGTGATGGACGGCGTGGTCGAAGCGCCAGTTCTCGTACGGCTGCCAGACCAGCAGCGCCGTGAACCGCCCGACCCAGCGGTTGGCGGCCTTGGATCCGCATGAACGAGCCGTGACCGCAGTCGTGAAAGACGATGAAGGTGCGCAGCAGGAAGCCCCCGGTGGGAACGGCGAGCCCGAGCGTGAGCCAGATCGAGTCACCGAGGGTCACGTACATGAGCGCGGTCAGCCCCAGATAGGGGAGCACCGAGGTCGCGAGGTCGAGCAGGCTGCGGCCGAGTCGTGGCTTCGCGTAGGCCGCCAACTTGTCCTTGTGCTCGCTCGCTTCGCTCATCCCTGTCGCCTTCCATCGGTCGTTGCCCGCCCGTCGTCCTCGAACACAAGAGCTCGCTCACATGCTAGGGCACTCCGGCGGTCGCGTGTTAGGTGACCCTACTTTCCCCGTCCGGTCAGACTGCGCGGCCTGAGCGACTCGGCGATCGGCATCTTCTGGCGCTTCCTGCGCTTCGGCGCCCTCGCCTGGGGCGGGCCGGCGGCGCAGATCGCGATGATCAAGCAGGAGTGCGTCGACGAGGAGGGATGGGTCGACGAGGAGACGTTCAAGAAGGCCCTGGCCGTCTACCAGGTGCTGCCGGGGCCCGAGGCCCACGAGCTCTGCGTCTACTTCGGGCGCCTGCGGGGCGGCAAGCTCGGGGGCTTCGCAGCCGGGCTCGGCTTCATGCTGCCCGGCTTCGTGCTGATGCTGGGGCTCTCGATCGCCTACGTCGAGGCGGACCTCGAGGGCAGGCTCGAGGAGCTCTTCTACGGGCTCACCGCGGCGGTCGGGGCGATCATCGCCCGCGCGGTCGTCCGCCTCAGCCGCAGCTTCATCACCGACGTGCCGCTGGCGCTGATCGCGCTCGCCTCGCTCGCGGCAAGCCTGGCGTTCTCGGCGTCGTTCGTGCTCGTCCTGCTCGTCGGCGGGCTCGTCTACGAGCTCGTGGTCAACGCGGAGCGCTACACGGGCCGGCTGCGATCGATCTCCGTCGGGCCGGTCGCGATCCTCACCGTCCTCGCCGGCACGGTGACCGTGTCGCTCACCGGCGAGATCTTCCTCGAGGGGCTCAAGGCCGGGCTGCTGACCTTCGGCGGCGCCTTCACGGCGATCCCGTTCCTGCAGGAGGCGAGCGTCGATGCCCACGGCTGGCTCACCGAGAGCCAGTTCATCGACGGGCTCGCGCTCGGCGGGGTGCTGCCGGCGCCGCTGATCATCTTCTCGACCTTCGTCGGCTACATCGCCGGCGGCCTCGCCGGCGGCCTGGCGATGACGCTCGGGATCTTCCTGCCGGCGTTCGTGTTCCCGATCTTCCTGCACCGCTGGCTCGTGGCGGTCGCCGAGAGCCCGCGCATCCGCCCGTTCCTGCTCGGCGTCGCCGCGGCGGTGATCGGGCTGATCGCGGCGGTCACGGTCGAGCATCCTCGAGACCAGCGTCGTCGACGTCTACACGGCGGCCCTGGCGCTGGGAGCGTTCGCGGCGCTGCAACGCTGGCACGGCAAGCTGACCGTGCTCTGGGTCGTGCTCGCGTGCGGCGCGATCGGAGTCGCGCTGCAGCTCACCGTCGTCTGACGAGCGCGCTCAGGGCTTGTCGCCGAGGAACCCGATCAGGTTCCGGAGGAACTTGTTGCGCTTCGGCGCCGCCGTCAGCGGGTCGAGATGGCTCTGCTGCTCCTCCCCGTCGACCAGCAGGGCCTGCTTCTTGGTCGTCTTCGCGCGCTTCACCAGCGCCCTCGCGCCGCGCAGGACGCCGCCGTCGGTGAGGTCGGTCTGGAAGGCGTAGATCGGCACGTCGATGCCGGCTCGTGTGCATGAGGCGCAGGCCGAGGAACCTGGCGACGTCGTTCATCTTCATCCGGTCGGCGCCGTTGGTGTCGATCGTCAGCCGCTTCGGGAAGTACCACTCGGTCCCGTTCACCGGCTCCTGGCCGAACGTCTGCGCCAGGCGGGCGACCGGGGTGACACCGCCATCGACCCAGTCGCGCGGGTCACCGGACGGCGCCAGGCCGCCGGCGTTCACGTGCAGCAGCCCGAGCTCCGGCGGCGAGGTGTCGCTGTCGAACGCGTGCCCGAGCAAGGCGCGGTTGGTCACCGGGACGTCGGGCTTGAAGTCGTCCGGGAGCAGGGGGAAGTTCTGGGTCGCCGTCGCGGGCGCGGTCGGCTCCAGCCGAGCGTAGATGCCGCCGACCTCGGCGAACAGGCCCGCCGCCTCGGGGATCCCGATGCCGAGCAGGTCGAGGAACGGGTCCGACGTCTCGAGGTCGGCGATCTGCTGCTGGGCCTGGGCGAGGTCGAAGGCGTCGAAGCTGCCGAGCAGGCCGCCGTCGATCAGCACCAGGCCGGCGAGGTCCTTGTAGCCGGGCCTGCCGTTGAAGTCCCAGGCCGCGTACGCCGCGGTCAGCGAGGCGCCCAGCGAGTGGCCGCCCAGGATCACCTCGCGCCCGCCCCGGTGCGCCGCGCGCACCACCCTGCGGGCGTCCCGGAGCGCGGTCTCCATCCCCCACTCGCGGGCGAACGGGACGGTGCTGGTATCGAGGAACTCGAAGTGCGGAGCCGAGCCCCCGCCGCCGGTGAGCCAGCCCAGGTAGTAGTCGAACATCTCCTGCGAGGCTCTGCCGGCCGGCGAGCGCCTGAGCGAAGACGGAGGTGTCCTCGAGCGCCTGCGTGCGGCGGTCGATCGACCACACCTGCAGGCCCTCGACCCGCTTGGTCAGGTCCGCGCCCGAGCAGGGTGAAGTCGCCGGCGCCGCCCTGGGTGCCGGGCATCAGCACCAGCACCCGATCGGCGTTCTTCGGGCCCACCTGATGCACGTAGACCTGGTCGTATGCCGCCGGGCCCGGGCCGTCGGACTTGATCGTCACCAGCTTGTCGAACGCCGCGGCCGGGCTCGCGGCGACCAGTCCGGCCACACACGCCGTCACGACCCCCGCCAGGCACCGTCTCATCCGCGCTCCTCGCTTCCCTCCATGGACGGCGACGAGGCTAACGCAAGCGGCACGTCGGTAGGCGAGATAGCGTCCCTGGAGTGACCGCACCGTTGCTCGCCGTCGACCTGCCGTCAATGCTCTACCGGGCCTTCTACGCCCTGCCGGACTCGATCAAGGGAGCGGACGGGCAGCCCGTGAACGCGCTGCTCGGCGCCGCCAACCTGATCCTGCAGGCAGGCGAGGAGCACGAGCCGCGGGCGATCGTCCTCTGCACCGGGCCCGACGCCGCCGCCTACCGGGTCGAGCTCTACCCCCCCTATCACGCCGAGCGCCCGCAGATGCCCGAGGGCCTGGTCGGCCAGTGGGCCGACGCGCCGGCGTTCTTCGAGGCCTTCGGCTGGACCGTGGCCGCGCACGACACGCTCGAGGCCGACGACCTGCTGGGCTCGTTCGCGGCGCTCGAGTCGAAGGCGGGCGGCCGGACGCTGCTGATGACCGGGGACCGCGACATGTTCCAGTGCGCGTCGAAGCAGGTCACCGTGCTCTACGTCAGCACCGGCAAGGGCGCCCAGGAGGTGACCCCCGAGGAGGTCGAGCGCCGCTACGGCGTCGCCCCGGGACAGGTCGCCGACTTCATCGCCCTGCGAGGCGATCCGTCCGACGGACTGCCGGGAGCCAAGGGGGTCGGCGAGAAGACCGCAGCGGAGCTCTTGCGAAAGCACGGCTCGCTCGAGGGGGTGCTCGAGGCGGCGATCGCCGAGACCCGGCCGAAGCTGCGCGCGTCGCTGCTCGGCTCGCGCGACGAGCTGCTGGCCTTCAAGCGGATCGCGACCCTCCAGGAGGCGAAGGTGAAGCGCCCCAGAGACCGGAAGACCGACAGGGCCGGTGCTGCGAAGGCCGCTCGCAAGCGTGGCATGAACCGGCTGGCCGACCGGCTCGATCCGCCGAGCGACTGAGCCGGGATAGGCTGGCAACCGATGGCGATCGAGGGCAGAGCGAGCATCGAGATCGACGCTCCGATCGAGGAGGTGTTCGCGGTCGCCGCCGACGTCGAGGGCTCGCCGCGCTGGCAGCCGGAGATCAAGCTCGCCGAGTGCCTCGAGCGCGACCGCGACGGCCGCCAGGTGCTCGTTCGCACCGAGACCGACGGCAAGGTGCGGACGCTCAACTCGACCCTGCGCTTCGGCTACGACGAGCCGACGTCGATCACCTGGGAGCAGACCGCAGGTGACCTGAAATCGGTCGAGGGAAGCTGGGAGCTCGAGGACCTCGGCGAGGGCCGCACGAGGGCCACCTACTGGATGGAGGTCGATCTCGGGCGGATGCTCGGGATGGTGATCCGCGGGCCGCTGGTCGGGCTGCTGCGGGGCCAGCTCGTCGAGAGCATGCCCGGCAAGCTCAAGGGCTTCGTCGAGGGCTGACCCGGGGCCGTCGGCGGCCCCTGCAAACGCCGTTCGCGACTCATGTAACCGGTCAGCCGGGCCGATATTTGAAGCGTGGAACGTCCGCTCCAATCGCTGTTTCCGCTCATCAGTCGCCGATTTCAGAGCTTTGCGCAGGCGACGGATGCCGCACTCGACATGCTCGCGGCCCAGGTGCCCGGCGAGATCGTGCTCGGACAGCTCGAGTCCGGCGACGACCGGCTCCGGGTGCTCGACGTGCGCGGCGCCTCGGCGGTCGGGATCGAGCGCGGCCAGATGCTGCCGCTGACGACGGTCAGCTCCGCCAGCGGCCGCGGCCCGGACTCGACCGTGCTCGAGGGCGCGGGCGGGATCGACGATCTCGACGCCGCGTACCTGAAGTCGATCGGGCTCGAGCAGTGGATCGCGCTCCCGCTGGAGATGAGCGATGGAGCGATCGTCGGCATCGTCGCCGCGGTCTCGCGCCGGCAGGGGGACTACCAAGCCGAGCACGTGGTCCTGCTCGGGATCGCCGCACGGATGCTCGCCTACGAGTGGGAGCGGGTCCAGGCCCGCACCGAGCTCCGGGAGCTGCGCCAGCGGATCGGCGCGGCCCCCGACGCCGACGCCCAGACCGGGCTGCCGGACCGCGCCCGGTTCATCGACCTGCTCGATCGCGAGTGGAAGCTTGCCCGCCGCGGGACCATCGACTCGATGGCGGTCTGCTTCCGGGTCGAGGCCCACGACGAGGAGGCCGGCTCGCCGGTCGCGGTGCTGGCGCTCAAGGACGCCGCCGAGGCGCTCGCCGGCGCGGTGCGCAGTACCGACCAGATCGGCCGCGTGGGCGAGATGGAGCTCGGCGTGGCGATGGTCGGCTGCCGCGACGAGGCCGGCGTCGAGGCGCTCGCGCAGCGGTTCGTCCACGGGCTGCACCGGGTCACCCACGGCCGCCCGGTCGAGGTCAGCGTCTCGCACGGCGCGATCGCGCTGGGCGCGACGGCCTCGGCCGAAGAGGCGCTCGAGCAGGCGGAGCGCGCGCTCGCCGCCGAGACGGCCTCGCAACGCAACGGCGGCGGCCGATGAGCGTCGAGCTCGATCGACCCGCCGCCGGCGCGGCGTTCCTCGGCGCGCACGGGGTGACGCCGGCCTCGACCCCCGGCGGGCGCGCGGGCTTCCTCAGCGACGTGATCGTCGAGCTGGGCTATGCCGAGCGCGCGATCGTCGACGAGGCGGTCGAGCAGAGCCGGCGCGCCGGCAAGATGGCCGACGCGATCCTGCTCGAGCGCGGCGAGATCACCGAGGAGCAGCTCGCCCGCGCGACCGCCGAGCGCAGCGGACTGCCCTACGTCGACCTGGCCGAGTTCTCGGTCGACGAGGGGGCCGTGCGGCTGATCGACGGCGACATCGCGCGCCGCTATCGCGCGGTGCCCATCGCCTTCGACGCCGACGGGACGCTGATCCTCGCCCTCGCCGACCCGCTCGACGCACTTGCGGCCTCGGACATCGGCGTGATCACAAAGAGCGCGGTGCGGCCCGCGGTTGCCCCCGAGTCCGCGATCGCGGCACTCCTGGCGACGATGCCGACGCGCCAGCCGGCGCCGCTGGAGCCGCTGGTCGCCGCGCTCGACGAGCTCGGCGATCGCCACGCCGGCGATCGCGAGTCAGGCATGGACGACGAGCGCGGAGCGCGCGAGCGGCTCGAGCGCAGGGTCCGCGAGCTCGAGGCCGAGCTCGACCGATACAGGGCCCAGCTCGGGCGCTAGTCCCGCTCCGAGCCCCGGGAAGTCTCGCCGCGCGCCGGGGGGTAGGGTCCGGGGGCACCCTGGATCGAAAGGAGGCTCGCGTGAGCGCCGAACCACTGGAGAACGTCCTCGTTGGCGACATCGAGCACTGGGAGGACGGGCCGCCGCACGAGCTGTTCAAGGAGCTGCGCTCGCGGTGTCCGGTGCACTGGTCGCCGCAGATCTCCCAGTTCCCGGAGGAGGACGGCTTCTGGTCGGTGACCACGCCCGAGGACCTGCACACGGTCAGCCACGACTGGCAGACGTTCTCGTCCGAGCGCGGCGGGATCACGGCGCTGACCAACGCGATCATGCCCCTGGAGCTGATCCAGGCGATGTTCATCGGCATGGATCCGCCCAAGCACGATCGCCTCAAGCAGCTCTTCCAGCGCGGTTTCACGCCGAAGCGGATCGCCGAGCACGAGCAGCCGATCCGCGAGATCACGGTCGGCGTCCTCGACCGGCTCGAGGGGCGCGAGACCTGCGACCTGGTCACCGACGTCGCGCAGCCGGTCGTCTCGAGGGTGATCGGCAGCTTCATGGGCATCCCGCCTGCCGACGACGCGGTCTGGGCGCGGCTGATGAACAACGCGCTCGGCGCCGGCGATCGCGAGGACAGCTACTCGGAGGCGAACCTGATCATGGAGCAGGACGTGCCCGAGATCTTCGAGCGCTGCCGGGCGCTGATCGAGGAACGTCGCCGCAACCCGACCGAGGACCTGACCAGCGTCCTCGTCCACGCCGAGCTCGACGGCAAGGGGCTCGAGGAGCACGAGATCGTGATGGGCTTCTTCCTCCTGATGGCCGCCGGCAACGACAGCACCAAGGCGACCTACTGCAGCGGCATCCGGGCCCTGCTCGAGAACCCCGACCAGTGGCGGATGCTGCTCGACGACCCCTCGCTGGTGCCCGGCGCGGTCGAGGAGTCGCTGCGGATGTTCCCGGCGTTCGCCCACTTCCGCCGCACGGCGACACGCGACACGGAGATCGGCGGTCAGCCGATCAAGGAGGGCGACAAGGTGGTGATGTGGTACGTGTCGTCGAACCGCGACGAGTCGCGGTTCCCCGACCCCGACGTGTTCGACATCACCCGCGAGTCCGACCACCAGGCGTTCGGCGCCGGCGGGCGCCACTTCTGCCTCGGCACGGCGCTGGCGAGGCTCGAGCTCCAGATCCTGTTCGAGGAGACCTGCGCCCGCTACCCCGGCCTCAGCCTGGACGGGACGCCGGAGTACGTCGCCTCGCCGTTCGTCAACCAGCTCCGGACGCTGCCGGTGCGACTCGGCTGAGCGGGCCGCGGACATCGTCGTTGATCTAGTCGGGATTCCATTCAGCTCGACCGGGCAGACCGGCGGGATCGCGGCCGCCATCCCGACGCTTCGCTCCTGCGGCCTGGTTGATCGGCTGGCCGCGAGCGCGGAGCTCCGCGACATGGGCGACCTCGAGCTCGAGGGCCAGAGCCCGGCTCGCGCGCCCGGTCGACTTCGCAATGAGAGCGGGCTGGTATCGCTCGTGGCGAGGACCCGAGCCGCGGTCGTGACCGCTCGGTCGCGGCGGGGTTTGCCGCTCCTGGTCGGCGGCGACTGTCCGGTCCTGCTCGGCGCTCTCGCGGCGCTGGGGACGGACGGCGACGCGCCGGCGCTGATCATGATCGACGGCCACGAGGACGCCTACCCGCCCGCCCGCTCCCCCACCGGCGAGGCTTCCGACTCCGAGCTCGGGATCGCGCTCGGGCTGTTCGACGAGGCGTTGCCCGTCGAGATCGCGGCGCTCACGCCGCTGCTCTCGCCGGAGCGCGTGGCGCTCGTCGGACCGCGGGATCACGACGAGCTTGCGCGCTTCGGCGTGCCGTCGCTCGCGGATCGGATCTGGCTGCGCACGGACGCGGATCTACGACGTGTGGGCGCCGAGGGACTGGCAAGCGAGGCGGCCGCGGTCGTCGGCCGGGCTTCGCAACGGTGGTGGCTGCACGTGGACCTCGACGTTCTGCGCACCGACGAGCTCCCGGCCGTCGACTATCGGCAGGCCGGCGGTCTCGAGGTGGGGGAGCTCGAGGTCGCCACCCGGACCATCCTCGGCGACCGACGCTGCTGCGGCTTGAGCGTCGGCATCTACAACCCCGACCTCGATCCGCGACGGACGAGCGCCAGGCGACTCGTCGACTTCCTCGCGACCGTCGTCGACGCGGTGGCAAACCGCGCGGCTCGGTGGGCTGATCGCTCGAGGCCGCCGCGGGGACGCTCGAGATCAGCCCGTTGGCGGAGGAGTCTCGGCTCCCGGCGCCCGCGCGTGGACCTCACCGGTTCGGGCCGAGGCCAGTGTCTGACGCAGCCCGTCGACGGCCTGCTCTGCCCAGCGCTTGATGAACCAGCGCCCGACCGACTTGTCGAACAGCCGGTACCGGAGCGCAAGCCGGTACCGGAACGCGGGCGGGTGGAGTCCCATCTCCATGTCCACGAACGTGCCGCCCTGTCCGGCCGTCAGCAGCCAGTGCTGGAAGCCGCCCGTCGTCGGACAACTCCAGCTCAGTCCCTTGAGCTCGTCGCGCCGGTCGATGATTCGGGTGTACTCCAACCGCCGTCCGGCGAGCCGAGGCAACACCTGGGTATAGACGTCCCCGACCTCGAACGTCTCGCCGCGAATCTCTACCGCGGCCGGCCACCACTGAGGGTAGGTGGCGGGGTTCCCAACGAGCGCCCAGACCTCATCCAGCGGCGCATCAAGGTGGGCCTGCATACGGTAGTCCGACATCACGCAATCTTCGTAGAGAGTGACAGTCGCGAGGCCAAGCGGGACCGCAAGCCCATGTGCTGAACGGTTCGGCGGCTCGTGCGCTGGTGCCGCTCTGCCGCCCTTCGATGGAAGCGACATGGTGCTAGGGGACCACCTCCCGGCAGAACTCGCGCATGGCTTCGGCGAAGCTGGGGCTTACGGTCGGCTTCTCCTTGCAGGTCACCTGCATCGAGTCGGGGAAGGCCGAGACGGCGGCCTCGTATCCCGCCCTGGTGAAGAGAAGGCACGGATCGTGCTCGGCGAGGAGCAACGGCTTCCCTAGGTCCCGCAACACGTCTCCGATCCAGTCCCCCGGGTCGGCCATGTTCTCGCGCACATACGCCTGCGCCACCCCGGTGGGTATTCGCTCGAGCATGCGGTCCGCGAGCTCCTCACCGTAGAACCCTTGCGTGATCTGCGTCAGGTGGCGCATGAACGTGCGGTCATCAAGCTCGGCCACCTGGGTAAACGCCGAGCCAACCTCAGCGTTGATCGCGGGCGGGTCCGCGTCGGGACTGAAGCTCAGACAGGCGTGCCCAAGCGCAAGCCCCTGGACCGCGTCCGGCTGCCGAGCCGCGAACTTCAGGGCCGCCGCGATCGCGAACTCGTCGGCGGCGAGGACGCAGCCTTGCCATCCAAGCCGATCGACCTCTGCTGCCGCGCGCTCGGCTAGGGCGGCGCTGTCATACGCGCCCGGCGGGGGCTCGTCGCCCACACCGGGGGCATCGAACACTGCGACCTCGGCCCACTCCTCGAGCTGTGGCCGAATCACCCACTCCAGCTCGCTGTAGCCAGGGAGAAGGAGCAGCCGAGGCCTGGCGACGCCGTGACCTTGGCCGCTTGCGTTTGCCTGTGACATGCCGGGCGTGAGCCTCAGGCGACCACCGTCGTCGGCCCGGCGACCACCCCGTCGTCGTGGAGGCGTCCGATCTCGGCCTCGCTGAGCGAGAGCAGCTCGGCGAGGACCTCGTCGGTGTGCTCGCCGAGCATCGGCGCCGGCGCGGCCGGCAGGCGCCCGTGCTCGGAGAAGTGAAGCGGCGAGCCGGCCATCAGGTAGGTCCCGATCCCGGGCTGCTCGACCTGCTCGAACATCGGGTTCTCGGTCGAGCAGCGCGGGTCCTCGTCGACCAGCTCCATGAAGGTCTGGTACGGGCCCCAGCAGACCCCGTGGCGGTCGAAGATCTCGCCGATCTCCGCCAGGGTGTGGCGTGATCGTCCACGGCTTCAGGATCGCCCCGAGCACCTCGCGGGCGGCGAACCGGTCGCCCTCCTTCGAGAGGTCGACGTCCATCTGCTGCTCGACCAGCTCGAAGGCGGCGTGCAGCCCGGTCGCGTCGACCAGCGCCTTCCACTGATGCGGGGTCAGCGCGACCACCATCACCCGCCGGCCGTCGGCGGTCAGGAAGTCGCGGCCGAAGGCGCCGTAGAGGTAGTTGCCCTCCTTCTGGCGCTCGCGCCGGCAGAGCTGCGCCTCGGCGATCTTGCCGAGGTTGCCGACCATCGCGAAGGCGACGTCGGAGAGCGCGACGCTGACGAGCTGGCCCTCGCCCGTGCGCCGGCGGTGGCGCTCGGCCGCCAGCACCCCGGCCGCGGCCAGCGTGCCGGTGATCGCGTCCCACGCCGGAAGCAGGTGGTTGAACGGCACCCCGAGGTTGCGCGGCCCGGTCGCCCAGGGGAAGCCGGTCGCCGGGTTGACCGTGTAGTCGACCGCCGAGCTGCCGTCGTGGTTGCCGGTGATCGCGGCCATGATCAGGTCCTCGCGATGCTCGCGCAGGGCCTCGTAGGAGAGCCAGCCGCGGGCCGGGAAGTTGGTCAGCAGGATGCCCGCGTCCTCGCCGGGCTCGGAGATCAGCGCGGTCAGCAGCTCCCGCCCGCGGTCGGAGCGCAGGTCCACCTGGATCGAGCGCTTGCCCTTGTTGAGGCCGGCCCAGAACAGGCTGGCGCCGTCGTCGGTCACCGGCCAGCGGTTGCGGTCGAGGCCGCCGCCGATCTGGTCGAAGCGGATCACGTCGGCGCCGAGCTGGGCCAGGGTCATGCCGCCGAGCGGGGCGGCGACGTACGCCGATCCCTCGATCACGCGCAGGCCGTCCAGGATTCCGGGCATCGTACTCCTCCAATCAGGCGAGGACGCCGACGAACGCCCAGTCGAGCACCTGCTCGGGCGGTTCGCCGGTTCCCCGGTCGGCGTGAACGATGGCGCGCAGGTCGGCGAGCGTCGCGTCCGGCATCCTCGAGCCGCGAGCTCGAGACCACGGTCACCTCGGTGCTCGAGCACGTCGCCCTCGAAGACCGGGCGCGGAGTGCTCGCAGCTTCGCCAGGCGACGATCGTCGCCAGCGCCGGCAGCGCCCGGGTCGCGTGCGGCGGCGGCGATCGAGATCGTCTGGCCGCCGTAGACGAGCCGGCGCCCGTGGGCGCCCGCGGCCGGCGTCGCGGTGCGTCATCGCGACGTTGAGCGTCAGCCGCGCCAGCTCGGGCGCGCTGGTCACCGTCTCGCGCCCCTCGATCGCGTGGACCGTCCCCGGCTCGAGCATCGGCTCGGCGCCGAGCCGCGAGCGCATCGCCGCGTAGTCCCAGCTCGGGATCGCGGCCCGCACGCGTTCCGGGTCGAGCTCGCTTGGAGATCTCGTCGAAGCCGTCGGCGTGGCCGGTGGCCACGCCGGGGTCGCCGCAGCGGGATCATCGGGCAGCGATAGAAGTCGAGCACCGGCTCGCCGTCGCTGGTTTTCGGTCTGGATCCGCAGCACCGCCAGGCCCGAGGCGCTGCCGTCCGCGCGCGCCCGGTTCTGCTTCAGGGCGACGACCTCGGTCCGCGTCCGCAGGGTGTCGCCGCGGAAGACCGGGCGCAGCAGCACCAGGCCGCGGTAGAAGAGGTTGCCGAGCACCCGCTGGGTCGGGACCGTGGACTGCCCGATCGCCACGTCGCAGACCAGGTTCGGGTGGACCAGCGCCTCCTCCGAGCCGGTCACCTCGCGGCTCAGCGGCGCGTCGAGCGGCAGCAGCATCCGGTCGCCGGCGATCGCCTGGTGGATCGCGGCGTGGCCCCAGGTGAGCG
Organism: uncultured Solirubrobacterales bacterium; assembly: GCA_963733075.1. Lineage (GTDB taxonomy): Bacteria > Actinomycetota > Thermoleophilia > Solirubrobacterales > 70-9 > WHSW01. The sequence continues at coordinate 29,192 of CAVTCA010000020.1, read as the reverse complement.
TCAGCGCCGGCGCGTCGAAGACCTGACCGTGCTCCAGATCCTCGAAGTAGGGGCCACCTACGGTGGCCTTCCGGCCCTCCTCCACCAGTGCCTCTCCTCCCGGTTTGAGGCAATCGAGGCTAGCTGAGGACGTATGCTCGATGCCGGATGAGGGCCCGCCGTTCCTGCCTTTCCGTACCGGCTCGCCCATCCCGGAAGCTCGAGAAGGCGTCGGAGCTGGTGGCCGACGAGGTCATCGTCGACCTCGAGGACTCGGTCCCGCCTGAGCTGAAGGCCGAGGCGCAGGGAGGCCGTCGTCGAGGCCCTCGCGCGCGGCCCGCTGGGCATCAGCGACCGTCAGCGTGCGCGTCAACGGCGCCTCGACGCCCGTGGTTCGACGACGACCTCCGGGCGGTCGCCGGCGCCGGCGAGCGACTCGACTCGGTGATCGTGCCGAAGGTCGAGACCGCGGACGATCTGCGGCGGACCGCGGCGCTGCTCGCCGAGGCCGGCCCGCGGCCGGGCGCGAGCGGCCGATCGGCCTCCAGGCGCTGATCGAGTCGGCGCGCGGGCTTCGCGACGTGAACGAGATCGCCGAGGCCGACCCGAGCGCTCGAGGCGCTGATCCTCGGCCCGGCCGACATGAGCGTCTCGCTCGGCTTCCCCTCGCCGGAGGAGGGCTCGCGCTGGGACTTCGTCCGTGGCGCGGTGCTGGTCGCCGCCCGCGCCGCCGGCATCCAGGCGATCGACGGGCCGTTCCTGCAGATCGCCGACGCCGACGGGGCTGCGCGCCTCGGCGCGCGCGGGCGCGCGAGCTCGGCTTCGACGGCAAGTGGGCGCTGCACCCGGATCAGATCGAGCCTCTGAACGAGCTCTTCTCGCCCACCCCGGACGAGGTCGCGCGGGCGCGGGCGATCCTCGACGCGCTCGCCGGCGCCAGGCGACGGGCGCCGTGATGCTCGACGGGGAGATGATCGACGAGGCGAGCCGCAAACGAGCCGAGGCGGTGCTCGCCCGGGCGGGCGCGGCGGGGATGGCGGCGACGGAAGCGGCCCGATGAGATGGATCCGGGAGTTCTCCGAGGGCTCTCGCGACCAGCGCGAGCTGCTCGGGGGCAAGGGCGCGGGGGTCGCCGAGATGACCCGGGTGCTCGGCGCCGAGCGGGTGCCGGCCGGGTTCACGATCACGACCGAGGCCTGCGTCGCCTACATGGAGGCCGGCGGCGAGCTGCCCGACGGCCTCGCCGAGGAGGTCGACGAGGCGCTCGCCGCGCTCGAGCGCCGGACCGGCAAGGCGCTCGGCGACCCCGAGGACCCGCTGCTGGTCTCGGTGCGCTCGGGCGCTCGCGTCTCGATGCCGGGGATGCTCGACACGGTGCTCAACCTGGGCCTCAACGACGAGTCGGTCGCCGGCCTCGCCAGCAGCACCGGCGAGCGAGCGGTTCGCCTGGGACTCCTACCGGCGCTTCGTGCAGATGTTCGGCAACGTCGTTCGCGGCGATCCCCTCGGCGACGTTCGAGCGAGGCGCTCGAGGCGGCCGAAGGCCGGCGCGGGCGTCGACGCGGACACCGAGCTCGGCGCCGAGGAGCTGCGCGAGCTGACCGCGACCTTCAAGCGTCGTCTTCGAGGAGAGCACCGGGGACCCGTTCCCGGCCGAGCCGCGCGAGCAGCTCGCGGCAGGCGATCGACGGCGGTGTTCGACTCGTGGGACGGGCGAGCGCGCGGTCGCCTACCGGCGGATCAACGGCATCCCCGACGACTGGGGCACCGCGGTCAACGTCCAGCAGATGGTGTTCGGCAACCGCGGCGACGACCTCGGGCTCCGGGCGTCGCCTTCAGCCGCGACGAGCGCACCGGCGAGCCGACCCCCTCGGGCGACTTCCTCGCCAACGCCCAGGGCGAGGACGTCGTCGCCGGCACCCGCGACCCCGAGGACCTCGCGGCGCTCGCCGACCGGCTACCCGAGGCCCACGCCCAGCTGCTCGACGACCTCGCGCGGCTCGAGTCCCACTACGAGGACATGCAGGACGTCGAGTTCACGATCGAGGAGGGGCGCCTCTTCCTGCTTCAGACCCGAGCCGCCAAGCGCCCCGCCCAGGCGGCCGTCCGGTTCGCCGTCGACGCGGTCAGCGAGGGGCTCCTGACCCGCGAGCGAGGCGCTGATGACGATCGACGCCGAGGCGCTCGAGGCGCTCCTGCACCCGGTCTTCGATCCCGCCTCCGAGTTCGAGGTGCTGACCACCGGGGTCGCGGCGGCTCCCGGGGCGGCCCGGGGTGCGATCGTGCTCAGCGCCGCCGAGGCCGTGCGCCGCGCCGCCGACGGCGAGGACGTGATCCTGGTCCGGCCGTTCACCGAGGCCGACGACATCGCCGGGTTCCACGCCGCGCGCGGCGATCCTCACCGCCCAGGGCGGCAAGGCCTCGCACGCGGCGCTCGTCGCCCGCGGCATGGGGCGTCCCTGCGTCACCGGCGCCTCGGAGGTCAAGGTCGACGCCGAGGCCGGGGTGGTGCGGATCGGCGACGCGGAGCTCGCCGCCGGCGACACGATCGCGATCGAGGGCACGACCGGCCGCGTGACCGCCGACGACGTGCCGCTGATCGAGCCCGAGATCGGCGACAACTTCGACGAGGTCCTCGCCTGGTCGGACGACCTGCGCCGCCTCGGGGTGCGGGCCAACGCCGACACCGCCGAGGACGCGGCCAAGGCGCGGTCCCTGGGCGCCGAGGGGATCGGCCTCTGCCGGACCGAGCACATGTTCTTCGGCGAGGACCGGGGCGAGCTGGTCCGCGGGATGTTCGTCGCCGCGGCGCGCTGGCGGCGGGCCGAGGTGCGAGCGTCGGCCGACGGAAGGGCGGGCGCCGGCCGGAGCTCGAGGACGCGCGACGAGGAGTTCCACCGGGCGCTCGATCAGCTCGGCGAGCTCCAGCGCGCCGACTTCGCCGCGATCCTGCATCGAGATGCGCGGGCTGCCGGTGACCGTCCGGCTGCTCGACCCGCCGCTGCACGAGTTCCTTCCGCTGGAGCACTTCGAGGCCGAGGTGCGACGGCTCGAGGCTGCCGACGAACGACGGCTCCGCGGCGCGCGAGGCGGCGGAGATCGTCCGCGACCTCCAGGAGGCGAACCCGATGCTCGGGCACCCGCGGCGTGCGGCTGGCGTTCCTCTACCCGCAGATCTACGAGATGCAGGTGCGCGCGGTGATCGCCGCCGCCGCCGAGGCGGCGGAGGCCGGGGACTCCCCGCACGTCGAGATCATGATCCCCCTGGTCGCCTACGAGACGGAGCTGCGCCAGCTGCGCAAGCACGTGGTCGAGGTCGCCGAGCAGGCCAGGCGGGCCGCCGCAAGCGCGGTGCCCTACTCGGTCGGGACGATGATCGAGCTCCCCCGCGCCTGCCTGATCGCCGGCCACATCGCCGGCCACGCCGACTTCTTCTCCTTCGGCACCAACGACCTCACCCAGACGACGATCGGCCTCTCGCGCGACGACGTCGAGGGCAGCTTCCTGCCCGCGTACCTCGCCGGGAGGATCATCGACCGCAGCCCGTTCGAGGTCATCGACGGCCCCGGGGTCGGAGAGCTGGTCAGGATCGGAGCCGAGCGCGGGCGCGAGGCGAACCCGGAGCTGAAGCTCGGCGTCTGCGGCGAGCACGGCGGCGATCCGACCAGCATCCGCTTCTTCGACTCGCTCGGCCTCGACTACGTCAGCTGCTCGCCGTTACCGGACGCCGGTCGCCCGGGTCGCCGCCGCCCAGGCCGCGATCGCGGCTCAGGCGGCCGGCTCGTCGACCGCGGCGATGCCGAGCGACTCGACGGTGACACCCAACCCGTAGCCGAGGGCGAACGCGCGCTCGCTCGCTTCGCGCGTGATCCCGGGGTCGCCGTCATGGGCCGGCCCCGGCCGCTCGCGTTGCTCGAGAATCGAGCGGGCCGCGGCCTGGACCGCTGCCCAGACGCCCGGTCCGCGATAGAAGACCGCGGGCATCGCTGCGGCGACGTCGGCCATCGCCAGGGCGATCTCCGCCGGCCCACGCTGCTCGTAGCCTCCCCTGACCCGGGCCACGAACTCGGGCTGGGCGATGTTGACGATCGTGAAGTCAGGCTCCACCTGGCGAACCCAGTAGCCCAGCGCGATCGCATCGCGCACGGGGGCCTGGTCGCCGCCGGCACGCGAGAGCCCGGCGGCAGCCTCGGCGACGGCCTCGTCGACCCCGCCGGTCCACCGCCACGAGCGTCGAAGGCGTTGCTGTGCCGCGTCCAGGAGCCGGGCGGCGAACTCGTCCGGCTCCTGCGCCGATGCGTCCGGCTGCGCGCGGGCCCGCAACTCGACCGCCCATCCAGGGAGGGCCCCGCGGGTGATCCAGTCGGCCAGCTCCTTCGCGTCGATGTCCGGCATCCGGAAGGGATCCGGCATCGCGTCACGGCGCAGGTCGCGACGGAGCTTGCGCCGCGCCTTGATCGCGTCCTTGGTCCAGTCGACTGCAGCCGCCTCGACGGCCGCGGGCACCGGTTGCCGCTCGTCCGCACGCCGGAGCCGCGCCCAGTGCTCCCGCCCGTCGTCGATGCGCTTGCGAAGCCGGTCCGAGAGGTCGAGCGACAGGGCCGACCAGACGAGCTCGAGCTTGGTCCACTCGGCGAGCTCGCGCTGGAGGTCGGAGCGCACCGCGGCGGCGGCCGAGCCGGGGGAAGATCCGGCGTGCGGGCGGGTGAGCCCCTGCGTCGCGGCCGCCACGGCCGGCGCGGGGAGTCGACGGGTCGGTCCATGGCGGGGTCCGCCTGTCCCCCGGCCAGGGCCGCTCGCGTTCGGTGCGGAAATGAGATCGACCGGGCGACGAACCAGAGGCCCAGGGCAGTGCCTCCGAGCAGGGCGATCCAGAGCGGCGCGGACGCGGGCAGGTCGAGACCGCCGTCGTCGCCCGGACGTGCAGGCTGGATGTCCGGCGACGCCGATGCCGGCTCCTCGTCGCAGCACTGTCTCGACTCGTGCAGCGGAAACTCCTGCTGGAGCTCCGGGGATGAGCCCGGAGGCTCGCCCTGCGCGACTTGTTGCGCGGGTGCTGGACCGCCGATCGCCAGCGCGATCAACCACGTCGAGCCCATAACCGCCGCTGCCGAGCGCCCGGAGATCATCTGATCGTCACCGGAGTGCCGACCGGCATCAGCTCGCTGAGCCGGCGGATCGCCCGGTTCCTCATCCGAACGCATCCGTGCGAGACCCGGCCCGGGAGCAGCTCGGGACGATCGGTGCCGTGGATGCCGACGAATCCGCCGGCCGGCCAGTCCGTGACCAGGGTCGACTGGGCGCTCGTGCCGAATGCGATCGGGCCGTACGCCGGGCTCCCGTATCGGGTCAGCCGATTGCGGATGTAGAACTCCCCCGTCGGCGTCGGTGAGCTCGGCTGGCCGACGCCGACGGCGGTGCTGAACACCCGCCGGCCATCGCGCAGCAGCGTGGCCCGGAGGCGGACCGCGTCGACGACCAGACGGGTATCGACGAAGCCGTAGCCGCCCAGGGCGCTGCGGTTGAGCCAGCCCGTCAGCTCGCGCTCCCCCGACGGCAGGCGCACGCGCACCCACAACCCCCCGGATCGAACCTGCGCCCGACCGAGTACCTGGACGAGGTTCCTGGTCCCTTCCGGCGTGCGGGTCCTGACCACCGCCACGGGACCCGCCGACCGTGACGGTGCCGAGCGCGCGACCCCTTGCCGCCGAACGGGCGCCCACCGCGAGACGTCGGGGCCGTCGGCGAGCTTCGCGGGGTGCCCGACCAGAAACGCGGGATCGGCCGGTGCCGGCAGCGAGGACCGCGCCGGCGGTGGGTCACCCTGTTGCGACAGGGCGAGCGCGGCAGCTCCTGCTCCGGCGCCGAACAGCACCGCCGCAGCACCGAGCCCGCGGAGGAGTTGCCGGCGCTGGGGGCGCACACGCTCAGCCGGTGAAGTTGGGCTTGTCGCGCGAACGCGTGGTCGGCTTCGAGACGACGAACTTGGTCGACGCCACCAACTGGTTCACCTCTTCCCTCGGCTTCGGCTCGTCGAACGCGTCCGGTGCCGGGAGCGCGCCGACGAGCTGGCGGATCCAGGCGGCGTGGCGAGCCTCGACCGAATGAACGCGGACCGCGGCGGCGAGATACTCGGTGTTCTGGATCTTCGGCGCCTCTTCCTTGTAGGCGGCCACGGCCAGGTCCTCGAACGCGACCGCCGTCTCGCGGAACTCCGACTGGTCTTCGGTCACGCCCTGGAAGTCGTACGTCGGCCGCTTGATCGCCGCGGAGCCGAGCAGCCCCTGGATGGCCTCGACGTGAGCGCGCTCGTGGGCCCCGACCACGCGGGCCTGCTCCTTGAAGTTGCCCCGCAGCGACTTGAGCCGCTCGGCCTCCGTGTAGAACGACGCCTGCAGGTACTCGAGCGCAAGCGCGTAGTTGAGGATCTCACGATCCTGCTTGCGCGAGGCTGCCCGCGCCGAGCCGGGCAGCGCCAGGCCGCCGAGCAGTGCTGCCCCCCCGATCCAGCGCAGAAGCTCGCCGCGGTCGCACCGGCCGAGGGGTTCGGCCGTCTCCGCGAGGGCGCCGTCACGATCGAGGGCGTCGAGGTCGATCCGCCCCGTCGACTCGAGTCGGTTGATCCCGGTCATGGCGCCAGCCCCACCTGCGAGAGCTCGGTCGTTGCCCGCTGCACCCCGATCGCCCGATCGGATCCCCGCGGCGCCGGCGGCTCGTCGGCGAGGACCTTCGCCCATGATGCGTGGCGTGCCTCGACCGACGCGATGCGGGCGGCTGCCGCAAGGCCCTTGGGGGTCAGGTTGGTCGCCTGTCCGTTGTAGGCGGCCACCCCGGTCTCCTCGAGCGCGACCGCCGTGGTCTGAAACGACTCGGCGTCGGCGAACGCATCGCCGAAGTCGAAGTCCGGTGCCGGCCCGGCGGCCTTTCCGAGCGCTTTCTCGACGAATTCGCGGTGGGCGCGCTCCTGGCCACCGACGACGCGAACGAACTGACGCCACGCGTCGGGGACGACCGACGATTCGAGCGCTTCCGCGTAGAAGGCCTCCTGGAGGCGTTCGAGGTCGAGGACGAAATTGAGGACCTCGACGTCCTGCTGCGGCGACGGGGCCGAGAGCGCCAGTCGCGGCAGCCCCGCGATCAACGCTCCGCCGTAGAGAGCCCCGGCGCCACCGAGAAGCGCCCTTCTCGAGACGGCGATCCGCGACCGTCGCTCGGCTGATACCGCACCGCTCCCGTCACCGCCCCGAACGCCGACACGCTCCGTCGTCCGCACACTCTCACCCCCACTAAATCCGCTTCCCCCTAGGTTCGTCTGACCTTACCCCAGGAAAACGTGCCGCAAAGAGCGGGATTCCGATCGCACGGTCAATTACCCCATCGGAGGTATCGATCACTGGCGGATCTGGAGTAAGGAGGCGCTAGGCGCTCGTGCGGTCGAGTAGCTGGAGGAGCTCGTGGGCCGCCAGCTCGACCTCCTTGTGGCGCCACTCCGCCGCCCGGTAATGACAGGCGATCAGGCCGGTGCGGTGAACGCGGCGAAAGTCGCCGTACACGAACGCGTACCTGGCCTTCGTCTCGTCCGCGGCATCGTCGGTGAGCGCGAGATGCCACTCGGCGTAGCTGTCCCAGGAGTTGGAGTCGAGGAACGCGTTCTCGTCCGCGGCGCTCGGCTGCACGTCTCCCCAGTCGCTGTCGAGGACGTACTGGCGCGCGTCGATCAGCCTCCGGGCGTGGGCCACGGCGCTCTCGTTGACCGAGTAGGCGGCCATCGGCGCATTCTGGCACCCGCCGAGCTGTGCCCTGGCCCGAGCGGCCGCCGGCTTCCTGACCAGGCCGGGGGAGCGGGCTACCCGGTTGCGGCGAGGTCCGGGTACTCGTCCTTGCGCCAGGCGCGGAACTGGTCCTCGCGCTCCTTCGGCGTCCGGTCGAGCAGCGACGTGTAGTACGGGGCGACGAACGGGTCGGGCGCCATCACCGTGTAGGTGTGGTACACGGTCCCGTTCTCGCGCGCGAACGCGATCCAGCCCGGTCCCTCGCGGAGACCGTCCTCGAGCTCGGCTCCGACCTGCTTCGACCAGTCCTGCAGCCAGTCCGGCGGGTCGTCGAGCATCTCCTTGACCTCCGGGATCTCCTGCGCCTGCTCCTCGGTGAGCGCGAGCCCGAAGTCCCAGGGGAAATCGGTCCCGTAGGTCGACACGTACGGGAACTCCCACCCCATCCGCTCCCGGTAGGCGATCAGCCGGTCGATCGGCGCGCGCGAGAAGCAGACCAGCGTCACGTCGCGTTGGTTGAGGTGGATCTGGGCGCCCTCGAGCCCATCCGCCACGTTCGAGCAGCCGGGGCAAGCGCCGACCTCGTAGTCGGGGCCGTACATGATGTTGTAGGCGAGCAGCTGCGAGCGACCATCGAAGAGCTCGGCAAGCGTCTTTCTGCCATCGGTGGTCTCGAACTCGTACTCCTTCTCGACCGCCACCCAGGGCAGCTCCAGCCGCCGCTTCTTGATCTCCTCGTTTCGCTCCGCCTGCTCGCGCTCGAGCTTCGCGAGCTCCTCGCGGGCCGCCTGCCACTCCTCGCGGGTTCCGATCTTGTGCTTCGCCATCGCATCCACCTCCGTTCGTCGCTGCGCTCTTCAGGGTACGCCGAGAGCCGCCCGGCTTGACTCGGCGCGCCTCGTGTGTTAGTCGTATGACTTAGTCGATCGTCTAAAGCAGAACGCGATGGAAGCCGCCCCGGATCGAAACCTGGCTCGACCCGCTCGAGGCCGCGAGGAGGACGGCATGATCGTCGCCGAGGCGGCGCCGGCCCGGCCGGGCGAGCAGACCCGCGCGCGCCATCCCGACGAGGAAGGCTTCATCGAGCGCGACGGCGTCCGGGTGTTCTGGGAGTCCTACGGCCACGGCGAGCACACCCTCGTCTTCCTGCCCACCTGGACGCTCGTGCACTCGCGCGTGTGGAAGGCGCAGATCCCGTACTTCGCGCGCCACTTCAGGGTCGTCTGCTTCGATCCGCGCGGCAACGGGCGCTCCGATCGCCCGGAGGACCCGAGGGCGTACGACGAGTCCGAGTTCGCGGCGGACGCGATCGACGTGATGGACGCCTGCGGCGTGGAGCGCGCCGTGTTCGTCGGGCTCTCGAGGGGCGCGCAGCGCGCGCTCCTGCTCGGCGCCGAGCACCCCGAGCGCGTGGCCGGCCTCGTGTTCATCGGCCCGTTCTTCCCCGCGAGCCGCGTGCGCTCGCTGCCCTGGCGCGTGCTCGCCCACCCGCGGCTGGAGCCGCTCACCGTCAAGCCGCCGATCACCACCCGCGGCATGGGCAAGTTCAACACGCATTACTGGTGCCACGGCGGCTACGACGACTTCGTCAAGTGGTGGGCGGAGAGGATGCTCTCCGAGCCGCACTCGACCAAGCAGATCGAGGACGCGGTCGCGTGGTCGCACGACACCGACGGGCCGACCCTCGCCCTGAGCATGATGGGCGCGCTCGCGGCGCCCACGACGCGCCGCGATCAGATCCGGCTCGCCGAGCGCGTGCGCTGCCCCGTGCTCGTGATCCACGGGACCGACGACCGCATCACGCCCTACGCCGACGGCAAGGTCCTCGCCAAGGCCACCGACGGGCGGCTCGAGACGGTCGACGGCGCCGGTCACCTCCCGCACGCCCGCAAGCCCGTTCAGGTGAACCTCGCCCTGCGCGAGTTCGTCGAGGGCAAGCCGAGGCGTGACCCGACCGTCCACCGCCCGGACGGGCGCAGGCGCGCGCTCTACATCTGCTCGCCCATCGGACTCGGCCACGCGCAGCGCGACGTGGCGATCGCCCGCGAGCTGCGCACGCTCGTGGATGGGCTGGAAATCGACTGGCTGGCCCAGGACCCCGTCACCCGCGTCCTGGAGGCCGAGGGCGAGCGCATCCACCCCGCGAGCGAGCACCTGGCCAACGAGTCCCGGCACATGGAGTCCGAGTCCGCCGAGCACGACCTCCACTGCTTCCAGGCGTGGCGCCGAATGGACGAGATCCTCGTCAACAACTTCATGGTCTTCCACGACGTCGCGCGCGAGGATCGCTACGACCTGTGGGTGGGCGACGAGGCGTGGGAGCTCGACTACTACCTGCACGAGAACCCGCGGGAGAAGCGGGCGCGCTACGCCTGGCTCACCGACTTCGTCGGCTGGCTGCCGATGCCCGACGGCGGCGACCGCGAGGCGTACCTGACCGCCGACTACAACGCCGAGATGGTCGAGCACATCGACGGCCAGCCCGACCTGCGCGACCGCGCGATCTTCGTGGGCAACCCCGACGACATCGTCGACGAGCGGCTCGGGCCGCAGCTGCCGATGATCCGCGACTGGACCGAGCGTAACTTCGAGTTCGCCGGCTATGTGTCGGGCTTCGACCCGCGTGCGCTCGGCGACCGCGACGAGCTGCGCCACCAGCTCGGCTACCGGCCGAACGAGAAGGTCTGCATCGTCAGCGTGGGCGGCTCCGGGGTGGGTGGCCACCTGCTGCGTCGCGTCATCGCCTCCTTCGACGACGCCAAGCGCCGCGTGCCGGAGCTGCGCATGATCGTGGTGGCGGGGCCGCGCATCGACCCGGACTCCTTGCCGCAGCCCGAGGGCCTCGAGATCGTGGCCTACGTGCACAACCTCTACCGCCACCTCGCGGCTTGCGACCTCGCCATCGTGCAGGGCGGCCTGACCACCGCGATGGAGCTCACCGCGAGCCGCCGGCCCTTCCTCTACTTCCCCCTCCGCCACCACTTCGAGCAGTGCATGCACGTCGCCCACCGGCTCGACCGGTATGGCGCCGGGCGGCGCATGGATTTCGACGCGGCCGATCCCGACGTCATCGCGCAGGCGATCGCCGAGGAGATCGGCCGGCCGGTGGCATACCGCGAGGTGGAGACGGACGGCGCCCGCCGCGCGGCGGCGAAGCTGGCCGAGCTCTTCTAGTTCGCATAGGGTCGTTTGGTGAGCATCTCGCGAGCCGAGGCCTGGCGAGCCCGCGGCGGGTACTTCTCCTGGCGCCCCGACGACCCCGACGTGGACCCGGTGCAGATCTTCCATGTCGAGGCCGGTGATCCGGAGGCTCCGCCGCTGCTGCTGGTGCACGGCTTTCCGACCAGCAGCATCGACTGGTACGAGGTCGTCGACCGGCTCGGCGAGCGGTTTCGGGTTTGCGCGCTGGACTTCCCCGGCTACGGGTTCTCCGACAAGCCGGCCGGGTGGGGATACAGCCTGATGCGAGATGCTCAGCTGCTCGGGTTCTACCTCTCCGAGGTCCTGGACGCCGAGAGTCCCGTCGTCCTGGCCCACGACCGCGGCGACAGCGTGGCGCTGATCCTGGCGAGCGGTCACGCCGGCGAGGTGGCTTCGGTTCGCCTGGAGCACCTCTTCCTGACGAACGGCAACATCTTCCTACCGCTGTCCAACCTGACGATGGCCCAGCGTCTGATGCTCGATCGGTCCACCGCGCCCGGCCTGCTCGAAGGAGCTACCCCCGCGCTGCTGGCTCAGGGAATGGGCACGGCGACGTTCTGGCCGCCGCGCGACGCGGACGACCCGGCGGTCCAGGCCCTGATCGAGACCTTCGCCCACCAGGACGGCATCAGAGTCATGCATGAGACGATCCAGTACCTGGTCGAGCGATCAGCCGACGAGGACACATGGCTCGAAGACGCTGGCCGAGTCGGACGTTCCGACGACGATGATCTGGGGTCTCAACGACACCGTGTCTCCGCCGCGCGTGGCGAGCTGGGTCTGGGGTCAGCATCTCATGCTCAAGCCCGGCCGCAACTCCCTCTACTTCATCTCGGACGCGGGCCACTACCTCCAGAACGACCGACCCGACGCTGTTGTTGACGTCGTACTGCACGCGCTCGACGCGACGGACGACCAGCCGCCCGGGGCGATCGAGGTCGCCCCGGGGGCTCCGGTTCTGGTGGATCGCTCGCGGGACGGGATGCCGAGCGCGGCGGAGGTGCTCCTCGCGGGCGCGGAGTCGGCCGGGGGTTAACGCTTGCGTGAGCCCAGGGCGAGCTGCCGCCTCCGTGCGATCAGCTACCGGATCGGCTCGCCGATTCCGAGCATGTTGCCCTCGCTGTCGCGAAACCACGCGGCGCGCTCGCCCTTGCCTCCCTTGCTCGGGTAGTTCCCGGAGACCTCGGCGATCCCGTCGACCGTCTCGAGGCCGGGCAGGTCGTAGTCCTCGAACTTCCACTCCGCGGCCCTTCAGCTCCGCGACGGTGGCTTCGATGTCGTCCACCTCCCAGCCCATCTGGGTGAACTCGCCCGAGGAGGCTCCGGCGGACTCGAACAGCGCGAAGGCGCCCTCGGCGCCGTGGTAGAGCAAACCGCCCGGCCGCTCCTCGCTGGGCTCGAGCCCGAGCTTCTCGGAGTAGAACCGTCGCGCGCGCTCGAGATCCTGCGCGGGAAGCCGTGTCGCCACGCGTCCGTTCTTCAACATCCTGGTCCTTTCGATTCGTGTGCTGGCGCAGGTCGAGGTCTTGAGCTCATGACCGCGGCAATCGTATGGCCGCCCGCCGGGGCGGGCGAGGGCCTCGCTGACCAGGGATTCTCGACACCTTGCGGTTCGCTCGCCGGCAGGACATGATCGACCGATGGCGCGCCTTCCCGGCTTCATCCGCTTCGCGCGCATGGCCGGCTCGTCGATCGCCGCGCCGGGCGCCGCGGGCTGGGTCACCGACTTTCTGAATGCCGCCTACTACGCCCGCGACGAGTCCGAGCGCGACGTCGCCGACCTCCGCCTCGCTCACGGGATCATCACCACCCGGTGGTCCGAACGCAACGGCAGGCGGCTCGGCGCGGCCGACGTCCTCGCCCTCAACGCGGCCTACGGCCGGCTGCGCCTGGGTCGCCGCGGTCGCCTTGACCACGCCGCCCTCATGGACGGCGCGGCGGCGCTCCTCGGCCCGTGGTTTCGTGAGGCGTGGGCCGATGACGCGCGCCGGGCCCACGGGATCGCCTTCCCGAGCCGCGCTCAGCGCGACGCATTCCTCCCCGAGCAGCGGCTGCGCCGCGCCGCACTCGGAGCCCTGACGCCGCCGAGCCGCCAGCCGCGCGATCAGCACTGGGCGACCTATGACCCCGTGCCCCTGCCGGACGCCGAGGCGGCGCTCGAGCTGCTCGGCGAGCCGTGGCGCTGGCCCGACATCGGCTGCGCCGGCGGGCGGTTCACCGCGCTCTTCAGCCGCGGCCTGCTCGGACAGACCTTCGAGATCGAGGTCGTCGCCGAGCCGGCGCCGCGCTCGCCGATCTTCACCCGCGGCTACGTCACCTGCACGACGCTCGGGGTTCGCGCGGGCGAGGGCGGCGGCGAGCTCCCCGAGCTCGTCGCTGACCTCGAGGATCGCTACGCGGCGGGGGCCGCCCCGGACGCGCGCCCGATCCTGCCGCCAGGCGCGGATCCGCTCGCGCTCGTGATCCTCACCACCCACGAGGGCCACTTCCTGGGGCGCGGGCTCTCGCACCTGCTCGTTTGGGAGGACGGCGACGGCGCCTGGATTCGCGACGTCGGCGCCTGGGACCCGCTCCCGCCGTATCTCGCGGCCTCCTACGCCGCCGCCGGTCGCACCGCCCAGCACCAGTTCTGGGGCCCGGCGCCGCCCGCCCGCAGCATGCTCGCGCAGCTCGCGCGAACGAGGTAGAGGGAACGTAGGTCCGCGTGCCCGCTGCCGTAGATCAGCGCGTGCACGCTCGCCGCTTCGGGTTGACCGGAAACGGCAGGTCGGCGATCAGCGCCGTTTCGACGTAGTCGTTCTCCATCGGATCGCCCGAGCCCTGCGCACGACGCGACGCGCGAGCCGCGGATCGTTCGAGATCAGGGCGTCGACGCCCGCCCGCGTCGCGGCGTCGATGTCGGCCGCGTCGTCGAGCGTGAACGGGACGATCTCGAGCCCGCGCGCATGCGCGTCGCCGATGTACGCGCCGTCGACCGGCCACTGCGGCGAGACCCAGTGGTACCCGCGCTCCTGGGCCGTCACCGGCCCGCTGGCGTTGAACGAGCTCAGGGTCAGCGTGGAGAGCGCCGCGCCGGGAAGCAGCTGCTCTGCCACCTCGAGGTTCGGCGGCCAGAAGCTCTGCACGATCAGGCGCGACGGCGGCACCCCGCTGGACGCGATCGCCTCGCTCACCGTGCGCGCGAAGCCATCGGTCGCGTCGTAGTCCGGGTCCGTCGGCTGGTTCTTGATCTCGATGTTCGCGTGCGCTCGGGTGCGGCGCAACAGGTCGAGCACGCGCGCCAGCGTCGGGACGCGAACCCTGCGGTCGTCGCGCGGACCGAGCTGCTTGAAGTCACCCTCGGTGCCGAGGATGTCGACCCGGCACTCGCGCAGCTCGCCGTACGTCCGCTCGTCGATCCGGCCGTCACAGTCGGTCGCTCGGTCGAGCGTCGCATCGTGAAAGACGACCGGCACGCCGTCTTCCGTCAGCTTCACGTCGAGCTCGAGCACGAAGCCCCGCTTCGCGGAGTCGCGAAACGCCGGCATCGTGTTCTCGCCGAACCGCGGCTTGCCATTGACGATCGATCCGCCGCGGTGGGCGTGGATGTAGGGAGAGGCGGCCGCCTGCGCCGCGGCTGCGAGCACCGCCAGCGCGGCCACGAGCAGCGTCAGCCGCCTCACAGCTCCCTCAGGACCTCGGTCGCGGCGCGCTGGCCGGATTCGATCGCCCCGTCCATGTATCCGTTCCAGACGGTGGCCGTCTCGGTGCCGGCCCAGTGGATCCGGCCGACGGGCGCGCGCAACGCCTGCCGGTAGCCGGTCAGCACGCCCGGGGGCGTGTAGCCGCCATAGCACCCGCGGGTCCACTGGTCCTCGGCCCAGCTCTTGTCGAGGTAGTCGCGCACATCGGTCCGCGCGCGATCGCCGAAGTAGCGCGCGAACGAGTCGAGCACCTGCGCGCGCCGTTGCGCTTTCGAGACCTGAGTGAGCTCGCGAGCCGCTTGGCCCTCGATGAAGCCGAGCAGCACGCCGGGCCTGCTGTCAGGCGGGGAGTTGTCGTACGTGAGCTTCACGGGACCAGTGTCGCTCGTCGCCATCCCGCTGAGCCCGTCGGCGCGCCAGAACGGCTCGTCGTAGACGGCCATGCACTTGACCACCGACCCCATCGGCACTCGTTGCGTGAGCTGATCGCGCGAGCCGGGCAGCTTCGGCGAGTACTCGATGCGGCCCGCGAGCGTCGGGGGCACGGCCACGATCGCACGTTTCGCGCGCCACTCGCCGCGTGACGTGCTCATTCGGACACCGTCCTTGCCCTGATGGATCTCGTGCACCGGCGCCTTCAGCACCACCCGGTCGCCGAGCTTCTTCGCCATCCGGATCGCGATCAGCTGCGAGCCTCCGACTATCCGGCTCTCCTGCGCGCCTCCGGCGGTGTCGATCAATCGGTTGAAGCCACCGGCGGACCGAATGTAAAAGAGCACGCCCAGGAGCGAGAGGTCTCCTGGCTCGGCGGCAAAGACGGCCTCGATCGACAGGTCGACGAGCTCGCGCGCCTCGTCCGAGCCCGTGTTGGCGAGCTTCCAGGTCTCGAACGTCTGCGCATCCCACTCGGCCGCGCGCGGAGCCTCCCACGGAGCCTCCGGCGGCACCTCCTGTGCCATCGAGTCGAGCGCGCCGATCACGTTGAGCACCTCGACGAGCGCAGCCGGGCTCGCCGGCGGGACCGTGCCGGTATAGGTCTGGCGCTGGCCGGAGCGGTAGTACACGTTCTGGCCGTCGAGGTAGGTGGGAAACGTCTCGAGCCCGAGCTGGTCGATCAGGCTCAGGACCCGGTCCTGCGTCGGGCCGACCCATTGGCCGCCGATCTCGACCACCTCCTTGCGGTTGATCGGCAGGTTGAGGATCCGCCCGCCCACGCGGTCGCGCGCTTCGAGCACGGCCACCGAGCGCCCGGCCTTCTTCAGCTGGCGCGCCGCCGCGAGTCCCGCGAATCCAGCCCCCACGACGAGGACGTCGACCCGGCGCGATCGCTCCGCGCCAGCTTCGGCGGCGCCGCCCAGCGCGTATCCCGCCGCGCCCGCCGCGGCGCCTCCGAGCAACCCCCGCCTGCTGACTCCCTCACTCACACCGGAACCGGCTGGGCGCCGGGCATCGACGCCGGCAGCACGCGATCTCCCCGTGGTGAAGCGCGGCATGCTCATACGCAATCCCTTCTCTGTGGCTGGCGCGATCCGGGGCCAACCTAACACGGGGCGACAGGATCCCGAATCGGGGGCTCCTCCGCGGCGTTGGCGACCGCGGCGACGCGCGCGGCTACGAACCGCCGAGCGTAGGTGTGGAGAAATACTGACTGCGGTCGACGGGCTCCGCACCAGCAATTGGACGGCCATCGCGGGAACGCCGGAGCGCCAGCGCCGCTACGCGCCGGTGCGGTCGCGGTGCTTGCACCCCGGCCAGCAGCAGGGCCGGCGCTGGCCTTCCTCCAGCTCCTCCTGGGTCCGGCGAATGCGGCGTTCTCGGGTCTTCTCCTGCTTGGCATCCTCGACCCAGCAGATGAACTCGTTGCGCGCCAAGGGCGTGATGTCCTTCCAGGCATCGAGTGCCGTGGTGTTGGCGATCAGCGCCTTGCGCAGGTCTGCGGGTAGCTTGTGCACCACCCCACCGGGCACTCGCTGGCTGCTCACAGGGCGAACGGTAGCGGGCTTGGAGGCCGAGCCCGGTTCAGCATCGGCTACCTCGAACGGTCCAGCAGCCGCGCCAGGCGGGCTGCGGTCGCGTGCTAGATCGAGCTCATGTCGGTGTCCGGTCGCCGTGCGCTGGAGTGGGCTGCGGGCGAACGCGAACTCCGACCACGACGGAGCAGGATGCGACCGCGCCTTATCGCGCAGAGCACGAGCGGGCCCCGGAACGACTGATGCGCTGCTACCGTCTGGTTCAGCCGCACATTCGAGTGTGGCGTAAACAGTGCCCGCGCCGCAGTCGTTGCGCTCACCGCATCCTCCGCGCCCGCCCGCACCGTACGTGGAGGAATTCACATGACTAACGGAACCGTGAAGTGGTTCAACGACGAGAAGGGCTTCGGCTTCATCACGCCCGAGGACGGCTCCGCCGACCTCTTCGTCCATCAGAGCGCCGTACCCGACGGCCAGGCCCTGGCCGAGGGAACGAAGGTCAGCTTCGACGCCGAGCGCGGCGACAAGGGGCCCCGCGCCGCCAACATTCGCCTGGCGTAGCACCGGCCAAGCCGGGCACGCAGAGCTGCCCGGGGCCGAGCACTCGTTCGATCTCGGCCCCGACAGCCACGATACGTCCGGGCGATTTAAGGAGAAGAGGTATGGCCTCAGGCAGCAAGCGGAAGACCACGATGGCGAAGCTCAACCGTGAACGTAGGCTCCTGGAGCGTCGGCAAGAGAAGCAGGCCAGGAAGGCTGCGCGGAAGCAGGCGGCCGCAGACGCCCGGGCGACCGACGACTAGCTAGATCGGCAACGTCCCGTGTGTCAGTCCCACCGCTCTTCCGCGTTCGCGTGAAGCTCGTGCTCGACCGGGACGCGGGATCAGGAGCGCACGATCAGGTAGGTGTGGGCCCTGGGTGCGTCGTCGGGCCGCCCCGGTTCTTCATCACCGCAGCAGCGATGGCGAGGACTATCACAACGCCGATGATCGCGCCGATGATCCCTCCGAAGTCAAAGACGTCGGTGTCGCCGATGCCGAGCCCGACGGTGAAGATCAGGTAGCCGAGCGCGGCCCCGGCGAGGCCAATGAGCACCGAGACGCCCCAGGACTTCGGGCCGCTCATCCCATGGAACGGATCGCCCGGCATGATCACGCGGCCAATCACACCGGCCAGGAATCCCACGATTGCGGCACCGATCATCGACATCTCCCTTGCTCGCTCCGTGCCAGTCACCTGGACTCTACGCCGCTCGGCGAGCACGAGGACGCGCCCCCGCACCAGGCTCGGCCCGGGTCGCCGTAGGGCTAGCACCCCGAGCGGGCGACGGCCTCCTGGCGGATCGGCCCTCGTCCGATCATCGCCGCGCCTTGTCGATGCCTGACGCCTGAGCCGAGATACTGCGCATTGGTCAAAATGCGATCGCGATCGCGCGGCCGACGCCCGTTGACAAGACAACAAGCTCGGGTCAGGCGGTCGGGCCGCCCCGCGGCGAATAACCCGGAGGGGTATCGATGAGCGAGTACGCAGTCGCCCAGCCTGGAGGAAATCGACGAGACCAGCGACGGTCGCGAGCCGTGGCGTCCGGTGCGCCATCACTTCGGCATCACGTCGTTCGGGATCAACGCTTGGACGGGTCGGGAGGCGGGAGACAGGATCATCAACGAGCACGACGAGGAGGGCGAGGATGAGGAGCTCTACTTCGTCCACAGCGGCCGAGCCAGATTCGAGTTCGACGGCGAACGCGTGGATGCGCCGGCCGGCACGTTCGTTTTCGCCCGTCCGAGCGTGAACCGGACCGCGTTCGCCGAGGAGCCTGGCACGACGATTCTCGCGGCGGGGGGCACGCCGGGGCAGGTCTACACGCCGACCGGCTGGGAGCTTTGGGCCCCGGCTGGGCGGCTCAGGAGGGGCGGTACGACGAAGCGGCCGACAAGGCTCGGGACCTGGCCGCGGCACCCGCAGTATCCCCTGCTCCTCTACAACCTCGCCTGCTGCGAGAGCCTCGCCGGACGTAAGGCCGACGCGCTCGAGCACCTGCGGCTCGCGATCGAAACGTCGGACAGGGTTCGGTCCTACCTGGCGGAGGACTCAGACCTCGACCGCTCTCCGCGACGAGCCGGAGTTCATCGGCGCTCCTCGCCGGCTGAGGCTCAGAGCAGGCGCGCCGTCAGGCCGCACGCGCCGACGATGCCGCGGCTCACGCTGCGGTCTCGCCGATCGAGCGGCTCGATCCGCGAGGTGCGCGTCTCGCTACATGCGGGCGTCGGTGAATAGCTCGAAGTGGCCGCGGGACGGTCACGCTCCCGAGCGAGGTCCTAACGGCTCCATCCGCGTTCCCAAAGGGTCGCATGCCGGCGGGCTCAGCCGTTCGCGGGTCTCGTGTGCCCGGTCCTCACCTCGATCTCCTCGACCTCGCCGGCCTCGAGGTCGATCATCAGCTCGCGACCCGACAGCAGCGGCAGGCGCCTGCCGACGATGCAGCCGAGGACGAGCCGGAAGGTGTTGACGGCGAGTTCCGCGCGCTCGCCGCGCGCGGCGCAGGCGGCCGGCATCCGCTGAGCGTTGAGGATCGCGAAGCGGGCGTCGAGCTGCTCCTGCGACCAGTCGCTGAGCGGGCGGTGAAACTCGATCCCGAACTTCGGGCCGTGGTCGCCCTGGATCACGATGATCGCGTTCGGGTCGCGCGCCTCGATCCGGTCGATTGTGCGCAGGAGGCTGCGGTTGAGGCACTTGACCGCTTGGCCGTACTGCTCGCCACCCTCACCTGACGCCTCGCCCCAGTAGTCGATCTCGGGGTCCGTCAGGTCCTCGCGCAGGGCGCAGCCCTCCAGATAGCGGTACGGCGGGTGTGGGGTCAGCAGGTGCGCAAGGGATAACAGCGGCTGAGCCGAGCGCTCGCGCGCGACCTCGCGCACCACGTCCTCGGGCGAGAGGTAGCCGCGGATCGGGCTGAGGCGAACGCCGAGCGCCGGCAGCAGCGTGATCAGCGGAGTCGCCCCGAGGATCGCGACGTCCCGCTCGCCGCCGACACCCTCGAGCTGGCCGCCCTCGGGCTGGATG
Organism: uncultured Solirubrobacterales bacterium; assembly: GCA_963733075.1. Classification (GTDB taxonomy): domain Bacteria; phylum Actinomycetota; class Thermoleophilia; order Solirubrobacterales; family 70-9; genus WHSW01. The sequence continues at coordinate 9,524 of CAVTCA010000020.1, read as the reverse complement.
CAGATGTCGACCCGGTCGCCGCACTCGAAGGACGAGTAGTCGCTGGCGAAGGCGAACTGGTAGCCGAGGCGGCTGAAGGCTTCGACGACCTCGTTCTGGCCGCCGATGGCATCGAAGAAAGGGGTGTGGTCGTCGAGCTCCCCGGGCTCGGCCGGATAGCCCATCGACAGGGTCGAGGCGAGCGACAGGAAGGTCACCGGGTAGGCGGCCGTCGCCTCATCGTGAACCCGGAAGCCGCGCCGGGTCAGGGCGTCGAGAAAGGCGCGGTTGTCGAAGCCGATCGTGCGCTCGAGCTGGTCCGCGCGCCCGTAGCCGTCGAGGAGAAAGAAGTAGACGTCGGGGGGACGCTCGGGCGGGGGCAGGTCGCCGACCCGCGGGGCGGCGGCGCTGAGATCGGCAGCCGGCGTCGTCGCCCTGAAGGTCGCGTACTGAACCACCGGCAGCGCCAACAGCAGGGCCCCGGCTACAGCGGCGTAGTTCCAACTCAGGGGATGCCGGGAGATCCGGATCGCGAGCACGAGCGCCGCGGCGAACAGCGCCAGCCAGATCAGGCCCGCGACCGCGTCGGATTCGAGGCCCACGACCTCCGCCAACGAGCGCGCGATCTGGAACTGAAAGAGGACGAACGAGAGCGCGGCGAAGATCACCGCGGCGCGCTCACGGGCAGCCGGTCCGCCGCGGCGGTCGGCGACCAGCACCGCCGCGATCCCGGGGACCAGCAAGAAGAGCGCGTAGAGGCCGAGGGCGGCCTCCGGGTCGAGGTTGGCGCGATTCGAGTTGAGAAAGACCGCGAACGGGAGCGCCGAGAACAGCGCCACGGTCAGCACCGGGCGCCACCAGGTGGCGTTCACAGGGGGCGGGCCTCGAACAGCACCCGGCTGCCGAGACGCTCGCGCCGGGCCACGGCGAAGCGGCGCTGGAGCAGGCCCTCGAAGCTCTCGAGCCCGTAGTCGGGGTGGGCGTGCTCGCGCTTGCGGGCGAGCAGGCGGGCGACCATCGGGTCCTCGCGGGTCGGAAACTCGATCACGACTGCCGCGCCGAGGTCGGCGAGCCAATCGACGATCGCGGCGAGCGGGACGTTGGCGCCGATCGCGAGGTGGTGGACGAGCGCGAGGGCAAGTACGAGGTCCGGGCGCCCGCGCTGCTCGAGGCGCTCGCGCTCGGTCCCACGCCAGCCCATGTTTGGGGAGGAGTCGACGAGGTCCTGCGCGAGCGGGAGGATGCGCTTGGCAGCCTCGCCTCGGAGCTCGCGGTAGAGGCGGTCAACGGCCACCTCGTCGGCGTCGATGGCGACCACGTACGCGCCGGCGCCGGCGGCCATGCGGCTGAAGCGCCCGTCGTTGCAGCCGAGGTCCCAGACGAGCCGCGGCGCTGCGTCGCCGACCGCCGACTCGACGAAGCGCTCCTTGGCGCGCAGCTCGGCCTCATCGTAGGTCGAGATCTCGCGGTACTCCGACCACTCCGATTCCCCCGGCTTCCAGTCGAGCCTGCGCACGAGCCGCGCCAGGCGGTCGACGTTGGCCTTGATCAGCTCGGGTTTGAAGCCCGCGCGCTTGAGCTCCGCGCGGGCGGTCGTCGCGCTGCGCTGCGAGTGGCGACGCTCGAGTCGGGCGTGCAGGACGACGTTGGTGAGCACCCCCCGGCGAAAACGGTCGCGCAGCGAGATCAGGTTGCGCATCTGCTCCGGGCTGATCCCGTCGAGCTCGCCTCGTAGCAACGGCCGGTAGGGGACCCCGCGATAGCTCTGGAGCATCAGCGGATAGAGGAACTGCATGCAGAACTGGCGGTAGCCGAACCACGGCTCGCCCTCGGGCAAGCGCTCGAACGAGCCGATGTCGATGAACACCGGCGCGGCACCGTGCCACTGGACGTTGTAGGGCGTGGCGTCCTTGAGGATCAGCCCTTCTTCGAGCGCGCCCGCCATCAGCTCGAGGGTCAGCAGCGCGGCGTCGCGGAGCATCGAGAACGGCCACTCGAACGGCCACGACAGAAACGGGACCCGCTCGTGACGAAGGACGGCGGCGAAACCGGCGGTCGGCCGGCACTCCGGCGGCGGGACGAGGTCGCTGACCAGCTCGGTCCTGACGACGGCGCCCGCCTCCTGCGCTTCGGCGAAGAAGCGGGTGGCCGCGAGCGCCTCGTACTCGGCGAGCGCGTCGGGGCTCAGGCTGCGAAGGATCTCGTCGCCGGCGGCGAACACGCGACTGTCGTAGTCGCGAAACGAGCCGCCGATCCAGCTTGCGTCTGTGCTCGTCGGGTCGGACACGCGGTGCGCCGAGCCGGCTGCGGCCCGAGGCGCTTTCCCTAGCCCTGCGCGCTCCCCGGCCCCGATCGCTCGGGCTCGGCCTGCGCGTCGCTTCGCGAGCCGCGGCGGAAGATCGAGGTGACGCGCCCCCACCACAGCTTCGCGGTCACCGCCAAGGCGGCGACTCCGCCGAGAATCGCCTGCAGGATGACGCTCCCGGTGCCCGGGTCCAAATAGCCCATCAATGTGGGGAACATCGAATCCTCTCTCGTTACGCCCGGCGTCTCCCCGCCCGGCGGCGGCGAAACAAAGCTACTTCACGACGCGGATCAACCTCTCGTTGACGAACTCCGGATAGCGTTACGCCGTCGCCGCGTAGGCGTGTGCTAGCTCAGCGGCGAACTCCTCGAACTCGGTCGGGGTCGTGTTGCTCTGGTTGCGACCCTCGAGCGAGTGCAGCCGTCCTTCGCTCAGCGCCTGGTTGAACTCGACGAACACGGCGGCGAAGTCGGGCGAGAACCCGGCGGCCTCGGTGAGGATCGCCACCAGCTCTTCGTCGGGCAGCTGGACGTATTGGAGATCCGGCTGCCCGATTGCCTCGCCGATCGCCGCCGCAACCTCGGTGTAGGTGAGCTCGCGCGGGCCGAGCAGCTCGCGGATCACGGCGCCGCTCCAGTTCCGCTCGCGCAACGCCCCGGCGGCGACCGCGGCGATGTCGGCGGTGGCGATCATCGGCACCTTCGCTTCGGGCGCGACGGAGTCCGCGACCATGCCCTCGTGGCGGATCGTCTCCAGCGCCGCGTAGAAGTCCTCGAAGAAGGCGCCGGGGCGCAGGATCATGAGGTTGACGCCGTCGAGCGCCCGCAGCCGCTGCTCCTGCCGGTGCAGGCTAGCGATGAAGCCGTTGCCACTCGCCAGCTCGCCACCGATCGCGCTCAGCGCGACTACGTGGCGGACACCGCTCTCTCGGATCGCCGAAGCGATCGCCTCGCCGCGCCTGTCCTGGTCGGCGTGATAGTCAGACAGGGTCGGGTCGAACGTGGTCAGCGTGTAGACGGCGGCGGCGCCATCGAAGGTGCTTGCCAGGTAGTCGGCGTCGCGGACATCGCCGGCAAGCGTCTTCGCGCCCAGCGCCTCGAGCTCGCCGAGCTTCTCCGGCGAGCGCCCGAGCGCGCGCACCTCCTCGCCCGTTTCGAGCAGCAGCTCGGTGATCTTGCGACCGGTGTTGCCGGTGGCTCCCATCACGGTGATCATCTGGTCCTCCTTTGACGTTGATTTGCAGTGCGTCCAGGATCGGGGGTTCGCGTCAGACTGTCTATGACTCAAGCGCCTTAGTTCATGCTTGTTCGTCTCTGCGGGTGGGACGGCGATCGTGGAGGCGCCATACTCAAACGGCGTGGCGACCCTTCCCGATCCCTGGCCCTCGGCCGACGACCCCCTCGGGGAAGCGCTACACCTGCTCGAGCTCCGCGGCGCCTTCTACTGCCGCTCTGAGTTCACGGTGCCGTTCGGGGTCGAGCTGCCGCCGTTCGAGGGCTATCTGTGGTTTCACGTGATCACCTCGGGCAGCTGTTGGCTCGAGGCATCCGACGCCGAGCCGCAGCTCCTCGCCGCCGGCGAGCTGGCGCTCGTCCCCCACGGCGAGGGCCACCTGCTGCGCAGCGAGCCCGACGCTCCGACCCCGAGCATCTTCGAGCTCGACCGCGAGCTGCTCAGCAAGCGCTACGAGGTGCTGCGCCACGGGGGCGGCGGCGAGCGGATCGATATGGTCTGCGGCGCGGTGCGCTTCGAGCACCCCGCCGCCCCCAGCCTGCTGGCCCTGCTGCCCCGGATCATCCGCGTGGACGCGAGCACCAGCTCGGCCCAGCTCGAGTGGCTGCGCAGCACCCTGCGCCTGATGGCGATCGAAGCCGAGGGCCTGCGCCCCGGCGGTGAGACAATGATCACCCGGCTCTCTGACGTGCTCGTGGTACAGGCACTGCGCGCGTGGCTCGAAAGCGATCCGGCTGCCCACCGCGGCTGGCTCGGCGCGCTGCGCGACCCGCAGATCGGCCGCGCGATCTCGCTCATCCACCGCCACCCCGGCCGCGACTGGACCGTGGCCTCGCTCGCCGATCAGATCCCGATGTCGCGCTCGGCCTTCTCCGCCCGGTTCACGGGGCTGGTCGGCGAGCCGGTGATGAGCTACGTCACCCGCTGGCGCATGCACCTCGCGGCCGGCGCCCTACGCGACGACGGCGCCACTGTGGCCGAGCTGGCCGACCGCTTCGGCTACCGCTCCGAGGCCGCGTTCGCGCGCGCGTTCAAGCGCGTCGTTGGATCACCGCCCGGTGCCCTACGGCGGGCGGGGCCGGTCGAGCCGATCGCCGCTTGACCCTCGCTCGGCAATCGATGCAGGGCCGTTCGCACACGGCGAGGAGGGGTCCCGCTTGGATGAGGAGGAGCGGCCGGGCGGGCCAAGCTGGTCGCTCTCGCTTGGGGCGAGGAGCGGGAGCGCCTGACGATCCGTGCCGCTTTCCATGCGAAGCGGAGGCCTTCGAAGCGCCCGGACAGCCACGAGCGCAGGCACCGGGCAGGTGCGGGTCCTAGGCGGCGCGGCCCCTACCAGCTTCGCCACACGTTCGCGACCGAGGGCCTCGCCGGGCAACGGCCGGCCTCCGCCAATCCTCGCGCAGCAAGCGGGCACATTGCTTGCGCTGAGCTATCGCCGGCGGCACTTGGACTCGGGCATCGGCTTAACGGAACAGCGCAAGCGCCTGCTCGAGCTCGGGATCGCGACCGGCCTCTAGGTTGGCGCGGTCGAACACGAGCCCGGTGTCGATCGTCGGTGGAATGCCGGTCCCATCGTAGGTTCGGCCCGCGGTGACGTAGATCTCATTCGGCAGACCGAAGAGAAGGCCGTTCGGCAGTGAACGAATGAGCACGTCTGAGAAAATGCCTTGGGTGCTCTCGCCGATCCGAGCTACCTCGGGATCGCGGGGGATCAGCGCCTGGGCGAAGCACTCGGCGGCGCTGTGGCTGTAGCGGCTGGTCAGCAACGCGACCGGCCCGGTAAAAGGCGAATCGTCGCTGGGCTCGACGAGGACGCGCTGCGACTCGGTGAACCCGCTCGGATCTTGAGGATCCCGCGCCAGCTTCGAGTAGGCGAGATAGCGCCTGTCGGTCAAGCGCGAGGCGATGTCGATGGCCGGGACGTCGGAGCCACCGCCGTTTCGCCGCAGGTCGATTACGAGACCCTCGAGCGGTCTGCTGAGCGCGGCGTCGAGGGCCTGGTCCAGCGCGCGACGCTGCGCGTTGATGCCGGGGCGCTTTGAGTAGCCCTGAAAGCTCCTGATCTGCAGGTAGCCGACCGAATCCGGCAGACGCGCAAAGGAAACCTTGGCTTGCGCAAACGAGCGCAGCGGCGTCGTCAGATAGCCGGCGGTGATCTCTCGGGCGCGCTGAAAGTCCTTTGGGTAGATGGGCTGCGGGTCGGGTCGCTCGCCGAGGTAAAAAGCTCCCGCGAGCCCAGGGACCCAGAGAAACGTATGCGCGTCCCCGAGGGGTCTGATCGCCGAGCGCAGCAGCGAGAACAGGCGCCGGCGCCCGGTGTCCGCATCGAGCTCACCACGGACGCGGGCGCGCTCTGCGTTCCAGTCGACGTCGTGCAAGTCGAAGAAGGGGTAGTTCTCGGCGTACGTGCGCCAGAAGATGTCGAAGCTGCGTCGTGGCCCATGGCGATCCCGCTTCGCGCACGTATTGGGCGGATCGCCGATGCGCTCGATCCCGATGTCGGAAGTGGCGCTGGGAACCTGCAGCCTTCGCTTCGACGGCGCACGCCCCGGGGCGATGACCAGCTTGTCCGAATCAGCGGCGAAGAAGGGCAGCGACCGACTCGGATCGACAACGTAGACGGCGCGGTTGCGACTGCCGAATCGGGGCACGCGCGTCGCCACCGCGGCGGGCGCGCAACTGATCGCCGTCGTCTGGAGGATCCGCAGGGTGTTGCCATCGAACTCGAGCAACAGTCCGTAGCCCACACTGCGCCAATAGCCCTGCAGCTGCTTCACGCCCGCCGCACCGGCCGTTTCGGGCGCTGAACCCACGCCTGGCGGCACCCAAGCCGCGAGAGCGGCAATCAGCGCCGCGGCTGTGAACGCCGTGCCGCTGAGAACGGCTTTCCGTCGCATCTGATGTGCATACACCACGCAAGGCCCGCGAGCAAGGGTCCAGCCGGCCAAACCGATCCCGAGACGGACCGTGGAACAGCCGGGCGTACGGCTTATTAGAGGGGATGCGAAGCGGGCCCGACAGGATTCGAACCTGTGACCTTCGGTTTCGTAGACCGCAGGCTTTCGGCTTGCCCATGCGGAGAAGTGCGCCCATGCGACCGGGATGAGACCGCCGTCTGAGCCGAGAGTCTCGGTCGTCGTGACGAATAGACCGAGCGTATACCGCCCTCTCGGAGTCTCCGGGCCGACCAACGGCACCGGAGCCCGCCCAGCGGAAAGCAAAATCCGGGGCCATGACCACAAGGGAGGCCCAAGAATGAGGGCTCACACCATCATCACTATGTCCCGACGGAGCCGGCAGCGGCGGCGTCGCGCCCTGGCCCTGGCCATCGGCGTCTGCGCCCTCGTGATCCCGTCGACCGCGAGCGCCGTGCCGGTCGACAGCGGCCCGTACTCGGTCAACGCGACCACCGGCGGCTCGGATGAGCCGAGCCAGTCCGGCGGCGGCCCGGGTTACTCGTCCGAGAGTCAGCCGGTCGGCTTGAGCGGCTCGAGCGGCTCGAGCGACGCTTCCCGCTACTCGTCGCTGAACGCGATCGTCGGCTCGTCCGAGAGTCAGCCGGTCGGCTTGAGCGGCTCGAGCGGCTCGAGCGACGCTTCCCGCTACTCGTCGCTGAACGCGATCACGGGGCCCGCCGACACGACGTTCGTCTCGAGCTCCCCGAGCAGCTCGGACGACGGGTTCGACTGGATCAGCGCTCTCATGGGTGCCGGCGCCGCGCTGGCGCTCGCCTCGCTTCGCCGGTGCCGCGCTGCTGACGGCGCGCAGGCGCAGCACGGTCACGCCGTCTCCGCTGGCGAGCTGAGCGCAGGCCGGCTCTCGGCCGCGGTGGTGGGCGCGAAGGGCAGAGCGGCCCGAGACTCCCCCCGCGCCCATTGCCGCGAGTCTCGACGAGAGACCAAGGCCTGGATGCACGGTCGCCGAAGGAGGGCGGAGACTGGCTATCCAGATTTCACGTTCTTGGCCGCGTCGACGCGCCGCAGACGGCCTGCCTCTCCCGCTCCGGGGCAGCAAGCAGCGAGCGGTCCTCGCGATGCTCGCGCTGCGGGCCAACCGGACGGTGAGCGCGGATGAGCTGATCGACGGCCTCTGGGGGGACGATCCGCCGGCGAGCGCCGCCAAGAACGTCCAGCTGTACGTCTCGCAGCTGCGCAAGGCGCTCGGCGCCGGCGGTGCCGGGGCGAGCATCGTCACCCACGGCCGCGGCTACGACTCCCAATCCCGGACGACGCGGTCGACGCGGCCCGCTTCGAGCGCCTGGTCGAGGAAGCCGCGAGCGAGCCCGCGGGCCCCGCCGGCGTGAACGGCGCCGCCGGCGCCGCGCTCGAACTCTGGCGTGGAGCGCCGCTAGCCGACGTCGCCGCCGAGCCGTTCGCGGCCCCGGAGATCGGCCGGCTCGAGGAGCTTCACCTGCGGGCGATCGAGCTTGCGATCGACGCCGAGCTCGCGGCCGGACACCACGACGAGGTGATCCCCCGTCTGGAGGAGCTGGTCGCAGCGGAGCCGCTGCGCGAGCGCCTCCACGCTCAGCGAATGCTCGCCCTCTATCGCGCCGGCCGGCAGTCCGAGGCGCTGGACGCCTACCGCCGCGCCCGCGAGACGCTCATCGAGCAGATCGGCGTCGAGCCCGGGCCGGAGCTGCAGCGCCGTCCAGGCGGCGGTGCTGGCCCAGGACCGAAGCCTCGACGCGCCGCCGCCATCGCGGAGCTCGCCCGCACAGCTCGAGGGCGGCTCGCCCCTGCTCGCCGGGCGCGACCGCGAGTTGAGCTGGCTGCGCCGGCGCTGGGAGGACGCGCTCGCCGGACAGGTCGTCTGCGCGCTCGTCTCGGGTCGCGCCGGGATCGGCAAGACCCGGCTCGCCGCGGAACCCGCCGGCGAGGCTCAGGCCGTCGGAGCGGAGGTGCTGTACGCGCGCGGCGGGCAGGTCACCGAGGCCGCGCTGGCGACCGTCGCCCGGGCCGGTCAGGGTCGCCGGCCGACGCTCCTGGTCGTCGACTACGCCGACGACGCGCCGCCGGCAGTCCTCGAGGCGGCGGCCGGGGTCGCGGCGCGGGTCCGACCGCCGGCGGCTGACGGTCTGCGTGCTCCATCACGACGAGCACGGCCTGCCCGCCTTCGCGGGCCTGCTCGAAACCGGCGCCGCCGAGCGCCTGCGGCTCGACCCTCTGAACGAGGACGCGATCGCGGAGATCGCTGCGCTCTACGCCCCTCCCGAGGGCGCCGTCATGCCGCTGGGGACGGTCCTCCGCGCAAAGCGAGGGCGTGCCGCTCCGCGTCCACCGGGCGGCCGGCGAATGGGCTCGAGCGTAGGTCGCCGAGCGCCTCGCTGCCAGCGCGGACAGCGCCGTCGACGAACGGCCGACCTGCACGCCGCGCAGGCGGCAATCGCCGGCGGCTGGTCGATCTGCAGATCGCCAGGGAGAGGACGAGGCTTTACGCGGGCGATGAGCCGCCCGTCCGCTCGGATCCCGAGATCTGCCCGTTTCGCGGCCTGGCGCCTTTCGACGCCGCGCACGCCGAGTACTTCTTCGGCCGCGAGCGCCTCGTCGCCGAGCTCGTCGCCCGCCTGATCGGCTCGACGCTGGGCGTCGTCGGCCCCTCGGGCAGCGGCAAGTCCTCGGCGGTGCGCGCCGGGCTCCTGCCGGCGCTCGCCGGCGGCATCGTCCCGGCTCCGAGCGCTGGCGCCAGGCGGTGATGCGCCCTGGCGACCGCCCGCTCGCAGAGCTGTCTCGAACCCTCGCTCGGGCGGTCCCCGAGACGGGCCCCGAGGACGCCGCGCCCTGGGTCGCCGACGCACTCGAGCGACTGCCCGCGGGCGAGCGACTCGTGCTCGCGATCGACCAGTTCGAGGAGGTGTTCACCGCCTGCCGCGACGCCGCCGAGCGGGAGGCGTTCTTCGACGCGCTGGTCGACGGTGCCGGCGATCCGGACGAGCGCCTGGTCGTCGTGCTCGCGATCCGCGCCGACTTCTACGGCCGCTGCGCCGAGCACGCCGACCTCTCGCGGC
>CAVTCA010000019.1:0-38889 GCA_963733075.1 uncultured Solirubrobacterales bacterium | reverse complement strand
CGCCGCTCACGCCGCATCGAGGTGACGATCGAGGCGAGGACCACGATAATCGGCACGGCGTAAAGGATCCATAAGGCCCAATGGCCCGCGTGGGCGATCGGCAGCACCCGCACATTATCGCGCCCGCGGTCGCCGGCCGGTCAGGCGGCCGAGCAGCGCGAGCATTCGCCGCGGATCAGGACCTCGTGAGCGCCGACTCGGTGGCCGAGCCGATCGGCGAGGCGGTCGATCGTCCGCTCGAGCGCCGAGTCCGAGAACGGCGTCAGCCGCCCGCAGCGATCGCAGACGGCGTGATGGTGGTGAGCTCCGCCGGGGACGACCGGCTCGTAGCGCGCGCCGCCGTCGCCGACCTCGACCCGCTGGACCAGGCCGCGCGCGAGCAGGCCGTCGACCGCCCGGTAGACGCTCGCCGTGCCGACCGGCCGGCCCCCGCTCCGGATCGCGTCGGCGATCTCCCGGGCGCTGAGGCAGCAATCCTGCCGCGCCAGCAGCTCGACCACGGCGCGACGAGCGCCCCCCGGCCGCCGACCTTCGCTCGACAGCGCGTCGAGCGCCAGCTCCGCCCAGTCGCGATCGCCGCCCTTCGCCATGCCGCTCAGCATACCGAGTTTGAGAATGATTATCATTCTCGCCTCGATGGAGTGGATCGCGATCCCGTTCGCCCTCGCCACGGTCGCCGCGACCTTTGCGGGGGGCGCGCTGGCGCTGCGCCTGGCGCACTCGCTACCGACGCTGATGGCGCTCACCGGAGGCGTCGTGGTCGCGGTGGCGCTCTTCGACGTGCTGCCCGAGAGCATCGAGGCGGTCGACGACCCGCAACGGGTCGGGCTCCTGGTCGGGGCGGGGTTCATCGCCTTCTTCCTCGCCGAGCGGGTGCTGGTACTGCACCATCGCGACGACCCCGAGCAGGCCCGTGCGCACGGCCAGGTGGGGGCGCTGGGGGCCCTCGGCCTGTCGGCCCACAGCTTCATCGACGGGCTCGGGATCGGGCTTGCCTTCGGCCTCGACACCGCCACCGGAGTGCTCGTGTTCATCGCCGTGATCAGCCACGACTTCGCGGACGGCCTGAACACGGTGGCCTTCGTCCTCAGCCAGTCCGACGATCGCCGGCGGGCGAAGCGCTGGCTCACCGTGGACGCCGTCGCGCCACTGTTCGGCGCGATCGTCGGCAGCGCGATCACGATCTCGGAGTTCGCGCTGGGGGAGCTGCTCGCCGTCTACGCGGGCTTCTTCCTCTACATGGGCGGCACCGACCTCCTCCCCGAGGCCCACGGCGAGCACGCCTCGTGGTCACGGGTGGCGCTCACCGTCGCCGGATTCGCGGCGATCTATGGAACGACCAAGATCGCCGGCGTCTGAGCCGCTCACCCGGCACCGCTCGCATAGGATCGCCCGGATGCTCAGACGCCTCGCCATCTGCCTCGGCGCCGTCGCGCTGGCCCTGACCCTCGCTGGCCCGGCGGACGGGCGCCAGCGACCGATTGTCTACGTGGTCGTCCTCGACGGTCTCGACGGCGACCGGATCGAGGCGGGCCGGACGCCGTTCATCTCCTCCTTGTTGGGGGGATCGGGCGGCGGCGGGACCTACTTCCCCGACTCGACCTCCGTGATCCCGGCCGAGACCAACCCGAATCACATCGCGATGATGTCTGGCGCGTATCCGAGCCGCTCCGGGATCCCGGCGAACGCGTTCGCGCTCTACGCGCCGCTCGAAGGCCCCGACAGCTGCGTGGCCACCGGACCGCTCGACGAAACCGCGCTCCCGAACGAGACCAGCGGCGAGAGCCGCACCTGCCCAAGGGCGGAGCTCGTGTACGAGGCGATCGGGCGCCAGGGCAACCCCGACCGGCTCTCCACCGCCGGGGTCTTCGGCAAGCCGAAGCTCGGCCGGATCTTCGCCGGGCAGAACCTCCACCCGGGACGCCCGGACGCCGACTACCTCTGGGCCCCGTGCGCCACCGGCCCCGACGACGACGCCTACTGCGAGCCGGTCCCCACCGCCCCGGTGACCGGTTACGCACTCGACGACGCGACCGTGATGGACCGCGTCCTGGCGACGATCGACAGCGGCGTGCCCGCCGCGGGCGGCCCCGAGCGCCCCGACTTCACCTTCGTCAACCTCCACCAGATCGACACCGCCGGCCACGCCACCGGCACCGGCACCGGCTACGACGCGGCCATCGGCGAGGCCGACGCCGAGGTGGAGCGCCTGGTCCAGACGCTGCGGGCCCGCGGGGAGTGGAAGCGCACGGTGCTGATCCTCGTTTCCGATCACTCGATGGACACGACCTCCTCCAAGGTCAGCCTCACGCAGGCTCTCGCCGCCGCAGGCGTGCCCGAGAGCGAGTTCGTCGCCCTCAACGATCGGGGCTCGATCGACTTCGTCTACCTGGCCGACCGCGCGAGCCCGGGACGGTTCGAGCTGCTCGCGCGCATGCGCGCGGTCGCCCTCGCGCAGCCCGGCGTCGCCGAGGTCCTCTATCGCGAGCCCAACCCGCTCGACGGTGGCAAGAGGCACACCGTCGAGAGCGCGCACCCCGAATGGCACTCGCTCGGACCGCGCTCAGGGGACCTGTTCGCGGTCGCGCAACCGGGGGTCGGGTTCGGCGAGCCGTCGCCGGGGGCCAACCCGTTTCCCGGCAACCATGGCGCTCCGCAGACTGCCGACAACTTCCTCGCGGTAACCGGCGGCAGCAAGCTGGTGCGTACCCGGACGGTCACCGGAGAGGGCCCGGCCTCGAACCCCGTGAACGTAGACGTCGCACCGACGGTGATGGGCCTGTTCGGGCTGTTCGCGCCCGAGGACTCGCGGGGGCGGTTCCTGCGCAGGGCGTTCGACCGCAAGCGCCTCACCCGGGTCGCGCGCCCGGCGCGCCCGCGCGTCGAGGTGGGCCGCAAGCGGCTCGAGATCCTCCCGGAAGGCGGCCGATACGACGTCGAGGCCCACGTCGACGGACGCTGGAAGCGGATCGCGACGAAGCGGCGGCGGGCGTCGATCTCACTCGGCGCCTTCCCAGGGGCCGCGCAAGCGGTGCGCGTGCGGTCGCGGTCGGCCGCGGGCATCCCGGGTCCCTGGCGACGCGCGGCATTGGGCTGAGACCCGGAGCGGCGGGCTCAGGCGTTGGACTGCGAGAGCAGGAACAGCCCCAGCGAGGTGAAGCCGACCATCAGGGCCAGCATCCAGTACTGGGAGCGGGCGGCGACGCGCGGGTCGCTGTAGACCTTCAGCGCCCGGTCGTGGCCGAGCACCAGCGCGGTCACGTGGCCCACGATCAGCGCGCCGACCTGTACGTACCAGATCGCGTTGGCGCTGATCGCCGAGTAGTCGATTCCGCTGCCCGCGGTGCCGAAGATGTTCGATCCATCGCCGAGCGGGTCGGAGAGCAGGTACGTGAACTGGGCCTGCTCCTGGAAGACGACGAGGCTGAAGTAGTGGGCGACCAGGTACGCGAGCGCGATTGGGATGAACGCATGGGCGAACAGCCGCCCGAGGCCGCGCGTGTCGTGCTCGGTGCGGACCGTGTGCATGCCGTAGATCCCGGCCCAGAACAGGCCGGCGACGAAGGCGAGGCAGAGCGCGAGGAAGATCGAGTTGGTGACCCGGAGCGCCGCCAGCGGCCCGAGCCCGAGGTCGCCGAACCAGCCCTCGACCGTGGAGATGGGCTCGGTCAGGGTCCCCTCGGCGGCACCGTCGAAGGTTGTCGCCCCGATCGTGAACAGGACGATGGCGACCGAGCCCGGCGACTCGGCGACCCACCTGGTGGCGGCCGAGAGGGCCCTGCGGACCCCGAGCCGGCGGTCGCGGACCTCGAACGGCGCCAGCGTCGAGAACATGTGGAAGTAGACCGAGAAGGTCTCGCCACGCTCGAGCCACTTCTCGCTCCCGAAGAGCGTCATGGCGACGAACGTGTAGGCGCTGTAGACCAGGGTCGCGACCGCGACGGTGTGCGGCGTCAGGCCGACCGTCTGAAACCCCCCCTGGCCGTAGACGAGCTCGAGCCAGACGAAGGCCACCAGGCCGACGGCGGCCGGCCACCGCCCCCAGCGCTCGGGGTAGGCCAGCGGCGGCGGGGCGGACTGGCCGGCGACCAGCTTGAAGCCGCCGCCGACCACGCGGGCAATCGCCCGCCAGGGGTTGAAGGCGCGAAAGACGTCGCCGAAGCACACGCTGAGGACGACGAGGCCGAGCCAGGCGGTCACGAAGACGAAGGTGACCGAGAAGTTTCGGTCCGGAGCCTCGGTCCCGTTCAGCCCCGCCCACACGGTGAGCGCGAGCAGGGAGACACCGAGGGCGCCGCAGAGGACCTCGACCAGCGGGTTGAGCAGCGCCTTCGAGACCACCGGCCGCAGCGCCCGCCAGCGGGTCCGCTCGAAGCGGCTGCTGTGCCAGGCGACGGTGAGAGCGACGAACGAGACGATGAGCACGAGCGAGGCGCCCCAGGCGAACAGCCACTCCGGGATCGGCAGGTCCTGGCGACCGACCAGCGCGTGGCCGACTACCTCGAGCGGCGCCAGCGACATCGCCGCGGCTCAGGCGGGGTTGACGGTGATCTCGGCGATCGGGACAACCCGGTGCTCGAGCTCGACCTCGAACACGCCCGCGGCCGTGGCCGGGACGTCGAACTCGACCGTTCCCCCAGCCGCGACCTCCATCGCGACGTCGTAGCCGTGCAGGTGGACCTCGTCGGAGACGTCCGACTCGACCGCAAAGCGGATCGCCTCACCCTCGGTGAAGCTCAGCTCCTGGACTCCGCCGACCGGCTCGCCGTCCTCGACGACGATCGTCGCGACCTCCTCGCCACCGCCGCCACCGCCGTCTCCGGCACCGCCGCCGCCCGGCCGCCGCCCTGGCCCGGTCCGCCGCCACCGCCCTCGTCGCCTGCCCCGGTCGTCGTCTCGGCCCCGGTCGTCGTCTGCGCGGAGGTGTTGCCGCCCGCCGTGGTCGTGGTCTCGTCGCCGCCGTCGTCGCGGAGGACGAAGAACAGGGCGACGACGACGACCAGCGCCGCGACCGCGATCAGCGCTCGTGATCCTTGCATCGCGCGGCATCTTAGGGGGCGGCCCCTAAGCGCAAGCGTGAAGCGACCGGCGAGGCCGCGGCGCCTAGCGGTCGGCGGGCTGCTCGGCCGGGGCCCGGTCGTCGATCGAGGGAGCGTCGACCGTGTCCTCGCTGAACACGAACACGAACACGGCGACGATCGCCAGGCCCAGGGCGAGGCCGAGGACGATCCCGATCAGCCGGTCGCCCCGGCGCATGGCCGGAGCTTAGACCCCGTCCAGCAGGCGCCAGTTGGCCCGGAACGCCGACTCCGCCGCGCCGACCAGGACGTCGGGGTCGGCGTCGGCTCCGACCTCCTCGATCAGCTCGCGGACCTCGGCGGCGTGCTCGACGTCGCGGGTCTCGTGGACCCGGAAGTACGCGGTCCCCGCGTCGTCGGCGAACCCGTAGCGATCGAGCAGGCCCTCGCGCTTGGTGCGCGAGATCTGCGGCTGACCGCTCTCGATCGCGTACAGACGGACCAGCCGCTCAGCCGGCGCGCCGTCCGCGGTCCAGGCGCGCACGCATTCCTCGGTCTCGCTCGTCGGCGCGTCGGTGGCGTCGCCGCCGGCGGCCTCGACGAAGCCGTCCCAGAGGCGCACGTGGCCGAGCTCCTCGGCGGCGTGGCGGCGCAGCTCGGGGCGCTCGGGGAGCGCCTCGGCGGCGTCGGCGCGAGATCGTCGCGATCGCCTCGACGGCGTGGCGGTACTGCCCCGAGTAGCGGGCCAGCTCCTGGGCGCGTGAGCTCGCCGGCGGACCAGCGCTTGTAGAAGGGATGGCGGAGGACGTCCCACCGCTCGCGGCTGCGCTCGATTCGCTCCCAGGTCCGGTCGTTCACGGGTTGCTCCCCTTTCGCAAGGCTCGATCCAGGAGCGATCAGCATAACGGGCGCTCGTGGTCGGTTCGGGGCGTGGCCGCGGGAATACGATCCGCGCCTCGATGCGCCCGCACCGCGACGACATCGCCGCCCCCGTGCTCCCGCCCCGGGTGCGCTGGCTGCGCCCGGAGGGCGCCCGCGTGCCTCCAGAGCGTGACCCGGTGATCGCCGAGCTCACCGCCGCCGGCCCGCTGCTGGTCCACTTCTTCGACTTCGCCCAGCTCAACAGCGTCCGCGCGCTCCCCTACGTCGTCGCCTGGGACCAGCGCTATCGCGAGGCCGGCCTGGCGACCCTGGGCATCCACTCCCCCCGCTTCGGCTTCAGCGGCGATCGCGAGAAGCTCGCCGGGGCGATCGGGCGGCTGGGAGTCCGCTACCCGGTCGCCGACGACTCCGCCTATGCGGTCTGGCACGACTACGGCTGCGAGGGCTGGCCGTCGCTCTTCCTCTGGGGCCAGGGCGGCGCGCTGCGCTGGTTTCACTTCGGCGAGGGCGAGTACGAGGCGACCGAGCGCGCGATCGCCGAAGCGCTGGTGGCGCATCGACGCCGGGCTTCCAGCCACCGGCGCCGCTGCCCCCGCGGCGGCCGACCGACGCGCCGGGAGCGCTCGTCGCCCCGCCGAGCGACGAGCTGCTGCCGGGCGGCTCGGTCTCCGACCCGTGGCGGGCGGCGGAGGACGGGGACGCGCTCGAGCGCGAGTACGCCGCCGGCGGCGCGCACGCCTCCGTCGACGGCGAGGGCGAGCTCCGCGTCGCGCTCGACGCCGGGGCCGCCCGGACGATCGAGGTGGCCGCCCCGGGGCTCTACGACCTCGCCGTCCACCCCCGCCACGAGCGCCACCTGCTGCGCCTCGAGGCGAGCCCCGGGATCGCGGTCTACTCGCTCAGCTTCTCCGCCGGGCTGCCGTAGAGCCGCGGTTCAAACGCGACCGCCGCCGGGATTGACGTCGATCTGCAACAGCTCGCCGCCCTCGTGATCGACCTGCAGGGTGGTGTGGTCGAGGCCGAAGCGCTCACGCAGGAGCGTCTCCAGCTCGCGACGGGTGGCGTGGCAGTCGGTGTCGCGGTCGACCAGCACGTGCGCCGCCAGCGCCGGGAAGCCGGAGGTGATCGTCCACACGTGCAGGTCGTGGACCTGGTTGACGCCCGGGACCGCGGCCATCGCCCGGCCGACCTCCTGCACGTCGGTTCCCGGAGGCGAGCCCTCGAGCAGGATCTGGACCGAGTCGCGCAGGATCGCCCACGAGCTGGCGAGGATCAGGACGCCGATCGCGACGCTGACCACGGGGTCGGCGTACTCCCAGCCGGTGGTCAGGATGATCAGCGCCGCGACCAGCACCCCGGCCGAGCCGAGGAGGTCGGCGACCACGTGGCGCAGGGCGGCGGAGACGTTGAGGCTCTCGCCCGAGTGACGCGCGAGGATGCGAGCCGCGATCAGGTTGACGGCGAGCCCGGCCACGGCGACCGCGAGCATCAGCCCTGCCTCGACCTCGGGCGGATCGCCGAACCGGGATCCTGCCTCGACGAAGATCCAGATCGCGATCGCGACCAGGGTGACGCCGTTGAACAGCGCGGCGAGGATCTCCGCGCGTCGATAGCCGAACGTGCGGCTGGGACCGCCTGGGCGGCCCGCGAGCCAGGCGGCGAACAGGGCGACGCCCGAGCGAGAGGCTGTCGGAGAGCATGTGGGCGGCGTCGGCGAGCAGCGCCAGGCTGTCGGAGATCAGGCCACCGACGACCTCGACGACGAGGAACGCGGTGGTCAGCGCGAGGACGAGCTTCAGCGCGCGCTTGGCGCCGGTCCGATCGAGGTCGACGCCGTGCGCGTGGTCGTGGCCGCTGTGGCCGTGCATGGGAGCCACGGTAACCCCGGAGGGGGCGGCGCTACGCGCGCGCGGCCAGCTCGGTCCGGATCTGCTTCGGCAGCATGAAGCGGACGTCCTCGTCGACGGCGCGCAGCTCGGAGACGTCATCGGCGCCGCGGCGGCGGAAGAACTCGACCAGCTCGGCCACCAGCTCCTCGGGGGCGCTGGCGCCGGAGGTGATCCCGACCGTGTCGACTCCGTCGAGCCATGACTCGTCGACCTGCGAGGCGTTGTCGATCAGGTGCGAGGCGGCGCCGTGCTCGCGCGCGACCTCGACCAGGCGGTTGGAGTTGGAGGAGTTGGTCGAGCCGATCACCAGCACCAGCTCGCACTCGCGGGCGAGCTGCTTGACCGCGATCTGGCGGTTGGTGGTCGCGTAGCAGATGTCGTCGGACTTCGGCGCGGTGATCGCCGGGAAGCGCTCGCGCAGGCGGGCGATGATCTCCGCGGTCTCGTCGACCGAGAGCGTCGTCTGGGTGATGAAGGCGACGTGGTCGGGGTCGGGCAGATCGAGCGCGTCGACGTCGGCCACCGTCTCGACCAGGACGATGTTCTCGGGCGCCTCGCCGGTCGTCCCCTCGACCTCCTCGTGGCCCTGGTGGCCGATGAGGATGATCGTGTACCCCTGCTCGGCGAACTTGCGCGCCTCGACGTGGACCTTGGTCACCAGCGGGCAGGTGGCGTCGATCGTGCGCAGGTCGCGGGCGGCCGCGTTCGCGTGCACGCTCGGGGCGACGCCGTGGGCGGAGAAGACGACCAGGGCGCCCTCGGGCACCTCGGTCTCCTCCTCGACGAAGATCGCCCCGCGCTCGGCGAGCTGCTCGACCACGTGCTTGTTGTGGACGATCTCCTTGCGCACGTAGACCGGCGGCCCGTACATGTCGAGCGCCTTCTCGACCGTGACCACCGCGCGGTCGACGCCGGCGCAGTACCCGCGCGGGGCGGCGAGCAGGATCCGCTTGGGGGCGGGGGTTTCGAGCGCCTCGGCCACGCCTCAAGGGTAGCCGCGACAGTCGCGAGCTTCTCCCTGGGTGCGGTCAGCGCACCCCCCGCTTCGCGCGACCAGCAGGCGCCGTGCGCCGCTGGGTCGGTCAGTTGGACCGGTGCGAGAGGACGTTCACAACGGTCCCACTCGGTTCGCGAAGCATGAAGCGCCGAACGCCCCATTCCTCGTCGCGCAAGGGATAGGCGATCTCGAGTCCCCGCTCGATCGCCCTCGCGTGGACGGCGTCGACGTCGTCCACCTCCACCGAGATACCGGGCGCGGCGGGATCGTCGTTGCCGATGATCGTCACCTGGGCCGAGGGGTTGGTCGGCGACGCCACTGTTGCGACCCACCCCAGATCCATCACGGCCTCGAAGCCGAGCAGCTCCACGAAGAAGTCGCGCGTCTCGGCGGGCCGATCCGACCTGAGGTTTGGCACCGCCCTGTTGATCTTCACGTTCCGGGTTCTACAGAGTGCCTCGACCGCAATGCGGCGAAGACGGAAGGCTAGCTCCCTCAGCGGATGCGGGGATCGCCACCAGGGCGGTCTCCCCCACCGTCTCGAGGCTCGCGGGGCAGACCTTGTCGAGCGTGTCGGCCTCCGTGTGCCAGTAGCCGCCCGGGCGGTCGCCGGGCCCGTAGTCGAAGTCGATCAGGTTCACCGCCGGGATGCCGGCCTCGAGGAAGGGAACGTGGTCGTCGTCGATCGAGGCGGTCTCGAGCTCGAACGGGGCCGGATCGCCGTCGAGCTCCGCCGCCGACGCGGCGAACAGCGTGTAGAGGGTCAGGTCCGAGTTGGGCTCGTAGCGGGAGCTGGAGGTCGCAGTCGCCGACCAGGTCGAAGAGCACCATCGCGCGGATCTCGTCGAGCGGCGCCGAGCCCTGGACGCCGCCGCGGCGCGCGTAGTCCACGTACTGGCGGCTGCCCCGGGCGCCGTCGCGGTCGAAGTCGCGCGCGCCGCGGGCCTCCTCCGCGTCGAAGGCGACGAGCTGCACCGACGGCCCCGCGACCCGCGACGGCAGCGCGCGCGCCAGCTCGAGCAGGACCGCGACCCCGGAGGCCCCGTCGTTGGCGCCGACGAAGCCCGGGATCCCGTCCTTGGTGTCGTAATGCGCGCCGACGACGACGATCCCTGGGAGGTCCCCGGGGATCGTCCCGAGGACGTTCTCCCACGGCCCCTGGATCGCCACGTCCGCGAGCCCGGCCTCGCGCATCCGCGCGGCGATCAGCTCCGCGGTGCGGTGGGCGGCCGGCGAACCCGACGGGCGCGGGCCGAGCTCGACCTGGGCGACGAGGTCGGCGAAGGCGCGCCTCGAGTCGAAGCCCGCCTCCTCCGCGTCGCCTCCGGGGGCGACGGGGTCCGCCGAGGGCTCGTCGGACGACCCGCAGGCAGCCAGCAGGAGAGCGGCGAGCAGGACGGCGGCCGGACGCGCGCATTGGCGGTAAGTTAGGCGCGATGGCCCAGGGACACATGGACCGGCTCTCGGCGCTCGACGTCTCCTTTCTCACCAACGAGAGCTCCGCCAGCCACATGCACGTCGGCGGCGTCTGCATCTTCGAGGGGCCGCCGCCGAGCTACGACGACCTGCTCGACCACGTGCGCTCGCGCCTGCACCTGGTGCCGCGCTTCCGCCAGAAGCTCGCCTACCCCCCGGTCCCGACCGGCCGCCCGTTCTGGGTCGACGACCCCGCCTTCAACCTCGAGTACCACGTCCGCCACTCGGCCCTGCCCTCCCCGGGCTCGGAGGAGCAGCTGCGCAACATGGCCGCCCGGGTGTTCAGCCAGCAGCTCGACCGCACGAAGCCGCTCTGGGAGCTGTGGATGGTCCAGGGGCTGACCCGCAAGCGCTTCGCCTTCGTGACCAAGACCCACCACGCGCTCGTCGACGGCGTCTCGGGCGTCGACATCGCGACCGTGCTCTTCGACGTCAAGCCGGTTCCCGAGCCGACCGAGCCCGACCACGACTGGGTCCCGAGCCCGACCCCGTCCGGCCGCCCAGCTGCTGGCCAAGGACGCCGAGGGGCTGGCGCGAACGCCGATCCGCGCCCTGCGGCGGGTCGAGCAGGCGGTCGAGCACCCGCGGGCCGCCCTGCACCAGGTCTCCGAGGCGGCCGAGGCGCTCGGCGAGGTCGGCTGGAACTTCGCCAACCCGGCGCCGAGCGTGCCGCTCAACGTGGCGGTCGGCTCGCACCGGCGGTTCGAGTGGGTGCGCGCCGACCTCGCCCAGTTCAAGCGGATCAAGGGCACGCTCGGCGGCACCGTCAACGACGTCGTGCTCGCCGTCGTCACCGGCGCACTGCGCCGCTGGCTGCACTCGCGCGGGGTTCGCACCGAGGGCCTGGAGCTGCGCGCGCAGGTGCCGGTCTCGATCCGGACCGCCGACGAGCGCGGCCAGCTCGGCAACCGGATCGCCGCGGTGCGCGGCCCGATCCCGGTCTACGTCGAGGACCCGGTCCAGCGGCTCGAGCTCTGCCGCCAGGGCATGGAGGGGATCAAGCAGTCGAAGCAGGCGCTCGGCGCCGAGGTGATCTCGCGCTTCAACGACTTCGCCCCGCCGACCCTGCTCGCCCAGGCGGCGCGGGTCAACTTCTCGACCCGCCTGTTCAACCTCGTGGTCACCAACGTGCCCGGGCCGCAGATCCCGCTCTACGTGCTCGGGCGCGAGCTCGAGGACATCTTCCCGGTCGGCTTCCTGCCGCCCGAGCAGGCGCTGTTCGTGGCGATCATGAGCTACAACGGCGGGATCAACTTCGGCCTCCTCGCCGACTTCGACGCGATCGACGACGTCGCCGTGATCGCCGAGGGCATCGAGGACTCGATCGCGGAGCTGGTCGAGGCCGCCGAGGCGGCGGAGCGGGAGGCGCACGACCCCGAGCGGGCCCGGGCCTAGCGGCGTTAGGTTGCTTGACTCGGGCGGGTGAGCGCCCGCGCCTGGATCCTCTTCGGGTCGGTCTCGGTCCTCTGGGGCATCCCGTACTTCTTCATCAAGGTCGCGGTCGACGACGGCGTCCCGCCCGCCTTCCTCGCCTGGGTGCGGGTCGCGATGGCCGCCCTGATCCTGCTCGCGATCTCCTGGCGGATGGGGCTGCTCGGGTCGCTGCGCGGCGTCGGCGCGCCCGCTGGTCGCCTACGCGCTGATCGAGATCGTGCTGCCGTTTCCCCTGATCGCCGCCGGCGAGCAGCACGTCGACTCGTCGCTCGCCGCGATCCTGATCGCGTCGGTGCCCTTGATCGTCGCCGTCCTGGCGCTGCGCTTCGACCACGACGAGCGCGCCACCGGCAGCCGCCTGGTCGGCCTCTTCGTCGGTTTCGCGGGGGTCGTCGCTCTCGTCGGCCTCGATGTCGCGGGCGACCGCGAGGAGCTGCTCGGCGCCGGCGCGATCCTGCTCGCGGCGCTCGGCTACGCGATCGGGCCGATGATCCTGAAGCAGCGGCTCGCCGAGATCGACCCGCGGGCGACGATGGCCGCCGCGCTCGCCGTCGCGGCGGTGGCGCTGACGCCGGCGGCGATCGCGGCGCCTCCGAGCGACCCGGTCTCCGGTGACGCGATCGTGTCGCTCGTCGTCCTCGGCATCCTCTGCACCGCGGCGGCGTTCGTCCTCTTCGCGGCCCTGGTCACCGACGTCGGCCCCTCGCGGGCGTCGGTGATCACTTACGTCGCCCCCGCGGTCGCCGTCGCCCTCGGCGTGATCGTGCTCGGCGAGCGCCCGGGCGCCGGGGCGATCGCCGGCCTGCTGCTGATCATCGCCGGCTCGTGGCTGTCGACCGGCGGTCGCCTGCCGCCGGGGCTTGGCGCGCGGGCGAGGCGCCGGCGCCAGGCCGGCGCCGCGCGGCCGGTGGGCGAGCTCTAGGCCGGCGACACCGCTCAGTCCGAGGCTTAGCTGAGGACCGCCGTGCGGTAGCGGCGCACCGCGAGGCTGCCGAAGACCGCGATCAGGCCGACGCACCAGGCGACCGACCCCCAGATGTCGTTGCCCGCCGGCCCGCCGACGAACAGCGCCCGGACGGCGTCGACCATGGTCGAGAACGGGTTGATGTCCGTGGCGAAGGTCTGCAGCCAGTCGGGCATCGTCTCGGGCGGCACGAAGGCCGACGAGGCGAAGGTGAGCGGGAAGATCGCGATGAAGCCGAACGTGTTCGCGGCCTCGGGGGTCGAGGCGTACAGCCCGACGCAGGCGAACATCCACGAGAACGCGTAGCCGATCAGCAGGCAGAGCGCGATCCCGCCGATCACCTCGAGCGAGCGAGGTCGCTGAACGAGAAGCCGACGATATAGCCGACGACGATCATCACCGCGAGCGCCAGGGCGTTCATCGCGATGTCGGAGAGCGTGCGGCCGGTGAGCACCGCCATCCGCGACATCGGCAGCGAGCGGAAGCGGTCGACGAGGCCCTTCTTCAGGTCGTCGACGAGCCCGAGCGCCGTGGCGAAGCCGCCGAACGACATCTGCTGGACGATGATCCCCGGGATCATGAAGTCGGCGTAGTCGTCGTATCCGGGAGTCTGGATCGCGCCGCCGAAGACGTAGACGAACAGCAGCGTGAACATGACCGGCTGGACCGTGTAGGCGGTCAGCAGCTCCGGGTTGCGCGGGATCCGGCGCAGCGCGCGGAGCGCCAGCACCAGAGTGTCGGAGATCGCGTAACGCGCGGACGCGCTCATCGCATCGCCTCGCGTCGCGCGCTCGGCCGTATCGGGATCCTCGCCCTCCTCGCCGTCCTCCGGCTCGGGCGGCCGTCCGGTGAGCGTGAGGAAGACGTCGTCGAGCGTCGGGCGGCGCAGGGCGATGTCGTCGATCGCGATCTGCTTCGCGTCGAGCTTGCGGACCGCGGCGGCGATCGCCCCCTCGCGATCGCGCACCGGCACGCGGACCACACCGTCGTCCGCCGAGGGCGTGTCGCCGGCGAGCTCGGCGAGCGCCGCCACGCGCCTCCTCGGCCTGCTCCGGCCGCTCGAGCCGGACCTCGATCCGCTCGCCGCCGACGCGCTCCTTGAGCTCGTCGGAGGTGCCCTCGGCGATCAGGCTGCCGTGGTCGATCACCGCGATCCGGTCGGCGAGGCGGTCGGCCTCGTCGAGGTACTGGGTCGTCAACAGCACGGTCGACCCCTGGGCGACCCGCGCCTCGATCACCTCCCACAGGGCGATCCGGCTGCGCGGGTCGAGGCCGGTGGTCGGCTCGTCGAGGAACAGCACCGGCGGGCGAGCGACGAGCGCCGCCGCGAGGTCGAGGCGGCGGCGCATGCCGCCCGAGTAGGTCTTCACCAGCCGGTCGCCGGCCTCGGCGAGGTCGAAGCGATCGAGCAGCTCGGCGGCCCGCTCGCGCGACGCCCGCTTGCCGAGGTGGTAGAGGCGCCCGACCATCTCGAGGTTCTCGAAGCCGGTCAGGTCCTCGTCGACGGCGGCGTACTGGCCCGCGAGCCCGATCCGCTCGCGGAGCTTGGCGGCGTCGCGGACGACGTCGAGCCCGTCGACCCGCGCGCTGCCCGCCGTGGGCGGCAGCAGCGTGGTCAGGATGCGCACGGCGGTGGTCTTGCCGGCGCCGTTGGGGCCGAGCAGGCCGAGCACGGTCCCGGCCTCGACCTCGAGGTCGATTCCGCACAGGGCCCTGACGTCCTTGTAGGACTTCTCGAGGCCCTCGACCTCGATCGCGGTCTCTGTTCCGGTGCCGAGCAAGCCCTCCAAGCTAGCGACCGGGGCCCGCGGAACGGACATAATGGCCTCAGTGGAGTCGATCAACTACCACCTCGAGCTCACGCCGGCGCAGCTCAAGATCACGCACACGGCCCTGCGCAGCCTGCTCGACGACTTCGGCCACGACGAGCGGGAGATCCACACGATCATCCACGAGGTGCTCGCGAAGCTCCCCGACGAGCACGCGATCCGCGCGATCCAGCTCGACACCGAGCTCGAGCCGAAGACGGCCGAGCCCGCCGAGGACCCCGACCCGCCACCCGGCGCCGCGGCCTGACCCACCCGCTCCCCTGAGCCTCTCGGTCCAGATCGGCCTCCTGCTCGCGCTGGCGACCGCGTTCGCGTCGGTGCTCGGCTTCCTCTACAAGCACCGCGGCGCGGTCGCGTCGCCAGAGGTCGAGCTGCGGCGCCCGATCCGCACCTCGCTCGCCCTCTTTCGCTCGCCCTGGTACACGCTCGGGATCGTCGTCGCGATGGCGGGCTGGGGCCTGCACGTCGGGGCGCTGGCGCTGGCGCCGATCTCCCTGGTCCAGTCCGTGATCGCCGGCGGGCTGGTGCTGCTCACGGTGACCGCCGACCGGCTGTTCGCCCACCAGGTCACCCGCCGCGAGTGGATCGGGGTCGGGCTCGCGGCGCTCGGGCTCGCCTTTCTCGCCGCGACGCTCGAGGGCGCCGGCGACGAGGCGCACGCGAACTACGAGACCGGTCGCCTGGTCACCTACCTGGTGATCGTCTCGGGCGCCGCGATCGCGGTCGCGATCGCCTCGATCGGCAAGGCGCGCGAAGGGGTGATGCTCGGCGTCTCGGCCGGGCTGTTCTGGGCCGCTTCCGACACCTCGATCAAGGCGCTCTCGGGCGAGCTCGGCGACTCGGCGTGGACCGCGATCGTGCTCAGCCCGCTGGCCGCGGTGATCGCGCTCGGCTCGGCCGCCGGCCTGGTGGTCTCGGCGCGAAGCCTGCAGCTCGGCAAGGCGGTGCCGGTGATCGCGCTCACCAGCGTCGCCGCCAACGCGCTGACGATCGCCGCCGGCCCGCTGGTGTTCGCAGAGCCTTTCCCGGACGACCCGCTCGGCGTCGCGCTGCGGCTGGCCGCGTTCGCGCTCGTGATCGTCGCCGCCGCGCTCACGCCGGCGCCGGTCGAGCGCCGCCGAGCGGCTCGAGGCCGCCGACCTGGGCGAGGCCCCGGCGGGCTGACGCCGCACGGGGGGATGAGCCCCAGGGTCAGACCAGTCCCGCGTACCAGAGGCCGAAGGTGACTCCGAAGAGGCCGAACGCCGGGATCAGCATCGTGCGGTAGACGGGGTCGATCACCCGGCGGGTGAGCAGCCATGCGAACGCCGTCGTGCAGAGCGCCATCGAGACGATCGACATGGGCGCGAACACCGCCAGCGCGAGCCCGGCCTCGAGCTGCGACGGCAGCGCCGCGAGCAGGAGCACGACCACCGCGCCGGTTCCGGCGAGCCCGTGCAGCAGGCCGATGCCGACCGCCTGGCGCGGCGTGCGCACCTTGCGATGCCGGTGCTCGTCGCCGCCCTCGCGCAGGTGCGTGTGGGCGCCCGGCTGCCGAGTCCCGTTCGGCATGCCGGCGCCGCGTGGGAGTGCCTGCCGGCGCGGAAGTCGCCCCGGACCCACTTCCAGATCACGCGCGCGGCAAGCAAGATGATCACGACCCCGATCGCCTTCTCGGCGCCCGCCTCGAGCCAGGTCGGGAGCTCGGACTTGAAGACGATCAGCGGGATCCCGAGCGCGAGCAGGGCCGCTGCGTGGCCGACGCCCCACCAGGCGCCGAGCTCGCGCGCGCCCCGCGCGCGTCGCCGCCGTCGGCGGCGACGAGCGAGGTGACCGCGACCAGGTGGTCGGGGTCGGAGGCGTGGCGCAGCCCGAGCACGAACGCGATCCCGAGCGCGACCAGGAGCGGGGCGCCGTCGAAGAGCCCGGTGAGCAGCGCGTCGAGCTCCTCGACCGGCTTGAACAGGAACTCGAAGTCGATCGCCGCCATGGCTACCTCCTGGTGGTCGTGGCTTGGGACTTGCAGCGCCGGCACACGCCGACGATCGGAAAGTGGGAGAAACGCGCCTCGAACCCGAAGCGGTCGCGGATCAGCGCCCGCGCCGGCTCCAGGCGCTCGGGATCGACGGCCTCGATCCGGCCGCAGGACTCGCAGGCCAGGTACTCGTGGCCGTCGCGCGCCGCGGGCGCGTAGAGGCCCGGTCCGTGGCCCGCGTGGAAATGGCGCACCAGCCCGGCTCGCTCGAGGGTCTCGAGGTTGCGATAGACCGAGGCGATGTCGGAGGAGGGCAGGCGCACCCTCGAGCCCGGCTGCG
Organism: uncultured Solirubrobacterales bacterium; assembly: GCA_963733075.1. Taxonomy (GTDB): domain Bacteria; phylum Actinomycetota; class Thermoleophilia; order Solirubrobacterales; family 70-9; genus WHSW01. The sequence continues at coordinate 22,106 of CAVTCA010000019.1, read as the reverse complement.
ATCTGCTCCGCCGAGACCGGGGCCTCGCTCGCGAACAGCGCCTCGATCACCAGCCGCCGGGCGGCCGAGATCCGCAGGCCCTGCTCGCGAGCATCGCGCGTGAGGTGATCAGCACGCCGACGAGCACGATCAGCGTCGCCGACATCGCCGGCAGGGCCCCGGTGAGCCGGCCGCCGAACATGCGGCGCTCGAAGTTCACTCGCCCGACCAACCGCTGGCCGTAGATCGTCACCAGCCCGACCGCGCTGACGGTGCCGGCGAGGCCGAGGCTGAAGGCGAAGATCAGCGCCATCCCGAGCCCGATCCGGTGCTGCGAGATCGCCGCGATCAGGACGACGAGCGCCGACGGGCAGGGGACGAGCCCGCCCGAGACGCCGAGCCCGAGCAGCTCGCGCATCCGGATCGGCGCGTCGCTCTGTGATCGTGGTGTAGTGGCCGTGGTCGTGTGCATGGCCATGGGTCGTGCGTCGTGGTCGTGGTGCGGTGCGTGTGGCCGTGCGTGGTCGTGATCGTGGCCCGGGGCCTCGCCCGCGCGCACCGCGCGCCAGCGCCGCAGGCGCGAACGCATCACCGTCAGCCCGACCGCGACCACCATCAGCCCCGAGGCCACCCCGAGCCACGGGTAGAGGCGCTCGGGGACGATGTACTCCGACGCCGCAAGCGTGATCAGGCCGAGCGCGAACACCGAGGCCGTGTGCGTCGCCGTCACCGTCGCGCCGAGCGCGAACGCATGCCGGGGCGTGCCGCGCGACCCGGCCAGGTACCCGGCGACCATCGCCTTGCCGTGGCCGGGCGAGAGCGCGTGCAGCGCCCCCCAGCCGAACGCGGTCGCCAGCAGGACCAGGATCAGCAGGCCCTCGGTGTTGCCGCTGGTCAGCGTCCCGGCGAAGCCGTCGCCGCCGCGGTCCGCGGTCGCCTCGCCGCCGCTGACGCCTTCGGGCGCGGTCACCTGGCCGCTCCCGGGTGAGGCCTCGAAGGTCGCCGTGCGGTCGTCGGGCGGGGTTTCGAGCAGTCCCTGCGGGTAGGCGCGCAGCCCGTCGGTCGGGTCGGTTGCCGGGACGCTCGAGACCACGTCGGTCCCGTCCCCCGGCAGCGCCTGGATCGCGCGCCAGCCGGTGCGGTCGGCGAACGCGTCGTTGGTCACCTCGACCGTGCGCCGTCGGCGGCCGGCAGCTTCGCCGGCGTAGGCGAGCTCGAGCCGGGTCAGCGCCAGGCCGGCCTGGCCGGCGGGAAAGCTCAGCTTCGGCTCACCGACCTGCCGCAGCGCTACGCCCCTCGCCGTCGGCGCTCAGCGCCAGGCCGGCCTCGACCTCGCGCTCGAGCTCGGCGATCACCGCCGCCCGCTCGGGGCCCGCGATCGCGCCGTCGCCGTCGGCGTCGAGGCGCTGGGCGAGCTGGAAGCTCGGGATCTCGGCCAGGTCGAGGACGTAGTCCACGCGCGCCTCGCGCTCGGAGACCGAGACCCCGACGAGCTGGTTGGTGGTGAAGTTGCCGAGCGGGTGGGCGGAGGCTGCCCCGGGCACGGCCAGCGCGCCGGCCAGCAACACGCAGCGCGACGAGCGGGGCGAGCAGGCGGCGGCGGAGCACGCTCATCCGAGCGCCTCGAGGGCCGCGCGGCGCGCGGGCCGTGGTAGGGGCTGAACGCCGGGCTCTGCGCGGCGAGCGTGCCGAGCAGGTCGCGGGCGCGGCTCGGCGGCGCCGGCGTCGGCTGCGATCATCCCGGCGTGGTAGAGGAAGTACGGGTCGCGGGAGCCGAGCCGCATCGCCTCGCGCGAGACCTCCAGCGCCGCCGCGTCGCGCCCGGCGCTGTGGAGCGCCCACGAGTAGGCATCGGCCGAGCGCACGCTGGGCGCGCGTCGCCAGCCGTCGCGGCCGAGCTCGACCGCGCTGCGTCGGGCTCGCCGTGGTCGGCCTCGTACAGCGCCAGCTCGACGTCGACGTCGACGCCGGCCGCGCGCAGCAGGCGCGCTTCGACCTCGACGAGCGCCGAGGTCGCGGCTGGCCGGCCGCTCTCGCGGCCCGGCGGCCAGCTCGGCCTCGGCGAGCGCGATCGCGTACTCGGGCAGCGGCAGGCGCTCGACCAGCTCGCGGTAGCGCTCGATCGCGGCGTCGAGGTCGCCGCGTCGCGGCCTCGACCCTGGCGAGGCCGGCGAGCGCCGGCGCGAAGCTCGCGATCGACCGCGAGCGCGGTCCGGTAGGCGAGCTCGGCGGCGCCGTAGTTGCCGCGGTCGAGCTCGAGGCCGCCGAGCAGGCTCTGCACGTAGGCGTAGCTCTCGCCGGTCCCGCCGGCCGGAGACCGCGAGCCGCATCGCCTGCACGGCGCCGTCGAGGTCGCCGTTGAGCTCGCGGAAGTAGGAGACCCGCGGTGTAGGCGGCGAGGTTCGGCTTCAGCCGGCATCATCGTCTCGAGCGTCCGCGCCGCGGCGGCGTAGCGGCCGAGCTCGATCTGGCCGTCGGCGATCGCCGCGTAGGGCCGGACCAGGTCGGGCGCCGAGCCGGTGCGCGCGCCGGCCGAGCGCGAGGCCCTCGCGCGAAGTCGTGGCGGGCGAGCGCCAGGGTGGCGGCGCCGGTGGTCGCGATGCGGGTCGCGGGGCGCGACGAGCGAGGGCGGAGTCGTAGGCGCGCTCGGCGCGCTCGTAGAAGGCCGGGTCGCCGGTCTCGCGGGCGCGCTGGTAGTAGCGCGTCGCCGAGCAGGCGTCGCCGCGACCGGGTCGGTGGGCTCGGCAGCGGACCGCTTCCTGGAGGTCGGCGACTCTCGGCTGCGTCGTCGCGGCGGCGTCGCGGGCGTCGAGGCCGGCCGAGGAGACGCCGTCGCTGCTCGACCGAGTCGGCCGCGGTTGACGAGCGCGAAGGCGGCGAGCGCGAGCGCGAAGGTCGACCAGCGGCGCCCCGAGCTTGATCAGGACCGGTCTGAGGCGCGATCGAGTTGGACGACATGGAAGGTCTTTCAGCGGTGCATGTTCGGTGAGTCGAGGACGGCCCGGCGCGAGGGAGCGCCCGGAGGCGCTCCCTCGCTCCGGAGCCGAGTCGATCAGCCTCCCGGCGGGACCGGCGGGTGGGCCGGCTCCACGTACTGGCCCGGGTTCGAGTCGAAGCCCGAGACCGGGTCGGAGAGGTACGGGAACTGGTCCATGAACCCGACGCTGTCCTGGTCGACGCCGTCACCGAGCGGCACCTTGTTGCCGACCAGGAAGCCGGCGACCACCTGGAGCTCGATGTCGACGACGTCGTCGGCGAGCCTGCGGCCGTTCGGGAAGCCGGCGTTGTCGCCGCCGATCACGCCGAAGCGGCTCGGGTTCGCCGACGGCGCGGTGCCGAGGTTGAGCTTCAGCGTGTCCACCGGCGTGCCGGCGAACTTGCCCTTGTGCTGGTTCAGGCCCGGGATGCCCGTGAGCAGGGCCTGGACGATGTCGGTGCGGTCCGTCTCCGGCGCCCCGATGTCGAACAGCGCGTTCAGCACCGCCGCGAGCTCCGGGGTCGTGACGAACTTGCCGTAGAGCTCGGCGTCACGGTCGGGAGTCGTGCGGTTGAACTGGTCCTTCTTGCCGAGCGGGATCACGACCTCGTTGATCAGCGGGTTGCCGAGCCGCGAGACCTGGACCCACTTGTTCTGCTGGCCGTTGGTCTTCCCGTACGCGCTGCCCGGACCGGAGCTCGCGTCGGTGACCTGGAGCCTGCGGCGCTCGGTGGTCGACCAGACGCCGACGACGGCGTTCCCGGCGTTCGCCGAGGCGACCGGCTTGCCGTTGCGGGTGACGTCGGCCTCGGGGATCTGCATCACCGTGGTCGAGGTCCAGTAGCCGGACAGGTCGTCCTTGCCCTGGCCCTGGTTGCCGGTCAGCACGCGGACGTTGATCGCGTCGAACGTGGCCCCGAGGTCGACGAAGAACGGCTCGTCGCGGGTGCCGACGAACAGCTTCGTCCCGTTGCCCAGCGTCCGCGTCGCGTCGGCGACGAAGTTGCCGTAGTTCGGGAACGTCTTCGGGCCGATGTTCGGCGGCGCGACCGGGACGTTGTTGGCGATGCGCTTCTTCGACTTCAGCTTGCCGTTCCGGTACTCCTCGCGAACGAGGTCGTAGCGCTGAATCACGTTCAGCCCCGGATCGGCGAAGTTCTGCGTCCCGGGCCCCGCGTACAGGAACGAGTTCGGGTTGCGAACCTCGGTGTCGAAGGTGAACCGGTACCTGATGTCGGCCACCCCGTCGCCGTTGTTGTCGATGTTGTTGTAGTACCGGGCCCGGTCGTCGAACCGGAAGAAGTTCGGCCCGTTGGCCGGCACCTGCCCCGGGATCCAGTTGGACGCGATCGTGATCGAATCCTCCGCCCCGGGCGCGGTCCACGCGTAGACGTCGGTGTTGTCCGCGGCTCGGGTCGAGCATGATGTTCGGCGCCTCGCGGTGACTCGAGCTGACGGCCAGCGGGACGGCGATCGCGGCCGCGAGCGCGAGCGCGCCCACGAGCGACCAGCCCCTGGCCGAGAATCGGTTCCTCATCGCAGTTCCTTTCTGCTGACGATCCTGAGTGGTCGGCCGCCGCGCCCCCGTCCGCGTGGGCGATGGCCGTTGCGGCCGCGTATCGGTCCTGCCTAACGCGGCGGTGGAGGAACCGGATCAGCCCAGGCGGAAGAACCGACCGGGCGGACGATCGGAATCGGGACGATCGGACGAGGCGCACGGCTACGAGCGGGCGGTGCCGATGCGAAGCTCGTGCGACTCGCGGGCGCGGACGCGGTCCACCAGCCCCTGGCCGCGCCGGCGCTCGCGCTCGAGCGTCCGCAGGTACGGGTGGAAGTCGACCTGGATCGTGTGGCGCTTCGAGGCGACGTAGCGCTTCGCCATCCGCTCGCGCTCGCGCTTGATCACCCGCTCCATCTCGCCGCGGGCTGGGCAGGCCGACCTTGCCCTCGAGCACGTCGGCGATCCACTCCGACTGGGCCTCGGCGAGCGGCATGATCGCGCCCAGAGGCTGCAGCAGGCCGATGAAGTAGAGCCCCGGGTGCTCGGGGCTGACCACGCGGCGGTAGAGCGGGATCTCGTTGTCGGGGGCTGAGATCAACCCCGGGTCGAAGAACGGGAAGGTGATCTTGTAGCCGGTGCACCAGACCACCAGGTCGAGCTCCTCCTCCGAGCCGTCGACGAAGCGGACCGTCCTGCCCCCGGCGAACTCGGCGATGTTCGGCTTGATCAGGATGTCGCCGTGGCCGATCCGCGGCAACAGGTCAGAGGAGATCGTCGGATGGGCCTCGAGCAGCTTGTGGTCGGGCTCCGGGAGCCCGTAGGACGTCATCCGCCCCTGCGCGGTCCGCAGGGACAGGCCGTAGATGAACCGCTGGACGCCGAGGGGCAGGCGGGCGAAGCCGGCGCCGCTGGTCTCGTCGCTGGGCTTTCCGAACAGGTACTTGGGGACGACGTGGGCGCCGCGGCGCATCGCCAGGAAGGCCTTCTCGGCATTGCGTGAGGCCTCGACCGCGATGTCGGTGGCCGAGTTGCCGATCCCCAGCACCAGCACCCGCTTGCCCTCGAGCACGTCGGGCGTCTTGTAGTCGTGGACGTGAAGCTGTGAGCCCTCGAACCCGTCCTGGCCGGGAAACGGGGGCTCGGGCCAACGAGCGTCCCAGTGGTGGCCGTTGGCGACGAACGCGGCGGCGTAGGTCGCCGATCCCTCGTCGCCGGAGTCGAGCTCGCGCCAGCTCACCTCCCAACCGCCGCCGGCGCCGGGCTCGACCCGGGTCACCTCGGTGCGAAAGCGGATCCGGTCGCGAAAGTCGAAGTGGTCGACGTAGTCGTCGAAGTACCTCGGCGATCAGGAAGTGGTCCGGGTAGTCGGGGTAGTCCTCGGGCATCGGGTAGGTGGCGTAGGCCATCATCCGGCGCGAGGTGTTGATGTGCAGCGAGCGGTACGCCGAGGACATGCCGTTGTCGTTCATGTAGCGCCAGTTGCCACCGACCTCCGAGCCGACCTCGAAGCAGTCGAACTCGATCCCCCGGGCGTGCAGCACCTGGCAGGTCGCGATCCCGGACGATCCCGCACCGATCACGCAGACCTTGTCGCTCGCACCCGTCCCCTCCCGGGCGCCTGCGGTCGGTCGGGAGCTGACGGCTGTGGAGGACATCTGCCGCGACCATATCGGCTCGCGGCAGCCCCCTGACGCACGGCCGGGGCGGATAAGCGCCGGGCCGCTCGGCAACCGCGCGGGCGCTACGCGGCCCGCTCGTAGACCAGGACGACGACGCCCTCGCCGACCACCTTCGACTCCTTGAGCCGCAGGTTGCGCCGCTCGGGCGTCTCCTCGAAGGCCTTCTTGCCGGTTCCCAGGATCACCGGGAAGACCATCAGGTTGACCTGGTCGACCAGGTCGCTGTCGATCAGCTCCTGGACGAGCCGGTGGCTGCCAGGCACCTGCAGCTCGCCGTCGAACTCCTCCTTGAGCTTGGTGACCTGGGTCGTCGCGTCGCCGCTGTCGAGCACGGTCGTGTTGTTCCACTCCGGGTCCGCGAGCGTGGTCGAGACGACGAACTTCGGCATCGCGTTGAACTTGTCGGCGAACTCGCCCTCGCGCTCCGGCCAGGCGCCGGCGAAGCTCTCGTAGGTGCGCCGCCCGATCAGCAGGCCGTCCGCCTGCCTCGTCTCCTCCAGCTTGAACTGGTTGCCGTCGTCGCCGCGCTCGAACTCGAAGGTCCAACCGGGGTACTTGAACCCGGGCTCGCCGCCCGGCGCCTCCATGACGCCGTCGAGCGAGACGAACTCCGTCACCACGATCCGTGCTGCCATCTGTCGGTCTCCTTCGGTTGGTCTGGTTGCGTGTCGGCCGCGCGGTGTCAGGACCGACGAGGTGGCGCCGGCGGGCAGAAGTGCGGGTGGTGCCCCTTGCGCTCAAGCGCCTCGCAGACGCGCGTCAAGAACACGAACTTGATGCACTCGCCAACGCTCCGGAAGCCGAAGTCGCGCCAGCCGCCGTTCTTGCACTCCTTCATGCTCGTAGGCCCGCCCGGCTTCGAGTCGCACGCGTCGCCGATCCCGTCGCCGTCGGAATCGAGCTGATTCGCGTTCGAGACGGTGGGGCAGTTGTCGCGCGAGTCGGCGACTCCGTCGCCGTCATCGTCGGGCCCGTTCGGCGTCGAATCACACGCGTCGCCGATGCCGTCGTTGTCGGTGTCGGTCTGCGCGGGGTTCGCAACCGCCGGGCAGTTGTCGGTCGCGTCCGGGACACCGTCGCCGTCACCGTCGGGGCAGTTGCCGATCTGGAGCGTCCCGAGGGGCTCGAAAAAAGTACCCCGCCTGACGAGGACAACGTCATAGATACCCGGGCCGATACCCGCCGCGAACCAGGCGGTCCCGTCCGGGTTGACGGTCCTTGTCGAGTCGACGATGGTCGGTACGGGCGGACCCGTGGCGAGGAACAGCGTCGAGAAGGGGTCGAGCGGGCCGACGAGACCGGTCTGAAACGGGGTGTCGGAGGTCGGAATGCACCCGAGGGTGGGCTCCTCGGATTGAGCCGTCGCAGGCCCCGGGATAAGGGTGAGGGCGACTGCGCTGATCGCGAGGACTAAGCCGACCCTCCTCATGTCCAAGACACTAAACCCTTCACACTCAGTTTCTTGCAAGGGCAGGATTCGGGACTGACCGAGGCGGCGTCGGCGGGCAGAACTTCGGCAGGTGGCCGGGCCGTTGCTCGAGGAACTCGCAAATGCGGGCGTGGAACACGAACACCAGGCACTTGCCGAGGCTCTTGAAGCCGTAGCTCCGCCAGCCTCCGCCAAAGCATTGGCGCGGTTCGGTTGGCATGGCGACCGCGTCGTGCACGGTGAGCTCGCCGGTCACGCTGGCGGCGGTCTTCGTGTCATCGAAAGGTGGAGCCGGGCAGGTCGGCGGCGCGGTCGGCGCGGGGTCGAACCCCGCGCGGTCGGGTGCCCCGCCGACACCGTCCTCGACGTAGAAGAGCGCGTTGGCGGGAAGCGGAGACGGCTCTACGGCAACGCCGCCGATCGTCGCCTGGTGGCCGACGACCAAGAGACAGGTGACGTTGTAGGTGGCCAAGGTCGGTCGTGTCCCAAAGGTCTCGCTGTCGATCCGCACCGTCCCGGTGGGGTTCTCCCCCGATCGGCCGCTGCTGGCGTCGAAGACCGTGATGATCCGAAAGGCAGGGTGGCCAATAACCTCCCCACCGGACTCCCCCGTGACGAAGTCCCGATCGGCTGGCTGGCCGTCGAGCGTGTGGGAGGCGTTTGCGCCCGCACCGCCGAGTCCAACCAGCGCGGCCGCGAGCAGGCCGAGCGCGACCAGGCCGCGGAGCGGGGATAGCATCTGGGGTCCACCTCCAGAAGTCGACTACCGATCAAAGACCGGCGATGGGTCCAGCTATACCACTTGCCGATCGTTCGTCAAGGCAGACGAGGGGGGTCATTCGCCCGACGCGCGCCGGTCGCTGTGCCTGGCCGTGTTGAAGTGGTGCACTTCCAGGCTAGAAAGAACGAGCCCGGAAAGCCGGGCTCAGGGCGTCCACTTCGCGGACAGCGTACGGCCGGAGAGGATGGGGTTATAACGGCCGACGGCCATGCAGAAGAACCTGCTCGGACAGGAGACGTCCGCCAGGGACGGGTCCGGGCCGGGCCGGGGGATCGACTCGTACTGCCAGCTCGTTCCATCGAAGCGCTCGGCGATCGGGACTGCACCGGGCGCCGACGTCGAGTCTCCAATGGCGCGGCATAGAGCCAGTGTCGGGCAGCTGACGGCCTCCAGCACGCTCCGCGAAACGCCGGGACTCGGCGGTGGAAGCGGCGGCGTGGGCAGCACCGACCAGTTCGCCCCGATGCGGCGCTCGGCCAAGACCGTGTTCGATCCCAAGGGAGCGCGCGAACTGCCAACGGCGACGCAGACCGGGGCGACCGGACATGACACGCCGTTAAGCGAAGCGCTCTCGGCGCCCTGGGGCTTCGGCGCGGACTGCAGCCCCCATGCGTTGACGCGCCCGAACCAGCGCGTGACCAACGGCGACGTGACGCCGCCCGCATCGGACTGACCGACGGCCGTGCAGGTGCGTTTCAGCGGGCACGAGACCGCGGTCAGCCGGTCGAAATCCGAACCCGCGGCGTTCGGCGTGGGCTGGACGTGCCAGTTTGGGCCTAACGCGGCGGGTTCCCAGCGCAACGCGAGCGTGTCGGTGTTGAACGGTGGAAACGGCCCGAGTCGTCGAGCTCCGACCGCGGTGCAGGCCAGGAGCCCCGAGCAGGAGACGGCGTCGAGCTCGCCGGGGATGGCCGGTGTCGACTGGATCGACCAGCGGGTGCCGTTCCAAACCTCGATGACCGGTGCCGGGGTTGGCGGCGGACCGGGAAGGGAAACGGGGTTGATGGTGCCGACCGCGAAGCAGAACCTCGGCAACGGACACGAGACGCCGCTCAGGCGGCCCGCGACGCCTGGCAGGTCGGGGGTGGGCACGATCTGCCAGCTCGTTCCATCCCAGTGCGCGGCGAGCGGTCTCGGGGAGGGGGGTCCTCCGCCGCCCGTGAGAAATGATCCCACGGCCATGCACGAATTCGCAGACGTGCAGTCGACCGCCTGGAGGCTGCTGTCAATGGCTTCCTCCACGTTGGGGGTCGGCGGGACGGTCCACGCCGCCGATGCGGCCGAGGGCGCAAGCGCGAGCGCCGCGGTCGCCAGCCAGACCAGACGGAACGGTCGGAGCGACATCTCGAGGGGACACTACGCCGCGGAGCGCGTGGGGTCAATCGCGATGTGGACCTCGCGGCGGCGCCAACCCGCCTTCAGGGCAGAACTTACCGCCGATGATCGCCTGGACAGTTGACGTTCGGCTTGGCTGCGACCGCCGTTTCCGCCCTCGGGTGGGTGCAAGCGGAGCTTTCGGCGCCAGTCAGTGGGACAGTGAGCGGGACGGCTGCGCCGAAACGCCGTGCGAGCTAGACGAAGAAGACCGCCGAGGCGAGGGCGGACACAATCACCGAGGCGATGATGATTGGCCAGCCTTATGGCCGTGGCGCTCGATCACGCAGCGAACGGTGGCGGTGCTCACGCGGGCGATGGTATGCGGCGGCGCGGCGGGTCGAGTGGGGACCCATCCGGGACCCCGTTTTCTGCAAAACCGTCTCTTTGCAGCCTAAAAGCCCAGCGCGAACTTGGCGTCCTCGGACATCATCTCCGGGGACCAGGGCGGTTCGAAGATCATCTTCGGGTGCACCTTGTCGACCCCCTCGAGGTCGCCGACGAACTCGCGCATCTGCTCGGAGACCTGGGGGCCGATCGGGCAGGCGGGGGTGGTCAGGGTGAAGGTGACGAACACCTCCGGGCCCTCGATCTCGACGTCGTAGACGAGCCCGAGGGAGACGAAGTCGAGCCCGAGCTCGGGGTCGATCACCTCTTCGAGCGCCTCGTAGACATCCTCTTCCGTGGCCATGGGGTGATCGTAGTGGACGGCGTCTCGTAGCCTTAGCCGCGATGGCAATCGTGCTCCTGCTCCTGTTCCTGGTCCTGCCGATCGCGGAGCTCTACGTGATCATCCAGGTCGCCGGGGCGATCGGCCTGGTGCCGACCCTCGCGCTGCTGATCCTCGACGGGTTCGCGGGCGCGGCGCTGGCGCGCTCGCAGGGCCGCGCCGCCTGGGAGCGCTTCAACCTGGCGCTCACGCAGGGGCGGGTCCCGGCCGCGGAGACCTTCGACGGGGCGATGATCATCGTCGGCGGCGCCCTGCTGCTGGCCCCCGGGTTCATCACCGACATCATCGGCTTCGCCCTGCTGATCCCGCCGACCCGGGCCGTGTTCAGGGCCGTCGTCGCCCGCCTCGCCCTGCGTCGGATCGGCTTCGGCTGGATCGTCTCCACGCCCCGGCCGGGGCCCGCGGGGCCTCGTCCGGGCGCTCCGGGGCGCCCCGAACCCCGGCCCGGATACGACTACGAGGGCACCGCGCGCGAGGTCGACGAGCCGGCCCCCGAGATCGAGCCCGGTGATCGCCGTGAGTGAGGCCCTGACGCTCGAGTTCGAGGCGCCGAGCGGCGAGCAGCTCCGATTCGAGTGGAACGCCGAGGACCTGGAGGGGAGCGGCCGCGAGCCCGGCGACGCGCCTGGCTGGAGTCTGAGCGGCGAGCTCGACTGGGACGAGGTCGAGCGGGTGCGGGTGCTCTCCGCCCGCCTCGACGACGGGCGCCTGCTGGCGATCGCGGCGCTGCGGCCCGCGGGAGCCCCCGGCCACGGCACCGAGCTGGTCACCGGCGCGGTCGGGGAGCCCGGCTCGTTCTCGGCGCTCGACGAAGCGCTGCTCTCGACCGAGTACGGCGCCGACAGGCTGCCGCGACGGATCGGCCTCGAGCTGTATCCGGGCGCCGGCGGGATCGCGATGCGGATCGCGGGCGACGTGAGCGCGGTGGAGTCCTCGGTCGCCGGCGGCGTCAAGCGGATGTCGGCGACGCTGACGCTGCGCGGCGCCGGCGGCGGCAACGGGTCGCTCGACCTGCTCGAGCGGGCGTGAGTCCGCCGGCCAGCAGCTCCGGCGGCATGAAGCCGCCCCCGATCACCGCCGTGGTCTCGGACTTCGGCGGCGTCCTCACCACCCCGCTGCTGGGGTCGTTCGCCGCCTTCCAGGACCAGACCGGGATCTCGGGCGAGGCGCTCGGGCGGGCGATGAAGGCGATCGCCGACAGCGACGGGGCCTACCCGCTGTTCGAGCTCGAGACCGGCCGGATGACCGAGGCCGACTTCCTCGACCGGCTGGCGACGGCGCTCGAGCCGGAGCTCGGCCACCGGCCGGAGATGCATCGCTTCAGCGAGATCTACTTCGAGGCCCTGAAGCCGAACCAGCCGATGATCGACCTGATGCGCGAGATCAAGCGCAGCGGTCGCCGGATGGCGCTGCTGACCAACAACGTCCGCGAGTGGGAGCCGCTGTGGCGCTCGATGCTGCCGGTCGACGAGATCTTCGAGTTCGTCGTCGACTCCGCCTTCGTCGGGGTGCGCAAGCCCGACCCGCCGATCTACGAGCTGACGATCGCCCGGCTGAGCGGCGCCACCGCCGAGCAGTGCCTGTTCGTCGACGACGTGTTCGCCAACGTGGAGACGGCGCGCGCGATCGGGATGTCGGGGGTGCACTTTCGCTCCAACGAGCAGGCGATCCCCGAGATCCGCGCGATCCTGCGGCTTGGGGCGTGATGCGTTAGGAACATCGGGCGGGCGGCGCTACCGTAGGCCGGTGAAGCGCGATGCCGCGCTCGAGGCGGTGTTTCAGCCGGTGCGCCCGCCGACGACCTTCGAGGAGACGGTCGAGCGGCTCGGAACGGCGATCCGCATCGGGCTGCTGGCCCCGGGCAGCAGGCTGCCGCCGGAGCGAGAGCTCGCCGGCGAGCTGCGGATCTCGCGCTCGACGCTGCGGCAGGCGATCACCACGCTGGTCCAGTCCGGGCACCTGAACTCGATCCGGGGGCGGACCGGCGGCACCTTCGTCGCCGACCGGCCGCCCCTCGCCGAGCGCGACGACGACCCGCTCGGCGGCGACGCCTGGGCGGTCCTCGACCAGCGGGTGGCGATCGAGGTCGGCTCGGCGGTGCTCGCCGCGGAGCGCGCCGAGCCCGCCGACCTCGCGGCCCTCGATGCGCTGGTCGATCGGATGGCCGGGGCCACCGACTTCGAGCAATACCGTCGCGCCGACATCCGCTTCCACATCGGGGTCGCCGAGGCCGCCCGCTCGCCCCGGCTGGTCACCGAGATGACCGAGGTCCAGGGCCAGATGAGCGACCTGATCGCCCGCATCGCCCACCCCGAGGAGGTCCTGACCCGCTCGAACGCCCAGCACCGCGAGCTCACCGCCCACCTGCGGGCCAACGACGCCGGCGCCGCCGCCGCCCTGATCCGCTCTCACCTGCGCGGCACCGAGCACATCCTCGCCGGGCTCGTCTGAGCCGGCCTCGCGCCGCCCACCGGCGCCCCGGGGAGGCCACAGGCGCTTTCATCGGGCTTTCATCTGCGCCCGTAGGCTTGTCCCGGATGCGCGTTCTGATCGTCGAGGACGAGGTCAAGCTGGCGAGCCTGATCCGGCGCGGCATGCGCGCCGAGGGGCTCGCCGCCGACGTCGCGATCAAGGGTGAGGACGCGCTCTGGATGGCGGAGGCGACCGAATACGACGCGATCGTGCTCGACATCATGCTGCCGGGCATCGACGGACTCGAGGTCTGCCGGCGGCTGCGCGACGCCGGGGTCTGGTCGCCGATCCTGCTGCTGACCGCGCGCGACGCCGTCTCGGACCGGGTGGCCGGCCTCGACGGGGGCGCCGACGACTACCTGACCAAGCCGTTCTCGTTCGCCGAGCTGCTCGCTCGGCTGCGGGCGTTGGTCCGCCGGGGGGCCGGCGCCCGGCCGGTGGAGCTGCGGGTCGGCGACCTGCGCCTGGACCCGGCGACCAGGCGGGTCCACCGCGGCGAGACGGAGGTGTCGCTGTCGGCGAAGGAGTTCGCGATCCTGGAGACGTTCATGCGCCGGCCCGGCGAGGTGCTCTCCCGCTACGCCCTGCTCGAGCAGGCCTGGGACTACGACTACGAGAATCGCTCCAACGTCGTCGACTCCTACGTCCGCTTCCTGCGGCGAAAGATCGACAAGCCGTTCGGGACCGACTCGATCGAGACCGTCCGCGGGGCGGGCTATCGCCTGCGCGAGAACGGCGGTGGCCGTAGCGGCGAGCGGCTCCTCGCGCACGTGCCGATCCGCGTGCGGGTGACGCTCGCGTTCGCCGGGGTGATGGCGATCGTGCTGATCGCGATCGGCCTCTTTCTCTACCTGCGCCTCGAGGCCCAGCTCGACGAGTCGATCGACAACGGCCTGCGCTCGCGCGCGACCGAGGTCTCCGCGCTCGCCCGCGACTCCGACGGAAGCCTGTCGGGCTCCGGCGCCGACCCGCTGATCGAGCTCGACGAGAGCTTCGCCCAGATCCTCGGCGCCGGCGGCCGGCCGATCGACTCGTCCCCGCAGGTCGGCGCCGCGCCGGCGCTCGCCCGGCCCAGATCGAGCGGGCCGCTGCCGAGCCCTCCTTCTTCGAGCTCGACCAGGTCCGCGGGCTCGAGGGCGCGGTGCGCGTGCTCGCCGTCCCGGTGACCACCGAGGACGGCCGGTCGTGGTCGTCGTCGGCTCCTCGCTCGGCGATCGCGACGAGGCGCTCGACGGCCTCGCGACGACTGCTGTTGATCGGCGGCCCGGTGGCGCTGCTGCTCGCCTCGCTGGTCGGCTACTGGATGACCGCGGCGGCGCTGCGGCCCGTCGACGCGATGCGCCGGCGCGCGCCGAGATCTCGAGCGATCCCGGGGAGCGCCTGCCGGTGCCGGAGGCCGACGACGAGCTCAGGCGCCTGGGCGAGACCCTGAACGCGATGCTCGGCCGCCTCGAGCAGGCGCTCGAGCGCGAGCGGCGGTTCGTCGACGACGCCAGCCACGAGCTGCGTACGCCGCTGGCGCTGCACAAGATCGAGCTCGAGCTGGCGCTGCTGCACGCGCTCGAGCGAGGAGGAGCTGCGCACGGCGATCGCCTCGGCGACCGACGAGATCGACCGGCTGATCGCGCTGGCCGAGCAGCTGCTGGTCGTCGCCCGCGCCGACGACGCCGGAGCTCGCGATCGAGCCGCAGCGGTTCGCGATCGACGACGCCCTGGCCGCGATCGAGGCGCGGTTCGCCGCCCGCGCGAGCGCGACGGCCGCCCGCTGAGCCCTCGGAGCCCCGCCGGCGAGACGCTGCTCGAGGCCGATCGCCTGCGGGTCGAGCAGGCGCTCACGAACCTGGTCGAGAACGCGTTTCGCCACGGGCGCGGGCGCCGTCCGGATCGAGGCCCGGCCGAACGGCCGGGTGGTCGAGCTGCACGTGACCGACGAGGGGCCCGGGATCCCCGAGGACTTCATCGACAAGGCGTTCGAGCGCTTCAGCCGCGCCGACGTCGCCCGGTCGCGCGGCGGCACCGGGCTCGGACTGGCGGTGGTCGACTCGATCGCCCGCGCCCACGGCGGCTCGGCGCACGCGCGCAACCGCCCCGAGGGCGGCGCCGACGTCTGGATCGAGCTGCCGTTCACGAGCCGCCAGAGCGGCCGTTCATCCCCGGCCTAGCGCCGGGCGTAGGCTGGAGATCCGACGGTATGCACGACATCGCTGAGTTCCTGCGGACGCACGATCCGTTCGTTGCGCTCGAGCCCGAAGATGCCGAGCGGCTCGCGGAGCGGGTCGAGATCGAGTACTTCGAGGCCGGGACGACGATCTTCCGCCAGGGTGAGGGGCCGCCCGACGCGATGTGGGTGGTGCGCACAGGCGCCGTCGAGCTACGAGACAACGGGCGCGTGCTCGACCTGCTCGGCGAGGGCGAGCCGTTCGGGCACCCGTGGATGCTCTCCGGGCTTCCGACCGGCTGGGAGGCCCGCGCGCGCGAGAACTCGCTCTGCTACCGGCTCCCGGCGGACGAGGTGATCCCGCTGCTCAGCGACCCGGCGGGGCTGCGATCGGTGGCCAGGGCGCTGATGGACCGACCGCGGCCGGGTGGCGCGCCGGCCTCGAGAGCCAGCTTCGACCCCGGCGAGGAGACTGTTAGGACCCTGATCCGGAAGCGCCCGGTGGTCTGCGAGCCGGGTGTGCACCTGCGCGAGGCCGCAGCCCGGATGGAGGAGCAGGGGGTGAGCTCGATCCTCGTCGATCTCGGGGACGGCGAGCTCGGGATCGTCACCGATCGCGACCTGCGCTCCCGCGTCGTCGCCGCCGGCCTCGCGCTCGAGACCCCGGTGGGCGATGTGATGAGCGTCCCGGTGTTCACGGTCGGCGCCGATCAGACGAGCGCCGAGGTGATGCTGACGATGATCGACCGCGGCATCCGCCACGTGCCGATCCTCTCCAGCCGCGGGGAGCTGCTCGGAGTCGCCACCGACATCGACCTGCTCGCCGCCGAGACCAGAACCCCGATCATGCTGCGGCGCGCGATCAGCGACGCCACCGAGATCACGTCGCTACGCGCGACTGCCGCCCAGCTGGACTCGACCCTGGTCGCGATGCACGAGTCCGGCGTCGCCGCCACAAGGATCAGCGGCATCCTCTCAGTCGTCGTCGACGCTCTCGTCCGCCGGCTGATCGAGCTCACCGTCGCCGACCAGGGCCCCCCGCCGGCGGAGTTCACTTGGCTCTCACTCGGCAGCTTCGGCCGCCGGGAGGCGGTTTCGTCCTCCGACGTCGACTCGGGCATGGCCTGGTCCGACCGCTCCGATGCGGATGACATGCACCGGCTCGCGGCTGGGGTGGTCGAGCAGCTCGCCGCGATGGGCTGGCGCTCGGACCCGCACGGCGTCACCGCCGCCGGCGTGATGTCCGCGAGCTCGATCGCGGACTGGCGCGCGGCGATCGACACTTGGCTCAAGGCTCCGGTCTCGGAGAAGGAACTGGTCGCGATCTCGATCGTGCTCGACGCCCGCGCGATCTACGGGCCAGATCGCGCCCTCGACCTGCCCGCATTGCTGCGCGACGCCCACCCGCGCCCGGAGCTGCTGCGCCTGCTCCTGCGACAGGCACTTGCGATCAAGCCGCCGACCGGCTTCCTGCGCAACATCGTCCTCGAGCATTCCGGTGAGCGCGCCGGGCAGTTCGACATCAAGCGCGGTGGGCTGCTGCCGATCGTCAACATCGCCCGTTACGCGGCCCTGGCGGCCGGTGCGACGACGACCTCGACCAGCGAGCGCCTCCGGGCGGGCGCCGAGGCCGGAACGCTGACCGTGACCGACGCGGCGACGCTCGAGGAGGCCTTCGACCTGTTCACCGAGCTGCGGCTCGAGCACCAAATTCGCCAACTCGCCGCCTCGCGTCCTCCCGACAACGCGATCGACCCGAAGACGCTGAACCCGCTCGAGCGCCGCTATCTGCGCGATGCGTTCCGTGCGGTCGCCGCGGTCCAGCGCGGGCTGAGCACGAAGCTGGCGTGGGCCACGTGACCGGCAGCGTGCGGGCGCCGGCTGAGTCCGGCCTCGGCGCCTACGTCAACAACCCGACTCCGGCCGCGAACACGCCGTGGCGTGAGGCCGATCTGTGCGTGATCGACCTCGAGACCACGGGCCTCGACGCAGCGAACGACGAGATCATCGCCTTCGCCACGGTCCCGATCGAGGGCGGCCGCGTGCGATTGCGCGGTGTCACCTACCGGCTCGTGCGGCCGGGTCGGATGCCCGAGGCCGAGACGATTCGCATCCACGGGTTGCGTAGCGAGGATCTCGCCGACGCTCCGCCCCTAAGCGAGGTCCTCGACCAGCTGTTTGCGGCGCTCACGGGCAGGGCCCTCGTCGTCCACGTCGCTGCCGTCGAGGAGAGCTTTCTGGCGCCGGTGCTGCGCGAGGCCGGCGCCGAGCTGCACAACCCAGTCATCGACACCGCGGAGCTCGCCGCGGAGCTCTACTCACTGCGCCGCGAGCGAGTGCCCGAGCGGTTCGGGCTGACGCCGCTCGCCCGCGCCTCTCAACCTCCCGGTCCATCGCCCGCACGAAGCCGATGGCGACGCCCTCACGACCGCCCAGGTGTTCCTGGCCCTGGCGACTCAGCTCGATGCCCTCAGGCCGCAGACGATCGGCTCGCTCGCCAGCCTCCGACACCGCCGCGGGGAACGCCTGGGACGACAGGAACCCGAGCCGGGTGTCCGGCGTGCGGAACCAGCCGAGCTCGTCCATCAGCCGTTCGGCGTACAGCGCCCAGCCCTCACCGTGGGCGCTCTGGAACCCGAGGCGCTGGGCACGGGTGAGCGAGGCCATGTAGCCGCAGCCGAACTGAAGGTGGTGTCCCGGGACGGCCTCGTGGTACGCGGTGGTCACGTCGGCCCACATCGGGAACGACTCCGCGCCGAGCGTCGGGAACCAGACGTGGCCCGGCCGGGACAGATCCTCGCTGGGAGGCGTGTAGTACGGCGCGGCGGCGGTCCCCTCCGGCGGGATCCCGACGTCGCAGCGACGCAGGAGCATCGGGGATGTCGAACTGCGAGCCCGAGAGCCCGTCGATCGCCTCGTCGACGAGGTCCTGGAGCCACAGCCGGTAGGCGTCGACGCCGTGGACCGCACGGTCCGGGTCGGTCTGCAGCAGATCGCACACGGCGGCGAAGCCGGCGCCGGGCAGGATCCGGTCGCACTCGACGACCTTGTCGGCCTCGAGCCGGGCGAGCTCGCCGCAGCCCCACTCGTAGCTCTCGTCGGGGTCGAGGTCGGCGCCCAGCATGGCGACGGCCCACACCCGGTAGCGGTCGGCACCGACGCCGTCGTCGGTTGACGCCGCCGGCGCGTACGACTGGCGCAGCCACGTCGCCAGCTCGCCGTAGGCGGCGGCCGCGTCGCGGGCGAGGGCGTCCAGCGCCGGATCGGCGGCGTCAGCCACGTACTCGCCGAACCACCCGCCGTTGCCGTCGCCCGCCCACGTGGCGCATTGGTCGGCGACCGCCTCGGCCTGCCGGACGGTCGACCGGTGACCGGCAGCCAGACCGGCGGTGAGGTTCTGGCGGTAGCCGTCGATGGCCGCCGGCACCTTGCCCAGCCGGACCCCGATCCGCTCCCACGCCTCTGGCGACCCGTCGTCGAGGAGGTCGAAAAGCTGCCGCACCGCCGCCTGCGGTCCGCCGAGCTCGCTGACCAAGCAGGAACGCTCGCCCGTCTCGATGAGTGCGAGGCCGGTGGCGCAGACGTCGTCGAGGTAGCCGGCGCCGAGCCGCTCGGATTCGTCCTCGGGCGTCGCCGCCGCGAGCGCCTCCCGCGTGCGTCGGTACAGGTCGGCCATGGCGGCCTGGCCGTCGGGTGAGTAGTCGGTCATCGTGTCGGCGTCGAGTCCGACGCCCATGTCGCGCACGGCCTCGACCGGATCGAGGATGGCGAAGGCGTCGATGAAACTGTCCGAGATACCGCTGATGGTCCCCATCGGGCGCACACTACGGCCGCCCGAACCGTCGAGCCGACGGTCAGTTCACTCTCGGATCTCACCGAACTCCACGCACGCGAGACCCATGACAATCGAGCTGGCGTTCGCGGGCGTGCACCAGTTGTGCGTTCCATGTGCCGCTCTGCGCGCTCAGTCATTTGGGGGCTGACGTCGCGCTCGTCCAAATGCTATGACAGTGCGATGCGTGCTTTCGTGGTCGTACCCCTCATGGCAATGACACTCGCGATCTCGGCGTGCGGCGACGACGACTCGTCGGACGACACGACAACGGAGGAATCCGTCGCGGTGGATGTCCCGGACGTGATCGGCGACTCCGTCGAGGATGCGACGGCGACGCTCGAAGAGGCGGGATTGGTACTTCGGGTGGTGAGGCGCGACGGCGAGGACTTGCCGGGTACCGCCGACTTCATCGACAACCGCGTGAACGTGGCCGTCGAGACGCAGGACGACGGCACCGAGGTCGTGACCGAAGTCGTGTCGATCGGCTGACACGGCGTAGTCGTCCGCACGACAGAATCACGCGGTGCAGTTCAGCCCTGAACTTCGCGATCGGGTGGCAGACGGAACCATCACGGTCTCGTACCGTCTGTGGACGAGGCCGAAGGTCAAGGTCGGTGGCGTCTACCGGAGCGGATCCGTGGCGATCGAGATCGACGACATCGAGCTGCTCCCGTTCTCCTCGATCACCGACGAGGACCTTGCTCTCACTGGAGAGAACGACGTCGAGGCCCTTCGTAACCGCGCCGCACACGCGGGTCCGATCGTCGATGACACGTTGGTCTACCGCGTCGAGTTCCATGTCGCACGCCAACCCGACGACGACATGTGACCCCAAGCGCCGCTGAACCCCGCCTGTGTTTGCGCACTCAGAGCTCGGCGATGAGGGCGTCGAGCTTGGCGTAGCCCTCGTCGACGCCGGTCTCCATGCCGCTGGCCAGCCACTGGTCGCGGCCCTCGAAGCTGTCGACGAGCGACTGGGCGTGCAGCCGGGTGCGGCCGTCGCCGAGGTCCTCGAACCACAACGTCTCGAGCGCGACGCCGTCGGGCAGACCGTCGAACGTGAAGGTCTGGACGATGCGGTCCTCGCCCACCTCGTGGAAGCTGCCGTGGAAGCCGTACTCCTCGCCGTCGCGCCCGGCGACGTACCGCCAGCGTCCGCCGGTGGTGGCATCCCAGTCGAGGATCTTGGTCTCCATCTCGTTCGGCCCGATCCAGCGGGCGAACAGCTCGGGATCGGTGTGGGCCCGCATCAGCTGTGCCGGTGTGGCGTCGAAGTCACGGGTCATGCGGATGATCGGGAGTGTCGGGTCGGCCTCGATGGAGACCTGGTGGCGGTTGCTGGTTTCGTTCATGACGCGGCTCCTAACTGTGGGTGTGGATCTTGGATGGATTGTTGGTCGTCGCGCATCTCGGCGAGGACGGAGTCGAGGCGCTCGTAGCGCTCCTGAGCCTGTTGGCGGTAGCGCTCGATCCACTTCGTCATCAGATCGAAGACCTCCGCTTCGAGATGGCACGGGCGCCGTTGGGCGTCCTTGCTCTGGCTCACCAGGCCGGCGTCGGAGAGCACCTTGATGTGCTTGGACACTGCCTGGATGGAGACGTCGTACGGTGCGGCCAGCTCCCCGACGGTGGCGTCGCCCACGGCGAGGCGGGCCACCATGTCGCGCCTCGTCGGATCGGCGAGAGCGGCGAAGACTCGGGACAGCTGGTCGTGGTCCACCGTCGACTCCTTGTTCAACTGATTGGTTGAAGAACGACCTACGCCGATGCCCCGCCGTTGTCAACCATCTGGTTGAAGAAGTGACCACACCCCGCGCACCGTGCTGAATGCCGCGCGGGTGGTTTGGAACCAGGGTGTACGATCGGACACCGCTCATCGTCCTGCTTCTCGCACGTCGGTGGGGTGGGTGTCAGGCCTGACGGGTGAGCAGGGGGGCCGGTGGCGGCGATCTTCATCAGCCACAGCAGCCGGGATGATGCCGTCGCGGCCGACGTGCGGACCTGGTTGGCCACCGAGGGCCACCGGTCGCTGTTCCTGGATTTCGATCCGGAGCTCGGGATCCCGGCGGGGCGAGTTTGGGAGCATGAGCTGTACCGGCAGCTGCGGGCGTGCCGGGCGGTGATCGTGTTGTGCAGCCGGGCTTCGATGGCGTCCCGGTGGTGCTTCGCAGAGGTGACCCAGGCCAGCGCCTTGGGAAAGGTGCTGCTGCCGGTGCGGATCGATGACTGCACGGTGGATGGGGTGCTGTCGTCCCGGCAGGTGATCGATCTCCGAGCGGATCGCGTGGACGGGTTGGCGCGGCTTCATCAGGGTCTGTTGGCCGCCGGGGTGGATCCGACGGAACTGTTCGACTGGGACGGCTCGCGTCCGCCGTATCCGGGCTTGTTGGCGTTCCAGGAGGCCGACGCGGCGGTGTACTTCGGCCGAACCCGAGAGATCGGTACCGGGCTGGAGGTGCTGCATCGGGTGCGTCGGCTCGGCTCGCCCGGTGCGGTGGTAGTGGTCGGTGCGTCGGGGTCGGGGAAGTCCTCATTGGTTCGAGCCGGCCTCGTTCCGCGACTGCGCGGCGATGTGGAGCGCTGGCTGGTAGTCGACCCGTTCCGACCCCGAGACGATCCTGTCGCCGAGTTGGCAGCAGTGTGGAGCCATGCCTTCACCGCCGCGAACGAGCCGAGAGTCATCGGCGACCTGACGAGACAGCTTCGCAGCGCGATCGATGATCCGTCGGCGGCGAATCCGCTGACCACATGGACGGGTGAGCTACGTCGCGCCGCGAGGCGACCTGAGGCCACAGTGTTGGTGATCGTCGATCAGCTCGAGGAGTTGATCCTGACGACATCGGATGCCGGGGCCGGGGTGTTGCGGTGTCTGCGGGAGGCCACGGACGGGTCGGGGGGTGCGCTGATCGTGCTGGCCACGCTTCGGTCCGACTTCCTCGGCGACTTCCAACAGCACCCCGAGGTCACCGGCATGGAATTCGAGTTGGTACCAGTCGGATCGATGTCGGTCGCAGACATCGCTCAGGTGATCGAGGGGCCGGCCGCGGTTGCCGGGCTCGACCTCGAAGCGGGTCTGGTGCAGGCGATGATCGATGACACAGACACCGACGACGCCCTGCCGCTCCTGGCTTTCACGCTGCGCGAACTGCACGACCACTTCGGCAGCGACGGCGTTCTCGAGGTCGATGAAT
>CAVTCA010000018.1:0-6843 GCA_963733075.1 uncultured Solirubrobacterales bacterium | reverse complement strand
CGTCAACCCGTAGGCGACCACCCCGTTGGTCGCCGGCTCCCACAGCTCGGTCTCGTGACCTTCGGGGGCGAGCACCTGATCGCGCTCGCCGGTGGGCACCAGCACGCCCTCCGCGCCGAACGAGACGCCGGCGTCCATTCGCTCGTAGTTGGGGGCCGACACCTTCTGCTCGTCGCGCATCTCGCTGAACTGGCTCGGCGCGAACCAGTCCTGCTCGACGCTGGAGTCGACCCCTGCGACGGCGGCGCCGGCGTCGTCGAGGAGGCCTGAGCCGGCGACCGTGATGCGGCTTTGGACTGGCGTGGTGTTGCCGTACCAGTCGAGCTCGCGGTCGAGCGGCGCAATGCTCTGCAGCACGACGATGCGCGAATCGGGCCGCAGGATCGACGTGGCCTGGTCATCGCGCAGCGTGAGCCCGGCGACGCCCGCCGGCGTCTCGACCGACCACGCGCTCGGCAGCTCCAGCTCGTCGCTCATCAACTCGAGCACGTCGATCGAGTCCGGCGGATCGGGCAGCGCGTGACCGCCGACCGTGAAGTCGAACTTGACGTTGATGAGGAAGAACTTGAAGCGCGCGTGGCAGCTCGCGAACCACGGATCGGGGCCCTCCACGTGCACCTCGAGGTCGATCCCGAACAGCTCCCTGCGGCCCGCGCTCACGGCGCAGCCGGCGGCGATGTCCGCGACGATCCGGAACGGGTCGAACTCGAACAGGACGTCGAAGTCGAACCAGCCGGCGGCCGTGTAGTCCACGAGCAGGAACTCGACGGTCGCCGAGATGTCGAATCCGCCTCCGAACTGCACGCTGTTCGACGTCACCGCGAAGTACGCCGTCAGGCTGGCCTGCACCACCGAGCCGAGGTCGATCTCAGCGCGCATCTCGCGCAGGTCCTCGACCGCGGCCGGGACGATCGAGGGCGGGTCGTAGCCGGGGTGGAAGCCCCCGATCGAGAGCAGGAAGAACGGGTCGGTGATGACGCTTGCGTAGAGCGCCATGTCGCCGCTGAGCTCGATCACGCCGAGCAGCCGCGAGTCGTACAGCGAGGCGGTGACGAGGACGGTGCCGCCGGGCACGTCGATCACGCCGAGCGAGTCCATCCGCAGCTCGAGCACCGGCGCCTCCGGGGACGGCAGCAGCGCCTCGAGCGAGCCGAGGATCACGACCACCCCCTGCGGCAGCGACACCACGATCCCGAGCTCGCCCGTGATCAGCGTGGGCGAGCCCCATCCGATCTGGGCGACCGGTCCGATGACCGTGTTGCCGTCGGCGAGCGGGAAGTACTCGTCGATCGACGCGAGGATCACGTCGCAGTCGCGGACCGGGTCGTCCGGGAACAGCAGCGCATCGACCGCACCCTCGCGCAGGCCGGCGGCGAGCGCCTCGGCGTCGATCGCGCGGTTGACGGCGAGAATGCCGCCGAGCCCGAGCAGCGTGAAGCCGAAGCCGAGCGGCAGGCCGGGGAAGCGGGCCGACAGGCTGGCGAACAGCGCCCAGCCGTCCTCGTCACCGGGCAGCCGCGTGTCGACCACTCCGATCGCGTCGATGCCGATCGCAAGGAAGTCGAGGCTGACGGCACCGCTGTAGCGGCCGATCTCGGGGTCCAGGTCGATCACCCCGCCGCCGCTGCAGACCTCGCCCTCGAGGGACAGCCCGAGCCGCGAGGGCGGCATGAACGCGAACGCGGCGTCGTAGGGGCCGATCGTGCCGTTGCCGTCCGGCGCGTCGACCAGCGCGACCTCGACGCCGAGGCCCTCCGCGGTCAGCGCGAACGGGCCGAGCCCGCCGGACAGGTTGAGGCCCGCCCCGAGCGCCAGGCTGCCCTGGCTCCCGACCCCGATCGACAGCTCGACGGCGTGCAGCGTCACGAAGCCGAGCGTGCGCTCGACCGGGATCAGGAACACCAGCCCGATCGCTCCGGCGACCGTGAACCCGGTCGCGGACGACCAGCGCGCCTCGAGATCGAACGGGACCTCGACCTCCTCGGCGCCGAGGATCAGCCGCGTGAACGGGTCGCCCGCGATCACCACCAGCCGGCCGCCGGTCAGCGCCACGTGCAGCACCGTCTCGGGGTCGTCGTCGAACGTCAGCGTCAACCCGGCCTCCAGCCGCGCCAGCTCGAACCTGGAGGACGTCGGGGTCCCGAAGAGCCGCCACGGCCGGGTGGGCTCGCCGGCCAGCGTGACCGCCAGCTCGCCCTGCCCGTCGCCGCTCAGCGCCGTCGCGCCCGCCGGGCGCAGGAGCACTCCGGCCGCAGCGGTCGCCTCCAGCTCGCCCGTGACCGACGCCGTCCACGGCTCGGGCAGCTGGACGGTCTCGCCCAACGTTCCCCAGGTCAGGTTCGTGAGCGCCAGCCCGTCGCCCGCGGGCAGCACCAACACCCCGGCCTCGACCAGAGCGCCGGCCACCAGGCCCGATGCGACCGGCAGCTCCACACAGCGCGTCTCCGGCTCTACGCCACCCACCAGCTCGACCGCCTCGGCCGGCGGCGTCACGATCCGGGCCGGGAGTCCGGCCGACCCGGCCAGGTCGGCGACGGTGTTCGTGATCCAGTCGGCGTCGAGCGCCGGCGACCCCCAGCCCGCGAGCCCGCGCAGAGTGCCGGCGGGGTCGCCCAGCGCGTCGGCGAGCGCGTCCAGCGAGATCGCCCGGGACGGGTCGTTCTCGTCGATCGCATCCAGCGCGGCCAGCAGCTGGTACAGCGCCGGCAGCTTGTGCTGGAGGTAATCGGCGAGCAGCCGCTGCGCAAGCGGGCCGGCGATCGTGGTCTGCCAGTACTCGCGCGTGCGTGCGTGCGGCGGGAGCCCGAGCGCGTCGAGGTCGAGCTCCATCAGCGTGGCCGGCAGGTCGTCGATCGCCGCCGCCAGGCGAGCGATCACCGAGATCAGCTCGGCCACCGCGGCGAGCTGCTCGGCGTCGCTGCCGTCGAGGTCGTCGATCGCGGCGGAGGCGTCGGTCACCGCCTCCGCGATCGTGTCGCCGAGCTCGCGCAGCGGACCATTCTCGAGCTCCGCGGTCAGGCCCTGGGGGTCGAAGGTCAGCTCGGGGTCGAGCGCGCGCAGCAGGGCCGACAGCTTGACCGGGTCGGAGAGCGCGCGGTCAAGGGGCGACAGCGCGTTCGTCACGCCGGCCAGCAGCGAGCCGAGTCCGTTCTCCGCCACCACTGCGTGTCCTACCAGAACCACGCAGCGCGCGGTAGGCTCGCGCCACGTGACTCGAGCGGTTGCGCTCAGCAGGATCCAGGAGCTCGGGATCCGCGGCCGCGACGATCCCGCCGCCCAGCCCATGACCTGGGCGAACATGGTCGTCGAGGCCGGCGGACTGCGCGCGCTGCACGAGGCGCTGCATCCGACGCTCCTGCTGCTCGCGCTCGCCGGCTACCGCACCGACGAGGTCGTGCTGGGCCCGCCAGCCGGCGGCGACATGCTGCTGGTCACGCTGTCCCCGCGCTCGGCGGCGGCGACCTCGTGGGCGGGCTACATGGAGGTCGACGTGGCGCCGCCATGGCCGTCGGACGCCGCGTTCGCCGTCCTGATCTGGCTCCAGCCCCGTCCGGGGCTCACGGGTCAGACGGTGTCGATCGACGCGACCGGCGGACTGGCTCTTCACGTGCGCGACGTCGGCGGCTTTCCCTTTCTCGTGTACGACATCGAGTCCGCGCCCAACCTCGCCGCGATCGCCAACCGGGTCGCCGCCGTGCAGGACCCGGCGCGGTTCGACCTGTCGTCCCGGATCGCGCACGCGTGGGTGGAGACCGATTGGGACCTGTCGACGACCGGGCTCCTGGCGGCGCTCGAACCAGACCTGTGGATCTTCCCGTCCCGGCGCTGACCGACGACGAGGACCTGCGGCGGCAGGCGTTCCGGCGCGCTCGGCGAGACGATCACCGCGAGCGCGCTGGCCGGCGAGGACACCCTCACCGCGTTCCTGCTCGAGGAGGCCGTGGTCCGCAACGGCGCGAAGCCGCCGAGCGTGCGCGACCGGCTGTCGGCGCTCGATCCCGACGGCGCCGCCGACCTCGAGCGCGACTGGAACACCGAGGCCGACGCCCTCTGGGGGCAGATCCACCCGGAAGCGGGCGCAGATCCGTTCCGAGCGGCCGACCACCGCCGGCTGAGCTACGCCGAGCTGGTGTTCGACATGCTCAACGAGTCCCTGATCTCGCTGGCCGGGTTCGACCCGGCCGCCGGACAGCCCGCCTATGGCGGCTTCAACCTCAGGCGCGGCGACAACGACCCCGACCCCGCCGCCGGGGACACCGAGTGGGTCTACGACGGCGAGGTCCAAAGCGTGGACCCGGGCGCCCCCGCGCTTCCGGCCCACATCGCCGAGCTGCGGGCCGACCTCGAGCAGATCGGCTTCGGCCCGCTGGCGGACGGCGACGCAGATCCGGCGACCTTCGGCGCGTTTCTCGAGTCCGCGGTGCGCGAGTTCCAGATCTACGCCTCGCTCGGCGTGGTGGCGCGCTTCGGCACCCCGGACGAGCTGGCGGAGCGACCGGCGCCCCAGGAGCCCAGCCTGGCCACGCGCCTGGTGCCTCAGGCCAACGACCAGGCCTACTTCGGCCCGCTGTGCGGCGTGCTCAACGCCGAGACCCGCGCGCTCGTGAAGATGTGGGTGGAGCGCGACTGGCACTGCCCGGTCGTCGTCGAGGCCCGCTCGCTGCGGCGGGACGACACGGACCTCCTGCGCGTGCCCGACGAGTTCATCGACAAGCGCAACATCGTCACGAACCGGACCGTCGCTGCGACCCACGAGAACATCTGGCGCCGCGACCAGGTGGCCGATCTCGGCGTCAAGTTCGTCGCCTGGGACCTGACGGGGCACTATCCCGAGACGCCCGGGCGGCCGGCGGGGGATCCCGCGGTGATCGCCCAGTACGTGGACCCAGGACGAACCCCGAGAACAGGTGGGGTGGGGCCGTCGGGCTGGCCGGGGCTTGCGACTGGACCGAGGTGGAGGTCCGGCCCGACGTCCTCTTCGGGGCCTACCCCGATCCCGCGCAGCGACAGGATCAGGCCGCGCTCTGGTCGACCTTCCGGGTGATCAAGGCCATCTCCGAGCCGGAGTGCATGGGAGTCCTCGACGGCATGAACGCGTACGACTCGGCGATCCTGTCGGGCGGTCCGGTGCACTGGACGCTCGGGCTCGGCAAAAAGGCGGAGGGGAGGACGCAGAAAAGAGCCAGAGCCGCTCGTGATCTACCCGGGCGAGCTCTGTCCCTCGCTCTCGTACGCCGCCGCGGACTCGCCCGACGAGTACCACACCTTCTTCGGCGCGTTCGGGCTTCAACCGCACGAGGCGTGGACCGATCCGCCGACCGCGCTCTACTCATCGGGCCAGCGCAAGTACCGCGGCTGGATCGAGCTCCAGGACGAGCACGGGAACTTCTTCGATCCCCGCGATCAGCGCCCCGAGACGGTTCCCGGCGACGAGCCGGTACCCAACGACCACGACCTCAAGCTGATCGAGGTGCTCCACCACTGGCACTGGATCTACCGCTGGCAGATGGCGCCGCGGACGTGGCAGCGGCTGCGCACGCTCATGTGGGAGCTGGCCCGGGCACGCATTCGGGCGTTGCGTCACGGTCCCGTGGCCGGGGCGGGCCTTCACGATCGGCGACGTTTTCACCTCCGAGCAGTCGGTCGCGATGCTCGAGCGGATCCACGTCTTCGACCCGAAGTGGATCTTCGGTCTCAGCGACCAGGACGTGGAGTGGCGCGGCCGAACCGCCGCGCACATCAACCTGGCCAACCTGCAGCCGGGGTTCGCCCTTGCGGTCGCTGTCGCGGGGCTCGCGGACCCGGCCGACTGGGGCGACCTGGAGGAGGCGGCGCTCATCGCGTGGCTGTCCGGGACGGGGGCCGCGTCGGAGCTCACGAACGTACGGGACTGGCCAGCCAATGTTCCCAGCGTCTTCAAGCACGACCCCGCCCTGCTGCCGATCGCCAAGGAGGAGGCCCCCGAGATCAGCGAGCTGCCCGGGATCGATCGCGGCGCCCGGGGCCCGGGCCAGGGTGCCGTTCACGGTCACCGACCGGGAGACGCGGCCCGAGGACATCGAGGTGACCGTCGTGTCCCCCGCCCCGGCCACCCTGGCCGCCTCGATCGAGCACGCGGGGGGAACGACGTTCAACCTCGTGCTCGACACCCCTGCTGGTGCGGCGGGGGAGGTCCGGGTGACCATCACGGCGGACGACGGGCGCATCTCGGCGGACGAGGGGCGCCAGAAAGGAACGTCCCGCGAGGCGGTCGTCAACGTCACGACGAC
This sequence comes from uncultured Solirubrobacterales bacterium, assembly GCA_963733075.1. Taxonomy (GTDB): domain Bacteria; phylum Actinomycetota; class Thermoleophilia; order Solirubrobacterales; family 70-9; genus WHSW01. The sequence continues at coordinate 574 of CAVTCA010000018.1, read as the reverse complement.
CGGGGACCCGCCCACGGGTCCGCCGGGCGCCTATACGCGCCCCGAGCCGATCGGCCTCAGCCCGCGGCGCGGCAGCTTCGAGCTCGACGTGGACGGGCTGTTCCAGCAGCCCCCGGACTGAGCCGGCCCGGGCGGCGGCGGGGCGGCGCTAGCGCGCCGGGTTCTCGATCACGGTCGCCATCCCCTGACCCACCCCGATGCACATCGTGGCCAGCCCGTAGCGGCCGCCGCGGCGCCGGAGCTCGTGGGCCAGCGTGCCGACCAGGCGGGCGCCCGAGCAGCCGAGCGGGTGCCCGAGGGCGATCGCGCCTCCGTTGACGTTGAGCGTCTCGTGCTCGAGGTCCAGCTCTCTCATCGAGGCGAGCACCTGGGAGGCGAAGGCCTCGTTGAGCTCGACCAGGTCGAGGTCGGCGGCCGCCAGGCCGGCGCGGTCCAGGGCCTTGCGGGCCGCGGGCACCGGGCCGATGCCCATGTAGGCCGGGTCCACGCCGGCGGAGCCACTGGACACGATCCTCGCGAGTGGCTCGTGGCCGAGCTCTCGCGCGCGCTCTTCCGAGGCCAGCACCACACAGGC
>CAVTCA010000017.1:0-9628 GCA_963733075.1 uncultured Solirubrobacterales bacterium | reverse complement strand
GGGCTTTTCTCGACGCTCTCGGGCCGCGTTCGCGACCCCGGTCCACTTCGGGACCGGAAGGGGTTGACGCCCGAGGGGTCGGGTGTACGGTCGGTCTGGACAGGCGCAAATGGCTGTAGAGATTCGCGTGCTCGGCCGTGTCGATGCACTCGTCAACGGCCGGCCGCTCCCAATCAAAGGGAAAAAGCAGCGAGGCGTGCTCGCGATGCTCGCGTTGCGCGCCAACCGGACGGTGAGCGCGGATGACTTGATCGATGGCCTCTGGGGTGAGCGTCCGCCGGCGAGCGCCGTCAAGAACGTCCAGCTCTACGTCTCGCGGCTGCGGAAGGTGCTCAACGCGAGTCGCTCCGGGGCGGGGATCGTCACCCACGGTCGCGGGTACGAGCTCCAGCTGCCCGATGACGCGGTCGATGCGGCGCGATTCGAGCAGCTTGTCGGCAGAGCCCGGCGCGACGCCGAGCGTGGGGTCGTGAACGGCGCGGCTCGGGCCGCGCTCGACCTCTGGCATGGAGCGCCGCTGGCCGACGTCGCCGAGGAGCCGTTCGCGGCCCCCGAGATTCGGCGGCTCGAGGAACTTCGGCTGCGCGCGATCGAGCTCGCGATCGACGCCGAGCTCGCGGCGGGGCGCCATGGAGACGTGATCGGCAATCTCGGCACCCTGCTCGCTGAGCATCCGCTGCACGAGCGCTTCCATGCCCAACGAATGCTCGCGCTCTACCGTGCCGGGCGCCAGTCGGACGCCCTCGAGGCCTACCGCCAGGCCCGGCAGTCGCTCAGCGAGCAGATCGGGATCGAGCCCGGGCCCGAGCTGCGCGGCCTCCAGGAGGGGATCCTGGGGCAGGACCCGGCTCTCGACGCTCCGGTGTCGGTGCGGGCGTTGCCGCGCCGGCTCGAGCGGCGTCCCGCTCGGATACACCGGAAGTAGACCGAGCGTATACCGCGGCGTCCGAGGCTCGCGGCTACCACGGGCCCCCGGAGACGCATCCAGCGGAAGACGGGGCCTCGGACCATGAGCGAACGAAGGGGCTCGAATGCGTAGGACAGGTCTCGTCATGTTCATCGCGTTGACGGTATTCGCCGCGGTCTGCGCGCCGGCGAGCGGCCATCACCCGAACGCGGTCAACGCCTGGAACGCGAGCGCGGGCAAGGCCGCCGACGCTGCATGCATCACTCCCGTCGAGAACCCGCTCTACGAATCGCGAATTTATGCGATGACGCACCTGGCGATTCATGACGCCCTCAATGCCATCGACCACCGCTCGCGCCCCTACGCATTCGATGCCACGGCCAAGCGAGGGGCGTCACCCGACGCCGCTGTGGCCGCGGCCGCCCGCGACGTGCTGGTCGCGCTCCTCAGCCAGATCCTCCCGCAGCTCCCGGAGGGGTGTCGCCGCGGGCGTCGCGAGCGTTGAAGCCGACTACGCGGCGGCGCTCGATGACATCCCGGAGGGGCGGGCCAAGAGGCGGGGTGTCGCGATCGGACAGGCCGCCGCCGCCGCAATCCTCGCGCTGAGAGCCGAGGACGGCTCGGAGACGCCATTGATGTTCACGACTTCATGCAGGGCACCGACCCCGGCGAGTATCCGCTTCACACCTGGTTTCGATTTTGCGTTCGCTCCGGGTTGGGGCGAGGTCACCCCGTTCGTACTGAGAGACAGCTCGCAGTTCCGCCCGGGTCCGCCCTACCCCGTGACCTCGAGGAGATACACGGCCGATTTCAACGAGGTCAAGTCCCTCGGTGGTGACGGCGTCATGACGCCCAGCGCGCGCACTCCCGAGCAAACCGAGATCGCCCTCTTCTGGGTCGAGAGCTCCCCGCTGCAGTGGAACCGGATCGCGAGAACCGTCTCCGAGGACACCGGGCTCGATCTGTGGGAGCAGGCGCGACTGTTCGGTCTGCTCAACATGGCGCTTGCCGACGGCTACATCGGCTCCTTCGAGACCAAGTACGACTACAACTACTGGCGCCCGGTGACCGCGATCCAGACCGCGGACACCGACGGCAATGCGGACACCGAGGTCGACCCGAACTGGACGCCGCTGGTGCCGACCCCTCCGATCCCGGACTACGACTCGGCGCACAGTGTCGAAGGAGGTGCGGCCGCCAAGGTCCTGAAGCGGTTCTTCGGCACCGACCGGATCGGCTTTGAGACCTGCAGCCTGACGCTGCCGTCCGGAAGCACGTGCGACGACGCGAAGCCGGTCCTGCGCCACTACGCCGGCTTTTCGCAAGCGGCGGCCGAGAATGGGGTCTCGAGGATCCTCGTCGGATTCCATTTCCGCAAGGCGGTCGAGGAAGGGATCGAGCATGGCCGCAGGATCGGCGACCGCGCCGTCGATCGATTCCTGAAGCCCGTGGACTGACGCACGCTTGCTCTGCTCAGCGAGGCGCTTCGTTCTCGTGACTCGCCGGCGCCTGACTTGCGCCATCCACGTCTAGATCGGGCATTCCTCGCTCGCCAGCATCGTCTCCGTCCCAAAGCACGGAAAGGAATGCGATGCAAGAGTTGTTTGCGTACGGACACGTCGCCACGAGCGCCGTCGCCGGGCGTCTTCGGCGGATCTCGTCGGAGCGCGGCCAGGGAACGGTCGAGTACGTCGGCCTGATCCTGCTGGTCTCGATGCTGATGGTCGGCATGGTCGCCGCGATGAAGGGCTTCAACGCGACCTCGGGCACCGAGATCGCCGAGGTGATCATCGACAAGATCAAGGCGGCGGTGAACGCGATCACCTTCAGGTGACCGCGGGTGGTTCCGCGGGACCGTGCAGCGGCGGTTCCGCGGAGCCCCTTCCGCGCAGATCACAAACGCTCTGCTCCGACAGCCCGGCGGCTTCGAGGGCTTCGTCCACGCTCGCGTACATCTGCATCCTGAACGCCAGCCCGTCGCGGAGCGACCACACCTGAGCAAAGCGCATGTCGACGGGAACTCCGGTGGCCTTCGAACGCCCCCGCTGGTTGACGATGACGACGACGCGCTCCCCGGCGTCGATGTAGTCCTCGACCTCGACCTCCCAGTCGTCCCACGCATCCGCCCACTCGGCGCTGACCTGATTCGCGCCCTCGAGTCCGAAGTAGATCTGCTGGCCAGGCCAGCCGAGTTTGGACACATCCCAGACCAGGTCGGGATGGGCGCGGATCTCACCTGTGGCCACGAATTGCTCGTAGGCGCGCCTCATGGCCTCGACGTTCTCCTGCGACATCGCCCGCGCAGTATCTCGCGTTGGCCGTGGCCTATCTGAGCAGCAGCAACTGCCCAGAACGGCTATCGGCGCCACCCAGCACTTACATCGCATCGTGAACGCGATCACCTTCCGCGAGCCGAGCGGCTCCGCGGGACCGCTGCGGCGGCTCCGCCGGACCGCTCCCCTCCCCGTCCAGCCCCCTGGTCAATGCGTCTCGCGAGAGATAGGGTCGCGCGGAGGGAATCCGAATGCCCACAGGCGCCAGAGCACTGACGAGGGTTGCGTTGATCGGGGCGCTGCTGGTTTGCGTCGGCGTCGTGCCCGGTTCCGCCAGCGGGGCGGTCACCTTGGGCCAGGTGGCCCAGGCCACCCCTCAGGACCTCGGCTGTGCGGGCAGCATCGTCCAGGTCGCCTCCGTCGACGGGACCTCCTACGCCGTGCCGGCCTCCGGCGGGGTGATCACGGGATGGGCCCATCAGGGCGATCCGGACGGCAACGCGGGCATCGGCCGGCTTCAGATCTGGCGACCGGCCGGGGGAACGGAGTTCTCGCTCGTCGGCCGAAGCGAGCTGCAGGCGTTCGTTCCCGGCGTCCGCAACGACTTCCCGGTCCGCATCCCGGTGGCCGGTGGCGATCTGCTGGGGCTGCGGCTGGCGACGCCCGAGATAGCCTGCTACGTGCCGACGATGCTGGCCGGCGACGTGATCAGCTGCTGTGAAATCGAGACCACCGATCCGGCGCCGGGGGACGCCCGCAGCTTGCCCGACCAGGACCCCGGCCTACGCCTGAACGTGGCCGCGACGCTCGAGCCCGACGGCGACCGCGACGGATTCGGAGACGAGAGCCAGGACGGCTGCGCGAGCGATGCGTCGCTTCAGGGTGCCTGTGTCGACACGACCCTGCTCAGCGTCCCGAGAAACAAGGTGAAGACGAGGCGCAAGCGCGCACGGGTCGAGTTCGCGTTCAGCGCCAGCGAGCCGGGGTCGACCTTCGAATGCAGCCTCGACGGCGCTGCCTTCGAGGCCTGTGGATCGCCGAATCGCGAGCGGGTGAAGAAGGGCAGGCACACGTTCGAGGTCCGGGCCGTGAGCCTCGGTGGGGTCCCCGATTCGTCCCCGGCTGTCGACGCCTGGAAGGTGAAGCGCAAGCGTCAGCGGGAGCGGCGTGACTGAGCCGGGCGCGCGGGCGCTGGCGGCTAGGCCGGCGCGCGGGCGCTGACGGCCCAGGTCGACGCCGGAGCGACGACGCGGCCGCCCTCGACCACGTAGTCGGCGAGCGTGTTGCGCAGGTCCTCGGCGATCTTCGGCCTGATCTCGTCGACCCGCGAGCCCCACATCCGCAGCACCTCGGCCGCCGGGCCGAGCGCCATGTTGAACCTGACCGCCTGGTCGAGGTGCTCGCCGATCATGTAGGTCAGGTCCTGGCGCGCGAGTCGGATCTCCTCGTAGCCGGCGTGCTTGAGGATGTCGGTGACCGTGTCGGCGTTGGCCATCGAGAAGGGGCCGGGGCCGCAGCGCGGCGCTTCCGACTCCTCGGGCTCGTCGAGGTACTCGGCGACCAGCAGCTCGGCACGGTGCATGAACTCGTTGTCGAGCTTCCGCCGCCAGACGACCATGTTCAGGAGCCCGCCGGGCGAGAGCGCCTCGCGGACGTTGCGCAGCGCCACCACCGGGTTGGCGAAGAACATCGTGCCCATGCGGGAGAAGGCGTAGTCGAAGGTGCGATCGAATCCGGTCGCCTCGACGTCGCAGGTGTCGAAGGTGACGTTCTCGCGCCCGGCGGCCGCGGCCTCGTCGGTCGCGATCTCGATCATCCGCTCGGCCACGTCGACGCCGTGAGCGTGGCCCGACGGTCCGACCATGTCGGCCAGCCAGGTGGTCGTGTCGCCGAGCCCGCAGCCGATGTCGAGAACCCGGTCACCCTCCTTCGGGGGGTTTCCGGCGACCGCGGCCTCGCCGTGGCCGGCGACACCCTCGGCGACGATCCCGCGGAACTCGACCCAGACGTCGAACAGCGGTCCATTCCACGCCTCGGTGGCCTCGGTGTTGTCCTCGACTTCGCGAATCGCTTCCCCCATCGCAGTGCCGATTCTAGGGCCGGCGGATGGTCGAGGCGCGGACCCGAAGCCGCGCGGGGATCACCCGCGGCGCCTCGGTCTCCTCCTCGTCGAGCCGCGCGATCAGCATCTCGGCGGCCAGCGCTCCCTGAAGCGCCGGCTGGATGTCGATCGCGGTCACCGCCGGGGCGGCCTCGCGGGCCTCGTGGCTGTCGATCCCGGTCGCCACCAGCAGCTCGCCCGGGATCTCGATCCCGCGCTCGCGGGCCGCGCGGATCACGCCGGAGGGGTAGCGCTCGTCGGTGGCGACGATCGCGTCGGGCGGGTCGGCGCCGTCGAGTACCACGCCGGCCCTCGCGTAGGCGTCCTCCCCCGGGAGGTGCGGATTGGTCGGGATCACGAGCGGCTCGCGGCCCGCCTCCGCGCACCAGCCCCGGTACGCCTCGAGCGACTCGATCGCCCAGCCGATCGGGTAGTCGACGGTGAGGAAGGCGATCCGCCTCGCGCCGGCGGCGGCCAGGTGCTCGAGCAGTTCCCGAGTGCTGGCGCGGTTGTCGGCGCATACGTACCAGGGGTCGGCCGGGCGCCCGATGTCGCGCTCGATCGTCACCACCGGCACCCCGAGATCGTCGAACAGGCCGACGAGCTCGTCGTTCTCGAGCGGGTCGCAGACGATCCCGCCGTCGATGCCGAGCGCGCTCAGGTCGGGAGCGGTCGCCGTCGGCGGGACCAGCAACAGCGCGTGGTTGCTGGCGAACGCCGTATGCGCGGCCGCGGTCGCCTGGATCATGTAGACGTCGAGGCTCAGCAGCCGCCGCTCGAGACTGGGCGCCGGGTGGAAGACCGGGATCAGGAACCCGAGCGTGCCGGTGCGCCGCGTCCGCAGCGAGCGGGCGGCTCGGCTCGGCCGGTAGCCGATCTGATCGGCGGCGGCGAGGACCCGCTCGCGGGTCGCCGATCCGACCCGGCCCTTGCCGTTGAGCGCGTTCGAGACGGTGGTGGGGGAGACCCCGGCGAGCGCGGCGACGTCGTTGATCGTCGCCGGGCCCTTACCCCGCTCGCGATCGTCTGCTGCTCTCATCCGCCGACACCCAGGGGTTGACGCGAAACGCGTCGCCCCGATCGTACTTCTCCTTCAGCCTCCGGAGCCGCGCAAGGCCGTCGGCGCCGAGGCAGGCGAGCATGCGCTCTGGCCCCTCCTCGGCAGCGACCATGCCCGGGTAGGTCGAGTCGAGCGCGAACGGCCCGAGCGCCTCGACGAAGCCGTCGACCCAGGCGATGTTGCCGCGGTCGAGGCTCTCGACCGGGGGCCAGAGCCCCGCGCACTGATAGGCCCAGCGCGAGCTGGGAAGCCGCAGCGCCATCCGCTCGCGATCCTCGTCCCGCCTGGTGCCCAACGGGTGCAGAAGGACGTGCGAGAGCGTGGCGGCGGGACGGTCGGCGGCCGCGACCGCCGCCTCCAGCGCCGCGTCGGGGAGCTCGCGCAGGAAGCGCGACCGGAACCTGGTCCGGGTCCCGAACGGATTCTGCAGGTCGCTGAGCACCTGCAACGACCGGTACGGGTTCGGGGCGACCGCATCGATCGTCGGCCCGAGCTCGCGCAGCGGCGCCACCTGCCGCTCGCCGTCCTCGACCGGGCCGAGGTAGGAGAAGACGATCGTGCAGGCGCCGCCGACCCCGGCGCCGAGGATCAGGCCGCCGCCCACCTGCTCGGGCGCCTCCTCGACGAAGTCGCGGTAAGCGCGCGCGACCTCGGCCGCCCGTGCGCGCGCGAAGCCGAGGAACCCCGCGAGCAGCGTCGGTCCTACCGGCGCCAGCGCGAGCTCGACCTCGGTGACCACCCCGAGACCGGCCGCCGGCGCCGCGAAGCGCCCAGAGCAGGTCGGGGTTCTCCTCCTCGCTCGCCTCGACCGCGCGGCCGTCGGCGAGCACCAGGCGGGCGCGGACCAGGCTCCGGCAGGTCGGACCCAGTGGCCGCTCGAGCCAGCCGCTGCCCCCGCCGAGCGCCGTCCCCGCGACGCCCATCGACGAGATCCGCGCCCCGGTGACCGCGAGGCCATGTTCCTGGGAGGCGGCGTCGAGGTCAGCCCAGGTGGCTCCGCCGCCGATCCGGGCGACCCGCGCTTCGGGATCGATCTCGACCCCCTCCATCGGCGCCAGGTCGATGACGAGGCCGCCGTCGACGGTCGCGAGGTCCGACGTCGCCCCGCCGCGGACCGTGATCGCGAGCCCGTCCGTGGCGGCGGCCGCGACCGCCTCCTGGACCTGCTCGGTCGACTCGCAGGGGGCGATCGCCGCCGGGCGGCGGTCAACGATCGCGTTGAAGACCGCCCGCCGCTGGTCGTAGCCGGCGTCGCCGGCCCGGATCAACTCCCTTCCCCTCGCGGCCGCCGGCTAGAGGTTGGGCAGATCCTGGACCGCCCGGTACGCCTCGTTGATCGCGCTGTGCGTGTAGGCGAACGCCTCCGAGTCGGAGTTGGCGATCGCCACGTTGCGAAACGGCTCGCGCCCGGCGTACTGCGGCTGGCCCTCAACCGGCCCGTAGGCGGACGGGTCGAAGGTCGAGGTGAGCTCGTGCGCGTAGCCGTAGCTCCACCGGTTGACCTTCCAGTCGTGGATGTCGCGCTCCGGATCGAAGTCGCCTCCCTCCTTGTTCACGGTCCGGTCGATCAGGTCGATCACCGAGTCCTCGAGGTCGCCCCAGCTCATCTCGCGCAGCATCTGCTGGCCGGTCGAGTAGGCGAACAACTGCGGGATCGCCTCGGGATGGTTCGGGACCACCGTGAACGAGAGCTGCGCCGGAGCGCTCGGCGGCTGGTTCGGGGTCGGGCCGTAGTACCTGCCCGGGGTCGCGTTGGGGCCGAACCCGGCCCCCGCGGTGACGCTGAAGCTGTCCCAGAACAGCGAGGTGCCCCGGGGAGCGACGCTGGCGACCTTCGAGTCCGCGAACGCCTGCCAGTTGTTGAGCCCGGCGCGGCCGTAGATCAGCGGCACCTTGCGGGCGTAGCAGAGGCCCTCGACCTGGCGCTTGGGGAGGCCGTCGACGACGTGCGCGGTGACCCGGTTCCAGCAGGCCATGATCACGTGCCTGCCCCAGACCCGCCGGCCCTCGAGCTTGCCGTGCCCGTGCCCGTAGCCGCGCTTGCCCTTGACCCCGGGCGGGCGGTTGAGGACGTAGTCGACCGGCGAGTAGCCGCGGCGGTCGCGGCAGGGCTCGACCTTGATCACGGTCGCGTTCAGCCGCACCCGGAGCCTGTTGTTCGGGTTGTCGAGCTGGTCGTAGCGACAGCGGGCCGGCAGGATGCTGAGCTGGTCGGGGCGCATCGAACCGTCGCCGACGTCGATGTCGGGGAACGCGTTCGGGACCATCTTGCTCAGCGCCAGCCGCAACAGCGAGGTGTTGCCGTCCGGCCAGGCGCGGGTCTCGCCGGTGTCGGCGCGCGAGTCCTGGAACGGCGTCCTGCCGATCCCGGCGAGCTGGATGTCCTCGACGTCGCCGAGCCCGACACCGTCCGGGAACCCCGGCCGGCCGAGGATCCAGCAGTCGGCGGCCGAGACGGCCTGGCCGCCGGCGCCGAGCAGGCTGCCCGAGCCGCGCCAGTACTCGCCCAGGAACGACTCGTCGTTGATCCCGACGTGGTTGACGAGGTAGTCCTTGTAGGTGATCGAGGTCAGGTAATCGCGCTTCTGCTGCTGGGTCAGCGGCGCCCCCGGCGCGTTGGCGAGGAAGTCCTCGTCGGCCGTCTGCACGCGCAGGATCCCCTCCTTGGCCGCCTGCGAGTAGGGGGTGCGGTCGAGGAACGTGGTCCAGCCGGCGACCGTCGACGGCTCGAGCCCCGCGAACGGGCCGGCGTTGCGGGCCGGGATCACGTGATCGGATCCGAACTCGGCCGCGGGGAACAGCAGCCGCTGATAGAGCCCGAAGGAGCTCGGGATCCCTGCCGCGCCGCCGCTTCTCCCACTTGGTGTCGTCGTCGTCGGTGTCGACCCCCGCCCAGTCGAGGAAGTCAACCGCGGGCTGACCGTAGGAGCCGGGAATGCCCGAGGGGCCGTCCTGGTTCCAGGTCCCGATGCTGTCCATGTTGACGACGCCGCCGTTGCGCAGGGTGAGCACGTCGGCGTTGCCGTTGGCGGCGTTCGGGATGTGGAACTCGTTGCGGTGCGAGTGGCCGCCGAAGTCGGGCAGCTGGTCGATGATCAGGATCTTGCGGTCGGGGCCGAAGCGGTCGCGATACCACTTCGCCGCCGCGATTCCGCTGGCGCCGCCACCGACGATCACGCAGTCGTACTTCTGCTTCGTGTCGTCGATCTTCGCGCGGATCCCGGGGCCGCCCTTGGTCGAATGGATCTGCGACGGCCTCGACGGCGGCGGGCCGTCGATCCTGATCG
>CAVTCA010000016.1:0-22421 GCA_963733075.1 uncultured Solirubrobacterales bacterium | reverse complement strand
CCGAGGCGACGGTGATCGACGAGTGGGCGACGGCCCTCGCGCGGGCGACGTCGACGCCGCCGCACGCTACTTCGCGATCCCGAGCATCGCCCAGAACGGCCGGCCCTCGCTCCGGATCGACAGCCTCGCCGACGCGCAGCTGTTCAACTCGTCGCTTCCCTGCGGCGCCGGCCTCATCGAGGCGACCGCCGCGGACGGGCGCTCACGATCGCCACCTTCCGGCTCACCGAGCGCCCGGGCCCGGGCAGCTGCGGGTCGGGGGCCGGGCAGAGGCGCAGACGGCGTTCGCGATCGAGGACGGCGAGATCGTCGAGTGGCGCCGCGTGGTGCCCGCGCCGACGATGCCGCCGCCGGAGCCCGCGCCGGCCCCCGCGGCAGCCCGCCTGACCGCAAGGCCCTTGGGTGCGCTCGCAGCGCCGATCCTGATAGGAATGGGCCGAGGGCCGCGGAGGCCCGAGTTGTCTTCCGAGAGAGGAGAGCTTCATGTCGAAGGATCAAGCTGGTCCTGTTGCCCCTTGTGGTGGCCGGCTTGTCGTTCGGGCATCGCCGCCTGCGGCGACGACGACGACGACGGCGGCGGCGCGCGGGCGGCGGAGAGACCTCGCTCGACCTGATGATCGGCGACTCGGTGCCGCTGAGCGGCGACCTGGCGGACTTCGGTCCGCCCGGCGAGAAGGCCGCGGACCTGGCGATCTCGCGAGATCAACGCCGCGATCGAGGAGGTCGGCGTCGACCACACGGTCGAGGTCGTCCACGAGGACAACGGCGGCGCGGCCGACCCGCAGGCGCCGTGCAGGCGGCACCGCAAGCTGGTCGACGTCCGACGGCGCGAGCTGCATCGCCGGCGCCTGGGCGCTCGGCCGACACGATCCCGAGCGGCGAGTCGGTGGCGATCCCCGAGGAGGTCCTGCTGATCTCGCCGGCGTCGACCGAGCGACGAGATCACCGAGCTCGAGGACGACGGGTTGGTCAACCGGACGCTCCCGCCGGACGCTTCCAGGGTCCGACGCTCGCCGACCTCGTCGAGGAGGCGCTCGGCGGCGCTGAGGGCAAGACGATCAACATCGGCGCTCGCAACGACGCGTACGGCACCGGTCTCGCCGACGACGTTCAGCGACCGCCTGGGAGGCGCTCGGTGGCGAGATCGGCGAGGAGGTCATCTACGACATCGACGCTGCCGAGCTACGACACCGAGGCCGAGCAGATCGTCGTCCGGCAACCCGGACGGGATCGTGATCATCGACTTCCCGGAGACCTACAACAAGGTCGGACCCGCGCTCGTGCGGACGGGCGACTTCGATCCGAGAAGACGTTCATCACCGACGGGCTGACGTCGAGCGACCTGCCCGACGCCGGCGACGAAGCGACCGACGGCCTGCGGGGCACCGCACCCGGCACGCCCGACGAGGGCGAGGCCTCGGAGGCATTCGACAAGGCTGTGCGACGGACGTCTGAGCCGAAGGACGTCGATCGTCAGACGTTCGACGCGCCAGAACTTCGACGCCGTGATCCTCTGCTACCTGGCGGCCGTCGCCGCCGGCTCGACCGAGGGCGCCGACATGGCGGCCGAGCTGCAGGACGTCAGCGGCCCGCCGGGTGACAAGCTACACGCTGGGAGCAGCTCCCCGAGGCGATCGAGGCGCTGCAGAACGGCGACGACATCGACTACGTCGGAGCGTCGGGCGAGATCGACCTCGACGAGAACGGCGATCCCACCGTCGGTGTCTACGACATCTACGAGTTCGACGGAGAAAGGGTTCGAGACCGTCGGCGAGCAGATTCCCGCCGAGGAGCAGGCCCGAGTAGCCGCAGCCGAGCCGGGCTGACGCACGTGAGTCAGAGCGGCCGGGGACCTCAGTCCCCGGCCGCCTCGTCTCGCGGATCGGACTCGGGGCTGGTCGATCCGAGCGGTGCCGCCGAGGTAGAGCTCGGCGACCTTGGGGTCGTCGAGCAGCTCCTGGCCCGGGCCCGTCGAAGCGGTCCTTGCCGAGGTCGAGCACGTAGCCGCGGTCGGACATCGCCAGCGCCCGGCGCGCGTTCTGCTCGACCATCATCGACCGTGACGCCGGCCCTGGTTGACCTCCTGGATCTTCTCGAAGATCGCGTCGACGAACGCCGGCGCGAGGCCGGCGGAGGGCTCGTCGAGCAGCAGCACGTGCGGGTCGGGCATCAGCGCCTTCGCCATCGCCACCATCTGGCGCTCGCCGCCGCTCATCGTCCCGGCGGCCTGCGTGCGGCGCTCGCCGAGCCGCGGGAAGAGCTCGTACATGCGCTCCTTCTGGTCCGCCGTCCGCGAGCGGTCGAGCGAGCCCATCTCCAGGTTCTCCTCGACGGTCAGGCTCGTGAACACGTTGTCGAGCTGGGGCACGTAGGTGAGCCCGAGGCGGGTGATGTCGTGGGGCTTGCGCCCGCGATCTCCTCGCCGCGGAACTCGATCCGCCCCTCGCGCGGATGCAGGAGGCCGAAGATCGTCTTGATCAGGGTCGACTTGCCCGCCCCGTTGGGCCCGACGATGGTGACGATCTCGCCCTCGCGGACGTTGATCGAGACGCCGTTGAGGATGTCGGCCTCGGGGATGTAGCCGGCGATCACGCCCTCGGTGCTCAGCACCACCTCGCTCGTCGGTCTCGGCGCTCACGCGGAGCCGCTCCGTTGCCGCCGCCGAGGTAGGCGTCGATCACGGCCTGGTCGGAGCGGACCTCGTGCGGCTCGCCGTCGGCGATCACCGCCCCCTCCGCCATCACGATCACCCGGTCGGAGTGGTTCATGACCACCTCCATGTCGTGCTCGATGAACAGGAACGTGACCCCGTCCTCGGTGCGCAGGCGCTGCATGTGGTCGAGCAGTCGCCGGCCGAGGGTCGGGTTGATGCCCGCCATCGGCTCGTCGAGGAGCAGGAAGCGCGGCTGCGCCATCAGCGCCCGCGCCAGCTCCAGCAGCTTGCGCTGGCCGCCGGAGAGCGTCCCGGCGTACTCGTCGGCGAGCCGGGCGAGGTTGAAGACGTCGAGCAGCTCCATCGCCTGCTCGTGGACCTCGGCCTCGCGCTTTCGCCAGCCGAACGGGCGGAAGACGACGTTGGCCAGGCGCTCGCCCGGCTGGTCGGGAGCCGCGAGCATCATGTTGTCGATCACCGGCATCGCCGCCAGCGCCTTGGTGATCTGGAACGTCCGCACCATCCCCAGGCGGGCGATCGTGTACGGAGGCCGGCCCTGCACCTCGCGCCCGTCGAACACCGCCCGGCCCCCGTCGGGCCGGTAGAAGCCGGTGATCAGGTTGAAGAAGGTGGTCTTGCCGGCGCCGTTGGGACCGATCAGCGCCGTGATCGAGCCCTGGTCGACGTCCATGGTCGCGCCGTGGACGGCCTGGATGCCGCCGAAGTGCTTGTCGATCTCGGTGGCCTCGAAGAGCTTGCGGCCGCTCGCGGGCGGAGAGGTGGCGGCGGGCGCCGCCGGAGCGTCAGTCACCGAGGACCATCTCCTCCCGCTTGCCGAAGGCGCCCTGCGGCCGGAACGCCATCAGCCCGATCAGCACGAGGCCGAGGATGATGAACCGGAGCGCGGCGATCTTCGTCTCCGACAACGGCAGCTCGAGGAAGCGCAGGCCCTCGAGCACCGTCCACATGATGATCGCGCCGATCGCCACGCCCCAGTAGTTGGCCAGGCCGCCGAGCAGCAGGACGACGTAGCCGATGAAGGTGACCAGCGGCTGGAACTCGTCGGGGACGACGAACTTCAGGTTGAGCGCGAGCAGGAAGCCGGCGATGGCGCCGGTGGTCGCCGCAAGCGCCAGCGACTGGAGCTTGTACGAGAACGCGTTCTTGCCCAGCGCGCGGGCCGCGTCCTCGTCCTCGCGCACCGCGCGCAGCACCCGCCCCCAGGGCGTGCGCTGGACCCGGGTGAACGTGAACATCAACAGGATCGCCAGGCCCCAGGTGACGAGGAACAGCGGAAACAGCGCCGGGACATCGGTCCACCCGAGGTCGACGATGAAGGTCCTCGATCGACTCCGAGATCGAGTCCCAGCTGTCGTCGAAGCCGAAGATCCCCTGGGCGCCGTTGGTGAGGTCGCGGGCGTTGAGCGCGACCAGCCGGATCGCCTCCGCGGCGGCGATCGTGACGATCGCGAAGTAGTCGGCGCGCAGCCGCAGCGAGGGCAGCCCGATGATCAGCCCGAAGCCGACCGCGACCGCGACCGCGATCGGCAGCGAGAGCCAGAAGTTCATTCCCTCTTCGGCGGTGAGGATCGCCATCGTGTAGGCGCCGATCGCCATGAACCCGACCTGGCCGAAGTTCTGGATCCCGGTGAAGCCGACGTTCATCTGCAGGCCGGTCGAGAAGACGACGTAGATGCCGGCGATCACCCCGACCGAGGTCCAGAACTCGAGGTCGGTGAACGCCTCGAGCGAGACCGCGAGCTGGAAGATCTCGACCGGGTCGCTCATACCGTCCTCGCCTGGCCGAAGATGCCCTGCGGCCGGATGATCAGGACGATGATCAGGATCAGGAACCCGACCGCCAGCTTGAGGCCCGGAGCGACGATGAAGGTCGACCACTCGATCACGACGCCGAGCACGATCCCCGCCGCGAGCGCGCCGAACGCGTTGCCGATCCCGCCGAGGACGACGGCGGCGAAGATCGGCAGCAGCAGCTCGAAGCCGAGCTCGGGCTGAAGCTGGGTGAGCGCGCCGGCGAAGACCCCGGCGAGGCCGGCGAGCCCGGCGGCGAACACCCAGGTGTAGAGGATCACCCGCGAGGTGTCGATGCCCGACGTCTCGGCGAGGTCGAGGTCGTCCGAGAGCGCTCGCATCCGCTTGCCGAGCAGCGTCGCCCGCAGCATCAGCCCGGTCGCGATCAGGGTCGCGAAGCCGACGACGATCACGATCAGCTGCGTGCGGCCGATGCGCAGGTCGAGGAAGTTGACCGTGTCGGTCGTGTTGACGTCGAGCTGGCGCAGCTCGGTGCCCCAGACGAACTGGATCCCGTAGCGGATCACGAAGGCGAGCCCGATCGTCATCAGCAGCAGCTGCAGCATGCCCGCGCCGCGGGCGCGCATCGGCGCCCACATCACCTTCTCCAGCAGGATCCCGAGCAGCGCGGTGGTCGCGATCGCGAAGACGATCCCGAGCACCAGCGGCAGCTCCCAGGTGACGTTGACCAGGTAGGCCATGTAGGCGCCGAAGGTGAGGAAGTCGCCGTGGGCGAAGTTGACCAGCTTGAGGATCCCGTAGACGAGCGTCAGGCCGACGGCGCCGAGCGCGTAGATCGCGCCCAGGGAGAGGCCGTTGAGCCCGCGCTGGGAGACGTCGTGGAGGCCGTGGTAGAGGACCAGCACCGCGACGATGTTGGCGAGCACGATCGCCGCGAGCGCGGCCGGCCGGCGCTCGACCGGGACCATCGCGGCGACCGTGAGCGCGTAGATCGCGAGCAGCAGGATCCACTCGCCGGCGGAGTCCGGGAAGCGGTCGGCGAGCACCAGGATCAGGTCGAGGACGAAGACCCCGGCCGCCGCCTTGGCCGCGAAGGGAGCGCCGTTGAAGCGGTTGACCGCGTCGGAGAAGCGCTCGCCCATGGTGCGGTCGCTTCCGGCGGTCAGGCTTCCTGCCTCCATACCCGGGCTGATCCTATCCGGGCTTGGACGCCCGCAAACTGCGACCTACGCGGCCGATCACCGCGTCGGTGAACTCGGTCGTGCCCGGCGTGGCCGCCGAGGTCGGGGGTCCGGATGCCCGCGGCGACCGTCTCGAGGACGCCCTCGTAGACCGCCCGCGAGGCTCGATCGTCGCCGCCGTAGTGCAGCAGCGCGGCGCCGGCGAGGATCATCGCCATCGGGTTGGCGACGTCCTTGCCCTCGAGCGCCGGAGCGGTTCCGTGCGGTGCCTCCGCCATCGCCACCCTCGGGCTCAGCTCGGAGTCGAGCGCCAGCAGCACCGACTCGGCGCCGGCGATCGAGCCGAACAGCGGCAGCACGAGGTCGGAGAGCAGGTCGCCGTCGCGGTTCAGGCACGGGATCACCAGCGGCTCCGAGGCGGCGCCCCAGACCAGGCCGGCGAGGGTCGCGTCGATCAGCACCGGCTCGTAGTCGACGGCGGGGTGGCGCTCGGCGGCGGCGTCCATCTCCTCCTTCAGCATCCCCTCGTAGACCGGGCTCACGGTCCACTTCGGGCCGCCGTAGACGCGGCCGTCGAAGCGCTCGGCCTCGCGAAAGGCGTACTCGGCGACCGCGCGGCAGTCGGAGCGGCGGATCGTCTCCGTCGCGGTGCGCGAGCTCGTCGTCGCCCGAGGCCTCGCGCCACTCCTCGGCGCCGTAGGCGTCGCCGACCGCCATCCGGCAGACCGAGATCGGGTGGTGGACGCCGGCGACCGGGGTGACGCCCGGGATGCGCCGGCCGGTGCGGACGATCACCTTGCCGCCGATCGCCTCGCGCAGGATCCGGTTCGGGCTGCCGACGTCGTCGGCGCCCTCCGGCGTGATCGTCGCCGCCTTGATCCCGAGGCCGGTCTCGAGCATCGCCTCGGCCGCCTCGGCGCAGACGGCGTTCTGGGTCGCGCGGCGGTTGGCGAGCGAGAGGTCGCAGCGGACGATCTCGAGCTCGATCCCGAGCACCTGCCGGGTCGAGCACCCGCAGCGCCTGCTCGAGCAGCTCCTGGCCCGTCTGGTCGCCCTCGAGCGCGACTATCCTCAGCGGGGCCATGGAGACGCAATCTATGTGCTCGTGGTGCGGGGTGGCGGTCGAGGCCGACGACGGATTTCGCGCCTACGAGCCGGCCGGCGAGCGAGCGGCCACCTTCTGCCGGCTCGAGCACGTCGTCCCGTGGGCGATCCAGGGAGCGCACTGGGAGCCGGGGGCGGTCGCCGAGCCGCCCGACGTCATCGAGGCGACCGCGGCGCTGCTCGCACTGCGACGCGGAGCTCGGCGACGTCCACGTGCTCCTCGTCCGCCACCGCGGCAGCCACCGGATCGCCGACGACTTCTGCTCGGTCGAGCACCTCAACGAGTGGGCCAAGGCCGGGGGCCGCTGGCAGTAGCGCGGACGGCCCCGGGTTGCGATCGCAGGCCGCCGCGATAGGGTCGGATCGTCATCGAGGAAGGGAGCGTTCATGGCTGACGCCGGACTGTTCATCGGGTGGGGGCAGGTGGTTCGCGGCCGCGAGAAGCTCGCGCTCGAGGTGTTCAACGAGAGCGTCGAGTACTGGGGCGGGCTTCAGGGCGACGGCAAGATCGAGGACTTCGAGGTCGTGCTGCTGGCCCCGCACGGAGGCGATCTGGCCGGCTTCGCGCTGCTCCGCGGCAGCGCCGAGCAGATCAACGCGCTACGGGTCGACGAGGAGTTCGAGCGCCGGATCACCCGCGCCGACCTGATCGTCGAGCGCCAGGGCGTCGTCGACGCGGCGCTCGGCGAGGGGCTCGGCCGCGGGATCGGGATCTACGAGGAGGCGATCAAGGCGGTCGCCTGAGGCGCCCGGGGCGGCCTCAGCCGGCGTCGGCGGCGAAGCCCTCGATCAGCGCCGCGGTCTCCTGCGGTCGCTCGACGTTGGGCGAGTGGCCGGCGCCGCGCACCTCGGCGACCCGGGCGCCGGGCAGCGTCCCGTAGGCGGCCTGTGAGGTCTCCGGGTCGCAGATCTGGTCCTCGGCGCCGAAGATCGAGAGCAGCGGCACCGGGATCTGGCGCAGGCGCTGGTCGAGAGTGGCCTCGCTCGACGTAATCGGTGGCGGCGTCGTTGGCGTCGTTGAACGAGGTGTAGGTCATCGCCCGGAAGTCGTCGACGACCTGGTCGGGGTTCGGGAAGCCGTCGGCGAGGTCGTAGCCGGGGGCGAACGCGTCCGCGTAGCCGTCCTCGATCGCGAAGCTCGGGGTCACCCGCCACATCGCCTGGCCGATCACCGGCGTGTAGCCGAGCTTGGCGATGAACGCCAGCGAGCAGGAGTCCTCGCTCGGGCCCTCGTCGATGTTGACCAGGCGGTCGACGAGCTGGCTGGCGCGCTCGGCGAGCGCGGTCGCGACCGAGAACCCCATCGAATGCCCGACGACGACGGCGCCCTGGACCCCGAGCCGGTCGAGAGCGCCCGCGACCAGCCCCGCCTGCTCGTCGATCCCGTAGCCGCCCGAGGGCTTCTGCGAGCCGCCGTGTCCGAGCAGGTCGATCCGGATCACGCGCCGATCCTCGGCGAGGATCGGGGCCAGCCCGTCCCACCAGTGAAGCGAGCACGCGTAGCAGTGCAGGAGCACGATCGGGGCCGCCCGCCCGGCGCCCTCCTCGTACACCTGGACGTCGCCGCCCGGGAGGCTGAGGATCCGCCCGCCGTCGATCGTCACCTCGGCGTCCTTGGTCTCGCCGTCGACGACGAGCGTGTTGACCGCGAGCAGGACCGCGAGCCCGATCAGCAACGCGATCAGGATCTTCCAGGTTCGTCTCACTCGGCTTCCGCG
Source organism: uncultured Solirubrobacterales bacterium (assembly GCA_963733075.1). Taxonomy (GTDB): domain Bacteria; phylum Actinomycetota; class Thermoleophilia; order Solirubrobacterales; family 70-9; genus WHSW01. The sequence continues at coordinate 13,992 of CAVTCA010000016.1, read as the reverse complement.
TCCGGCGCCAGCCCGAGCTCATCGGCGCGAGCCGACATCGCCGCGATCACGAAGGCGACGTGCTCGTCGAAGTCGACCCCGAGCTCGTCGGCGCCCTGGCGGACCTCGTCGCGGTTGACCCCGGCCGCGAACGACGGTTGCTTGAGCTTCTTGCGCACCGACTTCGGCTTCATCCCCTCGATCCCGGTCGGGCGCACCAACGCGCAGGCGGCGATGAACCCGGAGAGCTCGTCGACCGCGAACAGGGTCTTCGCCAGCTCGGTCTCGCGCGGGACCCCGAGGAAGGTGGCGTGGCCGGCGACCGCGTCGATCAGCTCCGGCGGCCAGTCGAGCTCCGCGAACAGCCGCAGCGCCGTGCGCGGATGCCCGTTCTCGGTGTCGTCGAGGTCGGGGAAGCGCTCGTAGTCGAGGTCGTGGACGAGCCCGGTCACCGCCCACAGCTCCTCGTCGCCGTCGCGCTCGCGGGCGTAGGCGACCATCGCCGCCTCGACTCCGAGCAGGTGCTTGCGCAGGGAGTCGGATCGGACCCACTCGCAGACCAGGTCCCAGGCCTCTGCTCGCGTCGGTTGCGGCACCGACCCATTTAACTGCTCCAGGCGGCGTACCAAACGCGACGTTGGCCACCGCCGCGAGCAGTACCCTCCGCGCCGATGGAGAAGTTCGTGATCAAGGGGGGATCGGCGCTCTCGGGCGAGATCACCGCGGCCGGCAACAAGAACGCCGCGCTGCCGATCCTCGCCGCCTGCCTGCTCACCGACGAGGAGGTCGTGCTCACCAACGTGCCGCGGATCCGCGACACCGAGACCCAGGTGGCCGTGCTCGAGCAGCTCGGCGTGAAGGCGGACTGGAGCGACACGCGGCTGGTGCTCGACGCCGGCGGCGTCTCGAACACGGCGCCCGACGAGGAGCTCTCGGCGAACATCCGCGCCTCCTTCCTGCTCGCCGGGCCGCTGCTCGCCCGCTTCGGCGAGGCGAGGATGCCGCCGCCGGGGGGCGACTTCATCGGTCGGCGGCGCCTCGATCCGCACCTGGACGCGTTCAAGGACCTCGGCGCCCGGGTCGAGGGCGACCGCTCGATCGACGTCCTCGCGCCCGACGGTGGGCTGAAGCCATGCGCGATCTTCATGGACGAGCCCTCGGTGATGGGCACCGAGAACGCGCTCATGGCCGCGGCGCTGACGCCCGGCCCGACGACGATCGCCAACGCCGCCTCCGAGCCCCACGTCCAGGACCTGGCGCGGCTGCTGGTCAAGATGGGGGCCCAGATCGACGGTATCGGCTCGAACGTGATGACCGTCCACGGCCGTGACAAGCTCGCCGGCGCCGAGCACCGGATCTGCGCGGACCACATCGAGGTCGCCAGCTTCATGGCGCTCGCCGCGGCGACCGGGGGCGAGCTGCGGATCCGCGACGCCGAGCCGCAGGACCTGATCACGATCCGGCGCCAGTTCCGGCGCCTCGGCCTGCAGTCGATGGTCGAGGGCTCGGACGTGCTCGTGCCGCCCGAGCAGAAGCTCGAGGTCCGCGACGATCTCGGCGACGCGATCCCGAAGATCGACGACGGGCCCTGGCCGGCCTTCCCGGCCGACCTGACCTCGATCGCGCTGGCGCTCGCGACGCAGGCGCGGGGTACGATCCTGATCTTCGAGAAGATGTTCGAGAACCGCCTTTTCTTCGTCGACAAGCTCGTCGCCATGGGCGCTCGGATCACGCTCTGCGATCCCCACCGGGCGATCGTCAGCGGTCCGAGCCGGCTTCACGGTGAGCGCGTCGAGAGCCCCGACATCCGCGCCGGCATGGCGATGCTCATCGCCGCCCTGTGCGCCGACGGCACCTCGGAGATCGGCAACGTGGTCCAGATCGACCGCGGCTACGAGCGCATCGACGAGCGCCTGCGCGACCTCGGCGCCCGAATCGAACGCGTCAGCACGCAGCCGGTCCCGGCCTAGGGCGGCGCCTGCAAACCGTCGCATTTCGGCGTCCTCGGCCGATCGTCTCGCTCACGTAGGGTTCGACTACGCTCGCGTCGCCGATCGGCCTGCGTCCTTGAACTGCTCGGTTTTCGCCGCCGTTCGCCTACCAACTGACACGCCATGACGCACCCGATCCCGCCAGGAACACGAGACATCCTGCCCGACGAGATGCGCGAGCTTCGCGCGCTCAGCGTGGCGCTGGTCGAGGCGTTCGAGCGCTTCGGCTACGGCGAGGTGGCCACGCCGACGATCGAGTACGAGCAGGTGCTCGCCCGGGGCGAGGCCGAGCGGGGCGCTCCGGTCGCCTACCGGTTCTTCGACGAGTCGGGCGAGCTGCTGGCGATGCGCTCGGACATGACGATCCCGATCGCTCGCCTGGTCGCCAACCACTTCGCGGGTGCCGAGCCGCCGTTCCGGCTCTGCTACCTGGCGCGCGCCTACCGTGCGATCCGCCCGCAGCGCGGCCAGATGCGCGAGTTCACCCAGGCGGGCGTCGAGCTGGTCGGCTCACCCGCCCCGCAGGGCACCGCCGAGGTCGTCGAGGTGCTCGCCGCGGCGCTCGACGCGGCCGGCCTGCGCCGGGCGGTGATCGGGCTCGGCGACGCCGACCTCTACCGTCAGCTGCTCGACGAGCTCGGCGTCGACGACGCTGCGCGGGGACGCGTCCTCGACTGCCTGGCCACACACGATCACGTCGGGCTCGAGGCTGAGGTCGGGGCGCTGCAGGTCTCCGATGAGGCCCGGGAGATGCTGCTCCGGGTGCCGATGCTGCGCGGCGGCCCCGAGGTGCTCGACGAGGCGCGCGGGCTCGGCGGTGAGGTGACCCAGCGGGCCACAGGCCGCCTCGCCGCCACGTTCGAGGCGCTCCGCGACCGCGGCATCGGCGACCGGGTCCGGCTGGACCTCGGGCTGTTGCGGGACCTCGGCTATTACACCGGCGCGATCCTCGAGGTCTACGACCCCGCCGTCGGCCACATCCTGGGTGGCGGCGGGCGCTACGACGAGCTCATGGGCCGCTTCGGGCGCCCCCTCCCCGCGGCAGGCTTCTCGCTCTACCTGGAGCGCCTGCACGTCGCGCAGGCCGAGGAGGAGCGTTTGCTGGGCGCCGAGCGACGCGGCGAGGCGGGCCCGTGACCGCGGTGGCGCGGCCGCTTCGGACCGGCTCCGATCGCCGTCTCAGCCTGGCGCTCCCGCGCGGGGCGCTGTTCGGCGGCACCCTCGACCTGCTCGAGCGGATCGGCGTCGAGACCGCCGCGCTCCGCGGCGACTCGCGGTCGCTCGTGTTCGAGTCCGATGCGCTCCGGCTGGTGACGATGCGCCCCTCCGACGTCCCGACCTACGTCGAGGCCGGCGCGGCCGACCTCGGGATCACCGGCAAGGACGTGCTCGCCGAGCAGTCCGACCGCGCCGTGTACGAGCTCGTCGACCTCGGCTACGGGACCTGCCGGATGGTGCTCGCCGCTCGCCGCGGCGACGACAGCCTCGAGCAGGCGGAACGGCGGCTCGGCGCGATGCGGATCGCGACCAAGTACCCGCGGACCGCCGAGCGCCATTTCGAGCGCAGCGGCCGCCAGGCCGAGGTGATCGAGGTCAAGGGCTCGGTCGAGCTGGCGCCGCTGGTCGGTCTCGCCGAGGGGATCGTCGACCTGGTCGACACCGGCCGCACCCTGGAGGAGAACGAGCTCGAGGTGCGCGAGGAGATCGCCCTCAGCACCGCGCGCCTGATCGCGAACCGCGTCGCCCACAAGCTGCGCGCCGCGGAGATCGACGGCTTCGCCGAGCGCCTGCGGGAGGCGTCCGGGTGAAGCTCGAGCGGATCGATTGGGACGGCGCGGACGCCGCCGCCCTGGCCCGGCGAGTACGCGACCTCGCGCCACCGCTCGAGCAGGTGACCGAGGACGTCACGGGGATCATCGCGGCCGTCCGCGAGCACGGCGACCGGGCCTTACGGGAGTTGGCCGAACGCTTCGGCGAGCCGCCGGCGCAGCCGCTCCGGGTCGACGCCGAGGTCATCGCGGTGGCCCCGGCCCTGGTCGAGCCCGAGGTCCGTGAGGCGCTGCGGGCCGCGGCGCACAACGTCGGCCAGGTGGCGGTGGCGCAGGCCGAGGCGGAGCTGCGCCCGACCTCGATCGAGCTGCCTTCCGGCCAGCGGGTCGAGGTGGGGGCGGCGCCGGTCGCCGCCGCCGCGGTCTACGTGCCCGGCGGGCGGGCCCCCTATCCGTCCTCGGTCCTGATGGGCGCGCTGCCGGCGCGGGCGGCGGGGGTGGGACGGCTGGCGGTGGTCTCGCCCGCCGGCGCGGGGGGGAGGCCGGCGGACGTGGTCCTGGCCGCCTGCGCGATCGCCGAGGTCGACGAGGTCTACTCGGTGGGCGGGGCTCAGGCGATCGCCGCGCTCGCCTACGGCACCGAGACGATCGCGCCCGTCGACGTGATCGTCGGCCCTGGCAACCGCTACGTCACCGAGGCCAAGCGGCTGGTCGCGGGCAGGGTCGGCATCGACGGGATCGCCGGCCCGACCGAGCTCGCCGTGGTCGCCGACGGGACCGCGACCCCGGATCTGATCGCCCTCGACCTCTGCGCACAGGCCGAGCACGGCGACGACGGGCTGCTGATCGTGATCTCGCCCGATCCCGCGCTGCTCGATCGGATCGCGGAGCTGGTCGCCGCGCTGGCGAGCGAGCGGGCGAGCGTATCCGAGCCGCCGCTGGCGCTGGTCACCGCGCCAGGCCTCGAGCTCGCGCTGGTTCTCGCCGACGCCCTCGCTCCCGAGCACCTCGAGCTCGCCTTCCAGGGCGCGGACGAGGCCAGCGCGCGCGGGCGCGTCGCGGGCTGCGTGTTCGTCGGGGCCGGCGGGGCGGCGGCCTTCGGCGACTACGCGGCCGGCTCCAACCACGTGCTGCCGACCGGCGGCGCGGCCCGTTTCGGCGCGCCGCTGGGACCGGGCGCATTCATGCGCCGCACGGCGGTCGTCCACGTCGGATCCGCGGCGGCAGCAGAATTGGCCCCGAGCGTGGCCGCGATCGCCGAGGCCGAGGGCTTCCCGGTGCACGCGGAGTCGGCGCTCGCGAGGGTGAAGAAATGAACGAGAGCAAGCCAAGAGCCGCGCGGATCGAGCGCCAGACCCGCGAGACCCAGATCAGCCTCGAGCTCTCGCTCGACGGCGGCGACGTCTCGCTCTCGACCGGAGTCGGCTTCTTCGACCACATGCTCGAGCTGCTCGGCCGCCACGCCCGCCTCGGCCTCGTCGTCGACGCCGCCGGCGACCTCGGGACCGGTGCCCACCACACGGTCGAGGACGTCGGCATCGCCCTCGGCCAGGCGCTCGATCAGGCGCTCGGCGACCGCGCCGGGATTCGCCGCTACGGACACGCCGTCGTCCCGATGGACGAGGCGCTGGGCGAGTGCGCGATCGACATCTCGGGACGGCCGTACTGCCGCTTCGAGTCGGAGCTGCCGCTGGTCTCGATCGCCGGCTTCGACGCCGAGCTCGCCGAGGAGTTCTTTCGCGCGGTCGCGTCGAACGCCAAGCTGACCCTGCACGTCGGCACCCGGTACGGCTCCAACGCCCACCACCTGATCGAGGCGGCGTTCAAGGCCTTCGCGCGGGCCCTGCGCGAGGCGGTGGCGATCGACCCGACCGAGACCGGCGTGCCGAGCACCAAGGGAACGCTGACGTGAGCGGTCGGCCGTCGGTGGGCGGCAGTACGCGAGTTGCGATCCTGGACTACGGGATCGGCAACCTGCGCTCGGTTGAGAAGGCGCTCGAGCGGGTCGGGGTCGAGGCGGTGATCACCGCCGATCATGATCTCGCGCGCGAGACGGACGGCGTGATCCTGCCCGGAGTCGGGGCGTTCGCGAGGGCGATCGAGCGGATCGGCGAGCTCGAGCTCGACCGGCTGGTCTCCGAGCGGGTCGAGGCCGGGGTGCCGGTGCTCGGGATCTGCCTCGGGTTCCAGCTCCTGTTCGGGTCCTCGACCGAGCTCGGCGGGTCGCGGGGTCTGGGACTGATCGAGGGCGAGGTCACCGGGCTGCGGGCGCCCGGGCTGAAGGTTCCCCACATCGGCTGGGAGCCGGTCGAGTGGACGCGGGAGTCGGAGCTCAGCGAGGGCATCGCCGACCAGACGCCGTTCTACTTCGTCCACGGCTTCGCTCCGCGCCCGGCCGACGACGCCGACCTGCTCGGCACCGCCGCGCACGGCGAGCGCTTCGCCTGCGCGATCGCCCGTCCGCCGGTCTACGGCGTCCAGTTCCACCCGGAGAAGTCGGGCGCCGCCGGCCTCGCCCTGCTGGCGAACTTCGGGCGGATCTGCGCGGCTGGCGCCACAACCCGCCTCAACGGCGGCGACGCTCGGCTTCGCCCTTCGGGCTCCGCCTCGCGGCATTGATCCTCTACCCGGCGATCGACATCCGCGGCGGGCGCGCGGTGCGGCTGGTCCAGGGCGACTACGAGCGCGAGACCGCGTTCGACGCCGACCCGCTGGAGGCGGCGCTGCGCTGGGTCGACCAGGGTGCGAGGGCGCTGCACGTCGTCGACCTCGACGGGGCGCGGGCGCGCGCGCCGGTCAACATCGAGCACCTGACGCGGATCTGCGCCGAGGTCGAGGTCCCGGTCCAGGCCGGCGGCGGCCTGCGCCGGGCCGAGGACGTCGCCGCGGTGCTGGCCGCGGGCGCCTCGCGGGCGATCCTCGGCACCGCGGCGCTCGCCGACCCGGCGCTGGTCGAGGCGCTGGCCGCCGAGCACGGCGACTCGGATCGTCGTCTCGGCCGACGCGCGCGGCGGCGCGGTCGCGGTCGAGGGCTGGGAGCGTCAGACCGAGCTCAGCCCGCCCGAGGTCGTCTCCGACCTCGCGGCCCGTGACGTGCGGGTGTTCGTCTTCACCCCGGTCGAGGTCGACGGCACGCTCGAGGGCCCCGGCCTCGCCGCGCTGCGACCGGTGGCCGAGGCCGCGAAGGCCGCCGGCGCGGAGCTGATCTACTCGGGCGGCGTGGGCACCCTCGACCACCTGCGCGAGCTGGTCGCCGCCGAGCTGGCGGCCGTCACCGGAGTGATCGTCGGCCGAGCGCTCTACGAGGCGAGGTTCACCGTCGATGAGGGCCAGCGGATCCTGGCCGGCGGGGATTGACCGCGCGCTTCCGTCCCGTCGTCGAACTGATTCAACGTTTCCCTTTGTACGGAAGAGCGCATGCTCTCCCTTCACGAGATACTGCGTAGGCGATGTCGCAGGAGAACGTGGAGGTCTTCAAGCGCGCGTTTGACGCGATCAACCGCCGAGATGCCGATGGCCTGGTGTCGGAACTCGACCCCGAGGTCGAGTGGCATTCGGCGATTCTGATGGCGATGGGAGGCAAACAGACGGTGTACCGCGGACACGAGGGGGTCCGCGAGTGGCTCCGGGACCTGTACGAGACCCTCTCCGAGTTTCAAGCCGACTACCCGGAGATCCGGGACCTCGGCGACCGGGTGGTCGCAATCGGCCGCGTCCGCGCGCGTGGCACGGGGAGCGAGGCCGAGATCGAATCGCCTCACGGCACGGTGACCGAGTTCAAGAACGGCAAGGGAGTTCGGATTCGAACCTACCTCGACCCCATTCAGGCATTAGAAGCCGCCGGGCTCTCGGAGTAGCTCGGAGTACCGCTGGACGAGGCGGCTTGACGTGATCTGCATCGGTGGTCGCAAGCCCGAGGACGGTGACAACGAGCGGGTCGACGACTTCTGGGACTGATCCAGGCTGAGGGCCCGGGCGCCCGGTTCATGCGGTCGAGAGGATCCCGGGTCACGATTGCGCATAGGATCGCCTGACCGTGAAGTTGCCGCCGCTGCTGATCGAGCAGCCTCGCTCTCTGCAGGTGCTCCTCGCCGTCGTGCTCCCGGTGATCTACGGGGCCCTCACCGGCTACTTCCTCGGTGTCTCGGAGCCGACCTATCTGGTGCTCTCGATTCTCGGCGTCCTCGGCGGGATCGGCGCCGGCTTCGATCATCACGGCGCCGGCGCCGGCGCCAAGCGCGGGTTCCTCGCCGGCTTGCTCTTCGGCGCCTCGATTCTGATCGCGCACGAGATCCACGGCGCGGAGGCGGAGGCCCACCTGCCCGAGCCGGCGATCCTGCTGGTCGTCGTCACCACCGTGCTCGGGGTCGCGTTCGGGGCCCTGGGCGGCTGGCTGCGCGAGCGGGCAACCACCAACACCTAGCCAGCTAGCCTCAAGCCATGTTCTGGTTTCGCGTGCTCGCGATCGCCCAGGTGGCGCTCCTGGTCCGCCACCACGTCGCCCTGCTCGAGCGCGACGAGCGCAACCGGCTGGCGATGCTGGTCGCGCAGTCGAAGGGCCGCCCGCACAACAACCTCTCGGCGAACGAGCGCGAGGAGCTGTTGCGCCTGGCGCAGAAGCTGGAGCCGGGCGCGTTCGCGCACGGCGCCTGGGGCGCCGTGCGCGGCAGGCTGCGCGGAAAGTCCTGACCGGGAGCGGCCGTGGCTCTGAAGCGGGTCATCCCCTGCCTCGACGTCGACGCCGGCCGGGTGGTCAAGGGCACCAACTTCGTCGACATCCGCGACGCGGGCGACCCGGTCGAGCTGGCCGAGCGCTATGACGCCGAAGGTGCGGACGAGCTCGTCTTCCTCGACATCACGGCTTCGCACGAGCGTCGCGAGACGATCACCGAGCTCGCCCGGCGGACCGCCGACAACGTCTTCATTCCGTTCACGATCGGCGGAGGAATCCGCTCGGCCGCCGACGCCCAGGCGGTGCTCGACGCGGGCGCCGACAAGGTCGCGGTCAACTCCTCGGCGCTGGCGCGTCCGGAGCTGATCTCCGAGCTGGCGACGGTGTTCGGCTCGCAGTGCGTGGTCGTGGCGATCGACGCCAAACGGCACGGCGGCGGCTACGACGTCTTCGTCAACGGCGGCCGCACGCTGGTGGACGGCCGCGAGGCGGTCGCCTGGGCCCGGGAGGCGACCGAGCGCGGGGCGGGGGAGGTGCTCCTGACGAGCATCGACCGCGACGGGACCACCGACGGTTACGACGTCCAGCTGACCCGCGCGGTCGCCGACGCGGTCGGCGGTGCCGGTGATCGCCTCCGGCGGTGCCGGCGAGCTGCGCCATCTGGTCGAGGCGATCAGCGAGGGCGGGGCCGAGGCGGTCCTCTGCGCCTCGATCTTCCACTACGGCACCCACACGGTCGCCCAGGCGAAGGCGGCGATGAGCGCGGCCGGGATCGCGGTCAGGGGCTGAGCGGGCCCGCCGGGTCGAGCGGCAGCTTTACCCCGGATACGAGGGTGAAACCGCCGCTCGTGGCGATGCCGACCGGCGTCAGCCTTCGTTCTGCCCGCGCTCGTCCCGCTGGGCCGCCCGATGTGCCTCGCGCTGGCGCTGGAGCTTCGCCCGGTGCGCCGCCCGCTGCCGCTCGCGCTTGGCCTCGTGGGCCTGGCGCCGGCGCCGGCGCTTCTCGGCCGTCCGCTGGCGCTCGGCACGCCGGCGCTGGGCGGCGCGCTTCTGCTCGGCGGCCGTCTCGTGCTCGAACGCGCGCACGTTCGAAGTCCCGGTCAGGTACATGCGCTCGCCGTCGGAGATCACCGGGTTGTACTCACCGAGCTCGGACTCGAAGGTGGTCCGCCCGGTCTTCACGTTGAAGCCGGTGGTGCCGATGTTCGGCCCCAGGCCGGCGACGTAGACGTTCTCGCCGAGCACCGTCGCAGCGCCGAGGATGACGCCGCCGATCCGCTCCTGCCAGCGCACCTCGCCGGTCTTCGCGTCGAGCGCGTAGAGGGTCTGGTCCTTGGAGCCGACGTAGACGGTCGGGTCGGTCTTGGGAGTGTCGGCGACCGCCGGGGCGGCGTAGACCCAGTCGCCCGTCGAATGGCTCCAGAGGAGCTCGCCGGTGTCCTGGTCGAAGGAGTAGACGCGGTTGTCGATGCTGCCCAGATAGACCCGGCCGAAGGCGACGGCGGGCGTCGAGTACACCGGGCCGCCGCGGTCGAAGCTCGATCCCTGGGTGCTGGAACGCCAGACGGACGCGCCGCTCGAAGCCTTGAGCGCGAACACCTCGCCGGCATAGTTGGCGCCGTAGAGGACCCCGTCGTCGAGCGCCATGCCGCCCTTGACCGCGCCGGCGGTGCTCACCTGCCAGTCCGGCTCGCCGGTCTTGCGGTCGAGCGCGTAGACGTCGCCCGACTCGCTGCCGACGATCACGTTCGAGCCGACGACGATCGGCGAGGTCTCGCTGCGCCCGGGGAGCGGGAAACGCCACAACAGCTTGCCGTCCTTGGCACGCAGCGCGAACGCCTCGCCCTCGTCCACTCCGGGGGCGCGCTGCAGGGTGACCGCGTAGACGACCCCGTGCGAGTAGGCCGGCGAGGCGGCGCCGAGGGCGCCGATCTGCTTCTTCCACTCCACCTTGCCCCGGTCGGCGCTGAGGGCGTAGAAGAGCGCGTCCTTGTCCTGGAAGTAGAGCGTGCCCTTGGCGACGATCGGCGAGAACTCGAGCAGCTTGCCGGCCTGAAAGCTCCACTCGGAGGCGTCGAACGGCGGCTTGACCCGCTTGGTCGGCAGATAGCGCGTGCGCTGGGGGTCGTAGCCGTAGAGTGGCCAAGCGACCGTCTTCACCTCTTCCGCACGGGTCGGCTGCTCCTCGCCGACGTCGAGCGTGCACGGCGGCGGGCAGCTGCGGTCGGCGTCGCGCTTGAAGGCGGCGTAGGCGCCGAAGGCAGCGCCGAGGCCGATGAAGCTGACCGCGGCGATGATCGCCAGGTGGGCGGGGTCGCGCCACCCGGCGGCGATCTTGTGGAGGTCGGGCATCGAGGCCATCATTGCCGTCGGACGTCGGGAGGAGGTCCGCAAGCGTCGTCATGGTAGGGAAGCGACCTCAGGGCTCCCTCAAGCAGCGATTCGTGGCAGCGCAGCGAGAGATATCGATCGACGGCCTCGGTGAGAGGATCGCGCGCCTGCCCGGCTTCGCCGACGTCCGCGACGCCGCCGAGCGGGCCGGGGTGGTGGCCCATCTCGTCGGCGGCGCGGTGCGCGACGCGCTGCTCGGGCTCGAGGCGACCAACCTCGACCTGGTCGTCGACGGCGACCAGATGCCGCTCGTCGAGGCGCTCGGCGCCGAGGCCGTGGTCCACGACCGGTTCGAAACCGCCACCGTCCAGCTCGCCGGTCGCGCCGTCGACGTCGCCCGAGCGCGCAACGAGCGCTATCCGACCCCCGGGGCTCTGCCCGAGGTCAGCCCTGCGGAGCTCGCCGACGACCTCGGCCGCCGCGACTTCAGCGTCAACGCGATGGCGGTCCCGCTCGCCGACCCGGCGCCCTGGTGGACCTCCACGGCGGGGTCGCGGACCTGCGCGACGGGCTGCTGCGGGTGCTCCATCGGGGCTCGTTCGTCGACGATCCCACGCGCGCCCTCCGCGCCGCCCGCTACGCGGCTCGGTTGGGGCTCGAGCCCGAGCCGACGACCCTCGAGCTGATCCGCGAGACGGACCTCGGCTCGGTCTCGGGCGACCGGGTCGCCGCCGAGCTCGGCAAGCTGGCGGCCGAGCCCGACCCCGCAGCGGGGTTCGCCCTGCTCGACCACTGGGGTCTGATCGCCCTCGGGCCCCGCGGGCGGGAGCTGATCGAGCGCGTCGCCGCCCTGCTGTCCGAGGAGCCGTGGACGGGGATCGCGCCGCGACCGGCGGCGATCCTGGCCGCGGCTCGAGGCCCGACCCCGGCGGCGCTCGAGCTCGCGGCGCTCGAGCCGGGCGCTCCCTCGGTCGCGGTCGCCGCGGCGCGTGGCCGCAACGGGGTCGAGCTGACGCTCGCGCGCGCCCTCGGCGCGCTGTGGCTCGACCGCTACCTGCGGGAGTGGCGTCAGGTCGAGCTCGAGATCTCCGGCGAGGACCTGATCGCGGCTGGCGTCGGGGAGGGTCCCGCGGTCGGTCGCGGCCTCGCCGCCGCGCTGCGGGCGAAGCTCGACGGCGAGGCGCCCACGCGCGCGGACGAGCTTCGGATCGCCCTCGACGCCGCGCGGGCCTAGTGCTCCGTCCTAGCCTTGCGGGATGCAGTGGCGCGAGCGAGACGGAGTGCGATGGCTCGAGGCCGAGCTTCCGGGCGCCCGAGCCGCGTTTTCGACCCGTATCGGTGGGACCAGCGAAGGCGCGTTCGAGTCGCTCAACCTCGGTCTCTACACCGATGACGACCCGGCCGCCGTGCACGCCAACCGCGCGCGGCTGACGGCTGCCCTCGACCGCGACCCCGAGGGGATCCTGTTCGGCGTTCAGGTCCACGGCGCCGAGGTCGCGCGCCGCGAGCGCGCGCCGGCGCCGAACCCGTTCACCGCGGAAGCCGGCGCCTCAGCTGCCCCGGACGACGGCGACGGCCAGGTGACCACCAACCCGCGGCTGACGCCTTTGGTCCAGGTGGCGGACTGCCTGCCCGTCGCGCTCGCGGGGGAGCGCGGGGTCGGGATGCTCCACTGCGGCTGGCGGGGCCTCGCCGCCGGGATCGTCGAGCGCGGGGTGGAGGAGGTCGGGGCGGTCGCCGCCGCGATCGGGCCGGGCATCGGGCCCTGCTGCTACGAGGTCGGCGACGAGGTCCTGGCGGCGTTCGCGGGGCTCGGCGACGGGGTGGCCGACGGGCGCATGCTCGACCTCGCCGAAGCGGCCCGGCGCCTGCTCGCCGGCGCCGGCGTGACCGAGGTCGAGTCCAGTGGCCTGTGCACCAGCTGCGAGGCCGAGCTGTTCTTCTCCCATCGCCGCGACCGCGGGCACACCGGACGGCAGGGCGGACTCGCCTGGCTCGAGCGTGGCGATGCCTGAGCCGATCCGCGGGATCGACCCCGAGACCGTGCGCCGCAACCTCGAGCGCGTGCGCGAGCGCTGCGGCCCCGACGTCGAGATCCTGGCGGCGACCAAGTACGTGGCCGCGGAGGAGATGGGCGCGCTCGCCGAGGCGGGCGTCGAGCTGGTCGGCGAGAACCGCCTCCAGGACCTCGAGGCAAAGCACGCGCTGCACGGCGAGCGCTTCGCCTGGGACTTCATCGGCAACCTGCAGAGCCGCAAGCTGCGCCGGATCCTTCCCGCTGGTGCGTTTGATCCACTCGGTCGCGACCGACTCCGCGCTCGAGCAGCTCGGCCGCCACGGCGACGCCGAGACCGAGGTCCTGGTCGAGGTCAACGTCGCCGGCGAGGCCGGCAAGGGCGGGGTCGAGCCCGAGCGCCTCGCCGAGTTCATCGCCCGCTGCCCGGTGCGGGTCGGCGGGCTGATGGCGATGCCGCCGTTCACCGACGACCCGCAGGCCTCGCGGCCGCACTTCGCCCGGCTCGCCGAGCTCGCCGCCGAGCACGGCCTCGACCGGCTCTCGATGGGCACGAGCCAGGACTGGGAGGTCGCGGTCGAGGAGGGGTCGACGATGATCCGGCTCGGAACCTCGCTCTACCGCTGAGCCGGGCGCTTCGTTGCTCCATAATCCGGGTAAAGGAATCCGCGCTCAGGACGCGAAACCCGCAGCCGTATGGCACTTCGAGACACATGGCACCGCGCGCTCGTCTACTTCGGCCTCGCCGAGGACCCCGACTACCACGAGCACGACCTCTACGAGCCCGACACGGCGCCGCACGGCCAGGTCTACGAGGGCGGGTCCGCGCCGCGCTCGGCGACCGTGAGCCGGATCTCCGAGCGCCGTCGCTCGCGCGACGAGATCGACGACATCTTCGCCGACGACGAGCCGCCGCGCCGCCGCGTCCTGGAGCCGGTCGGCGGCAACGGCGGCGCCGACGTCCAGGTGCACCTGGTGACGCCCGGAAGCTTCAACGACGCCCAGGAGGTCGCCGACCGGTTCAAGCGCGCGATCCCGGTGATCCTCAACCTCCAGACCACCGACGGCGAGCTCGCCAAGCGCCTGATCGACTTCGCCTCCGGCCTCACCTACGCGCTCGACGGCGGGATGCAGAAGATCGCCGAGAAGACCTTCCTGCTCACGCCGCGCAACGTCGAGGTGTCGGCCGAGGAGAAGGCCCGGTTGGTCGAAAAGGGCTTCTTCAACCAGTCCTGA
>CAVTCA010000015.1:0-199574 GCA_963733075.1 uncultured Solirubrobacterales bacterium | reverse complement strand
CGGCGGTCGGCCGCGCGCGGAGCCACGCCGAGCCGCCTACGCCGCTGTCATGTTCAGTCCTGCCGACTCCGACCCGCCGACTGCTGTCTCCCTCCCTACGCTCCTTGAGCCGATGACGCACCCGATCCCGCCCGGAACGCGAGACGTCCTGCCCGACGAGATGCGCGAGCTGCCACGGCTCAACGTCGCGCTGATCGAGGTCGTTCGAGCGCTTCGGCTACGGCGAGGTGCACGACGCCGACGATCGAGTACGACGAGGTGCTCGCCGCGCGGCGACGGCCGCGGGCGCTCCGGCGCCTACCGCTTCTTCGACGAGCGCGGCGAGCTGCTGGCGCTGCGCTCGGACATGACGATCCCGATCGCCCGCCTGGTCGCCAGCCGCTTCGCGCAGGCGCCGAGCCCCCGTTCCGCCTCTGCTACATCGCCAGCGCCTACCGCGCGGTGCGCCCGCAGCGCGGCCAGATGCGCGAGTTCACCCAGGCGGGCGTCGAGCTGGTCGGCGCGCCGGCGCCCGAGGGCACGGCCGAGGTGGTCGAGGTGCTCGCGGCGGCGCTCGATGCGGCCGGCCTGAACCGGGCGGTGATCGGGCTCGGCGACGCCGACCTCTACCGCCAGCTGCTCGACCGAGCTGGGCGTCGACGGCGACGCGCGGGAGCCGTGCTCGAGAAGCTGGCGACCCACGACCTCGTCGGCCTCGAGGCGGAGCGTCGCGCCGTCGACGGGATCAGCGACGAGCAATGCGAGACGCTGGTCCGGCTGACCCAGCTGCGCGGCGGCCACGAGGTGCTCGACGAGGCGCGCGGGCTCGGCGGCGAGCGCCGTCGAGCGGGCCACGGCCCGCATCCAGGGACGTTCGACGCGCTGGGAGCCGCGGCGCCGGCGAGCGGGTCCAGGTCGACCTCGGGCTGCTGCGCGACCTCGGCTACTACACGGCGCGATCCTCGAGGTCTATGACCCCGCCCTCGGCCACGTCCTCGGTGGCGGCGGGCGCTACGACGAGCTCATGGGCCGGTTCGGGCATCCCGCTGCCCGCGGCCGGCTTCGCGCTCTACCTGGAGCGCGTCCACGTCGCGCAGGCCGAGGAGGAGCGCTTGCTGCCCGAGCCCGGCGAGGAGCGGCCGTGACCGCGGTGGCGCGGCCGCGTCGGACCGGCTCCGACGGCCGCTCAGGCTCGCGCTCCCGCGCGGGGCGCTGTTCGCGGCACCCTCGACCTGCTCGAGCGGATCGGCGTCGAGACCGCCGCGCTCCGCGGCGACTCGCGTTCGCTCGTCTTCGAGTCCGACGCGCTGCGCTGGTGACGATGCGCCCCTCCGACGTCCCGACCTACGTCGAGGCCGGCGCCGCCGACCTCGGCATCACCGGCAAGGACGTGCTGCTCGAGCAGTCCGACCGCGCCGTCTACGAGCTGCTCGACCTCGGCTACGGCGCCTGCCGGATGGTGCTCGCGGCTCGCCGCGGCGACGACAGCCTCGAGCGAGGCGGAGCGGCGGCTCGGCGCGATGCGGATCGCGACCAAGTACCCGCGGATCGCCGAGCGCCACTTCGAGGGCAGCGGCCGCCAGGCCGAGGTGATCGAGGTCAAGGGATCGGTCGAGCTGGCGCCGCTGGTCGGTCTCGCCGACGGGATCGTCGACCTGGTCGACACCGGCCGCACCCTGGAGGAGAACGAGCTCGAGGTGCGCGAGGAGATCGCCGTCTGCACCGCGCGCCTGATCGCGAACCGCGTCGCCCACAAGCTGCGGGCGGCGGAGATCGACGAGCTGTCGCGGAGCGCCTGCGGGAGGCGACGGGATGAAGCTGCAGCGGTTCGAATGGGACGGCCGGACGCCGCGCTGGCGACGGCATCCGCGACCTCGTCGCCGCCGCTGGAGGAGGTGACCGAGGACGTCGCGGGATCATCGGGCCGTCCGCGAGCACGGCGATGCGGCCCTCGAGCTGAGTTCGGCCGCAACGCTCCGGCGAGCCGCCGACGCAGCGACGCGGGTCGACGCCGAGCGTCATCGCGGTGGCGCCGGCCCTGGTCCACCGAGGTCCGTGAGGCGCTGCGGGTCGCGGCGCACAACGTCGGCCGGGTGGCGGCGGCGCAGGCCGAGGCAGAGCTGCGCCCGACCTCGATCGAGCTGCCTTCCCGCCAGCCGGTCGAGGTGCGGGCGGCGCCGGTCGCGGCCGCGGCGGTCTACGTGCCCGGCGGGCGGGCCCCCTACCCGTCCTCGGTCCTGATGGGCTGCGCTGCCCGCCCGGGCGCCGGCGTGGGGCGGCTGGCGGTGGTCTCGCCCGCCGGAACCGGAGGGGAGGCCGGCGGCGTGATGCTGGCCGCCTGCGCGCTCGCCGACGTCGACGAGGTCTACGCGGTGGGCGGAGCGCAGGCGATCGCCGCGCTCGCCTACGGCACCGAGACGATCGCGCCCGTCGACGTGATCGTCGGCCCTGGCAACCGCTACGTCACGAGGCCAAGCGGCTGGTCGCGGGCAGGGTCGGGATCGACGCGATCGCCGGGCCGACCGAGCTCGCCGTGATCGCCGACGGGACCGCGACCGCGGATCTGATCGCCCTCGACCTCTGCGCCCAGGCGGAGCACGGCGACGACGGGCTGCTGGTCGTGATCTCGCCCGATCCCGGGCTGCTCGACCGGATCGCGGAGCTGCGTCGCCGAGCTGGTGAGCGAGCGTCCGAGCGTCGGCGAGCGCGTCGTTGGCGCTCGTCGCCGCGCCGGGCCTCGAGCTCGCGCTGGCTCTCGCCGACGCCCTCGCCCCCGAGCACCTCGAGCTCGCCTTCCAGGGCGCGGACGCGGCCAGCGCTCGCGGGCGCGTCGCGCGGCTGCGTGTTCGTCGGGGCCGGCGGGGCGGCCGCCTTCGGCGACTACGCGGCCGGCTCCAACCACGTGCTGCCGACCGGCGGCGCCGCGCCGTTTCGGCGCGCCGCTGGGACCGGGGACCTTCATGCGCCGCACGGCGGTCGTCCACGTCGGATCCGCGGCGGCAGCAGAACTTGGCCCCGACCGTGGCGAGCGATCGCCGAGGCCGAGGGCTTCCCGGTGCACGCGGAGTCGGCGCTCGCGAGGGTGAAGCGATGAACGAGAGCACGCCAAGAGCGGCGCGGATCGAGCGCCAGACCCGCGAGACCAAGATCAGCCTCGAGCTCGCGCTCGACGGCGGCGACGTCTCGCTCTCGACCGGGGTCGGCTTCTTCGACCACATGCTCGAGCTGCTCGGCCGCCACGGCCGCCTCGGCCTCGTCGTCGACGCCACCGGGCGACCTCGAGACCGGTGCCCACCACACGGTCGAGGACGTCGGCATCGCCCTCGGCCAGGCGCTCGATCAGGCGCTCGGCGACCGCGCCGGGATTCGCCGCTACGGCCACGCCGTCGTGCCGATGGACGAGGCGCTGGGCGAGTGCGCGATCGACATCTCGGGACGCCCCTACTGCCGCTTCGACTCCGAGCTGCCGCTGGTCTCGATCGCCGGCTTCGACGCCGAGCTCGCCGAGGAGTTCTTTCGCGCCGTCGCCTCGAACGCGAAGCTGACCCTGCACGTCGGCACCCGCTACGGCTCCAACGCGCACCACCTGATCGAGGCGGCGTTCAAGGCCTTCGCGCGGGCGCTGCGCGAGGCGGTCGCGATCGACCCGACCGAGACCGGCGTGCCGAGCACCAAGGGAACGCTGACGTGAGCCGTTCGGCCGTCGGTGGAGCGGCAGTACCCGAATCGCGATCCTGGACTACGGGATCGGCAACCTGCGCTCGGTCGAGAAGGCGCTCGAACGGGTCGGGGCTCGAGGCCGTGATCACCGGCGAACATGATCTCGCTCGCGAGGCCGACGGCATGATCCTGCCCGGGGTCGGCGCGTTCGCGAGGGCGATCGAGCGGATCGGCGAGCTCGGGCTCGACCGGCTGATCACCGAGCGGGTCGAGGCCGGGATGCCGGTGCTCGGCATCTGCCTCGGGTTCCAGCTCCTGTTCGAGTCCTCGACCGAGCTCGGCGGGTCGCGGGGGTCTGGGGCTGATCGAGGGCGAGGTCACCGGGCTGCGGGCGCCGGGGCTGAAGGTTCCCCACATCGGCTGGGAGCCGGTCGAGTGGACGCGGGAGTCGCGAGCTCAGCGAGGGCATCGCCGCCCAGACGCCGTTCTACTTCGTCCACAGCTTCGCTCCGCGCCCGGCCGACGACGCCGACCTGCTCGGCACCGCCGTGCACGGCGAGCGCTTCGCCTGCGCGATCGCCCGTCCACCGGTCTACGGCGTCCAGTTCCATCCGGAGAAGTCGAGCGCGGCCGGCCTCGCCCTGCTGGCGAACTTCGGGCGATCTGCGCGGCCGGCGCCACAACCCGCCTCAACGGCGGCGACGCTCGGCTTCGCTCTTCGGGCTCCGCCTCGCAGCATTGATCCTCTACCCGGCGATCGACATCCGCGGCGGGCGCGCGGTGCGGCTGGTCCAGGGCGATTACGAGCGCGAGACCGCGTTCGACGCCGACCCGCTGGAGGCGGCGCTACGCTGGGTCGATCAGGGTGCGAGGGCGCTGCACGTCGTCGACCTCGACGGGGCGCGGGCGCGCGCGCCGGTCAACATCGAGCACCTGACGCGGATCTGCGCCGAGGTCGAGGTCCCGGTCCAGGCCGGCGGCGGCCTGCGCCGGGCCGAGGACGTCGCCGCGGTGCTGGCCGCCGGCGCCTCGCGGGCGATCCTCGGCACCGCGGCGCTCGCCGACCCGGCGCTGGTCGAGGCGCTGGCCGCCGAGCACGGCGACCGGATCGTCGTCTCGGCTGACGCGCGCGGCGGCGCGGTCGCGGTCGAGGGCTGGGAGCGCCAGACCGAGCTCAGCCCGCCCGAGGTCGTCTCGGACCTCGCGGCCCGTGACGTGCGCGTGTTCGTCTTCACCCCGGTCGAGGTCGACGGCACGCTCGAGGGCCCCGGCCTCGCCGCGCTGCGACCGGTGGCCGAGGCCGCGAAGGCCGCGGGCGCGGAGCTGATCTACTCGGGAGGCGTGGGCACCCTCGACCACCTGCGCGAGCTGGTCGCCGCCGAGCTGGCGGCCGTCACCGGAGTGATCGTCGGCCGAGCGCTCTACGAGGCCAGGTTCACCGTCGCCGAGGGCCAGCGGGTCCTGGCCCGCGACGGGGATTGACCACGCGTTTCCGGCCCGTCGTCGAACTGATTCAACGTCTCGCCGTGTACGGAGGAGCGCATGCTTTCCCCTTCGCGAGATACTGCGTAGGCGATGTCGCAGGAGAACGTGGAGACCTGTAAGCGCGCGTTTGTCGCGTTCGAGCGCCTCGACATCGAAGCAGGGCTCCAGTTCGTTGACCCTGAAATCGTCTTTCAGTCCGCGATCGTGAGCGTCGCGGATGGCGGTACGTACCGGGGCCACGACGGGCTTCGCAAGTGGGCGGCCGAGTCCGACGCCGCGTTTGAGGAGTTGCGAACGGTGCCGCGCGAGTTCCGAGACCTCGGTGACGATGTCCTCGTGCTCGCTCGCATCAGCCGCTCGGGGCCGAGGAAGCGGGGCACCAGTCGAATCCCCCGCCGCCTTCCTCTCCACGCTTCGCGACGGCCGCATCGTCCGCGTCAAGGGCTTTCTGAACTGGAAGGAAGCCCTCGAAGCCGCCGGGCTGTCGGAATAGGCGATGTCGCAGGAGAACGTCGAGGTCTTCAAGCAGCCCGCTCGTTCCAGGCCGGCTCGGAGGGGCTTGACCTGATCTGCATCGGTGGTCGCAAGCCCGAGGGCGGTGACAACGAGCGGGTCGACGACGTTCTGGGACGATCCAGGCTGAGGGCCCGGGCGCCCGGTTCATTCGGTCGAGAGGATCCCGGGTCACGATTGCGCATAGGATCGCCTGACCGTGAAGTTGCCGCCGCTGCTGATGGAGCAGCCTCGCTCTCTGCAGGTGCTCCTCGCCGTCGTGCTCCCGGTGATCTACGGGGCCCTCACCGGCTACTTCCTCGGCGTCTCGGAGCCGACCTATCTGGTGCTCTCGATTCTCGGCGTCCTCGGTGGAATCGGCGCCGGCTTCGACCATCACGGCGCCGGCGCCGGCGCCAAGCGCGGGTTCCTCGCCGGCTTGCTCTTCGGCGCCTCGATTCTGATCGCGCACGAGATCCACGGCGCGGAGGCGGAGGCCCACCTGCCCGAGCCGGCGATCCTGCTGGTCGTGGCCACCACCCTGCTCGGGGTCGCGTTCGGGGCCCTGGGCGGCTGGCTGCGCGAGCGGGCAACCACCAACACCTAGCCAGCTAGCCTCAAGCCATGTTCTGGTTTCGCGTGCTCGCGATCGCCCAGGTGGCGCTCCTGGTCCGCCACCACGTCGCCCTGCTCGAGCGCGACGAGCGCAACCGGCTGGCGATGCTGGTCGCGCAGTCGAAGGGCCGCCCGCACAAGCAACCTCTCGGCGAACGAGCGCGAGGAGCTGTTGCGCCTGGCGCAGAAGCTGGAGCCGGGCGCGTTCGCGCACGGCGCCTGGGGCGCCGCGCGCGGCAGGCTGCGCGGAAAGTCCTGACCGGCAGCGGGCCGTGGCTCTGAAGCGGGTCATCCCCTGCCTCGACGTCGACGCCGGCCGGGTGGTCAAGGGCACCAACTTCGTCGACATCCGCGACGCGGGCGACCCGGTCGAGCTGGCCGAGCGCTATGACGCCGAGGGCGCGGACGAGCTCGTCTTCCTCGACATCACCGCTTCGCACGAGCGTCGCGAGACGATCACCGAGCTCGCCCGGCGGACCGCCGACAACGTCTTCATCCCGTTCACGATCGGCGGAGGAATCCGCTCGGCCGCCGACGCCCAGGCGGTGCTCGACGCGGGCGCCGACAAGGTCGCGGTCAACTCCTCGGCGCTGGCGCGTCCGGAGCTGATCTCCGAGCTCGCGACGGTGTTCGGCTCGCAGTGCGTGGTCGTCGCGATCGACGCCAAGCGCGCACGGCGGCGGCTACGACGTCTACGTCAACGGCGGCCGCACGCTGGTCGACGGCCGCGAGGCGGTCGCCTGGGCCCGCGAGGCGACCGAGCGCGGGGCGGGGGAGGTGCTGCTGACGAGCATCGACCGCGACGGGACCACCGACGGTTACGACCTCCAGCTGACCCGCGCGGTCGCCGACGCGGTGGCGGTGCCGGTGATCGCCTCCGGCGGCGCCGGCGAGCTGCGCCATCTGGTCGAGGCGATCAGCGAGGGCGGGGCCGAGGCGGTCCTCTGCGCCTCGATCTTCCACTACGGCACCTACACGGTCGCCGAGGCGAAGGCGGCGATGAGCGCGGCCGGGATCGCGGTCAGGGGCTGAGCGGGGCCCGCCGGGTCGAGCGGCAGCTTTGCCCCGGATACGAGGGTGAACGCGCCGCTCGTGGCGATGCTGACCGGCGTCAGCCTTCGTTCTGCCCGCGCTCGTCCCGCTGGGCCGCCCGATGTGCCTCGCGCTGGCGCTGGAGCTTCGCCCGGTGCGCCGCCCGCTGGCGCTCGCGCTTGGCCTCGTGGGCCTGGCGCCGGCGCTGGCGCTTCTCGGCCGCCTGCTGGCGCTCGGCACGCCGGCGCTGGGCGGCGCGCTTCTGCTCGGCGGCCGTCTCGTGCTCGAACGCGCGCACGTTCGAAGTCCCGGTCAGGTACATGCGCTCGCCGTCGGAGATCACCGGGTTGTACTCGCCGAGCTCCGACTCGAAGGTGGTCCGCCCGGTCTTCACGTTGAAGCCGGTGGTGCCGATGTTCGGCCCCAGGCCGGCGACGTAGACGTTCTCGCCGAGCACCGTCGCAGCGCCGAGGATGACGCCGCCGATCCGCTCCTGCCAGCGCACCTCGCCGGTCTTCGCGTCGAGCGCGTAGAGGGTCTGGTCCTTGGAGCCGACGTAGACGGTCGGGTCGGTCTTGGGAGTGTCGGCGACCGCCGGGGCGGCGTAGACCCAGTCGCCCGTCGAGTGGCTCCAGAGGAGCTCGCCGGTGTCCTGGTCGAAGGAGTAGACGCGGTTGTCGATGCTGCCCAGATAGACCCGGCCGAAGGCGACGGCGGGCGTCGAGTACACCGGGCCGCCGCGGTCGAAGCTCGATCCCTGGGTGCTGGAACGCCAGACGGACGCGCCGCTCGAAGCCTTGAGCGCGAACACCTCGCCGGCGTAGTTGGCGCCGTAGAGGACCCCGTCGTCGAGCGCCAGGCCGCCCTTGACCGCGCCGGCGGTGCTCACCTGCCAGTCCGGCTCGCCGGTCTTGCGGTCGAGCGCGTAGACGTCGCCCGACTCGCTGCCGACGATCACGTTCGAGCCGACGACGATCGGCGAGGTCTCGCTGCGCCCGGGGAGCGGGAAACGCCACAACAGCTTGCCGTCCTTGGCACGCAGCGCGAACGCCTCGCCCTCGTCCACTCCGGGGGCGCGCTGCAGGGTGACCGCGTAGACGACCCCGTGCGAGTAGGCCGGCGAGGCGGCGCCGAGGGCGCCGATCTGCTTCTTCCACTCCACCTTGCCCCGGTCGGCGCTGAGGGCGTAGAAGAGCGCGTCCTTGTCCTGGAAGTAGAGCGTGCCCTTGGCGACGATCGGCGAGAACTCGAGCAGCTTGCCGGCCTGAAAGCTCCACTCGGAGGCGTCGAACGGCGGCTTGACCCGCTTGGTCGGCAGATAGCGCGTGCGCTGGGGGTCGTAGCCGTAGAGCGGCCAAGCGACCGTCTTCACCTCTTCCGCACGGGTCGGCTGCTCCTCGCCGACGTCGAGCGTGCACGGCGGCGGGCAGCTGCGGTCGGCGTCGCGCTTGAAGGCGGCGTAGGCGCCGAAGGCAGCGCCGAGGCCGATGAAGCTGACCGCGGCGATGATCGCCAGGTGGGCGGGGTCGCGCCACCCGGCGGCGATCTTGTGGAGGTCGGGCATCGAGGCCATCATTGCCGTCGGACGTCGGGAGGAGGTCCGCAAGCGTCGTCATGGTAGGGAAGCGACCTCAGGGCTCCCTCAAGCAGCGATTCGTGGCAGCGCAGCGAGAGATATCGATCGACGGCCTCGGTGAGAGGATCGCGCGCCTGCCCGGCTTCGCCGACGTCCGCGACGCCGCCGAGCGGGCCGGGGTCGTGGCCCACCTCGTCGGCGGCGCGGTGCGCGACGCGCTGCTCGGGCTCGAGGCGACCAACCTCGACCTGGTCGTCGACGGCGACCAGATGCCGCTCGTCGAGGCGCTCGGCGCCGAGGCCGTGGTCCACGACCGGTTCGAGACCGCCACCGTCCAGCTCGCCGGTCGCGCCGTCGACGTCGCCCGAGCGCGCACCGAGCGCTATCCGACCCCCGGGGCGCTGCCCGAGGTCAGCCCGGCGGAGCTCGCCGACGACCTCGGCCGCCGCGACTTCAGCGTCAACGCGATGGCGGTCCCGCTCGCCGACCCGGGCGCCCTGGTGGACCTCCACGGCGGGGTCGCGGACCTGCGCGCGGGGCTGCTGCGGGTGCTCCATCGGGGCTCGTTCGTCGACGATCCCACGCGCGCCCTCCGCGCCGCCCGCTACGCGGCTCGGTTGGGGCTCGAGCCCGAGCCGACGACCCTCGAGCTGATCCGCGAGACGGACCTCGGCTCGGTCTCGGGCGACCGGGTCGCCGCCGAGCTCGGCAAGCTGGCGGCCGAGCCCGACCCCGCGGTGGGGTTCGCCCTGCTCGACCACTGGGGCCTGATCGCCCTCGGGCCCCGCGGGCGGGAGCTGATCGAGCGGGTCGCCGCCCTGCTGTCCGAGGAGCCGTGGACGGGGATCGCGCCGCGACCGGCGGCGATCCTGGCCGCGGCTCGGGGCCCGACCCCGGCGGCGCTCGAGCTCGCGGCGCTCGAGCCGGGCGCTCCCTCGGTCGCGGTCGCCGCGGCGCGTGGCCGCAACGGGGTCGAGCTGACGCTCGCGCGCGCCCTCGGCGCGCTGTGGCTCGACCGTTACCTGCGGGAGTGGCGTCAGGTCGAGCTCGAGATCTCCGGCGAGGACCTGATCGCGGCCGGCGTCGGGGAGGGTCCCGCGGTCGGTCGCGGCCTCGCCGCCGCGCTGCGGGCGAAGCTCGACGGCGAGGCGCCCACGCGCGCGGACGAGCTTCGGATCGCCCTCGACGCCGCGCGGGCCTAGTGCTCCGTCCTAGCCTTGCGGGATGCAGTGGCGCGAGCGAAACGGGGTGCGATGGCTCGAGGCCGAGCTTCCGGGCGCCCGAGCCGCGTATTCGACCCGTCTCGGCGGGACCAGCGAAGGAGCGTTCGAGTCGCTCAACCTCGGTCTCTACACCGATGACGACCCGGCCGCCGTGCACGCCAACCGCGCGCGGCTGACGGCTGCCCTCGACCGCGACCCCGAGGGGATCCTGTTCGGCGTTCAGGTCCACGGCGCCGAGGTCGCGCGCCGCGAGCGCGCGCCGGCGCCGAACCCGTTCACCGCGGAAGATGGCGCCTCAGCTGCCCCGGACGACGGCGACGGCCAGGTGACCGCCAACCCGCGGCTGACGCCTTTGGTCCAGGTGGCGGACTGCCTGCCCGTCGCGCTCGCGGGGGAGCGCGGGGTCGGGATGCTCCACTGCGGCTGGCGGGGCCTCGCTGCCGGGATCGTCGAGCGCGGGGTGGAGGAGGTCGGGGCGGTCGCCGCCGCGATCGGGCCGGGCATCGGGCCCTGTTGCTACGAGGTCGGCGACGAGGTCCTGGCGGCGTTCGCGGGGCTCGGCGACGGGGTGGCCGACGGGCGCATGCTCGACCTCGCCGAAGCGGCCCGGCGCCTGCTCGCCGGCGCCGGCGTCGACCGAGGTCGAGTCCAGTGGCCTGTGCACCAGCTGCGAGGCCGAGCTCTTCTTCTCCCATCGCCGCGACCGCGGGCACACGGGACGGCAGGGCGGACTCGCCTGGCTCGAGCGTGGCGATGCCTGAGCCGATCCGCGGGATCGACCCCGAGACCGTGCGCCGCAACCTCGAGCGCGTGCGCGAGCGCTGCGGCCCCGAGGTCGAGATCCTGGCGGCGACCAAGTACGTGGCCGCGGAGGAGATGGGCGCGCTCGCCGAGGCGGGCGTCGAGCTGGTCGGAGAGAATCGCCTCCAGGACCTCGAGGCAAAGCACGCGCTGCACGGCGAGCGCTTCGCCTGGGACTTCATCGGCAACCTGCAGAGCCGCAAGCTGCGCCGGATCCTTCCCCTGGTGCGTTTGATCCACTCGGTCGCGACCGACTCCGCGCTCGAGCAGCTGGGCCGCCATGGCGACGCCGAGACCGAGGTCCTGGTCGAGGTCAACGTCGCCGGCGAGGACGGCAAGGGCGGGGTCGAGCCCGAGCGCCTCGCCGAGTTCCTCGCCCGCTGCCCCGTGCGCGTCGGCGGGCTGATGACGATGCCGCCGTTCACCGACGACCCGCAGGCCTCGCGACCGCACTTCGCCCGGCTCGCCGAGCTCGCCGCCGAGCACGGCCTCACCCGGCTCTCGATGGGCACGAGCCAGGACTGGGAGGTCGCGGTCGAGGAGGGCTCGACGCTGATCCGGCTCGGAACCTCGCTCTACCGCTGAGCCGGGCGCTTCGTTGCTCCATAATCCGGGTAAAGGAGATCCGCGCCAGGACGCGAAACCCGCAGCCGTATGGCACTTCGAGACACATGGCACCGCGCGCTCGTCTACTTCGGCCTCGCCGAGGACCCTGACTACCAGGAGCACGACCTCTACGAGCCCGACACGGCGCCGCACGGGCAGGTCTACGAGGGGGGCTCGGCGCCCCGCTCGGCGACCGTGAGCCGGATCTCCGAGCGCCGGCGCGCGCGCGACGAGATCGACGACATCTTCGCCGACGACGAGCCGCCGCGCCGCCGCGTCCTCGAGCCGGTCGGAGGTAACGGTGGGGCGGACGTGCAGGTGCACCTGGTGACGCCCGGAAGCTTCAACGACGCCCAGGAGGTCGCCGACCGGTTCAAGACCGCGATCCCGGTGATCCTCAACCTCCAGACCACCGAGGGCGAGCTCGCCAAGCGCCTGATCGACTTCGCCTCCGGGCTCACCTACGCGCTCGACGGCGGGATGCAGAAGATCGCCGAAAAGACCTTCCTGCTCACGCCGCGCAACGTCGAGGTCTCGGCCGAAGAAAAGGCGCGGTTGGTCGAAAAGGGCTTCTTCAACCAGTCCTGAGTGGCGCCGCCGGGCCGTGACGGCGCGGTCCCGACGGCTCGCCCTGCGGGTCGCGGGGCCTCCCCGCTCGGCCACGCGCCCGAGTGCGCTCCGGCTCGACCGCCGAGCCCTCGGACTCCCCGTCGACAGGACCCGCGCGCCACGGCGTACGCAGTGGCCATAGCCGTAGATTGCAAGTCATGAAGATCGGCTTCGCCGGAGCGGGCAACATGGCGGCGGCGCTCGCGCGCGGATGGGCGCAGGCCGAGCACCGGCCGGAGTCGATGCTGTTCGCCGACGCCGGCTCCGGACGGGCGGCGTCGCTCGCCGACGAGGTCGGCGGCGAGGCGGTCGAAAGCCTGGGCGAGCTGGCCCTGCGCTCCGACGCGATCCTGCTCGCGGTCAAGCCGGCGGCGCTCGAGCGCGCCGCCGAGCAGCTCGGCGGCGCCGGCGACGCGATCGCCTCGGTGCTCGGCGCGACCCCGCTCTGGCGGCTTCGCGAGCTCTTCCCGGGCCTCCCGGTGGTGAGGGTGATGCCGACGGTCACGGTCGAGGTCCAGCGCGGCGTGATCTGCCACGCGCCGCTCGATCCCGAGCTCGACGGCGACGCCGGCGCGCGCCTGCTCAACCTGTTCGGTGAGCTCAGCCACCTGGTCGAGGTGCCCGACGAGCTCATGGACGCGGCGACCGCGGTCATGGGCTGCTCGCCCGCCTACCTCGCGGTCGTGGTCCAGAACCTGGCCGAGGCGGGCGCCGCCGAGGGGCTCGACCCCGAGCAGGCCTACGAGCTCGTGCTCGAGTCGTTCGACGGCACGATCGAGGTGCTGCGCCGCTACGACCCGATCGCCGTGCGCCAGACGGTCGCATCGCCCGGCGGCAGCACCGAGGCCGGCCTCGAGGCGCTTGCCGACGCCGGCGTCGGCGATGCCTTCCAGGCGGCCGTCCGCGCCTCGCTCGAGCGGATGCGCCCGTGAGGCGCCCGGGTTGACGGTCCTCGCGCTCACCCGCGGCGACATCGCCGACTACGTCTCGGCGCTGCTCTTCGTCTACTTCGTCCTGATCATCGCCAACGTCGTGCTCAGCTGGGTCCAGGCGTTCCGGCCGATTCCGTACAACCTCACCCTGCGCGCCGTGATCGGCTTCATCGAGGAGACCACCAACCCGTACCTCAACCTGTTCCGCGCCTTCGTGCCGCGAATCGGCCCGCTCGACATCAGCCCGATCATCGCGATCATCGTGCTCTCCGTGGTCGGCGGCGTGGTCGTCAGCCTGATCCGCGGGTGAGCTCGCCCCGCGCGCGCGCCTGGTTCGGGATGCTCGTCGTCGGCGGGCTGGTGATCGCCTGCGACCAGGCGCTGAAGGCGGTGGTGGTGGGGACGATGGAGCCGGGGGAGCGCACCGATCTGGCGCTCGGCTTCGACCTCGCCCGGGTGACCAACAGCGGGATCGCCTTCGGCCTGTTCAGCGACGCCGGCGACGGGCTCGTGCTCCTGTTCACCGGCGCCGCGCTGGCTCTGATCGTCGGCTGGTTCGCGCTCGACACCACCCGGCCCTGGCTCTGGCTCGGGGTCGGGCTGCTCAGCGGTGGCGCGCTCGGCAACCTCGCCGACCGGGTGCGCGACGGCGCCGTCACCGACTTCCTCGACCCGCCGCTGTGGCCCGCGTTCAACCTCGCCGACGTCGCGATCACCGCCGGGGTGCTGGTGATCGCGCTCGCCGCGCTGGCACCGGCGGCGGCCCCGGCGAGCGAGCCGTGACCGAGCAGCCGCGACTGGTCTACGTCGACGACAGGCTCGGCGGTGATCGACAAGCCGGCCGGGCTGGTCGTCCACCCGGCCCCCGGGCACCGCGGCGAGACGCTCGTCGATGCGCTCGCGGACCTGCTCGGCGGCGGCGAGCCGCAGCGGGCGGGGATCGTCCACCGCCTCGACAAGGACACCTCGGGGCTGATGATCGTCGCCCGCGACGACGAGGCCCACCGGCGGCTCTCGGCGATGATCAAGCGCCGCGAGGTCGAGCCGCGCCTACCTGGCCCTGGTCGAGGGCCGCCCCCGCTCGCGCTCGGGAACGATCGACGCGCCGCTGGGGCGCGACCACCGGGCGCCCGAGAAGCGCAGCGTGCGCGGCCGTGGCGCACGCCAGGCGCGCACCCACTTCACCGTGCTCGAGACGCTGGCCGCCGACACCCTGGTCGAGGCGCGTCTGGAGACCGGGCGCACCCATCAGATCCGAGCCCACTTCGCCGCCATCGGCCATCCGGTCGCCGGCGACCCGCGCTACGGCCACGCCGGCCGCCACGGGCTCGAGCGCCAGTTCCTGCACTCGGCCCGGCTCGCGCTTCGAGCACCCGTTCACCGGCGAGCGGGTGGAGGCCGAGTCGGAGCTGCCGCGAGACCTGGCGGAGGCGCTCGAGCGCGCGCGACGCGGCCCCTCTACACTCACCGCCGACCGGTAACCGACCCCCAGGCACGACCAAGGGGCCCTGCCCGGCGCACGAGCAGCCGGGTCCCCGGAAGCGGCCAGGGAGCAATCCGAAACCCAAGGGAGCATCGATGTCCGAGCCCGGACTCAAGGAGCTGCTGCAGGCGGGCCTTCACTTCGGCCACCAGACGCGGCGCTGGAACCCGCGCATGCGCCGCTACATCCACGGCGAGCGCGACGGGATCCACATCATCGACCTGCTGCAGACCGAGCAGCTGCTCACCGAGGCGCGCGAGTTCGCGGCCGAGGTCGCCGGCAAGGGCGGCTCGGTGCTCTTCGTCGGGACCAAGAAGCAGGCGCGCGACTCGGTCAAGCGACTGGGCCGAGCGCAGCGGGATGCCGTACGTCAACCAGCGCTGGCTCGGCGGCCTGCTGACCAACTTCCAGACGATGTCGGCGCGGATCGACCGCCTGCACGAGCTCACCGGGCTCAAGGAGGACGGGCGGCTCGAGCTGCTGCCGACCAAGGAGCGGATGTCGATGGAGGCCGAGCTGGAGAAGCTCGAGTACAACCTCGGCGGCGTCCGCGACATGAAGCGCCTGCCGCAGGCGGCGCTGATCATCGACCTGAAGACCGAGGCGATCGCGGTCGCCGAGGCGACCCGGCTGGGGATCCCGATCCTCGGCCTGGTCGACTCCAACGTCGACCCGCTCGGCGTCGCCTTCCCGATCCCGGGCAACGACGACTCGATGCGCTCCTGCGAGATGGTGATCGGCGACGATCGGCGAAGCGGTCGAGAGCGCGGCCACC
The DNA here is from genome assembly GCA_963733075.1 of uncultured Solirubrobacterales bacterium. Taxonomy (GTDB): domain Bacteria; phylum Actinomycetota; class Thermoleophilia; order Solirubrobacterales; family 70-9; genus WHSW01. Next base: position 184,306 of record CAVTCA010000015.1, on the reverse strand, counting down.
ACCTACCGCGAGGCGGAGGCCAAGCGCCGCGCCGAGGAGGAGGCAAGCGCCGCGCCGAGGAGGAGGCAAGCGCCAGCGCGAGGAGGAGGAGCGGGCGCGCAAGGAGGCCGAGGAGGCGGCGGCGAAGGCAGCCGAGGCCGCCGGGCGGCCGAGCAGCAGGCCCAGCCGCAGCCGGCCGGTCAACCGCAGCAGGCCGGCCCCGCCCGCCGCAGGCGACCCCGCCGCAGCAGGCCGCCCCGCCGCCCGAGAGCGGCTCGCAGGAGGGGTCGTGATGGCGGTCGCGGCGGGCGACGTGAAGGCGCTTCGCGACCGCACCGGCGCCGCGATGATGGACTGCAAGGCCGCGCTCGAGGAGGCCGGCGGCGACCTCGACAAGGCGGTCGAGCTGCTGCGCGTCAAGGGTCAGGCGTCGGCCGAGAAGCGCTGCGGACGGGCGACGAGCGAGGGCACCGTCGCCTCCTACATCCACGCCGGCGGCAGCCCGGCGTCCTGGTCGAGGTCCAGTGCGAGACCGACTTCGTCGCCCGCAACGACGACTTCCAGGAGTTCGCCCGCGAGGTCGCGATCCACGTCGCCGCCGCGGCGCCGCTCTACGTCTCGGCCGAGGAGATCCCGGACGAGGAGCGCGAGGCCGAGCGCCGGGTCTTCGAGGAGAAGGCCAAGCAGGAGGGCAAGCCCGAGAACGTGCGTCGAGAAGATCGTCGAGGGCCAGCTCGGCAAGTGGGCCGCCGACGTCGTCCTGCTCGAGCAGGAGCACGTGCGCTCGGACCGCTACGAGGGCAAGACGATCGAGCAGCTGCGCGCCGACCTCGCCGCGAAGACCGGCGAGAACATCCGCATCGCCCGCTTCGCCCGCTTCGTGGTCGGCGAGGAGTAGCCGCGGGGCGAATGGGCGCGGCGGGGTAGGGTTGCCGCCGATGGCGGACCCGGTGTTCAAGCGGATCCTGCTGAAGGTCTCGGGCGAGGCGCTGATGGGCTCGCTCGAGTACGGCACCGACCCCGAGCGCATCGAGCAGATCTCCGGGCAGATCCACGACGTCTGCGAGCGCGGGGTCGAGATCGCGGTCGTCGTCGGCGCCGGCAACATCTACCGCGGCCTCCAGGGCGCGGCGCAGGGTATGGACCGGGCGACCGCCGACTACATGGGGATGCTGGCGACCGTCCTCAACGCGCTCACGCTCCAGGACGCGCTCGAGCGTCGCGGCACCTACACCCGGGTGATGTCGGCGATCGCGGTCACCGAGGTCGCCGAGCCCTACATCCGCCGGCGGGCGATGCGCCACCTCGAGAAGGGCCGGGTGGTGATCTTCGCCGCCGGCACCGGCAACCCGTTCTTCACCACCGACACCGCCGCCGCCCTGCGCGCGCTCGAGATCCACGCCGAGGCGATCCTGATGGCCAAGCACGGGGTCGAGGGCGTCTACGACGCCGACCCGGCGCAGGTGCCGGAGGCGAGGTTCCTGCCCGAGATCACCCACATGGAGGCGATCGAGCGCGGCCTGCGGGTGATGGACTCGACCGCGCTCTCGCTGTGCATGGACAACGAGCTGCCGATCCACGTCTTCAACATGGAGGACCCGCGCAACATAGATAGGATCGTCGGCGGCGAGCGGGTGGGCACGATCGTGCGCACCGGGCCCTAGAGAGGAGAGGCGGCTTGTCCGAGATCACCGACGAGTTCATCGCCGACGCGCGCGAGCGGATGTCCAAGTCGGTCGAGTCGTGCCGCCACGAGCTCGCCACCGTGCGCACCGGCCGCGCCTCGCCGCACCTGCTCGACCGGCTGGTGGTCGACTACTACGGCGCCGAGACGCCGATCAAGCAGCTCGCCCAGGTCTCGGCGACCGACGCTCGCCTGCTGACCCTGACGCCCGTTCGACAAGAGCTCGATCTCGATGATCGAGAAGGCGATCCTCGAGTCCGACCTCGGGCTGACGCCCTCCAACGACGGCAACGTGATCCGGCTGCAGATCCCGGAGCTCAACGAGGAGCGGCGCCGCGAGCTGGTCAAGGTCGTCCACGGCGTCGGCGAGGACGGCAAGGTCGCCGTCCGCAACATCCGCCGCGACGTCATGCACGACCTGCGCGAGCTGAAGAAGGAGGGCGAGGTCGGCGAGGACGACGAGCGCCGCGCCGAGAGCGAGCTGCAGAAGCGCACCGACGAGGCCACGCACGAGATCGATGGCCTGCTGAAGGCCAAGGAAGAAGAGATCCTCGAGGTTTGACGCCTAGTGCCTCGTCAACCGAGTGAGCGCTAAGTACGTCGCGATCATCACCGACGGCAACGGTCGCTGGGCGGCGGAGCGGGGGCTGCCCGCGATCGAGGGCCATCGCGCCGGCGCCGACACGGTCAAGGCGCGGCTCCGCGACGCGGCCGAGCTCGGGATCGAGGAGCTGACCGTGTTCTCGTTCTCGACCGAGAACTGGCAGCGCCCGAAGCCCGAGGTCGAGGCGCTGATGGCGATGTTCGCCGAGCGCATCGACCGCGAGACGCCCGAGCTCGACGCCGAGGGCGTGCGGATGCGGTTCATCGGCCGCCGCGACGGGGTCGCCGCCGAGCTGGTCGAGCGGATGGACTGGGCCGAGGAGACGACCGCGGCCAACCGGCGGATCACCCTCTTCGTCGCCTTCAACTACGGCGGCAGGGCGGAGATCGTCGACGCGGCGCGAAGCTTCGACGGCGACTCCGAGGACGAGTTCCGCGCTCACCTCTACGCGCCCGAGATGCACGATCCGGACCTCCTGATCCGGACCAGCGGCGAGCAGCGGATCTCCAACTTCCTGCTCTGGCAGTGCGCGTACTCGGAGCTCGTCTTCAGCGACCAGCTCTGGCCCGACTTCGACCGCGCCGCGTTCGAGGCGGCGCTGGGCGAGTACGAGTCCAGCGCGGCGGCGGTTCGGGGGACGTTAGGAGCGCGGATGGAGGGATCGCGCCCGTTCGACTCGGAGCTCGACTTCGACCAGCCGCGGCGAAGCCGCCCGGTCGACCCGCCGCCGCTGCGCTCGAGCCAGCGCCCGCGGCGGCGACGGGGGCGCGGACGGCGAGCCGCCTCGGCGCCGCCGCTCCGAGACCCTGGCGCGGATCGCCTGGGTGCTGCCGTGGATCGCGATCGTGGTCACGATCGTGATCGTCGGCGGCGAGCTGTTCGCGGTCGCGATGATCGGCCTCGCCTGCGTCGGGATCTCCGAGCTCTTCCGCATGACCCGCGAGGCACGGCCGTTCCTGATCACCGCGTTCGTCGCCGCGGCGGCGCTCGTCGCGACCGCCTTCTACGGCGACCAGTACGAGATGATGATCGCGCTCGCGGCGAGCGTGCCGCTGATCTTCGTCTCCGCCGTCTCGCGCCCGGATCGCGACCGGGATCACGCTCTCGATCGCGGTCACCGTGCTCGGGATCGTCTGGATCGCGATCCCGTTCGCCCACGCGGTGCTCCTGCGCGAGCTGCCCGACCACGGCGCCGCGCTGCTGGTCGACGTGCTCGTCGCCACCTTCGTCGCCGACACCGCGGCCTACGCCGGCGGGCGCCTGTTCGGGCGCCACCGCCTCGCCCCGGCGCTGTCGCCGAACAAGACCCTCGAGGGGCTCGCGTTCGGCGTTCGTCGGCGGCACCGCCGGCTTCTGGTTCGCGGGCCTCTACCAGGACTGGCTGCCGGGGATCGACGCGCTGGTGATGGGCATGTGCGTCGCCGTGCTGGCGCCGGTCGGCGACCTGTTCGAGTCGATGATCAAGCGCGACCTGCGGATCAAGGACTCGGGGACGATCTTCGGCCCCCACGGCGGCCTGCTCGACCGCCTCGACGCGGTCCTGTTCACCGTCGTCGCCGGCTACTACCTCGCGGTCGCGTTCGTCTACTGACCCGCGTCGCCGATCGCCGCCCGCACGAACTCGAGGTCGGCGGCAGGCCCTCGGGCGAGCGCGGGGTCTCGACGATCACCGAGGCCCCGGCCTCGGCGCCGGCGCGGATCATCCCCCGCAGCGCGTCGGGGTCGATCTGGCCCTCGCCGAGGCGCTCGTGGCGATCGGCGCCGGTGCCGGGCGGGTCGCGCGAGTCGTTGGCGTGCAGGAGGTCGATCCGGCCGGTGATCGCGAGCGACCCGCTCGACCGCGTCGCCGAGCTCCTCGCCGGCGGCGTGCGCGTGGCAGGTGTCGAAGCAGAAGCCGAGGTCGATCCCGGTCTCGGCGTCGCCGATCGCCTCCCAGAGCTTCGCGAGCGCGTCGAAGCGCCGGGCGACGGCGTTCTCGCCGCCGGCGGTGTTCTCGAGCAGCACGAACGCGTCGGTCTCGAGCATCTCGAGCGAGCGCAGCCAGCGTCCCGGGCCCTCGGCCGATTCGTCCTCGGCGTGGCCGCCGTGGACGATCACCGCCGCGGCGCCGATCTCGACCGCGGCGTCGCAGGTCTGCTGGAGGATCTTCCGCGAGCCGTAGCGGACGTTCGGCTTCGGCGAGCAGACGTTGATCAGGTAGGGCGCGTGCACGTAGAGGTCGACCGCGCTGGCGCGGATCTCGTCGGCCTCGGGGTGGGGAGGGGGCTTGCGCCACGACCCGGGGTCGGAGAGGAAGATCTGCATGCAGTCGGCGTCGAGCTCGGCCGCGGCGGCGAGCACCCCCTCGCGGGAGACGTGGGCGCCGATCGGGACGGAGGCCGGCATCGCCCGCCAGCATAGGCGGGCGCCTTTTGCAGCGGATCGGAGCGGGTACTGGCCAATCCGAGGAGCAAACGCAGAGGAGGTTGCGACATGTCCAACGCAGACACACTCCGCGACGGCTATGAGGCCTTCGGGCGCGGAGACCTCGACGGGGCGACGGCGAACTTCGCCGACGAGATCCGCTGGGAGAACCCGGAGGCGCCCCAGATGCCCAACAGCGGGACGACCACGGGCAAGGACGCGGTCAAGCAGCTGTTCGCGGAGCTGGGCGACCACTGGGAGTCGTTCTCGATCACGCCGGACGAGTTCATCGAGAGCGGCGACACGGTCGTGGTCCTCAGCCACAGCGAGTCGAAGGGCAAGGAGACGGGCAACGAGGTGAAGCTGCCGTGGGTCCACGTGTGGCGCTTCAGCGATGGCAAGGTCACCGAGGTCCAGGCGCTCACCGACACCGCGCTCGCCGCCGACGCGCTCGGTCGCTAGCGGCGACTCACCGCGCGCGGCGAGCCGGCCGCGCGCGGTTGGGGGTTTATGCGGCGCTGAAGGCCGGCGCTACCCTCCCTCGGTGGCCAAACGGGTCCTGATCTGCGGCTCCACCGGCTCGATCGGCGAGCAGGCGCTCGACGTGATCGCCGGCTCCCGCGAGCTCGAGCTCGCCGGGCTCTCCGCGGCGACCAACTGGGAGCGCCTCTGTGCGCAGGCGCGCGCAGACGAGCGCGCCGGCGGTGGCGCTCACCGACGCCGCTGCGGCCGATCGCGCTCGCGCCGAGCTCGGCGGGACCCGCGTGCTCTCCGGCGAGCGAGGGCGTGCGCGAGCTGATCGCGACCTCCGGAGCCGACCTGGTCCTGAACGCGATCGTCGGCACCGCGGGCCTCGGCCCGACGATCGTCGCCCTCACCGAGGGCATCGACCTGGCGCTCGCCAACAAGGAGAGCCTGGTCGTCGGCGGCGAGCTGGTGACCGCGCTCGCCGAGGCGACGCAGACGCGGATCCTCCCGGTCGACTCCGAGCACTCGGCGATCTTCCAGCTCCTGCGCCGGCGCCGGGCCCGGGAGCGGTCGAGCGGCTGATCCTGACCGCGTCCGGTGGTCCGTTTCGCGGTCGCACCGAGCTCGCCGGCGTGACCGTGCAGGAGGCGCTCGCCCACCCGACCTGGGAGATGGGCGGGCGGATCACGATCGACTCGGCGACGCTGATGAACAAGGGCCTCGAGGTGATCGAGGCCCACCACCTGTTCGGGCTGCCCTACGAGCGGATCGACGTCGTCGTCCATCCGCAGTCGATCGTCCACTCGCTGATCGAGCTCAACGACGGCGCTCAGCTCGCGCACCTCGGTCTCCCCGACATGCGGGTGCCGATCTCCTACGCGCTCCACTTCCCGGAGCGTGCCGACGTCACCGTCCCGCGTCTCGACCTCGTCGAGGCCGGGCCGGCTCGAGTTCGAGCCGCCCGACCTCGAGACCTTCCCCTGCCTGCGGCTGGCGCGCGAGGCCGGCGAGGCGGGCGGGACGGCGCCGTGCGTGCTCAACGCGGCCGACGAGGTCGCCGTCGCGGCCTTCCTCGACGGTGCGATCGCGTTCACGGCGATCGCCGACGTGATCGCCGGCGTACTGGAGCGAACCGAGCCGCAGCCGGTGAGCCACTTCGAGCAGCTGTTCGAGTGCGACGTCCGCGCCCGCGAAGCGGCGTCCGGGCTGGTTCGTGAAGCGGCGGTGAGTGCATGAGCTGGATGCTCGCCTTCGCCGGCTTCGCCTTCCTGATCATCGCCCACGAGGCCGGGCACATGGTCGCCGCGAAGGCCGTCGGCATGCGGGTCGAGCGCTTCTTCCTCTTCTTTCCGCCGAAGCTCTGGAGCGTCCGGCGCGGCGAGACCGAGTACGGGGTCGGCGCGATCCCGCTCGGCGGCTTCGTGAAGATCACCGGGATGAACCCCGACGAGGAGCTCGACCCCGAGGTCGCTCCTCGCGCCTACTACCACCAGCCGGTCTGGAAGCGGATCGTCGTGATCGGGGCGGGGCCGCTGGTCAACCTCGTGATCGCGTTCGTGATCCTCTACTTCCTCGCCTTCAGCGTCGCCGAGGCCACCAACGAGGTCGAGAGCGTGCAGCAGGGCTCGCCGGCGGCGGCGGTGCTGCAGCCCGGCGACCGCCTGCTCGCGGTCGACGGCGTCCGCGGCGACCTGCCCGAGCTGCGCGACCGGATCGCGAGCCACGAGTGCGCCGGCGAGCAGACGGACGGCTGCCTCGCCGAAACCGCCGCCGAGCTCACCGTGCTGCGCGACGGGCGCGAGATCATGATCGAGGCGCGACCGGAATACGACGCGGAGGCCCAGCGGCCGCTGCTCGGCTTCCAGTACGGCACCGAGCCGCTCGACCCCGGGATCGGCGGCGCCGCGACCTGGTCCGCGGACCGGATGTGGGAGGTGACCTCGCAGACGGTGAGCATCATCGGGCGGATCTTCGACGCCGAGCAGCGCGAGCAGATCTCGGGCGTCGTCGGCAGCTACGAGGTCACCCGCCAATCGATCGAGTTCGACACCCGCCAGGCGCTGTTCGTGATCGCCCTGATCAGCCTCTCGCTGGCGGTGATCAACCTGTTCCCGTTCCTGCCGCTGGACGGCGGCCACATCTTCTGGAGCCTGGTCGAGAAGGTGCGCGGCAAGCCGGTCTCGTTCCGGGTCATGGAGCGCGCCTCGGTGGTCGGCTTCGCGCTCGTCCTGATGCTGTTCGTGATCGGGCTCACGAACGACATCGACCGGCTCTCGGGCGAGGGCTTCGACGTGAGGTGAAAAGCCGCGCACAGGCGATAGTTTTCCGGTTGACGTTGCGAACTTCCTGAGGAGGAGAGATGGAAGCGACGGTCGCGGAGCGGCATGCGAGCGGTGGGCCGGGCAGAGGCTTGTACGCCCAGAACCTTGCGCTCGCCTTCGAGGCGACCGTCGAGCGGCTCGCCGACGACCCGGCGATCGTCTCGGACGACGGCGACGAGCGGCGCACGGTCACGTGGGCCGAGTACGGCGCGCGCGTACGCCGGATCGCCGGCGGGCTGGCGAAGCTCGGCGTCGGCAGGGGCGACACCGTCGCGCTGATGATGAACAACCGGCCGGAGTTCTTCGCCATCGACATGGGCGCGGTCTCGCTCGGCGCGGTGCCGTTCTCGATCTATCAGACCTCCTCGCCCGAGCAGATCCAGTACGTCTGCTCGGACGCCGGCGCCAAGGTGGCGGTGGTCGAGCGCGCGTTCCTCGACGTCTTCAACCAGGCGCGCGAGAACCTGCCGGCGATCGAAACGCTGATCGTCGTCGACGGCGAAGGCGGCGACCACACGCTGGATGAGCTCGAGCAGCTGGATCCCGAGTTCGACGTTGGGGCATCGGTCGCCGCGGTCGAGCCCGACGACCTGCTGACCCTGATCTACACCTCGGGCACGACCGGACCGCCGAAGGGCGTCCAGCTCTCGCACCGCAACCTGATGTGCCTGGTCGCATCGGTGAACGGGATCGTCGAGTTCCCGGACCGCGGCGGCAAGGTGATCTCCTGGCTGCCGAGCGCCCACATCGCCGATCGCGGCGCCAACTACTACCTGCCCGTGATCCTCGGAGCGACGATCTACGTGCTCTCCGACCCGCGCCAGATGATCGACTTCCTGCCCAAGGTGCGGCCGACGTTCTTCTTCGCCGTGCCGCGGATCTGGGAGAAGCTCAAGGCGGGGCTCGAGGCGAAGATGGCCGCGATCCCGGGCGAGGAGGGCGAGCAGGCGCGCCAGGGGCTCGAGGCGGCGCTGCAGAAGGTCCGGCTCGAGCAGGCGGGCGAGCCGGTCCCCGAGGCGATCGCGACCGCGGCGGCTGCGGCCGACGCGGCGATGTTCGCGCAGCTGCGCACCGCGCTCGGGCTCGACGAGGCCCAGTCGGTCAACGTCGGCGCGGCGCCGACGCCGCTCGAGGTGCTCGAGTTCTTCCACGCGATCGGGATCGAGATCGGCGAGCTCTGGGGCATGTCGGAGACCTGCGGCGTGGTGACGATCAACCCGCCGGACAAGGTGAAGCTGGGCACCGTCGGACCGCCCGGCCCGGGATGGGAGATCCGGCTGGCCGAGGACGGCGAGGTCCAGGTGCGCGGCGACGCGAACATGGTCGGCTACCGCAACCAGCCCGAGAAGACGGCCGAGACGATCGACGATGACGGCTGGCTCTCGACCGGCGACATCGGCGAGCTCGACGCGGACGGCTACCTGAAGATCGTCGACCGCAAGAAGGAGCTGATCATCAACGCCGCCGGCAAGAACATGTCGCCGGCGAACATCGAGGCGAAGCTGAAGGCCGCCAGCCCGCTGATCGGGCAGGCGATCGCGATCGGCGACGCCCGGCCCTACAACGTCGCCCTGATCGTCCTCGACCCCGACTTCGCTCCGGTGTGGGCGAAGCAGAACGGCAAGGAGGACTCCTCGCCCGACGAGCTCGCCGGCGACGAGGAGCTGATCGCGGCGGTCCAGGCCGGGGTCGACGAGGCGAACTCGAAGATGGCCCGGGTCGAGCAGATCAAGAAGTTCACGGTGCTGCCGACCGAGTGGGCACCCGGCGGCGACGAGCTGACGCCGACGATGAAGCTCAAGCGCAAGCCGATCGCGGCGAAGTACGCCCCGGAGATCGAGGCGTTGTACGCCGGTTGAGCGTCCGCGGACGCGGCGCTAGGCCGCGACCGTCGCGACCGGCGCTAGTCCTCGACCACCTTGAACCGGTAGGTGGCCGGGCTGGCGTCCGCGTTGCCGGCGGCGTCGGTGGCGAAGACCGAGAACTTGTGCTTGCCGGGGTCGAGGTTCTTGTAGGTCTTCGGCGACCTGCAGCCCTTGAACCTGCCCTGGTCGAGCTTGCACTCGAACTTCGAGCCCTCCTCGTTCGCGGTGAACTTGAACTTCGCCTTCGCCTTCTCGGACTTCTTCTTCGGCTCCTTCGTGATCTTCGTCTGTGGCGCGTCGGTGTCGGCGCCCCCGCCACCTCCACCGCCGCCGCAGGCGGTCTCGGTCGGGGTGACCGAGCTCGGCCGAGGCGTCGGGGCCCCGAGCGCGAAGTCGGCCGCGGAGCTGTCGGTGTCATCGGCGGACTCGAGCAGGGTGGCGCAGCCGGGGGCGATCGACCGGCTCAGCGACTGCCCGGCCGCGAGCGCGGGCGCGTTGGGAGCGACCGGTGGCGTCAGCGATCCGGAGAAGGTGCCCCAGGCGACGCAGTCGGGGGGCGAGGCATCGGGGAAGCAGGCCGCCCCGCCGGCCGCGGGGATGGTGAGGTCCCGGGTCGATGATCGGGGCTGACGCCGCCGGCGATCCCGGCCGCGTCGCCGATCAGGATGGTGGTCTGCGTCGGGGCGGCCCCGGGCACGTCGGTCAATGAAATGAGACGGCTGCGGGGTGCCGGCGGCGTTGTAGATCACCAGCTCGTGGCCGCCGAGGAGGTTCTGGCCCGGCGAGAACATCTGCAGCTCGACGAAGTCGCCGCTGCCGAGCGGGTTGCCGGCGGACACCTCGCTGATCTTCATCAGGTGGAAGGCCGCGGGGGCGGAGGCGGGAAGCACCGCGAGCGCGACCGTCGCGAGCACCAATGCGATCCCCTTGCGCACGACCATCACCCTCTCATACGGGCGCCGCGGGCGAGTGGATTGGCGACTCGTCGACCGCGAACGACATCCGCGCCCGCTCGAAGCGCTCGAGCCCGTCGGTACCGAGCGCCAGCGCCGGGGTCAGGCAGCCGGCGCGCTCCGGCGTCGCGCCGTCGGTGGCGAGCATCAGCCCCGCCTCGCCGAGCATCCGCGCGGTCGCCAGGTAGCCGGGGTGCCCGTCGGCGTCGACCCTGACGCCGAGCCGGTGTGAGCCGGAGGTGCGCGCGTCGACGTCGAAGCGCCAGTGCCAGGGCTCGAGGCGGTCGGCGGCGGGGCCGAAGCCCGACGACGGCAGCGCGGAGCGCAGCGCCCCGGCGACCCGCTCGCGGACCGCCGGGCCGCGCACGTGACAGTGCCCGAAAGCCCAGCTGTGTGCCCGCCAGCGCTCCGGCGGCGCCCAGGCGAAGCGGCAGGGTCAGCGGCGAGCCGGCCAGCGCGACCCCTTCGCGGTAGCGGAACGGCTCCAGGGTCACGCCGCGCTGCGCCGCGGCCAGCGCGGCGGTGCGGTGGATCACCGCCGGGTTGATGAAGGCGGCGGGCGCCATCGGGCCGATCACGGCGCCGCGGGGGTCGCGGCGCGGGCGGAGGCCGATCGGGCTCCGGCGCCGCACCGCCTCCGCAAGCTGCGGGTCGGCGATCAGGGCGGCCGGATCCGAGAGCGCCTCCGGGTCGTGGTGGCCGACCATCTCGGCCATGCTCTGAAAGGTCCCGCCGGAGATCAGGTCGGAAGGACGCGGCAGCCCGGGAGGGCCGGACACGGCGACCGAGACGTCCACCTCGCTCAGCTCCTCGCCCCAGCGATCGCGGGCGCTCTCCGCGGCCAGCAGCACCGCGACGTCGGGCGGCAGGGCCTCGAAGCCGCAGACCTGGACGATCTTCACTCCGGCCTCGGTCGCGGCGAGGTCGAACTCCTCGATCATCTCGCGCACGAACGGGATCTCCCCGGTGAGATCGGCGTAGTGAGCGCCGCCCGCGACGCATGCGGCGATCACCGGCCGCCCGCGCGTGCTGTAGGGGCCGACCAGGTTGAGCACGACCCTCGCTCGGGCGGCGATCGCCGCCAGCGATCCGGCGTCGTCGAGCTCGGCCGCGATCGTCTCAGCCGGTTGCGCGCCGACCTCGTCCAGGATGCGCTCGAGCTTCGCCGGGTCGCGCCCGGCGGCCGCCCAGTTGGCGTCGGTGGCGGTCAGGTAGGCCGCGACCTGGCGCCCGGTGACGCCCGTGGCGCCGAACACGACGACGTCCAGATCTCGCGCGGCCTCGGCCAACTCACCTGCAGCCTAGTGCTCGATCGCGCCGTCGTCCACGTCCGCCGCGATCACAAGCGGGTCGGCGACCGCTGATACGTCCGCGTCGGCTCGATCGCGAAGCGCGCCGCGTTTCCGAGCCAGGTCAACGCGGCGACCACGGTCAGCATCCGGGCGGACACCATCCGCAGGCCCCTGGACGCGGACCCGCACATGCGAAAGCCCATCAGCGCCGCCGCCGGCCGTGGGTTCGAAGCCTCGCAACGCCCGCGTCCCCGTCCGCATCCGTCATCGTCAACCCTCCTGGTGACGTTCGCTCGGCCAAACCGTCCGTGCGGCCAAAGTGCCGTGCAGGAGAGAACTACCCGTCGGGGGGCGAAATCACGGCCGATTCCGGAAAAAGGAACGGTCGAACGAGCGATGGCCCTTCGACCGCAGGAAGCGGGAGTGCACGATCGGGTCGCGTGCCAAGGTCCCGAGGCCGCCCTTTAGCTCCCGCCGGAGTTCGACCGGACCGGCGTCTCGCTGCAAACCGCACAGACAAGCGGGGTTTCGTGACGCCACGCTGTCACAATGTCCGCGTGGCCTCGAAGCGCCAGATCTTCGTCGGCGGGGTGCCGATCGGCGGCGGTGCCCCGGTCGTCGTGCAGACGATGACCAAGACCGAGACCGCCAACCTCGAGGCGACCATGGACCAGATCGAGAAGGTCGCCGACGCCGGCGCCGACCTGGTCCGGGTCGCGGTCCCGCGCGACGAGGACGCCGTGGCGCTGAAGACGATCGTCAAGCGATCGCCGATCCCGGTGATCGCCGACATCCACTTCAACCACACCCTGGCGCTGAAGGCGATCGACGCCGGCGCCCACTGCATCCGGCTGAACCCCGGCAACATCGGCGGGCGCGAGAAGGTCGCCGAGGTGGCCGCGCGCGCGACCGAGGCGGGGGTGCCGATGCGGATCGGGGTCAACTCCGGCTCGCTGCCCAAGCACCTGCACGAGCTCGAGCGCTCCGATCCCGTCGAGGCGCTGGTCGGCGCCGCCGTGGAGTTCGTCGAGATGATGGAGTCGCTCGAGTTCGAGGACTTCAAGGTCTCGATCAAGTCGACCAACGTCCCGAACACGATCGCCGCCAACCGGCTGCTGGCGCAGCGGATCCCGTATCCGATCCACCTCGGGATCACCGAGGCGGGGACCAAGTGGTCCGGCTCGCTGAAGTCCGCGGTCGGCCTCGGAACGCTGCTCGCCGACGGCGTCGGCGACACGATCCGGATCAGCCTCTCGACCTTCCACGCCGAGGAGGAGGTCAAGGTCGCCTGGGAGATCCTCAAGGCGCTGCACCTGCGCGAGCGCGGTCCGGTGCTGATCGCCTGCCCGACCTGCGGCCGCCTGCAGTTCGACATGGACTCGGTCGTCGCCGAGATCGAGACGCGGCTCGAGGCCTACACCGAGCCGATCGAGGTCGCGGTGCTCGGCTGCGCCGTCAACGGGATCGGCGAGGCCTCGCACGCCGACTTCGGGATCACCGGCGCCAAGAACGAGGGCCTGATCTTCGCCCACGGCAAGCCGCTGAAGAAGGTCCCGCAGGACCAGCTCGTCGACGCGCTCTTCCGCGAGATCGACGCGTCGCTCGACCGGGGCTCGGTCGAGGTCGATGAGTCGAAGGCGGCCGAGGGCGCCGAGTGGCTGGCGCGGATCGAGGAGGAGAACGCCGGCGAGCTCACCCCGGAGCGGATCGCGAAGCTGGAGGCCGAGAGGGCGCGCGCCGAGGGCAACGACGTGACCGCCGAGCCCTTCCTGAAGCCGGTCAAGCGGCCCGTCCTCGACGAGGACGCCTCGCCGACCGCCGGGCGGCGTTTCACCCGCGCGTAGGACGCCGGTGGCGACGCTCGAGACCGTCCGGGTCGCGGCCGTCCAGGCGACGCCGGCGATCCTCGATGCCGAGGCGAGCATCGAGAAGGCCTGCGGCCTGATCGCGCAGGCGGCGGCAGAGGGCGCGCGGCTCGTCGTCCTGCCGGAGTGCTTCGTGGCGCTGTACCCGTCGAACGCCTGGGCTCGCGACGCATCGTCCTTCGGCGGCTGGGACGAGCTCTGGCGGCGCCTCTGGGAGAGCTCGGTGGACGTCCCCGGCCCCGGCGTCGACCGGCTGGTCGCCACCTGCGCGGAGCAGGACGTATGGGTCGCGATCGGCGTCAACGAGCGCGAGAGCGAGCGCCCGGGCACGCTCTACAACAGCCTGCTCGTGCTCGGGCCCGAGGGACTCGCGGCACGCCACCGCAAGCTGATGCCGACCCACCACGAACGCCTCTTTCACGGGATCGGCGCCGGCGACGACCTCGAGGTGGTCGAGACCCCGGCGGGCCGGGTCGGTGGGCTGATCTGCTGGGAGAACCGGATGCCGCTCGCGCGCTATGCCGTCTACAGGCAGGGACCGCAGATCTGGGTCGCGCCGACCGCCGACGACAGCGATGGCTGGCTCGCGAGCATGCGCCACATCGCGATCGAGTCCGGCGCCTACGTCGTCTCGGTGCCGCAGTACATCCCGGCAGCGGCGTTCCCCGCCGACTTCCCCGTTCCGCTCCCGGACGGAAAGGACATATTCGGGCGGGGCGGTGCGGCGATCGTCGAGGCGGCGACCGGCGAGGTGATCGCCGGGCCGCTCTACGACGCCGAGGGCGTGCTGACCGCCGACTGCGATCTCGCTCGCGGGCTGGCGGCCAAGCGTTGGTTCGACGTCGCCGGCCACTACAGCCGCGAGGATGTGCTCGGGCCCGGCGCCGACCGCACCTCCGCCGCGTGAGCGGCACCGCCCTCGGACATCGGCGTGAGCGTGATGCCAGGGCCGGCGACCGATCGGGGCGCCTCGTACACTCGCCGCCGGTGAGGAGATCCGCCCGCGACCTGTGGCGCTACGCGATCGCCTCGGCGTTCTCGTTTGCCTTCGTGGTCGCCGCGACCGCGCTCTTTCACGAGCTCGTCGGCCTGAGCCAGTCGGTGGCGCCGATCCCGGCGCTCGTGCTCGCCTTCGCCGCCAACTTCGCCCTGCTGCGCCGCTGGGTCTTTCCCGGGCAACGGCTGGGGGTCGGCCGCCAGGCGCTCGAGACCGCGCTCACGTCGATCACCTTCCGGGTGCTCGAGTACGGGATCTTCCTCTCCCTGCACCTCGGCGTGGACATCGACTACCTGGTCGCGACCGGTGCCTCGCTCTGCATCTCGTTCGTCGGCAAGTTCTTCGTCTACCGGCGGCTGGTCTTCGACCCCGCCCGCGGATCCGCCCGATCCTGAGCGTGCGGGCGAGCGCGCTCGGGCTCTTGGGCGGGCCCCTCGGTACGCTGGCCGCCGCGTGACTCGCCTCTCGACCTACTTCCTGCCCACCCTGCGCGAGGACCCCGCCGACGCCGAATCGATCTCGCATCGGCTGATGGTGCGCGCCGGGCTCGTGCGCCAGCTCGGCGCCGGGCTGTGGACCTGGCTGCCCGCCGGCTACCGGGTGATCAAGCGGGTCGAGGCGATCATCCGCGACGAGATCGACGCGATCGGCGGCCAGGAGATGCTGATGCCGGTGCTGCAGCCGGCCGAGCCCTGGCGCCGGACGGGGCGCTACGAGATCGACGAGCTGTTCAAGCTCACGGACCGCAAGGGCTCCGAGCACGTGCTCGCGATGACCCACGAGGAGGCGCTGACCTTCCACGTCGCCCGCGAGATCCGCTCGTATCGCGAGCTGCCGAAGATCCTCTACCACCTGCAGGTCAAGGAGCGCGACGAGCCGCGACCGCGGGCCGGGGTCCTGCGAACCCGCGAGTTCACGATGAAGGACTCGCTACTCGTTCGACCGCGACGCGGAGGGGCTCGACCGAAGCTACGAGCTCCATCGGCGTGCCTACGCGCGGATCCTCGACCGCTGCGAGCTGCGCTGGTACGAGGTCGAGTCCGACGTCGGGATGATGGGCGGCTCGGGCGCCCACGAGTACATGGCGCCGTGCGAGGCCGGGGAGAACGAGGTCGCGCTGGCGCCCGGATACGCCGCCAACGTCGAGGTCGCCTCGGCGCAGGCGACAGCCGGTCGAGCTGCCCCCGGCGCTCGACCAGCCGCGCGAGGTCCCGACGCCGGGCCTGACCACGGTCGACGAGGTCTCCGCTGCGCTCGGGGTCGCCCCGGCCGCCGCGCTGAAGGCGATCCCGGTGATCGTCGAGGGCCGCGGGATGGTGCTCGCGCTGGTGCGCGGCGACCACCGCCTGAACGAGATCAAGCTTCGCAACGCCCTCGGGACCGACTTCCGCCAGGCGACGGCGCGAGGAGATCGAGGCCGAGCTCGGCCCGCCGGGGTTCATCGGCCCGGTCGGCGCCGAGGTGCCGGTGGTCAAGGACGCCGCGATCCAGGGCAACGGGCTTCTTCGCCGGCGCGAACCGCCCGGACGCCCACCTGATCGGGGTCGAGCCCGGCCGCGACTTCAACTTCGACCGAGCTCGACTTTCGCTCGGTCGAGGCCGGGGACCTGTCGCCGGCCGGCGATCCGATCGAGATCGAGACCGCGATCGAGGTGGGCAACATCTTCAAGCTCGGGACCCGCTACTCGGAGCCGCTCGACGCCACCTACCTCGACCCGGACGGGGCCGAGCGGCCGATCGTCGATGGGCAGCTACGGGATCGGTCCGGCGCGGATCGTCGCCGCCGCGATCGAGCAGGGCGCGGACGAGAAGGGGATCGTCTGGCCACGCTCGCAGGCGCCCTGGCAGGTTCACCTGGTCGCCCTCGGCAAGGCGGGCGAGGACACGGTCGAGGCTGCGGAGAGACTCTACGAGCAGCTCACGGACGCCGGCCTGGAGCCGCTCTACGACGATCGCGAGGCCGGGCCGGGGGAGAAGCTCACCGACGCCGAGCTGCTCGGCTGCCCGCTGCGGATCGTCGTCGGCAAGCGGGCCCTCGCCGAGGGCGAGGTCGAGGCGCACGAGCGCCGCTCGGGCGCCGATCACCGGCTCGCCGTCGCCGATGCGGCCCGCCGCGCCGGCGAGATCCTCGACGCGCTCGGCTGAAGCTGAGATGGGCACCAAGCGGCGCCTGTTCGGGATCGACCGCTCCGGGCCGCTGCCGTCGCAGACCCGGCGCGGGGCGCCGCTGCACCCGTGGACGATCCCGAACCTGGTCGGCTACCTGCGGCTGGCGGCGATCCCCGTCTTCGTCGTCCTCGCCTTCGACACCGACGACGGCCGCGCGCCCGCGCCGGCGCTGCTCTACCTCGCGATCACGGCCGGCGACTACCTCGACGGCTTCCTCGCCCGCGCGACCGGCCAGTACTCGCGCATGGGCGCCCTGCTCGACCCCGTCGTCGACCGCCTCGCGGTGCTCGCCGGCGCCGCCGTCTGCTGGCACTTCGAGCTGCTGCCCCGACCGGCGCTGGCGATCCTCGCCGCGCGCGAGGTGATCACCCTGGTGCTGGCGCAGATCGCGCTGCGGCGTGGGATCGACATCGAGGTCAACTGGATCGGCCGGATCGGAGTCTTCCTGGTCTTCGGCGGGATCTTCTGGAGCATGGTCCTCGACTGGTGGATCATCCGGGCCGGTTTCGTGGTCGGGGTGGCGATGTCGGTGCTGGCCACCGTCGTCTACGTCCGCGTCGCCCTCGGCAGGCCGCATGCCTCCGTGCAACCGTCAAGCTCAACTTGAAGTTTGTGGATCGGCCCTATAATCGCCGCAGCCGGCGGACGCCGGGTGATCCCGCGACTTCCAGGACGAGATGAGCACCGACTACGAAGACACCTTTCCCGACATCGGGTCGATGAGCGACCAGGAGCTCAAGGACCTGATCGCCGAGCTCACCGACGAGGAGCGAGAGGTCTCCTACCGTCGCCGGGTCCTGCACGGCAAGATCGACATCCTGCGCGCCGAGCTGGTCAACCGGCTCAAGACCCAGCGCGAGGAGGGTGACGCGGCGCTGAGCGGCGCCGACGTCCAGCAGCTCACCGACATCCTGCTCGGCAAGGTCCCTGCGCCCGGGGACGAGATCTGATGCCACGGGCCGGGGGAGAGGGCTAGCGGATGGCGATCCACTGCCCGGAGTGCGGCTTCGTCAACCCCGAGGGCGCCAACTACTGCCAGAAGTGCGGCGCCTTCCTCGGCCGGCCCGACGGCGCCGACGAGCCGACGACGATGACCTACAAGGTCGACGAGACCGGCGAGTACACGCCGGTCGACATCGACGAGGAGGTCGACAAGTCGGGGGCCGCGCTGGTGATCCGCTCGGGCGGCGGCAGGGCGGGGGAGAGCTTCACCGTCGACCAGGAGCGGATGTGCATCGGCCGGACCCCCGACGCCGCGGTGTTCCTCGACGACGTGACCGTGTCGCGAAACCACGCCCTGCTGGTGCAGCGCCAGGACGGCTACTACATCGACGACCTCGGCTCGCTGAACGGCACCTACGTCAACCGCCGCCGGATCGAGTCGCACCGCCTCGACGACGGCGACGAGATCCAGATCGGCAAGTACAAGCTCAGCTACCTGGAGAAGTGAGGGACCGCCGATGGCCGTGATCGCGAGCAAGACGTCGGCCGGGCCGCAGGGGTCGACGGTGCGCGAGAGCGGCGACTCGCGGCCGCGCAAGGCGCTGACGATCGGCGCCGTGGCGAAGATCCTCGGCCAGGAGTTCGACGACATCTCGATCTCCAAGATCCGCTACCTCGAGGACCAGAAGCTGCTGGCGCCCCGGCGCACCGCCGGCGGCTATCGCCTCTACAGCCAGGCCGACGTCGAGCGCCTGCGCGCGATCCTGCGGATGCAGCGCGACGAGTTCCTGCCCCTGCGGGTGATCCGCCAGGAGCTGGCGACCGGCGACTTCACCGGGCGGCGGCCGAGCGACGAGAGCCAGAAGCGCCGCGCCGCCTCGGTCGGCGAGACGGTGACCACCTTCTCGCGCGAGGACCTGCTCGCCGAGGCCGGCGTCGGCGAGCAGTTCCTGCGCGAGCTGCAGGAGTTCGGGATCGTCGCGGCCAAGCGCCGCGACGGCCGTGACGCCTACGACGAGACCGACCTGGAGATCGTCCGCGCGGCCGCGGAGCTCTCGAAGTTCGGCGTCGGCGGGCGCAACCTGCGGGTGTTCAAGACCTCCGCCGATCGCGAGGCGGCGCTGCTCGAGCAGCTGCTCAGCGCTCAGCTGCGCTCGCGCAGCCAGGCGCGCCGCAGGGAGGCGGTCGAGAACCTCGAGAGCCTCGCCGCCGTCTGCGGCCACCTCAAGCACCTGCTCCTGGTCCGCGACCTGCGCCGCCTCAAGTCCACCGCCGAGTAGTTGAGCTAACCCCATGCCGCGCGTGTCGCGAAGCCGGGTGATCGCAGCGGATCAAGGCCGCGTCTGGGACCTCGTCTCGGACCCGCACAACCTGCCGCGGTGGTGGCCGCGGACCGTCCGCGTGGAGGACGTTCGCGGCCCCGGCGGGGAGCGCGCCCACTGGACCTCGGTGCTGGAGACCGAGCGCGGGACCTCGGTCCGCGCCGACTACCGCTGCACCGGCGCGACCGCCGACCGGCGCTATGAGTGGGAGCAGCAGATCCCGGGCACCCCGTTCGAGCGCGTGCTGCGGGCGGCGCGGCTCGAGATCGGGCTCAGCCCCGAGGAGGGCGGGACCGCGGTGACGCTGACCAGCGAGGAATCGTTGCGGGGGATCTCGAGGCTGGGGGCGACGATGATGCGCGGCGCGGCCCGCTCTCGCCTGGACGAGGCGCTGTCGGCGATCGAGCGGGCGCTGGTCGCATGAGCGCGGCCGGCCGGGAGGTGGTGGGGCTGGGGCGATCGCTCGAGCGGCACGCCGCTGTCCGCGAGCGGGCTCGCGATGCTGCGCTCGGAGCTCGGGGAAGGCGTGGCGACGCCCGCGGTCGAGCTCGATCAGGTCGCGGTCGCGCAGGCGCGCGAGCTTCCCGCGGCGATCGCCGCCGCCGTGAACGAGGCGAGCGTGCTCACCGCGCACGAGCACCGGATCCGCCGCGCGGTCGGTAAGGGCTATCCCGACCTCCTGCGGCTGCGCTCCGGGACCCTCGGAGCGGCCCCCGACGCCGTGGTCATGCCCGGCTCGGCCGAGCAGGTCGCCGCTCTGCTCGAGGCATGCGCGAGCGAGGGAGTCGCCGTGGTCCCGTTCGGCGGCGGCACCAGCGTCGTCGGCGGGGTCGAGCCGATCGCCGGCGCGCACGAGCGGGTGATCGCGATGGACATGCGCCGGATGCGCGCGGTCGAGATCGACCCGGTGTCGATGACCGCGACCCTGGGGCCCGGGCTGCGCGGCCCCGAGGCCGAGGACGCGGTCCGCGCCCGAGGGTTCACGATCGGGCACTTCCCGCAGTCGTTCGAGTACGCGACGGTCGGCGGCTTCGCGGCGACGCGCTCCGCCGGCCAGGCCTCGGCCGGCTACGGGCGGTTCGACGAGCTCGTCACCTCGCTGGCGATGGTCACCCCGGTCGGCGAGCTGCGCACCCTGGCCACCCCGCACACGGCCGCCGGCCCGGCCCTGCGTGAGGTCGCGCTCGGCTCCGAGGGCGTCCTCGGAGCGATCACCGAGGTCACCGTGCGGCTGCGCCCGGCGCCGGCCGTTCGCCGCTACGAGGCCTGGGTCGTGCCCGACTTCGCCTCCGGCCGCGAGCTGGTGCGCTCGCTCGCGCAGGCCGACGCGCTCGCCGACGTCACCCGGCTCTCCGACGAGGCCGAGACGCGAGTGACGCTCGGCGCTGGCGGGCGACGGGGGTGCGAAGCAGGCGTTCCTGGGCGCCTACCTGCGCCTGCGCCGCCGCGATCACGGCTGCCTCGTGATCTGCGGCTGGGAGGGGGAGCGGGAGTCGGTCGAGCACCGGCGCGCGCTGGGAGCGCGGATGCTCCGCCGAGGGGGCGCGGTGTCGCTGGGCCAGGCGCCCGGCCGCGCCTGGGACCGCGGCCGCTTCCAGGGGCCGTACCTGCGCGACGAGCTGATCGACAGCGGCTACCTGATCGAGACCCTGGAGACCTCGCACACCTGGGCCCGCCTCGACGACCTCTACCGCGGGGTCGGCGGGGCGCTCGAGCGCGCGCTGCGAGACCAGGGCACGCCGGGAATCGTCATGTGCCACCTCTCGCACGCCTATCGCGACGGCGCCTCGCTCTACTTCACCTTCGCCGCCCGGGCACGCCCGGGCGAGGAGGTCGAGCAGTGGCGGGCCGTGAAGGCCGCCGCCTGCGATGCGATCGTCGCCGCGGGCGGGACGATCACCCACCACCACGCCGTCGGCCGCGATCACGCGCCCTACATGGGCGCCGAGGTGGGGGAGACCGGCCTGGAGGCGCTGCGGGCGCTGAAGCAGCGACTCGACCCGGCCGGGATCATGAACCCGGGCAAGCTGCTGCCCGGCTAGCCGGCTAGTTGCCCGAGCCCGAGCCGCCCGCTCCGTCGGTCGCCCTGCTCCTGTCGGGTGAGATCGGCGGAGAGGACCGTGCCACCGGGGAACTCGAGCGTTCCCCCGCCCTGGCTGATGATCCGATCGATCTGGCGGTTGAGCTCCCGTGTGTCATTGAGCGCGATCACGATCGACTCGGCCTGCTCAGCGACGGCGATGACCTCGGCAGGCACCGAGACCCGATCGCTCAGGGACCCGTCCGGACTCACCTCCAGAGGCGTCGGCAGTGGGTATGCCTCGCCGCCTCCGACGAGGAACCAGAGCACGTACGTCTTCCCCTGGGGGGCCGGCTGAAGTTGGCGGATCTGGAACTCGACGAACGGTTGATCGGCTGTCGCGAAGCCGAAGATGACGGCACCGCCCGCGTCCGTCCCTTGCGTGGGCGTCAAGGCGATCGGTACGACCTGTTCGTCGCCCGCCGCGGTCGCGTCGGTGGTGGTGGCCGCCGTCGGCTCGTCCTCGCCACCGTCGAAGACGCCGGCGACCGCGAGCACGACGAAGAGCAGCAGCAGGGCGCCGACTCCCGCGATCGCGATCAGTCGCGGCTGCGACCCGGGGAGACCCTCGAGCGGCGAGGTGCGCTCGCGCTTCTCGGCGTGCGCGCGGCGCCGGCGACCGCTCGACCGTGGCTCGCCCGGCAGGCGCGGCAGCTCCGCGGCCGGGAACCTCGCCCGCAACGCCTCCGCGAGCTCGGTGGCGAGCTGGTGGTCGGCCGGGTCCTCGCGCAGGTGGCGCGAGACGTCGGCGCGGCCGATCGGGTCGGCCTGGCCGAGCAGGTAGTCGGTGAGCCCGACGTTGCGATCCGGGTCGGCTCCGCCGAGCTCGGTCAGCGCGCCCCGCGCCCGGGCGCGGACCTCGGCCTCGTCCTGGCCCAGCAGCGTGGCGAGGTCGCCGTAGGACTGCCCGCGCTCGAGCAACAGCTGCAGGGTGGCCTGCTGGTCGGCTGAGATCGCCATCGGACGCGCAAGCCTACGGGTTGCCGCTCGCCTGCCACTCCGGTCGCCCGCCGAGCGGCGGGTAGGCTGCGCCGATGGCCGAGCCGAGTCACCTCGCCGAGCTGCTCGGGATCGAGATCCTGGATGCCGGGCCCGATCCGGCCCGGGCGCGGCTCGCGGTCACCCCCGGCGTCTGTCAGCCGTTCGGGATCGTCCACGGGGGGACCTTCGCCGCCCTCGCCGAGACGCTGTGCTCGCTGGCCACCGTCGAGGCGGTCAAGGACGAGGGCATGCTGGCGCTCGGGCAGTCCAACCAGGCGAGCTTTCTGCGACCGATCAGCTCCGGCACCGTGCACGCCACCGCGCGCCCGCGCCACCGCGGGCGCACGAGCTGGGTCTGGGACACCGAGATCACCGACGACGACGGTCGCCTCTGCTGCCTGGTGCGGATGACGGTCGCCGTCCGCTCCCGGCCTCCCGAGGCGCCGAGCAGCCCCGAAGCGGTTGGTGATCGGCAGCCGGCGGTCACGTCCGAAGGCCTTCGAGGTGATCCGGATCCCCGGCGGCGCCTGGCGGCGCTTGTACTCGGCGCGGTCGACAAGCCCGACGACCTCGTCGACGACGTCGGCCGGCAGTCCCTCGGCGATCAGGGCTTCGCGCGAGAGGTCGCGCTCCACGTAGCCCTCGAGCACCCGGTCGAGCAGCTCATACGGTGGCAGCGAGTCCTCGTCGAGCTGGTCCGCGCGCAGCTCGGCCGACGGCGCGCGTTCGATCACCGAGCGCGGGACCAGCTCACGCCCGGCGCGAGCGTTCCGATGGGAGACCAGGTCGTAGACGACGAGCTTGGGCACGTCCTTGATCACCGCCAGCCCGCCCGCCATGTCGCCGTACAGGGTCGCGTAGCCGACCGACATCTCGCTCTTGTTGCCCGTGGTCAGCACCAGCCCGCCGCGATCGTTGGAGAGAGCCATCAGCAGGTTGCCGCGGATCCGGGCCTGCACGTTCTCGGCCGCCAGCCCGGCGCCCGACCAGTGCTCGCCGAGGAGAGCCCCGTACGCGTCCATCGCGGTCTCGATCGGGATCTCGATCAGCTCGGCGTCGAGGTTGGTCGCGATCGCGCGCGCGTCGGCCTGGGTCGCGTCGCTGGAGTGGGGGGAGGGCATGACCACGCAGGTGAGCCGGTCCGCGCCCAGGGCGTCGGCCGCGACCATCGCCACCAGCGCCGAGTCGATCCCGCCGGAGAGGCCGACGAGGGCGCGCTCGAAGCCGTTCTTGCGTGTGTAGTCGCGCACCCCCAGCACCAGCGCCGCATAGACCTCGTCGAGGTCGGAGAGCGGTTCCTCGATCCGTGCCGCGGCCTCGCCGCCCAGCTCCCAGAGCAGCAGGTCCTCGACGAACTGCCGCGCCCGGGCGACGACCTCCCCGTCGGCGTCGAGAACGAAGCTCTGGCCGTCGAAGATCAGCTCGTCCTGGCCGCCGACCAGGTTGCAGAAGGCGATCGGGACGCCGTAGGCGCGCGCCCGGTCTGCCAGCATCCGGGCGCGGTCGGCGCCCTTGCCGCGCAGGTAAGGCGAGCCGGACGGGTTGACGATCAACCGGGCCCCGTCCTCGGCCTCGAGCGAGGCGGGCGGCCCCGGCTCCCACAGGTCCTCGCAGATCGTCAGCCCGACGGCGACGCCGTCGACGTCGATCGTCACCGGCTCCGAGCCGGGCTCGAAGTAGCGGACCTCGTCGAAGACCCCGTAGTTGGGCAGACGGTTCTTGCGGTAGACGGCCTCGACCCTCCCGTCGCGCAGCACGGCGAGTGAGTTGTGGACCGCACGGCGCGCGGGCCCGTCGCGCCGGCGCTCGTCCTCGGTCGCCCCCGTACGCGGCTCCGCGAACCCGACCAGCGCCGTGATCCCCTGGGCTCGCTCGGCCAGCTCGGCGACCGCGCGAGCATTGGCCTCGGCGAAGTGCCGCTTGAGGTACAGGTCCTCGGCCGGGTAGCCGGGCAGGCAGAGCTCCGGCGTCACGACCAGGCCCGCGCCCGCGTCGCGCGCGGCGCGGATCGAATCGGCGATCAGCGCCGAGTTGCCCGCCAGGTCGCCGACCGTGGGATTGACCTGCGCCAGCGCAACGATCATCCTCGGCGGGGGTTCGTTCATCCGCACAGTATGTTCCAGCCCTTGACCCACGCGACGATCAGCCGGCTGCGGGCGGGCGCGCTCGTAGCTGCGATCGCAGCGCTCGCGCATGCCGCTCCCGCGGCGGCCCAGGAGCCCGCAACCGAGCTGTCGGCAGACGACGCAACCGAGATCCTCGAGACCGCGGCGGCGACGGTGGCCCCGGCGCACGCGCCGAAGGACGCCGAGCCGGCGCTCGACGCGACGCTCGCCCTCCACGACCTGGCCGCCGCCTACCCGGAGCTCGAACAGGGGGAGCGCCGGGAGGCGAAGGCCCTGCTCGCGCGGCCGACGGACGGTGGTGCCGACCCGGTGCACGACGGCTATCCGCCCGCCGCCCCGATCGCCAGCGCCGAGAGCGAGCACTTCTGCGTCTTCTGGGTCAACTCGGCGAGCTTCGGCGACGCGCCGAGCCTCGACGATCCCGACGCCGACGCCGTCCCCGACTACGTCGAGCTGCTCTTGGAGATCGCGGAGCGTTCCTACGGCGTCGAGGTGGCGCCCGGACCGCTCGGTTGGGAGCCGCCGAAGCGCGATCTCACGGGTTGCGGCGCCAACCCCGGCACCCGCTCCGACATCTATCTGAAGCAGCTCGGCAACCGGGGGCTGTTCGGCTACCAGAGCGTCGACCCGGGCCAGGGCCGCGCCGACAGCCAGTACGGCTACATGGTCCTCGACGACGACTACGCCCGGTCCGAGTACGGATACGAGGACCCGGCGATCCCGGCAGGCGTCACCTTCGCCCACGAGTTCAACCACCTGCTGCAGGCCAACTACGACGTCTTCCAGGATCTCTGGATGAAGGAGTCGACCGCGACCTGGGCGGAGGAGAAGGTGTTCCCGGACGCCGACGACTACGTCCGCTACCTGCCGTACTTCGCCAGGTTCCCGGGCGAGCCGATCACCGCGACCTTCCCCCCGGATGTCACGAAGTCCCTGCGGATCTACGGCACGGCCGTCTGGAACCACTGGCTCGACGGCGGCGGAGGCGGCTACGGCTTGGACGCCATCCGCCGTGCCTGGGAGGTCTCCGACATCACCAATCCGACCGACTTCGCGCTCTCCGCCTACGACCGCACGATCGAGCGAGACGGGGGCAAGGGCTTCAGCCGCGAGTTCGTCGCCTTCGCCGCCGCGACCGCCGAGTGGCGCAGCGGGTTCGGCCGCTTCCCGGACCGCGCCTCCTATCCGGATGTCAGCCGCAAGGGTTCGTTGGCGAAGGACGGCAGGCAGCGGTTCAAGCTCGACCACACCGCCTATCGCCTGTTGACCGTTCGTCCCCGCGGCGGCAAGCTCAAGCTCAGGGTCCACGTCGATCGGGGCGTGCGCGCGGGCCTGGCGCTGGTGGCCCGCGACGGAGACGCGCTCAGCGGCAAGGTGACCTGGAGGCTGCGCTTTCTCGACAAGGGCGGGCGCGACTCGGTCACGCTCGCGAAGCCGCGGCGGTTCGAGCGGATCACCGCGGTGCTCGTCAACGCCGACGATCGGGTCAACGGCTTCGCCGGCGGCGATTGGGTCTACAGCCGGGACCGGGTCCGGTTCACCGCCCGCCTCTCGGGCTAACCACCCAGCTACGGTTCCTGGCCCGCGAGGCGGGCGCGGAGCGCGGTGGTGCGGGCACAGGAGGCGAGCAGCGCCTTCCGGTCGAGCTCGCCGCTGCGGATCGCCTCCACCAGCGCTTCACGGGCGGCGGCGCCGTCGCTGAGCGCGAGGAGCAGCAGATCGGCCCCGGCGCGGGCCGCGCCGACGGCCGCCGCGCCCTCGTTGAGGCCCGCCCCGGTCAGCGCGCCGGCGCCGAGGTCGTCGGTGATCACGACGCCCCGATAGCCGAGCCGCCGGCGCAGCAGCCCCTCGATCACGCGCCGCGACTGCGAGGCCGGGCGATCCGGGCTCGAACGCGGGGTAGGTCGCGTTGGCGACCATCACGAGCTCGAAGCCGGCCTCGATCGCGGCCCGAAACGGCTCGAGCCCCGCGTCCAGCGCGGCCCTCGAGGCGTCGATGGCGCTCGGCGCCAGGTCGGTGTTCTCGGTCGCCAGCCCGAGGCCGGGGAAGTGCTTCGCCGTCGCCGCGACCCCGCGCTGCTGCAACCCGCTCCCGAACGCGGTCCCGAGAGCCGCGACCCGCTGCGGATCGGACGAGTAGGTGCGCGAGGCGATGAACGCGCCGTCGATCGCGGGCACGTCGAGCACCGGGGCGAGGTCGACGTCGATCCCGAGCGCGCCGAGCGCACGGCCGGTGGTGCGGCCCTCGGCGCGAGCAGCGCGCTCGCCCGCGAGCGCGATCTCGGCCGGCGAACGATCCGGCGCCAGCGCCGGCAAGCGCTCGACCTCACCGCCCTCCTGGTCGATCGCCACCAGGGGCGGCTCGGCGCCCACCCGCTCGGCGCTCCGCCGCAGCGCCGCCACCTGGTCCCCGAGCGCGCCGGGGTCGGCGCCCTCGGGCGGGAACAGGATCACGCCGCCGATCTCACCCGCTCGCACCAGCCGCCGCAGGTCCTCCGTCGCGCCCGCCTCCATGCGGACGATCAGCATCTGCCCGGCGAGCCGGCGCGGCTCGGAGGCGATCTCGTCCGGGCAGGCGGGTGGCTCGCGCGACGTCTCGGCTGTGGGTGGGCCGAGGCCCCTCGATCCCGGGCGTCGGATCGTCGGCGTCGTGGGCGCCGATGATCGCGCCGGCGCCGAGCGCCGCGAGCGCAACCCCGCCGACGGCGAGCCGCCGGACGGCGCACCTGCCTGGGCAGCTCGCCCGCGGGCACCGGGCCGCTCAGCGCGGGACGCTCGCGCGGGCGAGGTTGCCGACGATCAGCGCGACGATCGTGACCAGGTAGATCTGGCCGATCAGCGCTTCGCTGATCGCCAGCGACCGGCCCAGGTCATGGGCGGCGGTCAGGTCCCCGAACCCGGTCGTGGTCATGGTCGTGAAGCTGAAGTAGAGGAAGTCGGCCAGATCGCCACCACTGATCTCGGCGAAGAAGCCGCCGTCCTCGGCTGCGGAGATGATCGCGTACGCGTAGCCGAAGGCGCTGCCGATCAGCAGGTACACGCAGAGCACCCCGAACATCGTCCGCAGGGTGATCATCCCCGCCTGGCGAGCCTGGCGGATGACCCCGACGAGGATCGACGGAGGCGCCAGGGCAATGAGCAGGAAGCCGATCACGCGTCCGCCGCCGAGGTCGAGGTCGCCCGACCCGATCACGACTCCCACGGCGCTGACCACGGCGATCGCGGTCACCGCGGCCGCCAGGTGGACGAGCCACCGGCGCACGCCGGAGACCGCCAGCGCGGCGATCAGGGTGAAACCCTGGAGGAAGATGGTCAGGATCCGCGCCGCGTCCGTCTCGGGCGCGGCCATCTGGAAGCCGAGCACCAGCAGGATCAGGAACAGCAGCCAGCCGTAGCCATACCCGTCGCCGTGAAAGTGACGCCGCCAGGCGGGAGTGTCGGCGGGCAGCATTGCCTGGGCGGCCATCGAGGCCCTTCATAGGGTCTCGCCCGGACGGACCGCGGTCTGCGCCTCAGTGCGCGCCGGCGACCGGCCGACCGCGCGCGAGCCGGCTCAGGCTCCAGAGCGAGACCGCCGCCCAGACGGCCTCGAGCAGGACGAAGCCCCACTGTCGCTCCTCGAGGGCGAGGTAGGCGAGCACCGCTGAGCCGACCAGATTGAGGAGCAGGTAGGAGAGCGAATCGACCCGCAGGCGGCCGAGTTGCGCGCCCGCGAACCCCGCGAGGATCATCAGCGCGCCCACGATCTGGATCACCTGGTCCATTGCGCGCAGGTTAGGAGAACGAGCGAGCTCGGCCAGGCTTCGTCGTGTGTTGCTAGCCTCGCGCCTCGATGGCGGACGAATACAGGGTCGAGGTCGACATCCACGAATCGGTCCACGGCAAGCTCAGCGAGCGGCTGCGCTCCCTGGATCTCGACGACGAGGTCGCCGAGCGCCTCGGCGACCGGGTGATCGTCACCCGCGACGGCGAGAAGCTCTACGTCTACGCGCAGACGGCGACGGCGGCCGCCGAAGCCGAGCGCGTGGTCGGCGACGTGCTCGCCGACGACGAGATCGAGGCGGACGTGCGGCGGCGACGCTGGAACCCGGAGGAGCGCTTCTGGCAGGACGCGGACGAGCCGCTGGCCGAGGCCGACGACTCGACTCCGCCCGATCCGGCCGAGCGGGCGACCAACAAGGACCTCCCGCACCCGCTGTTCGTGTTCATCGAGGGCCACGAGCCCGAGTTCCTGCGGGACCTCGGCGTTTGATGAGTGATCACGTTTGATGCGCGCCGGCCACGCCGGAGCTCAGCCGGCGACGACCTCGAACTGGGACATCATGCCGTGGTCCTCGTGGTCGAGCATGTGGCAGTGGATCGTGTACTTGCCGGTGAAGTCCGAGAAGTGGCCGGCGACGACCACGCGATCGCCGGGGTCCAGCAGGAAGGTCTCCTTCAGGCACTGCTCGTGGGCCGGCGGGCTCTTGCCGTTGCGGCGGAGCATGTACCAGTCGGTGTGGTGCATGTGGATCAGGTGAGCGACGGCGGTGCGGTTGTGAAGCTCCCAGGTCTCGGTGGTGTCCAGCTTCGGGAAGGCGTCGGACCGGGCCGGGTCGAAGGTCTTGCCGTTGACGAGCCAGGTCGGGATCAGGCCCTTCGAGATCGTCAGCTTCCACTTGCGCTGCGGCGCCTGGGGGGCGTCGGCCACCCAATTCGGCAGCGGACGCAACGCGCCGGGGATCACGGTCGTGTCGTCGGCGGGCTCCCCGACACGGAACTCGATGAGCGGGCCGCGGTGGGTCTTCGACTCGATCCCGCCGCCGCGCTTGCGGCGGGCGCTCTGCAGCACCACCCGCTTGCCGGCTAGCCGGCTGAAGTCGAGGATCACCTCGATCCGCTCGCCGGGGCCGATCAGGGCCCTGCGCCGGGCCACCGGACGCGGCATCAGGCCGCTCTCGGTCGCGATCTGGGTCAGGTCGTCGCCGTTGGAGAGCTCGAGGTTGTAGAGGCTGAAGTTGGCGGCGTTGAGGATCCGGACGCGGTACCGGGCGGCGCTGACGCGGTGGTGGGGGAGGTGGACGCCGTTGACGAGCGCCAGCCGGCCCACTACTCCGTCGTTGGGGGCGTGGGCGGCGGCGGCGAACGGATCGGTGAGCTGGTTGCGCTTGGTGAAGCTGCGATCGACGATCATCAGGGGCAGGTCGCGATCGCCGCGCGGCAGCGGCAGCGACGCGTCGAGCTCGTCGTCGATGATCATCATCCCGGCGAGCCCGCGCCAGACGTTGGGGGCCGTGCGCTCGAGCCGGTGGTCGTGGTACCACTGGAAGGCGGCGCGCTCGGGGCGGCCGTCCTCGATCAGGTCGTAGGTGTAGGTGCGCCGCCCGCCGGGCGCGATCAGCAGGTCGTTGCCGGACTCGCCCGGGGCCAGCCGGTCCGAGATCCGGCAGAACATCGCCCGCGGCTGGCGGCGGGTGAGGCCGCCGGGTTGGCCGTCCTCGGAGGCGCGGTTGTGCCCGCCGTGAAGATGGACGGTGAGCTCACCCGCCTTCGCCGGCAGCCTGTGGACGAAGCTGACCTCGGTGAGCTCCCGGCCGGCCGGCGGATCGTCGGCCCGGGAAAGCTCCCCGGCATATGTCCACATCTTCGTCTTGCGGCCCCCGAGCACGGCGACCTTGGCCTCCCGCATCTCGATCTCGATCTGCGAGCCGGTGAGCACCGGCGGGATCCGCAGCGGCGCCCTGAACTTCGCCTTGGCGGCGGCGCGCTCAACGGCCGCGCCGAGCGCGCGGGGCCGCATGCGCACCGGCAGCACCAGCGCCAGCGCGCCCGCGGCGCCGGCGGCGAGCACGGCGCGGCGCGTGAGGCGCCCGCCGTGCTCAGCCGAGACGCTGCGAGAGGTCCTGCTAACCCTCGGTGACGGTGATCTCACCCTGCATCTCGGCGTGGACCGCGCAGATGAAGTGCAGGACCTTGCCGGGCTGGGCGGTCACCTCGCGGGCGAAGGCCTGGCCCTTCTGCTCGGAGACCCAGGAGTCGCCCTTGCGCTTCAGGCTGCCCTGCCTGTCCCAGCCCTGCTTGCCGACCTCCACCGGGTTTTCACCGACCTCGCCGGTCTCCAGGTCGACGTCGTGCCAGAGCACGATCGCGCCGCAGATCCCCTTCAGCTTCTTGGTGCAGGCCTTGATCTTCTTCGGCTTGGTGGGGATGTCGTTCTCGCGCACGAGCGAGAAGGTGTGCGGCCCGACCTGGCGCGGGTTGGTCTTGTTCTTGATCTTGAGGTCGTCGCCGGCGGCCACCGTCTCCGGGTAGTCGAAGAACAGCGTCTTGCCATCCCGCTCCATCGTGATCACGGTCGCTCCGGCCTTGTCCGGCATGCTCGCGGACGGTCGCAGCGTGGCGTCCCACGCGCCCGAAGGACGCTGCGAGCGCTCCACACCTGCCGCCGGACCTCTCTCGGCCGTTTGCCGCGCGCAGCTTATCCGCAAGGGGGCACGCTCGCAACGACCCGGTCGCCCGCCGGGGAGCCGCCGGGTCAGGCGCGAGTCGCTCGCGCGGGCGGCGCTCGCCTGATCGAGCGCCGGCGCCGTTTCCTGTCCTCGGGCGCGAGCTCCGCCAGCTCGGCGAGCGAGGCCTCGAGGTCGCCGGCGAGCGCCTCGAGGTCGGTGAGAGCGTCGAAGTCGCCGATCAGGCCGAAGTTGACCTGGCCGTTGTAGCTCATGATCCCGAAGCAGACTGCCTGGCGCTTGGCCAGCGGCACCATCGGGAAGATCGCCTCGAGCTCGCGGCCGAGCAGGTAGAGCGGGAACTGCGGCCCGGGGACGTTGGTGACCACGAGGTTGAAGAACCGCTGGCGCGACTGCAGCCGGGCCGCCTGACCGGCGATCGTCGGCGGGGCGAAGTCGGCGAGCTCCGTCATCAGGCTGGCGCCGACGGCCTGCTTGGACTGCTTCAGGTCGCCCATCGTCTCGCTCACGAGGCGCAGCCGCTGGGCCGGATCGTCGCACCAGACCGGTAGCGGCGCCATGTACGAGGAGACCCGGTTGCCGAGTGCCCCGTGCTCGTCCGCGCCGCGGACGCTGATCGGGACCATCGCCCGCAGCTCGAGCTCGCGCGTGGAGTGGCCGTGCTCGCGCAGGTAGCGACCGAGGGCGCCGGCGACGGCGGCGAGGACGACGTCGTTGACGGTGCCACCGGCGGCGTTCTTGATCCGCTTCAGCTCGGCGAGGTCCGCGCGCACGGTCGCGAACCGCCGGTACGGCCCGATCGCGACGTTGAACATCGAGCCCGGCGCTGCGAGGCCCGCGCGGGCGAACGTGCCCGCCGCCTCGGCCGCGTCGACGGCGGCTCGCGCGACGCGGCGCGGGGCGCGGAACAGGGCCCGGGCACCGCGCACGATCTCGGTCGGGCTGGTCGCCCGCTCGACCAGCGCCTCGCCG
The DNA here is from genome assembly GCA_963733075.1 of uncultured Solirubrobacterales bacterium. Taxonomy (GTDB): domain Bacteria; phylum Actinomycetota; class Thermoleophilia; order Solirubrobacterales; family 70-9; genus WHSW01. Next base: position 152,837 of record CAVTCA010000015.1, on the reverse strand, counting down.
AGCATCTGGGCGTCGCTCGGCTCCGGGCGCGGGGTCCACGGCTCGGCCTCGCGCACCGAGGCGGGCTCCGCCGAGGTGTCGAAGAGGACAGTGGTTATGTCAACCCCGGAGACGCCGTCGACGAGGCAGTGGTGGCTCTTGGTGACCAGCGCGAACCGTCCGCCGGCGAGCTTGTCGACCAGCCACATCTCCCACAGCGGCTTCGAGCGGTCGAGGCGCTGGGAGAAGACGCGGGCGGCCAGGATCCGCAGCTGCTCCTCGCTGCCGGGCTCGGGGAGGGCAGTGTGACGGATGTGGTACTCGAGGTTGAACTGGGGGTCATCGACCCACTTCGGACGTCCCTGGCCGAACGGGACGATGCGTAGCTTCTGGCGAAACCGGGGCACCAGGTGGAGGCGGGATCGGATGTGCTCGACGAGCTCGTCGTACTCGGGGGTCGGGCCCTCGAAGAGGGTGGTCGAGGCGACGTGCATGTGCGCGGGGCCGCGCTCGAGGTGAAGGAAGGACGAGTCGAGGCCCGAGAGCCGGTCGGAGCTCATGCAGGTGATCTTCTCAAAGCCGGTCGGCGGGCGCTAGAGTCGCCCTCCGGGGGCCAATCGAACGTAAAGGAGCACGATGGAGGAGATGGACGAGCGCGAGCTGGCTCGCGAGCACCGCCACGAGGAGGAGCAGCGGGCGGTCCGCGAGGGGGGCGGGGGCGAGGCCGAGGGCTTCGAGCTCGCCGAGGAGGAGCTGATCGAGCACGCATCGCACGGCGACCCCGGGCCCGACCCGAGCCATCTCGCCGGCCGGCCCGAGGACTACCGCGGAGGCGAGTACGGCGAGGCCGACCACGAGCACTCGAGCGCGGACGACGAGGACTGAGCAGGGGGAGGGCTTGGGCTCTGAGGCGAAGAACCTGGAGGCGATCTCGAAGGCGATCGACCAGCACAACGCGAGCTGTCCGTGGCCGGCCGCGGAGGTGCGGATGAACCCGTACGAGATCGAGCGCCTCGGCTGGGAGGAGATCCGCGGGCTGCCGCTGGTCGGCGACCCCGAGCTCGGCACCGGGCGCTTCCGGATCGTCTGCTCGCGCGAGGGCCGAGGGCGAGGAGGTCGAGGAGACCGAGGCGATCGGGACCCCGGTCGAGGTCGGCGTCGGCGCCGACCCCCCGCTCACCCCGCCGGTAGCTAGCTGCGCTAGAGGTTCAGCCCAAGGTCCGAGGTCAGCTCCTGCGCCCAGACGTTGAGCTCGGTGAAGCCGCCGCTGAGGATCAGGACGCCCATCGCGATCAGGATCCCGCCGCCGACGGCGACGATCGCGCGGTAGTGGCGCTTGATCACCGCGAAGGCGGTGGTCGCGCGCGAGAAGGCGAGCGCGGTGATCAGGAAGGGCACCGCGAGGCCGAGCGAGTAGACGGCGAGCAGGAAGGCCCCGTGGGCGACCTCGCCCTGGATCCCGGCGAGCGTCAGGATCCCGCCCAGCGCCGGGCCCGTGCACGGAGTCCAGGCGATCGAGAAGGCGGCGCCGGCGACGATCGGCCCGCCCTTGCCGGCGCGCGCGAGCAGTGCCTCGACGTGCCACTCGCGGTTCAGGCGGTCGACGAACGTGGCGGCGATGAACAGCACGCCCATCACGATCAGCAGCACCGCGCCGATGTCGGTGAGCAGGTCCTGGTTGTCGCGCAGGCGCTCGCCGAGCGCGGTCGCGGTCAGGCCGAGGAGGATGAAGACGGTCGAGAACGAGGCGATGAACAGCAGGCTGGGGACGAGCACCCGGCGCCAGTCGGTGTCGTCGATCTCGTCGACGCTGACGCCGGTGACCACCGACAGGTAGCCGGGGACCAGCGGCAGCACGCACGGGGAGACGAACGAGACCAGGCCGGCGATGAAGGCGACCGGAACGTCGGCGCCGCTGACTGGGTCCATGCGGGTTCGACCGGGGCGCGGAGCTCGATCAGTTCAGCGCCGCCGCGAGGCGACGACGGTGCTCGCGCGCGAGCTCGTGATCGGCGCCGAGCTCGGCGAAGATGCCGACCATCGCCCGGCGGATCAGGTCGCGGCGCTCGGGGTCGTCGCCTCGGCGATCGCCTCCTGGAGTGCCTCGAGCGCGGCCGCGAAGTCGCCCGCGTCCCAGGCCGCGAACGCCGCCTCGAGCCGCGGGTCGCCCGCCTCGTCGCCGTTCGGCCGGCGAGAGCCGGGCGCGGGCCGCAAGGCCCTCGGCGCGAAAGTCTCCCCGCAGCGGCTCGAGCAGCTCCAGCGCCGCGTCCGGTTCGCCGCGGGCGAGCAGCAGCTTGCCGAGCCCGGCTGCCGCGTCGCCGTGGCGCGGGTCGAGCTCGAGCGCCTGGCGCAGCGAGTCCTCGTCGCCCGTCGCGGCGAGCTCGTCGGCCGGCGAGGGGACGAGCGCGTCGAGCCAGCGCCTCGATCTGCGCCGGCGGGATCGCGCCGGTGAACTCGGCGACCACCTGGCCGTCGCGAAACGCCTTCACCGCCGGGATGCCCTGGACGCCGAAGCTGGCCGCGAGCGCCTGGTTGGAGTCGACGTCGACCTTCGCCAGCTCGACCTTGCCGGCGCGCTTGGCGATCGCGGCCTCGAGCGCCGGGCCGAGCTGGCGGCACGGCCCGCACCACTCGGCCCAGAAGTCGACGACGACCGGCACCTCGCGCGAGCGCTCGACCACCTCGGCGATGAAGCTCGGATTCGCTGACGTCCTTGATCATGACGCCTCCGAGATTAGCGAGCGGGCAGAATCCGGCCAATGGCTGCAGAGCGATCATCGGAGCCGTCCGGCGATCCCGCCGAGTCGCTGCGGGGACGCCTGCTGATCGCCTCGCCGGCGCTCGTCGACCCGAACTTCGCCCGCTCGGTGGTGCTGATCACCGAGCACGGCGACGAGGGGGCGATGGGGGTCGTCCTCAACCGGCCGTCGGAGATCGAGGTCGGGGACGTGGCGCCGGAGCTGGGGGAGGTCGTCGGCGGCGAGCCGGTGTTCATCGGCGGCCCGGTGCAGCCGCAGGCGCTGGTCGTGCTGGCCGAGTTCAACGACACCGACGCCGCGGCGTGGATCGTCGCCGCCGACGTCGGCTTCGTCGCCGCCGAGACCGAGTACGCGGAGCTGCCGGAGCTCGTCCGCCGGGGCCGCGTCTACGCCGGCTACTCGGGCTGGGGCGCCGGTCAGCTCGAGGGCGAGCTCGCCGAGGAGGCGTGGATCGTCGAGCCGCCGCTGCCGGCGGAGCTCTTCTGCGACGATCCCGAGGCCCTGTGGCAGGACGTGCTCGCGCGCAAGGGCGGCCAGTTCGCGCTGCTCGCGCGGATGCCCGACGATCCGAGCCTGAACTGAGATGGCGACCTCGAGCGACAAGATCTGCGTGATCGGCGCCGGATCGTCCGGGATCGCCACCTGCCAGGTCCTGGACGCGCGCGGAATCGAGTTCGACTGCTTCGAGGTCGGCTCGGAGGTCGGCGGCAACTGGCGCTACATGAACGACAACGGGATGTCGTCGGCGTACCGCTCGCTGCACATCAACACCTCGCGGCGGATGATGGCCTACGCCACCTACCCGATGCCCGAGGACTACCCGGACTACCCGAACCACTGGCAGATCGCCGAGTACTTCGACGACTACGTCGACCACTTCGGCTTTCGCGACCGGATCCGCTTTCGCACCGAGGTGACCCGGGTCGAGCCGGCCGGCGGCGGCGGCTGGCGGGTGAGCTGGCGCGAGCGCGATTCGGGCGAGGAGGGCTCGGAGGCCTACGCGCGCCGTGTTCGTCGCCAACGGCCACCACTGGGACGCGCGCTGGCCCGAGCCGCCGTTCCCGGGCCAGGAGGACTTCGAGGGCGAGCAGCTGCACGTCCACGACTACAAGACCCCCGACGTGCTCGAGGGCAAGCGGGTGCTCGTGCTCGGGATCGGCAACTCGGCCTCGCGACATCGCGGTCGAGGCGTCGCGGACGGCCGAGCGGACGTTCCTGGCGATGCGCCGCGGCGCCTGGGTGCTGCCCAAGTACCTGAAGGGCAAGCCCGTCGACGAGCTCGGCAACGCGGTCATCAGCCGCCTGCCGCTGGCGGTGAGCCGGAGCCTCTACCGCCAGGCGCTGAAGACCGCGACCGGCGAGCCGACCGACTACGGGCTGCCCGAGCCCGACCACAAGCTGCTCGAGGCGCATCCGACGATCTCGGCGGAGCTGCTGCCGCGGATCGGCCACGGCGACATCGCGGTGAAGCCGAACATCGCCGAGTTCGCCGGCGGGCGGACGGTCCGCTTCGTCGACGGCTCCGAGGAGGAGATCGACCTGGTGATCTACTGCACCGGCTACAAGATCACCTTCCCGTTCTTCGACCCGGGGCTGATCTCGGCGCCCGACAACGAGATCCCGCTCTACCGGCGGGTGGTCAGCCCCGAGCATCCGGGCCTCTACTTCATCGGCCTGCTGCAGCCGCTGGGCGCGATCATGCCGCTCGCCGAGGCGCAGTCGGAGTGGATCGCCGACGTGCTCGAGGGCAAGGTCGAGCTGCCGAGCGCCGACGCGCATGCGGCGCGAGATCGCCCGCGACCGCGCGCGCGATGGCGAAGCGCTACGTGGCCTCGAAGCGCCACACGATCCAGGTCGACTTCGACCCCTACCTGCGATCGATCGAGCGCGAGCGGCACGGGAGCCCGTTGAAGCGGCTGCTGGACCGCCGCCGCGGGCCCGAGCCGAGCTCCGGGGTCGGCGCGCCGCGCTCCGGGGCGACCTGACGGCGAGGGTCGCCTCGCGCCTGCCGGCCGCCTGGGGCCTGCGCGGCGAGCCGCTGCCGGCGATCCGGCGCGGGCTGCTGGTCGCGCTGCCGACCGGGATCGCGCTGCTGGTCGAGCTCGAGCGCGACTGACGCCGCCGCCGGGGCGCTGAGCACCGCGACCCTGATCTGCGGCTTCATCGCCTTCGACGCCCCGGCGCGGGTGCGGGTGCGCTGGCAGCTCCTCTGCGCGCCGCTGGTCGGGGTCGCGGCGGCGCTCGGCGTGCTCTCGAGCGCCACGGCGGCCACGGCCGTGGTCGCGATGGCCGTGGTCGCGGGGCTCGCGGGCTACCTGGTCGCGGTCTCGCTGCGGCTGGCGATCGCGGGGCTCTCGTGCGTGCTCGCCCTCCTCATCGCCCAGGGCCTGTTCCTCGACCCCGGCGACGCGCTGGCGCGCGCTCGCGTTCGGCGCCGGCGGCGGCGTCGCTGCAGGCGGCGACGGCGCTGGTCGCCGGGGTGGTCTCGGACCGAGGCCGGGAGCGGTTCGAGCTCCGCGCGGCGGCGGGGGAGACGTGGGTCAAGCTCCGCGGCGCGTGGAGCATCCGCAGCACCCGCCATGCGCCACGCGCTGCGCTTCGGGGCCGCGCTGGCGATCGGGGTCGCGATCTATCGCGCTGGCCGGCTTCGACGACCACGGCTACTGGGTGCCGCTGACGATCCTGTTCGTGCTCAAGCCCGACGCCGACCAGACCGGCGAGCGGATCGCGATGCGCGCCGTCGGGACGGTGATCGGCCTGGTCCTGGCGACGGCGCTGGCGGAGGTGCTCGGCGAGGCAACGATCCCGACGACGCTGCTGCTGACCGCGGCCGCCGCGCTCGCCTACGCGCTGCTGGCGATCGAGTACGCGCTGTTCACGACCGCGATCACCGTCTACGTCGTCCTGCTCACCGACACGCTCGGCGCCTCGCCGTTCGACGCCGCCGGCGAGCGTGCGCTGGGCACCGCGCTCGGGATCCTGGTCGCGGCGCTGCCTTCGGGTCTTCGGGGAGGTCGAGGAGGAGGCGAGGAACGCCCGCCGCGGTCCCCGATTGACACTTGGGACGCCGGCGGTACCCGCGTGCAGTGGGCGGTCAGGCGCGAACCCAGCGCACGAGAACCGTGATTATGTCTACCTGGGCGTGGAGACGGTCGCCGAAGCCCTGTCTGTCTACCCGGGTCGGGCCGGCCGCGGCCTCGTATGCGTTCAGCAGCCGTTTCGGGGCGCCTTGCGGCACCATGACTCGATCAGGCAGCTCCGCTGAGCTCCGCGGACGTCGACTGCGCTCGAGGTTGACCAGCATCGCCGGCGTAGTCCTGGTAGTGCGGCGTGATGTAGAACGTCTCCGGGTCCTCCTGCATCAGCGCCTCGCGCTCGCAGGATGTCGATCATCACCACCAGCGCGCCGTCCTCGCGCAGCCGGGCGAAGCCCTTGCCGCGCACCTTCAGCGCCGGCGTTCCGTACCACGGTGCTCCGCTCGACCTCGGGCAGCTCGCGCGCCGAGCTCGCAGACCGTCTCCCAGGTCGGCCACCGACCGAGCATAGAGTCGCGGTCCGCGGATCGTCCGGGCCGTCGGCGCCGCGCTGCGTGCCGGGTTTGATCCGCCCGTCGATCGACGCTCGCGACGCTCGAGGGCACGTTCGAGGGCCCCGGTCACCCCCCAGCCCGCTTTTGGACCGGGCGCCACTATCTTGCGCGCCGACGATGACTCGCGAGCACCGCCAGCGGAGACGCCCGGGAGACCTGCCGCCGCCCGGCGGGCCCACAGACGCGCTCGCCACCGAGGAGCAGCTGCTGGCCGACTACGCGCGCACTCGCGACGAGAACGCCCGCGAGGAGCTCGTCCGGCGCTTCCTGCCCTTCGCCCGCAGCCTGGCGATGCGCTACAGCGGCGGGATCGAGCCCAGCGACGACCTGTTCCAGGTGGCCAGCCTGGGGCTCGTCGCGGCGCTCGAGCGGTACGACCCCGAGCGCGGCGTCCCGTTCGCCGCCTTCGCCGGGCCGACGATCCTCGGCGAGCTGCGCCGCCACTTCCGCGACCGGGTCTGGACCCTGCGCGTCCCGCGCGGGCTCCAGGAGAGCATCCGCGCGGTCGAGGGCGCGATCACCAAGCTCAGCCACGAGCTCGAGCGCTCGCCCACCGTCGCCGAGATCGCCGAGCTGCTCGACGTCGGCGAAGCCGACGTGCTCGAGGCGTTCGAGGCCGGCGCCGCCCGGCGGATGGTCTCGCTCGATCGCCCGACCGCCGGCGCGGAGCCCGGCGACGAGGCGCCGATGGCCGAGCGGATCGGCGGCGAGGACCCGGGCTTCGAGCTGGTCGAGGACCGCGCCGCGATCGACGCCGGCTCCGAGGTCCTCGACGACACCGAGCGCGAGGTCCTGCGGCTGCGCTTCGCCGAGGACCTGACCCAGTCGAAGATCGCCGAGCAGGTCGGCTACTCGCAGATGCACGTCTCGCGGATCCTGCGCCGCGCGCTCGTCAAGCTGCGCGAGGCGGCGATGGCGGACGAGGGCGAAGCCGGCGCCGGCGGCTGACCGGGTCGCTCAGCCGGAGCGGCCGATGCGGATCGCGAGCACCTCGCCCGCCTCCTCCGGCTCGACCCTGACCTCGTCGGCGAGCCGCTCGAGCGAGGCGTCGAGGGTCGGGATCCGCATGCCGTCGAGCAGCCGCTGCCCGCCGCCCTCCTGCAGCGGACCGACCCGGACCTCGAACGCCCCCGACTGCTCGCGGACGACGAGCCGGGCGGTCCCGTCCGGGAACCCGTCCGGCCCGCCCGCGGAGATCGCGTCGCTGAGCAGGACGGCGTCGGAGAGCTCGTCGACCGAGAAGTCGGCGCGGGTGGCGAACATCGAGATCACCCGCGAGAGGATCGGCGCGAGCAGCTCCCCGGCGGGCAGCTTGATCCGGGTCTCGTCGCCGATCTGTGGCGCGATCGCGGCGCCGTTGCCCGAGGCCGCGAGCGGCACCCTCATCCGCACCTCGGTGCCGTGCCCGGGCGATCCGCTGACCTCGAAGCTGCGGGTCAGCGCCGCGATCAGCGGCAGCCCGAGCCGCAGGCTGCGGTGCTCGACGTCGGCGAGGGGCCGGATCCCGGCGCCGTAGTCGCGTACGGTGACCACCAGGCAGCTCTCCTCGGGCCAGGCGTCGACCTCGAGCACCCCCTGCTCGCCGTCGTCGTAGGCGTGGACGACGACGTTCATGCAGGCCTCGGTGACGACCGTCTTCAGGTCCGCGACCTCCGGCGGCTCCATCTCGATCGCCTCGGCGAGGCCGGCCAGCGCGTGGCGGATCAGCGGCACGTTCGCGGCCAGGGCCGGAAGCGAGAACTCGACTCTGGCCTCCGGGTCCATCGGCGCTCAGATACCCCCGCGCCTGCGCGGCTAATCGCGCTTCCAGGCCCGTCCGAAAAGCCTGCTCAGACGCCCGGTGCGGACGTTGGCGCTGAAGCTGCCGGCGCCGCTCTCGGGCGGTGGCAGCGAGTCGATCCGATCCGCCGTGATCGTCAGCGTCACCCCGCGCTCCGCGGTGCGGCCGACCTCCGGCGCGTCGACGAAGCGCAGTCCCTGCGCCTCGGTCTCGATCACGATCCCGTCGAGGATGTGCTCGCGGTAGTTGTCGACCACCTGGTGGACCACGCCCACCCTGGTCTCGTCCGACGCGTAGACCGGCGTCCCGCGCGAGACCGCGGTGTAGTGGATCGCCTGGCCGTCGTCGATCACATCGAAGAGCATAGATTGACGGCGTGGCCGGGTACTCCGGTACGCCGCTGCCGGGCAAGCTGGGCATCCGCGAGGGTGCCGTGGTCGCCTTTCCCGGCGCCCCGCCCGAGTTCGCCGTCGCGCTCGGGGACCTCCCCCCGGGGGTGACGGTCAAGCGCCGCACCGTCCCGCCGCTCGACGTCGTCGTCGCCTTCTTTGTCCGCAGGGCCCGGCTGGAGCGGCGCCTGGCCCCGCTCGCGCGGGCGATCTTCCCCGACGGCGGGCTCTGGATCGCCTGGCCGAAGCGCGCCTCGGGGGTCGCCACCGATCTGACCGAGGACGTCGTCCGCGAGCTCGCGCTCGCCGGCCCGCTGGTCGACAACAAGGTCTGCGCGATCGACGAGACCTGGTCGGGCCTGCGGCTCGTCTACCGGCTCGAGCACCGCATCTAGATGAGTGGTTCATCTAGGCGCTGAGCCTGGCGACCACCTCGGGGCGCTCGCAGAAGGCGGCGATCTCGCGCGACAGCCTGCCGCCCTGCCAGGCGAGCGGCGACGTCCCCGGCTTGCTCGCTGACCAGGGTCGCCCGCGGCAGCCGCTCCGCCCACGCCTCGGCGACGGCATAGGGATGGCCCGGGTCGGCCTCGTCGTGGCTGGCGACGACCAGCGCCGGCAGGTCGAGGAACTCGAGCTCGGCCAGGTCGCCGAACGGGCGCGAGCGCGGGACGTCGCGCAGCGCCTGCGCGACCGCCTCGGGGTGCTCGTGCAGGGAAAGCCGGTCGCGCGTGATGCGCAGCAGCGTCTCGCGCCACTCCGGGTCGAGGTCATGGTCGTAGGCGGCGACGAACCCCTCCGCCCCACCCCGCGCGAGCCCGTCGGCGAGCGAGTCCCAGTAGGCGAGGCTCTCATCGCTCGCCGGGATGCCGCTGAAGACCGGCCCGATCGCCACCAGGGCGGCGATCCGGTCGGGTGCGGCCAGCGCCTGGGCCGTGAGCGTGTGCGCTCCCATCGAGTGGCCGGCGAGCACGCAGCGGCGATCGCCGGCCCGCTCGGCGATCACCGCGCCGAGGTCGGCGGCGAGCGCCTCGTAGCCGTAGCCGTCTCCGGCGGGCGCCGGCTCCGAGGACCCGTGGCCGCGGGCGTCGTAGGCGATCGCGCGAAAGCCCCGCCGGGGCAGGACCCGCGAGCCGTGGACGACGTAACGGCGCGTCGCGGTGAGCCCGTGCACGAGCACGATCGGGTGCCCCTCGCCGTCGGCCTCTCCGGCGAGCGCGGACGCGGGCCCCGCGACCGTGAACGGGACGGGGCTCGCCTTCACTCGGCGGCGGCCATGTCGCGCGCCAGCGAGAGCGCCGAGGCCAGGTGCTCGACGTCCTTGTAGCGCAGCCCGAGCAGGGCGACATGGCGGTAGCGGACGATCCCCTCGGGGTCGACGATGAAGATCGAGCGCCTGACCAGGCCGCCGGGGCCGACGACCCCATAGGCGCGAGAGGTCTCGTGGTCGGGGTCCGCGAGCAGCGGCACGGTCAGCCGATGCTCGCTGGTGAACCGCTCGTGCGAATCCACCGACTGCGGGGAGATCCCGAGCACCTCGGCATCGAGGTCGTCGAGGTGGTCGGCGGCGTCGCGATAGGAGCAGAACTGGCGCGTGCAGACCGGGGTGAAGTCCCCCGGATAGAAGGCGAGCACCACCCAGCGCCCGCGCAGGTCGGCCAGCCGATAGGTGTGGTCGCCGGTCCCGGAGAGCTCGAAATCCGGTGCTCGATCACCGATCTCGACTCGGGACATGGCCCGCCGAGCCTAGTGCACCCGCGTCGGCTCGCTCACGCGGGCGCTCAGCCGGCCTCGATGCTCACCTTGTCGATCGTGACCACCTGCGTCGGCTGCTCGGTCGGGTCGCCGAGCTTGCCGATCGCATCGACGACGTCCGTCCCCTCGCCGACCTTCCCCAGGACCGCGTAGTCGGGCGGCAGGCCGGCATCGGCGGGCGCGGTGACGACGAAGAACTGGCTGCCGGAGGCGCCGGGCGGCTCGACCGCGGTCTTCGCCATCGCCACCAGGCCCTTCGCGTAGGTGGTGTCCTGCGGCGGCGCCTCGACCACCGTGTAGCCCGGGCCGCCGCTGCCGGTGCCGGCGGGGTCGCCACCCTGGATCACGAACCCAGGGGCGATCCGGTGGAAGATCGTGCCGTCGTAGAAGCCCTGCTCGGCGAGGAAGGCGAACGAGTTGGCGGTCTTCGGCGAGCTCTCGGTGTCGAGCTCGATCGCGAACGTGCCGCAGCTGGTCTCGACCGTCGCGGTCGCCGGCTCGCCGCGCTCCAGCACCCGCTCGGGGCGCTTGAACTTGTCGGTCTTCGGCTCCGGTGCCTCGACGTCGGCGCACTCGCCGGAGGCGGTGGTCGCGGTCGAGCTGGTGGCGTCGTCCTCGTCGTCGCCGCAGGCGGCGAGCGACAGTGCCGCCACGGCGGCGACCAGCGCCGTGGCCCGGCGGGCTCGTGCGGGCTTGCTCATCGGCGGGAGCGTACAGGCGCCCGCGGGCACGACCGGGCGGCTGATCGGCCCGGCAGCGGATCGTCGAGCGCCTTGCGATCATCCGCCGGTGTCCGAGCCGGACAATCAGATCCCGACGCGGATCAGGCTCGCCGGCCGGGCGCTGAACGCGATCGTCGCCCACGCGCCCTGGCTGTGGCCCGTGGTCAGACGGCCGATGCAGGGCTTCTTCGATCGCGCCGCCGACGGCTGGGACGAACGCACCGGGGCCGGTTCGGTCGAGCACCTGACGGCGCTCGCGGCGGCCACCCAGCTCGTCTCCCCCGCCCCCGAGCGCGTGCTCGACCTGGGCACCGGCACCGGCGAGACAGCGCTGTTCCTGGCTCGGGAGTTTCCCCGCGCCAGCGTGCGCGGCGTCGACATCTCCGAGCGGATGATCCGCGCCGCGCGCGGCAAGGTCGACCTCGACCCCGAGGGGCGGCTCGCCTTCCTGGTCGCCGATGCCGCCCACCTCCCCTACGAGGCAGGCTCGTTCGACCTCGTCTCCCAGGTCAACCTGCCGCCGTTCTTCGGCGAGATCGCGCGTCTGCTGCGCCCCGCGGGCCACGTCGTCGTCGTCGCCAGCCTCGGAGCCCACACCCCCTTCTTCACCCCCACCGCGGTGCTCGAGCGCGGCTTTCGCCGCCACGGGATCGAGCCGCTGGACAGCGGCTCCGCCGGGCCGGGCACCTACTTCATCGGCCGGGCGGGCCGCGGGTAGGCTGACCGGTCGATGTCCGCGGAGCCGACGCGCTACCTGCTGCTCGTCAACCCCTCGGCCGGCGCGGGGCGCACCCGCGAGCTGTTGCCGAGAGCGACCGAGGCGATGCGCGCCGCGGGCCTGGAGCATCGAACCGTGCTCACGACCGGGATCGAGCACGGGTGCGTGGAGGCGGCGGCCGCGGCGGGGGCCGGCGAGGCCTGCGTCGTGATGAGCGGCGACGGGCTGATCGGCCAGGTGGGCGGCACCCTCGCGGGGACGGGCGCGCCGCTGGGCGTGATCCCCGCCGGCCGGGGCAATGACTTCGCCCGGGTGGTCGGGATCCCCGACGACGTCGAGGGGGCGGTGGCGACGCTCGCCGGCGGCCGCATTCGCGAGATCGACGTCGGCGAGGCCAACGGCAAGCGCTTTCTCTGCATCGCGAGCTGCGGCTTCGACTCGGACGCCAACCGGATCGCCAACGAGACCAGGCTGCTCAAGGGATCGGTCGTGTACGCGTACGCCGCCCTGCGCGCGCTGGCGACCTGGAAGCCGGCGACCTTCACGCTCACCCTGGACGGCGACCGCGAGCTGGTCACCGGCTACACCGTCGCCGCCGCCAACAGCAAGGCCTACGGCGGCGGGATGATCGCGGCCCCGCACGCGGAGCTCGACGACGGCCTGCTCGACGTCGGGGCGACCGGCAACGTGGGCAAGCTCCGCTTCCTGCGCGGGCTGTCGAAGATCTTCAAGGGCGAGCACCTGGAGGCCCTCGAGGTCCGGCTGTGGCGCGCGCAGGAGGTGACGATCGAGGCCGACCGTCCCTTCGCCGTCTACGCGGACGGCGACCACCTCACCGACCTCCCCGCGACCGTCCGCCTGCTGCCGCGGGCGCTGCGGGTGATCGTCCCCGGATGAGCGCTCGCCGCCGCCTCGGGCCGGGCATGCGCGCGAAGATCGGGATCGCCAGAGCCACCGGCGCGGTCAGCCGTCGCAGCGGGCGCGGCGGCGGCACGACCCTCCCGGGGCGTCTGCTGTTGCGGCTCGCGCCGGACGCCATCTCCCGGCTCGGCGCCGGTCTGGAGGCCGGCTCGACGATCATCAGCGCCACCAACGGCAAGACGACGACCGCGGGCATGCTGGCGGCGGCGCTGCGGGCGGGCGGCCGCGAGCCGGTCCACAACCGCGCCGGGTCGAACATGAGCTGGGGCGTCGCCACGGCGCTGCTCGAGCAGCGCGGGCGCGAGGGCCTCTTCGAGGTCGACGAGGCATGGCTGCCGCGGATGGCCGCCGAGCTCGATCCCGCGTTGATCGTGCTCGGCAACCTGTTTCGCGACCAGCTCGACCGCTACGGCGAGCTCGAGCATCTCGCCGACGAGTGGCTGGCGATGGTCGCCGAGCGCAGCGGACGCTCAGGCTTCGTCCTCAACGCCGATGATCCGCTGGTCGCCGACCTCGGCCGCGACGGCGAGCTCCGGCGCCGTCCCGGGGTCACCTACTTCGGCCTTGAGGATCCCTCCCAGGCGCTGGCCGAGCTCCAGCATGCCCACGACGCCAAGCACTGTCGGCGCTGCGGCCACCCGTACGCCTACGCCCGCGCGTTCGTCGGCCACCTGGGGCACTACGAGTGCCCGAACTGCGGCGCCGACCGACCGGCCCCCGACGTCTTCGCCGGCGAGATCGAGCTGCTCGGGATGCGCGGGTCCAGGGCTCTGATCTCGACCCCGGAGGGCGAGGCGCGGCTCGAGCTGCCGCTGCCCGGGCTCTACAACGTCTACAACGCGCTGGCGGCGATCGCCGCCTCGCTGCGCCTCGGGGTCGGGCTCGAGCGCGCGGCGGGCGCCCTCGCCGCGGTCGAGGCGGTGTTCGGGCGGGTCGAGACGATCCCGATCGCCGGCAAGGCGGTCTCGATCCTGCTGATCAAGAACCCGGCGGGCGCGAACGAGGTCCTGCGCACGATGCGCCTCGAGGCCGACGCGGAGCAAGGCGCCTCAACGGCGGCGCGGCTCGACTACGCCTCGCAGGGGCTCGACCTCTGGATCGCGCTCAACGACGGGATCGCCGACGGACGCGACGTCTCGTGGGTCTGGGACGCGGACTTCGAGCTGCTCGCCGGACGCGCGCGGCGCGTCTTCTGCTCCGGGACGAGGGCGCCGGAGATCGCGCTCCGGCTCAAGTACGCGGGGGTCGAGGAGAGCGCGCTGGTGGTCGACGCGTCGGTCGAGCGATCCTTCGACCGCGCTGTCGCCGAGGCCGAGTCCGCTCTGTTCGCGCTCCCGACCTACACGGCGCTGATCGAGTTGCGCACCCTGCTCGCCAGCCGCGGCCTGGCGAAGGAGTTCTGGCGATGACCGTGCCCGCCCAACCGCTGGACGCGATCTGGCACGACGTCGAGTGCGGCGGCTACAGCGCCGACCTGCCGATCTGGACCGAGCTCGCCCTCGCGGCGCCGGGGCCCACGCTCGAGCTCGGCGCCGGCACCGGCCGGGTTGCGCTGCGGCTGGCGGCGGCCGGCGTCGTCGTCGTCGCGGTCGATCGCTCGGCGGCGCTGGTCGAACGATTGCGCGTGCGCGCCGGGATCGCCGACGTCGACCTGGAGGCGATCTGCGCCGACGCCCGCCGCCTCGACCTCGGCCGTCGCTTCGCCGCGATCCTCGCCCCGATGCAGTTCGTCCACCTGCTCGGCGGCGTTGCGGGACGGGCCGAGGCGCTCGCGATGGTCCGCCGCCATCTGACCTCCGGCGGAATCTTCGCCGCGGCGGTCCTCGCCGACGGCGCCGACGCCCTCGCGCCGGCGCCGGACCTGCCGCCGCTCCCGGACGTCCGTGAGGTGGATGGCTGGATCTACTCGAGCCTGCCGACCGAGGTCGTCGCCGTGCCCGGCGGGGTCGAGATCAGGCGGCTGCGCCAGATCGTCTCGCCCGCCGGCGAGCTGAGTGAGGAGCTGGAGACGATCCGGCTCGACCGACTGGCCCCGGCGCAGCTCGAACAGGAGGCCGAGGCCGCGGGCCTGACGGCGAACCGCAGGCTCGAGGTCGCCGCCACCGACGAGCACGTCGGCTCGACCATCTGCGTGCTGGAGGCCGGGTGATGGAGCTTCGCCTGCTCGCGCTCTATCCGGAGCAGATGAACATCTACGCCGACCGCGGCAACATCCTCTTCCTCCAGCGCCGCTGCGAGTGGCGTGGGATCGCCTTCACGGCCGCCGCGGCAGGCCCTGGCGAGCGCTTCGACCCCGCGGCGCACGACCTGATCTACGTCGGCGGCGGCCAGGACCGCGACCAGGAGCTGGTCGCCGAGGACATGCTGCGCAGCAAGCGCGAGGCGCTCGCCGCCGCGGCCGCCGACGGCGCCGTCGTGCTCGCCGTCTGCGGCGGCTACCAGCTGCTGGGGCACAGCTATCAGCTCGGGGGCCGGCGGGTCTCCGGCCTCGGCCTCGTCGACCTGGAGACCGTGCGCGAGCCCGGGCCGCGGCTGATCGGGAACGTCGCGATCGAGGCCGAGCTCGGCGGCGGCGAGCGGCTCGAGGTCGCCGGGTTCGAGAACCACGGCGGACGCACCTACCTCGGCGCCGGCGCGCAGGCGCTCGGGCGGGTGATCACCGGTCACGGCAACAACGGCTCCGACGGCCTCGAGGGGGTCCGCCGCGACAACCTGATCGGCACCTACCTGCACGGACCGCTGCTGCCGAAGAACGCCCACCTGGCCGACCGCCTGATCGCGCTCGCGCTCGCCCGGCGCGAGGGCTCGGCGCCCGAGCTGGCGCCGCTCGACGACGAGCTCGAGCTCGCTGCGCACCGCAGCGCCCGCGCCGCGGCCGCGCGCGGCTAGGTGGAGATCCGCTTCCCTACCTGCCGGACGAGCCGAAGCCGCCGCCGGCTCGAGCGCTGGCGCTGAGCTCCGCCACCTCGGTCGGGCGGGCGGTGGCGATGGGCGTCACCACGAGCTGCGCGATCCGGTCACCGCGGTCGACCTCGAACGCCGCCGTCCGGTCGGTGTTCAGCAGCAGGACCCGGATCTCCCCGCGGTAGCCGGGGTCGATCAGCCCAGGGGCGTTGACCAGGGCGACCCCGTGGCGAGCGGCGAGCCCGGAGCGCGGCAGCACCAACCCGGCGTGCCCGGGCGGGATCTCGATCGCGATCCCGGTCCCCACGCTGGCCCGCTCCCCGGGGGCGATGCTCGCCCGCTCGACCGCGTACAGGTCGAGGCCCGCGTCGCCGTCGTTGGCGCGGGTCGGCAGGCGGGCCTCGTCGTGCAGCTTCAGGCAGGCCAGGTCCACCGCGCGAGCCCGGTTCAGCCGTCGGCCGGGCGCGCCCCGTCGGCGCCGACCGCAAAGTCCGCGAACCGGTGGGCGTGCGCGGCGGGGATCCGCGCCTGCACCAGCACCCCGTCCGCCCGCTCGCTGCGTTCGAGGTCGCCGGCGAGCTCGTAGAGCTCCGAGAGCCGGGCGCCGTCGGAGTACGGGACCAGCAGCTCGACCTCGCGCAGGGTCTCGGCGAACGCCGCCTCGATCCGCTCGCGCAGCTCGTCGATCCCCTCGCCGGTCGCCGCCGAGACGCCGATCGCCCCGGGAACGCCCACGAGCAGCTCGCGGCGAGCACGATCGTCGAGCAGGTCGAGCTTGTTGTAGACGAGCAGCCGGGGCCGCCCGCCCGCCCCGATCTCCTCCAGCACGGAGTCGACGGCGGCGATCGCCTCGGCCCGCAGCGACTCGGGGTCGGACCCGTCGACGACGTGCACGATCAGGTCCGCGATCCGGGTCTCCTCGAGGGTCGCCTTGAACGCCTCGACCAGTTGATGGGGGAGCTTGCGGATGAACCCGACCGTGTCGGTGACCAGGTAGCGTCGGCCGTCGTGCTCGTAGGCGCGCGTGGTCGGGTCGAGCGTGTGAAAGAGCCTCTCCCCCACGCTCACGCTCGCCCCGGTGAGCGCGTTCAGCAGCGTCGACTTGCCGGCGTTGGTGTACCCGGCGAGCGCCACGGCGGGGACCGCCGACGACTCGCGCCGAGCCCGCATCAGGCCACGGTTTCGCTCCACCCGCGCCAGCCTGCGGCGCAGGGCCGAGATCCGGTCGCGCGCCAGCCGGCGGTCGGTCTCGATCTGCGACTCCCCCGGCCCCCGCGTGCCGATGCCGCCGTCCATGCGCCCCGCGCCGAGCCGTTCGAGGTGGGTCCACAGCCCCCGCATGCGGGCGAGGTTGTACTCGAGCTGGGCCAGCTCGACCTGGAGCTTGCCCTCGGCCGAGTGCGCGTGGTCGGCGAAGATGTCGAGGATGATCGCGGTACGGTCGATCACCGGCACGTCCAGGGCGGCCTCGAGGTTGCGCTCCTGGCGGGGCGCGAGCTCGTCGTCGCAGGCGACGAGGTTGGCGCCCGAGCGCTTGATCTCGGCCTTCAGCTCCTCGAGCTTGCCGCGACCGAGGTAGCGATTCGGATCCGGCTTCTCGCGCACCTGGGCCAGCTCGCTCGCGGTCGCCACGCCGGCCGTCCGCAGCAGCTCCTTGAGCTCGGCCAGCGGGTCATCGCCCTCCCCCGGGGCGCTCGGCAGCGCCCCGATCGCGACCGCGCGCTGGCGCGCGCGGGCGTTGCGCACGCCCGCCCCGTCGCCGTTCACGGCGACCGTGCCCGCCCGGCCGTTTCGGTCTCGCTGCATCCGCTCAAGTGTAGGCCCGTGTGTCGCCGTCCGGACCGCGGAGCGTGACCAGGGGTAGGCTGGCGGCGTGAAGGTCTTTCTCACCGGGGCGACGGGGTTCATCGGCGGCCACGTGGCCCGCAAGCTGCGCGGGCGCGGCGACGAGGTCCGCGCCCTGGTCCGCTCGCCCGCGAAGGGCGGGCAGCTCGAGGACCTGGGGTGCGAGCTGGTCGTCGGCGACCTCTCCGACCAGGCCGCGATCGGCGCCGGCCTCGACGGCTGCGACGCGCTGATCCACAACGCGGCGGTCTACGAGGTCGGAATCCCCGAGAGCGAGCACCGGGCGATGTACGAGGCCAACGTGCTCGGGACCGAGACCGTACTCCGGGCGGCGCTCGCGGCCGGCACCCCGAAGGTCGTCTACGTCTCGACGGTCGGCGCCTTCGGCAACACCCACGGCGAGGTCGTCGACGAGAGCTATCTCCATCCCGGTCGCGAGTTCACCTCCTACTACGAGCAGACCAAGTACGAGGCCCATCAGGTCGCCAAGCGGCTGATCGCGGAGGAGGGCCTGCCGTGCGTGATCGTGCAGCCCGGCGGCGTCTACGGCCCCGATGACCATTCCGCGATCGGCAGCCAGATCGACCAGTTCCTCGCCGGCCGGATGCCGCTGCTGGCGTTCCCGGACCTCGGCATGAACATGGTCTACGTCGAGGACGTCGCCGACGGCATCTTGCTCGCCCTCGACAAGGGCGCGCCCGGCGAGGCCTACGTGCTCGGCGGCGAGATCACGACCATGCGCGAGCTGATCGCGACCGTGGGCCGGGTGGCCGGCAAGAAGCCGCCGACGCGCGCGCTCCCGGTCGGGATGCTGAAGCTCCTCGCCCCCGCCGGGCCCGTGATCGGCAAGCTGATGGGACAGGGGCCGAACCTGCGCGAGCTGATCTCCTCCGCCGACGGGGTCACGTTCTGGGCCAAGCACGACAAGGCGATCGCCGAGCTCGGCTACTCCCCGCGGGGGCTCGAGGCAGGCCTGCGCGAGACGCTCGCCGCCGAGGGCAAGCTGTAGGAAGGAGCGCGCTTCTAGACGCTCGCGGGAGCGCGGTGCGGCTGCGGCAGCAGGGCCGCGGCGGCGATCACGGCGGCGAATGCGAGACCTCGAAACAGGCCCTCGAGGACGTCGGAGCCGATCGGGTCGCCGAAGACGACCACGCCGCCGAGAATCGCCGCGCAGTTCGAGGAGACCGAGGCCGTGGCGATCACCGGGATCGCCTCGCCGAGCTGCATCCCGCGTGCGAGGGCGATGAAGGCGCCGAGCCCGCCGATCACGGCGACCGCGGTCCAGGGGCTGATCAGGCCGGTCAAGCCGGCGTCGAGGCCCTCGGTGATCGCCTTGATCGCCACGTTCGAGACGCCGATCAGCAAGCCCGAGGCGAGACCCAGAACGACGCCATGGCAGATCGTTCCGCGACGCAGCACGCCCGAGGCGAAGAGCGCACAACCGGCGCCGATCGTGACGCTCTCGAACGCGATCAGGGTCGCAATCGAGTAGCCCTCGCTCTCCGTCGCGCGCGGAACGGTCACCGCGAGAAACGCGAGACCTGCCGCGGCGAGTCCGAGGCCCAGCCATTCACGGCGGCTGAGCCGGTGACCGAAGTAGCGGGTCGCCGGATAGGCGATCAGGACCAGGCCGCCGGCGATCACGGCCTGGACCAGTGACAGCGGCGCGACCGCCATGGCCGCGACGTGTAGCACCCAGGCGACGGCGGCGACGGCGAAGCCGATCGTCCACCAGCGCGAGCGAAACAGCCGTCCGACGCTTCGCAGCGGAGCTCGCATGCTGATCGCGGGCGCCTCACACGCCCCGCGGTGCTTGCAGAGCATCCCCAGGTTCGCCATCGCGGCGCAGGCGAGCGCAAGTGCTATGCCAAGAGTGGTCATCCGTTATCTGGATCGGTGAGTATCGGCAAGGGCTTGAATCTCCCCCTCCCCCGCAGTTCCCGCTCGGCGGCAGGAGCCCCTGCGCGAGGGGCAGCATTATTAGCAACTCCTAATAGTCCTTGCACTCGGCCTCGGCCTCGATCTCGACCAGCCACCGCGGATCGAGCAGGCTCCCGACGATGACCATCGTCGCCGCGGGCTCCGCCTCGCCGAAGAACTCCCGATGGACGGCGCCCACGGCGTCGGAGACCTCGGGATCGGTGATGAACATGCGCGTGCGGACGACGTCCGCAGCCGAGGCGCCGAGCTCGTCCAGGGCCGTGGCGATGATCTCGCAGCAGCGCCGTGCCTGGGCCGCCGGGTCGGGGTCGCACCCCCCGTCGGGCCGGATCGGCGCCGTGCCGGCGACGATCACCCGGTCGCCGACGCGGACCGCGCGGCTGAACCCGTAACGGCGCTCGAATTCCGAGCCCGAGCGCACCCGCCGCCGCTCGCCCATCGGATCAGCTCAGGTGCTCGCGCAGGCGCTCGACTGCCTCGGCGATCCGCTCGTCCGGGGTCGTCAGCGAGATCCGGAAGAAGCCCTCGCCGCTGGGGCCGTACATCGAGCCCGGCGAGACGACCACCGCGGCCTGGTCGAGCACCAGCTCGGCGAACGAGGCCGAGGTGTGCCCCTCCGGGACCGGGGCCCAGACGTAGATCGTGCCCTTGGGTGCCGCGACCTCGACGCCGATCTCGGCGAGCGCGCCGACGACCAGGTCGCGCCGCCGCCGGTAGGTCGCGTTCATCTCCTCGAGCGCCTCCCGGGGCCCCTCGAGCGCCGCCACGCCGGCAAGCTGCACGGCCTCGAACAGGCCCGAGTCGACGTTGGTCTTCAGCCGCCAGTAGGACGAGACCGCGTCCGGGTTGCCGAGGATCGCCGCGCAGCGCCAGCCGGTCATGTTGTAGCCCTTGGACAGCGAGAAGACCTCGACCGCGACGTCCTTCGCGCCCTCGGCGGCGAGGAAGCTCGGGGCGACGTAGCCGTCATAGGTCGTCTCCGAGTAGGCGTTGTCGTGGACGACCAGGATCTCGTGCTCACGCGCGAGCTCGATCACCCGTTCGAAGAGCCCGTCGGGGGCCACCGCGCCGGTCGGGTTGTTCGGGTAGTTGAGGAAGAGCAGCCGGGCGCGACGGAGATGCTCCGGGTCGATCGCGTCGAGGTCCGGAGCGAAGCCGCGCTCGGGCACCAGCGGCAGCACCACCGCCTCCGCGCCGGCGAGCACCGGCCCGCCCGTGTACACCGGGTAGCCGGGGTCGGAGGCGAGGGCGACGTCGCCCGGGTCGAGGAAGGCGAAGCAGAGGTTGTAGATGCACTCCTTGGCGCCGATTGCCGGGATCACCTCCGTCTCGGGGTCGATCTCGACCCCGAAGCGGCGATCGTAGAAGCGCGCGAACGCCTCGCGAAATTCGGCTCGGCCCCGGTTCGAGGGGTACTGGTGGGTGCCCGGGTCGGCGACCGCCGCGCGCATTGCCTCCACCACGTGCGGGTAGGTCGGCCGGTCCGGGTCGCCGATCCCGAGGCTGATCACGTCGATCCCCGCCTCGCGCTTGGCGGCGACCTTGCGCTCGAGCTCGGCGAACATGTACGGCGGGATCGCCTCGAGTCGACGAGAGGGATCGGTGAGCGCCATCAGAGTGCCTGCGCCGTCAAGCGCGGGAGGCTAGCGGAGCCGCGATACTGCCGATCGCACTCGCCCGGATGAAGCTGACCCCAAGAGAGCTCTCGATCCTGTTCGCGATCGGCGCCGTCGGTGGCCTGGTCGGCGACGCCGGCCACGTGCAGTCGGGCACCACCACCTACCTCGACGACGCGACCCCGTTCGTCTGGGAGAGCGCGCTGTGGTTCCCGGTCCTGGTCGGGCTGGCGACCGCCTCGCTCGGCGAGCTGCGCCTGCGGCTGGGTCCCCCGAGGCCCGGCTTCGACCTGCGCGTCGGCCTCGCCGCGATCGCCGCCGTGCTGGCGATCTACGCGGTCACCGCGCTCGTCTTCGACCAGCCGGAGGGGCCGGCGACGGTCCTGGTCGTGACGCCTCGCCGTGATCGCCGCCTGCGGGCTCGGCGGCGGCACGCCGGCGCTCGTCTGTGGGCTCGCCGCGGCGATCGCCGGGCCGGTGGCCGAGATCGTCATCGTCGAGCTCGAGCTGGCCGAGTACGCCCCCTCCGCCGACACCCTGTTCGGGGTCGCGCTCTGGCTGCCGGCGCTCTACTTCGCCTTCGGCTTCGTCGCGGCGCGGCTGGCGGAGCTGCTGGTCGCCCGCCGGCGCTTCTCAGCGCTCGATCGCGGCCGCGGCGTGCGCTGACGCCTCGACGAAGGCCGAGAAGAGCTGGGCCTCCAGCGCCCGTTCGGCCATCAGCTCCGCATGCCACTGGACGCCGAGGCAGAACGGGCGGTCCGGGTCCTCGATCGCTTCCACGACCCCGTCGGGCGCGCGGGCGACCACCTCGAGCCCGGTGCCGATCCTGTCCGGTGCCTGATGGTGAAACGAGTTCACCGCGAGCGAGGTCACGCCGAGCACGCGGGCGAGCAGGCTGTTCGGCTCGAGCTCGACCGGGTGGGTGGCGACCTCCCCGGGCTCGTCCTGGCGGTGCTCGATCTGTTCGGAGGCCTCCGGCAGGTGCTGGATCAGGGTGCCGCCCCGAGCGACGTTGAGCGACTGCATGCCCCGGCAGATGCCGAGGATCGGCAGCTCGCGCGCGTCCGCCCTGCGGGTCAGCTCCTGCTCGAAGCGGTCGAACTCGGGCTCGGTCGGGCCCAGCGCCGGGTGGTGCTCGGCTCCGTAGATGCCGGGCTCGAGGTCGGGACCGCCGGACAGGCAGAGCCCGTCCAGCCGGTCGAGGAGAGCGTCGATGGCCTGGTCGCGGACGGGTGGGACGACGATCGGCACGCCCCCGGCCTGATCGATCACGCGCATGTAGACCAGCCCCAGGGCGATCTCCTTTCGCGGCGGCTCGGCGTGCTGGATCCGCGGCGCCCGTCCGGCCGGCCGTACCTCCGACGTCGTCACGCCGACCAGTGGCGCTCCCGCCTGCCGGTCCGTGGTCATGCGAGCACCCAGGTGTCCTTGGCGCCGCCACCGTGCGAGGAGTTGACGATCATCGAGCTCGGGCTCGGCGCGTAGCGGGTCAATCCCCCGCTCGGGACCCGGTACCCGTCGGCGGACGCGTAGGCAAACGGCCGCAGGTCCACCCGGCGCGGCTCCAGGCCACGCGCGCCGACGCAGGGATGCGTGGACAACGACACGCGTTCCTGGGCGATCAGCCCGGCCGGGTCCGCCTCGATCCGGGCGCGTGCCCGCTCGGCGCCCTCGGCCTCCTCGCCCACGATCAGCACGCGCTCGCCACCCGAGCCGAAGCGCGGCTTGACCACCAGCTCGTCGAGCCGTTCGAGCGCCTCGGCGCGCCGTTCGGGCACCGCCAGGTCGTAGGTGGGGATCGCCGCGATCAGCGGCTCCTCGCCGAGGTAGAAGCGGACCATCTCCTCGCTGTAGGCGTGGGCGAGCTTGTCATCGGCTATGCCGGCGCCGAAGGCGTTCACGACGCCCAAGTTTGCCGCCCGCATCGGCTCGAACAGCAGGGCGCCCAGCGGCGTCAGCTCGCCGTCGTCCTCGCTGAGGCGCGAGTCGTCGGTCCGCCGGTAGACGACGTCGATCGGCCCCGACTCGCGCTCACCGCGAATCCACAGGCGCCCGTCGGCGCTCCGGAGCTCCGCGGGGGTCAGCAGCGTGGCGCCGAGCGCCTCGGCGATCGCGCGGTGCTCGTAGGCCGCCGCGCTCCCGGGACCGTCGGTGAGCACCACGATCCGTGGCTCGGACTCGACGCCCGCCGGCGCCGCCGCGCGCAGCGTCCCGGCCAGCAGGCCGAGCGCCGGCTCGATCGGCTCCGGCCGCACGCCGGCGCCGCCGATCAGCTGCTCGCAGATCCGCCGGCCCGCCACCGCGTAGGCGTGCCCGGACGGCGTCCGCACGTTGTCCTCGAGCACGACCATCTCGCCGCTCGCCCGCCGCGCGAGGTCGAACCCGCAGACGTCGACCCAGCGGCGGCCACTCGCCAGCTCGGCCATTCGCGGCTCATGGAGCGGCGACGCCTCGAGAACCCGTTCGGGGACCCGGCCGGCGGCGAAGATGCGACGCTCGCCGTACGCGTCGGCGGCGAACGCGTCGAGAGCCGCGGCGCGCTGGACGAGGCCCGCCGCGATCGGCTCCCAGTCGGCGGCGTCGATCAGCCTCGGGAGCGGATCCAGGTCCCACGGCTCGCCGTCGCCGCCGAAGCTGATCCCGGCCTCCCGCACGCGCCGCCGGACCTCATCGGCCAGCCGTTCGGGCCGGCGGTCCGCGAGCGCCGCGAGGATCGGCTCGTAGGCGGGTCGTGGAAGGTCATCGCCGGCGAACGCCTCGTCGGGGACGCCGTCCAGCGGGTCGTATGTGCGGGTCCACTCGATGGTCGCGAGCTACCCGCGCTCGTCGATCCCGAACGCCGGGTCGAGCTCGCCCCCGTAGACCCTTGAAGCCGTGCCGATCAAGGTCAGGTCGAGCTCCGGCGTGATCTTCGACCACCAGCTCGCCACCGTCGAGCTCGACCGTGATCGGGCTCTGAGCCCCGCCGAGGAAGGCCGCGACCGCGGCGCCGCTCGCGCCGGTCCCCGAGGAGAGCGTCTCCCCCACCCCGCGCTCGAAGATCCGGGCTCGCACACGCGACCCCTCGACGCGGATGAACGAGACGTTGGTCCGGTTCGGGAACAGCTCGGCATTGCCCTCGATCGCCGGCCCGATCGCCGCCAGGTCGAGCTGCTCGAGCTCGTCCCCGACCTCGATCACGCACTGCGGATTGCCCACGTTGACGTGCTGGAAGCGCCATTCGCGGCCCGCCGACTCGACCAGCCCGGACCCGTCGCCGGGACCCGACGGGTAGTCGGCGGAGGTCACCGAGGCGAGGCCGATCGCCATCGCCGCCTCGCCCGGGCCGGTGATCGTCGCCGTCACCTCCCCCGCCCTGGTCAGGATCGTGAACGTGTCGGCGTCCGGTCCAGCCCGCCGCGCGCAGGTAGAGCACCGCCTCGCGGGCCCCGTTGCCCGAGAGCTCGGCCTCGGAGCCGTCCGGGTTGAAGATCCGCAGCTCGGCTACGTAGCGGTCGTCGGCGTGCTCGGACAGCAGCAGGATCCCGTCGGCGCCGACGCCGAAGTGCGGCTCGCAGATGCGGCGGATCCGGTCCGCGGTCAGCTCCCAGGGAAGCTCGCGCCGCTCGACCACGACGTAGTCGTTGCCGAGCGCCTGCCACTTCTCGAACCGCACGGTGGGCGAGCCTAGTGCACCGCTAGTGGCTGCCGGTGCGGTCGAGCATCGAGACGATCTCCTCGGCGAGGTCGGCGTCGTCGCGGCCCGTCCGGTCGATCCGCGTCACGTCCTCCATCCGGCGCATCCAGGTGAGCTGGCGGCGCGCGAAACGCCACTGGGCGCGCATCATCGCCTCCGTGTCGCCGGCGAGCAGCTCGTCGAAGCCGATCGCCGCCCGCGCGGTTCGCCCGGCGCCGCCGAGGTCGGCGCTGCGCACCTCGCTCACGGCGCCCAGCCGCACCATCTCCGCCGCCCGTGCCTCGATCCGGGCGCGCAGCTCGTCGCGATCGATCGTCAGCCCGATCAGCAGGGTCGGTACCCGCATGCCCTCGCTCCACAGGCGCGCTCCCGCGGGGTGGGCGGCGATCCCGAGCCGCGAGAGCTCGGTCACCCGCACGATCCGCTTGCGGTCGTTCGGGTGCACGCCGGAGGCGAGCTCGGGCGCGAGCTCGGCGTGCAGGGCGGCGGGGCCGCGCTCGGCGAGCTCCGCCTCGACCTCGGCCCGAACGGCCGACGGCACCGGGGGCCGCAGCTCGAGCTCGGCGAGGGCGGCGCGCAGGTAGAGCCCGGTGCCGCCGACGACGATCGGGCGCCGGCCCTCGGCGAGCAGCGCGTCGACCTCGGCGTGCGCGAGCGCGGCGAACCGGCCCGCCGAGAACTCCTCCTCGAGCGCGGCGATCCCGAGCAGCCGGTGCTCGAGCCGCGCGCGCTGCGCCGCCGTCGCCGCCCCGCTGAGAATCTCGAGCTCGCGGTAGACCTGGATCGCGTCGCAGGAGATCGCCACCGGGTCCTCGCCGCGGCTCGCGCAACAGCTCCGCGACCTCGATCGCGACCCCCGTCTTCCCGACCGCCGTGGGGCCGAAGATCGCGAGCACGTGCACTGGCGACGGCTACGCGACGCGGCTGAGCAGCCGCTCGTGCCCCGTGAGCGTCTGGGAGGTCGCCGAGTCGATCTCGACCTCGACCAGCTCGCCCGGGCGCGCTGTGCCCTCGAAGTTGACCGCCTTGTTGTGGCGGGTGCGGCCGCGAAGCTGCGCCGGGTCGCGGCGGGAGGCGCCCTCGACCAGCACCTCCATCGAGCGGCCGACGAAGCGCTGGGCGCGCTCGCGCGCTCGTCGCTGCACGGCCTCGACCAGGCGCTCCATGCGCTCGCGCTTGACCGGGTGGGAGACCTGCTCGCCGAGCGTCGCCGCCTCGGTCCCGCGCCGCGGCGAGAAGACGAAGGTGAAGGCGCCGTCGTAGCCCACGCTGCTCGACGATCTCGAGCGTCTGGATGAAGTCGGCCTCGGTCTCCCCCGGGAAGCCGACGATGATGTCGGTGGTCAGCGCGCAATCCGGGACGTGCTCGCGGATCATCGCCACCCGGTCGAGGTAGCGCTCGCGGTTGTAGGTGCGCCGCATCGCCTTCAGGATCCGGCTGGAGCCCGACTGCAGCGGCAGGTGGATGTGCTCGCAGAGCGCCGGCAGCTCGGCGTGGGCGCGGACCACGTCCTCGCGCATGTCCTTGGGGTGCGGGCTGGTGTAGCGGATCCGCTCGATTCCATCGACCGCGTCGATCCGCGTCAGCAGCTCGGCGAACGTCGTCCGCGCCGCCCCGCAGGTCGCGCCCGTAGCTGTTCACGTTCTGCCCCAGCAGGGTGACCTCGCGGACGCCGTCGGCGGCCAGCGCCTCGACCTCGCGCGATCAGCTCGCCCGGATCGCGGCTGCTGCTCGCGCCCCCGCGTGGAGGGCACGATGCAGTAGGAGCAGGCGCAGTTGCAGCCCTGCGAGATCTGCAGCCAGGCCTGGAACTCGCGCTCGCGCCGCATCGGCAGGTGCCCGGCGAAGTCCTCGAACTCGAAGTAGCCCTGCGCGGTGATCGAGTCGGAGGCCAGGAACTCGGCCAGGCGAGCGATCTGCCCGGGCCCGAAGGCGACGTCGACGAACGGGAAGCGCTCGAAGACCTCGTCCTTGACCGACTGCGCCCAGCAACCGCCGACGCCGACGACCCGCTCCGGGTCCTCGGACTTCAGCCGCTTGGCCTCGCCGAGGTGGGCGATGAAGCGGCTGTCGGCGCTCTCGCGGATCGAGCAGGTGTTGAACAGGATCAGGTCGGCCGTCGGCGCGCTCCGCCGCCTCGCTCGTAGCCGAGCGACTCGAGCATGCCCTTGCATCCGCTCGGAGTCGTGCTCGTTCATCTGGCAGCCGAACGTGGTGACGTGATAGCGCTTGTCGCTCACACGGCGAATCTTAGGAGGACGAATGGAGTACGAGCAGATCACCTACGAGCTCGTCGGACCATGTCGCGGTGCTCACCTACGACCGTCCCGAGCAGCGCAACGCGGTCTCGCGGCGGATGAACGCCGAGCTTCACCACGCCTGGCGGCGGTTCCGCGACGCACGACGACGCGTTCGTGCTCGTGATCACCGGCGCCGGCGACGCGTTCTGCGCCGGCTGGGACCTCCAGGACGCGGCCGACTGGCCGCGGCCCGAGTGGGACGAGTTCCGCACCCACGTCTACGACTCGGCCGGTGACTGCGGCTACACGCGCCGGGTCGACGTGTTCAAGCCGGTGATCGCGGCCGTCAACGGCTGGGCGGTCGCCGCCGGGCTCGAGAACGCGCTGCTCGCCGACATCCGGATCGTCGCCGCGCAACGCCGTCTTCGGCGCCCTCGAGCGGCGCTGGAACATCGTCGCCGGGCGATGGGATGACGGTGCGCCTGCCGCTCGTGGTCGGCTACGCGAAGGCGATGGAGCTGATCATCACCGGGCGGCCCGTCGACGCCGAGGAGGCGCTGCGGATCGGGCTCGCGAACGAGGTCGTCGACGAGGGCGAGGCGCTGCCGCGGGCGCTCGAGCTCGCCCGCGAGATCGCCGCCCTGCCCCAGGGGGCGATCCGCACCGACAAGGAGACGATGGTCCGCAACGTCGGGCGCACCTACGAGGAGCGCCTGCGCCAGGAGGTCGAGGCGGCGCTGTCGATGTTCTGGCGCCGCGACTCGCACGCGATCGGCGCCTCGGCCTTCAAGCGCGGCGAGGCGCCCGTGTGGCCGAACCACGGGCTGTGATCAGCTAGCTCTTGCCGCCGGTGGCCTCGGCGAGGTAGGCGACCAGGGCGTCGAGCTCCTCCGAGCTGAGATCGTCGCCGTAGCTCTGCGGCATCACGTCGGGCGGGAAATTGTCCGCGACCTCGGCGTTCGGGTCGATGATCGACTCGCGGATGAACGACTCCGACTGGCCCTCGAGCGCGCCGTCGAGGTCGGGGCCGGTGGTCCCGGTGGAGCCCGCGTCGGCGAGCGTGTGGCAGCCCGTGCAGCCCGCGGTCGCGAACACCTGCGCGCCGTCGACCGAGGCCGTCGTCTCCTCGGCCGTCGTGGTCTCCTCCGCCTCCGCCGCGCCGCTCCCGGCCTCCTCGTCGGCCTCGACCGTGTCGCCCTCCTCCTCGTTCGCCTCGACGGCCTCCGCGAGCTCGGCCTCGCGGTGCTCCTGCTCGTCCTCGGCGTTGAGCCAGGCGAAGGTCATCGTCGCGACGACCACAGCGGCGACGGCGAGGGTGCCCGCGACCAGCAGCCCCCGCGAGTCCGGGAACTTCTCGGAGCGCAGGCCGACGAACGAGGCGACCAGGGCGATCGCGACCAGGGCGAGGCCGAGGACGAAGAACAGGGTCTCGTTCATGCGGCGGGGATCCTAAGTAACGGCGCGGAGATCCCGTGGTTCGCGTCCGGTGTCCGCGGTGACTCTCCTCAGCTGGCATAGGTCGTCGACCGGCTCTCGCGGATCACGGTGATCTTGATCCGCCCCGGATACTCGATCTCCTTCTCGACCGCGGTCGCGATCTCGTGCGAGATCAGCGCCGCGCGCTCGTCGTCGACCTCGCCCGGATCGACGATCACCCGGATCTCGCGCCCGGCGCGCATCGCGTAGACCCGCTCGACGCCCTGCTGGCGAGTGGCGATCTCCTCGAGGTCGCGCAGGCGGGCGACGTACTGCTCGAGCGCATCGCCGCGCGCCCCGGGCCGGGCGCCCGAGACCGCGTCGGCGGCCTGCACGATCACCGCCTCGACCGTGCGCGGCTCGACCTCGGCGTGATGTGCCTCCATCGCGTGGGCGACGGCCTCCGACTCGCCGCGGCGGCGGGCGATCTTGCCGCCGACGAGCGCGTGCGGGCCCTCGACCTCGTGGCGTGACCGCCTTGCCGATGTCGTGCAGCAGCGCGGCGCGGCGGGCGGTCTCGACCGAGGCGCCGAGCTCGCTCGCCATCAGCGCCGCGAGGTGCGAGCACTCGACCAGGTGGTCGAGCACGTTCTGGCCGTAGCTGGTCCGGAAGCGGAGCTGGCCGAGCAGCCGCAGGAGCTCCGGGTCGAGGCCGGTGACCCGCGCCTCGAGCGCCGCCCGCTCGCCCTCCTCGGCGATCCTCGCGTCGACCTCCTCGCGGACGTGCTCGTAGGTCTCCTCGATCAGCGCCGGGTGGATGCGCCCGTCGGCGATCAGGCGCTCGAGCGTCTCGCGGGCGACCTCGCGGCGGACCCCGTCGAAGCTCGAGAGCACGACCGCCGAGGGCGTCTCGTCGATGATCACGTCGACGCCGGTGAGCTTCTCGAGCGCGCGGATGTTGCGCCCGTCGCGGCCGATGATCCGGCCCTTCATCTCGTCGTTGGGCAGCTCGACCAGGCGCGTGGTCGACTCGCTCGAGTGCTTGGCCGCGAGCCGGTGCATGGCGACCGAGAGGATGCTGCGCGCCCGCCGCTCGGCCTCGACCCGCGTCTCCTCCTCGATCTGCTGCAGCCGCAGGCCGGCCTGGTGCTTCGCCTCCTGCTCGACCTCGGCGAGCAGCATCTGCTTGGCCTGCGCGGCGCTCAGGCCGGAGAGCCGCTCGAGCTCGCGGCGCTGCACGCGCTTCGCCTGCTTCAGCTCCTCGGCCTCCTTGGCCAGGTTGCGCTCGCGGTCCTCGAGCGCCTGCAGGCGCCGATCGAGGTCGGCCCGCTGGACCGCCAGCGACTCGGCCTCGCGCAGCGCCCGCTCCTCCATCCGGGCGATCTCCTCGCGCCGCGCGCGCAGCTCGTCGGTCGCCCCCGCCCCGTTGGCGCCGGCGGCGGGCGGCGCCGGCGCGGGCTCGGCCGGAGCCGGCGCATCGTCGGCGCGCTCGCGCCGCCACGGTAGCCAGAGCGCGCGTTGAGCCATCGCTTCCTCTCCGTGGCCCCAGCGGCGAGGCCGAAGTCGCTGAACCGCTGCCCGGCGGCCCATCCGGGACGCCGCGACCGTCGGCCCGAAGCGCGCTCGTGAACTGCTGAATCTCGGCGCCCGGGAAGCCCGGGCGCCCGGGTCGGCGGACTAGGTCCGCCGGGAGTCGACCTCGTGATCGTCGTGGTCACCAACAGATGCATAGAACCGGGTTTCAGCTTGTCGCTTGCGTGTTTCAGGCGGCAACGGCCGCACGACGATCGTAGACCGGGATCGGCGATCTGGCAAGCCGCAACCGATCGCCCGCCGTGCCGCGGCGGGCTCAGGCAGCGCGGCGGGCGAGGCCGCGGACGGCGTCGTAGGCGAGCTCGGGTCGTAGCCGCGGCGCGCGAGGAAGGCGAGCGCCCGCGCTCGCGACGGGCCGTCGACGGGGCGCTCGGCGCGCCGCTCGAGCAGCCCGATCGCCCGCTCGAGCTGCTCGGCCTCGTGCTCGCCGGCGAGCGCCGCCTCGATCAGGCTCGCCTCCAGCCCCCGGGCCGCGAGCGCCTCGCGGATCCGCTCCGGCCCCCAGCCGCGAAGCTCGCGCTTGTCGTCGGCGAAGCGGACGCGCGAAGCGCTCGTCGTCGAGCGCCCCGGACTCGATCAGCCCGCCGACCGTGCGCCTCGACCTCCTCCGGCTCGAAGCCGCGCTCGAGCAGCCAGCCGGCGAGCTCGGCGCCGGTGCGCTCGCGGCGCGAGAGCGCCTCCAGCGCGCGTTCGAGCGCCTGCTCGGACACGGCCCGGCCTGACCCCGGCTAGGCCGCCTTGCGCTGCTGCTGCTGCCCCGGGCTCGGCCTTCGGCGCCGCCTCGGCGGGCTCGCCGGCCGGCTCGGGCACCGCCCGCGGCGGCGCCGGCGGCGCTCGATCCCGAGCTCGGCGAACACCTTCGTCTCGATCTCCGCGGCCAGCTCGGGGTTCTCGGCCAGGTACTGCTTGGTGTTGTTGCGCCCCTGGCCGAGTCGCAGCTCGCCGTAGGAGAAGAACGAGCCCGACTTCTGGACCAGGTCGTGCTCGAGCGCGAGATCGAGCAGGCAGCCCTCGTGCGAGATCCCGTCGCCGTACTCGATGTCGAACTCGGCCTGGCGGAACGGCGCCGCGACCTTGTTCTTGACCACCTTGACGCGGACCCGGTTGCCGACCGCCTCGGTGCCCTCCTTGAGGGTCTCGATCCGGCGCATGTCGAGCCGCTGCGAGGAGTAGAACTTCAGCGCCCGGCCGCCCGGCTGGGTCTCGGGGGAGCCGAACATGACCCCGATCTTCTCCCGGATCTGGTTGGTGAACAGGCAGACCGTCTTCGCCCGGTTGAGGTTGCCGGCGAGCTTGCGCAGCGCCTGCGACATCAGCCGCGCCTGCAGGCCGACCTGCTGCTCGCCCATCTGGCCCTCGAGCTCGACCCGCGGGGTCAGCGCCGCGACCGAGTCGACGGCGACCACGTCGACGGCGCCGGAGCGCACCAGCACGTCGACGATCTCGAGCGCCTGCTCGCCGTAGTCGGGCTGCGAGACCAGCAGCTCGTCGGTGTCGACGCCGATCCGCTTCGCGTAGATCGGGTCGATCGCGTGCTCGGCGTCGACGAAGGCGCAGACGCCGCCGCGCGCCTGGGCCTCGGCGATGATGTGGTAGACGAGCGTCGTCTTGCCCGACGACTCGGGGCCGAAGATCTCGACGATCCGCCCGCGCGGCACCCCGCCGACCCCGAGCGCGAGGTCGAGCGACAGCGCCCCGGTCGGGATCGCCTCGACCGGGATCGCGGCCTTGTCGCCGAGCTGCATCACCGAGCCCTGGCCGAAGTCCTTCTCGATCTGCGTCACCGCCGCCTTCAGCGCCGCGCTCTTGGCCTTGGCCTCCTTGTCGGCCGCCTTCAGCTCGGCCTTCTTCGCATCTGCCATCTGATTCGATCACCTCTCTCGGACGGCAAGTCGACGCCCGCAAGGGACACGTACTCGGCCCCTTGGGGCCTGAGATTCGAACGGTAGAGAGCGATCCGGACGGCCCCGAAGGGCTCGGTCAGCGCCGCCGGCAGCGGCGCGGGCGCTCGCTTCACCCGGCGCGGGCGCCCCTTGCCCCGGCGCTCGCCGCGTTCCGGGGCGAGCCGCTCGGAGCGCACCCGGGCGACGGTCACGTGCGGCCAGAAGCCCCGCTTCTCGGGCTCGTAGAAGCGCTCGGCCGCGAGCGCCTCGGCGAGCTCGGCCTGGAGCGCGGCGGCGCTCTCGCTGCGGCCCCCGATCGCGTACAGCCGCGGCCGGCCCTTCGGCCGCGGCGACGGCTCGGCGTCGAAGCGCAGCTCGACCTGGCGCGGCGGCACCGAGGAGATCAGCTCCGCGATCCGGGGGATCGCCCGCTCCGGGTGGTAGGAGAGAAAGCAGAGGGTGACGTGAAGCGACTCCGCGGGCATCGGTCGCAGCGCCGGGTCGGTGAGCGCCTCGGCCTGCCACGCGGCGAGCCCCGCGCGCACCGGCTCGGGCAGGTCGAGGGCGACGAACAGCCGCGCCCGGGGGCTCTTCAGCCGCTGCTTGGCGATGGGCTCACGCTAGGGCGTCCTCCGGCGCGAAATGCGCGCGGGGTGTACCGGTTGGCCCGCGCGACGGTGTCGAAAGCCGGACCTCCCCTACCCAGCCCGATTCGTCAGTCCAGCGCTACGTGCTGGAACGAGACCCTGCCCGCCGCGATCGCGGCGACGCCCATCGCGCGGCTCGGCGCCCGCCGGCGCTCGGTCGGGCTGCCCGGGTTGAAGATCTGAAAGCCGCCGGCGCGCCCTGCTCGTCGCCCGCGCGCTCGTGCAGGGGCAGGTGCGAGTGGCCGAAGACGACCGCGTCGGCTTCCGGAAAGGCGCGGCGCAGCCGCGCCAGCCGCCCGCGCGCCGGGCCTGCGTCGTGGGTCACGCCCAGGCGCACGCCTCCGAGCTCCAGCTCGAGGCGCTCGGGCAGGCGGCGGCGCAGCTCGGCGTCGTCGACGTTGCCGTGGACGCCGACGAGCTCGCGGCAAAGACCGCCGATCGCCTCGTAGGCCGCCACGGTCGAGAAATCGCCGGCGTGCACCACCAGGTCGGCAGTCCGCAGCCGCTCCACGCACGCTTCCGGGAGCCGGCGCGGGCCGCGGGGCAGATGGGTGTCGGCGAGCAGCGCCAGCGTCAGCGAGGCGCTCAAAGCTCGGCCAGGAACTCGATCAGGTCGCCGGCGAGCAGCTCGGGCTCCTCGTGGGCGGCGAAGTGTCCGCCGCGGTCGAACTCGCTCCACCGGCGCAGGTCGGCGAGCACCCGCCGGCTCCACTCGCGCGGGGGCCGCACCAGCTCCGCCGGGAAGTCGGCGACCGCGGCCGGGACGTCGATCCGCTCCCCGGCGGCCAACCGCCACCGGTCCCTGGCCTCGGCGGCATAGATCCGCATCGAGGAGGCGATCGTCCCGGTCGCCCAGTAGAGGGTGAGGAAGTCGCAGAGCTCGTCCTTGGAGAAGCGGCGCTCGACCTCGCCCCCGCAGTCGGACCAGCGCCGGTACTTGTCGACCAGCCAGGCGGCGAGCCCGGCCGGTGAGTCGTGCAGACCGGGCGCGAGCGCGTCCGGGGCCGCCCCCTGGGCGAGCAGGTGAAAGCCCTCGCGCAGGCGCCACCTCTGTGCCTCTTGGACGAAGGCGGCCTCGGCCTCGGTCATCGGCGGCTCGGAGAGGTCGCCCGGCAGGGGCAGCACGCCGGGAGCGTTCAGGTGCAGGCCGGCGACCGCGCCCGGGTCGTCGAACGCCATCCGGGCGCCGATGATCGACCCCCAGTCGCCTCCCTGGATCGCGTAGCGGTCATAGCCGAGGGCGGCGACCAGCTCCCGCAGGCGCGCCGACACGCCGGCGACGTTCAGCGGCGGCACGGGGGCGTCGGAGAACGCGAAGCCGGGCAGCGATGGCACGATGACGTCGTGGCCCGCCTCGACCAGCGCCGGGACCAGTTCGAGGAACTCGATCGGCGCGCCGGGCCAGCCGTGGAGCAGGAGCACCGGCAGCCGGCCGGGCGCGGCTACGCCTCGCGGCACCTGCGGGGCCCGCTCCCAGATCATGTGGATCCCCTCCCACCGCCAGTTCGAGAGCCCGTTCAGGGCGCGCTCGAGCTGGCGCCAGTCGTAGTCGGAGCGCCAGTGCTCGCAGAGCTCGCGCAGGTAGTCGAAGTCCGCCCCGTGCTCCCAGCCGACGCCCCGCGGCTGCGCGGGCCAGCGGGTCCGCGCGATGCGGTCGCCGAGGTCGTCGAGCGCACCCTGCGGGACCGCGATCTCGAACGGTTTCGGCTCGGGCACGCTCGTCCCCGCCTAGAGCGGAAAGTCCTCGCCCCGCAGCAGGCGCCGGATCAGGTGCAGGGCCAGGGTGCAGGTGCGGTCGCGGATCTCGTCGCGGTCGCCGGGGATCACGGGGTCGCGGGCGATCATCGGCCCGCCGGAGATCTTGGCGCAGACGCAGACGTAGCCGACCGGCTTCTCCTCGCTGCCGCCGTCGGGGCCGGCGATGCCCGTGATCCCGACGCCGAGGTCGGCGCCGAAGCGCGCCGAGCGCGCCGTCGGCCATCGCCTCGGCGACCTCCGGCGAGACGGCCCCGTGGCGCTCGATCAGCTCCGGCGAGACCCCGAGCAGCTCGACCTTGGCCTCGTTCGAGTAGGCGACGACGCCGCCGGCGAGGTAGGCCGAGGCCCCCGGCGGGTCGGCGAGGCGCGCCGCCAGCAGGCCGGCGGTGCACGACTCCCCGAGCGCGATCTTGCGCCCGGCGCGCAGCGCCGCGGCCACCTGCTCGTCGATCGTCGTCCCGTCGGTGCTGAACACGAACCGCTCGTGGCGCTCGACCAGCCCGGCGACCAGGGCCCTCGCGCGTCGCCTCCGCGCCCGGCCGGTGGCGGATGTCGACCTCGAGCTCGCCGCGGCGCAGGCAGGTGGTGATCTCGAGCGGCGAGAGATCGGTCTCGTCGCTCGATCTCGCGCAGCGACTTGGCGATCTCGGACTCGGGGATCCCGAACATGCGCACGGTCTCGACCACGTAAGGCTCGGCGCGGGCCAGCACCGCTCGCACCGCGCGGTGTCGCGACCGCCGCCTCCCACATCGTCTGCAGCTCGCGCGGCGGCCCGGGCAGCACGATCACGGTCGGGCCGCCCTCGACCGGTACCACGAGGCCCGGCGCGGTGCCGGCGGGGTCGATCGCCTCGCGCGCCGCGCGGGACCATCGCCTGCTTTCGGTTCGCCGCCCGCAGCGCCTCGGGGTCGAAGCGCATCCGCCGCGCGAAGCCGGCGATGATCCGGGCGATCTTCTCCTCCATCCCTCGTCGAGCTCGAGCTCGACCCCGGCGAAGCGGGCGACGACCTCGGCGGTGAGGTCGTCGGCGGTCGGGCCGAGCCCGCCGCTGGTGACGATCAGCTCGCAGCCCTCGCGCGGCGATGAAGCGCAGGCCGGCCTCGAGGTCCTGCGGGCGGTCGCCGACGACGAGGATGTGGGCGACCTCGACCCCGAGCTCCGCCGAGGCGCTCGCGAGACCCAGGGGCCGTTGCGGTCGCTGATCCGCGCGGTGATCACCTCGGTGCCGGTGACCAGGATCCCGGCGCGCACGCTCATGGGCAGCGCATCCCAGGTCGGGCCGAGCGGCGCGAACGCGCGCCGGCGGCGTGATCGAGTAGGCGGCGGGCCCGTCTCGGCGCGGCAGCGCGGCCGGCTCGCCGTCGACCCGGACCTCGAGCTGATCGCCGCCGAAGCCCGCGGGGAAGCGCAGCTCGAACCGCTTGCGCTCGAATCGCTCGCGACTGCCCGCCGGCAGCACCTGGCCGTCGATCAGCGCCTCTCCCCCGCCGCCGAGCAGGCAGACCTCGACCGGCTCGCGGATCGTCAGCGCCAGCTCGACGGTGCCCGCGGCCGGCGTCGCGCCCTTGCCGCCGTCACCGCCGCCCCGACCGCCGTCTCGCGGCTGGTCCGCCGCTCCGGGCGTCCGTCGTCGTCGCCGGCTCAGTCGATCGCCGAGCGGTCAGCGCGATCACGACCAGCGGCGGCGAGCGCGACCGCCGCCAGCCGCGCGCCGCACCAGCAGCCCCGACGCCGCGGCGCTCGAGCACCTGGTCGCCGAGCGGATAGGCCGGAGCCGTCGCGCCCGCCTCGACCTGGCGGCGGTACTCGTCGACGAGCGCCTCGCGCGTCGAGCCCGAGCAGCTCCGCGTAGGTGCGCAGGAAGCCCTTCGCGTAGGCGCGAGCTCGGCAGCTCGTCCCAGTCCTCGGCCTCGAGCGCGCGCAGGTAGCGTGGCGCGGATCTTGGTCCGCTCCTCGACCGCGGCCAGGTCGAGCCAGGCGCGCGGAGCGAGCGGCCTCGAGCGCCTCGCCGATCCGCATCTCGCCGGGCCGCTGGTCACTCATCGCGGCCTATTGTCGCGGTCGCCGTCCGGGCGAGAGTTGCCGAGGGCGCGTTAGCGCTCGACCGGCTCGAGGTCGGTCTCGGTGCCCTGTCCCTCGGGATCGCCGGCGTCCTCGATCATGCCGCTGGCGAGGCGCTCGAGCAGGCGCGGCAGCTCGGCCTGGGAGACCAGCACCTGGCGCGGCTTCGAGCCCTCGTAGCCGGAGATGATCCCGCGGCGCTCGAGCATGTCGATCAGCCGCCCGGCGCGCGTGTAGCCGACCCGCAGGCGGCGCTGGATCATCGAGACCGACGCGGTCTCGGACTCGACCACGATCCGGGCCGCGTCGGCGAGCAGGTCGTCCTGGTCGGGCGAGAACTCGCCCTCGGCGCCCTCCTCGACCTCCGGCTCCTTCGCCTCGAGCAGCTCCTCGTCGAAGTCGGGCTCGCCCTGCTTGGCCCAGTGGCCGCAGACGCGTGCGATCTCCTCCTCGGTCACGAACGCGCCCTGGATCCGGTTCATCTTCGAGGTCCCGACGGGGCGGAACAGCATGTCGCCCTGGCCGAGCAGGGTCTCGGCGCCGCCCTGGTCGAGGATCACGCGCGAGTCGACCTGCGAGGCGACCGCGAACGCGATCCGCGACGGGATGTTGACCTTGATCGTGCCCGTGATCACGTCGGTCGAGGGCCGCTGGGTCGCGAGCACCAGGTGGATCCCGATCGCCCGCGCCTTCTGCGCCAGGCGGATGATCGAGTCCTCGACCTCGGCCGGCGCGACCATCATCAGGTCGGCGAGCTCGTCGATGACGCAGAGGATGTGCGGCAGCGGCGGCTCGCCCGCCCGGCGGCGCGCCCGGTTGAGCTCGACCAGGTTGCGCGCCCGGGCCTCGCTCATCACCGCGTAGCGGCTCTCCATCTCGCCGATCAGGTTGGCGAGCACGTTGGCCGCCAGCCGCGGGTTGGTGACCACCGGCGTCAGCAGGTGCGGGACGCGCTCGTAGTGGTTGAGCTCGACCCGCTTCGGGTCGACGAGGACCAGCCGGACCTCGTTCGGCGAGGCGTGCATCAGGATCGAGGTCAGGATCGCGTTGATGCAGCCGGACTTGCCCGAGCCGGTGGTGCCGGCGACGAGCACGTGCGGCATCAGCGCCAGGTCCGCGTTCACCGACTGCCCGGAGACGTCCTTGCCGAGCCAGGCGACCAGCGGCGAGGCGCCCCGCGGCCGCTCGGTGTAGATGTCGCCGAGGCGGACCAGGCGGCGGCGCTGGTTCGGGACCTCGACGCCGACCGCCTTCTTGCCCGGGATCGGGGCGAGGATGCGGATGTCGGTCGAGGCGAGCGCGTAGGCGAGGTCGTCCCTGAGCTGGGCGACCTTCGAGACCTTGGTCCCGGGGGCGAGCTGGAGCTCGTAACGGCTCACGTGCGGGCCGCTGACCGTGCCCAGCAGGCGCGCCTCGACCCCGAAGTGGCGCAGCGACTCGAGCAGCGCCTTGGCGGTCGCGTCGCGGTCGCGCATGTCGGGCCCTGGGTCGGCCTTGCCCTTGTCGAGCGCCTTGCTCGGCGGCAGCTTGTAGTCGATCTCCTCCGACTCGGTGACCCCGTCCCTGGAGCGCGGCTTGCCCATCGGAGTGGTGTCGGCGGCCGGGGCCTCGCTCTCGCTCGCGCCGGCTGCGGGGCTCGGGTCGCTCGTCGCTCGTCGCGTCGTTGCTCGTCGGCGAACTCGTCGGGCCCCGGCTCGGGGGTCCACTCCTCCGCGGCATCGTCGTCGGATCTCACGGCGACGGTGTCGGCCTCGTCGTCGACCAGCCGCTCGGTCTCGAAGGTCTCGGTCTCGCGGGCGCGGCTGACGGCGATCTCCTCGCCGGGGGCATCGCCCCAGGCGTCGGACTCGGCGCCGAGTCGCTGGGTCCGCACGGTGCGCGCGACGTCGCGGGTCCCGGTGCCCGCCCTGCGCACCGCCCGGCCGGTCGCGCCGAGCACGGCGGCGACCGTGGTCCCGGTCAGCAGCAGCGCTCCGGAGACGAACATGAGCAGCACGAGGATGTGGGCGCCGAGCCGCTGGAACAGGGTCGTCGAGGCCCAGTAGAGGCTCTCGCCGACGGCGCCGCCGTGCTCGACCATGAACTTCTGCTCGAAGAGGTCGTGGCGGTTCGGGCGCTCGGGCCCGAGGCCGGCGGTCTCGGCCGCGAACGCGAGCAGCAGTGCCGCGAGCACGAGGATGCCGCCGGCGTTGAGCGCCGACGGAGTCTCGATCAGCGGCCGGGCGATCAGCGAGCCTCCCCAGGCGCCGAGCGCGATCGGGACCACGTAGGCGACCCGGCCGAACGCCTGCGCGAGCCCCTCGGCGACCCAGCCGCCGACCCGGCCGCCGTCCCAGCCGAGGTAGAGGACGAAGGCGAGGTAGATGGCCGCGGCGACCAGGGCGAGGCCGATGACGTCGTAGTGGCGCTGCTCGAGCCCCTCGACCAGGTCGCGCGGGTCGCGGCGCGGAGCGCGCCGGCGGCCGGCGGGCCGGCGGTTCGAGGGCCTGCGCCTCGACGCCGAGCTCGTGCGGCGCCGCTTGCGGGTCTGCTTGGTCCAGGGGAAGATCATGCTCAGGGCCGAGCGCGCGGACGCCCGCTCCGTGCCTGAGGATTCGACGGCCGGCGGCCGACCCCTGCGCGGGCTGCGGGTGCGCGCGCCCGGAGCCGTAAATCGGCGCTAAATATCCGGTTCGACCTCGGTTTTCGGCTCTACCCTCTGGGTTGTGCTGAGCGACGAGCTGCATTCGGGGCGCGTGCTCGTGGTCGAGGACGACGAGGCGATCGCCGACGTCCTGCGCCGGACGCTGCGCCAGGAGGGCCACGAGGTCCGCTCGTCGGGCGACGGGATCGACGCCCTGCGCGCCGCTGAGGAGTTCGTCCCCGACCTGGTCATCCTCGACCTCGGCCTGCCGGGGCTCGACGGGGTCGAGGTCTGCCGGCGCCTGCGCGCCGAGTCCGACGTCCCGATCCTGATCCTCACCGCCCGCACCGATCTCGACGACCGCGTCGAGGGCCTCGACTCGGGCGCCGACGACTACCTCGGTCAAGCCGTTCGAGCGCCAGGAGCTGCTGGCGCGGATGCGAGCGCTGCTGCGCCGCCGCCCGCCCCGCGGCAGCGCCGCCCTCGTCGTCGGCGACCTGCGGCTCAACCCGGACACGCGCGAGGTCAACCGCGGCGAGCGCTCGATCGAGCTCACGAACCGCGAGTTCGAGCTGCTCGAGTACCTGATGCGAAACCAGCGCCTGGTGGTCTCCCGCGAGCGCCTGCTCGAGGAGGTGTGGGGCTACGACCCGCTGGCGATGACGAACACGATCGACGTCTTCATCTCCAACCTCCGGCGCAAGCTCGAGCAGGACGACGAGCCCCGCCTCCTGCACACCAAGCGCGGCGCCGGCTACGTGATCCGGGCCGCGTCCGGGGATGGCTGAGCGCCGACCGCGCGGGGCCGTGCTCTCGGTCAGGCGCTGGCCCGTGCGCTGGCGGCTCGCCGGGGTCTCGGCCGGGCTCACGCTCTTGATCCTGGTCGTGTTCGCGCTGATCGTCGGGCGCCTGGCGACCGATCGGATCGAGGACGACTTCGAGCGGGAGCTGACGAGCGCGGCCGGCGAGCTTCGCACGCAGTTGCTCGGAGCCGGCACCGACACCCCCGCCATGCGCGATGTGGCCGACCTGGTGATGGCCGGCGACGCGGGGTTCCGGATCGTCGACACGACCGGCCAGGTGCTGTTCGAGTCCGACCCGGCGCTCGACTTCGGCACCGCGAACCCGGACGGGATCACGCGCGCCGGCGACTTCGAGGTCGCGACGCTCGCAGTTCTCCAGCAGCGCCATCCCCCCCACCTACCTCCAGTACGGGCGCAGCCGCGCGTCGATGGAGGAGACCGTGAGCAAGGTCTGGCTCTTCCTCGGCCTCGGCGTGGCCGTGGGGACGATCCTCGCCCTGCTCGCCGGCCTCGCCGTCGCCGGCAGGGCGATGCGGCCGATCTCCTCGCTGACCGCCGCCGCGCGCGAGATCGCCACCACCCGTGACCCCTCGCGGCGGATCCCGATGCCCGAGTCCTCCGACGAGGTCGCCGAGCTGGCGCAGACGCTCGACCTGATGCTGCGCGAGCTCGACGCCGCGCGCTCGGAGACCCAGCAGATGATCCAGGCCCAGCGCGACTTCGTCGCCGACGCATCGCACGAGCTGCGCACCCCGTTGACCAGCATCCTCGCCAACCTCGAGCTGCTCGAGGCGAGCTTCGCCGAGCGCGGCGCCGACGCCGACGAGGAGGAGATCGTCGCCGGCGCGCTGGGATCGTCGCGCCGGATGCGGCGCCTGGTCGCGGACCTGCTGCTGCTCGCGCGCGCCGACGCCGGCCGCACGGGGCCGCGGCGGAGCTGCGATCTGGCGGAGATCGCGTCCGCGGCGATCGCCGAGGTGCGACCGGTCGCCGAGGATCACAGCCTCGAGCTGGACGCCTCCAGCCCGGTCGCGATCGAGGGCAACCCCGACGACCTGCACCGGCTGGTCGTCAACCTGGTCGAGAACGGCGCCCGCCACACGCCCCGCGGCTCGACGGTCGCCGTCTCGGTGCGCGCCGAGGCCGGCGAGGCGGTGCTCGAGGTCGCCGACGACGGTCCCGGGCTCCCGGCCGGGCTCGGGGACCAGATCTTCGCCCGCTTCGTGCGCGGCGACGGGCCCGCCGACCTGGCCGCCGATTCGGGCACCGGGCTCGGACTCGCGATCGTCAGGGCGGTCGCCGCCTCCCACGGCGGTCGAGTAGAGCTCGGGCCCTCGCCGGCCGGAGGCGCCAGCTTCGAGGTCCGTCTGCCCCTGGCCGACCCCGTGCCCGCGCCGCCCGCCGCGATCGTTTAGCGGCGCTTTACCGGCCGCTCATAGATTTGCGATCAGGACGAGACACCGCCCGACGAGGCGATCCCCCCGACAGTGCCTCGCCGGGCAACGATTGGCCAGTTCCGAGTCTGAGAGCCTGAGCCAATCCGGCCCGCCGGGGCTCTCCCCTCCCTGAACCCCGGCGGGCCATTCTTTCTCGGGACGCACCGCGCGCTCGGCTCGCGCGGTGCGATCGGCCGCGCGGTCGCCTCAGCAGACCGCCTTGCAGAATTTGCGGGCGGTCATCGCCGCCTGGATCTGGGCGACGTGGGCGCCGCCGTAGACGAGCTGGTCGGCGGCGATCAGGGCGGCGCCGCCGTCCCTGAACTTCGACTTGCGCGTGAGGAGGAAGTTCGACTCGAGCGCCACCTTGTCCATGATCCACTCGCCGCCGGCGCCGGTGCCGAGCGCGGTGCGGAGCTCGAACAGGGTCGAGGCCCAGACCTGCCCGACGCAGTGGATCTGCTTCCGGCACCTGCGCTCCGCCTTCTTCACGTCGACGGTCAGGTTGGCGAACCGCCCGCAGGCGCCGTCGGTCGAGTAGGAGATCCGCGTCCCAGTCGAAGATGCAGGTGTCGAACCGGCTCGGGCCGGTGCGTCAGGTTCGACATCGCCGCCGCCATGTAGTCGCCGAAGCCCTCGCCGATGGTCGCGCCCTGGCGGGTCCTGCAGCGGGCCGCCGATGGCCTGGTCCTGAAGCGAATGCCCGTACTCGTGCACGATCACGTCGGCGTCCTCGCCGTCGTCGACCCCGCCGGTGCCGAGCACGAGCTCATGGGTCATGGACGAGTAGAACGAGTTGTCGTCCGTGATCGCGTTGGCGAACACCTTCTGCGGCTTGCGTCGCAGCGGCTTGGAGAGCGCCAGGCTGTCGGCGTAGAAACGGGTGCGGTCGATGTGGAAGTAGGCCATCACCGCCTCGAACTTGTTGCTCGATCGGGTCAGACCGCTGAAGTTGGCGCCCGGAGAGCAGACCTTCTTGCCCCGGTCGGTGACCCGTGCGTCGACGTAGAGCCCCTTGAGGCAACCGTTGGTCACCTTCAGCCGTTCGAGCGGGACCGGCACCAGCAGGGAGCTGAGCAGCGCGTAGTCGCGGTCGCGCTTGTCCTTGAGGCCGGAGTAGTCGCCCTGCTGGACGACCGGGTTGGGGTTGAAGATCGACGCCGCGCCGGTCGCCCGCATGAGCGTGTCGCGGGAACGGAGCCGCTCGCCGCTGCGGGCGTCGATGGTCACCAACAGGTCCGCGAGCGGGTCCGCCGCCGGCAGTGAGACCTCCCAGGCGAGCCGATCGGCCCCCGGGTCGATCCCGAGCTTCGCCGAAGCGGGAGCGCGGAGCCGCCGAACGCCCGTCGCCGGCGCGAGCGGCTGCGATCGCCTCGGCGCTCGAGATCGCGTCGGACGCATCCCTGGCCGTCAGCCCGGCGACGGTCGAATCCGAGAGCAGCGTCGGGGAGCTCGCGGCGGCGTCGACGGCGACCAGCTCGGCGCCGAACACGGGCACGCCCCCGACGCGCTGGGCGTAGCGCTGCACGAGCCCTCCCTCGCCGACCGTGGTCGAGCGGGTCAGCGCAAGCTGCGCGCGCGGCGCGTCGGCTCGCGCCGCAGTGCCCGCGAGTGGGTCGGCGGAACCGGCGTCGGCGGCTGCCGATCCGCCAGCCCCGAGGACGACGCTGGCGGCGAACGCCATCGCCGCCGCCAGAGCGGTGGGGAATCTCCCTGCCATGCGCATACTCTAGCCCCCGCGTTCCCCGCCGGTCCGGGTCAGACCTCGACCACGACCGGGAGGATCATCGGCCGCCGGCGCAGGCGGTCGTAGACGAAGGCGGCGATGTCGTCATGGAGGTCCTGCTGCAACAGCACCGGCTCGCGCACGCCGTCGCGGGCGGCGTCGGCGAGCGAATCCTCGACCACCTCGCGGAGCTCGTCGCGCAGCTCGTCGTTGCCGGAGTCGTCGAGGAACGGCACGCCGCGGAAGATCAGCTCGGGCGCGGTCACCGAGCTGCCGTCCTCGGCCGAGACCGTGGCGACGACGATGAACACGCCGTCGCCGGACATCGTCCTGCGGTCGCGCAGGGCGACGTCGTCGGGATCGCCGATGTCGACGCCGTCGACGAACATCATCCCCGCCCGCGTCGTCTCCCTCAGCCGCGCACCACGCTCGTCGATCTCGAGCGAGACGCCGTTGCGCCCCCGGAACACGTCCGCGGCCTCGACGCCCACGGCCTCGGCGAGCTCGGCGTGCAGTCGCAGGCGACGGTGGTCGCCGTGGGCCGGGATCACGTACCGGGGCTTGGTCAGGTTGAGCATCAGCTTCAGCTCCTCCTGCCAGCCGTGCCCCGAGGCGTGGATCGGCGCGTCGGCCGCGGTCACGACCTGCGCGCCGATCTCGAAGATTCGATCGATCGTCTCGTTCACCGAACGCTCGTTGCCCGGGATCGGGGTGGCCGAGAAGACGACCGTGTCGCCCGAGTGCAGCTCGATGTCGCGGTGGTCGTTGTAGGCCATCCGGCGCAGCGCCGACAGCGGCTCCCCCTGGCTCCCGGTCGAGATCGCGACCACCTTGTGGTCGGGGAAGTCCTCGATCTCCTTCGGGGAGATCAGCAGGCCCGACGGCGCCTCGGCGATCCCGAGGTTGGAGGCGATGTTGAAGTTCTTGCGCATCGAGCGCCCGACCAGGGCCACGCGGCGGTCGAGCTCCGCGGCGGCGTCGATCACCTGCTGGACGCGGTGGACGTTGGAGGCGAAGCAGGTGACGATGATCCGTCCCTCGATCCGCGAGAACTCTTCCAGCAGCGCCGGCCCGACCGCCGACTCCGAGGGAGCGACGCCGGGACGATCGGCGTTGGTGGAGTCGCCGAACAGGCAGAGCAGGCCCTCGCGGCCGAACTCCGCCAGCCGCGAGACGTCGGCCGGCACCCCGTCGACCGGCGTCTGGTCGAACTTGTAGTCCCCGGTGAGCAGGATCGTGCCCAGGGACGTCGTCAGCGAAACGGCGCGCGCGTCGGGGATCGAGTGCGACATGTGCACCATCTCGAGCTCGAACGGCCCCGCCCTGACCCGCTCGCCGACGTCGAGGACCTCGAGCGGCGCGTCGCGGATCTTGTGCTCCTCGAGCTTCGAGCGCACCAGGCCGATCGTCAGGGCGCCGCTGTAGATCGCCGGCGGCAGGCCGATCTCGCGCAGGACGTAGGGCAGCGCGCCGACGTGGTCCTCGTGACCGTGGGTGAGCACGATCGCCTCGATCTCGTCGGCGCGCTCGCGCAGGTAGGAGAAGTCGGGCAGCACGAGGTCGATCCCGAGCATCTCCGCGGTCGGGAACATCAGCCCGGTGTCGACCACGACGATC
Organism: uncultured Solirubrobacterales bacterium; assembly: GCA_963733075.1. Classification (GTDB taxonomy): domain Bacteria; phylum Actinomycetota; class Thermoleophilia; order Solirubrobacterales; family 70-9; genus WHSW01. The sequence goes on along the minus strand of CAVTCA010000015.1, from coordinate 108,440 downwards.
CGGCCGTCGTGCTCGACGACGGTCATGTTCTTGCCGATCTCCCCCAGGCCGCCGAGCGGGAGCAGGCGGATGGAGTTGCTCAACTGCGCGCTCCGCCTGCGACGGGCAGGCCCTGCTCTTCGAGCACGGCCCGGATCGCGTCGCGCTCGGCCTCGGAGGCCGGCGCCATCGGCAACCGTGCGTGCGGCGCGATCACCCCGAGCAGGTCGAGCGCCGTCTTCGCCGAGACGGCCGGCGGCGCGATCGACATCCCGGCGTAGAGAGGCGCCAGGGACGAGTCGAGCTCGGCCGCGCGCTCGCGCTCGCCGGCGATCGCGGCGTCATGGAGGTCGCGAAGCCGGCGCGGGGCGACGTTCGAGGCGACCAGGATCCCGCCGGCGCCGCCGAGCTCGAGCGTGCGCCTGAAGACGTCGTCGTTGCCCGCCAGCAGCGCGAGCCCCTCGATCGGGCCGAGCTCGGCGCTGTTCGCCTGCTTGACGGCGACGATGTTGTCGTGCGCGGCGGCGAGCTCCGCGAGCAGCTCGGGCGAGAGGTTGACCACGCAGCGCGAGGGGATGTTGTAGAGGACGATCGGCGTTTCGCCGGCGGCCTCGGAGACGGCGGCGAAGTGCGCGCGCAGGCCGGCCTCGTTCGGCTTGTTGTAGTAGGGGGTGACGACGAGCACGGCGTGGGCGCCGACGTCGCCGGCCTTGCGGGTCAGCCCGACCGTGTGCGCGGTGTCGTTGCTGCCGCTGCCCATGATCACGGTCGCCTCGCCGCCGATCTCGTCCAGCACCGCGTCCAGCAGGCGCACCTTCTCGTCGTCGGCGAGCGTCGCCGACTCCCCGGTGGTCCCGGCGAGGACGACGCCGTGGCAGCCCTCGTCGACGAGGCGGCGCGAGAGCAGCCGGGCGGCGTCGAGGTCGAGCGCGCCGTCGGGCTCGAACGGGGTCACCATCGCGGTCAGCACTCCGCGGATCTCGCTCATTGGCCCAGGGTAACGCGACTAGATGTCTACTACGAGGCGGCGAACACCGGCGGGCGGCGATCGACCCACGGCCGCGCCCGCTCGAGCTGCGCCGCCGCCCGGATCAGCAGATCCTCGCGGCCGAAGGGCGCGACCAGCTGCACCCCCACCGGCAGCCCGTCCTCGGTCCAGTGGAGCGGCAGCGAGATCGCCGGCTGGCCGGTGGCGTTGAACAGAGCCGTGAACGCACCCGCCGGAATCGCCCGCCGGAACGCGTCCAGCGGGTCCCCCTCGGAGTCGTCGTAGGTTCCCAGCGCCACGGGCGGTTCGGCCATCGTCGGCGTCAGCAGCAGGTCGAAGCCGCTCTCGAACCAGCCGGCGATCGCCCGGGCGACGACCTGATGCAGGCCGTGATCGCGCAGGTAGCGCCCGCTCGTGCGCGCCCGGCCCTCCTCCGCCAGGGCCCAGGTGAGCGGTTCGACGTCACCGGCGGTCAGCTCGCGCCCGAGCAGCAGCCCGAACAGGTCCAGGCTCGCCTCCTGGCTCGCCGCCCAGCGGGTCAAGAAGCTGTCCTCGAGGTTGAGCGCCTCGGCCATCCCCGGCTGCATCGGCGAGGACGCCGAGACCTCGTGGCCGAACGACTCGAGGAGCTTCACCGTCTCGCGGACCGCCGTGACGCAGTCGGGATGCGAGTCGAGCCCGTCGACCGGGGGCTCCTCGAGCACGCCGATCCGCAGGGTGCCGTCGGCGCTCAGCTCCTCTACGTAGGGCCGGGTGGGCGGTGGAGCGACGTATGGGTCCCCCGGCGCCGAGCCCTCGACGGCGTCGAGGATCGCCGCGGTGTCGCGCACTGAGCGCGTGACCGCGAGCTCGGCGGTGAGGCCCGTGATGTTGTCGCCGACCAGCGGGCCTTCGCTGATCCGCTGACGGGTCGGCTTCAGGCCCACCAAGCCGCAGATGCTGGCCGGGATCCGGATCGACCCGCCGCCGTCGTTGGCGTGCGCGGCGCTGACCATGCCGGCGGCGACGGCCGCCGCCGAGCCGCCCGACGACCCGCCGGTCGTGCGCTCGAGGTCCCAGGGGTTGCGGCTCGGCCCGTAGGCGTCCGGCTCGGTCGTCGGCAGGATCCCGAGCTCGGGGACGTTGGTCTTGCCGATGACGACGAACCCGGCGGCGCGAAAGCGCTCCGCGAGGTAGGTGTCGGCGGGGGCGCGGAAGTCGGCCTCCTTGAGCGCTCGCATCCCCATGTGCAGCGGCTGGCCCGCGTACGCGGCGCCGAGGTCCTTGAACAGAAACGGCACGCCCTTGAACGGGCCGTCCGGCAGCTCCGGCGACGCCGCCTCGGCGCGGCCCTGCTCGAACAGCTCGTGGATGACCGCGTTGACCTCCGGGTTCAGCGCCTCGACCCTGGCGATCGCCTCCTCGACCAGCTCGGTGGGCGAGGCCTCCCCCGAGCGCACGAGCTCGGCCTGGGCGGTGGCGTCCATGGCGGCGGATTCCATCACAACCGTTTCTACAGCAAGCTTTCCAGGCCCACGGTCAGGCGCTGGTCCAGCTCGCCCACGCGGCGGACGGCGAGCACGACCCCGGGCATGAAGGAGCGCCGATCGGTCGAGTCGTGGCGGATCGTCAGCGTCTCGCCGGGACCACCCAGCAGGACCTCCTGGTGCGCGACCAGGCCGGGAAGGCGCACCGAGTGGATCGGCTCGTGGACGTTGCCGCCGGCATCGGCGATCAGGCTCGCGGTCCGCTTGGCCGTCCCCGACGGGGCATCGAGCTTGGCCGCGTGATGCAGCTCGACGATCTCGACCTCGGACAGGTGAGTGGCCGCCTCGGCGGCGAAGCGCATCATCAGCACCGCCCCGATCGCGAAGTTCGGGGCCACGAAGGCGTTCGCACCGGCACCCTCCGCGATCGCCCGCAACCGCTCGAGGTCGAAGCCGGTCGTCCCGATCACCGCGTGAACGCCTGCCTCGAGGCTGATCTGGGCGTTCGTCAGCGCGGTCTCGGGGGTGGTGAAGTCGACCATCACGTCGGCATCGGGCAGGACCTCCGCGAGCTCGACCCCGAGCGCCGGATCGGCACGGCCGCTGAGCTCGAGACCGTCGGCCTCCTTGACCGCCTCGCAGACGGTCTGACCCATCCTCCCGGCCGCCCCGGCGACCCCGACCCGAATCACGGGCAACGAGCAACGAGCAACGAGCAACCGGTCATGCCACCAACGCCTGGGACACGGAGGCCGCCGCCGCCCGGAAGCGATCCTCGTCGGCGCCGACGCAGGCGGCCGCGAGGCCGGCCGGTTCGTACAGCTCGGTCGCCAGCACGCCGACGTCGTCGACGCTGACGGCGTCGATCCGGGCCAGCATCTCGTCGAGCGAGAGCAGCGGGATCTGGAAGAGGACGCTGCGGGCGAGCCTGCCCATCCGGGCCCCGGTCGCCTCCAGCCCCAGCACCATCCGGCCCTTGACGTGCTCCTTCGCCCGGGCGAGCTCGTCGGCCGAGACGCCGTCGTCGCGCAGCTTGACCAGCTCGCGCCCGATGATCTCGCATGCCTCGCCGACGTTGTCGGCGCGGGTGCCGACGTACATGGCGACGAACCCGCGGTCGACGAATTCGTGCGTGTAGGAGCCGACCGAGTACGCGAGCCCGCGCTTCTCGCGCACCTCGCGGAAGAGCCGCGAGGAGACCGAGCCGCCGAACACGGTGTCGAGCACCGCGAGCGCGAACCGGCGCTCGTCCGCGCGCGCGATCCCGGGCCCGCCGAAGCAGATGTGGTACTGCTCGGTCTCCTTCTCGTAGAAGCTGAGGCGCGCCTGCTCGACGGCGCCGTCGCCGGCCCCGTTGGCCGAGCGGCCGACGCCGGCCGGGCCGAGCAGGCGCTCGGCCAGCTCGACGATCCGTGCGTGCTCGAGATGCCCGGCGGCGGCGACGACGATGTTCTCGGCGGTGTAGCGAGCGTCGTGGTAGGAGGCGATCTCGGGCACGGGGATGCCGCCGATCACCTCGGCGCGCCCGAGCACCCGGCGCCCGAGCGGATGGTCGCCGTAGATCGCCTCGGCGAGCACGTCGTGGACGCGGTCCTGCGGCTCGTCCTCGTACATCGCGATCTCCTCCAGCACGACCTCGCGCTCGGAGTCGATCTCGTCGGCCGGCAGCGATGGAGCCAGCAGCATCTCGGCCATCAGGTCGAAGGCCTCGGCGGTGTGCTCGTCGAGGAAGCGCGCGTACAGGTGCGTGGTCTCCTTGCCCGTGGCGGCGTTCGTGGACGCGCCCATGCCGTCGAACAGCTCGGAGATCTCGATCGCCGAGTGGCGCTCGGTGCCCTTGAACAGCAGGTGCTCGAGGAAGTGCGAGACGCCGGCCTGCGCCGGCGTCTCGTCACGAGAGCCCGTTCTCACCCAGAGGCCGAGGGCGACGGAGCGGACCGAGGAAACGACCTCGGTCACGACCCGGACCCCCGAGTCGAGCCGCGTCAGCTCGATGCCGTCAGGGAGTCCGCTCACGACAGGCGCCTCAACGCCGGTCGCGGTCCCGATCGCCTTCGAGGCGCTCACGCCCCCGACCGCCGCGCCCGCCCTCGCGACCGCCACGGCCGCCGTCGCGCCGCCGTCGCGGCCGCCGCGGCCACGGTTGCCGCCGCCGCCCATGGTCGGGTCGCCGGTGCCGAGCCTCTGCAGCTCCTCCGGGCTCTTGCCGGCGATCTGCGGGTCGGCGGAGAGGCGGAGGCCGATCCGGCCGCGCTCCTTGTCGACCTCGGCGACGGTGACGTCGATCTCATCGCCCTGCGAGAGCACGCTCTCGACCGTGTCGACCCGCTCGCCGGGCTTCACGTTCGAGATGTGCAGGAGGCCGTCGGTGCCCTTGACCAGCTCGACGAACGCGCCGAAGGTCGTCGTCTTGACCACCTTCGCCTTCGGGAACTGGTCGCCGACCTCGGCCTCGCGAGTCATCGACTCGATTCGCGCGATGCACGCTTCGACCAGGGCCACGTTCGGCGCGTAGATCCGCACCGTGCCGTCGTCGTCGATGTCGATCTCGGCCTCGAACTCCTCCTGCATGCCGCGGATCGTCTCGCCGCCCTTGCCGATCACCGCCCCGATCTTCTCCGGGTCGATCTTGATCGACTCGATCGCCGGCGCGAACTCCGACAGCTTCTCGCGCGGGCCGTCGATCGCCTCGGCCATCTTGTCGAGGATGAACAGACGCCCCTTGCGCGCCTGCTCGAGCGCGTCGGTGAGGATCTCGAAGGTGACGCCGGTGATCTTGATGTCCATCTGCAGGGCGGTGATCCCGTCCTTCGATCCGGCGACCTTGAAGTCCATGTCGCCGAGGTGGTCCTCGACGCCGGCGATGTCGGTGAGCACGATGTAGTCGTCGCCCTCCTTGATCAGCCCCATGGCGACGCCGGCGACCGGGTAGTGGACCGGCACGCCCGCGGCCTGGAGCGCCATCGAGGAGGCGCAGACCGAGCCCATCGACGAGGACCCGTTCGACTCCAGCGTGTCGGAGACGACGCGGATCACGTACGGGAACTCCTCCTCGTCGGGGATGCTCGGCACCAGGGCGCGCTCGGCGAGCGCGCCGTGGCCGATGTCACGGCGCTTCGGGCCGCGCATGAAGCCGGCCTCCCCGACCGAGAACGGCGGGAAGTTGTAGTGGTGCCAGAACTGCTTCTTCTCCGTCAGCCCGAGGTTGTCGACCTTCATGTCCATCCGCGTCGTCCCCAGCGTCGCGCTGGAGAGGATCTGGGTCTCACCGCGGGTGAACAGGGCCGAGCCGTGCACGCGCGGCGCCAGGTCGACCTCGGTCTCGATCGGCCGGATCTCGTCCTGGGCGCGCCCGTCGGGCCGCTTCTTGTCGACGGCGATCCGCCTGCGGATCGTGTCCTTCTCCAGCTTCGCGAACGCGCGCGTCACCTCGGGCGCCTGCTCGGGATCGACCTCGACGTCGCCCTCGCCGGCGGCGAGCTCGGCCAGCGCCTCCGCCTCGACCGCCTCGATCGCGTCCTGGCGCGCGAGCTTCTCCGGGACCTGGGTGGCCTCGTCGAGCTTGGCGCCGTACTTGGACTGGATCTGCTCGAGCAGGCCCTCGTCGACGGTCGGGGCATCGACCTCGACCTTGTCCTTGCCGGCCTTCGCCCGCAGCTCCTCCATCGCGCCGATCAGAGTCTTGATCTCGGAGTGGGCGATGTCGAGGGCGTCGAGGACCTCGGCCTCGCTGACGCCGTTGGCGCCGCACTCGACCATCAGGATCGCCTCGTCGGAGCCGGAGACGATCAGGTCCATCTCGAGCGCGTCGAGCGTCTCCTCCTCCGGGTTGACGACGAAGTCGCCCTCGAGCTTGCCGATCCGCACGGCGCCGACGTACTTGGCGACGGGGATCGGGGAGATCGCGAGCGCCGCCGAGGCGCCGTTCATCGCCAGGATGTCGTACGGGTGCACGTGGTCGACCGAGATCGGCTGGGCGACCAGCTGGGTCTCGTAGTGCCAGCCCTTCGGGAACAGGGGACGGACCGGGCGGTCGATCATCCGCGCGGTCAGGGTGGCCTTCTCGCCCGCCCGTGCCTCGCGGCGGAAGAACGAGCCCGGGACCTTGCCGGCGGCGTAGTGCTTCTCCTCGACGTCCACCGTCAGCGGCAGGAAGTCCACGTCGCGCAGGTTGCCCATCGTCGCGGTGCAGAGGACCATCGTGTCGCCGGCGCGAACGAGGACCGCCCCGCCCGCCTGGCGGGCGAGCTTGCCGGTCTCGAAGGAGATCTCGTTGCTGCCGACCTCACACGAGACGCGGCTGACGTCAAACATGCTCATGTATTTACTTGTCCTTTCAACCGCCCGGATGGCGGCCTTTTTTCACAGAACTCTCGTTCTCTAACGCGTGCGATCTTACAAGGACGGCAATTCGGCGAGCTGACGGGCGAGGTCGCCGTCGTGAGCGGCTCCGCCGAAGAACGCGGTCGGCGTCGCGGTGACGCCGGCGCGGATCCCGCCGGCGAAGTCGGCGTGGACGCGGGCGGCGATCGCCTCCGAGCGGCGGTCGGCCTCGAACCGCTCGAGCTCGAGGCCCAGGGCGCCCGCCCGCTCCCAGAGGTGCGGGTCGTCGGCGTGGGCATGATCGGCATAGAGCGAGTCGACCATCGACCAGAAGGCGGCCTCGCGCTGGCGTGAGGCGGCCTCGGCCGCGGCGTGCAGGGCGGGCGAGCGAGGGCGCCGCGAGGCGATCGGGAAATGGCGCACGCACAGGCGCAGCTCGAGCACCGACGCGGTCGACCAGAGCGCCGCGCACGCGCGGCAGCCGAGGTCGAGGTAGAGCACGACCTCGGGGCCCGAGCCGCGCACGTGGTCGCCGGGGCCGACGGGTGGCACCGCGGCACTGGTGAGCTCAGTCAGCGAATCGCTCCAGGGCGTCGAAGATCAGGTTCGCGCCCGGGATCGTCAGTGGCGTCTCCTCGGCGTGGACCCAGCGCACGATCCCGGCCTCGTCGATCAGCACCAGGGAGCGGTTCGGGGTCCCCCACTCGTCCAGGTAGGCGCCGTACGCGCGGGAGACCTCGCCCTTCGGGTGGAAGTCCGAGAGCAGCGTGATCTCGAGCCCCAGGTGCTTGCGGAAGGCGTTGTGCGCCCAGCTCCCGTCGGTTGAGATCCCGACCAGCTCGACGCCGGCCTCGGTGAGCTCGGGCAGGACCTCCTGGTAGACCGAGAGCTGGTCGGAGCACGCCGGGCTGAAATCGTTCGGGTAGAAGCAGAGGACGACGCGTCGCCCGCGATAGTCGGAAAGGCCGACCGGCTCGCCCCGGTGGTTGGGAAGCGTGAAGTCCGGCGCCGGGGCGCCCGGCTCGATCATCGCCCGGGTCGAGCCACTCGCCTACCGGCGCAGGCCGAGGTCCGCGACCAGCGCCCGGTAGCGCTCGAGGTCCGAGCGCTCGAGGTAGCGCAACAGCCGGCGGCGCTTGCCGACCAGCATCAGCAGCCCGCGGCGGGAGTGATGGTCCTTCTTGTGGCCGCGCAGGTGCTCGGTGAGCTCGTTGATGCGCTCGGTGAGCAGCGCGACCTGGACCTCGGCGGAGCCGGTGTCGCCGTCGGAGCGGCCGTACTTGCCGATCAGCTCCTGCTTCTTGTCCTTGGTCAGGCTCATCGCGGGCGACAGGTTAGCGGGGCGGCTCGAAGCCGGCGCAGAGCGCGCGGGCCGCTTCGACGTCGCGGCCCATCTGCGCGACCAGCTCGTCGACCCCCGAAAAGCGCCTCTCGCCTCGCAGCCGCGCGATGAACGCGATCCGCAGCTTCTGCCCGTAGAGATCGGAGTCGTGGTCGATCAGGTAGGACTCGATCAGCACCCCGCGGCCGGTTTCGAACGTCGGCCGGACGCCGACGTTGACCGCCGCCGGGATCCCGTTGGCGAACGCCGCGTAGACGCCGTGGCCCGGGTAGGCGTATTCCTCCGAGGGGACGACGTTCGCCGTCGGGAAGCCGAGCGTGCGCCCGCGCTTGTCGCCCTCGACCACCCTCCCCTCGAGCAGGAACGGGGCTCCGAGGCAGCGCATTGCGCCCTCGACGTCGCCGGCCGCGACCAGGGCGCGGATCCTGGTCGACGAGACCGTCTCGCCGTCGACCTCGACCAGCGGGACCACGGCGGTCTCGAACTCCGCGTGGCTTCGGAGCATCTCGGGGTCGCCCTGCGCCCGCTTGCCGAAGCGGAAGTTCTCGCCCACGGAGACCCGGGTCGCCCCCAGGGTCTCGATCAGGATCCTGGAGCAGAACTCCTCGGCCTCGATCGTCGAAAAGCCGCGGTCGAAGGGGATGATCACGAGCTCGGAGACGCCGAGCCCGTCGATCACGTCGCGCTTGATCTCGAACGGCATGATCAGCTTGGGGGCCGCCTCGGGATGGATCACGCTCAGCGGGTGGGGCTCGAACGTGAGCACGGTGTCGGCACCGCGGATCACCTTGCGGTGGCCGACATGAACGCCGTCGAAGGTGCCGATCGCGATCTCTCGCGGGCGCTGAAGGGCGTCGGGCAGCGGCGTGACGACGATGCTCATGGGCTGGGAACTCTCGCAGCTACAAGCGTGCGAGCGCCGCGGCCAGCGTGATCGGCCTCTCCTCGTCGGCCTCTCCGACGGTGAACGGGCCGATCGCAGTCCGGCGCAGCTCGGTGCAATAGGCGTCCCCGAGATCGGCGATCAGGCTGCGCACGTAGGTCCCCGAGGAGCAATCGATCTCGAACTCGCGCTCGGCGCCCGAGGCGTTCAGCTGCTCGAACCGGTGCACGGTCACCAGCCGCTCGGGCATCTCCAGCCGCTCCCCCCTGCGAGCCCGCTTGTAGGCGCGCTCGCCGCCGACCCTGACCGCCGAGTAGGCCGGCGGACGCTGGCGGATCTCACCGGTCGGCAGCTCGAGCGGCCCGTGCGGGACCCGGCCCGTCTCGGTCAGGTCGCCGTCGCGGTCGCCGGTGGTCGAGACGACGCCGAAGCGCGCCCGCGCCCGGTAGGTCTTCGGCAGCGCCATGAACCGGCGCTGCTCCCGGGTCGCGGGCCTGCCGAGGAGCACGATCAGCAGCCCGGTGGCGAACGGGTCCAGGGTCCCGGCGTGGCCGCCCTTGGTCTCGTAGGCGCGCCGGACTCGGGCGACCAGGTCGTGCGAGGTGATCCCGGCCGGCTTGTCGGCGAGCACCACCGCGCCGCTCGCGATCGGGGCTCTAGCCGCGGCCGCCAAGCTGCGCGCCGACCTCCGCGCGCAGGAACTCGACCAGCTCCTCGTACGGCAGGTCGCTGCCGAAGCCGGCCGCGCGCCGGTGACCGCCGCCGCCGTACGTGCGGGCGATCGCCGAGACGTCGACGTCGGTGGAGCGGAGGCTCACCTTGCGGGCCGAACGCCCGCCGTCGGTCTTGTCGCGGATCATCGCCGCGACCTCGACCCCCTCGAGCGCGCGCAGAAAGTCGATGATGCCCTCGGTCAGGACCTCCCCGGCACCGCTGAGCTCGTAGTCGGAGGCGCTGATGTAGGTGACCGCGAACCGGCCCTCGTCGAACAACTCGATCTTCTCCAACGCCCGCGCCGTCAGGCGCCACTTCTCGATCGGCACCCGCTCGTAGAGGCGCCGGTAGATGTCATTGACGTCGACCCCCGCCTCGATCAGCTCGGCGGCCATCCGGTGGGACGCCGGTCGCGTGTTCTCGTACATGAACTTGCCCGTATCGGTGATCAGGCCGACGTACAGGGCCTGGGCGATCTCCGGGGTGATCTCGGCGCCGAGCCGTTTCGCGACCTCGAGCACGATCTCGGCCGTGCAGGAGGCCTCGGTGTCGACCAGGTTCACGGTCCCGAAGCGGGTGTTGTCGTGGTGGTGGTCGATGTTCAGCAGCCGGGCCCCGTCGCGCTGCAGGAAGTTCACCGGCATCCGGTCGATGTTGCCGCAGTCGAGGAACACGAGCGTGCGGTCGACGATGTCGGCTGGCGGCTCGTGAAAGACCTCCTCGAGCGGCAGGAAGCGGTACTCGACCGCGAGCGGGAACTCCTTCGCCGCCAGGAACATGACCGAGTCCTTGCCGAGCTGCTCGAGCACGTGGTGCATCGCCAGGAGCGAGCCGAGGGCGTCGCCGTCGGGCCCCTCATGGCTCGTGAGCAGGAATCGGTCGCCGGCCCGCAGCTCGTCGACGACCCGGTCGAGGTCGGAGGCGAGGGTCGCGGTCGGATCGCTCATCCGTGCTCGTCCTCGAGCAGCCGGCTGACCCGGATCGCGCGCTCGAGGCTCTCGTCGTAGTGGAACTTGAGCGTCGGCGTGTGCTTGATCCGGACCTCGCGCGCGATCGCCGCCTGGAGCTTGCCGTGCGAGGAGGCGAGCGCCGCCAGGGTCCGCTCGCGCTCCTGCTCGTCGCCGAGCACGCTGACGTAGACGCGGGCCGAGCGCAGGTCCGGGCTGGTCTCCACCGAGGTCACGGTCACGAATCCGATCCGAGGATCCTCCAGGTCGCTGGCGATCGCCGAGCCGATCACCTTGCGCATGACCTCATCGATTCGGCGCATTCGGTCGCCACCGGCCATACGCAGGTCAAAATAACAGGGGATCCTGATATAGCAGGCCGGTTGCGGAGCGCCTAGTGGCGGACGTCGTCCAGGGTGAGAACGTGGCGCTCGAACGTGCACCGGTCTGGACAACGCGCCTCGACGAAGCGCTCCAGCTCCGAGGCTCGCTCGCGCACCTCCGCACCGCCCACGAGCCCGCACAGAAGCACCGCCCGGCGGCGGTCGTCCTGAGCGCCGGTCTCGGCGATCGCGGCAACGAACCGCTGGCGCACCTGCGCCTTCAGCGAGCTGACGGTCTTGCGCTTCTCCTTGAGGCTCCCGGCGTCCCGGAGATCGAGTTGGATCTCGGTCAGCGAGATGTAGGTGGTGGGGTGCTGGGGCATGTGTGGGCTCCGTGGAGCGTAGGATCGGAGGGCGGCGACCGGGATTGGCTGGGTTGCGCACGGTGCCGCGCCCGGCTGGGTAGGCGATGGACTCAATCCCGGCACACGCGTCCGCGTCCCGGCGACGATCGGCGTCGTTTACCCCGCATAGCGACGTCAACCGCACGACCGTCGCGCGGATCGCGGGAGCGCGGTGCAGTCCGCGACACCCATCCGCGCAACCCTCCCCTACCCAGCCCCGTAAACGCCCCGCACCGGCCGCGGCCCCTCGAGAGGCCGCTTCTCGCTACTCGAGTGTCTTCTCGACCTGCTTGGTCTCGAAGGCCTCAATCACGTCGCCGACCTTGACGTCCTGGAAGCCCTCGAGCACGACGCCGCACTCGAGGCCCGCCTCGACCTCGCTCACATCGTCCTTGAACCGCCGCAGCGAGCCGATCCTGCCGGTCCAGGCGACGGTCCCGTCGCGCACCAGGCGCACCTCGGCGCCGCGGACGAGCTTGCCGTCCGTGACCGAGCAGCCGGCGATCGTGCCCACGCGCGAGGCCTTGAACAGCTCCAGGACCTCGGCCTGGCCGACCGCCTCCTCGACCTCCTCCGGGGCCAGCATGCCCTCCATCGCGGCGCGGAGCTCCTCGGTCACCTTGTAGATCACCGAGTAGGTCCGGATCTCGACCCCCTCCTGCTCGGCGGCGCGGCGGGCGTCGGCGAGCGGGCGCACGTTGAAGCCGATGATCACCGCGTCAGAGGCGGCGGCGAGCATCACGTCGGACTCGTTGATGCCGCCGGCGCCGGCGCGGATCACGTTGACGACGATCTCGTCCTGGGGCAGCTTCGCGATCTCGTCCTGAAGCGCCTCGAGCGAGCCTGACACGTCGCCCTTGAGGACGATGTTGAGCTCGTTGATCTCGCCCTCCTTGGCCTTGGCGAAGACCTCGTCGAGGCTGAGCCTGCGGGCCTGGCGGCGCGCGAGCTGCTCGGACTTCAGCCTCGTTGACCGCTCCTGCGCGAGCTGGCGGGCGCGGCGGTCGTTCTCGACCACCTCGACGTGCTCCCCCGCCTCGCACACGCCCTCGAAGCCGAGCACCTCGACCGGGTCGCCCGGCTTCGCCTCCTTGAGGCGGGCGCCGGTGTGGTCCTGCATCGCCCGGACCTTGCCCCACTGCGAGCCGGCGACCAGCGAGTCGCCGACGTGGAGGGTGCCGCGCTGGACCAGCACGGTCGCGACCGGGCCGCGGCCGGGGTCGAGGTGGGACTCGATCACCGAGCCCGACGCGGGCGCGTCCGGGTTCGCCTTCAGCTCCTCGATCTCGGCGACGAGGAGGATGTTCTCGAGCAGCTCGTCGAGGTTCTCGTGCGTCTTCGCCGAGACGTTGATGAAGATCGTGTCGCCTCCCCAGTCCTCGGGGCTGAGGTCGTGGTTGGCGAGCTCGCCCTTGACCTTGTCGGGGTTGGCGCCTTCGAGGTCGATCTTGTTGATCGCGACCAGGATCGGCACGTCAGCGGCTCGCGCGTGGTCGATCGCCTCGACCGTCTGCGGCATCACCCCGTCATCGGCGGCGACCACCACGACGACGATGTCGGTGACGTCGGCGCCCCGGGCTCGCATCGCGGTGAACGCCGCGTGGCCGGGGGTGTCGATGAAGCTGATCGTCTTGTCGTTCTGGTGCACCTGATAGGCGCCGATGTGCTGGGTGATCCCGCCCGCCTCGCCGGCGACGACCTCGGTCTCGCGGATCGCGTCGAGCAGCGAGGTCTTGCCGTGGTCGACGTGGCCCATGATCGTGACCACCGGCGGGCGCTCGGCGAGGTCCTCGTCGGCGTCGTCGTAGACCGGCGCCTCGACGGCCTCCTCGGCCGCGCTCACGATCTCGACCTTGCGGTCCAGAGCGTCCGCGAGGACCTCGATCGTCTCGTCGGAGAGGGTCTGCGTCAGCGTCGCCATCTCCCCCAGCCCCATCAGCTGCTTGATCACGTCGGCGCTGCCGACACCGAAGATCTCGGCCACCTCGCGCACGGTCGCCCCGGACGGAATCTTGAGCGCCGGCTGCTCCTGCTCGACCACCGGCGCCACCGGCGGCTCCTCGAGCAGCGGCCGTCGACGCCGCCCGCCACGGCGCCGCGGCGGGCGGCGCGGCGGAGCGCTCTGCATCTGATCGCGTCGCGAGGCCTGCGAGTCGATCACCACTCTGCGCCGTTTCTTCTGCCCCCCTCCGCCGGCTCCGTCGCCGGCCGGCTGCACGGGGCGCACCGGCTTCGACGTGGCGTCACCCCCGTTGGCCCCCGCCGGCGCGGGCTTTCCCGCCTCGCCGGGCGCGTTCGCCGCCGTCTTCGTCGCTTCAGCGGTGGCCGGCTTCGGGGCCGCGGCGGCTGCGCCACCGCCGTTGGCGGCCTCGAGCGCCTTCAGCGCATCGGCCTCCTCGACGCTCGAGGCGGCCGCCTTGGCCTCGATGCCGGCGGCGTTGAGGGCGGCCAGGACCTCCTTGCTGGTCAGGCCCTGTGCCTTGGCGATCTCATGGACGCGCTTGCGGGCCACCTAGGGCTGCGCCTCCGTCGCCTCTTCGGCCTCGGGCTCGCCGGCCGGGCCGTCGCTCTCGCTCTCGGAACCGTCGACCCCGTCCACGGTCGCTTCGGCCTCCTCCCCGTCAACCGCTTGGACGGCCTCCACCGCCTCCTCCTCGATCGCTTCGACCTCCGCCTCGGGGGCACTCGCCTCCTCCGCCGGAGCTTCGACCTCCGCGTCGGGCGCACCCGCCTCCTCCGCCGGAGCTTCGACCTCGGCCTCGGGTGCCGCCGGCTCGTCGCCGGACCCGGCCTCGGAGAACTCCGCCTCGGCGCGCTCGACCAGCGCCGCCACGTCGGCATCGGCCGCGTCCGGATCGGCGAGCACCGCGACCTCCTCGTCGCTGAGCGGCGCCAGCACGGTCACCTGGTTGGTCGCAAACCGCGCCAGCGCCTGGTGCTGCGGCAGGCCGCAATAGCGCGAGCCGTCCAGCGCGGCGTTCGGGCACCGGCGGCCCGCCGAGAGCACCGCCGCACAGCGTCCGTCGGCCTGCTCCTCCTGCTCGTACTCGATGTCGTCGGCCTCAACGAACTCGGTCTGCGACTTGATGTCCACCTTCCAGCCGGTGAGCTTGGCGGCGAGGCGAGCGTTCTGGCCCTCGCGCCCGATCGCCAGCGAGAGCTGGTCGTCGGGGACGATCACGGTCGCCTCCTTGGTGTCGTCGTCGACCAGGACCTCGCGCACGCGAGCCGGCGAGAGCGCCTTGGCGACGAACCGGGCGGGCTCCTCGTTGTAGGGGATGATGTCGATCTTCTCCCCTCTCAGCTCGGAGACGACCATGCGCACGCGCGACCCGCGCGGGCCGACGCAGGCGCCGACCGGGTCGACGCCGTCGGCGTGCGAGATCACGGCGATCTTCGACCGATAGCCGGGTTCGCGGGCGACGCCGACGATCTCGACCAGCCCGTCGGCGATCTCGGGCACCTCGAGCTCGAACAGCTCCTTGATCAGCTCCGGGCTGCGGCGGCTGACGACGATGCTCGGTCCCTTGCCCTCGGCTGAGACGTCGGTGATCACCGCCTTCACCCGCATGCCATGGTCGTAGCGCTCGTTCCATACCTGCTCCGAGCGCGGCAGCAGTGCCTCGACGCGCTCCCGCAGCTGAACCAGCGTGTAGCGGTTGTCGGACTGCTGAATGATCCCGGTGATCAGCTCGCCGACGCGGTCCTGATACTCGTCGTACATCATCTGACGCTCGGCCTCGCGGATCCGCTGCAGGATCACCTGCTTGGCGGTCTGGGCGGCGATCCGCCCGAAGTCGTCCGGGGTGACGTCGCGCGACTTGATCTGATCCTCGTAGGGCCGGAGGATCTCCGGATCGAGCTCGGGCTCCTCGGGCTCGCGCAGCTCGCCGGTCTCGGGGTCGACGGTCGGCTCCTGCTCCTCGGCGACCTGAGCCAGCAGCTTCTCCTCCAGCTCCGGCGGCAGGATCAGCTCGAAGACCCGGAAGTCGGCCGTGTTGCGATCGAGGTCGACGCGCGCGTACTTGGCCGCCCCCGGGCTCTTCTTGTAGGCGGAGAGCAGGGCGTCCTCGAGGGCCGCCATGAGCGTCTCGGCGTCGATGCCCTTCTCTTGCTCGAGGCCGTGCAGGGCCTCGACGATCTCGCGGCTCAAGCGCGACCTCCTTCGAGTTCGGGAACCAGGTTCGAGCGGCGGATGCCGGCCAGCGGGATGCGCACGTCGGAGCCGTCGGCGTCGAGCAGCACGCCCTCGTCGTCGGCCTCGGTCAGCGTCCCGGTGAAGTTGCGACGCCCGCCGATCGCCTCGCTCGTCCGCACCCGGACCCGGCGCCCGAGAAACCGGCGGAAGTGCTCCGGCTTGGTCAGCGGCCGGTCGGCGCCCGGCGAGGAGACCTCGAGCGCATAGGACTCGAGCAGGTCGCGAAGCTCGCCGGTGACGCGCTCGCAAAGCGCCAGGTCGACCCCGTCCCGGTGGTCGATGTAGATCCGGAGCGTCTCGGCGGCCGGGCGCTCGACCGCGATCAGCTCGATCCCCGGATCGAACCGGGTGATCCGCTCCTCGATCGTGCTCTGAAGCTCCTGCAGGTCGCTCACGTTGCTCCGTCTCTCCTCGTCTCTCAGGTCCTTCCCGGGCCGAAACCGCGAAAAAAAAGGTGGGCCCGGGCCCACCATTCACAGGGTACGGGTACTTGAGAAGGTGCGATCAGTATAGCCCCGCGATCCCGCATCGCACCCTCGATCGGGGCAGTGATCACGCCTCCAGCAGCAGGGTCACCGGGCCGTCGTTGACGAGCTCCACCTCCATCCGGGCGCCGAAGGCACCCCGGCGCGCGCCGAGCCGCTCGCAGAAGCGCTCGTAGAGGGGCTCGGCGAGCTCGGGGCGCGCCGCCGCGGTGTAGCTCGGCCGATTGCCCTTGCGGGCGTCGCCGTAGAGGGTGAACTGGCTGACGCAGAGGACCTCGCGGTCCCCCAGCGGCTCGTTCATCCGCCCGTCCGCGTCGTCGAACACGCGGAGCGCCCGCACCTTGTCGGCGAGCCGGTCGGCCTCGGTCTCGCCGTCGGCGGCGTGCACGCCGAGCAGCACCAGCAGCCCGGGGCCGATCGCGGCGAGCTCCGACCCGCCGGTCCGGACCGCGGCCCGCCCGACCCGCTGGACGAGCGCCCGCACGGGGCGCTCAGCCCGCGCGCCGCAGCCGGTCGCGGTAGAGCCGGTAGTCGTGGCGCTCGGGCCGCAGGTTCGAGGCCAGCGCCAGGTGATGCCGGGCCCGGTCGCGATCGCCGGTCAGGCTCAGCGCCCGTCCGAGGCAGAAGTGCGCGTAGTCGTCGACCGGGTGGCTCTCGACCACGGCCTCGAACTCGGCCGCCGCCTCGGCGAACTGGCGGTTGCGAAAGTAGGCACGCCCGAGCGCCTCGCGCACCGAGGTCTTCTCCGGCGCTCGGCGGGCGACCTCCGCCAGCGGCACGGTGGCCTCGTCGAAGCTGCCGTCCTCGAGCAGCTCGACGCCCTGGCGGTAGAGCTTGTAGGTGTCGTCGGGCACGGTTCTTCGAGTGTACGGGCCGCGCTAACGCGTGCTGGCGGCTCGTTCGCGGATCGCCTCCACCCGGTCGAGGATCGCCTCCGCGACCGCCTCCTTGGCGGCCTGCGGGATCTCCCGCTCACCGTCGCGCTCGACGATCACGACCTCGTTCTCGGGCGAGTCGAAGCCGATCTCGGGCCGCGAGACGTCGTTGAAGACGATCGCGTCGACGTCCTTTGCCTCGAGCTTCGCCCGCGCGCGCTCGATCGCCTCGGCGCCGGTCTCGGCGGCGAAACCGACGAGCGTCTGTCCCTCGCGGCGGACGGCGGCAACCCCGGCGAGGATGTCCTCGGTCGCCTCCAGGCGCAGTTCCATGCCGCCCGCGTCCTCGCGCGAGATCTTCGCCGTCGGGCTCGTCGCGGCGCGAAAGTCGGCAGGAGCGGCGGCCATGAGCAGGACGTGGGCGGCGTCGAACTCGGACCGCACCGCGCGGTCGAGCTCGGCGGTGGTCTCGACCCGGATCGTCTCGACCCCGGCGGGCGGGGCCAGGGCGACGTTGGCGGCCACCAGGGTGACCTCGGCGCCGCGCCGGGCCGCGGCGGCGGCCAGGGCGAGGCCCATGCGCCCGCTCGAGCGGTTGGCGATGAAGCGGACGGGGTCGATCGGCTCCCTGGTCCCGCCCGCGGTAACCAGCACCCGCAGCCCGTCCCAGTCGCCCCGGGTCGGCGGCAGCATCGCCTCGATCTCGCCCAGCAGGCGCTCGGGCGCGGGCAGCCGGCCGATGCCGTGCTCGCCACGGGAAGCGAGCGCCCCCGAGTCGGGCTCGATCACCACCACCCCGCGCTCGCGAAGGGTCGCCAGGTTCGCCCGGGTCGCGGGGGCGCCGTACATGCGGTCGTTCATCGCCGGTGCCACGGCACGCGGCGCCGTACAGGCGAGGAACGAGGTGGTCAGCATCGAGTCGCAGATTCCCGCCGCGAGCTTCGCGATCGTGTTCGCCGACGCCGGAGCGACGAGCATGGCGTCGGCGTTGGCGACCAGCTCGAGGTGGCCGATCGGGTCGTGCGAGGGCGGGTCGTCGCCGGGAAAGGCCCCCCGCAGCGGATCACGCTCGAACTCGTCGGTGAGCACCGGGGCGCCGACGATGCCCTCGAACGAGGCAGCGCCGACGAATCGCCCGGCCGCCGGGGTCATCAGCACGCGCACCCCGTGGCCGGCCTTGGTCGCCAGGCGCGCGAGCTCAAGCGCCTTGTAGGCGGCGATGCCGCCGCTCACCCCGAGCAGGATCCGGGCCATGGGCAGATGGTACGCGCGAGCGGGCGCGATGCCGGGCGCCCGGTTGCGGGGCGTCGCGGTTGGCGAGCGCCGCTAGCCGCGGTCGCGGTAGCGGTACTCGAGCTTGCCCTGGGAGAGCTCCTCGAGGGCGATCGTCAGGTAGTTGCCGGTCTGGGTCTCGACCATCGGCGGCGTGTACTCCTCGTAGCTGCCCTCGCCGAGCGCGCGGTAGTAGCTGTTCAGCTGCCGCGCGCGCTTGGCCGCGACCAGCACGGCGGCGTAGTGGCTGTCGGTGCGCTCGAGAAGCTCGTCAACTCTTGGCTTGATCATCGCGCGCAGTGTAGGGCATGGGTTGGCGCAGAAGGTCGAGTTGGTTAGTTGTTCTAGTTCTTAGGCCGCAGGATCGTCCCCTACAACTAACAACCAACAACTAACCACTGCCCAGCTCCTCACGCACGATCCGCTCCAGCTCATCGGCCGCACGCTCCACCTCGTCGTTGCACACCACATGCGCGAACTCCTGCTGTGCGTCGAGCTCGATCTCGGCGGTTCGCAGGCGCTCGGAGATCGCCTCGGCGTCGTCGGTCCCGCGCCCCTCGAGCCGCGCCCGCAACGCGGTCGGGTCCGGCGGGGCGATGAACACGAGCACCGCCTCGGGCATCGCCGCGCGCACCTGGCGTGCCCCCTGGACCTCGATCTCGAGCACGACCGACTCGCCGGCGGCGAGCCGCCGCTCGACCTCCGAGCGCAGGGTGCCGTAGCGGTGGCCGCTGTAGGAGGCGTGCTCGAGGAACTCGTTGGCGTCGGCGCGCGCGGCGAACTCCTCGCCGGAGAGGAAGTGGTAGTCGCGACCGTCCTCCTCGCCCCCCCGCGGCGCCCGCGTGGTCGCCGAGGTCGACAGGCCGAGCTCGGGCAGCCGCTCCCGCAGGATCCGGATCAACGTCCCCTTCCCCACCCCGCTCGGGCCGGTGATCACGAAGACCTTGGCCATTCCTCCAAACCCTAGAAAACCGAGGAGGTCGCGGGACGCAGGCCGATCGACGAAGCGAGCGTACTGGAGGCGTACGTGAGCGAGGCGATCGGGCGAGGACCGCGAAATGCGACGGTTTGCAGCGGCCTAACGGCGGAGGAACTGGACGAGCTCGGCACGCTGACGCTCGGACAGGCCGCCGATCGTCTTCGACGGCGAGATCCGGCACTGGGTGAGGATCTTGTTCGCCTTCACCCGCCCGTACTTGGGAACCGCGAGGATCATGTCGAAGGCCTTCGCCGAGAGCACGTAATCCGGCGGGTCGAGCAGAAGCTGCTCGATCTTCGCCTTGCCTCCCTTGAGGTCGCGCTTGAGCTGCGCGCGGGCGGAGCGGATCTCGTTCGCGCGCTGAAGAGCCCGCATCCGCTGCTCTCGAGACCTCTCGGGGACGGCGGCTGTCGTGTCGACGGAGGCGGGGGTCACCGGCGGCGGCGAGTATATCCGCGCCACGGCGGCGCGCAAGGGGGGTGAACACGTTTTCGGCGAAATTCGCTTCGACCTCAGGTTGAGGTCGACGCGAGCGCACCCGCCGGCAGGCGGTCGAGCCCGCGATCGGCCAGCTCGACGGCCAGCTCGGCCCGGATCCGCTCCGCCGCCACCGGATCGCGAAAGCTCGCCGTCCCCACCGCGACCGCGGTCGCTCCCAAGGCCAGGAACGCGAGCGCATCGGCGCCGGTCTCGATCCCGCCCATCCCGATCACCGGGATCGAGACCGCCGCGGCGACCCGTCGCACCTGGTCGAGCGCGACCGGGCGCACCGCCGGGCCCGAGAGGCCGCCGCTGCCGGCGCCGAGCCACGGCCGCAGGGTCGCCGGGTCGATCCCGGTGGCGCGCAGGGTGTTGATCAGCGAAACGCCGTCGGCGCCCCCGTCGGCGGCCGCCGCCGCGACCGCCGCGGGGTCCGCGCAGTTGGGCGTCAGCTTGACAATCAGCGGCTTCTCGGTCAGCGGGCGCAGGGCCCCGACCAGGGCCAGGGTCTCGGCCGGCTGCTCGCCGACGATCAGCCCGGACTTGACGTTTGGACAGGAGACGTTGAGCTCGATCGCCGCGACCTCCTCGCGGCCGCCGATGCGCTCGACGAGGGTCGCGAAGCCGTCGCGGCTCGGCGCCATCACCGAGACGCAGAGCGGGACCGGCAAGCGCGCGAGCTCCGGCAGATCCTGTGCCAGAAAGCCCTCGAGCCCCTTGTTCGGGAGCCCGATCGAGTTCACCATCCCGGCCGGCGTCTCGTAGAGGCGCGGAGGCGCGTTGCCGGCCCGGGGCTCGAGGGTGATCGTCTTCGAGACGAAGAGGCTGAACGGAAACCGCTCGCGCAGCGACTCGCCGAACGCCCGCCGGGCGGCGATCGCGTCGAACGTCCCGGAGCCGTTGAGGATCGGGTGCGCGAGCGCGATGCCGCAGAGCTTGAGACAGATCGACGCGTCCGAGCGCACCTGAGTCGACGAGCAGCGAGTCCGCGAGCAGCGCGCATCAATGTCCCGACCCCGCCACGAGCGCTGAATCCAAATCGGCAGCGTTGACGGTCGGGCCGTCGACGCAGAGGCGGATGTAGCCGCCGGCGCGGATCGGCACCGCGCAGCCGAAGCACGCGCCGAACCCACACGCCATCGGCGTCTCCATCGCCAGCTCGGCAGGTAGCTCGCGCCGCTCGCAGAGCACCCGGACCGCCTCCAGCATCGCCGGCGGCCCGCAGGCGTAGACCGCGGCCGTGGCCGCGTCGTCACCCTCGAGCACCACCGAGAGCAGGTCGGTGACGTAGCCCTGGTGGCCGGTGTGCCCGTCCTCTGAGGCGGTCCGCACCTCCGAGCAGCGAAACAGCTCGAGCCCGCCGGCATGGGCCCGGTCGCGAAATCCGAGGAGCACCCGCTGCGGGACCCCTCGCTCGGCGAGCTCGCGCCGCAGGATCGCCAGCGGGGCGATCCCGATCCCGCCCCCGACCAGGACCGCCCCGGCGGCCCCCGGGGCGAGCTCCGCGGGCTCGGAGAACGGTCTGCCGAGCGGGCCGGTGAGCTCCAGGGCGTCGCCCGCCTCGAGCGCCCCCAGGATCGCCGTGCCGGGGCCGACCGCCTCGAGCAGGAAGTCGAGCCTGACCCCTTCCGTGCCGGCCTCTGCCTCGGCGACCGAGAACGCCCGCGGCAGGTAGGGGCGCCCGGCGCGTCCGCCCCAGCCGTCCGCGGAGAGCATGTAGAACTGGCCCGCCCGTGGCTCGGGGCCCTCCCGATCGAGGGCCGAGATGATCCGGTAACCGCCGCTGCTCACGCCGGCGACCACCTCGCAGCGCCGCCGCCCGACCGGGGCGAGCACCCGCTCGGTCACGCGCCGTCCGGCGCGAGCCGGCTGCCGACCGCGGGCTCCATCCCGTGGAGCTCCTGGAGCGAGACGGGCTGGTCGGCGGCCTCACGCCCCGCGACGATCGCCCGCGACGCCGCCGTGGCGCCGGTCATCGTGGTGATGCAGGGGATCCCCTGGCGCACCGCCGCGGACCGGATCTCGTAGCCGTCCGAACGGGCTCCGCTGCCGGTCGGCGTGTTGATCACCATGTCGACCTGCTCGTTGCGGATGTAATCGACGACGTGCGGTGACCCCTCGGCGATCTTGTTGATCGCCTCGACCGGGATTCCCATCCGCCGGATCGCCTGGGCGGTCCCCCGGGTGGCGATGATCTGGAAGCCGGCGTCGTGAAAGCGCAGCGCGAGCCCGGTCGCGGCGGCCTTGTCGGCATCGGTGACGCTGAAGAACACGGTCCCCGACTCGGGGAGCGAGACCCCGGCCGCGGCCTGCGCCTTGCCGAATGCGGTCGGGAAGTCCTCGGCGATGCCCATCACCTCCCCGGTCGACTTCATCTCCGGGCCGAGCACCGCGTCGGCGCCGGCGAAGCGCGCGAACGGCAGCACGGCCTCCTTGACCGAGACGTGGCCGTTGTGCATCGTCGGCAGCTCGATCTCGCTCAGCGCCTCGCCGAGCATCAACCGGCAGGCGAGCTTGGCCAGCGGCGCGCCGATCGCCTTGGAGACGAACGGCACCGTCCGTGACGCCCGCGGGTTCGCCTCGATCACGAACAGGCGCCCGCCGGCGACCGCGTACTGGATGTTGATCAACCCGACGACCCCGAGCTCGAGCGCCAGCCGCCGCGTCGTCTCCTCGATCTCGGTGAGCATCCCCTCGCCGAGGCTCATCGGCGGGATCACGCAGGCGGAGTCGCCTGAGTGCACGCCGGCCTCCTCGACGTGCTGCATCACGCCGGCGACGACGCAGGTCTCGCCGTCGCAGAGCGCGTCGACGTCGACCTCGATCGCGTCCTCGAGAAAGCGGTCGAGGAGCAGCGGATGTTCCTGGTCGGCCTTCACGTGGCGCTCGAGGTACTCGCTGAGGCCGGCGGGCGAGTAGCAGATCTCCATCGCGCGGCCGCCGAGCACGTAGGACGGCCGCACCAGGAGCGGGAAGCCGACGTCCTCGGCGATCATCGCCGCCTCCTCGGCCGAGTGCGCCGTCCCGTACGGAGGATGCGCGATCTCGAGCCGGCGCAGCAGGGCCCCGAAGCGCCCGCGGTCCTCGGCGAGGTCGATCGCGTCGACCGGCGTGCCGAGCAGGTTGACCCCGGCCTCCTGGAGCGCCTTCGCCAGTCGCAGCGGGGTCTGTCCCCCGAACTGGACGATCACCCCCTGCGGGCGCTCGACCTCGATCACGGCGAGCACGTCGGCGACCGTCAGCGGCTCGAAGTAGAGGCGATCCGAGGTGTCGTAGTCGGTGGAGACGGTCTCCGGGTTGCAGTTGATCATCACCGCGTCGCGACCCGACTCGCGCACGGTCATCGCCGCGTGCACGCAGCAGTAATCGAACTCGATCCCCTGACCGATCCGGTTCGGGCCCGAGCCGAGGATGACGACCGATTCGCGGTCGCCGCGCCGGACTTCGCCGGTCAAGAAGTTGCTC
This sequence comes from uncultured Solirubrobacterales bacterium, assembly GCA_963733075.1. Lineage (GTDB taxonomy): Bacteria > Actinomycetota > Thermoleophilia > Solirubrobacterales > 70-9 > WHSW01. The sequence goes on along the minus strand of CAVTCA010000015.1, from coordinate 85,317 downwards.
GTTGCTCGTTGCTCGTTGCTCGGCCGCTCGTGGCCCGAGTAGTAGTAAGGGGTGCGCGCCTCGAACTCGGCGGCGCAGGTGTCGACCGAGCGAAACGTGCGCTCGAGCCCTTCGGTGCCGTCCCCGTCGTCCGCCAGCGCTCGCAGCTCGGCGAGGAACCACGGGTCGATCGCGGTGCGCGAGCCGATCTCGTCGATCGTCGCCCCGCGGCGAAACGCCTCCGCGATCAGGTCGAAGCGGTCCGCGCGCGGCGTCTTCAAGAGCTCGAGCAGCATCTCGTCGGATTCCGGCAGCTCGGGCTCGGAGTCGAGCTCGCGCGAGCGCATCGCCTTCGCGAACGACTCGCGGAAGGTGCGGCCGATCGCCATCGCCTCGCCGACCGACTTCATGTGGGTGGTCAGCTCGCCCTCGGCGCCCGGGAACTTCTCGAACGCGAAGCGGGGCACCTTGGTGACCACGTAGTCGATCGTCGGCTCGAACGAGGCCGGCGTAACCCCGGTGATGTCGTTGTCGATCTCCTCGAGCGCGTAGCCGACCGCGAGCTTGGCGGCGATCTTCGCGATCGGAAAGCCGGTCGCCTTCGACGCCAGGGCCGAGGAGCGCGAGACCCGCGGGTTCATCTCGATCACGACGATCTCGCCGGTCCGCGGGTTGACGCCGAACTGCACGTTGGAGCCGCCGGTCTCGACGCCGACCGCGCGGATCACCCGGATGGCCTGGTCGCGAAGCTCCTGGTAGAGCGGGTCCGTGAGCGTCTGCGCCGGCGCGATCGTCACCGAGTCACCGGTGTGCACTCCCATCGGGTCGACGTTCTCGATCGAGCAGATGATGACCACGTTGTCGTTTCCGTCGCGCATCACCTCCAGCTCGAACTCCCCCCACCCGAGCACCGACTCCTCGACCAGGACCTGGTTGATCGGGCTCGCCGCGAGGCCCTCGGAGACGACGCCGAGCAGCTCGGTATCGGTCTGCCCCACTCCCCCGCCCTGACCGCCGAGGGTGAACGCCGGGCGGACGATCGCGGGCAGCTCGATCTCGCCGGCGGCGAGCCCTCGCTCGACCTCCCCGACCGAGCCGACGATCACCGACCACGGCACCCGCAGGCCGGCCGTCGCCATCGTCTCCCGAAACGCCTCGCGGTCCTCGGCCCGGTGGATCGCCTCGTAGTCGGCGCCGATCAGCTCGACCCCGAAGCGCTCGAGCGTGCCGTCGTCGTGGAGCGCCTTGGCGAGGTTGAGCGCCGTCTGGCCGCCGAGCGTCGGCAGCAGCGCGTCGGGGCGCTCGCGTTCGATGATCCTGGCGACGCTCTCGGGCAAGAGCGGCTCGACGTACGTGCGATCGGCGAACTCCGGATCGGTCATGATCGTCGCCGGGTTCGAGTTCACGAGCACGACCTCGTAGCCGTCCGCGAGCAGCACCTTGCACGCCTGGACGCCCGAGTAGTCGAACTCCGCGGCCTGCCCGATCACGATCGGCCCGGAGCCGATCAGCATGATCTTGGAGATGTCGTCGCGGCGAGGCATCAGACCGCCAGCTCCAGGAAGCGGTCGAACAGGTAGCGCGCGTCGTGCGGTCCCGGGCCGGCCTCGGGGTGGTACTGGACCGTGCAGCCGGGCACGTCCCTGAGCGCCAGCCCCTCGACCGTGCGGTCATAGAGGTTCAGGTGGGTGAGCTCGGCGGCGCCGAAATCGGTCTCCCAGCGAACCGGCTCGTCGGTCTCGATCGTCTCGCCGCCGCCGGGCGGGCGGACGGCGAAACCGTGGTTCTGGGAGGTGATGTCGATCTTGCCGCTCTCGAGGTCCTTGACCGGGTGGTTGGCGCCGCGATGGCCGAACGGGAGCTTGAACGTCTCGAGCCCCACCGCGCGGCACAGCAGCTGGTGGCCGAGGCAGATGCCGACCACAGGCCTCTCGCCCACCAGCTCGCGGACGGTGCCGACGACGTAGTCGAGCGCCGCCGGGTCTCCCGGGCCGTTGGCGAGGAACACCAGGTCGGGCTCGCGGGCGAGCACCTCGTCGGCTGCGGCCGAGCAGGGCAGCAGCGTCATCCGCGCCCCCCGCTCGCGGAACTGGCGAATGATGCTGAGCTTGATCCCGGTGTCGAGGGCGACCACGTGCGGGCCGTCGCCGTCGAGCTCGATCGGTTGCTCGGGGCTGACGCCACGGGCGAGGTCGGCGCCGGCCATCGCGGGCTCGGCGGCGATCCGCTCGCGGGCCTCGGCGTCGGCCATCTCGGCGGAGAAGATCCCGCCGCGCATCGCGCCCCGATCACGGATCCGGCGCACGAGCGTGCGGGTGTCGACGCCGCTGATCGCGGGCACCCCGCAGGCGTCGAGCCAGTCGAGCCAGCCGCCCTCGGCGTCGGCGGAGGCCTCGCCGTTCTTGGCCTCGCGCATGATCACGGCACGCGCGTGGACGCGGTCTGACTCCATCGCCGGGGCGCAGACTCCGTAGTTGCCGACCAGCGGATAGGTGAAGGTGAGGATCTGGCCCGCGTAGCTGGGGTCGGTGACCGCCTCCTGGTAGCCGGTGATCGAGGTGTTGAAGACGACCTCGCCGAGGGCGAGCCGGCAGCCTGCGCCGCAGAGCTCACCGTCGAAGCGCGTTCCGTCCTCGAGCAGGACGTAGCCGTCTCGTTGCCCGTTGCTCGTTGCCGTTGCTCGGTCACTTGACCAGCGCCTGGACCTGCTTGAAGGCATCGGCGTCGGAGCCGCCCAGGAGCTCGAACAGCGCCATCTCGACGCTGGTCAGGAGCGCCCCCGAGCGCTCCATCTTCGCCAGCCCGAGCTCGCGGTTCGCGTCGGTCCGCGACCCGACCGCGTCGGCGGCGACGTGGACCTCGACGTCCTCGTCGATCAGGTCGAGGACCGTCTGGTTGACGCAGACGTGGGCCTCGATCCCGCAGACGAGCGCCTGGTCGCGCTCGCCGAGCTCGAACCCCTCGGCCTCGGCGGCCGAGAATCGCACCTTGTCGAGCCGGGTCGCCTCCTCGGGCAGGTGCTCGGCGACCTCCGGCACCGTTTCGCCGAGCCCGCTCGGGTACTGCTCGGTGACGACCATCGGGATCCCGATCGCCGCCGCGCCGCGGACCAGCGTCGCGCTCGCGCCGGCGACCGCGTCGAAGTCCGGCAGCGCCTTGCGAAACGCCTCCTGGACGTCGATCACGACCAGCACCGCCCGCTCCGGGTCGAGCTTCACGCGACCCCCAGGGCGAAGCTTCGCTGCCGGTAGGCGACCCGGCCGGCGGCGACCGTGATCAGCACGCGGCCGCGCAGCCGCCGGCCGGCGAAGCAGGAGTTGTCCGAGCGGCTCTCCCAGCCCTCGGCCCCCGGCCTCCCACTCGGCGTCGAGGTCGCACAGGGTCAGGTTCGCCTCCGTGCCGGGGGCGATTCGCGGCGCCTCGAAGCCGAGCGGCTCGGCGCCGCCGCCCAGGCGCTCGACCACGGTCGCGAGGTCGAGCACGCCGGGGACGACGAGCTCGGTGTAGAGGGCCGAGAACGCGGTCTCGAGTCCCGTGACTCCCATCGCGGCCTGCTCGAACGGGACCTCCTTCTCGTTCGATGCATGCGGTGCGTGATCGGTCGCGATGCAGTCGATCGCGCCTGAGCGGATGCCCTCGATCAGCGCCTGGCGATCGGCCTCGGCGCGCAGCGGCGGGTTCATCTTGAACCGCGAATCGAGGCTGCGGACCTCCTCGTCGGTAAGCGTCAGGTGGTGCGGCGTCGCCTCGGCGCTGACCTCGACCCCGAGGGACTTCGCCTGCTCGATCACCGCCACCGACTCCCCGGCCGAGAGGTGCTGGACGTGGATCCGCGCCTGCTCGAAGGTGGCGAGGGCGCAGTCGCGGGCGATCATCGTGGACTCGGAGACCGAGGGCACGCCGGCGATCCCGAGCGCGGCCGAGACCTCGCCCTCGTGCATCGAGCCCCCGGCCGAGAGCTCTGGGTCCTCCTCGTGCAGGGCGATCGGCAGCTCCACCAGGCGCTGGTACTGCAGCGCGCGGCGCATGACCCGGGCGCTTCGGATCGGCAGCCCGTCGTCGGAGAAGCCGACGGCGCCGGCCTCGGCGAGGTCGCTCATCTCGCTCAGCTCGAGCCCCTGCATCCCCTTGGTCACCGTGGCGACGAAGCCGGTCGGCACCGCGGCCTGCTCGCGCGCCCGCTCGCGCAGGGCGGCGACGTCGGCCGCGCTGTCAACGGGCGGGTCCGTGTTGGCCATCGCCACCAGCCCGCAGAAGCCCCCGGCGGCGGCCGCGCGCGACCCGGTCTCGACGTCCTCCTCGTCCTCCCGCCCCGGGGTGCGGAGGTGGACGTGCGGGTCGAAGAAGGCGGGGAACAGCGCCAGCCCCTCGGCCTCGATCACCTCCGCCCCGTCGGCATCGCCCTTGCCGCCCTCGAGCAGCTCGGCGATCTCGCCCCCGCGGACGACGACGTCACGGACGGCGTCGATGCCCTCGCGCGGCTCCACCACCCGGGCGCCGCGAATCACGAGCGAGGTTGCCGGCTCCTCGTCGGTCCCGCGCCAATCGAGGGACGAGATCGGGCGTCGCGCCGACACTAGGCGGGCTCGCCGATCGGGGTCGGAGCGGGGAGCTCGCCGGCGTTGTCGACGCCGCGCGGCGGCCCCGCGGTCGGCGAGCAGCTCGTAGAGGACCGCCATCCTCACGACCAGGCCGCTCTCGACCTGCGACGTGATCAGCGACGCCGGGCCGTCGATCACCTCGGGCGAGAGCTCGACCCCTCGGTTGACGGGCCCGGGGTGCATGAGCAGCTGTCGCGGACCGAGCCGGCGCGAGTCGATCTGGTAGTTGACCGCGTACTCGCGGATCGACGGCACGAAGGTGTCGTCCATGCGCTCACGCTGCATCCGCAGCGCGTAGACGACGTCCGCCTCGCCGAGCCGGTCGAGCGTGTAGGCGACCTCGACGCCGAGCGCGGCCTCGATCCCGCGCGGGATCAGGGTCGGAGGGCCGCAGACGGTGACCTCGGCCCCCATCAGCCGGAAGCAGAGCGCGCAGGAGCGGGCGACGCGGCTGTGGAGGACGTCGCCGACGATCCAGATCCGCTTGCCGTCGAGGTCGGTGCGGTCGCGGCCTTCGAGAGCGCCGAACCGGTCGAGCAGCGTGTAGGCGTCGAGCAGCGCCTGGCTCGGGTGCTCGTGCTTGCCGTCGCCGGCGTTGACGACGCCGGCGTCGGTCCAGCCGCTGACCAGCTTCGCCGCGCCGGCGTGGGGATGGCGGATCACGATCGCCTCCGGCGCGTAGGCGGAGAGGGTCGCGATCGTGTCCTTGAGCGACTCGCCCTTGTCGACCGAGGAGCCGCTCGACTTGACCGAGACCACGTCGGCCGAGAGTCGCTTGGCGGCGAGCTCGAACGACGAGCTCGTGCGGGTGCTCGACTCGTAGAAGAGGCTGACGACGGTGCGTCCGCGCAGGGTCGGCACCTTCTTGATCTCGCGCCTGCCGACCTCGGCGAAGCTCGCCGCCCGAGCCATGATCCGTTCGACGTCGGCGCGCTCGAGGTCCTCGATCGAGAGCAGGTGCCTCATCGTTGCGGCACCTCGCGCCGCCGCCGGTTTCGGCACCTGCTCGATCGCCACCTCGTCGAGCTCGTCGGTCTCCTCGAGCCGCACGAAGACGCGCTCGTCGCGCGCGGTCGGCAGGTTCTTGCCGACGTAATCGGGCCGGATCGGCAGCTCGCGGTGTCCGCGGTCGGCGAGCACCGCGAGCTGCACGCGCTCGGGCCGCCCGTAGTCGAACAGGGCGTCGATCGCGGCCCGGACGGTGCGGCCGGTGAAGATCACGTCGTCGACGAGGACGACGGTGCGGCCGTCGAGCTCGAAATCGAGGTGCGAGCTGTGCACGACCGGCTGGCCCGACGGCTCCCGCCCGGGCAGGTCGTCGCGATAGAAGGAGATGTCGAGGTCGCCCAGCGGCACCTCGGAGCCGGTCAGCTCGCCGACCAGGGCGTGCAGGCGCCGGGCGAGCACCGCGCCGCGGGTGTGGATCCCGACCAGAGCGAGGCCCGGCGGCTGCTCCGCTTCGCGTCCGCCGCCCGGGTCAGGCACAGGGCCGGGGTTCTTCTCGACGATCTCGTGCGCGATCCGCACGAGCGTGCGGCGCAGATCGTCGCGATCGAGGACAACCCGTTCGGGCTGGTTTTCCATGCGCGCCCCTTCCTGGCCTCTCCGGACCGGGTTAAAGGAACCGTCCGAGCGAGATTACCAGCCGCGCAGTCGGAAGCCGGACGGCGCCCCGGCCCCAGGCGGTGCTCCGCCCGGCAGCGTCGCCACCGGTAATGATGATCGGTGTGAAGGCCGAGGTCGCCCAGGTGATCGACATCCACAGTGCCGCCGGGCGCCGGTTCGAGGCGGGCGGCGTGCGCAGCTTCGTCCGCGAGCAGGGCGAGGGCCCGAACGTCGTCCTGGTCCACGGCGTGCCGGCGAGCTCGTTTCTGTATCGCAAGGTGATCCCGAGGCTCGCCGACCAGGGATTGCGCGCGATCGCGCTCGACTTCCCCGGGCTCGGTCTCGCCGACCGCCCACGGCAGTTCGACTACTCGTGGTCGGGGCTCGCGCGCTGGCTGGGCGAGGCGATCGACGCGCTCGAGCTCGAGCGCTGTCATCTCGTCGTCCACGACATCGGCGGCCCGATCGGCTGCGAGTGGGCGGTCCGCAACCCCGATCGGGTGCTCTCGCTGACGACCCTGAACACCGATCTCACGCCGGCGACCTTTCACCCGCCGTGGACGATGCGGCCGTTCAGCGATCACGGGGCTGGGCGAGCTGTGGCTGCGCGCGACCCCGGCGCCGTTGTTCGCGGCGCTGTTCCGCCTCCAGGGGCTCGGCGATCGCTCGGCGATGTCGACCGCCGAGATCTACGCCTACCGCGAGCTCCTGATGCGCGTCGACCGCGGACGGGCCTTCCTGGAGATCATGCGCGGCTTCGAGCTCACGGAGGCAAAGCAACGGCTGCTCTGGGAGGGCCTCGCCGAGCGTCCCTATCCGGCGCGGATCATCTGGGGCGAGCGCGACCCGGCGCTCGGCCTCGATCACATGGCGGGGGTCCAGCGAGTGCTCGGCGTCGACGAGGTCGTCCTGCTGCCGGCCAAGCACTTCCTCCAGGAGGACCAGGCCGCGGCGCTCGCCTACTCGATCGCCGACCACGTCGCGCCCCTGGGCTAGCGGCGCGGGCGGGTCGTCCCGGCGAGGCATCCGGGAACCGCGGTCGCGATCGCCGCTGAACCACGCATCTAGCGCTCGGCGGCCTCGAGCGCCGCGGCGGTGGCGTCGTCGAGCTCGGCGGAGTCGAGCTCGACCCCGGGCGGCAACTCGACGTGCAGCTCGCCCGAGAGGTCGAGCCGGGCGACCGCGTGCTGCGGCCGGCAGTCGAGCACGTGCCCGCCGCGCTCGCGATCGGTGCTGATGAAGTGCAGGTGGTACCCCTCGACCTCGAGCCCGCGGGCGTAGTCGGGGAACCGAAACCCGACCACGGTCCCCGTCGACCGGGCCGAGCTCGAACACGTGCTGCTCGGCCACCACCTCCGCCAGCGGCCGGTAGGGCGGGTACTGGCGCGGGACCGAGCGTGCGCGCACGCGCTCGAACTCGCCGTCGATGCGGAGGGCGCAGCAGGCATCCGGGTCGGCGGCGACCGCGTCGAGCTCGCCCAGCATCCGCTCGTAGGAGATCGGCCCCTGGATCGTCCGCTCGAGCGACGGCTCGAACCAGGCCATCGCGGCGAACGGCGTCCGCTCGCTCGGCGAGATCTCCTCGATCAGGCCGTCGACGTCGGCGCGGTAGAAGCGGCCGTCGAGCGCGATCATCTCGCCGTCGAGCGCGTTCAGGGTCCCGAGCCCGAGGTCGCCGTGCTCGGCGAGCTCGGCGAAGGTGACGTCGCCGTCGAAGGCGCCCTCGAGCAGGGCGCCGATCGTCGAGGCCTGGAACAGCACGTGCGGATCGTGCTCGGGATGGAGGTCGCGGTGGCGAAGCGACTCGACGTGCAGATGGCGGGCGAGGCGCTCGTCGAGCATCAGGCGCCGGCCGCTTCCGCCGGCGCTGCGACGGCCGCCGCAGCGTCGGGGCGCTCGCGGGCGCCGTTCTCGACCAGGCGCGGCTCGCCCCGCTCGGGAAACGGGATCTCGACCAGGTCGAAATCGCGCGGCGCGAACGCACGGTCGAACGCCTGCTGGGCCTCGGCCAGCACCGCGCGGACGTCGTAGCGCGTCGAGATGTGGACCAGGGCGAGCAGGTCGACGCCCGCCTCGGCGGCGAGCTCGGCCGCCTGGCGGCCGGTCGAGTGGCCGGTCTCGGCGGCGCGGGTCGTCTCCTCGTCGGCGAAGCTCGAGTCGTGGACGAGCAGCTGTGCCTCGTGCGCGGCGACCCGGGTCATCTCGCACGGAGCGCTGTCGCCGCTGATCACGATCTTGCGCCCGGCCCGCGCCTCCCCCATCACCTGGTCGGGCCCGACCGGGCCGGCGCTGCCCTCGACCACGCTGCCGTCCTGCAGGCGCTTGAAGTCCGGGCCCGCCGCGACCCCGAGGCGCTCCGCCTCCTGCGGGTCGAAGCGCCCGGGCCGCTCGTCCTCGACCAGCGCGTAGCCGTAGGCGCGCATCCGGTGCTCGACCTCGAACGAGCGCACCTCGTAGCCGTCGTGGCGCACCGCCTCGCCGGGCTCGAGCTCGATCAGGTCGACCTCGTAGGCGAGCCGGCCGAAGATCCGCCGCAGCGCCTTGAACAGGTCGAAGAGGCCCGGCGGCCCGATCACCCGCAGCTCGCGCTCGCGGCCGTTGAGGTCGTAGGTCTTCAGCAGCCCGGGGATCCCGAGGTAGTGGTCGGCGTGCAGATGGGTGACGTAGATCTCGTCGACCTGCACGAACCCGGTCGAGCGCTGCATCTGGCGCTGCGAGCCCTCGCCGCAGTCGAACAGCAGCCGGTCGCCGCCGACCCGCGCCAGCAGGCAGGCGGTCGAGCGCCGCGCGGTCGGCACCGAGCCGCCGGTGCCGAGGAAGACCAGGTCCATGTCCATGCGGCGAACCGTAGTCGGGCGCGGCGCACCGATGACGCGACGGACGCGGATCGTCGGGCCGGACGTCCCGCCCGGCCCTACACTGACCGCTTCGAGCGCCCGTAGCTCAGTGGATAGAGCGCTCGCCTCCGGAGCGAGAAGCCGCAGGTTCGAATCCTGCCGGGCGCGTAGCGACGCGGGAGGCGGGCATCGAGGACCTGTTCGAGACGATCACGCGCGGCAACGTCACCGAGGTCAAGGTCGTGCTGGCGACCGTGGTCACCGTGCTCGCCGTCTACCAGCTCACGCTGATCGCGATCGCCTACGGCAGGCTGCGGCCGCCGTTTCTCGACGGGGGCGTCGCCGGGCGCGCGCATCGGACCGTCGGCGACTCGATCGTCGCGATCGCATTCCTGGTCGCGACGATGTGCGTCTCGTTCTACGGCTTCGAGGCCGAGGAAGATTCGAGCCTGCACGTCGTCGCCGGCACCGCCCTCCTGGTCGCGCTGGCGCTCAAGATCGTCGTCGTCCGCTGGTGGCACGGCCTCGGCGGCATGCTGCCCTATCTTGGGACGACGGTGTTCGTTCTGTTCGCGCTCACCTGGGCGACCTCCGCCGGCGACTTCCTCATCGACTGAGATGGAGCGCCTCGGCCCGCACGGCGCTCAGCTCATCGGCTCGCTTGCGGTCGCGGTCGTGATCGTCGCGATCGCGATCGTCGTGGTGACGGCGAAGCTCGGGCCGACGAGCACCGCCGAGCTCGAGGCCCGGGAGGCGGTCGCGAAGGAGCGCGCCGAGGCCCGGGAGGAGCGGCTGGAGGCTCGCGAGGAGCAGCTGGAGGGCCGCTGACCGGGCCGACCCGCCGGGCCGCTCACCGCGCCGGGCGAGCCTCCGGGTGCGCCCGGTACCACTCGATCGTCCGGCGCAGGCCCTCCTCGAGCTCGATCGAGGGCTTCCAGCCGACGCGCTCGCGGAGCTTCGTCGGGTCGACGTACTGGCGGTCGATCTCGCCCGCCGGGTTGCCGGTGCCCGCGGATCTCGGGCTCGACCCGGTGCCGGCCAGCCGGCGATCATCGCGACCACGTCGCCGACCGCGTGCGCCGCCCGCCGCCGGCGTTGAAGGCCTCGCCGCGGACCTCGTCGCGGTCGAGGTTCGTCGGCGATCGCCAGGTAGGCCGCGGCCGCGTCCTCGACGTAGAGGAAGTCGCGCTCGGGCGAGCCGTCGGAGCGCAGCACCGGCGCCCGGCCGTCGATCGCGGCGCTGACCGCCTCCGGGATCAGGCGCGAGAAGTTGAGGTCGCCGCCGCCGTAGATGTTCGCGAACCGGGTCACCGCGACCGGCAGGCCGTAGGAGTGCCAGTAGCTGCGCGCGATCAGGTCCGCGGCGGCCTTCGAGGCCTCGTACGGGGCGGTCGGCCGCAGCGCGAAGTCCTCGCGGTACGGAAGCTCGTCGTGGGCGCCGTAGGCCTTGTCGGAGGAGGCGACGACGACCCGCTCGACCTCGCGCTCGCGGCAGGCCTCGAGCACGGTCCAGGTGCCGCGCACGTTGGACTCGAAGCCCCGCACCGGCGACGCCTGGACGGTGCCGACGATCGTCTCCGCGGCGAGGTGGAAGACGGTGTCGACCCGGTGCTCGGCGAGCACCCGCGAGACCGCGTCGGCGTCGGTGAGGTCGCCCTCGACCTGGACCAGCTCGTCCTCGATTCCGAGCATCCCGATCGTCGACGGGCGCTCGGTCGAGCGCGGCGGCGGTCGAACGAGACGACCGTCTCGCCGCGCTCGAGCAGCGCCTTGCGCCAGCCAGGCGCCGACGAAGCCGCGGCCGCCGGTGACCAGCGACGTGCCCAGTTCAGGCCTCGACGCGCGCGCGCTCCCAGACCGCCCACGGCGCGCGCGCCCGCTCCCAGAGGTCGTTGAGCGTGACCGCGTCCTTGTAGGTGTCCATGCAGTCCCAGAAGCCCTCGTGGCGGTAGGCGCCGAGACGCCCGGTCGGCGGCGACCGCCTCGAGCGGCTCGCGCTCGAGCACGCGAGTCCGTCGCCGACCGAGTCGAGGAAGGCCGGCTCGCAGACGAAGAAGCCGCCGTTGATCCAGTAGTCGAGCCGCGGCTTCTCGCGAAAGCCGGTGATCCGCTCGCCGCTCGTCGATCAGCGCGATCCCCCACTGGCTGTACGGGCGGACGACGGTCATCGTCGCCACCGCCCCGAGCTCCTGGTGGACGCGCGAGCCTGGGCGGCGAGGTCGATGTCGGCGACGCCGTCGGCGTAGGTGAGGCAGAAGCGCCCGCCCGGCGAGCCGCTCGGCGGCGCGGGCGACGCGGCCGCCGGTGTTGGTCTCGAGGCCGGTGTCGACGCACTCGATCTCGATCGGCTCCGGCCACTGCGCCGGGGTCGGCGGCGAACGCCTGCGACCTGGTCGCCGAGGTAGCCGGTCAGCAGCAGGAAGCGGCGATGCCCCTGCGCGGCGTAGATGCGGATCACGTGCCAGAGGATCGGCCTGCCGCCGATCTCGACCAGCGCCTTCGGGATCGCGTGCGTCTGCTCCTGCAGGCGGGTCCCGCGCCCGCCGCAGAGGATCGCGACCGGGACGTCGGCCGGCGGTGCGCCCTCGCTAACGCCGGCCACCGGCGACGGCGGGCAGGATCGTCACCTCGTCGCCGTCCGCGAGCTCGGTCTCGAGCCCGTCCTGGAAGCGGATGTCCTCGCCGGAGACGTAGACGTTGACGAACCGGCGCAGCGTCCCGTCCTCGGTGATCCGCTCGCGCAGGTCGCTGTGCGCGGCGAAGACCGCGTCGAGCGCCTCGCCGACGGTGGTCCCGTCGACCTCGAGCTCGTCCTCGCCGTCGGTCGCCGCGCGGAGCTGCGCCGGGATCTTCACCGTGACCGCCATCGGCGGGAAATCTAGCGAGGGCGCCCGGCCTAGGCGGTCGTCGCGGGCACCTCGTCGAGCACCGACGCCTCGAACGCCTCCAGCGAGGGCTCGATCTCGGCGATCTCGAAGCCCTCGCGGACGGCGTCGAGCGTCTTCAGGCCGTCACCGGTGATCACCGCCACCACCCGCTCGGAGCTGGAGATCGCCCCGGAGCGCGGCGAGCTTCGCCAGCACCGCGGTGGTCACGCCGCCCGCGGTCTCGGTGAAGATCCCGGTGGTCTCGGCGAGCAGCCGGATGCCGGCCCGGATCTCGTCGTCCGTCACCGACTCGACCGAGCCGCCGGTTCGGCGGGCGAGCTCGAGCGCGTAGACGCCGTCGGCGGGGTTGCCGATCGCGAGGCTCTTCGCGATCGTCTCCGGGCGCTGGGGGCGGCAGACCTCGCTGCCGGCCGCGAAGGCCTCGGCCACCGGGTCGCAGCCCGCGGCCTGGGCGCCGTTGAACGCCGGCAGCGCGCCCGCGACCAGGCCGAGCTCGAGCCACTCGTCGAAGCCGCGCGCGATCTTCGTGAACAGCGACCCCGAGGCGATCGGGCAGACGACGCGGTCGGGCAGCTCCCAGCCGAGCTGCTCGACCAGCTCGTAGGCGATCGTCTTCGAGCCCTCGGCGTAGTACGGGCGCAGGTTGACGTTCACGAACGCCCACGGTCGCTGCTCGCAGAGCTCGGTGCAGAGCCGGTTGACGTCGTCGTAGCTGCCCTTGACGCCGACCAGCCGGGTCCCGTAGACGCCGGTCGCGAGCAGCTTCTGCTCCTCGAGGTCGGTGGGCACGAAGACGTAGGAGTCGAGCCCCGCCGCGGCCGCGTGGGCGGCGACGGCGTTGGCGAGGTTGCCGGTCGATGCGCAGGCGACCGTCTCGTAGCCGAGCTCGCGTGCCTTCGCCAGCGCCACGGCGACGACCCGGTCCTTGAACGAGTGGGTCGGGTTGGCGGCGTCGTTCTTGATCCAGACCTCGCGCAGGCCGAGCCGCTCGGCCAGCCGGTCGGCCCGCAGCAGCGGGGTCAGTCCGGGCTGCAGCGGATCGCGCGGCCGGTCGTCCAGGGGCAGGAAGTCCGCGTAGCGCCAGATGTCGTCGGGCCCGGCCTGGATCTTTCGCTTCGCCTCGGCCGGGTCGAGCCCGGAGTGGTCATAGGCGACCTCGAGCGGGCCGAAGCACCGCTCGCAGACGTAGTGGGCCTCGAGCGGGTACCGGTGGGCGCACTCCTTGCAACTGAGGGTGCTGGGTGCCATCTGATCGTGCTCCTTCCGACTCCTGGTCTGACAAAAAACGGCCTCTGCTTGTTGCGAGCAGAGGTCCGGAGTCGGACTTCCACTCACATCTCCCAGGCTCTTCACCTGCTGGAATTGGCACCTGCCCTCGGATCTCACGATCCTCGGTGGTTGCCGGGGTTTCATCGGGCCAGTCCCTCCACCCCTCTGGATGCAGTGGGTATGTGGCGGCGACTATACCAGCGCCCTGCACCCGAGCACCGCATTGCCGCGCAGGTCGCTGCGGCCGTCGCGTACCCTGTCCTGCGCAGCGATGAACGAGCCGACCAGCGAGACGAGCAACGATGCCGAGCCTTCCCAAGCCCAGGCTGCGCCGCAACCGCGGCGAGCTCGTCGCGCCGGCTGAGCCGCGCGAGCGCCAGCCGCAGGTCGAGACCGTCCAGGGCTCCGGCCTGCGCTGGGTCAACATCGAGCGCCCGACGCCGATCGAGTGCGCCTGGCTGGAGGAGCAGTTCGACTTCCACGCCCTCGACTTCGAGGACGTGCTCTCGCGCAACCAGCGGCCGAAGATCGACGAGTACCCCGACTACCTGTTCATCGTCCTGCACTTCCCGGTCTTCGACCGCCAGGTCGGCCGCCTGAACGCGGGTGAGCTCGACATCTTCGTCGGCCGCGACTTCCTGGTCACGATCCCGAACACCCCGCTGCAGCCGGTCGAGTACCTGTTCGAGCGCTGCCGCCAGAAGGAGGAGCTGCGCGACCAGCTCTTCTCACGCGGCTCGGGCTACCTGCTCTACCGGATCATCGACGACGCCTTCGACTACTGCTTCCCGATGCTGCGCAAGATCGGCAACAAGCTCGACGCGCTCGAGGACGAGATCTTCGAGGGCCGCTCCGAGGACATCGTCCGCGACATCTCGAACGCCAAGCAGGAGATCATCAACTTCCGCAAGGTGATCCGCCCGCAGCGCACCGGTGCTGCGCGACCTCGAGAAGCTCGAGCAGCCGTTCCTCGCCCCCGAGGGCGGCGAGCTCGAGCTCTACTTCGACGACATCGGCGACGCGCACGAGCGGATCTGGGACATGCTCGAGAACTACAAGGAGGTCGTCGTCGCGCTCGAGGAGACGAACGAGTCCTACATCTCCCACCGCCTCAACGACATCCTCCGCGTGCTCACCGCGATCAGCGTCATCGTCCTGCCGCTGACCCTGATCGCCAGCATCTGGGGCATGAACGTCGGCGTCCCCGGCGAGGGCGACCGAGGCCGACTTCTACGTCATCGTCGGCGCGATGCTCGCTGCTGCTGGTGGCGATGGTCGCCTACTTCCGCCGCCGCGGCTGGCTCTGACACACTCACCCCGCTTGTGGCCAGCCAGCGGATCTGGGCGCCGTGGCGCCTCGCCTACGTGAAGGACGCGTCGAAGGACGTCGAGCAGGAGTGCATCTTCTGCGTCAAGCCGGCCGCCGGCGACGACGAGGCGAACCTGATCGTCCACCGGGGCGAGCGCTGCTTCGTGATCCTGAACCTGTTCCCGTACACCAACGGGCACCTGATGGTTGCCCCGTACGAGCACACCGGCTCGCTGACCGACCTCGACGCTCCGACCCTGGCGGAGCTGATGGCGCTGGGGCAGCGGGCGATCACCGTGCTCGAGCGCGAGTACGGCCCGCACGGCTTCAACATCGGCTTCAACCAGGGCCGGGTCGCCGGCGCCGGGGTCGAGCACCACATCCACATGCACGTCGTCCCGCGCTGGGGCGGCGACACCAACTTCATGCACGTGCTCGGCGACACCCGGGTGATGCCGCAGTCGCTCGAGCAGAGCTACGAGGCGCTGAAAGGCACGTTTGATTGAGGTCGACCCGCAGATCTTCAAGGCCTACGACGTACGCGGCCTGTACGGATCGCAGATGGACGGCGACGTCAACCACCTGCTCGGGCGCGCGTTCGCCCGGGTGCTCGCGGACCTGCGCGGCAAGCCGGCCGCCGAGCTGCGGATCGGGCTCGGGCGCGACATGCGCCTGCAGGCGCCGGAGATGGCCGGTCGCCTGCGCGACGGGATCGTCGCCGAGGGAGCGACGGTCCTCGACGCCGGCATGGTCGGCACCGAGATGCTCTATTACCTCGTCGGCTCGCGCGATCTCGACGGCGGCGCGATGGTCACCGCCTCGCACAACCCCAAGGCATATACCGGGGTGAAGCTCGTCCGCGAGGGGGCCCTGGCGCTCTCCGGCGACGCCGGAATCGGCGAGATCCGCGAGCTGGTGCTCGATGAGCTGCCGTCGGCGCCCGGAGGCGGCAGGATCGAGGTCGTCGACGTCTACGACGATTTTCACCGCCACGCCCTGGCCGCGATCGAGGTCGCGAACGTGAAGCCGCTCAAGGTCGTCGTCGACGGCGGCAACGGGATGGCGGGCCCGATGGTCGGGCCGCTGCTCGACCGCCTCGGCCTCGAGCTCGTCGAGACCTACTGGGTCCCCGACGGCGACTTTCCCGACCACGAGCCGAACCCGCTGCTGCCGGAGAACCGGCAGTTCGTCGTCGACCGCGTCCTCGACGAGGGCGCCGACCTCGGGATCGCCTGGGACGGCGACGCCGATCGCTGCTTCTTCATCGACGACACCGGCGAGTTCGTCGACGGCGACTTCCTCACCGCGCTCCTCGCCCGCCTGGTGCTCGCGAAGCAGCCCGGCGCCGCGATCCTCTACGACGTTCGCGCCAGCCGCGCCGTGCCCGACACGGTCGCGACCGCCGGTGGCACCGCTCACGTCAACCGGGTCGGCCACGCTTTCTTCAAGCAGGCGATGCGCGAGCACGGGGCCGCCTTCGGCGGCGAGGTCTCCGGCCACTACTACTTCCGCGAGTTCTGGTGCGCGGACTCGGGCACGCTGCCGGCGCTGTTCGTGCTCGAGCTGCTCGGGGTCGAGGGCAAATCGCTCTCGGAGCTCGTCGGCGCGTTTCGCGAGCGCTATTTCATCTCCGGCGAGATCAACTCCGAGGTCGCCGACCAGGAGGCGAAGATGAACGAGATCGCCGCCACGCACCCCGAGGGAGAGATCTCCTGGCTCGACGGTGTCTCGGTCGACTACCCCGACTGGCACTTCAACGTCCGGCCGTCGAACACAGAGCCGCTGCTGCGGCTCAACCTGGAATCGCTGGTGTCATATGAGGACATGGAGGCGAGGCGGGACCAGGTGCTGGCGTTGATCCGGGCTTGACCGGGAACGAGGCGCTCGCGGCGGCGCGCGCCGCGGGGATCCAGCGCCTGCAGATCCCGACGCCGTTCGCCGTCGGGCCGGTCAACTGCTACCTGATCGACGACCGCCCGCTGACCCTGGTGGACACCGGGCCCAACTCGGGAACGGCGCTCGACGAGCTCCAGCGCCAGCTCGTCAAGGCCGGGCGCTCGATCGAGGAGATCGAGCTGATCGTGATCACCCACCAGCACATCGACCACCTCGGCCTGGTCGAGATCATCGTCTCGCACTCGGGCGCCGACGTCGCCGCGATCGACGTCGTGGTGCCGTTCATGGAGCGCTACGACGCCGACGCGGAGCGCGACGACGAGTTCGCCGACGCCCTCATGCGCCGCTACGGGATCCCCGACGAGGTGGTCGACGCCCTGCGCAGCGTCTCCGCCAGCTTCCGCGGCTGGGGCGCCGCGGCCAGGGTGACCCGGCCGCTTGCCGACGGCGAGCTGCTCGAGCTTGGCGACCGCCGGCTCGAGACCCAGCACCGCCCCGGCCACAGCCCGTCCGACACCCTCTACTGGGACGCAGGGCGCGAGATCCTGATCTGCGGCGACCACCTGATCGCTCACATCTCCTCGAACCCGTTGCTCGCCCGACCTCTCGATGACTCAGACAAGCGCCCACTTGCGCTGGTCACGTACCTGCGGTCGCTGGCGCGGACCCGCGAGCTGCCGGCGCGCATCGTGCTCCCCGGCCACGGCGATCCGATCACCGATCACGTGAGCCTGATCGACGAGCGCTTCCGCTTCCACCGGCGCCGGGCGGAGAAGCTCGGCGCGCTGATCGCGGAGCGCCCGCGGACCGCGTATGAGCTCGCTCAGGAGCTGTGGGGGAACGTCGCCGTGACTCAGGCGTTCCTCACCCTCTCCGAGGTCGTCGGCCACGTCGACCTGCTGATCGGCGCCGGCCTCGTCCGCGAGGTCGCCGACGGCGAGCTGGTCCGGTTCGAGGCGACCGGCACCGATGGCGAGGTTACGATCCCGCCGTGACCAATCCAGCTGTGAGCGATCCCGCCGTGAGCGCCGTGAGCGCCGCGACCACAGCATCCAGGAGCCGGATCGCGCCCTCGCCCAATGGCGGCGGCGAACCGGCGCGGCCGCACAAGAAACGGATGCTGATCATCGTGAACCCCTACGCGACGACCGTCTCGGACCGGCTCAAGAACCTCGTCGTCTACGCGCTCCAGGGGCGCTACGAGGTCGAGGCGGTCTCGACCGAGGCGCAGAACCACGCCACCGAGATCGGACGCGAGGCGATCGACGGCGGCTACGACATCGTCGTCGCCTTCGGTGGCGACGGGACCCTGAACGAGATCGCCAACGGCCTCGCCGGCACCGACGTGCCGGTCTCGATCCTGCCAGGGGGCTCCACCAACGTCGTCGCTCGCACGCTCGGGATTCCCAACGACGTCGTCGACGCTACGGAGCACCTGCTCGGCCTCGCCGACCGCTTCGAGCCCCGCCGGATCGACCTCGGGATCGCCAACGGGCGACGGTTCGTGTTCTCCTGCGGCTCGGGGCTCGACGCCTCGGCCGCAATGCGCGTCGACCGCAATCCGAAGCTCAAGGCCCGTGGCGGCCCCTACTTCTACACCTGGGTCGCGGTCTCGGCCTTCTACCGCGAGTACCTGCGCAACCCGATCGGGATGCGGCTCGACACAGGCGACCGGGTCGCCGAGGGCGTCACGGTGCTGGCGCAGAACTCCGACCCGTTCACGTACTTCGGCCGGCGCCCGGTGCGCGTCTGCGACGGGATCGCGATCGACGACGGCACGCTCTCGATCGGGGTCCTGCGCCGGGCCGCCCAGCGCGACATGACGCCGATCGTCGCCAGGGTCCTGACCGAGCGCCTACGCGCCTCGCGCCACCGCCAGATCGACCACTTCGACGACGTCACCGAGGCTCGCGTGAGCTCGATCTCGACCGACGTCGAGGGCGTCGCCCGGCCGTTCCCGATCCAGGTCGACGGCGACTTCATCGGCGCCCAGGCCGAGCTCGAGCTGGCGATCGACCCCGGCGCCCTGACCGTGGTCGCCTGAGCGACGGGCGGGAAACGTTGCGTAGTTCATCGAAATCCGCCCGTCGCGATGGCTGACTGCCTCTTCTGCCGGATCATCGCCGGTGACGAGGCGGCGGAGATCGTCTTCTCCGACGAGATCTCGGTCGCCTTCCTCGACGCTCGCCCCGTCTTCCACGGCCACTCGCTGCTCGTCCCTCGTGCCCACCACGAGACGCTCGCCGACCTCCCGGACGACTTGATCGAGCCGTACTTCACGAACGCCCGCCTGCTCTCGCTCGCGATCCGCGACGCGATGGGCGCCCAAGGCTCGTTCGTGGCGATCAACAACGTCGTCAGCCAATCGGTGCCCCACCTGCACACGCACGTCGTCCCGCGGGTGCGCAAGGACGGGCTGCGGGGCTTCTTCTGGCCGCGGACCAAGTACGAGGCCGACGAACACGCCGCCGAGACCGCGGCCAAGGTGCGCGCCGCGGTCGAGGCCCTTCGCGGCTAGTCCGACCCGCCTTCCTCGGGCTCCTGCTCGCGGATGTCGTCGGCGACCCGGTCCTTGAACGGCTTCAGCTTCTCGAACAGCTCGTCGGGATCGACCTCCTCGCCCTCGGCGCTCTCGTCGCGGCCGACCAGCCACGGCGCCGCGTCGACGGCGGTGCGCCAGCCCGCCTCTTCCGGATCGGTGTCCTCCTGATCGCCGGCCGCGATCTCGCCGAGCGGCTCGATCGCGTCCAGGTAGACGTTCGTGTACTGGCCCCGCTGCTGCTCGTGGTAGGTGATTCGAGCACGCCTGTCCTTGGCCGCCAGCGCCGCCTTGCCGATCTGCTCGCGAAAGGTCGTGTACTCGCTGCCGCTCTGATCGACGACCACGTACCGCGTGTTGCCGCCCTTGGTATCGAACGTGCGCACGTCGGCGACGTCGATCTCCGCTTCCATGGGGAGTGGTTACCCGCGAAGCGGCGCGGCTACCCCGGCGCGCGGTCGCGATCTTGCGCTCAGCGCCAGCTGAACCGGATCTCGATGTCGGCGAACTCGGCGTACCGGCGCCGGTTGAACACGTGCGGCATCACCTCGGTCACCAGGCGCGCCGCCGGATCCCAGAGCGCGACCCAGCCGAGCAGCAAGAGCGCCTGCGAGAGCCCTTGGAGGAACGGGCTTTCGCTCAGCTGGTCGAGCGCGGTCGAGACGACGATGCAGACGAAGAAGGTCGCCAGCCCGATCAGGGCCGCGACGCGGTCGGAGCGCGAGAGCGGGTCGAGGTGTCGCAGCGGCCCGGAGGCGAGTTCGAGCGTCGCCGCGATCGCCCGCCGCACGGCCTGCTCGTCGGTGGACGATCGCTCGCTCTCCGGGACGTCCAGGGTCAGCGTCCGCGGGCTCCCGTCCCGCGATCGTTCCCAAGCGTCGAGCAGCTCGGTGCGGGCGTCGTAGTTCAGCGGGCGCTCGGCGACCGGGCGCGCGTCGTAGGGATAGAACAGGTCGTCGACCGAGCTCAGCCGGATCGCGAACCGCGGCTTCACGCGATCGTCAGCCATCGCGCGTCGAAAGCGGCCTCAGATCCGGCACCCCGCCCTCCCACACCGCCTCCGGCGCCGGCGGCGGATAGGTCCGGGCCGGAACGCGGTCGTCCGCGCCCGGGCGGCGCATGTGTCGGTACCAGCGGCGATAGAGCGGCGCCGCGACCACGGCGACCGCGGTCAGCGCGACGAGCCCGGCGACCATCCACAGGTGGCGGCGCAGCGGCTCGCGCGTCACCGGCCTCGAGCGCCGCCAGCCCGGCGAGCGCGATCGAGAACCCGACCCCGACGTAATAGTCGAGCGGGAAGCGCCCGATCCACGGCACCTCGAACCACCAGACATTGCCGCGCTTGAACCGAGCGACCGTGTAGGCCGGATTGAGCACGAACCACAGGTAGTCCCAGATCACCGCGAGCGCGAAGAAGGTCGCCAGCGTGCGCAGCTCTCCCGCGACCGTCCACTCGACCCCCATCGTGTACGGCAGGTGCAGGACAACGAGCGGGATCGTGAACGCGAACACGTGGTAGCCGGTCAATGGCCGATGGCCCATCACAACCCCGTACACGCGCCCGACGACCCCTCGGCTCAGCCACCAGGTCGGCAGCCGCTCGGCCCAGCCGTAGCCGCCCTCGATCTCGATCTCGATGCAGGCGAGTCCGAAGCACCAAAGCCACAGCAGCACGATCCGGCCGACCTCGAGCTCGTCCACCGGCGCCGTATGGTGCTAAACGCGTCGGATCGAGCCGCGGGGAGCCGGTCCCGCCTCGAGCGGCTCAGATCTCGTTGCTCGCCCGATAGCCGACGTTGTGGGCCACCAGGCCGAGCCCGTCGATGGCGCGAAAGGCCGCCGGCTCGAGCCGGCCGCGCGCGAGGTGGCCGCCCACGTCCCGGGCGCTCCCGATCAGGCCACCGACCAGCGGCCAGCGCGGGGCGACGCCGGGGTGACGGCGGTTGAGCCAGGCGGACCCGGCGCCGTAGCGGGCGATCATCGCCAGGAACGAGGCCAGGTCCTCGCGGTGGTGGTGCTCGACCCGCGCTCGGGGGCGCTGCTCGAGCGTCCATCCAGCGTCGCGCATGCGCCAGCAGAAGTCGACGTCGCCGGCGGATCGGATGCCCTCGGCGAAGCCGCCGAGCCGCTCGAAGGTCGCCCGGCGGACCAGCAGGTTGCCGGTCGCCGCCGCCAGCCCGTCGGCGCCGTGCACGCCGTCCTGCTGGTCGAAGAACCTGCGGTCGCGGGTGTAGCGCGCGAGCAGCGAGCCCTGCTCGGCCACCCCGACGATCGCGCCTGCCACCGCTCCGCAGCGATCGCCGATCGGCTCGGCGAAGAACCGGTCGAGCAACCCGGGATCCGGGACGCAGTCGGCGTCGATGAACAGCAGCCATCCGTTCGCCGCCACCCCGGCGCCCACGTTGCGCGCGAAGTAGGAGGACGCCTGCCGCGGCGCAGCGACGACCGTCGCCGGCCGGTCGAAAGCCCCCGCGGCGACGCCGTTAGCGGTGTTGTCGGCCACGATCAGCTCGTCGTCCGCCCGGAGCACGAGCCGCGCGAACGCCGCCGCCGCACGCCGCGCGTACGCCTCGTCGCCCCTCAACGGCACGACGACCGAAACCGCCGGTCGCGGGCGACTAACGACTGACAACTAACAACTACCTTCAGTCAGTCGGCGTCACCCGGTAGGCATCGAAAACCGCATCGAGACTGCGCAGGCGGTTCACGCACTGCTTCAGCTGCTGGGAGTCGCCGACCTCGACCACGAACCGGTTGCGGACCATCGGGTGCTTGGTCGAGCAGTTGGCCTCGAGGATGTTCACGCCCGCCTCCGAGAAGGTCCTCGAGAGGTCCTCGAGGAGGCGGGTTCGATCCCACGCGTCCACCTGGAGCTCGACCCGGTAGGAGGTCGCGTTGTCGCCGGCCCAGGAGACGTCGGTGAACCGCTCCGGCGCCTTCATCAGCGCCTCGACGTTGCGGCAGTCCTCGCGGTGGATCGTGATCCCGCGCCCGAGCGAGACGTAGCCGACGATCGCGTCGCCCGGGACGGGCCGGCAGCACTTCGCCAGCCGGACGACGACGTCGTCGACGCCGGCGACCTTGATCCCGTAGTTGGAGGCGTCCTGGGTCCGCCGCTGGCGCTCGTCGCGGCCCTCGAGCACGCCGGCGAGCCGCGCCTCGGTCTCGTCGCCGGCGACCGCGTCGCCGGACTTCAGCCGTTGCATGACCTTGTTGACGACGGTCTTGGTCGCGATCTTGCCCTGGCCGAGGGCGATGTAGAAGTCGTCGGCCTTGCGGAAGCCCATCTCGCGGGTCAGGTCGGCGAGCAGCGGCGAGCCCGCGATCCGCTGCGGCGGCAGGCCGTTGCGGCGCAGCGCCTTCTGCAGATCGTCGCGCCCTCGGTGCTCGGCATCCTCGCGACGCTCCCGCTTCAGCGAGGCGCGGATCTTGTTGCGGGCCCGGCTCGTGCGCACCAGCGCCAGCCAGTCGCGTGACGGCCCGCGCTCCTGCTTCGAGGTCAGGATCTCGACGATGTCGCCGCTGCGCAGCGAGTAGTGCAGCGGCACGATCTTGCCGTTGACCTTGGCGCCGACGCAGCGGTGGCCGATGTCGGTGTGGACCGAGTAGGCGAAGTCGAGCGGCGTCGAGCCTGCGGAGAGGTTCTTGACCTCGCCCTTGGGCGTGAAGACGAACACCTCGTCCTCGAACAGGTCGACCTTGAGCGTCTCCAGGAACTCGGCCGGGTCGGCGTCGGGGTCGGTGTCGAGCAGGTGCCGCAGCCAGGTCATCTTGTCGCGCTGCGAGTCGCCCTTGCCCATCGCGCCTTCCTTGTAGATCACGTGGGCGGCGATCCCGTATTCCGCCGTCTCGTGCATATCCGGGGTGCGGATCTGGATCTCCAGCGGCCGACCCTCGGGGCCGATCACCGTCGTGTGCAGGGCCTGGTAGAGGTTCAGCTTCGGGGTCGCGATGAAGTCCTTGAACCGGCCCGGGAGCGGCTTCCAGATCGAGTGGATGATCCCGATCGCGCCGTAGCAGTCCTTGACCGAGTCGACGATCACCCGCATCGCGGTCAGGTCGTAGATCTCGTTGAACTCGCGGCCCTTCTTGGTCATCTTCGAGTAGATCGAGTAGAAGTGCTTGGCCCGGCCCGAGATCTGCGCCTCGATGCCGACCTTGCGCAGCTCGCCGGCGAGGAACTCACCCGCGTCGGTGACGTAGGACTCGCGCTCGTTTCGCTGCTGGGCGACGAGCTTCTTGATCTCCTCGTACTTGCGGGGATGCAGGCGCTGGAAGGCGAGGTCCTCGAGCTCCCACTTGATCGCGTGGATCCCGAGCCGGTGGGCGAGCGGGGCGTAGATCTCGAGCGTCTCGCGCGCCTTCTCGATCTGCTTCTGCTTCGCCAGCGCCTCGAGCGTGCGCATGTTGTGGAGCCGGTCGGCGAGCTTGATCAGGATGACCCGGACGTCCGTGGCCATCGCCACCATCATCTTGCGGTAGTTCTCGGCCTGGTGCTCGTCGCGGCTCTGGAACGTGATCCCGGTCAGCTTCGTCACGCCGTCCACGAGCCCGGCGACCTCGTCGCCGAACTGCTCCACCACCTCGTCGAGACTCGCCGAGGTGTCCTCGACCGTGTCGTGGAGCAGCGCCGCGCCCAGGGTCTCGGTGTCGAGACGCAGGCCGGCGCAGATCTTCGCCACCTCGACCGGGTGGGTGATGAAGTCCTCGCCGGACTTGCGCCGCTGGTCGGCGTGGCGCGCACAGGCGAAGGCGAACGCGCGCTCGAGCGTCTCGCGGTCGACGCCGTTGTCGCCGTTGGTCGTGTGCTCGCCCACGACCGCGAACAGGTCCCCGAGCAGCGCCCGCTCCTCGGGCGCCAGGTGCTTGGTGACCTCGTTGACCGGGGCGGCGGGGCCGCGGGCGTCCTCGCCGCCGACCTGGATGTGACCGCGGCGATCGGACGGGGCAGCCGCCCCGTCCTCGGGCACTAGGTCTGTTTTCGCTCGCTCAGGTATCGCCGACCCTCCTCGTAGCGGTCGCGATAGGCACGAAACGCCTCGGATCGCTCCAAATCGGTGCCAGACGAGGATACGACGCTGAGCGCGCGATTTGGCCCCGAACCCTCCCAGCGCAAGAGCTCGAGCTCGGCCAGGACCCGGGCCGAGCCGAGCCGCCACCTCGGGCGAGTGCGGGTGGGCACGGCCCTCGCCGCAGAGCAGCTCGCGCGCCGAAACTGGATCGTGCCCGCCCGCCTCACGGGCCCCGAGGGCCCGGTAGAGGGCGGCCAGCGAGCCGCGGGACGGCCACTCGTCGGCGTGCACGCGACGCGCGAACTCGGCCGCGGCTCGATCGCCGAGCAGGTGCAGATAGCCCTCCCCCGTCTCGGCCAGGCGCTCGAGATGGGCGAACGGCGGCGGGTCGATCACGACCACGTGGCGATAGGCGGTGGCCAAGCGCGGGTTTCGCGCCAGCGCCGCCCAGTCGGCGAGCACCACCCCGGCGCCCGCGGCGATCACGCGCCCCTCCGCCGCCGCGACCGCCGAGTCCGAGAGCCGGGTCGAGACGATCGCCAGCTCACCGCCGCCGAACCGGGCCGGGCGCGCGGCGCTCTCCACCAGCTCCCGGCGGCGAATCGCGTCGGCGCACAGAGCCAGCACCGTCTCGCCGCTGGAGGCCAGCGCGGCGATCGCCGCGGTCGCCGAGGCCGAGCGCCGCTCGACCCGCCGCCGGCGGGGGCCGGCGATCGCCGGCGGTGGCCAATCGCCGAGCCCGAGCCCGAGCTCGAGCCGGTGGCGGCGCCAGAACTCCTCGTCCCCGATCCGCTCGGCGACGCCGTTCGGCGCCTCGGCGGCCTCGCGCGGATAGACCTCGCCGAGCACGACCCGCGGCTCCACCGCGCCATTCCACCGGTTGAGCTCCAGGTTCACCGAGACGTCGACCGGCCCCTCGCCGGTCACGCGGGCGAGCGAGCCGTCGACGCCGAAGGCCACCCCGAGTGCCCGCCGTGACCCGCTGGTGATCGTGAACCGCGCGTGCTTGTCGCCCTCGCCCATCGGCCTCACGTCGCTGACCCTGGCGGCCGGCACCAGCAGCCTGATCCCAGGGTTGCCGTTGCCGAACGGCGCGAGCCGCGTGAGCTGCTCGGCGACATCGTGGCCGAGGCTCTCGCCGCCGACCACCGCGTCGACGATCTCGACCGGCCGCGAGGGGGCGTCGGCGAGCACGGACCCGCAGTGCTCGGCGAAGGCCGCACGAAGCGCCCCCAGCTTCCCCGGCTCGATCTCGAGCCCGGCGGCCGCACGATGGCCGCCGTACCGGGCCAGGTGGGCGTCGCATGCCCGCAGGCCCTCGAGCAGGTCGAAGCCCGGCACGCTGCGGCCCGAGCCGCGGCCGCCGCCTGCGGCGTCGAGGGCGACCACGATCACCGGGCGGTGGTGGCGCTCGACCAGCCGCGAGGCGACGATCCCCACCACGCCCGGGTGCCAGCCCTCCCCGGCGAGCACCAGCCCGGCCGCCTCGCCGAGTCCGTCCGGGAGCTCGCCGCGGCCGCGCTCGGCGGCGGCGAGCACCTCGCGCTCGACCGCGCGGCGCTCGTGGTTGGCGCGCTCGAGCTCGGCGGCGATCCGGTCGGCGCGCGCCTGATCCGTGGTCAGCATCAGCTCGACCCCGGCGTCGGCGCGATACAGCCGCCCGGCGGCGTTGATGCGCGGCCCGAGGCGAAATGCGAGGTCGCCCTCGTCGAGGCGTTCGGGCGCCAGCGAGGAGCCGGCGATCAACGCCCGGATCCCGGGTCGGCGGGCGCCGCGGGCGACCGCCAGCCCTCGGCGCACCAAAGCCCGGTTCTCGCCCCGCAGGGGGACGAGGTCGGCGACCGTTGCCAGGGCGACCAGGTCGAGCTCGGCCGCGGCCGCCTCGGCGCCCCGAAGGGCGACCGCGAGCTTGTAGGCGACTCCGGTGGCGCAGAGCTCGGCGAACGGGTAGTCGCCGAGCGCGGGATGCAGGATCGGGCACGCCGGCAGCTCGGCGCCGGGTTGATGGTGGTCGGTGACGATCACCTCGAGCCCGGCGGCGATCGCGGCGTCGACCTCCGCCACCGAGGCGATCCCGCAATCGGTGGTCACGAGCAGCGAGGTCCCGCGTGCGCGCGAGCCGCTCGACCGTCGCCTTGGTGAGCCCGTAGCCGTCCTCCTGGCGCCCGGGGATCAGCCAGTCGCACTCGCCGCCGAGCTCGCGCACGGCCCGCACGACGATCGCGGTCGAGCAGACGCCGTCGACGTCGTAATCCCCGTGGACGGTGATCCGCCGGCCGCTCGCGATCGCGGCGCGGATCCGCTCGCAGACCTCGGCCATGGCGGCGAACTCGAACGGGTCGTGATCATCGTCGGCGTCGAGGAACGCGCGCGCCTCGGCGACCGTCCGGTAGCCCCGGCGCACCAGGGTCACCGCCACCGGCTCGGCCAGCTCCAGGCCCTCGACGAGCGCCCGCACGGCGGCGTAGTCGTAGGGCTCGAGGGTGAACGCTTTCGCGAGGGCTCGACGACACGCTGCCAGGCTAAGAACCGCCCGGGACGGAATCGCCCCCTCGCCGTGGCGCAACGTGGGTGATTCTGCGGACCGGCCCGGTCGCGACCGGACGCGGCGCTCAGGCGGGCTCGGCGACCTCCGGCTCCTCACGGGAGCCGATCGCGTAGATCACCGCCAGGCCGAGCAGCGCGCCGGGGATCGCGAACAGCACCGTCTCGATCCCGGTCTGGCCGATCGAGTCGCCGATCGCGATCTGGGCGAGCGCGCCGGTGACCATCGCGCCCGTAACGGCGCCCAACAGCGCGCCGACGATCCCGGCCCACCAGCGGTCGGGCAGGAAGACCGTGAAGTGCCAGAGGGCGACGCCGGTGGTGAACCAGACCAGGGCCGCCATCAGCGATTCCTCCCGTGCTTGCGCCGGCGCCGGGACTGCTTCTTCGGCCGGGCCGCCGGCTTGGTCCGCTCGGCGCCGGCCTCGGGCCGCCCGGCGACGCCCTCGCCGGACTCCTCGGCGGTCGGCTCAACCGGCGCCGCACGCTCGACGGCGCGCCGCGCTCGACGGCGCCGGGCGCTCGGCGGCGCCTCGGCGACCGCGACCGGCGCCTCGACCGGCTCGGGCGCCTCGACCGCCTCGCCGCCGCCGTCGACCGCGGGCCCGCCGAGATGGCGCTCGACCTCGTCGATGCGGGCGACCACGTTGTCCTCGGGGAAGGTCGGGACCCGGCCCATCGCCTCCTCGATCCGGGCGCGACGCGATCGATACGCCGGCTCGCGCTCCTTCCACTCGGTCAGCACCGGGGCGGCGATGAAGATCGACGAGTAGGTACCCGAGGCGACCCCGACCATCATCGCGAAGGCGAAGGCCCGCAGGGTCTCGCCGCCGAACACGAGCAGCACCCCGATCAGGAACACGGTCGAGAGGCCGGTGATCAGCGACCGCGTGAGGACCTCGCTCATCGAGCGGTTGACGATCTGCGAGAAGGCGGCGCGCGGCATCCGGGGCACGTTCTCGCGCACGCGGTCGAAGACGATGATCGTGTCGTACATCGAGTAGCCGAGGATGGTGAGGAAGGCGGCCACGGTCGCGCTCGACACCTCCGCGCCCGACCAGGGCGTAGACGCCGGCGGTGATCAGGATGTCGTGGATCAGCGCGATCAGCACCGGGACCGCGTACTTGGCCTCGAACCGGATCGCGACGTACGCCGAGATCACCAGCAGGCTGAAGATGATCGCGATGATCGCCTTGTTGGCGATCTGCTCGCCGAAGGTCGGCCCGACGGCTGTCGGAGTCGAAGCTGTCGTCGCCGTTCTCGAGCCCGAAGCGACTCGTCGAGCAGCGCCTGCACCTCGGTTCGTCTCGATCCGGCGGGATCTGGGCCGAGATCTGGATCACGTTGGCGCCGAACTCGGGGTTCTCGGCCTCCTGGATCTTCGCCGACTCGGAGCCGTCGATGCCCCCGTCGGAGAGCGCGTCGCGGACCTCGTCGACGCTCGCGGGCTCGGCGAGCGCGGCCTGGATCTTGGTCCCGGACTCGAAGTCGATCCCGAGGTTGAGCTGCTTGGTCGCGAACGCGATCGCCCCGATCGCGAGGATCACCCCGGAGGCGGAGAAGAAGTACCTGGAGGCGCGGGTGAAGTCGAACTTCCACTGCTTGCCCTCGCCGCCGGCGCCGAGGAAGGACGGCGAGCGGAGGATCTGCGAGCGCCCGAGCAGCCCGAGCACCGCCTGGGTGAAGAGGACGGCGGTGAACAGCGAGACGATCGTCCCGATCCCGAGCGTGAAGGCGAAGCCCTTGACCCCGGCGGTCGCCAGCCCGAAGAGGATGAACGCGGTCAGCAGCGTGATCACGTTCGCGTCGATGATCGTCGCGATCCCCTTGCGGTAGCCCTCGGAGATCGCCGAGAGCATCGACCGCCCGGCGCGCACCTCCTCCTTGATCCGCTCGAAGATGACGATGTTGGAGTCCGCGGCGACGCCGATCGTCAGGATCAGGCCGGCGATCCCCGGCAGCGTCACGGTGATCGGCAGCGCCTTGATCAGCGCGAAGTAGAAGATCGAGTAGACGATCAGCCCGAGCCCGGCGATCAGCCCGAGGAACCGGTAGTAGAAGATCAGGAACGCCAGCACCAGGGCGATCCCCACGAGCCCCGCCTTCAGCCCCTGGTCGAGCGCCTGCTGGCCGAGCGTCGCCGAGATCGTCGATTGGCTGATCAGCGCCAGCTTGATCGGCAGCGCGCCGATCTTCAGCACCTCCGCGAGGTCCTGGGCCTCCTGCGCGGTGACCCCGGAGATCTGGGCGCCGGTGCGGCCGTCGATCCCGTTCGGGTTGTCGACGAAGTTGATGATCGGCTTCGAGACCAGCTCGCCGTCGAGGACGATCGCGAACGAGCCCGAGAACTGCTCCGCCTCGGCCGACGAGATCCCGCCGCAGGGGCTGCCGGTCGCGGCGAAGCACTCGTCGGCGCCGCGCTGGGCGATGTCGGCGGTGACCGCGGCGAACGCCTCCTGGCCGCCCTCGGTGAAGTTGAAGTCGACGGTGGGCTGGCTGAACTGGTCGGTGCCCGGCTTCGGGTCGGTGATCTGGTCGCCCGAGAGTCCCGGCTTGTCCTTGAGGACGAAGAACTGCGACGGGGCGTCGGACTCGTCGACGTCCTCGGTCGCGGGGTCGTCGTCGGGCTTGGACTCGAGCACGACCGTGCCCCGCGGGACCGCGATCACCCTGGTGTCGGCGCGATCGATCCCGGACGGCAGGTTCGCGTACAGGTCGGCCTTGACCTCCGACGGCTCGCCGATCGGCTCCAGGGTGTTGTCGTCGAACAGGTAGTAGGTGTCGTCGCTCGCCGTGCAGCCCTGCTTCTCGCACTGCTCCTTCGAGACCTCGGGCTCCTTCGCGGCCGCCTCGACCGCGTCGATCAGCCGGTTGTACGGCCGCTCCTCCGGATTTGGGATGTCCGGGTTCGGCGGGATCACGTTGGGCTCGAAGTCGTAGAGGAAGAGCTGCGCCGTGGTCCCGATCTGCTCGGTGGCGCGGTCGGCGTTGGAGACGTTCGGCAGGCCGATCGCGATCTGGTCCTGTCCGACCCGCGAGATCTCGGGCTCGGAGACGCCGAGCGAGTCGACGCGCTCGCGGATGATCTCGATCGAGCGATCGATGTCCTCGGGGGTGACGTCGGGGACCTGGGGACTCGGGCGGCCCTGGTAGACGAGCTCGGTGCCGCCACGCAGGTCGAGCCCGAGCACCGTCTCCTTCGAGGTGATCACGTAGATCGAGACCCCGAGGAGGGCGAGCACGACCGCGAGGATGATCAGGCTGTTGCGCCGCTTGCCCATGCGCGACGGTCTTACTGCGGCGTGAGCACGAGCAGCAGCCCGCCATCGTCGTCGTAGGCGGGGAACACGTCCGCGACCGCCTCCGCGGGCAGGTCGCCCTCGGCGTTGACCGCAACCCGCTTGCCGAGCGAGCGCACGCCCCACTCCAGCGTGGTCTCGATCGGGTCGGTGCTGCCGTCGCCATCGACGTCCGCGGTCTCGCCGCCGTCACCCTCGTCGATCCACTCGAGCCCGAGGACCTCCTGGACCGGGCGGCCGATCACCTGCTCGTCCTTGAGCCCCGTGAGCTCGAAGCCGTTGCGCCCGACGTCGAGCAGCCGCGCGTCCTGGTCGCAGATGAAGAACGCCGCGTCGGGTGCCGGGTAGTAGTCGTCGAGGAGCTCGAACAGGAACGGCGCCCCGCACTTGGAGCACGTCTTCGGGCGCGGGCTGAGGCTGGTCCGCTCGCCGGAGAGCTCGCGGTTGCCGCAGTTCGGGCAGATGAAGAAGGGCACGGTTTGAAGCCTAGCGAGGGGTCTCAGGTTGCGATAAGCGCGATCCGCGTCCGCTCGAACGGCAGGGACGGCCTGGAATCGGAGATGGGCTGGTAGGGGCGGCGTCGCCCGAGCCGGCGGAAAACACCGCACGCGCGAACAGTCGGCCCATGAGTGCGGTGTTCTCCCCGCATAGCGGGGTAAACACCGCGCCACCACCGCCATGGAGCGCCACGCGCGCGGTGTTTCCCAGCGCCGCACCCGAACCGCCTCCCTACCCAGCCCGTAAACGCCCCGCGCTGACTCCTCAGCGCCGGACCCCTCGCGAGGCCATAGCGAGACGCCCTCAGAACAGCGACGCCGCCCGCTCGGGCACCTCGAGCCCGAGATGGGCGAACGCGCGCTCCGTCGCCACCCGCCCGCGTGGGGTGCGCTTGATCAGTCCCTGCTGGAGCAGGTAGGGCTCATAGACGTCCTCGATCGTCTCCTGCTCCTCGTCCACGGCGGCGGCCAGGGTCGAGAGCCCGACTGGCCCGCCCGAGAACTTGACCGCGATCGTCTCCAGGATCGTGCGGTCGTGGCGGTCGAGGCCGCCGGAGTCGACCTCGAGCAGATCGAGAGCCTGGGCCGCGACCGCGGCCGTGATCACGCCCTCGCCGCGGACCTGGGCGTAGTCGCGGACCCGCTTCAGGAGGCGGTTCGCCACCCGGGGGGTGCCGCGCGAGCGCTCCGCGATCACCCGCTCCCCCTCGGCCTCGATCTCGACCTCGAGGATGCCGGCGGAGCGGCGCACGATCTCGGCGAGGTGGTCGGGGTGGTAATGCTCGAGCCGCTGCGAGACGCCGAAGCGGTCGCGAAGCGGCGTCGTCAGCAGCCCGGCCCGGGTGGTCGCGCCGACGAGCGTGAAGGCCGGCAGGTCGAGGGTGACCGTCCGTGCCCCGGCTCCCTGGCCGAGGACGATCGGCAGCTGGCGGTCCTCCATCGCCGGGTAGAGCGTCTCCTCGATCGCGCGGTTGAGGCGGTGGATCTCGTCGATGAAGAACACCGAACCCGGCTCGAGCGCGGTCAAGAACGCGGCCACGTCCGCCTTGCGCTCCAGCGCCGGGCCCGCCGTGTGCACGAACGGGGCGCCGAGCTCGCCGGCGATGATCTGCGCGAGCGAGGTCTTGCCGAGGCCGGGCGGCCCGGCGAGCAGAACGTGGTCGAGCGATTCCTCGCGACCCTTGGCCGCCGCGATGAAGACCTCGAGCTGGGCGGTGACCTGCTCCTGGTTGACGAAGTCCGCGAGCCGCCGCGGGCGCAGCGAGCGATCCAGCTCCTCGTCGCCCCCGAGCCGGGCCTCGGCGATCGGGTCGGCGGCGATCGGGTCGTCGATCCCGCCGGCGAAGTTGGGGTCCCGGGCGATGCTCACGCAGCCTCCCTGGTGCCGGCCGTGCGGAGCGCGGCCCCGATCAGCTCCTCCGGGGTTTCGCCGGCTGCGCCCTCGAGCAGCTTCTCGGCCTCGACGAGGGTGTAGCCGAGGTGCATGAGCCCGTCGCGGGCGAGCGATCGGGGGTCGTCGTCGGGGCCGGGTGCGAGCGCCGGCACGCCCTCCTCGAGCTGGCCCGCGACCTTTTCCCGCAGCTCGACGATCACCCGCTCGGAGGTGCGCTTACCGATCCCGGGCACGGCCTGGAAGCGCTTCGCGTCGCCGGCCGCGATCGCTCGGAGCAGCTCGCGGGGCGTGCCGCCCGAGAGGATCGCGATCGCGACCTTGGGGCCGACGCCCGAGACCGAGGTCAGGTGGCAGAACAGGTCCCGCTCCTCCTCCGAGGCGAAGCCGTAGAGCTGAATCGAGTCGTCGCGGGCGACCAGGTGTGCGTGCAGGATCGCCTCCTTGCCGCTGGCCGGGACCGCCTTCAGGGTCTCCGCCGAGACCGTCAGCCGGTAGCCGACTCCCGCCGACTCGATCACCACGTGGTCGGCGCGCCGGACCAGAACCTCGCCGCGGACCGAGGCGATCATCCGACGCTCACCGCCGGCCCGGCGGCCGACCCGACCGCCTCCGCCATGCGCGCGTGGCCCGCGTGACAGATCGCCACCGCGAGCGCGTCGGCAGCGTGGTCCGATTCCGGCGGGCTCGCCAGCCCGAGCAGGGTCCCGACCATGTCCTGGACCTGGCCCTTGGCGGCGGAGCCCGATCCGCAGACCGCCATCTTCACGGCCTGCGGCGTGTAGTCGAAGCAGGGGATCCGGCGCTGGCCCGCGGCCAGCATCACCACCCCGCGCGCTTGGCCGACGGCGATGGCAGACCGCACGTTGCTGCCGAAGTAGAGGTCCTCGATCGCGACCGCGCTCGGCTCGTGCCAGGAGATCAGCTGCTCGAGCTCGGCGTGGATGCGGGCGAGCCGGGTCTCGGGCGGCGTCTCGGCCGGCGACTCGATCACGCCGCCGTCGACGGCGGTCAACTGGCCGCCCGCAACCTTGACGACGCCGAAACCGGTATTCGCCACGCCCGGGTCTATGCCCATGACGAGGATCACGCCTATTGATTCTGCGCCCGGGCTCGGACGCCTCCCCTCACCCTTGAGCGACGAGCGCCAAGCCGGGCAAGGAAGCAGGGAGCGTGGCGTGCTTTGCACGCGAGCGACCGATGACGCCGCCCGGCGCCGGCGATTCGCCGCTCAGGCGACTTGTTCGAGTAACGCCTCGGGAATATCGAAGTTCGCGTGCACCGCCTCGACGTCGTCGTGGTCGTCGAGGGCCTCGATCAGCCGCATCAGCGCTCGGGCCTCCGACTCCTCGGCGATCTCGACCACCGCGCTCGGCTCCATCGCCAGCTCGGCCGACTCGACCTCGACCCCCGATCCCTGGAGCGCCTCGCGCACGGCGGCGAGGCTCGCGGGGGCGGTCGTGACCTTGAGCACGTCCCCGTCGATCGCGACGTCGTCGGCCCCCGCGTCGATCGCAGCCATCAGGTCGTCCTCGGAGTACCGGTCCGCGTCGACGAGCACGACGCCCTTCTTCTCGAACTGCCAGGCGACCGAGCCGGGCTCGCCGAGGCTGCCGCCGGCCTTGTCGAACGCGTGGCGGACCTCGGCGCTGGTGCGGTTGCGGTTGTCGGTGAGCGCGTCGACGAGGACCGCGGCGCCTCCGGGGCCGTAGCCCTCGTAGACGACCCGCTCGATCTGCTCGTCGCCTCCGCCGGCCCCCGTGCCGCGGTCGATCGCCCGCTGGATGTTGTCCTTGGGCATCGAGTAGCCCTTCGCCTTCTCGATCGCCGCCGCGAGGGTGAAGTTCGAGTCCGGGTCTCCCCCGCCCTCACGCGCGGCGACGGAGATCGCGCGCGCGAGCTTGGTGAACAGCTGACCGCGCTTGGCGTCGGTCGCGGCCTTCTTGTGCTTGATCGACGCCCATTTCGAGTGCCCGGACACGGGGCCGATTCTAGGACGGGCGCCCGAACACCCGCCGGCCGCGACCGGACCCCCGGTCCGGCCGCGGCACAGCGTCGGCATCCCATCGATGGCGCCGCCTTTGGAGACCCCCTCGCACCCTGGCACAAGGCTCGGGTAGCGACGCGCTCAGATAAGAACAGCGGCGCGCGCTCGAAGTTGCGCGCGCCGCCGCATGCCGCGATCAGCTCGTCAACGACGCCTTCACCGTCATCGTTCCGATCGGGATCCCCTTGCGGAAGGGGAAGTCGAAGGCCTCGCTCAGCACCTCCGCCGCCGGCTTGGCGAGCGTCGCCTCGGCGTCCTTGATCTTCAGGCGGCTTCCGGGCTCACCACTGATGTTCGCGTCAGACAGGTCGAGGTCGAGGAAGCGCACCTCCGCACCGCCCGACTTCGCGAACAGCTTCGCCTTGTTGGGGCCGAGCTTGAGCCTGTATTGCGTGAACTTCACGACCCCGCCCGCGGCTGTGTTGCGAGCGAACACGAGCCCGCCCCGGTGCTCGATCGTGCCGCTCGGGCCCTCGTCGACGTCGCCGGAGCGAATCGGGAAGCTGATTCCCCTGCGCCCATCCTTGGCGGCCCCGGTCGCGCCCACGGACATACTCATGTCGGCGAGTCCCTCGAAGGTGTCCACGTCCGGGTGGAGCACCGACTTGCCGCCGGTGACCGGGTTCGCGCTCGCCACCGGGACCAACGCCGCGATCAGGCCGGCGCTCAGCGCCGCGGCGATCCGCGTGCGCGGGCTCAAATGCTGCATCTCTCCTCCTCTGGTCGATCAGACGGCGAACTTGCCGTCCTCCTGCAGGACTTCGCCATCGACCAGCAATCGTCCTCCCCGGCGCAGATCGCAGACCAGGTCGGTGTGGACGGCGCTCTCGTTGACGCCGCCGGACTCCGGATAGCTCGCGCCGACGGCCAGGTGCACGGTCCCGCCGATCTTCTCGTCGAGCAGGACCGAGCGGGTGCCGTTCTCGATCCCGAAGTTGGTCCCGATCCCGAGCTCGCCGAGCCGCCGGGCACCCTCGTCGGTGTCGAGCATGCTGATCAGGTACTCCTCGCCGCGCTCGGCGCTCGCCTCGACGACCTTGCCCCCCTCGAAGCGCAGCCGCACGCCGGCGACGTCGCGGCCACCGATCGTCGCCGGCAGGTGGAAGCTGACCTCCCCCTCGACCGAGTCCTCGACCGGGCCGGTGAAGAACTCGCCGTCGGGCATGTTGTGCTCGCCGTCGCACGGGATGAAGTGTCGTCCGGCGATCCCCAGCTTCAGGTCCGTCCCCTCGGCGGTGATCCGCACCTCCTCGCGGCCCTCGATCCATTCGGCGAGCCGCCGGCATTCCTCCGAGGCGCGCTTCCAGGCCCCGAGCGGGTCGGGGTCGTCGGCGAGGCAGGCGTGGTAGTAGAAGTCCTCGAAGTCGGCGAGGCTCATCTCGGCGTCCGCCGCGTGGGCGTTGGTGGGGTACATGGTCCCCACCCAGCGATGCTCCCCCTGAGCGGAGCGCTTCATCATCGTCTCCATCAGCTCGCGGGTGGCGGCGCGGCGCAGCGTCTGGCGCTCGGGCGCGACCCCGGAGAGCTCGCGGGTGTTGGTGTCGGCCCAGATCGCGATCCGGCAATCCGACTGCTCGGAGGCCCAGCTCGAGAGCGGCGAGATCCACTCGAGCTGGCGATCGGAGGCGTGCTTGAAGTAGGCGGCCTGCTGGCCGTCGAAGCCGACCGAGAGCACGGGCAGGCCCCCCGCCTTCAACACCTGCTCGTAGATCGCCGCGATCAGCGGCTCGGCCGCCGACGGCCCCTCGATCAGGCAGGTGTCGCCCTCCTTGACCTCGGTCGAGTACGCGACCAGGATCCTCGCCAGGTTCTCGACCCTCGGGTCCCTCATCCACCCTCTCCTCTCGGCTCGCTCACGATGCCGCCCGCATCCTCGCGCCTTTGCCTCGCCGAAGTCGCCATCGCCATCAGCAGCGCGTGCACGCGCGAGTCGTCGGTCAGCTCCGGATGGAACGAGCAGAGCACGAGCTGGCGCTCGCGAACGGCGACCGCGTGGCCGTCGAGCTCCGCGAGCACCTCGACTCCGCCGCCGATACTGCCCGGCTCGACCCAGGGCGCGCGGATGAACACCGCTCGCAGCGGCTCGGGCCCGATCCCGGCGAGCGCGAGGTCCGCCTCGAAGCTGGCGATCTGGCGACCGAAGGCGTTGCGGCGACAGACGACGTCGACGAGCCCGAGATGCTCGCGATCGCAGACGATCATGCCCGCGCAGGTGCCGAGGATCGGCGCTCCGGACGCCGCATGGGCCCGGATCGCCGGCTGCGAGGCGGTCGCGCTCGATCGCCTTCATCATCGTCGTCGACTCGCCCCCCGGGATCACCAGCCCGTCGAGCCCGGCGAACGCCTCGGGCGTGCGGACCTCGAGCGCCTCGGCGCCGAGCTCGCGCAGCATCCGCGCGTGGGCGGCGAAGTCGCCCTGGCTGGCGAGCACGCCGATCCGCAGCCGCTTCGCCTCCGCGGCCGCCGGTGGTCGCTCAGGCACCGCGATGCTGGAGCAGCTCGCCCCGCGCCTCGAGCTCGGCGATGTCGTCGCCGCGCATCGGCTCGCCGAGCCCGTGCGACGCCGCCGCGACCCGCTCCGGGTCGTTGAAGTGAGTCGTCGCCTCGACGATCGCGCGAGCGCGGCGCTCCGGATCGGCGGACTTGAAGATTCCCGAGCCGACGAAGTTGCCCTCGGCGCCGAGCTGCATCGTCAGCGCGGCGTCCGCCGGGGTGGCGATCCCGCCGGCGCAGAACATCGGCACCGGCAGCCAGCCGCTCCGCGCCACCTCCTCGACGATCTCGACCGGCGCCCGCAGGTCCTTGGCGGCCGCCGGGAGCTGCCCGGAGTCGAGCGTTCCGAGACGCTTGATCCCGCCGACGATCTCGCGCAGGTGGCGGACCGCCTCGACGATGTTGCCGGTCCCGGCCTCGCCCTTGGAGCGGATCATCGCCGCGCCCTCACCGAGCCGTCGCAGGGCCTCGCCGAGATCGGTGGCGCCGCACACGAACGGGGTCTCGAACGCGTGCTTGTCGATGTGGTTGGCCTCGTCCGCCGGCGTCAGCACCTCGGACTCGTCGATGTAGTCGACCTCGAGGGCCTGGAGCACCTGGGCCTCGGCGAAGTGGCCGATCCGCGCCTTCGCCATCACCGGGATCGTCACCGCCTCCTGGATCTGGGTGATCATCGCGGGGTCGCTCATTCGCGCGACCCCGCCGTCGCGCCGGATGTCTGCCGGGACGCGCTCGAGCGCCATCACGGCGACGGCTCCCGCATCCTCGGCGATCCGCGCCTCCTCGGCGGTGACCACGTCCATGATCACGCCGCCCTTCAGCATCTCGGCGAGTCCGCGCTTGACCCGGAATGTCCCGGTCTCGGCCATCCGGCCAAGGATACGAGACGCGGGGGCGCGATCCCGGCCGCGGGCGGTCCAAACTCGCGCCGCGCGCTACGCCTGGCTGTACTGGCCGTGAAACCCGAACGGGATGTGGTGCGGCGCCTCTGCGCGGGCGAGCTCGCTCAGGTCGCGGGCGTCGAGCACCAGCAGCGACGAGCCACCGCGCTCGGCGTCGAGCACGACCGAGAGCAGGACGCCGTCATCCTCGCCCTCGGCCTCGGGACGGGCGACGAACACGGGCTCGCCGGGATAGGAGCCGGGTCGCGACCAACTCAGCTGCTCGCCCGACTCGAGATCGGCCTTGACGATCCGCGACAGCCAGGCGGTGTCCGCGGTCCCGACACCCCAGACGTACCGATAGGCACGCTCGTTGCAGCGCCCGTAGTTGATCCGGGGCAGCTCGATGTCGGCGACCAGCGCCTCGTGGCTCACGCTGCCGTCGCCCGGGCGAATGCGAAATCGCCGCAGCGCGGGCTGGGCGATGGGCTTGCCCTCGCGCAAGCGCTCGAGGTAGAGGTCCTCGACGATCCCCGGGTCCGGAAACACGCAGATGTCGGCGACCACGTCGTCGCCGTCCTCGTACGCGTTGACGTGGTGAAAGCCGAAGAACGCGTCGGCGGTGAACGGTCCCGTCGCCGCGCCCGTCTGACGGTCGAGCAGCGTAAAGCGCGTCCCAAGCTCGGGCTTCCAGCGGTAGTTCTCGATATACGGGCGGCCGCTGAACGCGAGCCGCAGCGGGTTGACGACATACGGGAACTCGGCCAGCACGATCCAGCGCTCGGTGAGGCCGAACGAGTGCATGTAGGCCGGCTCCTTGGTCGCCAGCGAGGCGGTCACCTCGGGCGCCTCGGCGTCGGAGGCGAGATGGAAGAACCGATAGGAGTTGCGCGGGCCGAGCTTCGCCGCGTAGTTGATCATCCCGCCGCTTCGGCGGTCGAGATGCGGGTGTGCGGTGGTCAGCATCCCGGGGACGTCATAGGCGACGCCCGCGGTCGCGAGCGTCTCGGAGTCGAACTGCACCGGGATCGGCGTCTCGGTCATCGAGATGAACCGTTCGCCGAGCTTGACCAGGTTGACGTTCGCGTTGTCGGAGAGCTTCGGCGAGAACATCGCCGTCACGCGCTGAAACAGCGACCGGCACGGGTCGGTGGCGAACTCCGAGTAGCCGATCTCGCCGGTGTCGCGAGCCGCTCTGTACGCCTTGGTCTCGAGGAACCGACTGGCGTAGGAGACCGACCCCTCGCCGAAGCCGAAGCGATGCAGCATCGCGAGGCCGTCGAACCAGTGATTCATCGATCGCTCTCCGACCTCCCACTTGGCGGGGCCGGTGCGGATCAGCGAGCCGGTCAGCCACGCCGGCAGCTCGCCCTCGAGGGGCAGCGACTCGACCCTGACCTCGCTCTCGAGCGATTCGAAGCCGAGCCTCGGCGTCGCCTCGGCTGCGGTCTGGGCGGGAGCGGTGGTGATCGACACGGTGCCTCCTCAATAGTTCTTTACGAACGATTCCGAGAGTACCGTAAGATGAACGGCGATGTCAAGCCTGCGGCTCACCCCCACCTCCTACGTCGTCCTCGGGACGATCGACGTCCTCGGCACGGCGACGCCGTATGACCTCAAGCGGGCCGTCGCGGCGGGCGTCGGTTGCTTCTGGTCGCTGCCCCACACCCAGCTCTACTCGGAGCCGGCCCGGCTCGCCACGGCCGGGCTGCTCGACGAACGCCGCGAGAGCACGGGCCGGCGCCGGCGCCTCTACTCGCTGACCGCGGCCGGTCGCGAGGCGCTCGATCGGTGGCGCCGCACGCCGACGTCGGACCTCTACGAGATCCGCGACGCCGGCCTGCTGCAGCTCTTCTTCGACGCCGACCGGGCGCAGCTCGCCGAGACCCAGCTCGCCGCCCACCGCGAGAACCTGCGCCAGCTCGAGGAGCTCGAGGATGTCCTGCGCGACGCCGACGTGAGCGAGGGCGCGCGGCTCGCGCTCGCCGCCGGCATCGGCCACGCGCGCGAGTACGTCCGCTTCTGGACCGAGGTGCTCGCCGGCGCCGCCAAGTGACCCGCGGTTCTGACGTCGAAGTCAAGGACCGAAGGTAAGCGCCGCGGCTTTTACTTCAGCTTGTACGCGCGGATCCGGTCCTTGTACGCGCCCTTGTCGCGGGCGTAGACGCCGTGGGCGAGCGCCTGCACGATCGCCAGCAGCGAGGTGTTCGAGCGCGTGAACGATGGCCCGTTGGAGGAGTAGTAGAGCGTCAGGTCGGAGTGCTGGCCGATGTCAGAGAGGGTGGCGTCGGTGATCGCCATCGTCGCGGCGCCGCGGTGCTTGGCGAGCTTCATCGCCCGGACCACGATCGGGTGCGCCCGACCGGCCGAGAAGGCGATCACCAGGGCGTCCTCGTCGACCCGGGAGAGCCGGGTGATCGAGTCCTGGCGCGGGCTGGCGACGACCTCGGCGCGGATGTCCAGCAGCGCCAGCAGATGGCGCAGGTAGCTCGCGAAGAAGGCGAGCTGGTCCATGCCGACGATCATCACCCGGTGCGCCGAGCCGAGCAAGGTGACGCACGCCTCGACCTGCTCGCGGGTGAGGTTGCGGACCGTCTCCTCCACGTTCGCGTGGTCGGCGGCCAGCGAGGCCTCGAACTCGGAGTGGTCGAAGTCGAACAGGGGCGCGTTCGAGGCGCCGTTTTCGACCGGGCCGCGGCTGCGGTATTCCTCGATCGCGGCCTGCTGAAGCTCCGGATAGCCCTCGAACCCGAGCGCCTGCGAGAAGCGTACGACCGTGGACGAGGAGGTGTCGGCGCGACGGGCGAGCTCCTCGGCGGTCTGGAAGGCGGCCTCGTCGAGATGGTCGACGATATAGCGGGCGACATCCTTCTGCGAGCGTGAGAACTCGTCGAAGCGTTCCGTGATGTAGGTCGAGAGCGCCTTTCCGTTCGGGCGGGTCGCCGGGCGGCGCGAGCTTCCCTGCGCGGAGGTGGATCGGGGGCGGGCGGGGCGGGTCTTGGTGGCGGTCTTGGTCACGGCCGGTTGATTCGCCTCACCAGGCGTTTTTCCTTTTCCGGCCGACGAATGCAGGCGCGCGGCTCCAGCTCGCCGGCCGGCCTGGCTCGGGCCGGTGGCCCGCCTACTGGTAGAGCAGGAAGTCCGGCTCGGGCTCGAGCCTCAGTACCGACCCGGGCTTCATCAGCGGCGTGTCGCGCCTGTAGAAGAGCGAGAAGCCGTTGAACAGCGTCGGGCTCGAGAGCGCCGCATAGCCGGCAGCTTTCGGCGCGGGCGCGCCGATCCCGTCGAAGTTGAGCAGCACCTGGACGCCGCGGCGCGGCTTGATCTTGCCGCGGCCGCGGACCATCGCGCGGCGGAACTGGTGCACGACGAGCACTTTCGGGGGCAGGTCGCGCTCGCGCACGGTCGCGGCGAGGCTGCGGGTGACGGCGTTGACCTCCCTCGCCCGCACCCTCCCCGGGGTCCTGCCCGGCACGCCGCGGCGGCCGACGTTCCACTCGGGGTCGAGGGCGACGTCGACGTCGGGCTCGGCGACCCACTCGCGAAGCGCGCCGAGCTCCGCCTGGAAGCTGGAGCGCCCGGGCTGGATGTCGAGCATCAGCCGCGCGTCGGCCGCCCTGGCCTGGGCCAGGTAGATCTCGATCACCTCGTCGGCCTGACGGGTGCGGTAGAGCCCGTCAGGACCGCCCCCGGCGGTGGCGAAGACGGAAACCAGGTCGAGCACGCCGACCACCGGGCGGTCGCCGAGCGCCGTGTACGGAGCCGACTGCGCGGCCAGCTTCCGCGCCGCGGCCGCCGGCGAGCGCAGGCCGAGGATCGTCTGGCCCATCTGCGGGGCCCCATAGAAGGCGACCACGCGGTTGGCGGGCAGCAGGCCGCCGGTGACACCGCCACCTGTTCCACCCGTCCCGCTGTACCGCTCGGGCGCCGGCGGCTGGCCGGCGAGGAACCGGTCGGTCGCGCGGCGAAGCTCGCCCGCCCTTGGCGGCTCGGCGGCGCGAGCCGCGCCCCCCGCCGCCAACAGCGTCATCGCCAGCGAGGCGGCCAGGGCTATCCGTCGTCGGACCATCTGTTGCCCCAACAAGCTACGGCGCTCGCGGTAGCGATCC
Source organism: uncultured Solirubrobacterales bacterium (assembly GCA_963733075.1). GTDB lineage: Bacteria > Actinomycetota > Thermoleophilia > Solirubrobacterales > 70-9 > WHSW01. Next base: position 44,121 of record CAVTCA010000015.1, on the reverse strand, counting down.
TCCACCCGGGCGTTCGGCGGCCGGAGGCGGCGACCGGTGCCCGGTCAGCCCTGCGGCGCCCGATCCTTGAGCACTCGCCGCAGGATCTTGCCCGAGGGCGACTTCGGGATCTCGTCGACCACCTCGACCAGGCGGATCCGCTTCTGCGGCGACACCTGGCCGCCGACCCACTCGGTCAACTCGTCGGGGTCGAAGTCGTCGCCGACCGCGACCACGAAGGCCTTCGGCAGCTCGCCGGCCTCTTCGTCGGGCACGCCGATCACGGCCACGTCGCCGACCTGCGGGTGGGTGATGATCAGCGCCTCGAGCTCGGCGGGGGCGACCTGAAAGCCCTTGTACTTGATCAGCTCCTTGAGCCGGTCGACGATCTCGAAGTAGCCGTCGGAGTCGACCACGGCGACGTCGCCGGTGTGCAGCCAGCCCTCGGGGTCGACCGTCGCCGCGGTCGCCTGCGCGTTGTTGAGGTAGCCGCGCATCACCTGCGGGCCGCGGATCCAGAGCTCGCCGCGGTCGCCGACGGCGACGTCCTCACCGCTCTCGGGGTCAACCAGCCGGCACTCGGTGCTCGCCAGCGGCGGCCCGATCGTACCCGGCTTGTTCTCGCCCTCGGGCCGGACGACGTGAGTGACCGGGCTGGTCTCGGTCAGCCCGTACCCCTGGATCACCGTGCACCCGATCCGCTCTGCGACCCGGTCAGCGAGCTCGCCGCCGAGGGGCGCGGCGCCGGACATGATCGTCCGCAGCGAGGAGACGTCTTGGCCGTCGACCGCGGGGTGCTTGGCCAGCGCCAGCGCGATCGGCGGGACGACGTAGGCGCGGCTGACCGAGTGCTCGGCGATCAGCCCCAGAAACTGGTCGAGGTCGAAGCGCGGCATGGTGACGATCGTTGCCCCGGTGCGCAGGCCCTGGTTCATGATCACGGTCATCCCGTAGATGTGGAAGAACGGCAGCACGCCGATCAGCGTGTCCTCGGGGTCGATCGGGAACGCGTCCTGGACCTGGCACAGGTTGGCGACCAGGTTCATATGCGAGAGCATCACCCCCTTGGGCAAGCCGGTGGTCCCGCTCGAGTACGGGAGCACGGCGAGGTCGGCCTCGGGATCGATCTCGACCTCCGGCGCCGCAGCGGGATCACCGAGCAGGTCGGCGAACCGGCTCGCCCCCTCGGCCTCACCGAGCACGTAGACCTGGTCCGCGATCCCCGCCCGCTCGGCGGCCTCGAGCGCGGCGTCGAGGAACGGCGGCACGGTGATCACCATCCGCGCGCTCGAGTCGCTGAGCTGATGAGCGAGCTCGTTGGCGGTGTAGAGCGGGTTCGCGGTCGTGCACTTGCCGCCGGCGGTCGCGGCGCCGTGGAAGGCGACCGCGTACTCGGGCACGTTGGGCATGTAGACGGCGAGCACGTCGCCCTTCCCGAAGCCCCGCCCCGCGAGCCCGGCGGCGAGCGCGGCGATCCCCTCCGCCAGCTCTCCGTAGCTCAGCGTGCGGCCGGAGGGGCCATCGATCAGCGCCGGCTTGTCCGCTCGCTCGGCGGCGTGCTCGAGCACGAACGAGGTCACGTCCGAGGTCGGGATCTCGATTTCGGCGGCGGTGGCGCCGGCGCGATGGATCACCCCGTGAACCTACCGCGATCGGTTGTGGGCCGGGCGACCCGGCCCTGGCTGTCCGCCGCGCGGCCGTCGATGCGGCGAGCGCGGTGACCATGTTGCGCGCCCAGTCGCGCGCGAGCTCGAGCGACTCGCCGCCGTCGACCAGCGCGGCGATCACCTCGCGCACGTCGTAGACGCGGCGCGCCTCGGCGGGACACGCAGGCGCTGCGGATCGTCGCCGGCGGCCAGCGGCAGCGCCGCGGTCGCGGCGGGTCGCCGATCGACGCGCGGCAGGTAGCGCGAGCAGCTCGCGGCGATCCGCGCGCCGTCGTGCTCGTCCGGCGGCGACGCAGCTGGCAGACGCCGTTGTCGCCGCTGCACCGCCGGCCCGCCGAGGTCCTCCATCGAGACCTGCTCGCCGAGCGCCTCACGAACCACCCGCGGGCCGGTGAGGAACATCCGCGCGCGCTCGGTCATGACGACGAAGTCGTTGAGCGCCGGGGCGTACGCGCCGCCGCCGGCCGAGACGCCGGTGACGATCGAGATCTGCGGCACCTGCCTCGAGAGCGCGACGCGTCTCGCGGAAGATGCGCCCGTAGCCCGCCGAGCGCGGCGTGGCCCTCCTGCAGCCGCGCGCCCCCGGACTCGACGAAGCCGACCACCGGCGCGCCCGCCTGGCCGGCGAGCCGCATCACCCGGACGATCGTCTCGGCGTGCGCCTCGCCCAGCGAGCCGCCCATGAAGGTCGGATCCTCGGAGTAGCAGAAGATCGGCCGCCCGCCGGCCATCCCGGCGCCGGCGAGCACGCCGTCGCCGGGCCGCGCGCGCTCCCCGGCGCGGGTCGAGACGCACGCCGGTGCGCAGCGGGCGGAAGCTGCCCGGGTCGCAGAGCGCCTCGAGGCGCTCGAGCGGCGTCGGCGCCGCGCGTCGCGGCCGGCGCGGTCCGGGAGCGACTGCGACGCTCACGCGTGACGCCTCGATGCAGAGGACGACGTTGTGGCCGCCGAAGCCGAACGAGTTCGAGATCGCGATCGGGCGCGCGGCCGTTGCGCGTCGAGCGGGCGCGACTCGCCGGGGACGTAGTCGAGGTCGAGCCCGTCGTCGGGCTGCTCGAGGTTGATCGTCGGCGGCGCGATCGCGGCCGCGTCAGCGCCTGCACCGTCGCCACCGCCTCGACCGCCCCGGCGGCGCCGAGCAGGTGGCCGATCGACGACTTCAGCGACGAGACCGGGATCGCGGCGGCGCGCTCGCCGAACACGCGCTTGATCGCCTCGGTCTCCGAGCGGTCGTTGAGCGGCGTCGAGGTGCCGTGGGCGTTGACGTAGTCGACCTCGCCGGGCTCGATCTCGGCGTCGGCGAGCGCGGCCTCCATCGCCCGCGCGGCGCCGTCGCCGTCGGGATCGGGGGCGGTCAGGTGATAGGCGTCCGCCGTGGCGCCGTAGCCGATCAGCCGAGCCGAGGACTCGGCGCGCCGCGCTCGGCGGCGCGCTCGGCGTCCTCGAGCACCAGCACCGCGCCGCCCTCGCCGATCACGAAGCCGTCGCGGCGGCGGTCGAACGGGCGCGAGATCCCGAGCTCCGAGGTCGCGCCCATGCCGGCGAACGCCGCCACCGAGAGCGGCGTGACGCCGGCCTCGGTGCCGCCGACGACGCAGGCGGCGACGTCGCCGCGCTCGACCATCCGCATCCCGGCGCCGATCGCCTGCGCGCCGGCGGCGCAGGCCGAGACGGTGCCGTAGCACTCGCCCTTCAGCCCGTGGCGCATCGCCACGGCGCCGGCGGCGGCGTTGGGCATCATCTGCGGCACGCACAGCGGCGACATCGCCTCCGGGCCCGCGCTCGAGCATCACCTGATGCTGGGCCTCGATCGTCGCGATCCCGCCGATCCCGGTGCCGATCACGCAGCCGATCTCGGCCGCCGTCGTAGGGCGGCGCGTCGTCCCAGCCGGCCTGCGCCAGCGCCTCGTCGGCGGCGACGAGCGCGAACTGCGTGAAGCGGTCGGCGCGGCGCGCCTCGCGGCGGCGTGAGCACCTCGGTCGGCTCGAAGTCGCGGCAGCGGGCGACGCCGTCGGCGATCCCCGACTCGCCGGCGCTCCAGCGCTCGATCAGGGCCGGCGCGCCGACCCCGAGCGGGGTCACGGCGCCGAGCCCGGTGATGACGACGTCGCGGCGTCACGCACGAGCCGTTCGGCCGTCGATCGAGCTCGACCGACGTCGCCGACGGTCTCGATCTGGTCGAGGTCGGAGTCCTTGACCTCGATCCCGTACTCGTCCTCGACGATCTGCGCGAGCTCGACCAGGTCGAGCGAGTCGACGTCGAGGTCGGCGAAGCGTGGCGTGCGGGTGAGACGTTCTCGCGCTCCTCGCCGAACTCGACGAGCGCGTCGATCACCCGCTCCTCGATCTGCTCCTTGCTTGCGTTGTCTGTTTCAGGCACTGTGTTCGCTCCTTGTCTGGTTCAGGCGGTCATTCCGCCGTCGACGGTCAGCGTCGCTCCGTTCACGTAGGAAGCCTCGGGCGAGGCGAGGAAGCCGACGCAGGCGGCGACCTCCTCCGGGGTGCCGGCGCGCCGCGCCGGGATCGCCTCGGCGATCGGCCGCCGAGACCCCGCGGTCATCTCGGTCTCGATCAGCCCCGGGGCGACGGCGTTCACGGTCACGCCCGCGGCGCGCGACCTCGACCGCGACCGTGCGCGTGAACGCGATCAGCCCCGCCTTCGAGGCCGCGTAGTTGGCCTGGCCCGGCGTTGGCGCGCACGCCGACGACCGAGGCGACGTTGACGATGCGGCCGAAGCGCGCCCGCATCATCGGGCCGATCGCCCGGCGGGTGAGCCGGAAGGCGGCGCTCAGGTTCGTCTCCAGGACGCGGTCCCAGTCCGCGTCGCCGAGCCGCATCGAGAGCCCGTCGGCGGTCAGGCCGGCGTTGTTGACCAGGACGAGGACCTTGCCGAGCTCATCCTCGGCGGCGCCGACCAGGCGCGTCGATCGCCTCCGGGTCGCTGACGTCGGCGCGCGATCGCGAGCGCGCTTGCCGCCGGCCGCGTCGACGCTCGCCGCGACCCGCTCGGCGCCCTCCCGGTCGGCGCGGTAGTTGACCGCCACCGGCCAGCCGGCGCGCGGCGAGCTCGGCCGCGATCGCGGCGCCGATCCCTCGCGAGGCGCCGGTGACCAGCGCGCAGCCGCCCGGCCGACGGGGCTCGGAGGAAGCGCCCGCCGTCATCGGGACGGCCTCTCGCACGCTTGTCGCGGTCGCCGCCATCAAGCTCTCCCCCACTCGACCAGGCCCGCCGCCCCAGGTGAGCCCGGCGCCGAAGGCGCCGAAGAAGACCGTCGAGCCGCCGCCGATCCGCCCCTCGCGCAGCGGCCTCGTCGAGCGCCAGCGGGACGCTGGCGGCGGAGGTGTTGCCGTGGGTTGCGATCGAGTCGACAACCCGCTCCGGCGGCAGCCCGAGACGCTCGCCGACCGCGGCGAGGATCCGGCGTGTTCGCCTGGTGATAGACGAACAGGTCGATCGTCCTCGAGGGCGAGCCCGGCCTCGGCGACGACCTCGTGCGTGACCTCGGTCAGCCGGGCGACGGCGGCGCGGAAGGTGGCGCGACCGTCCATACGGACCTTGTTCTCGTCGTGGGAGGCGGTCACCGCCCGCGAGCCGCTGCCGTCGGCGCGCAGCGCGGATCGGCCCGATCGCGCCGGCGCCTCCGGGGACGACGACGGCCGCTCCGGCGCCGTCGCCGAACAGCCCGGCCGTGCGCCGGTCGTCGAGGTCGAGCACGCGGCTCATCAGCTCGGCGCCGATCGCGAGCACCGTCCGCGCGCGCCCCGACTCCGATCGCCGCGGCGGCGAGCTCGAGCGCCGAGAGAAAGCCGGTGCAGGCCGCGCCGACGTCGATCGCGCCGGCGCGACTCGGCGCCGATCCGCTCGGCGACCAGCGGCGCGGCGTTCGGCACCCGCTCGTCGGCGGTCGAGGTCGCGACGAGGATCAGGTCGACGTCCGCCGGCGCCCGATGCCGGCGCGCTCGAGCGCCGTGTCGCCGGCGTCGGCGGCGAGCTCGGCGAGCGGTCGCGTCGGCGGACGCGTGCCGTCGCTCGAGGACCCCGGTGCGGGTGGCGATCCAGTCGCCGTCGACGCCGAGGCGGGCGGCGATCTCGTCGTTCGCGACCACCGCGCTCGGGCAGGGCCGCGGCGATCGAGGCGATCCCGGCGCGGCGTGGCGCTGCGGTCGGCACGCTCGCCGGCGGCAGCGGGCGCTCGATCAGCGTCGAGCCGAGGCGCTAGGCACGGGCCGCCTCCGCCTCGGCACTCTCGGCCTCCGCGCCGTCGAGGATCCGCGGGACCAGCTTCGCCAGCACCCGCCGGGCCCGACGTCGAGGAACCGCCGGGCGCCGTCAGCGCTGCAGGTGTCGCATCACGTCCGACCCAGCGAACCGGGTTGGTCAGCGAGTCGACGAGCTGCGGACGCGCGGGTCGTCGGTCGAAGGGCGACGCGGTGACGCCCGAGATCACCGGCGCCGAGCCGGCGGTCGGAACTCGATCTCGTCCAGGCGCTCGCGGAGCGGCGCTGACCGCGGCTCGCATGTCGCGGCGAGTGAAAGGCGCCGGCGACCGCCAGCCGCTTGACCCGCAGGCCGAGCCCGCGCGCCTCGGCGCGGGCGCGCCTCGAGCCCGGCTCGGCGCCGCTGAGCACGAACTGCTCGGGCGAGTTCTCGTTCGCGAGCGCGAGCCCGCTGCGCTCGGCGAGCTCCAGCGCCTGCGCCGCGCTCGGCCGCCCACGGCGAGCATCCCGCCTGGCTCGGCCGCGTCGGCCGCGAGCTGCATCAGCCGCCCGCGTCGACGGCGATCCGCAGCCCGTCGAGGTCGTTGACCGGCGCCGGCGGCGGCGAGCGCCGCGACCTCGCCCAGCGAATGACCGGCGTAGGCGAGCGCGGCCGGTCGCCCGAGGCGCTCGAAGCCGGCGAGCGCGGCGCAGTAGATCGCCGGCTGGGCGAACCGGGTGCCGTCGCCGATCCGCTCGAACGGGTCGTCGCCGACCAGCTCGCACGCGAGCTCGAGCAGGTCGGGACGCTCCGCTCGGACCAGCTCGGCGTCGCCGGGGTCGCCGACGCCCTGGCCCGGGAAGAGGATCGCGCGGTGTCGCGTTCGTCGTGCGCCATCGCACTACACCTACCGCGCCGGCGGCCGAGGGTTAAGCCCGCTCGGGCGCCAACCCCCCATTCGGGGGGTGGAGCGTCGAAGGAGCGGGGGGTCGCGGCCATCGGGTCAGCGGGTGAGCCCGAGCCGCTCGGCGCGCCGGGCGGCCTCGGCGCGGTTCTTGACCCCGAGCTTGCGGTAGAGCGAGCTGGCGTGCTCCTTGACCGTGTGCGGCGAGAGGTAGAGGCTGCGCGGCGATCTCGCGGTTGGTCCGCCCGGACGCGATCAGGCTCAGGACCTCGCGCTCGCGCTGGCTCAGCGGGGTCGCCGGCGCCTCCTCCTGGCGACCGAAGACGGTCATCCCCTTGCCCACCATGCGCACCGCCATCGCCACCTCGTCGGCGCTCCAGTCCTTGGAGACGAAGCCCGAGGCGCCGGCCGCTCTGCGCCGCCTGCGGCGAGATCCAGCCGACGCCCGGAGATCAGCAGCACCCGGGTCTTCGGCGAGGCGGCCCGGATCGCCTCGCACAGCTCCGCGCCCGGAGCGCTCGCCGAGGAACAAGTCGACGAGCGCGACGTGCGGCTTGTGGCGCGCGCCGCGGCCTCGAGCCCTCCTCGCCGTCCGAGGCGACGACGCAGCGCTCGACCCAGCGCTGGCGCCCGAGCAGGACCTTGAAGCCCCACTGCACGACCGCGTGGTCGTCGACGATCAGGACCTCGCAGCGGCTCGCTCAGCCACGGGCCGCGACCCCGCCGACGAAGCTCGTCGACGTCGCTCGGCGGGCAGCACCAGCCGCACCCGCCACTCGTCGTCCTCGGGACCGAACTCGAGCATCCCGCCGCGCTGCATCGATTCATAGGCGGCCAGGCGCAGGCCGAGGCCCGACCCCGCCCCGGGCCGCGCGGCTGATGCCGTCGTTTCTGACCTCGAGCGCGAAAGCGCCGTCGGCGCTGGTGATCGCGATCCGCACCTCGGCTCGGGCTCGACGTGCTTCTCGGCGTTGCGAAGCGCCTCGCCGAGGACGGAGACCGCGAGCGGCTCGAGGCCCTCGGGCACCTCCACCCCGCTCTCCCACCGGACGCTGATCGGCACCGCCTTGTACTGACGCCCGAGCCGGTCGAGCTCGGCGCGCAAGGTAGTCCGCGCCGGTTCCACGGTCGGCTCGAGCGAGCGATCGAGCGCATCGCGAAGCTCGCCGATGGCCGCCTCGACCTCGGCCGCGGACCGCTTCGCGTCGGTCGCGCTCAGCTCGCGCCCGGAGCCGAGCACCATCGAAACGCCGAAGAGGCGCTGCATGACGCTCTCGTGGACCTCGCGCGCGAGCTCGACGCGCTCGAGCAGCAGCGCATCGCGCTCGTGATGCGGCGACCGCCTCGCGGACCGTGGTCGGCGAGCGCCGCCGTCCGCGCCAGGGCGCTGCATCGTGCGCAGCTCTTCCGTCGTCGAGCTCCAGCGGACCGCCGTTTCGATCGGCGAAGATCACTCCGAGCCAGCGGCCCGCGGCGGCGACCGGCGTGCAGGTGATTCCGCTGACGGTCGGGACCTCCGCGTAGCGGTCGGGGACGTGGCCGGCGAGCTCGCGCCGCGTAACGTTCGCGCGGTGATCCGATCACCGGGCCACGACCCGTGGGGACGCGACCTCGCGGGCACCCTGCACGAGCTCAGCTTCGAGAGCGAGGCCCTGGCCGACAACCCGCTCGGCGACCCGACCTCGCGTCCGCTCTACGTCTACACCCCGCCGGGCTGGCCCGACGACGGGCCCTACCCGGCGGTCTGGTCGATCCAGGGGATGACCGGGCAGATCGACATGTGGCGTAACCGAAGCCCCTACTCAGCGACCTTCCTCGAGGACGTCGATCGCCTGATCACGGCCGGCGAGTGTCGCCCGGTGGTGATCCCGATGCCCGACTGCTGGACGGCCTACGGGGGCTCCCAGTTCATCGACTCGGCCGGGACCGGCGCCTACATGACCTACCTCTGCGACGAGCTGGTCCCGCACGTCGACGAGCGCTTCAACACGATCGCGGATCGCGGCGGGCGCGCGGTCCAGGGCAAGTCGTCGGGCGGCTACGGGGCGCTGGTGCTGCCGATGCTGCGACCCGGGCTCTGGGGCGGGCTTGGCTCGATCGCCGGCGACGCCGCGTTCGAGTACGCCTACATGCCGGACTTCCCCCGCGCCTGGGCGACCCTGCGCGAGCACGACTCGATCGAGGCGTTCTGGGAGTCGATGCTCGCCGATCCGAAGCCCTCGCCGGCGGTGTTCGCAACGGTGAACACGATCGCGATGGCGGCGTGCTACTCGCCCGGCCCCGGCGGCGAGCCGGAGCTGCCGTTCGAGCTCGGCGACTGCTCACTGCGCGACGAGGTCTGGGAGCGCTGGCTCGAGTGGGACCCGGTGCGGATGGTCGGCGAGCACCTCGACGACCTCGCCTCGATGCGCGCGATCTCGATCGAGTCCGGACTGCAGGACGAGTACAACCTCTTCGCCGGGGCGCAGATCCTCCACGGCCGCCTCGACCGAGCCGGGATCGAGCACCGGTTCGAGCTCTACGAGGCCACCCACAGCGGGCTCAACCGCCGCTACGCCCCGCTGGTCGCCTGGCTCGCCGAGCGGCTGGAGGCCCCCTGAGATGAGCTCGGTCCGCCGCGCCGAGGTTGAGGACGCGGCAGCGGTCGCGCGGCTGCTGGACGCATTCAACCGCGAGTACGAGGAGGAGACCCCCGGCATCGAGGTGCTCACCGAGCGTGCCGCGCGGATGATCGGCAGCGACACCATCATCGCCCTCCTTGCTGGGGATGGGCCGGACGGGATCGCTCAGTTCCAGTACCGGCCGTCGATCTGGAGCGCGGCGCCGTTCGCCTACCTCGCCGAGCTCTACGTAACGCCCGAGCGGCGGGGGCAGGGCCTCGGTCGCGATCTGCTCACGGCCGTGATCGAGATCTCGCGCGCGGACGGCGCCGAGTTGATCGACCTCAACACGTCCACGGACGATCGCGCCGCGATCGGGCTCTACGAGAGCGCCGGGTTCACCAACCGCGAGGGCCGCCCGGACGGCCCGCGGATGCTCTATTACGAGCGCGACCTCTAGCCGCTACTCGGCCGCCGAGATCGCCTCGACCAGCTCGCCGACCTCTTCCTCGTCGACGTTCTTGGCCAGATCGCCCTGGCTCACGATCCCGACCAGATCGTGGCCGTCGATCACCGGGAGCCGCCTGACCGCGTGGTCCTTCATCGTCTTCAGCGCCTCGCCGATCGAGTCGTCAGCTCCGATCGTCACCGGCTTGCCCTCGCCCAGCTCGCCGGCCTTGGTCGACTCGGGGTCCTTGCCCGCCGCCAGCACCTTGAGCACGATGTCGCGGTCGGTGAGCATCCCCTTGAGCCGATCGTCCTCGCCGCAGATCGGCAGCACGCCGACGTCGAGCTGAGACATCTTCTTCGCCGCGTCGAGAACCGTGTCGTTCTCGCCCACGCACTCGCAGTCTCCGGTCATCACATCTCGGGCGGTCTTCGCCATCTCCACTCCTCGTAGCTAGTTGTTCTTCTTGCGCGTCTTCTCGACGGCGGCGGCGATGTCGGACGCCTGCTGTCCGTAGGCGCTGACGCGCTCGGCCGCCGACTTCACCGAGTCGAGGTCGACCTTGCTCAGGTCGAGGTTCGCGACCGGGTTCGGGATCGACACCCCGCGGAGGCGAGTCAAACGGGTTCCTCGAGTGGTTGGCGGCCAGGCGATCCTTGATCAGGACTCCGGCGGCCGCGCCGGCGATGGCGGTGCCGCCGGCGATCAGGGGCGTCCTCGCCTTCGAGGCCACCTCGGCGACGGCGTGCCCCGCGGCCTTGCCGCGGTCGAGCGCCGTGTCGACGATCGATCCGTTCCCGCTGCTGCTCTGCGTCGTTGACTTCGACTGTGACCGGGGACGCGACGTGCGCTTGGACGCGCCGGTGCGCTGTCGACGCGGTCTTCTTCGCTCGCCGCGCCCGTGCGCTTGCTTGCGGTCTGGTTGCGGCCCGGCTTCCGTTCGAGCTCGTTCGCTTGGCGCTCGAGGTCGAGCGCTTCGCCGTCGTGCTCTTGCTCGAGCCGCTGGATCTGGCCCGCGAGCCGTTGCGACTGGTCGAGCCCTTGCGCGTTGATTTCGTCGTTGCTGCCATCTCTCTCCTCAAACTTGTCGGGTCGACGATTACGGTCCTGTCGACGATCAGCTTCGCCGCGAGGTCAGCCCCTGGAGGACGACCTCGATCGGGGAACGGGTCCGGCTTTGCGCGAAGCCCTCGCGAACCATGCGGACCTCGTTCGCGAGCTCCCCGACACGTTCCCCGAAGCTGCCGATCTGCTTCGCGGCCTCGGCGAGGTTCTGCGAGGTCGACCGAGCGGCGCGGGCGCGCGGCACCCGAACCCCGAGCACCTTGTGTGAGCCGCGCCCGGCGAGCGCAAGCCCGCCCGCCAACCCCGCGGCCGCGGCACCCGCGGCGAGGGCAGGCGTCTTCAGCTTCTGCGCGAGCGTGTTCGCCTGCGTTCGCTCACGCGACGTCGGTCGGCTGCGGGTGGTCGAGCGCCCGTTGGTGGTAGCGCGCTTGGTGGACGAGTTGGCGCTGCGGCCGCGCGATGCGCTCTTCGTCTGTTGGGCCATCCGACTCTCTCTCCTCGTGGTCCGCCTGCTATTTCCCACTACCCGGGCGGGTGGGAGCTAAGCCGGAGGGGACGGTTGTGCCGCATGCCCGCCGGCAAAGACGGGTATAGGGATCCAATGACGCCGTCTGAGCCCTCATGTCTGAGGCTCGAGCTTCCCGCCATGCCGGAGAGCGTTCCCGCGGCGCGCCACGCGCCTCAGCGACCTCGCGGATCGTCTGGGCGCGGATTCGGGGGCGATCAGGATCGTGGTCAGCGAGCTGGTCGGCAACGCCGTGCAGCACGCCTACGTGGGTCGTGATCCCGGACCGGTGGTCGTCCTGGCCGAGATCATTCACGGCCGCCTTGTCGTCACGATCGCCGACCGGGGCAAGGGCATGACCCCACGGCCGGATTCGCCGGGCCTGGGCATGGGACTCCCGGTGACCAGCAAGCTGGGCCGTGAGGTGACGATCGAGTCCGGCGCACACGGAACGACGATCTCCGTCGCCTTCGACATCGAGGCGTCGGCCGAGCGATCAGCGGCGGAGCTGCACGCGGCCGTTGGGCGCGAGCTGGCTCGGGCTCGCCGGACCAGCCGGCCCAGGGGCCGGAGGCTGTTTCGCAGCCGACCCGCTACGGATGCCCGCGGCGAACCGGCGAACCGTCCACGAAGAGCCCAGAGATCTCGAACACCCTCGCGACATCGCCTCGGTCGTTGACCACCGACAGCTCGCCGCCGTTGTCGCGGCACCTGCGGGCGGCCCCGACCACGACCTGGATCCCGCTCGAGTCGACGAACGTGCAGCGCTCGAAGTCCAAGCGCACCTGGGGCGCCGACTCGGCGACTTCTGCGATCACCTCGGAGAGCTGCGGTGAGACCGAGAGGTCGACCTCCCCCGCGATCACCACCGTGACCACCTCGCCGTCTCTCTCGACGGTGGCTGAGAACGGTTCGATCTCGTCGACGATCGCCATTACGTTCCGGTTCGCGGATGCAGGGCGTCCACCTGGCGCGTGACCATGCCGTCGGGAGGTCGTCGCCGCCCGGTCACCTCGAATGGTTGCCTCGTCCACCATGAACTGTCCGTTTCTCGCCTCTCTGGCTTGAAGCCGCGCGGTCAAGAAAGAGAGACGCAGGACTCGAAGGGCGGCGAGTACTGCGAACGATCGTACTCCTCTTGCTGCCCGGCGACGACTCGGTGAGCCCGTGTTCGAAGCGCAGCCCCAAGACGGGCCGCTCGCGGGCCTGTAGCTGCGCGCCCGAGCAGGCGAAGTCGCCTCCGCCGTACGCCGCGCTCCGCTCGCCGCTCGAGGGAGCTGTCGTCGGCCGCGGACGGCAACCGGAAGGCAGCGCCCCGCTCCTTGCCACTTCCAATTTATAGCGCTGCGGAGGCCCTCATGAAGCCCCGGGTCGTGCCGCATACTCGCCGGCCGAAGCGCGAAACGAACGGAATGAGAGGAGCGAAATGCGTGTGATGACCGAGCACGCGGTGGTGATCGCCGGAGGTGGTCCGACAGGGCTGATGTTGGCGGGCGAGTTGGCGTTGGCGGGCGTGGACGTTGCGATTGTCGAGCGGCGCGCCAGCCAGGACCTCGCCGGCTCGCGCGCAGGTGGTCTGCTCTCACGCACCATCGAGGTCCTCGATCAGCGCGGAATCGCCGATCGGTTCCTCTCGCAGGGACAGGAGGTCCAGGTCGGGCAGTTCGCCGGGATCCCCTTGGACATCAGCGACTTTCCCACCCGGCATCCCTACGGGCTCGGGCTCTGGCAGAACCACATCGAGCGCATACTGGCCGGCTGGGTCGGCGAGCTGGCGGTGACGATCCACCGCGGACGTGAGGTGACCGGTATCGCGCAGGACGACACCGGCGTCGACGTCGAGCTGTCCGACGGCGAGCCGCTGCGGGCGCAGTACCTCGTCGGGTGCGACGGAGGACGCAGTCTGATCCGCAAGGCAGCCGGCATCGAGTTCCCCGGCTGGGATCCGACAACCAGCAACCTGATCGCCGAGGCCGAGCTGGCCGAGGAGCCGCCGGAATGGGGCATCCGCCACGACGCCCTCGGCGTGCATGCCCTCGGCAGAGTGGAGTACGAGATCCGCGACGGCGAGGTGGTCTACGGGGATGAGGGGCCGGTACGGGTCATGGTGACCGAACGGCACGTCGGATCCACGAGCGAGCCCACCCTGCGCGATCTCAGCGAGGCGCTCATCGCCGTGTACGGGACCGATTACGGGATCCACAGTCCCACCTCGATCTCGAGGTTCACCGATATGACCCGGCAGGCCGCGGCCTACCGCGAGGGACGGGTCCTGCTGGCCGGCGACGCCGCACACGTGCATGCCCCGGACGGCGGACAGGGCCTCAACACCGGCGTGCAGGATGCGGTGAATCTGGGATGGAAGCTGGCCCAGGTGGTCAACCGGACATCCCCGGAAAGCCTCCTGGACACCTACCACGCCGAGCGTCACCCGGTCGGCGCCCGCGTGCTGCGCAACACGATGGCGCTAGTCGCGCTTCGCCGCCCAGACGACCGCACGGAGGCCTTGCGCGACACGATTGCCGAGCTCGTCGGCATGGACGAGCCTCGCAGACGACTCGCGGCGGAGATGTCCGGTCTGGGCATTCACTACGACCTCGGCGAGGGACACCCGCTGCTCGGGCGCCGCATGCCCGATCTCGACCTGGTCACCGCCGACGGCCCGCTACGGGTCTTCACCCTGCTGCACGATGCCCGGCCGGTGCTCCTCAACCTCGGTGAGCCCGGCGGCTTCGACATCACTCCATGGGCCGATCGCGTGCAGTTGATCGACGCCGAGTACGTCGGTCCGTGGGAGCTTCCGGCGCTCGGGGCGGTCGCTGCTCCCACGGCCGCGTTGATTCGGCCCGACGGATATGTGGCCTGGGTGGGAGACCGGACCCAACTGGGGCTCGCTGAGGCGCTAACCACCTGGTTCGGACCGCCGACTGCGGCGGAGCTCATTCCGTGAGGCGAAGCGGGCTGCTCGGTCCCATCGGGCGGTCACTTGAGTTGGAGCCGTGTCCGAAGTGGGCCGGGGAGGGATCGAACCTCCGCCCTACGGATTATGAGTCCCTCCCGCCCCATGACGGCCCGTAGCGCCGCGTATCGCGTTCGTCCGTGGTAGCGGCGGTTTCGCGGCTATCGCCGTCGCCGTCGTGACGTCCCGTATCGGCCCGTTGCAACCCGTTGGGTTGCAGTTTGGGTTGCAGTCCGACCCACCGAGTCGCCGCATACCATCGGCGCCGTGAGCACCGCCACCGTTCGCCGCGAGATTGAGCGCCAGCAGAAGCTCGACCGCCATTGGAGCGCCTACCAGGACACGCTTCAGGCTCGGCTCGCGGCGGTGGTCGGAGCACAGCGGGCGTTCGCCCGGCGCGAACTCGGCGCCGACTGGGCGCTGCGCCAAAGCCTCGTCGACCTCGCCTCGGTGTGCGAGCTGCTCGCCGGTGAGCTTGAGCCGCCGAAGCCGGGCAGGAGCGCCGTCTAGCGCAATACCGGGCAGCCGCAACGTGGACCGGCCTTCTTTTTACGCGTCGGCCTCAGCAACGACCGTGCAGCGGTCCACGGAATCTCGGGTACCCGGGGTGTCGCCGGGGTCCATCGCGTCGAGTGCTTGCTCGCTCGTTCGCATGTCCTCTTCGGAGGCAAAACGCTGGATGACGACGGCCGTGCGCTGCTCGGGGTCGTGAAGGAACTGGACCCCAAGCGCGACGACGCCCTCCGGTGGCCCTCCTCGCTCGTCGAGGCGAGCCTGCATACCGTCGCCCCATTCCGGATCGACGTTCGTGAAGCGGACAACTCGTATGTGCATGACTTCCTCCCAGTGAATTTGCTTCCGCCGCGACCCTAACCCAAGCGTCCCTTTGCGGGCGCTCGCCCCTACACCTGCTCGACGTGCTCGCGCCAGTCCGGCCGCAGCCGCTCAAGCACGGCGGCCAGGTGGGCGCCGTCGGCGGCATAGCTCCGCTTTCCGGTGTCGCTCGTCCTGAACGGATAGGTCTGGGACACGGACTCCAGCCGGTCGAGCAGGACGGCGCCCTCGTCGGTGAGCGCGGTGAAGCTGGCCTCGGGCATGGCGAGGCACCCTAGCCCGCGAGATACTGCGCGGGCGATGTCGCAGGAGAACGCGGAGATTGTGCGGCGCGCCTACGACGCGCTCAACCGAGGCGACCTCGACGGGGTGGTCGCCGACTTTGCGCCGGAGTTCGAGTACGTGCCCTCGGGGGCGATCCCGGGAGCCGGAGGCGTGTACCAGGGGGCAGAGGGATTCAGGCAGTTCCTCGAGCGATTCTGGGAGGAGTTCGACGGGCCGCAGATAGAGGTTCACGAGTTCATCAAGGCGCGAGAACAGGTGGTCGCTTCGACGACCCTGCGGGGCGTTGGTAAGCAAAGCGGCGTCGAAACCGGTTGGGACATCTGGCAGCTGTGGACCGTCGAGGACGGCGAGGTTGTCCACGGACAGGCGTTCACGAGCAGAGACGAGGCCCTCGAAGCCGCCGGGCTTCAGGAGTAGGCGATGTCGCAGGAGAACGTGGAGATCGTGCGGCGAGGACTTGAGGCGGGTAGGAGCGGTGACTTGGATGGCGCGGTCGCAGATTTCGCCCCCGACTGCGAGTACATCCCTAGCTCGGTCCACCCCGGAGCCGCAGAGGTCTATCGGGGACCCGAGGGATACAAGCGTTTTGTCGGTTGGCTGTTGAACGAGTTCGACGACCCCGGTGTGGAGATCCACGAGCTGATCGATGCCGGCGACCAGGTGGTGGCCTCGCTGACGAACCGCGGCCGTGGGAAGCGAAGCGGCGCTGAGGTCAGCTGGGACATCTGGCAGGTTTGGACGCTGCGAGACGGCAAGGTGGTGCGCGGACAGGCGTTCACAACTAGCGAGGAAGCCCTCGAAGCCGCCGGGCTTCAGGAGTAGGCGATGTCGCAGGAGAACGTCGATTTCGTCAAGGCGGTGCATCCGCCGTCCGGTACCGAGCTCACCAGTCTTTTTGCGGACGACTCCGAGGCACCCGTCCGCCTGGAGGCGCTCGCACCGCCAACGCTGTACCAACCCGATTTCAAGTTTTCGGTGGCGACGATCGGGGGTGCGGATTCCCGCCAGAGCGGTAGCGGCGTGCTTGAGTTGGTTGAGGCGTGGCGCGACTGGATGGAGCCTTGGGAGGTCTACTGGACCGAGGTCGAGGACTTCATTGAGGCGGGTGATGATCGAGTCCTCGTGCTGGTTCGGGACCACGGTCGTCTCCAGGGCACCGACGCGGAAGTCGAACTGGCTGGCGGCTCCGTGTGGACGCTCCGCGACCGAAAGATCGCTCGAATCGACTTCTATGCCAATCGGGACCAGGCCCTCGAAGCCGCCGGGCTTCAGGGGTAGGCGATGTCGCAGGAGAACGTGGAAATCGTGCGACGCGGCTTTCTGGCGGCCATGGAGGAGGACTGGCCAACGGCGCTGGCCACGCTCCATCCGGACGTGGAGATTCACGACTTTGACATCCCCGACGCCGGTAAGTACCGCGGACACGACGGCTGGTTCGCGTGGCTTGAGAACTGGAGTGAGAGCTGGGACGAATGGCGTCCGGAGGACGTTGAGTTCCGCGAGGCCGGTGACGACGGGGTGATCGCCTTGTTCCAGATGATCGCCACAGGTGGCGGAAGCGGCGTTGAGGTTCAGCGCAGTGACGCCATCCTTTATCTGATGGAGGCCGGACTGATCGTGCGGTTGGACTACTTCAACGACCAGAGTAAGGCCCTCGAAGCCGCCGGGCTTCAGGAGTAGGCGATGTCGCAGGAGAACGTGGAGTTCGTGAAGCGCCTGTGGAACGCCTTCAACCGCGCCGACGTTCAAACGATGCAGGAGATGTCCGATGAGAATCTTGAGTTCGTCTCCGCGTTGACTGAGGTGGATACGGCTACCTATCGAGGCCGGGAGACGTGGCGCACTACTTCGACCGCATGCACGAGACTTGGGAGGAGTGGCAAGTCGAAGACTTCCGGGTCTTCGACGCTGGGGATGACCGCGTCGTTGCGGTGGCTCGCTTGGTCGGCAAGGGCAAGACCAGTGGGGCCGCGGTCGAGCACGAAGTCGGTCTGGCATACACGATTAAGCGGGGCAAGCTGTGGCGACTGCGTTCCTACCTCGACCCCGCCGACGCGTTCGAAGCCGCCGGGCTGTCGGAGTAGGCGATGTCGCAGGAGAAAGTCGAGCAAGGCTTGACCCGGACGGGTCGCGGTGGTAAGCCACGCATTGCGGCATTTGTTCCTCATCCGAAAGGGAGTCCGATGAGAAGGTTTCTGCTTGCCCTCGCGTCCCTTGCCATTGCGATGGCCTGCTGGGCGGCTCCGGCCCAGGGGCAGGTGCCAGCCGGCGATAGCGTCGTGGGAAGCGGCACGACAGCACCGAGTCCGGACCCATTCGCATTCACGTTCCAGTTCGACATCGAGGCGAGCAGCGGGCCATCCGGAGAGGGACCGAGCGGCTTCGTGCAGCTCTTTGTCACGAGCCCCCAGATTCCTGGCACAGGGGTTTTTGGCGGCCCAGTGACTTGTCTGAGTGTTTCCGGGAACGACGCCGCGGTGGTCTTCACCAACCAGTCCATCCCCCCGTTGATCCTCGTGGTCGAGGACAACGGCCCGCCGGGCTCGGACCCGTCCGACACCGTCGCCGTTGAGCCGGTTAACGATCCGACTTCATGCGCCCTGCCCACGTTCTTCACCCCCCTCGACGTTGTCGAGGGGGACGTGACGGTCACCGATGCCTCCGCGTTACCCACGAGCAAGGACCAGTGCAAGAACGGCGGCTGGCGCAACTATCCGCAGTTCCAGAACCAGGGGCAGTGCATCGCCTTCGTGAAAAACCACGGCTCCTAGACGAGCGCCCTCGAAGCCGCCGGGCTGTCGGAGTAGCCCAGCGGTCACGACTCTCGCCTCACCCGGCGCCTGGCGAGTTCATCGAGCTCAGCGAGCGGGTCTTTGGCCGTGCGCTTCGGTGATCTGGCGTTCGCTCGGCGGCGGTCGGCAAGCAGCATTTCCCACCGCAACCTCGCCGCCTGAACGCCGCCCGCCCGCGCAAGCTCGGAGACCGTGCGAGCAAGCTCATCCTCATCCATCGGACCCAGTCGCGCTCCGGCCATTTCTCTGGCCCGCTCGACCGCCGCGGCGAAGTCGTGGCAGCGGCCCGAATCCTCCTTGCGACCCCGCGAGAGCCAACCCTTTGCCGTGGGCAGCTTCACGCCGACCGCAGCCGCGGAATCCGCGAAGCTGACCCCGAGTTCGACCCGAGCGACGATCCTGGCGGTGACCTCAGGGGTGAACTTGGTCATCCCTCATCCCTGACTGACGGTTTCGGCGCGCGCGAAGCGCCACTTCGACGGTTCCGAGAGGCGGCGCCTTCGGTCCCTCCCCGGGCCGGGGGTCGTGCTCAGCCGCCATCACCGACGCCTCTGACCCGGCTCGCGGCCCAGCGCAATGTCGACGACGAGCTGGTCGTGGTCTCGCACCGCATCCGAGGGCATCGGCGCGGGCTGACGCACGCCGCCGTCGGAGTCGGTCTCCGGCGCCTCCCTCGGCTGACGTTCACGGCGGGCGCTCTCCAGCGTCGGCTTGACGAACCGCGCCGACTCGACCAGCTCGCCGACCGTCTCGCCGGTGAGCAGCTTCGCCATTTTCGGATCGTCGAGCATCAGCCGCGCGACCTGCTCGGCCTCGGTGAGTTCGCCGGTCGGCCTCGGCTGCGGAGCGACCGGCGCAACGTCGGTCGGCTCGGCCTCGGGCTGCTCGGCGCTCATGTCACGCGGCGAGAGCATCCGCACGAATCGCGGTCACGAACGCCCGCGTCTCGATCAAGCGCGACGGCGCCTCGGAGGTCGTCGACTCCCCGCCGAAGTCCGGGCACGGCCGCGCCGTGGCCCTGGACGCCGCCACCGTCGATGCGCTCAGAGCGCATCGCAAGCGCCAGGCCGCCGAGCAGCTCGCCTACGGCCCCGCGTACGAGACGAGCGGCTACCTGTTCACCTGGGAGGACGGTCGACCGCTTCACCCCGATTACGTGTCGACCTCGTTCAAGGGCGCGGTGGCGCGGCTCGACATTCAGCCCATCCGCCTGCACGACCTGCGGCACACCTGGGCCTCGCTGGCGCTTGGCGCTGGCGTGAACCCGAAGGTCGTCTCCGAGCGCCTCGGCCATGCCACGGTCGGATTCACGCTCGACGTCTACTCGCACGTAATGCCGGGACTACAAGAGGACGCTGCGGCGACCGTCGCGGCGCTCGTAGTCGACTAACCACGGATCGAGAGGAGCACCGAGAAATGACCAATGCCCTTGCTTTCACCAACCGGTTTCGCACGGTGGGCACCAGGTACCCGAGGCGCGTCACCGAGGCATACGACGGCGATCAGGCGCGAGCGATGGCTGAAAGCGACGAACAGGTCGCGGCTACGGTCGCGGGCTGGGAGCGCCGCCAAGGGCTTGACCCCCGCGACTGGCCGAGCATCGGCGCTTACGAGAGGGCCGAGGTCGGCTCGTAGGGTTGCAGAATGGTTGCAGTCGCTTTCCGGCGGCTGCGCCCCCGAGCAGAAAGCCTCGCATTAGCGGGGCTTTCTTAGTGGGCCGGGGAGGGATCGAACCTCCGCCCTACGGATTATGAGTCCGCTGCTCTACCAACTGAGCTACCGGCCCCGGGTTACTCGATTTCCGCTCTACGGTGCGGTTTCCTGCTCTGACGCTAGCGGGCCTGGGTCACCATGGATCGCCATCTCGGCGAGTCCAGTGCCCATTTAGTGCCCATTCAAGCGCCCGATCGAAGGCCTCGAGGTAGGCGCCGGCGAGCCGCTCGCGCCGATTAACCGCCCGCTGGTAGACGCGGAACGTGAACGCCGGGTCCTCGTGGCCGAGCTGTTCGGCGATGTAGACCGGGTGATCGCCCACGGCGGCGCGCAGGCTGGTGTATGTCCTGCGGAGCGAGTGCGGGGTCACGCGGTCTGAGATCGGGTCGATGCCGAGGCTCTCGAGCGTCACGTTCGCGGCCTTGATCGCCGCCTTGATCCGATGGTCGACGTTGGTCACGGTCTGCCGGGTGCCGGTGCGGGTGACCAGCATCGGATCGCCGGGCTCAGACCTGCTGGTGGTCGCCTTCCACTCGCTGAGCGCTTCGATCAGTCCACCGGGTAGATCGACCTCGCGGCCGGACCCGGCGTCCGTCTTCGCCTCGCCGAC
This sequence comes from uncultured Solirubrobacterales bacterium, assembly GCA_963733075.1. Taxonomy (GTDB): domain Bacteria; phylum Actinomycetota; class Thermoleophilia; order Solirubrobacterales; family 70-9; genus WHSW01. Next base: position 23,561 of record CAVTCA010000015.1, on the reverse strand, counting down.
CGTCAGCGTGCCGGTGGCGAGATTCACGTCGCGCCAATCGAGCGCCACCGCCTCCCCCACCCTCAGCCCCGCGCCGGCGAGGGTGGCCAGAACCGGACGCGTGGTCACCGATGCCGCATCGAGCAGCGCCATGAGCTGCTCGGGCTCGACCCAGGTGCGCTTCGGCTTGGCGACCTTCACGCGCCGGCGCCGACCTCGAGCCGGGTTGGCGCGCTCCGTGATCTCGTACTCGATCGCGACGTCGATGATCTGCGCGAGCAGCTTCAACGTCTTGTTGATCTGAGTGCCTCCGAGCGTTCCCCTCAAATGCGCCATTCAAGGCGGCCGTAGGAACTCCATCGTCACCCAGGCCGGGCGAAAGCCGAGCCGCGCATAGAGCTCCTTCGGGCGGTCCTCGTCGTCCGCGGTGATCCAAAGGTCGCGGACGTCGCCCGCCGCTTCGACCGCTGCGCGGGTCATCGCGGTCCCGCACCCGGCGCTGCGGTACTCCGGATGGACGTAGACGTGGGTGATCTCGGCCGCCCCGCCGTAGCGCTCGAGCTGGGCGAACGCCACCGGCGCGCGGTCCTCCCGCACGGCCAGGACCTGCGCGCCGCGGCCGAGTGAGATCTCGCGCGCGTGGGCGGGGTAGTCGCCTTGATCCAGGCCCGGGAAGTCCTCGAGGCCCCACGCGACGCGCAGGTTGTCCACGGCGTCGTAGGGAACCTCCTCGACCACGACCTCGGGGCCCGGTGGCAGCGGGGCTTCGTGTCGCATCCACACCAGACGCTCGGCTTTCCAGCCCTTGGCCTCGAAGCCGGCTCGCAGCGGTTCGGCGGCGCCGACGAGATCGAAGTCGATGCCCCGGTGCTCGAGCCCGGCGAGCGCCTGATCGGCGAAGGCCGCCAGTTCCTCGACGCTCATCGCCGGGTCCTCCTCGACCCGGACGACGTTGAAGGCCCAGTAGCTCGGACGACTCGTCGCTCGCACGACCGTTCCGTGCGACCACGGCTCCATCACGTCACAGACCGCGGCATGCGCCGCATCGCGCCAGGCCCGCGCGCGGGTCGCCACGTCGCCGTCGGAAAGACTGGCCGGAGTCACCTGGTCAGGGTACGCAAGCGAATACCCCGCGCTTCTCCTTCGCGCGAGAAGGAGGAGCGTCGGATCTTTTGCTTTCCATGCAAAGGGCATCTTTTCGGCCCCGGAACACAAGAACGGGGGGCACCGGTTGACCGGGCGGGCTTGTAGCCGTCGAGGGGCAAGGAGCCGCTGGCTGAGCGCCCGGCGCGTTGCGGGCGTTCGGCGCCCCTATGCGCGAGCGACGTGCTCCCGCCAGCCCGGCTCTAGCCGCTCGAGGACGGCCGCTAGGTGATCGGGATCAACGGCGTAGGAGCGCCGCCCGTCGTCGCTCGTTCGGAACGGGAGCACGCCGCGTGCCGCGGCCTCGAGCGCGTCGAGCAGCTGGCAGCCGCGGTCGGTGAGCGGGACGAGGGTGACCTCCCGCATGGCGAGGCACCCTAGCTCGCGAGATACTGCGCCGGCGATGTCGGCGGGCCTGCCCGTCTCGCATTAGGCTTCTTAGATCGCCAAGCCCTTGATCTTCATCGCGCTGGCCGGGGTCGCGCTCTCGGGGTGCGCCACCGGCATCAGCGGTGAAGCCGACTTCATCACCGGCACCAGCGCACGCGTCGCCGGCCAGGTGGTCAGCGACACCGGTGGCCAGGTCGAATACTGGGCCGAGTACGGGCCGACGACCGCCTATGGGTCGGAAACCGCGCATGAGACGGTCGAGCTGCAAGCCAACGGGTCCTCCGTCGTGTTTCGCAACATCGAGGGCCTCGCGCGCTCCACGACCTATCACTATCGGCTCTGCGCGCGCGACGGCGACCAGCCCGGCGGTCCGGGCTGCGGTGAGGACAAGCGGTTTACGACAGGGGAGGTGGCCTGCGGCGACGTGATCACGGCGGACTTCACGCTGTCGGCCGACCTCGACTGCACGAATCGCCCAGACGCGCCGAATGCCCTGATCGTCGGGGCCCACGGCGTCACCCTCGACCTGGCCGGTCACCCCGTGAGGGCAAACGCGGCTGCTGTCGATAACTCCGGCGGCTATGACGACGTCACCGTCCGCAACGGCACGCTGGAGTCTCGGGCTGTGTCGGTGGTCCTGGAGAACGCAAGCCGCAACCGGCTGTTGGACGTGCTCGCTTCGGGAGGGGTCACGATGGCCGGGGGCGAAGACAACGTGATCCGCGACAGCACGATGAGTGGAGGGAGCGAGGGGCTGAGGGTCACCGGGTCCGAGCGGCTGGTCGTCGTCGGCTCGGTCGCAGGCGGCACTGAAGAGATCGTGCTGCTGGCCGACTTCGCCCGGGTGCGCGGCAACCGGCTCACGGCCAGTCTGAACAGCGGACTGACGGTACGGGGCTCGGGAAACCGCATCCGTGACAACGACGCCAGCGGAGCCTGGGCGGGGATCGCGGTCGAGGCCGGCCAGGGCAACGTCGTTGCCGGCAACCGCGCGAACAACAGCTTTTCGTCCTTCCCTTCGCCGGGGGACCCCGCCATACCGTTCGAGGACGGCATTTTCGTGGCCCAGGGCGCGTCGGGGACGGTCCTGCGCTCCAATGTCGCGAACCGGAACGGCGGCGACGGTATCCAGCTCCTCAGCGCGAGCACCCGGCTGCGCAACAACACCGCGAACGAGAACCGTCTGTTCGGGATCGACGCGGTGCTGGGCGTGGTCGACCTTGGTGGGAACACGGCGGCCGGCAACGGTGCCGCCGCGCAGTGCCGCAACGTCGCCTGTCCGTAGGGACCCTCGGAGCTGCCGGGTTTCAGGAGTAGGCGATGTCGCAGGAGAACGTGGAGGTGCGTAACGAGGCCGTGCGAAGGTTTCTCTCGGCCTTCGAAGGCGAGGACGACGCCTTCAGGGACAGCCTCCATCCAGAGATCGAGTGGTATCCGATCGAGGAGAACCAAACGCCTACCCACGGCATTGAAGCTGCCCTGTGGAACAGGAATCAGTGGCTCGATACCTGGGATGAGCACCAACTCGACGTGGAGGAAGTGATTGAGGATGGCGACGACGTTGTCGCCGGGGTCCACATCACGGCCCGAGGTCGGGGTAGCGGGATCGAGGCAGACGTGCGCTTCTACGCGCAGATCAAGGTGCGCGACGGCAAGGTCGCCTACATCTACGACCACGAGGACAGAGGCGAGGCCCTGGAAGCCGCCGGGCTTCAGGAGTAGGCGATGTCGCAGGAGAACGTGGAGATCGTGCGACGGCACATCGACGCCTGGGGTGCGGGAGAGGCGGCGTTGGCCCTTTCGTTCCTCGACCCGCACATCGTCTTGGACGTGACGCGCACGGGCGAGATCGAAGGTGCCTTCTACCGCGCTGAGGGCGTCGTCGAGCACTTCCGCCGTTATGCGGGGACGTTCGACGACTACCGGTGGGAGGTCCGGCGGCTGGACGACCTCGGCACCGGCGCGGTGCTTGCCGTGGTGACGCAGAGCGGGCGCGGCAAGGGCAGCGGCGCCTCCGTCAGCAGCTCCTTGGCTGCCCTCTACACCCTTATCGACGCGAAGATCGCGCGGATCACCATGTTTCCCGGCGAGCGGGAAGCCCTCGTAGCCGCCGGGCTGTCGGAGTAGCTAGCGGTCACGCCCTCGCTCCTGTCGGCGAGTTGCGACTACGCGCCCGGGAACGATCGCCTCAAGCAGCGCGCGGTCATCGAGATTCTCGCCGAAAGCGGCGACCTCCTCGTCGAGCACCAGCATCGCCGCTGCGGCGAAGTCGCTTCCAAACTTGGCGGTCAGCTCGCGTCGAAACCGAGTAGCGGTCGACCTCGGCGATCGTGATCTCGGGCAGGTGGTGATAGTGAAAGAACGGCAGCAGGTGATAGCTCAGCGCCCACTCGTAGTCGGCCACGGTCCGCGGTCGCAGCTCACCGCGACGCCCGTCCAGCCGTCGCGATGCGAACCCGTGGAAGGTCGGCGCCCCCGCCGCGGCGGGCGGAGCCGGGGCCTCGTCGGGTTGCCACTGGCCGAGGCGAACGGCGGCGAGGACGTCCGCGAGTTCGGCCTCCGCGCGCTGGCGGGTCCAGCCGTCCTCCGGGCGCCCGAGCGCCACGTGTTGGCGGCGACCGTACGCGCAGAACCGAATCGTCCAGGACAGTCGCCTGCCGGTCGGCTCTACGACCTGGCCCGTTGCGCGGCGGGCCATCAGGGCGCCTCCGCCGTGGGGGTCACGTCATCCATCATGTACGCCCCTCTTGTCTGCGGGGGCCGAGCGGGGGCGATACCGTCTCCCTCGCGATCGGCCTGGTCTGACTGAGCCGATCGCCAGGGGCCGGGTGTTAGCGCACGCCGGCCCCATTTCTGTGGTCGACGCGCCCCTACATCTCCCGGCGGTCGTGCGCAACGACCTGAAAGCGACCCGCTACCTCGCGCTCTGCTTCGCGAGGGGGCCTGCGGGGTTGACAAGGGGCCATCGCGGTGAGAGGGTCGGCCGGGTTGAGAGCACCGATGGCCAGCAAGCTGAGACAGCGCCCGGTCGTCGCGTTGGTGGCGGCAGGTGTGACGTTGCTCTTCGCCACTGGCTGCGAGCCGCTCGTAAACGCGCCCCCCGGTGGGGGCGAAACCGTGACGCAGACGTTCCGCTACGGCCCGTTTACGCTCGGACCGGGCGAGGAGATTCAGGGCTCCCCCTCCTCGGGCATGCCGCGCCCCCCCGGAGCCTTCGGCCTCAAGACCGCCAAGTTCAACGTCGTCGACCAGAGCGGCACGCCCGTGAGCGCGCACGACGTCCACCTGCATCACATCGTGATGACGACCTCCGCTCGCGAGGACCAGCTCTGTCCCGGGAGGCGCGAGCGGTTCATCGGAGCCGGCATGGAGCGAACGCCAATCAACCTCTGGGGGCCATACACGTACCTGGTCGGCGCCAACGACCAATGGGGCTCGATCTATCACCTGATGAACGAGACGCCGGCCGGCACGCCCGCCAAGACGGTCTACATCGAGTACAAGCTTGGGTACCAGCCGGGCGCGAACGCCACCAACTCGCGTCCGGTCGACGTCTACTTCCAGGACATCACCGGTTGCGGCAGCTCGACCTACGACGTGCCCGGCAACGGTGGGCCCGGGCAGCGTTCACACGAACTCCCGCTCCTGGGAGGCTCCCAGGAACGGCCTCGCGGTCTTCACCGGGGGCCACCTCCATGAAGGCGGCATCGACATCACCCTGGACGACAGCACGTCGGGTAATCGATTCTGCAAGGGCACGGCTACCTACCACGAGAACCCGCGTCACCTCGCCACGATCAACCAGTGCTTGCTGCATCACAAGGTCATCGCCGGCCACGACTTCACCGTCACGGCGCGCTACGACAACTCCGAACCGTGGCAAGACGTGATGGGGATCATGCTCACCTACGTGTGGTGGGGCAGCCAGTAGTAGCTCTCTGAAGGGGGCACGGAAACGGCGTTGCCGCCCGGTCATGGCACGTCGGGGCCCCTTCGGGGATACCTTCGACTCGACACTTGAGGAATCGCCGCTCCGCGAGATACTGCGCGGGCGATGTCGCAAGAGAACGTCGAGGTGGCTCATCGAAGCTTTGAAGCGATCAGCCGCCAAGACCTCGATGCCTTCCTGGCGTTGATGGACCGCGACGTCGTTGCGGTACCGCGAATCCTCGCCGTGGAGGGAGGAGCCCCGCGGGGTCACGACGGCATCCGCACATGGTGGGAAAGCATCTTCGGAGCCTTCCCCGACTTCGACGCTGAGGTCATCAGCGTCCGTGGCGTCGCGGACTTGACGATTAGCAACGTCCGGGTCCACGGTCACGGCGAGGGAAGCGCGACACCTTTTGAGGACACGGCGCCGGATGGCGCGACTATCGGGTCGAGCCTTGAGTTCGTTGAAGCGGGAGAGGACGTGGTCGTGGTGATGCACGAACGGCGCGCATAGGCGAGAGCGATGCCGTCGTGGATCGCGATATCCCCCATATCTTCACCCTGCGTGATGGGCGGGTCGTGATGTGGCGGGTGTTCAAGACCAAGAGCGAAGCCCTCGAAGCCACCGGGCTGCGGAGTAGGCGATGTCGCAGGAGAACGCGGAGATCATCCGCCGCCTGTTGGATGCTTGGAACCGCCAGGACATCGAAGGCATCCTCGCCCTGATCCATCCTGAGGGCGAGTACGTGAATGCCCCCACGGCCGTCGAGCCGGGCACCAGGCGAGGGCACGACGAAATCGTCGCCGCAATGCGAAAGCAGTGGGAGATCCTGTCCGGTGCGATTCAGGAGATCGACCGATTCCACGACCGGGGCGACGAGATCATCACCGAGGGCCATGTCTCTCGGACGATGCCGGGCAGCGACGGCCGGATCAGCAACCCGCTCCTTATCTCGTGGAAGTTCCGAGATGGAAAAGTCATCCGCCTCGAACAGCTCGGTGCTGGCCCCAACTTCCCTGACGCCCTCGACGCCGCCGGGCTGTCGGAGTAGCTCAGCGGTCACGCCCTCGCTCCTGTCGGCGAGTTGCGACTACGCGCCCGGGAACGATCGCCTCGAGCAGCGCGCGGTCATCGAGATGGCGTGCCCGAGGTCACGGTGCCGGATGTGGTCGGCGAGCGAATGGCGGATGCCAGGGCCGAGGTTGAAGCGCTCGGCCTCGAAGTCCGGAATACCGGGGGCGGGGCCTTGGTCGACCCGAGTTGGATGGGGGGCGAGCCACGCTACGTCTCCGACCAGACCCCGCACGACGGGACCGCGGTTCCCGTCGATGCGACCGTCACTCTCGACCCCTAAGAGCGGCTGTTCGACGATCAAGCTCGCGACGAGGGTCACGGGGTCGTCGCCGTTGGCGTCGGTGAACTACGCCGCCCGCCGGCACCTCCTACCGCTTGCTATCCGCCGCTGAACCGGTGCCCACAATGACGGCACACACTCGCCTGCGCGTCGACCTGCGACCGGCGCCGCGCGACAGGTGCCGGTTCCGTCTTGCCTCTGCGAGTTCCTCGAACGCCGCCTTGGCCACGTACCGAAGTTCTGCCCGCCGACGCCGCCTCGCTCGACCTAGGTGATCATCCGCGCCTGACGAGTACGCGGACCGTGTCGCGGCTAGATGTCGCGGTACGGGGAGTAGGAATAAGCGGGCTCGTCGCCGGGTAGATGAATTGGTGCAACGACCATTCCCCATTGCAGGCAATCCCCCCACGCTTGTGAGTTGAATGTCGTTGCCTAGTGGTGGCGGAGCGGGTCGTCGCGCAGCGATGGCCCGCTCCTCTCTCTTCGCCGACGCGCCTCACTCGGGCCAGCCCGGCGGCGGCGCGGGCTGCAGCGCGGTCGCGGAAGTTCTCCAGCCGGACCACCCTGTCCGCCTCTGAAGGACCAGACCTGGAAGTAGCGGAACTCGGTTGCGGCGCCGCTCTCGCTCCCGATTCCGCTCTGGCGGACGGTTGCAAGGACCGCATCCTCGCCGTCGATGATCTCCTCCGCCTGAATCGAGATCCGGCTCCAGGGCTCCAAAAAGCCTCGCGTGTACTCCGCGACCGCCGCAATCCCGCGATAGTGCCCGGCGTCGGGAAACCCGGGCCCGACGACGAACGAGATCTGCGGGTCGAACGCATCCATGCTGGCTCGGAAGTCCCCGCTGCCGAACCGGTCGTAGATCGCGCGGATGACCTCGACGTTCTGCTGCGACATCGCCCGACGATGGTCCGGCGCCTACGCCCCGGCGCCCAACGGGGCCCGGCCGCGGATCAGGTCCGCGGCGCGCTCGGCGACCATGATCGTCGGGGCGTTGGTGTTGCCGCCCGGGATCACCGGGAAGATCGAGGCGTCGACCACCCGCAGCGCCTCGATCCCGTGGACGCGAAGCTCCGAGTCGACGACCGCGTCCTCGCCCTCGTCGGCCATCCGGCAGGTGCCGGCCGGGTGGTAGATCAGCTCGACGCGCTCGCGCAGGGCCGCCTCGATCTGCTCGTGGCCCTGGGCGTCCGGGCCGGGCTTGAGCTCGCGGACGACGACCTCCGCCAAGGGCGACGCGGCGGCGATCTCGCGGGCGATCTCCATCCCGGCGACCATCGAGGCGACGTCGTCGGGCTCGGCGAGCGAGTTGGTGAGGATCCTGGGCTTCGCCAGCGGGTCGGCGGAGCGCAGCCAGACCTGGCCCCGCGCCTGTGGGCTGACCAGCACCGGGGCGATCGTCATCGCGTCGCCGTCGAACTCCTCCTCGCCGTGGTTCTCGAAGTAGAGCGCTCCCATGTGGAACTGGATGTCCGCCGCCGGCAGGCCGGCGCGGGTGCGGACGAAGGCGACCACCTCCGCGGCGGTCGAGGTCAGCGGGCCGGAGCGGCGCAGCAGCCACTCGAGCATGAACTTGGGCTTGTCGGCCCCGTAGAGCGTCCGGCCCTCCGAGACCTCCCAGAGCATGGTCAGGAAGGGGTGGTCCTGGAGGTTTCGCCCGACCCCGGGCAGCTCGTGGCGCGGCTCGACCCCGGCGGCGCGCAGCTCGTCGCCGGCGCCGATCCCCGAGAGCATCAGGATCTGCGGCGAGCCGATCGCGCCCGCCGAGAGGACGACCTCGCCGGTGGCGCGGGCGACGGCCTCCGTCCCGCGCTTGTTGCGGAAGCGGACGCCGACCGCGCGGTCGCCCTCGAGCTCGAGGCCGAGCACGGTGGCGCCGGTGATCAGCTCGAGGTTGGCGCGCTTTGCGGCCGGGCGCAGGAACGCGTCCGCGGCGCTCCACCGGCGCCCGTCCTTCTGGAAGACCTGGAACATCGAGACGCCGTCCTGCTCCGGACCGTTGTAGTCGGCGATCCGCGGGATCCCGGTGGCGGCGCTGGCCTCGATCAGGCGACGGTCGAGCGGTCGCGGCGAGCGCTGCTCGCAGATTCGCATCTCGCCGCCCGAGCCGTGGAACTCCGACGGGCCGCGGACGTTGTCCTCGGAGCGCAGGAAGTAGGGCAGCACGTCGTCCCAGCCCCATCCCGGAGCGCCCTGCTCGCGCCAGAGGTCGTAGTCGAGCGGCCGGCCGCGAACGTAGAGCATCGCGTTCATCGAGCTCGATCCGCCGAGCGACTTGCCCCGCGGGATGTAGAGGGACCGGCCGTTCACCGCCGGCTCGGGCTCGGTCCAGTAGTCCCAGTCGAGCCCGGTGTGGAACTGGTTCGGGAAGGCGGCCGGGATCTTGATGTTCGGGCTGCGATCCTTGCCTCCGGCCTCGATCAGCAGCACCCTGGTCGAGGGATCCTCGGTCAGCCGGTTGGCGAGCACGCACCCGGCCGAGCCGGCGCCGACGATGACGTAGTCGTGGTGGTGGCCCACGGCCGGGATCCTATGGCCGACCGCGCGGTGGGCGGCCGAGCGCTCAGTTGGCCTGGTCGAGCGCCTGGTTGAGCTCGTCGACGCTGAACGCGCCCTCGATCCGGCTCGAGACCGTGCCGTCGGAGTTGATCACGAACGTCCACGGCTCCGATCGCAGGTTGTAGTCGAGGACCTGCGGCCGCGCCCCCTTGTTGGGGTCGTTCTGGTTCCAGATCTCCATGTGGATGTAGGCGGCGTCGTCGGGGCGGTCGCGCTTCACCTGCTCGGCGACGTCGACGACCGGCCCGCAGACGCGGCTCTGGCAGAGCGCCGGCGTGGCGAACATCAGCATCACCGGCTCCTTGCCGACTACGTCGGCGAAGTCGACGTCGTGCATCGTCGACGGTGGGATCCGGGTGTCGATCTGCGTCAGGTTGCCGACCTCGTCGGCGGTCGGGGTATGGATCACCGGCGCCTTCTCGCCAGGGGCCGGGACCTTGTCCTCGGCCGGCGTGGCGGCGACGATGCTCGGCATCCGCACGGCGGCGAAGCCGTCGTCGCGCTTGACCAGGGCGACCAGGCGCCACTCACCCGGCTGGTCGAGCTGCAGGTCGGTGACGTAGACGGCCTGGGCCGCGTCGGGGTCGCCGGAGGTGGTCTGAGCGGTGAACGCGGGCTCGGTCTCGAGGCTCTCGACCCGGGCCGGGAACGGGCCCTCGGCCTTGCCGTCGGGGCCGTGGGCGGCGTAGATCGCCACGGTCGCGTCGGTGATCTGCTCGCGGTCGACCGTGAACACGGCGAACCCGAGCCGGTTGTGGCCCTCGACGAAGACGCTGGTGGCCGGGGAGACGACGAGGTCGTCGGCGGATTCGGCGCCCGCGATCAGCTCGTCGAGCGTGCCCTCGGCGGGCGGGAACGCCGACGCCTCCGGCGCCGCCTGGGCTGGGGTCGTCGGCCGCCGGCTCGTCGTCACCGCCGCAGCCGGCCGGAGCGAGGGCGAGCAGCGCGACGAGCGCGACGGGGATCGTGGTGCGGGTGCTGGACGAGCGCACCGGCGGCAATATAGGGCGGCTGGCTAATCGGCGGCTAAGCGGTGCCCTGCGGCCTCCCCCGATAGGGTGGCGCGCCGGGCGGCCAACGGCGAACGAACGAGGAGGAGCAGGTGGCGGAACGCGCGGCGCTGATCACGGGGGGCTCGAGCGGGATCGGTCTCGCGATCGCGCGGGCGCTCGGCGAGGACGGCTACGACGTGACCGTTTCCGCGCGACGGCCCGAGAAGCTCGAGAGCGCGGCCGAGGGCTTGCGCTCGGCGGGGATCGAGGTGCACTCGGTGCCGGCGATGATGACCGACGAGGAGCAGATCGTCGCCCTGGTGGAGTCGCACCGGGAGCGCTTCGGGCGACTCGACGTGCTCGTCAACAACGCCGGGGTCGGGATCGGCGAGGCCATGCACGAGATCACCACGAAGAAGCTCGACATCCAGGTCGGCGCCAACCTGCGCGGCGTGATCCTCTGCACGCGCGAGGCGCTGCCGATGCTCAAGCGGGCGGGCGCCGAGCACGGCAAGGCGTTGATCGTCAACACGGCGTCGATCGCCGGCAAGCGGGGCCAGGGCTGGCTCTCGGTCTACTCGGCGACCAAGGCCGGGGTCGTCGGTTTCAGCCAGGCGACGCAGCAGGAGCACCAGAACGACGGCATCCAGGTGACCGCGCTCTGCCCGGGGTTCGTCGACACCCCGATGACCGAGTTCGTCAAGGGGCAGGTGGCGGCGGAGGAGATGATCCGCCCCGAGGACATCGCCGAGTCGGTGCGCTTCCTCCTGCGCACGTCGCCGGCCTGCCTGGTGCCGGAGATCGTCTTCGCCCGGCCGGGCGAGGGGCTCTGACCCGGGCGCGGTTGACTAGGAGCGGTTGAGCTCGCGCTCCGTCGCCGAGAGCAGGTCGCTCTCGGGCGGCCGGCGGCGGACGCGGATCGGCGCGTCGGCGGGCTCGGGTGGGGCCACGGTCGCCGGGGGCTCGACGTGGCCGGCTCGCTGACGGCGCTCGGCGCGGATCTGGGCGGCGAGCTCGGCGATCGGGACATGATCGAGCGAGGTGTCGAGCTCGAGGCTGCGCTCGAGCAGCGAGCGCAGGCGGGCGACCTCGCGGCGGGTGGCGCGGCGCGGGCGGCGCGGGTTCGTGTACTCGTCCCAGGCGCGGGCGAAGGCGGCGACGTCGGTGCGGCCGCCGTTGCGATGGGCGGCGAGCATCGGGCAGATGCCTCCCGACGCGGTGTCGACGTAGGCGCCGACGATGATCCGGTTGGCGGAGATGCCGCGCAGCATCGCGACCTTGGTGTGGCGGGGCAGGCGCTCGACTGCGATCCGCAGGCGGCGCGCCGGATCACGGGCGGGGCGGCGCATCTTCGACAATGGTGGGCGAGATGTCGGCGGTGGTCAATTCGCCCGTCCGGGCGGGAAACGGATCTTGCAGGCGCGCGCGGGAGCTGCGCGGGTGAGGCGGTCGCGCTTTCTGGTCGCGGCGTTCGGCGACCCTGGCCATGCGTTTCCGGCGATCGCGCTGGCGCGGGCGCTGGCGCGCCGCGGCAACGAGGTCATGGTCGAGACCTGGGAGCGCTGGCGCGAGCCGGTCGAGGACCTCGGCTTGGCGTTCACGGCGGCCGAGGAGTACAAGACGTTCCCCCCGCCACCGCCGGGCTCGGCCGACGGCCGGTCGCCGGCCGACGCGGCGCTGGCGCTGGTGCCGCTGATGGAGCAGGAGCGTTTCGACGTCGTGGTCAGCGACATCCTCACGCTCGCCCCGGCGTTGGCGGCCGAGCGGGCGGGGTTGCGGCGCGCGACCTTGATTCCCCACGTCTATCCGGTGCACGAGGAGGGCTGGCCGCTGTTCGGCGTCGGCGCGCTGCCGGCGCGCACGCCGGTCGGCCGCGCCCTCTGGCGCGCGACGGTGCCGATGCTGGCGCGTGGGCTGGAGCGCGGCCGCGAGGATCTCAACCGATCGCGTGCCGTCGTCGGCCTGGCGCCCACCGAGCGCTGGCACGGCGGGATCTCGGAGGAGCTGGCGCTGGTGGCGACGTTTCCGCAGCTCGAGTATCCGCGGCGCTGGCCGGCGGCGGTGCGGGTGGTCGGGCCGATGGCCTTCGAGCTGCCGCATCCCGATGTCGAGCTGCCCGAGGGCGACGGACCGCTGGTCGTGGTCGCGCCGTCGACGGCTCAGGACCCGGAGTGCCGCTTGGTGCGGGTGGCGCTCGAGGCGCTCGCCGACCTGCCGGTCCGGGTGCTGGCGACGACCAACCGCCACCTCCCGGCGCTAGCCGCTGCCGCCCGCCCCGGCGAACGCGGTCGTGGTCGATTGGCTCAGCTACACGCAGGCCATGGGAGCGGCGGACCTGGTGATCTGCCACGGCGGCCACGGGACGGTCGCGAGGGCGCTGAGCGCCGGCGTCCCGGTCTTGTGCTGTCCGGCGGTCGGCGACATGGCCGAGAACGGGGCGCGGGTCGCCTGGTCGGGCGCCGGGCTGATGCTGCCGTGGCGGTTGCTGGGCCCGGCGTCGCTGCGGCTGGTGGTCAGCCGCCTGCTCGACGAGCCGAGGTTCGCCGCTCGCGCAGGCGAGTTCGCCGCCTGGGCGGCCGGGCACGACGGTGCCGACCGGGGCGCCGAGCTGGTCGAACGCCTGGCTGCAGCTGAGCTCCCCCGACTGGATTCGAACCAGTACGCCTTGATTAACAGTCAAGTATGCTGCCATTACATCACGGGGGATCGACGCGACAGTCACGGAAGCGTCACGCGCGGGGATTGTAGGGCTAGAGCTTGAGGCGGCCCGCCTCCACTTCGGCGTGGCAGTTCGCGCACAGCAACGCGCACTTCGCGGCCTCGTCTCGCAGCTTGTCCATCGACCGCGTCACGCCGCGTGAGCGAGAGCGCAAACGACTTCTTGGCCGGATCGAGGTGGTGGAACTGCAAGCGCGGCGAGGCAGCGGTCGTAGCCGCAGATGCCGCAGCACTTGCCGCCGGCCTCCTCGACCAGCCGCGCCTTCGTTCGACGACGCCACTCCGCGACCCGCCTCCATTCGACACTTGCGACAACGCGGTCGCGGCCGCTGTTCTCGATCACGAAGTCCGTCCAGCCGTGCCGCATGCACTGCCGATGCAGGGTTCGCCGCCCGCCTCGATCGCGCGACTGATCTCCTCGCGTCGAATCGTGTGCGGCCGCGGAAGCCCGTAACGCCCGATCCAGTGGCGAACCGTGGAAATGCTGACGTCGAGGCGTTCCGCGATCACGGCGAGCGTGTTGCCCTGTTCGACCAACGCGGCCAGCTCGTCACGCGGGAGCCCACCCCTTGCGGCGTGCTTCGCCGATCCGTTCGCCCTGAGACCGTGACGTGCAAGCCAGTACGCGACTGTCGAGGGGTGGCGTCCGACGATGACGCCGATCTGCTCCAGCGAGAGCCCCTCGGCGAGGAGTCGGACGAGGTGGTCCCGGTCCATGCGGGAAGTATCCGACGCCGCAGCGGACGGAAAAGCGAACGTATGTTCCCCTGGCGTCACTCACCCGGGTCGCCGCGAAGCCGCCCCGCGGGTGGCTCCTGCCAGCCGCGGCTAGGACTGCGCCCGCGCGATCCGCTCCGTGAGCTCGGCGCGGCGGCGCTGGAGCTCGACCGGCGGCGGGCCGCCGTTCGTCTCCGCCGCGGCGATCTCGTCGTCGACCTTCGCCCGCTCGAGCTCGAGGAAGCTGAGCTCCATCGCCTCGGCGCTCGCCGGCTCGGCGTCCGCGCGCAACTTCAGCTCGGTGACGTACGAGTAGAGCTCCTCGTCTGAGCGCGGGAGGCCGTCGAGCGGGTCCTCGAGATGGTCGCGAAGCCACGCCCGGGCGCGGGCGGCGACCGAGCTGGAGAAGTGATCGTCGGTGAGCCTGTCGACGTACTCGCGGCCCTCGGCCGGCAGCTTCACGCACATCGCCAGCAGGCCGAGCTCGCGACGCTCGCGCGCGTTCAACGCCCGCGGCGTGGCGGGCGGCGTGCCGCTCGCCGGCGGCGCCTCGACCGCCGCCGACCGCCCTCCCCCGCCCCGTCCGGCCGTCGCCGTTCGCCGCGCGACCAGTCCGGGGTCTGCGTCGAGCCTGTCGGCGACCTCGCGCATCAACTCCTCGCGGGTGATCGAGTCGGGCATCTGCGCGATCACCGCCACGACCTCGTCGAGCGCCCGGTCGCGCCCCGCCGGCGAGCTCAGGTCGCCGTCGTCGAGCAGCGTGTGGACGTGGAACACCGGCAGGTCCTCGGCGCCCTCGATCGCCTCCCGGAACGCGGTCGCGCTCGAGCCGTCGCCTCCGGCGAGCAGATCGGCCGGATCCTCGCCCTCCGGCATCCGCGCCACCCTCAGCCGCAGCCGCTTGCCGCCCACCGCCTGCGCGCGCAGCATCGCCTCGCGACCCGGCCCGGTCGGCGTCGAGCGCCAGCACGGCCTCGTACGCGTACGCCGAGAGCAGCTTCACCTGCTCGGGCGTGATCGCCGTCCCCATGATCGCGACCGCGTCGCGGATCCCCGCCTGGTGGCAGGCGAGCACGTCCGTGTAGCCCTCGACCACCACCGCCCGCCCGCCCTTGACGATCTGCGGCCGCGCCCGCTCGATCCCGTAGAGCGTGCGCCGCTTCGAGTACAGCTCACCCTCCGGCGAGTTGACGTACTTCGGCCGCTGGTCGGGCAGCAGCGCGCGGGCGCCGAACCCCTGCACCCGCCCGCGGGCGTCGCGGATCGGGAACACGATCCGGGAGCGGAAGCGGTCGTAGTGGCCCTGTCCCTTCTGGCTCTTGAGCACCAGCCCGGCCGCCTCGATCTCCTCGACCGAGTAGCCGGCCCGCTGGCCTCGCGTCAGCACCGTGTCCCAGGTCCCCGGCGCGCAACCGACCGCGAACTCCTCGAGCACCTCGGCCTCCAGGCCCCGCCCGGCCAGGTAGTCGCGCGCCTTCTTCGCCTGCGGCGCGTCGCGCAGGAACGTCGCGTAGAACCCGGCCGTGCGCTCGAGCAACTCGGTCAGCCGCGCCCGCTTTCGCCGCAGCTCCTCGGCCCGCGGGTCCTCCGCCTCGCGCTCGAGCTCGACCCCGTAGCGGTCGGCCAGCGCCTCGACCGCGTCGGGGAACGCCAGCCCCTCCTTCTCCTCGACGAACTTGATCACGTCGCCCCCGACCCCGCAGCCGAAGCAGTGGTAGAGCTTCTCCAGCGGGTCGACCGAGAACGACGGCGAGCGCTCGTCGTGGAACGGGCACAGCCCGGTGTAGCGAGCACCGGAACGACGCAGGTCGGTGTGGGCCGAGATCACCTCGACGATGTCCGAGGCCTCCTTGACCCGCTCGACGCTCGCGGAGGTGAACAGGGCCATCAGAGCTTTGACTCCTCGGGAAGCGCGATTCGCCGGTAGGTCGCGATCGCGAACCGGTCGGTCATCCCCGCGACGTAGTCCGTCACCCGCTGCAACTCGTCCCCCTCGGCGGGCACGCCGTCGAGATAGTGGTCGAACAGCCCGCTGAGCGTCCGGTGCACCCGGTCGTGCTCGCTGCGCGCCGCCGGCCCCAGGTAGACGCTGTCGAACATGAACTTGCGCAGCCTCAGCATCGCTCCGCCGACCTCCTCCGACTGCGCGATCTCGCCGCGCGCGCGCGAGGTCTCGACGATGTCGCGCACCAGCGTGTCGATCCGCGCGGAGCCGGTCGGCCCGAGCAGCTCGATCTCTCGCCCGGGCAGCTCGGCCTCGGCCAGGATCCCGGCCCGGACCGCGTCGTCGATGTCGTGGTTGATGTAGGCGACCCGGTCGACCAGTCGCACGATCCGGCCCTCCAGCGTCGCCGGCTTCTCCGGCCCGGTGTGGTTGAGGATCCCGTCGCGCACCGGCTCGGTCAGGTTCAGCCCCCGACCGTCGCGCTCGAGCACGTCGACCACGCGCAGCGAGTGGCGATTGTGCTTGAAGCCGTCCGCGCCGCGCTCGCGCAGCGCCCGGTCGAGCGCCTCCTCGCCGATGTGGCCGAAGGGCGGGTGGCCGAGGTCGTGACCGAGCCCGATCGCCTCGGTCAGGTCCTCGTTCAGCCCGAGCGCCCGCGCCACCGTCCGGGCGATGAAGCAGGTCTCGAGCGTGTGCGTGAGCCGGGTCCGGTAATGGTCGCCCTCCGGGGCGATGAACACCTGCGTCTTGTGCTTGAGCCGCCGGAACGCCTTCGAGTGCGCGATCCGGTCGCGGTCGCGCTGGAACGGCGTCCGCACCGGGCTGTCGGGCTCGGGCTCGCGCCGGTCGGCCGGGTACGACGGCGTCGCCGGCTCCCAGAAGAACTCCCGCTCCCAGGCGCGCACGCGCTGCTCCAGGGGCTCGGCGGCGGGCGGCTGGCGGCCGGGGTCGGACAAGTCCGATCAAGAATAGGCTCACGCCGAGGCACGCCTGCCGTCGGCCGCGCCCGGGTTGAGGACCAGGTAGGAGAGCCAGATCGCGACCAGGAAGATCGGCAGCCCCATGGCCGTCTTCGCGATCCCGAGCGCGAGCAGCGCTCCCGCGAGGTAGAGCGGCAGCTGGACCGCAAGCCGCAGGGTGAAGACGCCGACCCAGATCCAGCTCGCGCGGGTGTAGAGGCGCAGCCGCTCCGGGTCCGAGCGCCAGGTCTTGCCCTCGCCGAGGATCGGGGCGACGATGATCCCGAGCAGCGGCCAGCGGACCATGATCGAGACCAGGTACGCCGCCGCGTAGGCGGCGTTGAGCAGCAGGCCGGGGAGAAAGAAGTCCTCGGCCCGGCCGGTGCGATCGGCGATGAAGGCCGAGAGCGCGACCCCGGCGAAGCCGGCGAGCGCGAACTGCAGCGTCTCGCGCCGCGCCAGCCGGATCACGGTCATCAGCGCGCCGACGCCGACCGCGACCCAGATCGCGAACGTCAGCTCGCTGCCGCTCGCCGTGTAGGCGACCACGAACGCGAGCGCCGGCAGGCTCGAGTCGGCGATCCCCTGGGGGCCGCCGAGCGCCTCCAGGAGGTCCGCCCGGTCTCCGTGCTGTCGCGCCTCGGTCTCGATCAGACGATCCTTGCGGATCGCGCCACGACGCCGTTGCGCGGCGCCGCGACGGCTACGCGCCGCTCAGGCCGCGGAGCGGAGCTGGACGTGGGCGTGATACTCGAGCGTCTCCGTGACCGCCCGCTCGGCCTGGCGCAGGGCGCGGTCGCCCGCATCGGGGGTCTGGGCGAGCGGACGCCCGAGCGCCTCGACCATGAACCCGTGCGCCTCGCCGGAGAGCGGGAACCCGTCGCGCTCGCAGGCGCCGCAGACGACCCCGCCGGCGCTGCCGGAGAAGCCGACCAGCTCGTCGGCCTCACCGCAGCGGGCGCAGGAAGCCAGCTCCGGCGCGAAGCCGGTCGCCAGCGCCAGCTTGAGCCGGAAGGCGAGCGCGGTCGAGAGTCCGGCGGCGCCGTCGGCTGAGCCGTCGCCGTCGAGCGACTCGGAGCCGTCGAGGATCGCGAGATAGCGGCAGAGCAGGTTGTAGGCGGCCGGATTCGGCTCCTCGGAGTCGCACAGCCGCAGGACGGCGTCGCAGGCGCGCGCCGCCGCGCCCAGCGCCGCGCCGTCGGCGCGCAGATTCGGGTGCGCGGCGATCGTGTTCGCCGCGGTCACCGTCAGCAGCTCGCCGCGCCCCTCGTGGAGGACGAGGTCGAGCCGGAAGAAGGGCTCGAGCCGGCCGCCGAAGCGCGAGCGCGGCTTGCGCACGCCCTTGGCGATCGCCCCGATCCGCCCGCGGGTGGCGCTGTAGAGGTGCAGGATCCGATCCGCCTCGCCGTAGCGGATCGAGCGCAGGACCACCGCCTCGGTCTTGAGCTTCCCCGGCACCCGCCCAGCTTGCCCCAGCGGCCGGACATACCGGCTACTCGACGGCGTAGTCCGAGGCGCCGAGGAAGTGCAGCGAGACGTACGGCTCGTCTCCCACCACCCAGCTGTCGTGGTCGGGGGGAACGGCGAAGATGTCGCCAGGGGTCATCACTCCCTCGTAGTCGGGCCCGGCCACGGCCGCCCGCCCCGAGACCACGAGCCCGAGGTGCTCGACCATGCACCGCTCGCCCGGCCCGGAGCCGACGTGCTCGCTCCACTTCCAACCTGGCTCGTAGGTCGCGCGGCCGATCGTCATCCCGCCGATCTCGATCAGCTCGAAGCGCCCGAGCGGGAACTCCCGCACCTCGTCGGGCTGCTCGAAGCGCCGCAGCAGGAACTCCTCGATCGCCATCGCCCGGCGATCCTACGCGCGCGCCGAGTCGCGGATCGCCGCCGCCGTCAGGGTCGCCGCGACCGTGCCGACGGCGAGCGCGGCGAAGCGATCCGGCTCCGGTGGCGCGCCCGAGGCGATGCAGAAGGCGACGTCGCCGTCGACGTCGGAGAACACCGGGTCGACCGCGCGGGCGACCCCGGCGCTCGCCATTCGCGCCACCCGCGAGCACGCCGGCTTGTCGAGCGGGGCGTCCGTGAGCACGCAGACCAGCGTCGTGTTGCGCTCCTCGAGCCGGCGCCAGTCCGGCGGCGACGCCATCGCGGCGATCGTCGCCGCGGTCGATCTCGCCGGCCCGCCGTCGGCGGCACGGACGCCGGCCAGCACCTCGCCGTCGGCGCCGATCACGTCGCCGAACGCGTTGACGACCGCGATCGCGGCCACCACGTGCCCGAGCCCGGTGCGCTCGGCCGCGTAGCCGATCCCGGCCGGGGTGGCGCTCTCGCGGCCGCCGATCTTGCCCACCGCCGCCCCGGTCCCGGCGCCGACCCGGCCGCGCTCGGGGACGCCCGGCGCCGCCGCCTCGCAGGCCGCGTAGCCCGCGTCGGCGTCCGGTCGCGCCGCCGGGTCACCGGCCGCGAGGTCGTAGATCACGGCCGCGGGCACGATCGGGACCAGCCCGCCCGGCGTCGCGTAGCCGCGCCCTCGCTCCTCGCACCAGCGCATCACCCCGTCGGCCGCGCCGAGGCCGAAGGCGCTGCCGCCGGTGAGCATCACCGCGGTCACCTCGGCGGTCCCGGCCAGCGGCCCGATCACCTCGGTCTCGCGGGTGCCCGGGCCGCCGCCGCGCACGTCGACCCCGCCGCGGGCGCCGGCCGGCGCGATCACCGCGGTGCACCCGGTGACCCCGACCGGGTCCGTCCAGTGGCCGATCAGAAACCCCTCGGGCGGCGGCTGCGCGCTCAACGTCGCCTCCCTCGCCGCCGGCGGGGCCGTGCCCGCAGCCGCTTCTGGCACCCGGGGCAGAAGTAGGTCGAGCGGCCCGAGACGACCACGCGGCCGATCTGCTCGCCGCAGCGAAGGCAGGGCTCGCCCTCGCGCGTGTGGACGAGGAACTCGTCCTGCATCGAGCCGCGCTCGCCGCGGGCGTCGCGATAGTCGTCGATCGAGGAGCCGCCGAGGGCGAGACCCGCCTCGAGCGCGTCGACGATCCCGTCGCGAAGCTCCTCCGCGTGCTCGAGCTTCATCGAGCCCGCCGGCGACAGCGGATGCAGCCGGGCGCGAAAGAGCGCCTCGTCGGCGTAGATGTTGCCGATCCCGGCGACCCCGGCCTGGTTGAGCAGGAACGACTTCAGCGGCGCCCGCCGGCCCTCGGAGAGGTCGAGCAGGGCCTCCGGGGTGAGCTCGTCGCCCAGCGGCTCGATCCCCAGGCGGGAGGCGAAGTAGGCGTCGAGCTCGTCGCCGGCGAGGACGACCGCGTGGCCGAAGCGCCGCGCATCGGTGAACCAGAGCTCGCTGCCGTCGTCGAGCACGATCCGCGCGCGCAGGTGGCGGGCGTCCGGGTGCGACTCGTACAGCCGCGGGCCGCCGAGCCGGTCGGTCGCCATCAGGTCGGCGACCCGCTCGGAGCCGGGAGGGCGAACCAGCAGGTTGCCGGTCATCCGCAGGTGCATGACGAGCGCCGAGCCGTCGTCGAGCTCGACCACGAGGTACTTGCCGCGCCGGCCGACCGCCTCGATCCGCGGCCGGCGAGCGCCCGCTCGACCACCACCGGCAGCTCGGGCCGGGTCCAGCGCTCGTCGAGGACCTCGACGCTCGCGATCGTCCGGCCGACGACCTCGGGCTCGAGCTGGCGGCGCACCGTCTCGACCTCGGGAAGCTCGGGCATGCGGACATGATCGCTGCTATCACGAGGTGCATGCGAATCGTCGACGCCACGCCGGAGCACCTACCGGCGATCGCGCGCATCTACGCCGACATCGTCGCGAGCTCGCCCGCCACCTTCGACCTCGAGGCGCCCGACCTCGAGGCCTGGACCGAGGCGCTCCAGAGCTGCGACCCGGAGCGCGGCCGGTTTCTCGTCGCCGCCCTGAACGACGCCGGCGAGGTGCTCGGCTACGCCAAGAGCGGGCCGTTTCGCGATCGCGCCGCGTACGACCTGACCTGCGAGACCTCGATCTACGTCGCGCCTCCGGCGCGCGGCCAGCGCATCTCGAGCGCGCTCTACGCCCACCTGCTCGAGCTGCTCGAGACCTCGCCGCTGCGCCTCGCGATCGGCGTCGTCACCGAGCCCAACCCGGCCAGCGTGGCGCTGCACGAGGCGCTCGGGTTCGAGCGCGTCGGCACGCTCGACGGGGTCGGGATGAAGTTCGGTCAGCCGTGGAGCGTGACGCTGTACCAGCGCTCGTTGCTCTGAGGCCGCGTACTTCCACGGACCCGGCTGACCACCGAGTCGCACGTTCGCCGGCTCAGGGGGGACGGTCGAGGTGCGACTCGACGTTAGACCGAGATCGACGCGCCCTTCCCGTCCCGTCCCTTGATCCGAGAATCTTCCCTGCCGTCCCGCACAGCCCAAGCTGGACGAGGTCGCGATCGAGCGGCACGCCGGTTTCGCGCATGCTGGCCGTTTCGTCAGCACGGCCAGCACCTTGTCGCCCGCGTCGTTCAGTTCCTTCAACTCCGCCCCGAGTCGGTCCACCCGCCTGCGTAGGTGCCGAACATGTCCGTGACCAGCGCATCGCGCCCGCGACCGTGGTTCGGGAACGTCGGGGAGCGGATGGGTGGAGATATCCCAGCCTATGTTCGGGTCAAGCGTCTCGATCCAGGCGTCGAGTTCGCTGCTCCGCCAGAGGTCGAACGACCTGCGCACGATCTCCACGTTCTCCTGCGACATCGCCTACTCCTGAAGCCAGGCGGCGTTGAGGGTCGCGGCACAGTCTGCGTACTCGTCGGCGCGGATGATCGCCTAGGTCGGGCGAGGTGGCGCCGGCGGGCAGAACTTCGGCAGGTGTCCGAGCCGCTCGCTCGAGAGAACTCGCAGAGGCGAGCCTTGAAGACGAACGCCAGACACTTGCCGAGGCCCTCGAAGCCGTAGCCGCGCCAGCCACCGCCGAAGCACTGCCGGCGGTTCGACTGGCATGCGCGACCGCGTCGTGCACGGTGAGCTCTCCGGTCACGCTGGCGACGGTCTTCGTCTCATCGAAAGGTGGAGCCGGACAGGTCGGCGGCACGGTCGGCGCGGGCTCGAGCCCCGCGCGGTCGGGTGCCCCGCCGACACCGTCCTCGACGTAGAAGAGCGCATTGGCGGGCAACACCCCCGGAAACGGGTTTGTCGCGGCAACGCCGCCGATCGTCGCCTGGTGGCCGGCGACCGAGAGACAGGTGACCTCCCAGGTGGCGATCGTCGAGCGTCCGAAGCGAGTGTCGAAGTCGAGCCGCACCGTCCCGGTGGGGTTCTCCCCCGATCGGCCGCTGCTGGCGCCGAAGACGGAGAACGGCCGGAAGACCACAGGTGTCCCAGGGTTCTGAACCTCCCCGCCGGACTCCCCGGTGACGAAGTCCCGATCGGCTGGCTGGCCGTCGGGCGTGTGGGAGGCGTTTGCGCTCGCACCGCCGAGTCCAACGAGCGCGGCCGCGAGCAGGCCGAGCGCGACCAGGCCGCGGAGCGGGGAGAGCATCTGGGGTCCACCTCCAGAAGTCGACTACCGGTCAAAGACCGGCGATGGGTCCAGCTATACCACTTGCCGATCGTTAGTCAAGGCAGGCGTGAACGCGAAGGTGTTGCAGACCTTCATGGGGGACGCCTCGATCACCGTCACCCTTGACATCTGCGCGCACCTGATGCCCGGCGGGGAGGCCGAGGCGGCGGCGCTGGACTGGCGCACCGGCTGGCGAAACGGAACCGGCTACTAGCTGAACCGCTTATCTATGCGGTTCTGTCGCCCGCGGGTGGGCCTTGAAGTAGACCTCCTTGATCTTCTCCCGCGAGAGGTGCGTGTAAAGCTGAGTGGTCGCCACGTCGGCATGGCCGAGCATCTCCTGGACCGACCGCAGGTCGCAGCCGCCGGAGAGCAGGTGGGTGGCGAAGGTGTGCCGCAGCGTGTGCGGGCTCATCTTGCGATCGAGGCCGACGGCCTTCGCGTGGCGCTGGATGATCTTGTAGAGCCCCTGGCGGGTGAGCGCGCCCCCGCGGAAGTTGACGAACAGCTTGCGCTCGACGCCCCCGCGGACGAGCTCCGGCCGGCCGGAGCGCAGGTAGCGCTCGATCGCCCGGCTCGCTTCGCGGCCGAGCGGCACGATCCGCTCCTTCGAGCCCTTGCCCTGCGGGCGGACGAAGCCGCGGCGGATGTCGATGTCGCCAAGCTCGAGCCCGATCGCCTCCGAGGCCCGCAGGCCACAGCCGTACATGACCTCGAGCAGTGCCCGATCGCGAAGCTCAATCGGATCCGAGCCTCGCGCGCTGTCGAGCAGCCTCGTCATCTCGGCCTGGCTGAGCACGTGCGGGAGCTTGCGGCTCTTCGCCGGCGGGTTGAGGGTGGCGGTCGGGTCGTCGGCGATCAGCTCCTCGCGGCGCAGGTGGCGATAGAACGAGCGCAGGCAGGCGGTCTTGCGGCTGATCGTCGCCGGCGAGCATGCCGCCCGCCCGCCGTTGCCGTCGGCGTCCGCGGGCGCCCCGGTCGCCAGGTCGGCGAGGAAGTCGGCCGCGTCGACGCCTCGACCGCGACCGCGTCGCGCCCGCGCGCACACAGGAAAGCGCCGAACTGAAGCAGATCGGTCCGCTAGGCGTCGAGCGTGTCGCGGGCGAGGCCGCGCTCGAACTCGAGGTAGGCGAGAAAGTCGAGCACCAGCGCCTCGAAATGGGCATCGGTGCGCGCCTCTTGCTTGGGGACGGCGATCGCCATGGCGCCTGGTTTCTGGCGGCCGGGCGCCGACCCTGCCGGTGCAACGGCGCTGGCGCGGCCGCGATCGCCCGTGGAGCTAGCCCGGCGACTGCAGCAACAGCATCCCGATCAGCGTCTTCGAGTCCTCGCACTCGCCGATCGCGGC
>CAVTCA010000014.1:0-38883 GCA_963733075.1 uncultured Solirubrobacterales bacterium | reverse complement strand
GCCGATGCTAGTAGGGCGTTCGGCCTCAGTCGGGTCGCGAGTTCGCAGCCGGCTCGCGGTCCACGCCCGTGAATCGCAGCCGGTAGGTCTCGGGCTCGACTCCGCGGTGACCAGGCGCTGGTCGCCGACCGCGAGCCTGACGATCTGGCACGGGGCCGGTCGTCCCGGCTCGCAGCTCCCGTCGCCGCTCGTTTCAGTGACATCGCTCGAGAGCAGAAAGTAGCCGTGCTTGGCGTCGGCCGAGAGGCCGATGAACGCGATCAGGGCATGCTTGTCGTCGGGCAGCATCTCGAATCGCTTGACCCCGGTGTAGCGCTTTGCGTTGCCGAGTGGACCGAAGGTGACGTCGACGGTCGCGGCGTCGAACGAGGCCTCCGCGGTGGTCACCTCGCCCAAGCCCGTGTCGGTCGAGACGTGCGCCCCAGCTGCCGATTCGCCGCCCCTCTGGTCTGCGGAAGACTCCCCCGGCTCGCTCGCGTCGCTCGACACCGACACGTCCGCCGCCGTCGAGCCGGCCATCGTGTCGGCGATCGCCGCTGCGACCGGATCCCCGACTTCCTCACCCGCGACCGAAACGGTCGGGTCGGACTCGCCCGACGCGACCTCGACCCTGGCGCTGTCCGGGACCTCGCCGAACTGCTGCTCGAACGGGTTGGTCCGCTTCAGCGCCGCCAGCCGCTTGCTGGTAGTTGCGCACGCCGGGCGCTTCGACGAGCACCGCGGGGCTCACCGCCGCGGCTCCCTCGGGAGACACCGGCCCGGTAGGGGTCGGGACCGGATCGGGATCGCTCGCGAGCAGGACCGGGACCGCGACGATCGCGACCGCGATCGCCGCGAGCGGAACCAGCAGCCGGCGAGCGCGAAGGTCGGCATAGACGTTGGCGATAAAGCCGGGCTCCGAGGAGGCACCGCCCGGGCGCTTGAGGCTCGGCAAGCCGACCTTGATCTTTCTGGGGTCGAGGTTCACGGGCTCGTCACCGGCACCGGCTCGGTCGTCGCTGCTGCCGCCGACTCCGCGGGGACGCCCACCGGGGCGGCCTCCGTCGCGCCCGCCGTCCCGCCCTGGTCGGCCGGGGTGACGAAGGTGGTCACGTGAAGGTCGGCGTTCAGCCGGGGGAAGCCCTTCTCGGGGTCCGGGGTGAGCGCGAAGCCGTCGACGGTGATCAGACGGCCGTCGACCCCGGGGCCGTCGGCGTTGACATCGACGAGCTTGTCGAGGCTGGCGATGAAGTCGGCGATCTGAAAGAAGTCACCTCGGAAGCTGAGGTCATAAGGCATCACCGGCAGCCCGCCTGGACCAACGGTGGCCCCGATCGGCAACGACGCGGCGGCCGCCTCGGTCGGCGGCGCGGGGGTCGTCGGCTCACTCGCCGCCACCTGGCCCTCGGCCGGAGAATCGGCGGTCGTCTGCGCGGCGGGGGCCTGGGGCTCGGTGGCCGCGGCGTCGGCGAGGGTCAGCGAGCGAAAGTCGATCTCGGCCCGACCGGCGAGCGCGTTCGTCTCGACCACCAGGCTGGCCGAGTCCGCCTCGCTCGGTACCGCCTTGCCGAGCACCACCATGCGGTGGTAGTTGACGTCATATGCCTCCCTCGCCTGCTCGGCTGCCGCCGCCAGCGACTCCTGCGCGGCGACCTCCTCGGTCAGCGAGGTGATCTTGCTGTCGAGGTTCGAGATCTCCTCGCGCTTCGGCTTGATCACCACCAGCCAGAGCCCGATGAGCAGCCCCAGGACGGCCAAGCCGATCACGATCGTGCGGTCGACGGACTTCATCGGACCGCCCCGATCACGTTCGCGGCGTCCGCCGCCTCCCGGGTCTGCTCGGCGGCCGAGCTCTGGGCCGCCTGCTGCTCCGGCGTTGCGGCCGTCTCCTCAGTGCCCTCGGCCGGCGCGGCCTGGTCGGCGGGCGCGGCGGGCGCGGCGGTCGCGACGTCCGGCACGGTGACCTCGTCGAAGGCGGCGATGATCTGGAACTGGGCGATGAAGTCGCGCGTCCGGCAGGAGGCGCCGGCCCCCGACCCGCCCCCTGCGGAGCCGGCCTCACCGGAGCCCTCGGAATCCCCTCGCTCGGAGCTCTCGAGGCCCACCCTGGTGACTCCGTCGATGTCGCGCAGGGCGGCGAGGAAACCGGCGACCGCGTCTTGGCCGGTCGCGCAGCCCGTGAGCTCCAGGGCCGGCCCCTGGATCTCGGCTCGCGCCGCAACCGTGCCGCCACCCTCGACCTGGACCTCCGGGCTCGCGGTCGCCGCAAGGGAGATCAACCAGACGTCCTGCGGCATCACGAGGGCGAGCTCGTTGAGCACGCGCTCCCAGTCGAACCGGCTCTTGGCGAGACTGCGCACGGTCTGCTCGCGGGCGCTCGCGAGTGCCGCGAACTCCGCGTACGGGGCCAGCGCCTGCGCGCGAGCCGCCGCGGCGCGCTCCTGCTCCTCCAGCGACGCGAGCTCGGCCTCCTTGTCGGAGATCTGGTTCGAGGTGAGCACGCTGGCCGTCACGGCGATCAGGGCGACCGCCATGACCGCGACGAGCAGGTAAGCCGTCGCCCCGGCGCGGAGGGCGGCCGCACTGCCGTGGCGTTCCTCGACCGGAATCAGGTTGACGGGGCGCACGGCTACTCCTCCAGTGCCAGGCCGTAGCAGAGCGCCAACCGGCTGCTGATCGAGCGATCGAGGGTGACAAGCGGCGCCGGTGTCCCGATCGTGATCGGGACGCCGAGGTCGAGCTGTACCTGGTCGACCAGGCCGGGCAACGCGGCCCCGGCCCCGCAGGCGACGATCGACTCCACTGGAGCCGCCTCCTGCGCCCCGTAGTACTGCAGCGTCAGCTGGATCTCGTCGGTGATCTTGCGGGCTCCCTCGATCAGCGCCTGACGGGCGGCGGCGACGATCTCGGGGTCGCCCTCGATCTCCTCCGGCGGCTGCTCGATCCCCACATGGGCGAGCCACTGGCGGGCGTGCACGAGCTCCAGGCGGCGACGCTCGGCCAGCTGCTGGGCGATGCCCTCGATTCCGAACGGGGAGACGCGCGCGAACAGACAGGTGCGCCCGCGGGCCACCGCCAGGTTGAGCACGTCACCGAGCGCGCAATAAAGCCTTGCGGAGCCGGCCTCCACGGCATCGGGGTTTCCGGCGGCCAGCTGCGCCATCCGTTCCTCGTACGAGAGCGCGGGGCCGGTGTCGAGGGCGCTCTCGCCGACGTCGGCAAGCGCTCGCACCATCGCGAACGCGGAGAGGTCGATCCCGACCGGGCGCAACGCCGCCTCGCGCATCGCCTCCAGCAAGCCGCTGAGCATGTCGCGACGCGCCGCCACCACCACCACGTCGATCAGATGCTGGCCGCTGGCCCCGGCGGAGTGCCCGACCACCTGCCAGTCGAGCACCGCCTGGTCGAGCGGCATCGGAATGTCGTCCTGGGCCTGAAAGCGGATCGCTGCCTCGAGCTCCTTGCCCTCGGTGATCGCCGGCAGGAGCATCGAGCGCACGACGACCTTCTGGTTCGCGATTCCCAGGCGCACCTGGCGAGCGAGCTTGCTCGCTGAGAAGAGCTCCTTGAGCGCCTCGGTCAGGGCCGCCCGATCGACGATCTCGCCCTCGCGGAACACCCCGGAGCGAGCGGGACCACCCCGTGGGACGCCAGGTGGGCGCCACCGTTCACGCGCACCTCGGCCGCGGCGACGCTGGCCGGTCTCGATCTCGAGGCCGACGGTAGCTTGGTCGGTGAAGTGGGACAGGAGTCTTCATGACGTGCGGATGCCCCGCGCCTCAACCGCGCCCTTCCCACGAACTTGGCGTTTGGCGGACGATCCCTTGAGCGATGCGACTAAGGCTTCTTCACCCGGAAGCGCTTGGCGGCGGCGGCGGTTGCCCGCGGCGTCGATGGCGCGAACCTCGATCCGGTGGTGGCCCGGCTTGAGCTTCTTGACGTCGGCCGGCAGCTCGAGCACGGCGCCTCGAGCCTTGCCGTCGAGGGCGCAGGTGAACGTGAGCGCGTTCGCCGCTGTCGTGTCGTCGGCGCCGGTGAAGTAGACCTTCGCCTTGCGCTTCCTGCGCGTCACCGTCGACCCGCGTGATCTGCGCCGTGGGGGCGGTGGCGTCGGCCTCCGCGCCGTCCCCGCCGCCTCCGCCTCCGCCTCCCCCGCCCGGTGGCGCGTCGGCCAGGTCGACGGTGAAGGTGCGACTTGGCGGCGACAGCTCAACGTTGCCGGCCGCATCGGTGGCGCGGACGGTGAACGTATGCGGGCCTTCGCCTAGGCCGGTGTACGGCTTGGGAGCGCCGCAGGACCCCGCACGCCCGGCGTCGAGCTTGCACTCGAAGGTCGCCGCCGGGTCGTTGGCGACGAAGCAGAAGCTCGCCGGCGACGGTCCCGATCGTGCCCGAGGGCCCGGACGTGATCGTCGTCACCGGAGCGATGTTGTCGGTGCCGTCGGTGATCACGTCGAGGCTCCAGCCGTCGGCGATCTCGCCGACGTCGTCGAGGGCGAAGTCATAGGACCTAGAGCTTCCAGCTCCCGTTCGGGTCGAGCCCGTCGAAGACGCTGCCGAGGGTCGCGCTGCCGGCCGGCAACGGACCGGGGTTCGCGTACGAGGTTCCGGGTCCGATGCCGCCGAAGCTGAAGTTGTCCAGGCCGACGGTGTGGCTTGCCGGCCGGTAGCTGCCCGTGATCGGGACCAGGCCGGCGAGAAGCGGCCCGAGCAGCCCGTCGTCCTCGAGGCCGAGATCGATCGCGAGACGCCGCTCAAGGGGCTCGGCGGGGATGGAACCGGCCCGACTCCGTTCATCAGCAGCAGCCGCGTCGCCCGCTGGGTGCCTGCGCGACCACCCCGACGTCGTCGAGGTGGGTGTGGCTGAGCCCCTTCAGCGTCATCTTGATCTCGGTGATCTCGCCGACCATGCCGGAGACGGCGATCGCCGAGGGCCAGGGGTTCGCCGGCGCCTCATCGCCGATCTGGATCGCGCGCCGGATTCGTGAAGGTGGTCGCCTGCGCGGACGGCGCGAGGGCCAGCCCGGCAAGCGCGCCGACGAGCATGACGTGGCGAAGGGAAGGCCCTCATCTCCTCAACTGTCGGACGGAACCGCCCCGGGCTTGAGCCGGGGTCGGACGAATCGCGGACCGCTCAGCTTTCGGGGAAGAACTCGTCCAGGTACCAGTCGACGATCTCGTCGCCGAACCAGAGCCCGATCACGCCGCCGAGCGCGAGGAACGGGCCGAACGGGATCGCGCGCTTGCGCGCGCCGGACCGTGGCGGGCGATCAGCGCCAGCCCGACCAGCGCGCCGATCGAGCAACCCCACCAGCATCGCCGGCACGATCGCGCGGCCGAGAAAGAGGCCCATGATCGCGACGAGCTTGACGTCGCCCATGCCCATTCCGCGGGGATAAGCGAGCGTCGACCAGGAGCAGCACGCCGCCCGCTACCGCGGCGGCGATCGCCGCGCTCGATCCAGGCTCGAGGCTCGGTCGATCGCGACGATCGCGACCGCGGCGATCGCGCCCGCGAGCACGATCGCGTTCGGGATCAGCCTGCAGCTCGAGATCGGTCAGGGTGACCGCGATCAGCATCGTGCAGAGGATCAGTCCCGAGCGCGAGCTCGGCGCAGGTCGTCGTCGCCGAGGATCAGGTAGGTGGCGGCGAAGAGCGCGCCGAGGCCGAGCTCGGTCAGCGGGTAGCGAGCGGAGATCCGCTCGCCGCAGGCGCGACAGCGGCCGCGCAGGACGAGCCACGAGACCACCGGGATGTTGTCGCGCGGCGCGATCTGCACGCCGCAGGCGGGACACCGCGAGCGCCCGGCCACGAACGGCTCGCCGCGCGGGACACGGTGCGCGACGACGCTGACGAAACTCCCGATCAGCGCCCCGCCGACGAACATCGCCACCGCCACCCCGGCCATCATCGAGCCCTCTTCGACGGTGCCCGCCGGTCCGCCTGCCGCCGCCGGTGCTCTAGTTGGGCGCCGTTGACTTGGTGGTCGAGTAGACCTGCAGCACGGTCTCCTGCGCGGGATGGTCGTAGCGGATCTGCAGCGCCTCGCCGGGGGTGCCGGCGGCGTCGACCGCGAGCGCCAGGCCGAGCCGGTCGCCGGGCTCGAGCCGCAGCTCCTCGAAGGTCATGCGGGATCTGGTACGGCGCGCCCCATGGCGATCCCGAGTTCCAGTTGGCGGCCCCCGACGAGTAGCTGAAGAAGCTGGTGCCGGTGGTCGAGTCCGTGACCAGGTTGTCGGCCTCGCCGCCGGGCGCGGTCGGCTCGCGCGTGAACAGCCAGATGCACAGCTTCCCGGTGTGGACCGCGTCGTTGATCGTCTTCGAGTACAGGGTCAGGGTGGCGACCCCGTCGACGACGAAGTCCGCGGTGCCGGTCACCGGCGCCGGTGATCCAGCGATGGACCTGGGTGTGCCCGTCGCTCCGGCTGGGCGAGAAGTCGCACTGCTTCGGCTGGACCGGGAGCTGGAGGCCCTCGTCGGTCGGCGACTGGGTGAGCACGTCGGTGGAGAAGTCGTAGCTGCCGGTGAACGCGCCGGTGCTCGGCACCGCGGCCTTGAACAGCCGGTCAGGGGCACCGGGGTGCTGCCCGGACTGAACGCCCGCCGAGCACGGGCCGAGGGTGTTGTGGGTCGCGTGCGTGCTCGGGTTGGCCCGCGTGCTCTGGCTGCAGGGCGTGTCGGAGAGCGAGTATGGGACCGCCTCGGACGGCGAGGGTGGCGGCGGCACGCCGCCCGGCTGCTGGGCGACGCTGCCGTCGACGACGTCGGACTGGATCTGCTCGTAGGCGCGGTCGCCGCCCGCGCGCCGTGCGTGTCGACCTCGATCGCGATCGTGACCCGCTTGAAGTCCTGGGGCCCCGGGCAGGCGGACTCGGGGCAGTTCGGGGTCGTTGATCCAGGTCACGTAGCGATAGATCTGCCCGTCGACGTCGCCGGCCGACCCGGTGCCGAGGTTGCCGCTCGAGAACGGCGTCGGGCCCGGTGATCGACCACGCCCGCCGGTGACGCTATCGACGCCGTTGGCGACCAGGGCGGCCGAGTTGGTCCCGTTCCTGTTCAACGCGAAGGTCGCCGGCGGCCCGTTCGCGACCCGGTAGTTGGGGTTCTCGGGATCGGTGGAATGCGTGGGCGTCGACGTCAGCGCGACCGTGGTGTACTCGAGTCGCTTGACGGCCTCCATCTCGGCCTGCAGCCGGTCGGAGACGACCTGGTTCTGCTCGGAGCGGTACGTCTGACGGTGGGCGGTGTCGACGAGCCCGAGCGTGGCGAGCGCCCCGAGCACCAGCAGGAGCGCGGCGATCAGGACCTCGACGATCGACAGCCCGTCCTCGGAGCGCAGCCGCCCGGGGAGCTCGCGGCGTTGCGTTGGTGGAGCGCATCGCCGATCCTTCAGGCCGGGTTGCGAAGGTAGGCGCTGTCCTCGATCGTCACCGACTCGCGCGCCCTCGGGCGCCGGATAGGCGAGCGTGAGGCAGATGAAGCTCGGCGTCGTTGCTGCTGCTCGCGGTGCAGCTCGGGGAGGTCGTCGCGCCGTAGGAGAACACCTGCGGCGCTGCGCAACCCGTTGAGCACCGTGACCGGCGGCCGGTGCCCGCCCGCCGCGTGCACGACGCGCTGGAGCCGCTCTGGACGCAGGTATAGGTGACCCGGCAGACGATCGCCGCCGCGGTCGGCGCGCCGCCGTTGCAGCCGGCCCGGGTGTAGGTGTCGACCGTGACCTGGGTGGCGCTGGCGGTCGCGCCGGCGACAGGGCTTGCCCTGGCGCAGCTCCCGGACCATGCGCTCGAGCATGACTCGGCGCGTCGTTGATCTGCGCGCTGCGCTCCCCGGTCTCCGGCTGGTCGCGGATGACGGACGTCATCAGCATGGCCAGGGCTCCGACCACGATCAGCCCCGCGGCGGTCGCGACCAGCAACTCGACCAGCGTGAACCCCTCCTCGCCCGGGCCCCTGGGCGGTCGAGACGCTCGCCTCGCCATCGCTAGCAGCCCGTGTCGGGGAGCGACGCGGTGGTCGTCGGCGTGCACTCGAGGAACTCCGACGAGACGTAGTGAGGGAGCGGGCGCTCCGGTCGATCCGGGCAGCTCCCACACCGACGCGCCGCTGCTCTTGGTGACCGAGGCGCCACGCTCGACGGAGATCGTCTGCGCGGCGATCCCGCCGCAGACGTGGGCGCCGGTGTTCGCCGTGACCACGGTGGTCGGCGCGTAGATGACGAAGTTGTCGTTGCACGACGGCCAGTTGCCGGTGCCGCCGGCGGACAGGTCCATGAACGTCGTCGTGGTCGAGTCGCTGACCAGGAACGCCAGCGAGCTCGCCGGGGACCCCCCGCTGGTGCGGATCTTCGATCCGGAGACGCCGACGTATGGAATCGTGTTGCCCGCGCACTGACTGGGCGGGGCGAACCAGATGTTCACCGTCGCGCCCGCGGTGATGTAGAGCTGGGCGCTGTGGGTGAGGCTGAGCTTGCAGATGTAGAAGTCGTGGGTCACGCCGGCCGCGCCGAGCGTCAGCGTGCAGCTGTTCGGAATCGAGAGCAGCTTGGTCGTCGCGCTCCAGCTGTGGCAGCCGGCAACCGCCAGCAGGCTGTTGTTGTTGGTCGTCTGCGCGACGCTCGAGTCGACCGGCGGCAGCTCGAAGTCCGGCGCCGTCGGGCGTGCACGTGCTCGAGTTGCCGTTGTGGAAGGAGTGCGAGCCCGCCTCCGCGTCGTCGCAGGTCGAGCTTGCCGCCGTTGGTGACCGTGAGTGCCCCGTAGGTGCCGACATCGGCGGTGATCCGACCGCCGTTCGCGATCGTGATGCTGTCCTTGCCGTACACCTGCATGTCGTCGAACGGCGTGATCCCGCCGGTGCCGGGCTGAGCCTCGTAGTCGGCCTCGACCTTGACGCGGCGCGCGAGCGCCGTCGAAGTAGCCGCTCGAGACGATCGTCAACCCGTCGACCTCGGGCTTGACGCTGTAGCTGAAGCTGCCGCCCGAGGTGTTGGCGGTCACCGGCGCGGCACCAGCCGTTGGCCTGGGGCGCCTCGAGCACGACCTGGCCGCCGGCGCCCTCGTTCAGGCACGGGCAGGGTCGCTGGTGTCGAACCGGTTGTAGCGCAAGAGCGCCTGGCTCACCCCGGCCTCGGAGACGGCGAACGCCGACTTCGTGTTGGTGTCGCGGGTGACCCCGGTGCTGCCGCTGAGCGAGGCGCTCACCATCGCCGCGCCGAGGCCGAACACAGCGACCAGGCCGAGCAGCACCGTCGGCAGGGCGAAGCCCGCCTCTTGCGGCGCGGCCGCGAGGCGGTCGATCAAGCGTCGAAGGGCTCACCATCCGTAACTCCGATTCCTCGGTCGGCTCCAGCGGGCGACACGCTTTAGCCGCCGGGGATCGCGCCGGACGCAAAAGGGCGGGCCCGAAGGCCCGCCCTCTACCGTCTGACGCGCTGGTGCCGGTGCCTAGTTCGGCCCAGTTGCCGCCGGCTCGGGCATCCGCCCGTGCCCTCGGCGGGTTGCAGTGTCCGGTGATGGCGCCGTTGGCCGTCACGGGTGATCGCGAACGTGTTGGCGCCGTCGTCGGACTCGACCGTGCAGCGTGTACGTGTCGTCCTGGTCGTCGCCGCGAACGTCGAGCGAGCTGCCGGCGAGTCGCCGAGCGTCGGCTCGATCGTCTGCATCGCAGCCGTGACCGCCGTCGGCGGCATCGCGTAGCGTTGCCGTCGTTGTCGGTCGAGTACGTCTCGATCGCCGTCTGGGCGGTGCGCACCGACTCCTTCGCGCTCGGCGTCACTGGCCTTGTCGCGCTGGTTGAAGAACGCCGGGATGGCGATCGCGGCCAGCAGACCGAGGATCAGCATCACGACCAGGAGCTCGACCAGCGTGAAGCCGGATTCGCTCTGGGCCCTGACGCGGAGCTTGTTGAGCATTTGAGGAACCTCCTAGGTACCTACTGTTGCCTTTGCGCCAGAGCCCCGGGGCTGTTACCCGACGAAGTCTGTCTGGACCTCGGTGGTAGCTCGGCTTGCTCCTTTGACGGCGGAGCCCCGTGGCTTTGCGTCTCCGCCTCGCGACGGCCTTGCCTTTATCACCGAGGCACTGGCCTCGGGCGAGCTATCGGTGCGGGCGGCCGAACCTTTAGCCGTGCTGGGGGGTACATCCGTCCAGCTGGGGCCAGCACCTATGCGCCTCGGTGATCGCGCCCTGACGCCGCGCCGGCGCTCGTACGGGCGTCTAGCCGCGGCTTCTAAGCTGAGGCGGTGGCCGCTCGCCGCCTGATCCTGGTGATGCTGGTGCTGCTGGTGGCGTCGAGCATCCTCGCCGCGCTGGTCCCGGTCGAGCCCAACCGCGGCGGCGACGAGTCGTCGAGCTCGACGACGACGACCGAGGCGGCCGAGCCGCGCCCGGCGGGCGAGCTCGTCCGGCGGACGATCGCCGCCGATGACCCGACCCCGGAGCGGATCGAGCTCGAGCTCGGCGACCAGCTCGACCTCACGGTTACCTCGGCGAAGCTCGCCGACCAGGTCGAGATCCCGGCCTTCGGCGGGCTCGACGAGGTCGACCCGGACTTCCCGGCGCGCTTCGACCTGCTCCCGCTCGAGCCGGGCAGCTTCCCGGTCCGCCTGGTCGAGGCCGAGCGGGTGATCGCGCGGATCGAGGTCGCCGCCGCGAAGCGCGGATCAGGAAGGGTCGCGCGGGCCGGATCGATCCGCTGAGTCGGGCGGCGCCGGCGAGTCGGGCGGCGCCGGCGGCTCCGGCGAGCCGGGCAGCTCGAGCGACTCGCCGGGCTCGAGCACCGCGACCTCGACCTCGGGCGCCAGCTCCCGCACCTGAGCGGCGAACCGCCGCGGCGGCCGGTCGAGGAACTCGCGCGCACGCCGGCGCATGTCGCGGCGGATCAGCGTCCCCCAGTGGATCGGGACCACCGCTCGCGGCCGGATCCGGGCCACGGCCTCGGCCGCCGTGCGCGGATTGAGGTGCCCCTCCCCCAGCCTCGGCCCCCAGCCCGCGATCGGCAGCAGGGCGACGTCGATGCGCCCGGCGAGCTGGTCCATCTCGGCGAACAGGTCCGTGTCGCCGGCGAAGTACACGCGCCGCCCGCCCGCCTCGATCTCGTAGCCGACCGACTCGACCCGGGGCCCGAGCTTGAACCTCCGGCCCTCGTGGACGGCTGGGGTGGCGACGATCTCGGCGGCGCCGGCGGCGGCGCGCTCCCCCGCCGAGAGCTCGATCGAGTT
This sequence comes from uncultured Solirubrobacterales bacterium, assembly GCA_963733075.1. Classification (GTDB taxonomy): domain Bacteria; phylum Actinomycetota; class Thermoleophilia; order Solirubrobacterales; family 70-9; genus WHSW01. The sequence continues at coordinate 27,690 of CAVTCA010000014.1, read as the reverse complement.
GGTGAACCCGCGGCGGCGCAGAGTGCGCGCCCCACCGGCCGGGACGACGATCCTGGTCGCGCGGTCGAAGCGCTTCAACGAGGGAAAGTCGAGGTGGTCGTGGTGCAGGTGGGAGACCAGGACCGCGTCGACCGGCTCGGTCACCTCGGGGGTTGGCTCGGGCGGGTGGCGAGCGATGACCCCCAGCAACCCCGGCCTCAGCACCGGGTCGGTGATCAGCCTCGCGCCGCCGAGCTCGAGCAGGACGGTGGCGTGGCCGACGTACGTGATCCGGTCCGGGCTCACGTCACGAGCCCGGCTCACGTCGGAGCCGGGCTCGGGCGCTGAGGGTGGCGGCGCTTGTGGAGCAGGAAGCCGACCAGCCCCGCCGGGAGCTGGAGCCAGTAGGCGAACAGGCGGTAGGCGAGCGTGGCCAGCACCGCCTTGCCGGCGCCGACCCCGGCCAGCGCGAGCATCGCGGTCAGCCCGGCCTCGACGAACCCCAGGCCGCCGGGGGTCACCGGGACCTGGGCGAGCACCTGGGCGGCGCAGAACGCGAGCAGCACCAGCGCCGGCCGCGGCGTCGATCCGACCGCCGCCAGCGCGGCGAGCAGGGTCGCGTAGTCGAATGCCCAGCGGCCGACGGTGGCGGCCACCGCCTGCTTCCAGTGAGGCCCCAGCGTGCCGAGCAGCTTGTCGCGCTCGCGGCGCAGGCGCGTCGGGCAGCGTCCGGGTCGGGGGCGAGCCGCGGCGCAGGCGGTTGCGCACGGACTGCACCGCCCGGCCGACCAGCTCCAGCGGCCGGTCGAAGGCCAGCACGGCGACCGCCGCCCCGGTCAGCAGGGCGAACACGACGACCCCGATCAGCGTCGCCTCGACCAGGTTGCGATCCACCGATCCCCGCAAGAACGCCGGCAGCGCCAGGATCGGGAGCGCCAGCACGACGGCGAAGGTCAGCAGGTTGGTGGCGGTGATGCCGGCGACCGTCCGCCCCCGCTCGAGCCCGGCCTCGACGAGCATCCGGTACTGGAGCGCGGCGCCGATCGCGCCGCCCGCCGGCGCGATCTTGCTGAGCGCGTTGCCGGCGAGCTGGGACTCGATCACGTCGGACCACTCGGCGCGGTGAAGCGCCATCCGCTGCAGCGCCCAGAGACAGGCGAGGCCGCCGGCCTGAAGGGCGAGCATCGCCGGGAACCAGAGCCAGTCGATGCGCTCCAGGTCGCGCCACGAGCCGAGCACGTCGAGCAGGCTCGGCGCCACCAGGTACAGCGAGACGCCGGTGACCGCGAGCCAGAAGACGGTCCGCCGCAGGCTCGGCGCCGTCCGGGTGGCCTCCTCCTCCCCGCGCTCGATCTCGCGCTCGGCGTCGGTGCGCTCCGAGATCGCTCGCTCGACCCGGTCGCCGACCCAGCCGCGCTCGCGCGCCTCGGTCCTCATCCTGGGCGGGTCAGCAGGATGGCTTCGGTCCCGGGGTTGAGTCCGTGCCCTGCATCGCGCCAAGCATAAGCCCGGCGGATCGCATAGAAGATCGGCCCGGTGCTCGACCTGCTCGCCCAGATCCTGCCGCTGACGCTGGCCGCGGCGTCGAACCCCGCCGTGGTCGCGATCGTCGTCCTGAGCCTCACCTCCACCGACCGCCCGCTGGTCCGGGCCGGAGCGTTCGTCGCCGGGTTCGCGGCGGTCCTCGTCGCGCTCGGTGTCGCCGGGCTGATCTTCTTCTCGAGGTCGCGGGAGACCTTCGGCCCCGGCGGCGGCCTGTTCGCCTGGGTCGACCTGGTGGTCGGCGTCGGCCTGCTCGTGTTCGCCGTGGTCACCTACCTGCGGCGCGGCCAGGCGGCGAGTCAGAGCCGGCTCCTGGAGCGGGTCAGCCCGGGTGCCTACTTCGCGGTCGGGGCGATCTTCATGATCACCAACGCGTCCGCGCTGGTCGCCTACGGGCCGCTCCTGCGGGAGATCGCGATCGCCGATGTGAGCCGCTTCGAGCGCGCGCTCGCGCTCGCGCTCGCCGACCTGGTGATCGTGCTGCCGATCGCGGCCCCGGTGCTGATCTACCTGCTCGCGCCGCGAAGCGCCGGGCGGGTCCTGGCGGCGATCCGCCGCGGCCTCGATCGCTACGGCTGGATCGTCGTCATGGTCGTCTTCGGCGCGATCGGGACCTACATGCTGATCCGCGGGATCACCCGCCTGTGACCGCCGCGATCGCCGCCGCGCATAGGATCCCTGTCCGATGGCCTCCGGCCTGAAGCTCGGCTACAACACCGGTTACTGGTCCGCGGGCCCGCCCCCCGGCGTCGCGGAGGCGATCGTGGAGGCCGACAGGCTCGGGCTCGACTCGATCTGGGCGGCCGAGGCGTACGGCTCGGACTGCCTCACGCCGCTCGCCTGGTGGGGCGCGGCGACCGAGAACGTGCGGCTCGGGACCGGGATCCTCCAGATGTCGGCGCGCCAGCCGGCCGCGGCGGCGATGGCGGCGATGACCCTCGATCACCTCTCCGGGGGTCGGGTGATCCTCGGCATCGGCGTCTCCGGACCGCAGGTGGTCGAGGGCTGGTACGGGATGCCGTTCGCGAAGCCGCTCGCGCGCACGCGCGAGTACATCGCGATCATGCGCGACATCTGGGCGCGCCAGGGGCCGGTGACCGCGGAGGGACCGCACTATCCGCTGCCGCTGCCCGACGGCACCGGGCTCGCCAAGCCGCTCAAGTCCTCGATCCACCCGCTGCGCGAGGAGATCCCGATCTTCCTCGCCGCCGAGGGGCCGAAGAACATCGCCCTCGGAGCGGAGATCTGCGACGGCTGGATGGCGATGCTGCTCTCGCCCCACCACCAGGAGCCCTACCTCGAGGCGCTCGCCGAGGGCTTCGCGCGCGAGGGCGCGCGTCGCACGGCCGACGACTTCGAGGTCGCCGCGACGGTCCCGATGCTGATCTCCGACGACGTCGAGGCCGCCGCCGACGCCCTGCGCCACTACTACGCCCTCTACTTCGGCGGCATGGGCGCCAAGGGCAAGAACTTCCACGCCAACGTCCCGATCCGGATGGGCTACGGCGACATGGTCGAGACGGTCCAGGACCTGTACCTGTCGGGCCAGCAAGCAGGAGGCCGCGGAGGCGATCCCGTTCGAGCTCATCGACCAGATGTCGCTGATCGGCCCGCCGGACAAGATCCGCCACGACCTCGAGGCGTGGCGCGACTCGTTCGTGACCACGCTGCTGATCGGCGGCGACGTCGCCACCCTGCGCACCGCCGCCGAGCTCGTCCTCGGCTAGCTCAGTCGCGGCGCCCGATGCGGCCGCTCTGCGACCAGGAGCTGATGTCGACCAGGAACGCGAGCGCGACGATGAACCACTCGAAGCCGGTCACCTCGTTCGCACCCGAGGCCCACATCACCGCGTAGGCGAGCGTCGTCCACGGCAGCAGGAAGAACCCGAGCAGCGGCAGCCACCACTCGTCGTAGGCGTCCCCGAGCAGGTCGCTGAACACCCAGATGAAGAACAGCGCGAGCCGCGGCGAGATCAGCGCGAGCAGGACGGCGATGCAACCCATGGCGCGGAGCCTATTCGCCGCGGCGGTCGCAGGGAGCCCGCCGGGAGCCCTCGACGAACGAAGGGGAGGAAACCCACGCCATAGGTGAGTTTCCTCGCGTTCGCGTGGCTGCGCCGGCCGCCTACCGGATGTTGTCGTAGAGGCTGAAGATCGGCAGGTACATCGAGATCACGATGAACCCGACGACCACGCCGACGACGACGATCATGATCGGCTCGATCAGCGAGGTGAGCGCCTTGACCTTGGCGTCGACCTCGGCGTCGTAGAAGTCGGCGATCTTCTCCAGCATCTGCTCGAGCTGGCCGGATTCCTCGCCGACGGCGACCATGTGGGAGACCATCGGCGGGAAGACGCTCGATTCCTCGAGCGGCTTGGCGATCGAGCCGCCCTTCTTGACCGACTCGTAGACGTCGTCCATCGCCTCCTCGATCACCGCGTTGCCGGCGGTCTGACCGGAGATCTGGATCGCCTGGAGGATCGGGACGCCGGAGGAAACGGTGCCGGAGAAGGTCCGCGACCAGCGCGCCAGGGCGACCTTCTGGACCACGTCCCCGATCTTCATCGGGATTCTGAGCTTCAGCCGGTCCCAGGTCGTGCGCCCGCGCTCGGTCTTCTTCCAGCGCATGAAGACGTAGGCGCCCACGGCGATCGCCGGCAGCAGGATGTACCAGCGGCCGGTGACCGCGTCGGAGACCCCGACGGTGATCTGGGTCATGAACGGCAGCTCGGCGTTGGAGCCGTTCTCCTCCGCGATCTCCTCGAAGATCCCGACGAAGACCGGGACGACGAAGGCGACGATCACGATCATCACGATGATCGCGACCGCGAAGACCACCGCCGGGTACATCATCGCCGACTTCACCTGGCGCCTCAGCGAGTCGAGCTTCTCGAGCTGGACGGCGACCCGGTCGAGCGCCTGCTCGAGCCGGCCGGATCCCTCGCCCGCCTGGACCATCGAGCGGTAGAGCGGGTCGAAGACCCCCGGCTGGCGCTCCATCGCCTGGTTCAGCGAGCTGCCCGCCTCGACGTCGGAGCGCAGGGCCGCGATCGCCGGCTTGAGCATGTCGTCCTCGGTCTGGTCCTCGAGCGTGTAGAGGGAGCGCAGCATCGGCATCCCGGAGGCGATCAGGGTCGCGAACTGGCGCGAGAAGACCGAGAGGTTGCGCATGTTGACGCTCTTGAAGCGCTGGAAGATGCTCTCCAGCTTCAGCGCCTCGCGCTGCTCGGAGACGTCGAGGACGATCAGCCCGCGCTGGCGCAGCTGCTCGGAGACCTGCGCCTTCGAGCTCGCCTCGAGCTCGCCGCGCGAGGGGACGCCGGCAAGGTCGACGGCTCGGAAGGTGAACGTGCTCACGCCGATCGGCCTCTCACATCATCGTCGCCGGAGCGCCCACCGGTGGCGCCGGCTGACTCGGGTGCGCGGCCTGCCCGTCGGCCTGCGCGGCGCCGTTGGGGGCCCCGCCCATCAACCGCTTGAACTCCTCGGGCACCGAGGCGCGCTGCTCGGCGAGGGCCTTGGTGATCGCGCCCTTGCGCACGAGCTGGGCCAGGTGCGAGTCCATCGTCTGCATCCCGACCGCGCCCGAGGTCTGCAGCGCGGAGTAGATCTGGTGCGTCTTGCCCTCGCGGATCAGGTTGCGGATCGCCGGGTTCGGGACCAGGACCTCGGTCGCGCACACCCGGCCCGCCCCGTCGGCGGTCTCGAGCAGCTGCTGGGTGATGATCCCCTGCAGCGCGATCGAGAGCTGCATCCGCACCTGGTGCTGCTGGTGGGGCGGAAAGACGTCGATGATCCGGTCGACCGTCTGCGCGGTCGACTGGGTGTGCAGGGTGGCGAACACGAGGTGGCCGGTCTCGGCCGCGGTCAGCGCGGTCGAGATCGTCTCGAGGTCGCGCATCTCGCCGACCAGGATCACGTCGGGGTCCTCGCGCAGGGCCCCGCGCAGGGCGGTCGCGAAGTCGATCGCGTCGGCGCCGATCTCGCGCTGGTTGACGATGCAGCGCTGGTGGCGGTGCAGGAACTCGATCGGGTCCTCGATCGTGAGGATGTGCTCGTCGCGGTTGCGGTTGATCAGGTCGACCATCGACGCCAGCGTCGTCGACTTGCCCGAGCCGGTCGGACCGGTGACGAGCACGAAGCCGCGCGGCTTGCGGGTGAACTCGGCCACCGGCGCCGGCAGCCCGAGCTCCTCGAGGCTCTTGATCTCGCTCGGGATCAGGCGGAAGGCGGCGCTGATCGAGCCGCGCTGGAAGAAGACGTTGACGCGAAACCGCGCCACCCCGGGAATCGCGTAGGCGAAGTCGAGCTGGCGCTCGTTCTCGAACCGCTTGCGCTGCGACTCGTTGAGCACCGAGTAGACGATCTCGCGCGTGTCCTGGGGGTCGAGCTTGGGAAAGTCGGGCAACGGCTTGACGCGCCCGTTGACGCGCATCGCAGGCGGCAGCCCCGGGGAGATGTGCACGTCGGAGGCGCGCACCTCGACCATCTGGCCGAGCACAGCGGCGAAGTCAACACTCACGCCTCACCAATCGTCAGCAGGGGGGCAAAGCTTGAGCGCCGTTGGGCGACCGCCACGCCCGCAGGATTTCGCCGCGGCCTGCGCGAATCGAGTCCCGTCGGCCGTCGCCGTCGCCGTCGCCGAAGGACGCAGAGCCCGATGGATCCCAGCGCCTCCACCACCCCGCCCTCGCTACCGGTCAGCCAGCGCGAGCTCCTCGGCCTGATCATGGGCTGCGCGGCCCGCACGAGCGCCACGTTCAACCAGGCCGAGTTCACGCTGATCGCGGCCAGCGCGGGGCCCGACGTGCGCACCCTGACCCGCGAGCTGCTCAACGACCTCGCGATCCGCGGCTGGATCGAGCTTCGGCGCCGGCTCCCGACGGGGGCGAGTCCGAGGTCGAGCGCGCCGACTGGGCGGTCGAGTTCGCCGCCGAGCGAAACTGGGACGGAGCGGCGCCCGACTGCGTCCGTTACGCGCTCACCGAGACGGGGCGCGACTCGCCTCTGGGGCCGAGCCGGCCGCTGAGCGCGCTCAGGAGGCGACCCGGGCGAGCTCGGCGATCGAGGTGACGCCGGCGCGGACCTTTGCGAGCCCGTCCTCGCGCAGGGTCAGCATCCCCTCCGCGTGGGCGACCGCGGCGATCTCGGCCTCGGCGACACCGCCGATCGTCATGTCCTTGATCCGCTCGCTCATCTCCATCACGGAGAAGATCCCGATCCGGCCCTTGAAGCCGGTGTTGTTGCAGCGCCCGCACCCCACCGGCTCATAGGCCTCGAGATCGGTGCCGACCCGGAAGCCGGCCTCGAGCAGCGCCTGCTGGGAGATCATCGTCCGCCGCTTGCAGTGGGTGCAGAGCTTGCGCGTCAACCGCTGCGCGACCACGCAGTCGAGCGCCGACGCGGTGAGAAAGCTCTCGATCCCCATCTTCGTCAGCCGGGTGATCGTCCCCGGGGCGTCGTTGGTGTGCAGGGTCGACAGCACCATGTGACCGGTGAGCGCCGACTCGATCGCGATCCGCGCGGTCTCGGCGTCGCGGATCTCGCCGACCATGATGATGTCGGGGTCGGCGCGCAGGATCGAGCGCAGCCCTCCGGCGAAGGTGAGCCCGGCCTTGCGATTGACGTTGATCTGGTTGATCGCCCTCGATTCGGTACTCGACCGGGTCCTCGATCGTGATGATGTTCTTGGCGACCGCGTTCAGCTCCGCCAGCGCCGCATAGAGCGACGTCGACTTGCCCGAGCCGGTCGGACCCGTGACCAGGACGGCGCCGTGCGAGCGGCGCACCGCGCTCTCGAAGCGCTCGCGCCCGATCCCGCCGAGGCCGAGGTCGTCGAGGGAGAGCAACGCCTGCTCCTTGTCGAGCAGGCGGATCGTCGCGCCCTCGCCGCGCTGGGTCGGCAGGGTCGTGACCCGGAGGTCGACCTTGCGCCCGTCGACGTTCACGCTCACCCGCCCGTCCTGGGGCACGCGCTTCTCGGCGATGTCGAGCTCGCTCATGATCTTCACCCGCGAGATCACGCCCGAGACCATCCGCGCGCGGCACCCGCGCCGCCTCGTAGAGGACGCCGTCGACGCGGAAGCGCACCCGCATCTCGTCCTCGCCCGGCTCGAAGTGGATGTCGGAGGCGCCCTCGGTCGCCGCCTGGCCGAGGATCGAGTAGACGAGCCTGATCACCGGCGCGTCGTCGGCCGACTCGCGCAGCTCCGCGACCTCGCTGAGCTCGGTCTCCTCGTCCTCGTCGGCGGCCTCGATCACCGCGCTCTCGAGCGAGTTGAGGCGCTTGATCAGGGCCTCGACGTCGTCGGCGGCAGCGACCGCCATCCGGCAGCTGAGGCCGGTGAGCATCTGGATGTCGTCGATCGCGAGCACGTTCGCCGGATCGACGATCGCGACCAGCAGGGTGTCCTTGTCGACGTAGCCGACCGGGACCGCCTGGTAGCGCTTCGCCGAGGCGACCGAGAGCAGGTTGGCCGCGCCCATGTCGACGGTGTAGCCGTTCGAGGTCGAGGTGGTCGAGGCCGTAGCGCTCGGCGATCGCCCGCGAGAGCTGGTCGGCGTTGATCAGCCGCTGCTCGATCAGCAGCTCGTCGGCCGGCCGGCCCGCGACCCGCGCCTCCTCGATCACCGCGTCGACGCGCTCCCGGCTCGCGTAGCCGAGCTCGACGACGACGTCGGTGAGGAACATCGCGGAGTTGCCGCGCCCGAGCGGCTTGGTCAGGCCCGACGGTTCCTCGCCCGCCGGCTCCTCGAGCTTGTCCGCGATCACGTCGACCTCGTCCGGAGGGACGGATCGCAGGTGTGCGGGGTGGTCATCCATTTGGGTCTCGAGCTCTCGCCGCCCGGCGCATCGTCTCGATCGGGGGGTCCAGCCCGGTCCAGATCCGCAGCGAAGCGGCTCCCTGGTGGACCAGCACCTCGAGCCCGTCGATCACGCTTGCGCCGCGCTCCCGTGCACAGGAGGCGAGCGCCGTCTCGTGCGACCCGTAGACGAGGTCCACCACGACTTGTCTTGCAGCAATCGAATCGGCATCGAAGGGCAGCGCCTTTAGGTCGGCTCCCGTGGGTGGCCGCTCGCTTGCCTGGGCGAGGCCCACGGTCGTGGCGTTGAGCAGCAGGTCGAAATCGGCGATGGGGAGTTGCTCGGTGTCGGTGACTCGTTGCTCGTTGCTCGTTGCTCGTTGCTCGTGTGCGACCCCGAACTCGCTCGCCAGGGCCTCGGCCTTGGACGCGGTGCGGTTCCAGATCGAGACCTCGGCGCCCGCGTTGCGCAGCGTCCAGACGGCGGCTCGGGCCGAGCCGCCGGCGCCGAGCACCAGCGCTCGGCGGTCGGCGACCGGGGCCGCGATCGCCTCGATGATCCCCACCGCGTCGGTGTTCTCGGCGACCACGCCTCGGCGCCGAGAAGCTGAGCGTGTTCGCCGCGCCGATCTCGCGCGCGGCCTCCGAGGCCTCGGTGGCGAGGGCCAGCGCGGCGAGCTTGTGGGGCACGGTGACGTTGACGCCGGCGAAGCCGTCGCCGGGCAGCGACGCGACCAGCTCGGCGAAGTGCTCGGGAGCCACCTCGATCGCCTCGTAGGACCACTTGCGCGCCAGCCCGAGCTCGGCGAGCGCGGCGGTGTGCATCGCCGGCGAGCGCGAGTGCGAGATCGGGTGGCCGAGGACGGCGAGCCGGGGCATGGTCGAGCTCAGCACTCGGTCGGCGAGCCGCCCTGCTCCGCGAGCGCCTGCTGGTACTCGGCCTCCGCCTGGGCGAACTCCTCCTCGGTCTCGAGGAACACGTGCTCGCCGCAGGTGCCGGGCTTGACCACGAAGTAGAAGAGGTCGCCCTTGGCCGGGTTCGCCGCCGCCTCGATCGAATCGAGGCCGGGATTGCCGATCGGCGTCGGTGGCAGCCCCGGGATCAGGCGGGTGTTGTACGGGGTCTCCTCGGCGAGCCGGCTCTCGGTCAGCTGCTCGTCGTAGTTCTGGTCCTCGTAGCGGATCGTCGCGTCGATCCCGAGCGGCGTGCCGGCCCGCAGGCGGTTGTAGATCACCTCGGCGACCAGCGGGCGCTCCTCCGGCACCTGTACCTCGCGCTCGACCATCGAGGCGATCTTGAGCACGTCGTAGACGTTCAGGTTCTTCGACTCGGCGTAGGACATGTCGACGCCCTTGATGTTGGCCTCGAAGCCCTGCTCGAGCTGGCGCGAGATCAGGTCCTCGACGGTGCCGTTCTTCGGCACCTCGTAGGTGGCGGGAAACAGAAAGCCCTCCAGGTCCGGCGGGTCCTCGGCGCCGTACTTGCCCGGGTCGAAGCCCTTGAAGCTCCTGCTGGCCCGCTCGTAGTCGCCCTCGAGCCCGGCCTCCTTGGCGAGCGCCGCGATCTGATGGCGGTCATAGCCCTCCGGGATCGTCACCTCGCCGACCTTCAGCGGCGGCGGCTTCGCGGGCGGCGGGTCGTCATTGCCGCCGAGGCTGCCGATCACCTTGACCACGCCGAAGACCAGCATGGCGGCGATCGCGAGGAAGACCACCGCGCCGATGATCCGGCGGTTGCGCAGCGAGCTCGACGACGGTCCCGATGCGCTCGGCGGCCGGGACGGCGGAGCCGCTGCCGCGGGCGGCGCCTGCGACCGCCGGGGCTCGGGCGCCCCGGAGGGCGCGGCGGGCGCGTCGCTCGATGACCTCGGCGTCGTCGGCGCCGCCGGCTCTGCCTCGGCCTCCGTCTCCTGGACCTTGTCGCCCAGCGTCTGGCGCCGATCCCGCCGGCGCGCCTCGCGCTCGGCCCGGCGGCGCTCGCGGTCGATCGCGTCCGGGTCCTCGGCAAACGGGTCGTGCCAGTCGGAATCGTCGCTCACGACACCGGCCGCCGCGACATCGGCGGAACTCGGCTTCGCCCCGGCGGACTCCGCCTCATCGAGGCTCGCGGCCGGCGAGGTACGACTCGAGCAGGTGCGCGGCGGCGAGCGAGTCGGCCGGCGCCTCGGCGCCCGCGCGGGCGCTCTGCGCGGCCATGCGGGTGGTCAGGCGCTCGTCGTAGGTCTCGACCGCGGTCGGGGCCGCAAGCCCGGCGACCGCCTCCGCGAAGGAGCGCGCGGCGGCGGCCTGCTCGCGCTCCACACCGTCGAGTGAGAGCGGCAGCCCGACGACGATCAGCTCGGCGCCCTGCTCGCTTGCGAGGCGGGCGGCCTCGGCCGGGTCGGGAGGGCTGATCACCCCCAGCGGGCGGACGATCGTCCCGCTCGGGTCGCAGATCGCCACCCCCGCGCGCACGTCGCCGTGATCGATCGCCAACACCCGCATGCCGGTGGGAGAGCCTACTGCGAGCGCTACGGCTCGAGGCCCCGCCGGATCGCCTCGACCGCGGCCAGCAGCGCCTGGTCGAGGCCGTCGGGGTTTCGCCCGCCCGCCTGCGCCGCGTCGTCGCGCCCGCCGCCGCCGCCTCCGATCAGCCCGGCGACCTCCTTGATCACCCCGGCGGCCGAGAGCCCCCGGTCGACCGCGCTGCGGGTGAAGCTGGCGACCAGGGCGACCTTCCCGTCGGCGCGGCCACCGAGCACCACCGCGGCGTCGCCGTGGCGCTGCTTGACCCGGTCGGCCAGGTCGAGCAGCCCGCGCTGGTCCGCGCTCTGAGCCTCGCTCGCGATCACCCGGATCCCGGCGACGTCCTCGCCCTCGGCCTCGAGGCGCTCGACCTCGGCGCCCGCCTCCTCGCGATCAAGTGCGGCCAGCTTGGCCTCGAGCTCGGCCAGGCGCTCGGCCGCCCGCTGGGCCGCGCCGAGCGCGTCGCGCGGCGACCCCAGGAGGGCGCCCGCCTGGGCGAGCTCGTCGCTGCGCTCGCGGTAATGGTCGATCGCCGCCGGGCCGCTGAGCGCCTCGATCCGGCGCACGTTGGCCGCGCTCGAGCCCTCGGAGACGATCGCGACGATCCCGATCTCGGCCGTGTTGGCGACGTGGGTGCCGCCGCAGAGCTCGCGCGAGACGTCGTCGACCTCGATCACCCGCACCCAGTCGCCGTACTTCTCGCCGAACAGCGCCATCGCCCCCAGCGCCTCGGCCTCGGCGCGCTCCATCTCCAGCGCCCGCACCGGCCTGCTCGCCTTCACCCACTCGTTGATCCGGTCCTCGATCGCGCGCGCCTCGTCCGGGCCCAGGGGCGCCCCGTGGGTGAAGTCGAAGCGCAGCTTGTCGGGGCGCACCGCCGAGCCCGCCTGGCGCACGTGGGTGCCGAGGCGCTCGCGCAGCGCGGCGTGCAGGAGGTGGGTGGCGGTGTGGTTTCGCATCGTCGCGTGCCGCAGCTCGTGGTCGACGATCGCGGCGACCGCGTCGCCGCGGGTTGCTCGTTGCTCGTCGCTCGTTGCTCGGATCACCTGGTCGTGGCCGACGCGATACACGTCCTCGACCGTCATCTCGCCGCCGTCGATCGCGATCACGCCGGAGTCCGCGACCTGGCCGCCGCCCTCCGCGTAGAACGGGCTCTCCTCGAGCTTGACCAGCGTCGCGCCGTCGTCGAGCTCGGTCGCCGCCGCGACGCTCGTCCGCGCGCTGAGCTCCTCGTAGCCGACGAAGCGGGTCGGCGGCGCCGAGGAGGCGAACTCGATCACCTCCTCGTGGCGGTCGGGCGCCTCGCCGGGGCCACCGCTGCGGGCGCGCTCGCGCTGCTCGTCCATCAGGGCCTCGAAGCCCTCGTCGTCGACGGCGAGGCCCTCCTCGGCGAGCAGCTCCCTGGTCAGGTCGTAAGGGAAGCCGTAGGTGTCGTGGAGGCGAAACGCGTCGGCGGCGTCGATCCACGAGGTGCTCGCCGCCTTCGCTTCGCCGACCAGCTTCGCCAGCAGCTCGGCGCCGCGATCGAGCGTCCGCCCGAAGCTCTCCTCCTCGTCTGAGACCCAGCGCATGACGCTCTCGCGCTCGGCCTCGAGGTGCGGGTAGGCGCCGGCCATGAGCTCGATCGCCCGCTCGGCGAAGCGGCCGAGGTACGGCGGCTCGAGGCCGAGCACCCGGCCCTGCTGGATCGCGCGCCGCATGATCCGCCGCAGCACGTAGCCGCGGTCCTCGTTCGAGGGCACGACCCCGTCGGCGATCAGGTTGACCGAGCCGCGGACGTGATCGGCGATGATCCGCATCGCCCTGGTCACCTTCGGATCGGAGCCGTAGCGCTCGCCCGAGAGCTCCTCGGCGAGCGCGATCAGGGGCGCGAACGCGTCGGTGTCGAAGACCGAGTCGACGCGCTGCTGGATCACCGCCATCCGCTCGAGCCCGAGGCCGGTGTCGATGTTCCGCTGCGGCAGCTCGGTCAGCGAGCCGTCCTCGCCCAGCTCGTAGGTCATGAAGACGTGATTCCAGTACTCGAGGTAGCGGTCGGTGTCGTCCCCCGGCCGCAGGTCGTCGGCGCCGAACTGCGGGCCGCGGTCGATGTACATCTCCGAGCACGGCCCGCAGGGACCGGTCGGGCCCGCCTGCCAGAAGTTCTCCGACGCGGGCAGGAGCACGATCCGCTCCTCGGGCACCCCGATCTCGCGCCAGATCTCGATCGACTCCGTGTCGGCGCCGAGCCCGAGCTCCTCGTCGCCCTCGAACACCGTCACCCAGATCAGCTCCGGGTCGAAGCCGAACCCCCCGGTCGAGAGCTCCCAGCCGAAGCGCATCGACTCGGCCTTGAAGTAGTCGCCGATCGAGAAGTTGCCGAGCATCTCGAAGCAGGTCAGGTGGCGCTTGGTCGTCCCGACCACCTCGATGTCGACGGTGCGGAAGGTGCGCTGGGAGGAGGTGAGCCGCCGGCGCGGCGGCTCGGCGCGACCCTCGAAGTAGGGCTTGAACTGCTGCATCCCCGCAACTGTGAGCAGGGTCGAGGTGTCCTCACTGGCGGGAACCAGCGAGGATGAAGGCACCCGCAGGTGGTCCCGCTGCTCGAAGAAGGAGAGAAATGTCTCGCGGATCTCGTCGGACCTCATTCGCACGCCAGTCTAGGAGGGCGCTGGGCTGCCTCGCGGCGCTCGCCGGAATCCTCGCCGTCGGGCCCGCCAGCGCCTCGGCCGCGAACCCGTGCCCGTCGCAGCCGCACCACCCGTGGATGGGCGAATCGGTGTCCGAGACGATCACGATCCCGTCGCTCAGCCACCCCTCGGGGATCGGCGCCTACCCCGGCACGATCCTGCGCCCCGCCGACATCGCCGCCTACCCGGGCCCGCGGCCGGTGGTCGTGCTCCAGCACGGCCTCGGCGGCAACCAGTGCGGCCAGTGGTGGACCGCCGAGGACCTCGCCGGCCACGGCTACGTGACCGTCGTCTGGAGCTCGCCGACCGGAGCCGGCCAGGTCCAGGCGTTCGTGAACGCCGTCGACGCGATGCGCTCGGCGATCGCCTTCGTCCGCGGACCCGCGAACCCGTACGCCGCCTTCAGCGACGGCTCGCGGATCGGGCTCGGGGGGATGTCGCTGGGCTCGATCGTCACCAGCTTCGTCCAGGGCGATCCCGACCCGGGCGTGAAGGCCGCGGTCGCCCTCGACACCCTGCGGCACCGGCTCACCGGGGACCCCGGCGGCGCGGTCGGCGAGTGCGTCGGCAACCCCGGCGTCGAGGTCACCCCGCGCGTGCCGGCGCTCGGCTTCGCCAAGGACGAGCCCTGCAACGCGAGGCCCGACTACGCCCCGGCGGACCTCAAGCAGGCCGGGTTCCTGCACTGGCGCGGGCGCGGGATTCCGGCGGTGCAGCTGGTGATGGCGGGCTACAACCACCTCGATTTCTCGGTCGGGGCCAATGAGCAGCAGCGGCGCGACCTCTCCTACTTCATCGAGGCCTGGTACGACCGCTGGCTGCTGGGCGACCCAACGGCGCTCGAGCGGGTGTTCGCGGACAGCGTCGGCGGGCGGCCGATCGAGTCGCTGCTCAGCACGCGGTTCCTCTCCGGCGCGGCGGTTGAGGGCGTCGACACGACCGACCTACGCGCCTTCCTGGCCGACCGGGTCGCCCCCGAGACCGAGAAGGTCAAGGGCCCGAAGCGCAAGGTGACCCGCGACCGGGCGCGAAAGGGCCTGCGGTTCCGGTTCCGCTCCGACGACCCGGCCGCGAGCTACGAGTGCCGGCTCGACCAGGGCGAGTGGAGCGCCTGCACGTCGCCGAAGCGGGTCAGGCGGGCAAGCCTCGGACGCCACCGCTTCCGGGTGCGCGCGAGCGACGCCCGGGGCAACGTCGAGGCCGAGCCGGCGGTGTGGCGCTACCGGGTCGTCGAGTAGCTCAGGCGATCGTCGCCCGGCCGACGACCACGTCGCCCGCCAGCAGGCACGCGGTCTGGCCCGGGGCGACGCCGTAGGCGGGCTCGGCGAGCGCGAGCTCGAGCGCGGCGTGCTCGCCGGCCGCGACCGGCGGCGCCTCGCATGCGAGCGGGCGCGAGTGGTAGCGCAGGAGCACGCGGTCGACGACGCCGCCCGGCCGGTGCAGCGTCGCCTGCCGGACCGCGACCCGGTCGGTCGCCAGCTCCTCGTGCGGCCCGACCACGACGGTGTTGGACCCCGGGTCGGTCGAGAGCACGTAACGCGGCTCGGGGCCGCCGACGCGCAGCCCGCGCCGCTGCCCGACCGTGAACTCGTGGTGGCCGCGATGCTCGCCCAGCCGTCGCCCGGCGCGGTCGACGATCTCACCCGGCCGCTCGGCGAGGCCGCCGTGGCGGGCAAGGAACGAGCGCTTGCCCTCGCCGGCGAGAAAGCAGAGGTCCTGGCTCTCCGCCTTCCCCGCCACCGCCAGCCCTGCGCGCTCAGCATGCTCGCGGACCTCGGCCTTGGTCAGCTCGGCGAGCGGGAAGCGCAGCCGCGCCAGCGATCGAGGGCGCAGACCGGAGAGCATGTAGGTCTGGTCCTTGGCCGGGTCGGCGGCGGCGGCCAGCAGCGGCCCGGCGCCGTCGTCGACGATCCGGGCGTAATGGCCGGTCGCGAGCGCCGCGCATCCGAGGCGCTCGGCGAGCGCCAGCATCGCGTCGATGCGCACCTCGCCGTTGCAGATCACGCACGGGTTCGGCGTGCGACCGTGCCGATAGCCGTCGACGAACGCGCCGACCACCCGTCGGCGAAAGTCCCGCTCGAGGTCGAGCGTCAGGTGCGGGATCCCGAGTTCGACGGCGAGCGCGCGGGCGCCGAGCACGGCCAGCGGTGAGCAGCAGCTCCTGGCCGCGTCGGTGCGCCGGTCGGCCCACAGCTTCAGGGTCACCGCGACCACGTCCGCCCCGCGCTCGCGCTCGCGCACCGCGGCGACCGCGGAGTCGACCCCGCCGCTGAGCGCCACCAGCACCCGCTCGCCGGCGGCCGGCGGCGGCGCCAGCTCCAGCCCCGAGCCCGCGGCGTCCGAAAGCGCCCGGTGAAACGCGTCGGCGGCGAGCTCGACCGCGTGACGTCCCTGCGCGCCGACCCCGCCCAGCGCCTCGGCGACCCGGTCGGGCCCGATCCGGGCCGCGTCGAGAACGGCCGCCCCGTCGGCCAGCTCCGCGACCGCGGCGGCCGCGGCGTTGGCGGCGGCGCAGCCCTCGGCGTCGAAGCTCACCCGTGTGATCCGGCCGCCGACGAGGGCGACCGAGACCCGGACCAGGTCGCCGCAGGGCGCCCCGCCCGCAGCGCCGTCGAAGCCGTCGGTCGGCGTGGCGCCGCGCCGGCTGGCGTCGTTGAGGTAATGGCCGAAGGCCTCGCGGTCCATCGGCCGAGCGTAACGGCTGCCGCCGCCGGCAGCCGCCGGCGGTCCAGATGGCCGATTACGGGTGGTAGGGCAGGTCGGCGGGGCCCTTGTAGAGGGCGTCCGTGTAGGCCTGCTCGACGCTGTGGTCCCCGCGGAAGCCGTAGCTGACGACCGCGGTCGGGATCGGGCCGTCCGTGAGCGACTTCGGGCGCACGATCACCAGCGCCGGGGTGCGGTCGACGTCGACGCCCTCGGTGATACGGGAGTAGCGGGCAGCGTCGTCGGTCACGAACACCGCCGCGTCCGGGCGGGCGCGCAGCGCCTCGACCATCACCCTGACCTTGCGGTCGTCGATCCCGTCGTCGTCGACGATCAGGAGCACGACCACCTTGCCCTGCTCGTAGGCGTCGACGACGTCCTCGGGCAACCCGGGCCCGGCGGTGAACTCCGCGGCCTCGGTCGTCGGCGCCGGGGTCGAGGTCCCGGGCGCCGCGACGGCGCCGGTCGCCGGATCGACGGGCGCCGGGGTCGTCGGGGCGCCGCTTGCGGGATCGGCGGGAGCGGTCGCCGCCGCGGCGTCGGCGGGAGTGGCCGCGGTGGGCGGCGGTTCGGCGGCCGGGGCCTCGGGCTCGGACTCGCTCGAGCCGCCCATCTGCATCAGCAGCATCAACCCGACCGCGAGCGCCAGCACGCCGATGAGCCCCGCCTGGACGAGCGGGTTCTCGTTTAGCGCCCGCCTCATCGCTCGCCCCCTGCGGGCGGCGACGAAAGGGGCCCCAGCTTGCCGTTACCGCTCTGCCTGCGAACCTGAGTAAACAGGTGGGTGCCTGCCGGCGCTACGGCCAGCGCGCTACCGGACGATGGCTCCCTAGGCGATTGTGTTGGTTCACAATTTGAACGGCTGGCGTACAAGCTCGAGCCTTCCGCGAGATTAGCTGACGACCGACCTACGCCTCTCCTAGTCGGCGGGGATGGCGCATGGCTTGAGCGCGTATCGCCTGCGTTCACCCGCCTAGAGGCTTGATGTGGGGATCACTCATCCAGCCGACGGCGCCCGGGGATCGCGCTCCACGCGAACACCAGCGCGGTGGCGATGAGCAGCAAGAGCGGCCACCCGAGCAATGAGCCGTCGCGGTCCGGGTTGTCGAGATCGGCGCCGACGACGAAGATGAACGCAATCAGGCCCAGGCCGCCGAAGTAGGTGGGGCCGCGGGTCGCCGAATGGGAGCCGTAGAGAACCAGCGCCAGCGAGACGACGAGCAGCTCGGCCTCCCAGAACGTGCTGGTCCCGATCTCCGACGGCGCCTCGGCCTCAACCAGTGCGGCGGAGATGATGACCGACCCAGCGCCGGCGACCGACAGCGCCCCGGCAACGACGGCGGTGATGCCGGCGACCGCGATCACGTCGCTCGCGCCGCCGTCGGGGTGGCCCCGGAGGTCTAGTCCGAGGGCAAGCAGGACCAGCAGCCCCGCGGCCGCGAGCAAGAGCCATCGCAAGGTGCCGGCGTCGGCCCCGATCCCGTCCGTGAGCAGCTCGTCCCAGAGCGCCAGCCAGACCACGAGCAGGGCGACCGCCGCGAACAGGCAACCGACGCGGACCCCCGCCACCAGGGCGACGGCGAGCGACGCGATGGCGACCAGGCCGAAGATCCAGATCGTGTTCCAGTTGGAGTCCGCGTCGCCATCGACGAGGGCGAGGAACGCGTACAGGGCCAGCGGCAAGAGCAGCAGCCCCACGACCGTGAACGCGGTCTGCCAGCCGGTCGGCAGGCCGGCGCGCTCTCGCCCACCGAGCAGGCCGAGACCGAGCAAGAACAGCGTGGGCGCGGCCAGCGCGAGGAAGACCGCCAGGTCCCCCCACGGGTCGAAGATCGAGGTCCGATAAAGGATCACCAGCACCGAGACAGCGAGCAGCACGCTGCCGAGCGCACGCACGATGTTCCGTTCGTCGCCGAAGGCGAAGCTCCGCAGCCCGGACATCGGCGCGCACGCTAGTTGCGCCACCGGACGAAGAGGGTCAGCCGGGGCGCTTGGCGCGCAGCGTCAGCCCGAGCTCGCGCAGCTGGGGTTCATCGACGGGCGCCGGAGCGCCGGTCAGCGGGTCGGCGCCCGAGGCGGCCTTCGGGAAGGCGATCACGTCGCGGATCGAGTCGGCGTGCTCGAGGCGCTGGACGATCCGATCGAGCCCGTAGGCGATCCCGCCGTGCGGCGGCGCCCCGTAGCGGAGCGCCTCGAGGAGGAAGCCGAAGCGCTCACGAGCCTCCTCCGGCGGGATCCCGATCGCCTCCAGCACCCTTTGCTGGAGCTCGGGGTCCGCGATCCGGATCGAGCCGCCGCCGAGCTCCTGCCCGTTCCAGACCACGTCGTAGGCGAGCGCCATCGCCTCGCCGGGGGCGGCGGGGTCGAACTCGCCGGCCGGGGCGGTAAACGGATGGTGGAGCGGGTCCCAGCGCTGCTCGTCTTCGTTCCAGTCGAACATCGGCCACTCGGTCACCCAGCAGAACGTCTCCGCCTCGGCGTCGATGAGCTCGAAGCGGGCGCCGAGGTCGAGGCGAAGCTGGGCGAGCACCGCGTTGGCGACCTCGGGCCGGTCGGCGACCACCAGCAGCAGGTCACCCTCGGCAGCCTCGAGCCGTTGGTTGAGGGCCGCGAGCTCCTCGTCGGCGAGGAACTTGGCGGTCGGCGAGCGCCAGCCGTCGCCCTCGCGAAACGCCCACACCAGGCCCTTGGCGCCGAGCTCCTGGGCGCGCTCGATCAGCCCGTCGAGGACCGAGCGCGGCACCTCGCGAGCGCCGGCATTGATGCCCTTGACGATCCCGCCAGCCTCGATCGCGCCGCGAAAGACCTTGAACTCGCTCTGGGCGAGGAGATCGGTGAGCTCGCGAAGCTCGAGCCCGAACCGCAGGTCCGGACGGTCGGTGCCGAAGCGGTCGATCGCGTCGGCGTAGGCGAGCCGCGGCAGCGGCAGCTCCAGCGCGGGCCCGCCGACGCGCTCGAACACGCTCGCCAGCAGCCGCTCGTTGAGGTCGAGCACGTCCTCGACCCCGACGAACGACATCTCCAGGTCGAGCTGGGTGAAGTCGGGCTGGCGATCGGCGCGCTGATCCTCGTCGCGAAAGCACCGCGCGATCTGGAAGTAGCGTTCGAACCCCGCGACCATGAGGAGCTGCTTGAACAGCTGCGGCGACTGCGGCAGCGCGTAGAAGGAGCCCGGCTCGCGGCGCGAGGGGACGAGGAAGTCGCGCGCGCCCTCCGGGGTCGAGCGCGAGAGCATCGGCGTCTCGATCTCGAGAAAACCCTCGCCGCCCAGGAAGTCGCGGATCGCCGCGGTCACCCGGTGGCGCTTGGCGATGGCCTGGGCCATTCGCTCGCGCCTCAGGTCCAGGTAGCGGTGGCGAAGGCGCGCCTCCTCGCCCACCTCGCCGGAGAAGCCCTCGATCTCGAAGGGCGGGGTCTGGGAGTCGGCGAGCCGGGTCGCCTCGCGGACCCCGACCTCGAACTCCCCGGTGGGCAGCTCGGGGTTGACCGTCTCGGGGTCGCGGCGGACCACGCGCCCGGCGGCACTGAGCACGTCCTCCGCTCGCAGGCGGTGGGCGAGCTCGAACGCGGCGCCGGAGCTGTCGGGATGGAAGACGAGCTGGACGAGCCCGGTGCGGTCGCGCAGATCGATGAACACGAGCCCGCCGTGGTCGCGGCGGCGATGCACCCAGCCGGCGACCCGGACCTCGGCGTCCACGCGGTCGCCAAGCACCTGCCCGCACCAGGTGTCCCGGTATTCGTTGGCGCGCAGCGAGGGGGAAACCGACGAGGTCATCAGCGCAGCGCCTCCGCCGCGCGGCCGAGGTCGAGTGGCTGCTGCTCGCCGCTCTGCATGTCGCGTACCTCGGCGCCGCCGGCCTCGTCGAGGATCACCGCTCGCCGCGCCCCGAGCCGGTCGGCCTGCTTCATCTGCGTCTTGATCGAGCGTCCGGCGAGGTCGAGCTGGGCGCGCATGCCGGCACCGCGCAGCTCGCTCACGAGCGCGAAGGCGCGTTCGCCCTGGACGGCGGGGGCGGCGACGAAGACGTCGATCTCGGGCTCCTCGGCGGGCTGGTCGAGCGCGAGCAGGATGCGCTCGATCCCCGCGGCCCACCCGCAGCCGGCGGTCGCCGGGCCGCCGAGCGTCTCGACGAGGCCGTCGTAGCGCCCCCCGCCGCCGAGCGCCGCCTGAGCGCCGAGCCGGTCCGATTCGAACTCGAACACGGTCCGCGTGTAGTAATCGAGCCCGCGCACGAGGGTTGGGTCGAGCTCGTAACGGACCCCGCTGCGGTCGAGCAACCGGCGGACCTCGGCGAAGTGCTCGGCGTCCTCGGCCGCGAGCCGATCGAGCAGCTTCGGCGCCTGCGCCATCATCGCCCGGGTTCCCTCGTGGTCGGAGTCGAAGGCGCGCAGCGGGTTCTCATCGATCCGCTTGCGGACGTCCTCGGCCAGGTCCGCCTCGTGCGTGCGCAGGTAGGCGCGCAGCTCGTCGCGATACTCGGCGCGCGTCGCGGGCGTGGCGAGGCTGCCGAGGCGAAGCCGCAGGCCCGGGACGCCGAGCCCGCGCAGAAGCTCGTCGAGCAGCACGATCAGCTCGGCGTCGACGAGCGGCGAGTCCGAGCCGACCGCCTCGGCGTCGAGCTGGTGGAACTGCCGGAAGCGGCCGGCCTGCGGGCGCTCGTGGCGAAAGTAGGGTCCCCAGCACCAGAGCTTCACCGGTTGCGGGAGGCGATGCATCCCGTGCTCGATGTAGGCGCGGCAGATCGAAGCGGTCGCCTCCGGACGCAAGGTCAGGCTGCGCCCGCCCTGGTCGGAGAAGGTGAACATCTCCTTGCGCACGATGTCGGTGGCCCCTCCGACCCCGCGCTCGAACAGCTCCGTGTCCTCGAACGCGGGCGTCTCGATCCGCCCGTAGCCGGCCCGCTCGAGGAGCTCGGAGGCGACGGCGTAGATCGCCGCCCGCTGCTCGGATTCGTCGGGCAGGATGTCGAAGGTCCCGCGCGGGACCTGGAAGCGGGCGCTCAAGCCAGGCGCCTCGACAGCGGCGCGGCTCGGCTTCGTCCTGTCGGCCTCCGCCTCACAGATCGAGCCTAACGAGCGAGCTCGACGCTAACGAGCGAGCTCGGCCAGGAACGGGTTCGTCGCTCGCTCGGCGCCGAGCGTCGTGATCCCCATGTGGCCGGGATAGACCACCGTGTCCTCCGGGAAGCCGTCCACGAGGCTGCGCAGGCTCTCGAGCAGCGTCGGCCAATCGCCGCCCGGAAGGTCGACCCGGCCGACCGAGCCCTGGAACAGCACGTCGCCGCTGAACAGGGCCCGCTCGTCCGCGATCGCGTAGGTGACGTGGCCGGGGCTGTGCCCGGGGGTGAACAGGACGTCGATCTCCATCCCCGCGAGCTCGAGCCGCTCGCCGCCGGCGACCGTCTCGTCGGCCTCGTAGCTCTCGTAGGGCCCGAACCCGGGCCAGGGCACGAAGGCCATGATGTCGCGCAGGACCGGGACCTCGATCTCGGGGCAGTAGACCGGCGCTCCGGTCGCGCGCGCCACCGGCGCGACGGCGCCGATGTGGTCGAAGTGGGTGTGGGTGAGCAGGATCGCGTCGATCCCGAGTCCGAGCTCGTCGACCACGTGCAGGATCCGCTCGGCCTCCTCGCCGGGGTCGACGATCAGGCCGCGATCGGCGCCCTCGCGGCGAAGCACGAAGCAGTTCTCGGCGACCTGGCCGACGGTGAGCATGCGGACGTCCATGGCGGCGAGCCTAGCGCCGGTGCCCGGGCTAGCCCTGCTGCTTTCGCTCCGCGCGGGCGGCTCGGAGCTGGCGCAGCCGGCGCTGGTACATGAACCGGTCGATGTAGTAGCCCAGCGGCACGTACATGGCCAGCATCACCACCGAGAGCGCGGCCGCCGAGCCGACCGGCCGGCCGAAGGCGAGCCAGAAGATCAGGAAGAAGATCGCGGCGCCGATCAGGCCGCGCTTGAAGGCGCCGCTCCAGGTCGGCGCGAGGTCGCGGCGGTCGACGGGCCGCGCTCCCGGCTTGCGCTTCCTCCGCGCCCGCGCGCGGGCCTCCTCGCGGTTGCGCGGGCGCCCGCGGGGGCCGCGGGTGTCGATCGCGCCGCCCTGGGTGCCGCGGTGCTTGCGGCGCCGTTTCTTCTTCGTCTGGGCCACCGCGACTGGAGGCTAACGAGCGCCGCCACTGCATGCACGCGCGCGTTCAGGGGTCATAACCACGCCGGCTCGCAGGGCAGCGCGGTGGGCAGGCGAAGCCAGCCACGGACCAACCGAGGAGGTTTGATGGGAACCGGGCCAGGGGCTCAGAGAAGGCGATCGGCCGCGCTCGCGGCCGCGGCGGCGGGCTTGCTCGCCTGCACCCAGCCCGCGATCGCGCGGGCCGCGGTCGCCCACACCGTGATCGAGGGCGAGACGCTGTCCGGGATCGCGGCCGCGAACGGGATCAGCACCGAGTCGCTGGCGGCCTACAACGGGATCTCCGCCGAGACCCTGGTGATCACCGGGACGACGATCCAGGTGCCGACCGCGGCCGAGGTCGGCACGACCACGACCACCACCACCGCGTCGACCGCAGCCGCCACGCCGTCGGTCGCGCCCGCGACCGTGCCCGCCTCGTGGACGGCGCCGATCTACTCGCCCAACGGAGCGGTCTACCTCGCCTCCAATGCCGCCTCCGCCTGGACGGCGATGCGCGAGGCCGCGCTGACCCAGTTCGGGATCGACATCTACCCGGCCGGGCCGCTGTCGGGCTATCGCACCTGGGCGCAGCAGTCCTACCTCTACGACCTCTACCTCGCGGGCGTCGGCGCGCCCGCGAACCCGCCCGGCAGCTCGTCGCACGAGTACGGGACAGCGGTCGACCTCGCCAGCCCCGAGATGCGGACGGTGATCGACCAGATCGGCCCGGTCTACGGCTGGTCGAAGGTGCACGGCCCCGACGAGTGGTGGCACGTGGACTACGTCGGCGGCTGAGTGCCCGAATCGGCGAGCCGGCGCTCCAGGAGGTGAAGCTCGGGGTCGAAGCCCCGTAACGGCACGTCGTCGGGAAGGTCGCGCAGGGAGGCTTGCGGGATCAGCCCGACGACCTCGCCGGCGACCGGCCGGGCACCGCGTGGCGCCGCCAGCGCGCGGACGCGCTCGATCACCGCCCCGAGCGGGACGCAAGCCGGATCGTGAACGTTGGTCGAGATCTGGATTCGATCGCCGAGGTCGATCGCGATCGCCCTCACGCCCTCGATCCCGCCGCCGGACTCGCGCAACTCGGCGGCGATCGCCGCCCCGACCGCGAGATCGAGCGTGTCGAGCTCGACGTTGAACGCCGCCAGCGGCGCGCGCGCGGTGACCATGACGGCCCCGCCCGTCGGATGGGGCGCGGGCGGGCCGAAGTCCGGGCGCAGCTCGCCCGACCGCATGCGCTCGCCGAGCGCCGCGATCCCGCCGCGGCGAAAGTAGGCCCGCTCGCGCCGCTTAAGGTCGGTGGCGAGCTCGCCGTAGAGGAACACCGGCAGCCCGATCCCGGCGAGCGCCGAGCCGAGCTCGAGCGCCAGCTCACGCGCGCCCGGGCGATCGCCCTCACCGAGCCAGAGGAGCGGGCAGACGTCGAGCGCCCCCACGCAAGGGTGCGCGCCCTGGTGGGCGGTGATGTCGATTCGCTCGGCGCAGGCCTCGGCGCCGGCGACCAGGGCCGCAAGCAGCTCGTCCGGCGCGGCGGCGAGCGTGAGCACGGTCCGGTTGTGGACCTCGTCGGAGTGGCGGTCGAGGAGCTCGGCGCGCGCGAAGGCGGCGCTGATCGCCCCGATCGTGTTCGGGTCGCGCCCCTCGGAGAAGTTGGGGACCGAGAGCGCCACCGGGCGGCTCAGCCGGCCAGCAGCTCGCCCGCGCGCACGAGCGGCTCGCCGTCGACGCTGACATCGGGTCGCAGGACGACGCAGTCGAGGTGGATCGGGACCTCGACCGTGCCCCCGATCGCGGCCGAGGCGCCGAAGGCGACGTGGCAGGTGCCGAGGATCTTCTCGTCCTCGAGCAGGTTGCCGGTCAGCTCCGCCCTCTCGTTGGTGCCGATCCCGAGCTCGGCGACGTTGGTCCCCCGCTCGCCGCCGTGGGTTCGCAGGAGCTCGAGCAGCCGCTCCCCGTCGGCGCCGGTTGCGGAGACCAGATGGCCGCCCTCGACCGTGAGCTCGACCGGCTCCGAGACCCGCCCGATCGAGGCGATCGTCCCGTCGACCACCAGCGTGCCCGCGGCGCTGCCCTCGATCGGCGCGATGAAGCCCTCGCCGCACGGCAGGTTGCCGAACGCGCCCGGAGCGCTCAGGTCGCCGGCGTCGGGGATCGCCTCGCGCTCGCCGAGCCCGAGTCGCAGGTCGGAGCCGTTCGCGCACGTGACCCGCGCCTCGGCACCGGCGGTCAGGATCGCCGCGATCGCGGCGCCCTTGCGGCGCAGGCCGTCCATGTCAGCCGACATCACCCGGGCGAGCATCTCCTCGGTCGCGCCGGGCAGGGTCGCGATCCGCGCCCCCGCCTCGGTCGCGGCCTTGCGCGCGACCGTGTGCGAGAGCGACTGCACCGTCGGGCAGAGCACGACGTCGGCCGCCGCCATCGCCGCGGCGACCGCGTCCGGCGGCTCGGTCCCGGACTCCGCCCGCTCGGCGATCAGTGCGAGGATGCCGTCGGCCCCCACCCGGCCGGCCTCGCCGCGAAAGCGCTCGCCGAGCCCGATCGTCGCGGGGTTGGCGACCACGAGCACTTCCTCGCCCTCGCGCACCCCGAGGCAATCGCGCACGATCGCGCTCACCGCCTGCTCGAGGTCGCCCATCGGCCCAAGCTAGCGCGCGGCCGCCGCGGCGGAGCGCGAGCTCACCGGCGCTTCAGCTTCGCCTGCTTCGCCGCGCTCGCCGGCTCGCCCCCGGCCGGGGCGAAGGACACCTTCACCCTCACCTTCGCCTTGCCCCGGCGGCGGAGCTTGCGCTTGAGCTTGCCCTTCGGCTTGATCTTCAGCTTCACCTGCCCGGCCGCTGTCGCGGTCTTGCGCACGGTCTTTGCGCCCTTGGCCTTCAGCGTGAGGTCGCCCGGGTGAGCGACGGAGGCCGTGAGGGTGGCGCCGCCCGTGCGCTTGTTTCGCTTCAGCTTGCCGAGCGTGAGGTTCTCGCCGAGCTCGAACCAGACCGGGCTCGAGTAGACCTCGAAGCGGTTGGCGGCCGGGGCCTCGCGCAGCACCTGGACCGAGTAGCGGCCGGCCTCGGTGGCCGCGAAGTCGTGCGTGAAGTCGTCGCCGGCGACCGTCACCCGGTCGATCGCGGTCCCGTTGCGCAGCAGCTCGAGGAAGTAGGTGCCCGGCCGCGTCGCCCCGGGTCCGGCGCGCAGCACCTGCACCCTCAGGCCGAGCTCGGGGCCGGAGATCGTGTCGCCGAGAGTCGCGTTCGGCGCCCCGGGCGAGCGCGCGGTGACCCGGATGTCGGGGCCGTCGTTGCCGTATGGCTTGACGTAGGTGTGATCGTCGCGGATCCCCTGGACGATCGCCGGCTTCGACAGCTCGCTCGCGTACACCACCGTGGCCGCGCGGCCGATCGGCGCCGAGGTCACGTCGGCCTGATCGGCCTGGTGGGAGTCGCTGGAGCCGACCGCGGCGATGTGGGCACCGGTCGCCAGCCGCGCTTCGTAGAAGGCGATCGCGGTCTTCGTGAACGGGTTCTGAGTGGCGCCGATGTCGGCGGGACCGGTCTGGACCTCGATCGCATCGACGCTGGAGTAGTCGGTCTGGGCGTCGGTCCAGTCCCAGGGACAGCCGCGACAGACGGTCGGCGCTCCCGGGAAGATCGTGGGGTGGTTGATCTGCGTCCAGCCGCCGGCGGCGCGCAGTGGGGCGAGCTGGCTCGCCGGGACGGTCGCCGGCGCGAGCTCTTCCATCGACGGGTACGCGAGCACCCGCCCGCCGCGGAAGTCCGGGAAGGCGCCCGATCCGATCGAGTTGTAGTGGCCGTGGTAGGTGGTGACCTCGGTTCCCGGGATTACGAGCTTGCCCGGATACATCGGGCTCGTACCTGCCGATCTCGCCGCGGCTGACGTCGTTGTTGTGGTCGACGAGGCCGACGAAGTCGAGCCCGGCGCCGCCCGGACGCAAGCGGCTCTGAAGGCGTAGTCGAGGCTGGTCGAGACCTGGGCGTTGCCGGGCTCCTGCTCGCCGTGGGCGTGGACGTCGCCCGCGTACCAGCCCGGGCTCGGATTGACGGCAGCCTCGCTCTGGGACACGGGCGAGTACGGGTCGTCGGACCAGTCGCCGTTCGTCGTCGTCTCGACCCGCACGGCGTAGCCGACCGAGGGCGCGGCGACCGCGGCGATCCCGAGCTCCACCGTCCACCGCCCCGTCGGGATCGGGCCCGGCTGGTAGGCACGGGTGGTGTAGCCGCGGACGTAGGCCTTGCGGTCGGACTCATAGTCGGCGGGCGGCGAGAAGCCGTTCACGGCGATCGCGAGGTCCCTGACCGCACTCCCGCTCCAGCCGCGCCGTTCGGCGGGCCCGGGCACCGCGCCGGCGGCGGCCGGCTCGTAGACGCCGACGTCGAGCGTGGTCCCGTCCGGCGGCTCGTCCCAGCAGTAGCGGACGCGGATCGCGGTCGTCCCGGCTGGGACGTTGAACGGGATCTGCAGGTAGTCCCCCTGCTGGGCAGGGGTGACCGTGCCGGCGAAGTCCTGGGCCGGGTCGAAGCCGGCATCCGGGGTTCCGGGCACCGTGCAGGCGCCCGCCAGGCCGGGGGCGGCGCAGGCGACCGCCGCGACGATCGCTGTCCCCAATCCGATCCTGCCGGCGCGCCACATGACCGAAACCTACCGCCGTCGGGCCTCGCCGTCGCGGCTGACGATCCGCGTCAGAGTCCGAGGCCCCGGACCCCTGGCTCGTCCCAGCCGAGGTGATGGGCGATCTCGTGGCGAACCGTGCGCTCGACCTGCGCGCGCAGGAGCGCCGGGTCGTGGCCGAAGTCGCGTTCGAGCGTGTCCTGGTAGATCACGATCCGGTCCGGGTGGTGGTCGCTGGCGATCGTGCCGCCGAGGTAGTGCCCGTACGCGCGGTGCTCGCGACCGCGGCGCGAGACGATGACCGGAGTGCGCTCGACCAGCTCGCGAAACTCCCGCGGGAGGTCGTCGAGCGCCGCGATGACCAGCTCGTCGAACTCACTGGGCGGGTACTCCGGCGGCGGGAGCGCCCCGAGCGCCTCGCTGCGCTCGACCAGGCGCTGGAACTCGGGCTCGGGGACCTCCTTGCCGATCAGCGCCACCGTGATCCAGGCGGCGACCAGGGCGATCGCGAGCGCGCCGACCAGCACCGAGACCAGGTCGTCCGAGCCCGCCGAAGGACGGCGGGTTGAGGAGCAGCAGCGCGAGGCCGGTGAGGACCGCGATCAGCGCGGCCGCTCTCAGCGGTGGGCCGAAGGCCTCTCTCATGCAGCTCCAGGGTAGTGCGGCGATCCCGGGGTTCGCGAGGCGCTGGTAGGTTCGAGCCATGC
>CAVTCA010000013.1:0-143610 GCA_963733075.1 uncultured Solirubrobacterales bacterium | reverse complement strand
CGTGGCGGCCGTCTTGACCGAGAACAAGCGGTCATAGCCACCGCGCAGCCAGGCGCGCCAGACGGCGTACGGAAGCGCTGGGTCGATCCCGTCGCGTCCGATCAGGAACCTGTCCCCCTTGCCGGGATCCCACCAGCCGGGAATCAGGGTGAACGCCGCCGACATGCCGAGCGCCTCCACGAGCGACCGAGCCGTGGACGCGACGTTCGCGTGGTTTCCGAACGGGTAGGCGAACCAGCGCACCGGGGCGCCCACCAGGTCCTCCAGCCACGCCTGGTCGCCGGCGATCTCGGCGCGGGCGATGTCCGGGTCGGTGATCCGTCCGAGATCGGCGTGTGTCACGGTGTGGCCCCCGATCTCGAATCGGGGATGCCGCGCGAGGTCCTCGAGCTCACGCGCGCCGATGAACGTGAGCTCCTGGGTGCGGCGAAGGCGGCTGCGGGCGAACTCCCGCGCCTCGCTTCCGCGCAAGCCGACCAGGCCCGAGCTCACGAAGAACACGGCCGGCAGGCCGCGTTCGTCGAGTAGGGGCGCGACGAACTCGTGCCACGACGCGTATCCGTCGTCGAAGGTCAGCGTGAGCTGAGTCCGGTCGGCCGGAGGTGCCGTGAGCCAGTCCTGCAGCGGAAGGACGTCGTACTCGGCAAGAACCCGGTCGAGGAACTCCGCGAACCGCGCGGGGTCGGGCACTTCGTGGAACGCGAGCGCACGCTTGCCCGCCTTCGGGCCGCGGACGGCGACGGCTGCGCCGCCCGCCCTCACCAGCGCGTTCCTGATGCCTTGCTTCCAGCGCGAGCTCACAGCAGCGTCCGGACGTCTTCCAGGATCCGGTCGAAGAGCCGGTCGATGCTGTGATCGGCGACAACCACGGCGCGCATCCGTTCGCCCAGCACTGCGATCTCGGTGCGCTCCTGTCGCAGCACCCCATGGATCGCCTTCGCTTGGGCTTCTTTGTTCTCCGCGTCGGCGATCAGGACAGGCTCGAGACCGCTCGGCATGATCTCGGCTACGGACTCGTTCGTGGAGATCACCGGAAGGCCACATGCCATGGCCTCGAGCGCGGACTTGTCGATTGCGCGATGGTTGGAGAAGTTCAGGGCGGCCCGGTGTGCGTTTAGCAGGCGCGGCAGATCCGCGTGCAGCACGGGCCCGTGGAGCGCGATGCGGTCGCGCGCTCCGAGCCGGTCGATGAGCGTGTCGACCCGCGCCGCGTATCCCTCGTCGCCCGGCAGCGTCGGGCCGTAGATGTCGAGACGGTACGCCGTCCCGTACGTCCGGTTGGCGTGGTCGACCGCCCTGACCATCTCCTCGATGCACTTCATCGGCGCTATTCGGCCGACGGCGATCAGATCGCCCAGCGGTTCCTCTGCGTGGCTGCTGAAGGCTTGTGTATCGATGCCGTGTCCCACGATGCGGACCTTCGCCATCCGCATCGGAAACGACGCGCGCGTGGCCGTGAAGATCAGGTCGTCGCACCGGCGGGCGTAGAACGCCATCGCGCGAGTGATGACACCGTGCGTCTTCCACTGGACGACTGGAGTCCTCGCCAACAGCTTGACGGGCAGCAGCAGCGCCGGATAGGGCCCGCCCTGGTGGATGAAGATCAAGTCGGGCCGGCGGCGCAGTGAACGCACGACGCCGCGATAGAACGCCGCGAGCGTGCCGAGCCTGTTCGATCTGCCGAACCGGTCGACGGCGACGTTCCCCGGAAGCTCGTAGCGGCCGGTGCGCAGCGCCAGGACGGCGACCCGATCGATGCTCGGCTTGCGCGCCAGCGCCTCGATCCACCGGACGGTGTGCGGCATGACCGGATCGTCGCAATCGACGGCCTGGGAGATGAAGATGACCCCGAGCCCGCTGGTCGCCCATCAGCCCGCCGTCGCGACGCCTGAGCCATCGATCGCCCCGCGCACGATCCTGCCGATCTCCGGAGCCAGCGCAGCGGTCGAGAAGCGGCGGCGGAACAGCTCGTGCCCGTTGTGCGCGAGTCGATCGCGCAGCCGCCGGTCGTGCCGCAGCGTCGCGATCGCGTCCGCGAGCGCCTCTTCGTCGCCGAACCGACAGAGCCAGACGTGCTCTTGGTCCGTCAGCGCCTCGCGGACGGCGGGGGCGTCGCCGGTGATCAAGGGGCGCCGGCACGCGAGCGCGTCGAACACCTTGTTGGGGATCACGCGCAGCGCCTTCGCGTTCGTACCGAACACCCCCAGGCAGACGTCGCTTGCGCCGATGAGAGCCGCCAGTCGCTCGACGGAGCAGGGCGGCAGGAACTCCACGTTGCCGACCGCGAGTCGCTCGCTGAGGCCGCGCACGGCCTTGTATGTCGGTCCGTCACCACAGAGCACGAAACGGACCTGCTCCCGTCGCTGCTCGAGCAGGCGAGCCGCCCGAACGATGTACTCGGCTCCCTGGAACGGGCGAAAGCTCCCGTAGAAGAAGACGACGAAGTCGTCCCTGCGTTGCGGCGCTTCGAGCGGCTTCATGATCTGTTCGTCGGAACCCACCCAGACCCGCCGGAACTTCGCCGGCGCGAGGCCGAATTCCTCGCAGAAGAAGTCGATGTGAGCCTGGGTGTCGAGCAAGACCAGGTCCGCGAGGCGACAGGCCACGCTGTCGTTCAGCCGGTAGCGAGTGGCGCGAATGCTCCGCGGCGCAACCGCCCGGCGATCGATGACGGCGTTCTCCCACTGCGAGGTCAGCGGATCGAACACGGTGGCGATGCCTTTCGCACGCGCGATCGCGCGCGCGACAGGCACGTCGGAATGGGACGGGAATCCCACCACGATCGCGTCGACGTCAGTGCGAGCGACCTTGCCGACCAGGCGCGGCGTACGCCGGACGAACGGCCGCCGATCCGCGATCTGCGTGACCTCTGCGCCACAGAGCGACAGCGCCCGCGCGATTATCCGATTGCGCGAATAGTGCGGATCGTGGTGGCCGAAGTGAGCAATGCGGCGCCCCGTGAGGATCCCTGGGAGTTCGGTCACCGAGGATGCCGATACTAGACTGCGGCTTGGCCTGCTGCGGCCACTGCCTTGGACTCAGCGCGGGAGCGCGGCTCGAAGGATCCGGCGCGCCGGCCCCGACAGATGCCGGTTCGCCACGTTTGGCACTCGGTTTAGGGCCCTGAACGCCGCGACCTCGCGCGGAAACGACGGGCCCTGCTCGGCGATCGCGGTGGAGAGCAGCCTGTCGGCGAACCGATACAGCTCGAGGTCGAGCCGGTTGCGCTCGCGGATCAGCTCGCGGGCGGACTCGCTGACCGGCTTCGGCCCGCCGGCGACGTTGGCGGTCACGTAGTAGGGCAGCCTCCAGCCCAGCGCGCGCCGGAGCAGGATGAACGTCTCGTCGAAGCGCTCGGTGAGGCCGACGACGAGGAACCGCTCGAGGTTTCGCTTCGCCTCCTCGAGCGCCTCGGGGCCCAGCGGCTCCGGCGACCTCGCTGTGAGCTCAGCGCCGCCGCGGCCCGAGACCATCCTGGTCTGGTGGTTGTCGACGGTCGGATCGATGCGCAGGAAGGTCTCCAGCGGCTCGCTCGAGCGCACGAGCTCGGCGTGCAGTGCGTGCTTGGGGTGTCCGAGGATGTAGTTGTAGGAGGAGACGACCCGCGCGACCGGCTCGCGCAGGACGGTGATGTAGTCACATTCTCGCGGGATGTACTCGTGGACGCCGTAGTGCAGGTGCCCGGCGACGACCTGCGCGGTCGCGCGCTCGCTCAACGGCACCCGCGCGAGCGCCTCGCGCGGCTTGGTCAGGGTCTCCTCGGAGAGGATCCGCGAGTACTTCCACTTCAGCGTCCGCCGCAGCGTCACCCCGCCCGTCTTCGGGATGTGGAGGAAGACGATGCAGCGGTCAGCTGTCGGGCGCCTCACGAGCGCCAGGTGGACAGCTCGAGATCAAGCAGGTCCTCCAGGACCCGGATATCGGGCTCGAGCTCACGGATGAGGGCGCGGCGATGCTCTGGATCCAGTCCACCCGATTTCACCGGGACGCGTATTGAAAGCCCGAACGCGATCACCGATTCCCGACTTCTTGGCCATCCACCACACGGGCCTCAGCGCCCTTCGATGCCGGAAGGCCCCGGCGAGCTCGAGCATCGAGCGCTCGGCGCCCTGCGACCTGGGGACGCGACCGATCCCGACCGGACGGTCGAGCATCGTCGGCCGGAACTCCGGGTCGACGCCGAGGAACCGGTAGATCTCCTGAACGGCGGCGAGCGGCTCCCGGCGCGCGTCGTCGAACATCGAGACCAGTATCTGATCGCGACTGAACAGATCGAGGAAGTTACTCAGATGGTGGCCGTATCTGCTGCCTTCGACGTACTCCGGATGCGCGTCTGAGCGCCTCCCGGAAGCTCTGCTTCGGCGACACCACACCAGCGAGGATGTCGTTGAGGTAGCTCGAGTACGCCCGCTCCGCCGGGTGCCTGAGGGAGACGATCAGGCGCACATCCGGGTAGCGATCGTGGATCCGCAGCGGAGTCTCGGGGTCCGGCAGGTAGGAGGTGGAGAACTCACCGCAAACCGCGGTCGCAGGACACTCCGCGAAGATGCCCTCGTACCACCCGAAGCCTCGAGTCCAGTTGCGCTCGCGGCTGAAGAAGTTGATCTCCTTTCGCGGCATGCAGATCTCGGGATGCTCATACATGCACGCATACAGCCACGACGATCCGGTTCGCTGGGCGCCGATGCCGATCACGTCCGGGCCCCTCGGCTCGGCCTTGGGGGCAATTCTGGAGACGCGCCCTTGACGGCTGACTGGTCATGATCATCCGGGTGAGGAGAGGGTCCGATTCTAGGCGAGGGGCGGAGGTCTGCCCGCCATGAGGGTCCTGATCGTCTCTGGAATCTGGCCACCCGAGGTCGGCGGTCCGGCCTCCCACGGGCCGGAGTTCGGCAGGTTCCTCATTGATCGTGGTCATCAGGTTCGCGCCGTCACAACCGCCCGCAAGGCCGGTGCCGTGGATCCGGGATTTCCGCTGACGGTGTCGCGAAGTGACCGGCGACTGCTGATCCGGCTGCCCGCTGGAGCAATGGCCGTGATCGCGGCCGCGAGGCGAGCGGACGTGATCTACGCGACCGGCATGTACGCGAGGAGTGCCCTCGCGTCGACTCTCCACCGCGTGCCACTCGTGCTCAAGCTGGTCAAAGATCCGGCCTACGACCGCGCGCGCTCGCTCGGGGTCTTTTCCGGACACACTGGACGAGTTCCAGGGGCGCCAGACCCAGAGCTCCGTGCGCGCTCTCAAGCGGTTGAGGCGGCTCACCCTGTCGAGGGCCTCGCGCGTGGTCATTCCGAGCCGCTTCTTTGCCGACATCGCGTGCGGTTGGGGGCTCCCGGCCGACCGGATATCCGTCGTTCCCAATCCCGCGCCGCCGATTGATCGAGTCACCTCGAGGGACGAGCTGCGCGGGCGGCTGGGGATCCGGTTCCCGACGTTCGTGTTCGTGGGCCGCCTCGTCGACGCGAAGAACCTGCCGCTGGCGATATCGGCTCTGGGTGCGGTCCCCGACGCCTCACTCGTCGTGATCGGCGACGGCCCTGAGCGCGAAGACCTGGCGCGGGTGATCGCGAACAGCGGCGTCGGCGACCGAGTCTCGCTGAAGGGGGCGCTTCCCCGCGCCGCAGCGATCGAGTGGCTGCGCGCCGCCGATGCCGCGATCCTGCCAAGCAAGTTCGAGAACTTCCCCCACGCGGCCGTCGAGGCGCTGGCCGCGGGGACGCCGGTTATCGCCACCTCGGTCGGCGGTGTCCCTGAGATCGTCGACACGGGCGTCAACGGGATCCTGGTACCGCCTGGTGACTCGCGAGCGTTCGGAGCTGCGATGGCCTCGATGGTCGAGGATCGCGCGCTGCTGGAGAGTTTGCGCGAGGGTGCCCGCGCCGTCGGCGGTAGGTATCGCGTCGAACCGATCTTCGAGGAGCTCGAGCGGGAGCTCGCAGCGGCCGCGATCAAGCGCTGAGGGCGGAATCCACGAACTGGCGAAACGCCGTCGAGAACTCCGTGGGCGTGCAGCGCAACCGGTCCGCATCCTCGAGCGCTCCGCGCGAAAGCCGCTCGGCGAACGCCCGATCGTCCAGGACCCGAACCAGCGCGTCGGCGAGTCCCTGGGCGTCCCCGCGGGGGACGAGGATTCCGTTGCGATCGGTCTTCACGATGTCCGGGATACCACCGACGGCGGTGGCCACGACCGGGCGCCCGCGGGTGAACGCCTCCATGACCACCCGAGGAAGGCCCTCCGACTCGGACGACATGACCAGCACCGTGCTGTCGTCGAGGAGCCTCGCGACCTCGGGGGGATTCAGCGAGGAGAGGCTCGTCGCGCGGGTCGGGAAGTCGCGCACGAGCTCGTCGACGATCGGCTGCTCAGGACCCTGGCCGACCACCACCAGTCGCGCCGCGCTCGTGCGCGCGGCGACGAGACGCCAGGCGTCGGCGAGCAGGCGGGGGTTCTTGGATCTCTGAAGGACTCCGATCCAGGCGATCGACGGTCGATCGGGAAGCGGTCGGGGGGGCTCCCTCGTGAAGCTCTCCAGGTCGATGTACGCCGGGAAGACGGAGAGCGGACTGCGCCCCGTGGCCTCCAGCGCCAGCGACTCCGTGAACTCCGAGAGCGCTCTCACGCCTGAGGCGTGGCGGAGTGCGAACTCGGCAGCCCGGTCACTGAGTCGGGCATACAAGCGGCGGACTGGCGATCCATAGAGGCGCGACGCGGTCCGCCAGTCTCCGTGCAGTTGGATCAGCAGCTTCGAGTGCGGCCGCGCGAGCTTCCACGCCGGCAGCAGCATGAATGCCTCATAGGGACCTGTGGTGACGATCACGTCGGGCCTGAAGCGGCGCAGCTCGAGCGCGACGATGGCCGGCAGCGAAGCGAAGTAGACGAGGTGCCCGATGGGCGACGGCGCTTGGCGCACCAACCGGAATCTCGGATCCGTCGCCCGCACCGCCCCCGCCGGACTGATCGATCGCACCTCGAATTCCTCGGAGATCGCGTCCCACTTCTTGGCGAGCGCGGGCGCGAGAGGCAGGTCGAAGTCGTCGCTGCTGACGAACAACACCCGCGGGCGGGAGTCAGACATCGGACCGCCGGCGCCGCGGCTGCCCACCGTGTCGCCTCGCATCGAGATATCCGCCGAGCTTGCTCACCCACAGCGCGCCCGTCGACAGCCTCCCACGTCTCGAGCGTGAGTAGGTGTGCGTGCCGAGATTCGCGCGGCGCCAATCCGGTTCGAGCCTGCCGATTGTCGTTTCACGGTAGTCCGTTTCGCTGAGCAGCCTCGACGCGGTTGAAGACGATCGCTCTGCCGTAGGAGTCGGAGCAGTCCTGGGAAGGCCTGATCAGGCTGCCGCTCCGGTCGATGAACGGGCGGCCGGCGGGACGCGCGCAGCGCACGTCGGAAACGACCGGGTTGCGAGGATGAGGCTCCCATGGCCCGAGGAGAGATTCGGCGGAGAACAGGGACAGCTCGTCGTTCCTGGATGCACCCTCGACGGCGATGTTGGCAAAGAGCCAGTAGCGCCCGTCGTGTTCGATCAGCGTCGGGTCGACTGCACTGACGCCATCCAGGAGGGTCGCCTCGAGCCTCCAGTCGTTTGGAAACGATTCGGCTTTGTACAGCTCGATGGTGCGGTTGGCCGCGGTCTCGGGGAGCATGTACGCATCGTCTCCGACGAAGAAGACGAACGGATAGGAGAGGTGATACGGACGTTCGAGCACGATCTCCGGCGGCGTCGTGCGGCCATCCGGCGTCAACTCGCAGCATGAGATGAAGCCCTTGTTCTCGGCGAACCTGAGCTCCTCGAAGAAGAGGTAGGAGGAGCCGCCCCGATCGACGAGGCACGGGTCGGCGAAGGCGCGGTCGCGAGGCGGGAGGAGGACGGTTGCGCCGCGGAACGCCTCGGTGGTCGGCGGCCCGGCATCGCACCGCCGGTAGGCAACGAACCACTGCTGGCGCGCGACGGCCTCGACCGCCTTCTGGCGCGCAAGCCGGATCATCACCCGCCAGCCGAAGCGAAGCATCTGAAGGTTGGTCGGCGTCCGCCTGGCCGGGGCCTGCGCTGACCGGATCCGTCACCCTCGTGCAGACCGCTGAGCTCACCGTCGCGATGCACGTCGCGTAGCTTGCGAACCACGAACTCGGCGCTCTTCCAGTAGATCCGCGTGCGGCTGCGATGGAGCGAGATCGGGTCGGTTGCCGAGGTCGAGGCTGTAGATCAGCTCGATCCGCCTCCGGCCGGTCGGTGATCCGCAGCAGCGCGCTTTCCGACACCGGAGCTCCGTCGTGGATCTCCCAGAACAGCGGTGGGCCAGCACGGTCGGAGTCGAGGGCGCCGAAGCGGTAGGCCCACACGCCATGGCGAGCCGCGCCGAGGACGGCGTCCGGGAGGAGACGGGAGCCGAGCTTCAGCAAGACATCGAGGTCCCAGCGCTCGGATCTCCCCGAAGCGTTTCGTTGTCGACGCGTTGCGTACCGACGCCCGCTCGAGACGTCGCGACAGATCGACTTCGTCGAGAGGGTCGTTGCCCGTGCCGAAGCGGCGGGCGTCGATCCATGAGTACAGGCGAAAGAGCAGGTGCGAACGCTCCGGCCGAGACTCGCGTGATCAGCGCCTCGACGCGGCCGGAGCCTCGGCGGTGAGGACGAATCCCACCACCGCTGCGAACGAGGACGCGTCGACAGCTCTCGAGCACGTGTGCGACCCAGCGCGGGACCGCTGCGCCGTCGATCATGACTGCGACGCGCAGCGGTGCCCGCTGCATCACGACCGTCGAGCGCTGACCAGCTCTTCGTAGAGCTCGGCGATAGCTTGCAGCAGGCGATCGATCGAGTAGCGGCGCAGTGCCCGTTCGCGCGCCCGCTCACCCATCGCCTGACGGAGCTCAGGCTCGTTGACGATGTCGACCAGCGCTCGCGCAAACGCCAGCTCGTCGCCTGGCGGCACGAGGATTCCCGTTTCCGGCGCAACCACCTCCGCGACACCGCCGACGTCGGTCGCCACCGCGGGGGTGCCGGCCGCGGCCGCTTCGATCAGGGAAACGGGCGTGCCTTCGTTGTCCGAGCTGAGCACGGCCAGGTCCGCCGCCGCCGCGATCCGGGGCAGATCCCGGCGGTAGCCGAGGAAGTGCACGGCCTCCCCGATCCCCAGCTCGCGCGCCAGCGACTGCAGCGCGGGGCGCTCCGTGCCGTCACCGATCACGGCCAACTGAACCGGAGCGCCCTCCCGCCTCGCGTGAGCCACCGCGCGCAGCAACAGCTCTACGCGCTTGATCGGCACGAGCCGGCCGACGAACGTCAGCAGCACCTGATCGTCGTCGACGCCGAGCTCGCGACGCAGCTCACGTCCGGCGGTCGCGTCCGCGTCTGCGAACGGGTGCAGGCTCATGCCGAGGGGAAGCACGCGAAAGCGGTCGCGTGGAGCGACCCCGAGCCGCACCAGGTCGTCGACGGTCCTGTCGCTGACGCCGATCAGGCAGTCGCTCACCCGCGCCATCCGGCGCTCGAGCCCCCGGTACAACGCGGCCTTGCGCGGACCGAAGTACCCCTCGAGCACGTGACCGTGGTAGGTGTGGACGATCGCGGGGCGGGGCTGAAGCGCCAGCGCCGCGGCCCGCCCGACGAAGCCCGCCTTAGCCGTGTGCGTATGGACCACGTGCGGCTTGAACCGGCGGACGATGCGGACCAGTTGACCCAGGGCAAGCGGATCGCGCACGGGCGAGATCGGCTGCCCAAGGTGGGACACGAAGCGGGTCTCGGCACCTTCCTGCTCGGCGAGGTCCGCCATCGATTGCTCCCCTTCCGCAAGCTGTCCGTGGACCAGTAGAGACTCGAACCGCCTCGAGCTCGAGCCGGCGCCCGCTCAGCAGGCTGGCATGCTGCGCGGCGCCGCCGAGATTGAGGCGGGCAATGACATGCAGGACACGGATCCGGTTCAGCGCGATTGCTCCGGAAGGCGGTGGGGAGCCGTCGATGGTGACTCACATCCCTCCTCGCTCGCGGGCCGGAGCCGGAAACCTGATCCCGTCGGTCTCGTGGCCCCTGCTCGCCGCCGTCGGGTAGTCGGGGCGAAACAGAGGTGACTCGAGGAGCGCGATCGTCGCCACCCCGAGGAAGAAGCTCACCGCCGCGCCGGCGAGGACCGCCTGTCGGTCCCAGCTCATCATTTCGATCGCGGCGAGACAGAGCGCGCCCTGTGCGAGCGCCAGCGCGAGCGCCACTCGCCAGGTGGATCCAAGCTTGGCCAGAAGGCGATGGCTGATGTGGTCGCGACCGCCGGTCCCGACCGAAACGCCGCGCCGCTTGCGCGACACGATCACGAGCGTCATGTCGAGGACCGGGAGGCCGGCCAGCATGATCGCAGGCAAGAAATCGACGCCCTCCATGACGTTCTCGCGCCACGCCGCCATCACCAGCGCGGCGACGAGGAACCCCAAGAGCATGCTGCCGCCGTCACCGAGAAAGATACGCGCCGGGCGCGCGAGGTTGAAGTGGAGAAAGCCGATGCAGGCGCCGCTGACCGCCACGGCGAGCGCGGTGAGCGCTGCGGGTCCCTGAGAGAGGGTCAGGAACGCGATTCCTGCGGCGGAAACCGCGGCCACGGTGCCTGCGGCACCATCGAGATTGTCCATGAGGTTGAACGCATTGACGAGCCCGACGATCCACAGGACGGTGACGATGAGGTCGGCCAGCTCGCCCGGGAAGAGCGACCAGCCGAGCCCGCCGTCCCAAAGCAGAATCCCGACCGCCACCTCGGCAAACACCCGGAGCCATGGTCCGAGCGCGACACGATCGTCGACCGTGCCCACGAGCCACAGGACCGCGGCCCCCGCGAACAGCGGGGTCAGGTGGGAGTCCCACACCGTCCCCTGCACGAGGGCTCCGGCCAGGAACCCCAAGAGCACTGCTGCTCCGCCCAAGTACGGAGTGGGTTTGGCGTGAACCCGGAAGCCGCGCGGGCGATCGAGGAAGCCGGTCGAACGCGCTACCCGGATCGCGACGGGGGTCGCGGCGAGGACGACGACGTAAGCGACGATGAAGACCGCAAGCAAGCCGCAGTCACGCCTCGTCCCGCATCACCCGACCGCCCGCAGATGATCGCGGACGACCTGCTCATCGGAGCTACGAACCTTGTTCTGTTCGTAGGCGATCACGTCGTCGATCATCTCCTCGACCATTCGTGAGGGCATCCAGCCGGTGAGCTCCGTGAGCGCAGACGTATCGGGGACCCTGCGGCCGAGCTCCTCGAAGCCGGGACCGTAGGCGTCCTCGTAAGGGACCAGCGTGATCCTGGAATCCGAGTCCATCTGCTCGATCACCTTACCTGCGAGCTCGATGATCGACACCGGGTTCCCGGACCCGACGTTATAGACGTTGCCGCTGGCGTCGTCGGCGTCCAGCAACAGGACAAGCGCATGGACCGTATCGAGCACGTGGGTGAAGCAGCGCGATTGCGTGCCGGTGCCGTAGACGGTCAGGTCCTGGTCGAGTCGGGCCTGACGGACGAATCGGGGGAGCACCATCCCGTAGGCTCCCGTCTGCCGCGGGCCGACCGTGTTGAAGAGCCGGACGACGATCGTGTCGGCGCCCTCCTGAGTGTGGTAACCGTGTGCGAGGGCCTCGCCGAAGGCCTTGGCCGTCGAGTAGCTCCAGCGCGACTGGAAGGGCGAGCCGAGGATCCGATCGGCGGATTCGTCAAGCGATTCGCCGCTGTTCTTTCCGTAGATCTCTGAGGTCGAGGCAAACAGGAGCCGCCGGCCGTGGCGGGCCGCCGCCGAGATCACGTTGTCGCACCCGCGCACGTTGCGCAGCAGGGACGCCAGCGGCTGCTCGATGACGAGCTGGACTCCGACTGCGGACGCCAGGTGGATGCAGACATCGACCGATGACATGCACTCGTCGACGACGGCCTCGTCGGTGACGCAGCCCTCGATCAGGTCCACCGAGCCCGTGCGGGGATGGCCTGGCGCAAAACGATTCTCTCGGCGGGTGGCCAGCGCCGCGGCCCCACCGTCGACCTCGTCGAGATTTTCGGCGCTCCCGGTGCTCAGGTCATCGAGCACCAAGACATCCTCGCCCCGCGTGGTCAGGGCATCGACCAGGTGCGAGCCGATGAACCCGGCACCCCCAGTGATCAAGTATCGCATCGGTTTCCGCCCTTCAGACCCCTTGAGTTCGCAACGCTCGTCACCCAACAACGGTGAGATCCTAAACTGACCAGGCCCTAGTCGTGGACGAAGTCACCCAGCAACGGTGCGATCCTAAACTGACCAGGCCCTAGTCGTGGACGAAGGTATGAGAGCGCTGATAACGGGAGGCGGCGGATTCATCGGCTCGCACCTTGCGGGGCATCTGTGCACGCAGGGCCACGAGGTCCGGGTTCTCGACAACTTCTCGACGGGCAATCGCACGAACCTGCTCGCCTTCCGCGACGAGATCGAGCTGATCGAGGGCGACATCCAAAGCTATGAGCGCGTGAACACCGCGGTTCGAGGGTGTGAGGTCGTCTTTCATCAGGCGGCGCTGCCCTCCGTGCCACGCTCGGTTCAGGACCCGTTGACCAGCAATGCGGCAAACGTGATCGGCACGCTCAACGTGCTCCTGGCCGCCCGCGACAGCGGCGTGCGACGGGTCGTGTTCGCCTCCTCGTCCTCGGTCTATGGGGCCAACGAGACGCTTCCCAAGCACGAGGACCTGCCGGCGACGCCGATCTCCCCATATGCCGTCGCCAAGCTGGCCGGTGAGGGCTACTGCCGAAGCTTCTCAGGGGTATACGGCCTGGAGACGGTCGCCCTGAGGTACTTCAACGTCTTCGGGCCTCGCCAGGACCCTCTGTCTCAATACTCGGCCGTGATTCCGAACTTCATCACCGCTTGCCTTGCGGGCGAGCCGCTGACGATCTTCGGCGACGGCGAGCAGTCTCGCGACTTCTCCTACATCGCCAACGTCGTCGATGCCAACCTCCTCGCGAGCGAAGCAAAGGGGGTGGCAGGGAAGGTCTTCAACGTCGCCACTGGGCACCGGATCACGCTGAACGCACTCGTCGACGAGCTCAGATCACTGACCGGGCGCGAGATCGAGGTGCGTAACGAGCCCGGCCGTCCGGGCGAGGTTCGGCATTCGCTCGCCGATCTTTCTCGCTCGAACGCCGAGCTCGGCTACGAGCCGGCGATCGATTTCCGCGAAGGCCTGAGGCTGACCTTGGAAGCCTATGCGGAGTCTCGCGAGGAGAACGCGCCTGCGCAGGGGGCGGCCTGAGGTAGTCATCAGGGTCCTGCACGTCCAGAAGGTGAGCGGCATCGGGGGGTCGGAGCGCCATCTCCTCTCCCTGCTGCCGGCGCTCGGCGAGGCCGGAGTCGAAGTGCGGATGTGCGTTGCGGCTACGGGGCGCGCCCGGGACTTCACCCAAAGCCTCCAGGAGCTCGGCATCTCCCACGCGGTGATCCCCGCCGGTCGCGACGTCAGCCCGCCTCTGGTCGCGGCGCTGTGGCGAGAGATCCGAGCGTTTCGGCCGGACCTCGTGCACACCCACCTGATCCATGCCGACCTGCACGGACAGCTCGCGGCCCAGCTTGCCGGGGTCACCGGCGTTTCGTCCGTCCATGGCACCCATGACTTCTACGAGCGTGAGCCATACCGCAGCCTCGCGCGCCTCGCCGGGCACCGGGCAGAGCTCACGATCGCGATCTCCGAGCACGTGCAGCGGTTCATCGAGCGCGTCGGCATCTCCCGTCGGGGAGCGGTCCGGATGGTCCACTACGGCATCGACTCCTCGGGCTGGCCGGCCACCGAGGGCGAGCGGGACGTGGCGCGGGGCGAGCTCGGGCTCGATCGCGAGTCGATTGCCGTCGGGGTCGCATCGCGCCTGGTCCCGCACAAGGGGCACTCCCTGCTCCTCGAGGCCCACGCGAGGGCGTCGCGCGAACAGACCCGAGCTGCGTCTGCTGATCGCCGGGGAGGGCCCTCTGCGGCCTGAGCTGGAGCGCCAAGCGCAGCCACTCGGCGAGACGGTGCGGTTTCTCGGCTTCGTCAGGGAGATCCGAGACTTCATGGGCGCCTGCGACGTGCTCGCCTTCCCCTCGCAGCCCGCGTTCGGCGAGGGCTTCGGGCTCGCGGCGCTCGAGGGGATGGCGGCGGGGCGGCCGATCGTGGCGACCGCGACCTGCTCGCTCCCTGAGGTCGTCGCTTCGGGCGAGAGCGGCTTCCTGATCGATCCCGAAAGCAGCGACGAGCTCGCCGCAGCGCTGGTCAGGCTGGCCGAGGACCCCGACCTGCGCGCGAGGATGGGTCAGGAGGCGCATCGGCGCGCCCGCGAGGCGTTCTCGCTGGAGGCGATGGTGAACCGCACGATCGCGGTCTATGACGAAGCATGCTGATGCGCCGGTGACGCTCGTACATACGTCCAGGCCCGTCGACGCCGTCTCGCCGCTGCGGCCGGCTCACTCCGATCCTGAACTATGGCCTCGGAACCCGGAGAGACCGAACATCGGCGCGGCCTCGCGCTCGGCATTCGGCCTGCTTGCCGTGGTCGTCGCCGGCACATTGGGAGTCGGCCATTGGACGCTGACCGGTGACGCTCAGGCCTCGGCGGCCGAGGACGACAGCTCCGACGGGCTCATCCTCTGGGTCGGCTGCGAAGAAGGATGTCGTAACCCTCACCGACGGCGAGCTCGACGAGTGGAAGTCGAGGGGCGTCGACGGCTTCGTCTGCAGCGCCGAGCGCCTGCGGGACCTGGGCGGCAGCCAGGACTTCACCGGGAACCCCGCGGCGAACTTGAGCTCGAGCAACTACCGGCTGCAGCGAGCGCTGCGCGACTCCAACGTGGTCGAACGGGCGGCGGCGCGGGGAATGAAGATGTACCTCGGCGTCAAGCTCACCAACTACTACAACCCGTCGACGCCGCTGCTGGATTGGTTCGATCGCCGGGGCTGGAAAGCCAAGGTGCTGCCGAAGCTCGGCGACGTGGCCGCCGCCGCGAAGCTGCTCGGCTTCGCCGGAATCGCCTTCGATCAGGAGATGTACCCACAGAAGGGCGGCGCGGCTAGACCGCAACCTGGGAGTGGGATTACCCGGGCAACACCCACTCAGAGGCGCAGGTGCGAGAGCAGGCCCGCCGGCGCGGGGCCGAGGCGATGGCGGCGATCGTCGCCGCCTTCCCGAAAGCCGAGTTCGCGGTCTATCACGCCTTCTTTCCCGGCGACTGGCGCGAGCAGATCCAAGAGAAGGTCAACGGCCTCACCAACACCTCGACCGATCGCCTCGACATCGATTTCTGGAACGGGATGACGAGCGTCGAGGGCTACGGCGCGATCCGCTTCTTCGACTCGGTCTTCTACAAGGCCCCGCACAAGGGCAATTGGGACAGCGCCCTCACCTACAACCAAAACCGGGTCTACGCCACCTTCTCACGCCGCTTCTCCAACTGGGACTACGCCTGGTCGCGGGTTAACGTCTCGCCCTTTGCCTGGATCGACGAGGGGCCGAAGTCGTCGAGCTTCGACGATGCCCGTCCCCCGGCCTACGTCAGCGAGCAGCTGCTCGCCTTTCGCAAATGGGGCATGGGGGGCGAGTTCGCAAACTTCGCCTATGCGCCCCTGGACGAGTTCGACTACTCGCCCTACGTGAGCGCGATGCAAAACGCCTCGAGCCCGGCCGCAGTCGACGGCGAGGATCCGACGCTCGAGGTCACGAGGGTTGCAAAGCAGGGCCGATCGGCGCTCGATCGAGGGCACCGCCCACGACAACCTCGCGATCCGGGCCGTGCGTCTGGCAGGACAACCGCGGTCGGCTCGGGGGTCGCCGACCTCAGCTGGGAGGTGCTCTCGGGCAACTACAACTCCGGCTATAAGTGGCGGACGCGGTGGTCGATCCCGGCCGGCGCGCTGACGCCGGGCGCCACCGAGGTGACGATCCGGGCCGTGGACATCAAGGGGCACGCGTCGGTCGCCGTCCGACGTTCCGGTCGCCACGCCACGGCTCGGTCGGTCGCCACGCCCGTCTCCAGCAGGTCGCCGAAGATCACCACCAAGCCGCCGAAGCGGCTGACCGTGAAGCAGCGACGGGCCACGGTCGCGTTCACGTTCACCAGCGACGCTGGAACGCACGGCTTTGCCTGCAGGCTCGATCGGAGACCCTGGCAGGAGTGCAGCTCAGGGAGGGTGACCTATCGGATTCGGGCGCGGCGCCGGTGGCGAAGGCACACGTTCGAAGTTCGCGATGGTCTCGCCACGGATCCCGGCGACGCCACCCGTGCGGTACCGATTCAAGATCAGGCGCCGGTAGCCGGCCACGATCCTGCATCCTGCGGGCATGCGATTCGGCGTTCGACTCGGGATGCTCGCCGCGATCGGCGTCTTGATCGCTCGGAGGGTGCGGGGAGGACGACGGCGACGACGCAACTCGAGCGACACCCGCCGGCCCCAGGCGGACCGAGCGCAGGCGGGCAGGAGGTGACTCGAGCGACACCCCGGCCCGACGCGGAGCCGAGGCCACGCCGGTCGGCCCGCCCAGACTCATCCTCTGGGTCGGCTGCGAGACAGATGTCGTAACCCTCACCGACGGCGAGCTCGACGAGTGGAAGTCGAGGGGCGTCGACGGCTTCGTCTGCAGCGCCGAGCGCCTGCGGGACCTGGGCGGCAGCCAGGACTTCACCGGGAACCCCGCGGCGAACTTGAGCTCGAGCAACTACCGGCTGCAGCGAGCGCTGCGCGACTCCAACGTGGTCGAACGGGCGGCGGCGCGGGGAATGAAGATGTACCTCGGCGTCAAGCTCACCAACTACTACAACCCGTCGACGCCGCTGCTGGATTGGTTCGATCGCCGGGGCTGGAAAGCCAAGGTGCTGCCGAAGCTCGGCGACGTGGCCGCCGCCGCGAAGCTGCTCGGCTTCGCCGGAATCGCCTTCGATCAGGAGATGTACCCACAGAAGGGCGGCGCGCAGACCGCAACCTGGGAGTGGGATTACCCGGGCAACACCCACTCAGA
The DNA here is from genome assembly GCA_963733075.1 of uncultured Solirubrobacterales bacterium. Lineage (GTDB taxonomy): Bacteria > Actinomycetota > Thermoleophilia > Solirubrobacterales > 70-9 > WHSW01. The sequence continues at coordinate 126,632 of CAVTCA010000013.1, read as the reverse complement.
GGCGCGAGGTGCGAGAGCAGGCCCGCCGGCGCGGGGCCGAGGCGATGGACGACGATCCTCGCCGCCTTCCCGAAAGCCGAGTTCGCGGTCTATCACGCCTTCTTTCCCGGCGACTGGCGCGAGCTGATCCAAGAGAAGGTCAACGGCCTCACCAACACCTCGACCGATCGCCTCGACATCGATTTCTGGAACGGGATGACGAGCGTCGAGGGCTACGGCGCGATCCGCTTCTTCGACTCGGTCTTCTACAAGGCCCCGCACAAGGGCAATTGGGACAGCGCCCTCACCTACAACCAAAACCGGGTCTACGCCACCTTCTCACGCCGCTTCTCCAACTGGGACTACGCCTGGTCGCGGGTTAACGTCTCGCCCTTTGCCTGGATCGACGAGGGGCCGAAGTCGTCGAGCTTCGACGATGCCCGTCCCCCGGACTACGTCAGCGAGCAGCTGCTCGCCTTTCGCAAATGGGGCATGGGGGGCGAGTTCGCAAACTTCGCCTATGCGCCCCTGGACGAGTTCGACTACTCGCCCTACGTGAGCGCGATGCAGAACGCCTCGACCCCGGCCGAAGTCGACGGCGAGGATCCGACGCTCGAGGTCACGAGGGTTGCGAAGCAGGGCCGATCGGCGCTGATCGAGGGCACGGCCCACGACAACCTCGCGATCCGCGCCGTGCGTTGGCAGGACGACCGCGGTGGGTCGGGGGTCGCCGACCTCGACTGGGAGGTGCTCTCGGGCAACTACGACTCCGGCTATCAGTGGCGGACGCGGTGGTCGATCCCGGCCGGCGCGCTGACGCCAGGCGCCACCGAGGTGACGATCCGGGCCGTGGACATCAAGGGGCAGGCGTCGGCCCGCGCCGCTCGTCCGAGCGCCGTGACCTCGATGCTCGGCGCCGCACACGGGGGAACGCCATCCAGCTCGAGACTCCACGATGTCGACTCGGCACCGGCCTCGCCGTCGCCGACCTCGTCGGTCGCCGGACTGAAGCCGAGGCGCGCGTAGAGGTCGGCTACGAGCTGATTGCGGGCAGACGGCACGTAGATGCCGCGCAGGGCCTTGCAGCCCCGCGCCCTCGCGATTCGGGCCAGCTCGTTCAGCATCGCCTGCTCGAGATCTCGGCCGATCACGCGACAGCTCATGAGCCACGTGTCGATGACGAGAGAGTCATCTCGCTGTTCGGCCACGAGCACGGCGATCAAGCCATGGTCAGCGAACCGGTCTCGCAGCCGGGCGCTCATCGTCACCACCGCCGGGTCGTCGCGGAACGACTCGAGCGCGGCCTGGGAATGCCGACGCGCGGTCAGGTTGAACTGGTTCGTCTTGCCGACCAGCTGCGCGATCCGGGGCATGTCGACGTCGTCGAACTCGGCAAGCGTGGCCTCCATCCCCAGGCTCGCGAGAAACTCCTCGACTGATCCCGCCGACTCCTCGAGCTGACTCGCCTCGGAACGGGCGCGGTACTGGGCCGTGCGCTCGGAGTCCTCCGGAGTGAAGGAAGCCGACTCGAACAAAGGCATGGCAGCGAGCGTTTGGACGTACTCGGCCGGATCCGAAGGCAACCGAACCACGGCCACCTCGGGAGCCAGCTGCCGAATCGCATCGGCCTCGGCCGGGTTGTCGTCGACGAATACCAAGGCGTCGAGCCCGAGGTTGAGCTCGCGCGCAACCCGTCGCACCTGTTCGGGCTTGGGATCCCAGGAGGCGACGAAGCACGCGATGTCCTCCAGATCGAGCACCATCGCCGGATGCTTCTCGAAGACCTCCCTCGCATCGCGGTCGTTGTTCTTGGAGCAAACCGCGAGGAGGATGCCCCGCTCTTTCAGCTGCAGCAGGTAACGCTGAAAGCCGACGAAGGCTTCTCCCGTCGCTCCTCCCCCGAGCTGCAGTCCCGCGAGCCCGTCCTCGCCGACAATCCCGCCCCAAAGCGTGTTGTCGAGGTCGAGGACAATGCACTTCCGGCTGATGCCGAACTGCGCGCCGACGACAGCGGCGGTGTGACGGGCGAGGACCGGCAGGGCCTCGAGCGCAACCGCTTGCTTGGCCGAGTGCCACTGCCTCGGGCTGAACCAGCGCTCCTTTCCGAACGAGGAAGCAAGCCTCTCGCAGTCGACGATGCCGACTCGGCCGGAAGCGGCGGCGCCAAGTCGCAGGTTGAGCGCTTGCGCCATGGCCCGTCGTGAACCCGGCAGGCTGGTCGTGAGATGACCGAACGGCAGCTCGGGGGGCAACGCGAAGTTGTGCTGCACGACCCGCGCCGAGCTGTTGCCCCGGATCGTGTCCCAGTACGTCGTCCAGGTGGCGAGCTCCGTTTCGACGACGGCGCCGGCATCTGCGGCGTCGACGAGCGCCGGCAGGGCCAGTTCGCCCTCGTGCACGGCGAGCATGACGACCTCGGGATCGTGTGCGTACAACCCGCTGTTTGGGTTCAGGAGCTCCTGCCGATACTGGCCGTAGCCGCCTTCGTAGAGGCCGATCACCAGACCCGTGGCTCGCGCGGCCAACTCGATCAGCGGTGCCAGATGCGACGTGGTGAAGCTTCCGAGGAGCGCGCCGCGAACCTGCTGGCGCTCTTCACCGGTGGGAAGCCTCGGCAGCAGCCTTGCCGCCGATTGCCAGCTGCGATAGTCGTCTCCGGCCTCAACCACCGCGAGCACGCAGCGCAGGGCTTCTTCGACGTCTCCCTGATCGATGTGCGCTCGCGCAAGCTTGATCAGGATCCGGCCGTCCGGCTTGTCTCGCATGGCTTCCTGGTAGGCCGCAATCGCGCCGGCGACGTCTCCCTCCTGCCGCAGCCGATCACCGTTCTGCTCGACCTCGAGCGTGACGTTCCTCGAGCTCACTCGTCTCCACCCGCCGCTTCGATGAGCTCAAAGAGATACATCGACGGAAGCATGAGAAACGCCACCCGCCTCTGGCCGAAAGCGACTGCTTGCCGAGGAGCGGACACGAGTCTCGCCCCGGCCCTGCGGGCATCTCCGATCGCGTCATCGATCAGGCGCGTTTCGTAGGCGTGGTGGTAGATCTTCACCCCCTTGCGCAGCCAAGGGTCCAGTGTCGTCGCACCCGGCAACGGCTCGAGCAGCTCGATCCTGGGCCCGCCGCCGACCAGGAATTGCCCGCGGATCCCCTGGGCTGGATCGGCGAAGATCTTGCCCTCTGGCGCATAGCCGAGCAGCGCGAGCGCCTCGGCCTCCCGCGCGCACGAGTTCGTGACGAAACCGAGATGGTGAAAACGCAGTTGGCCCAGCGAGTCGGGCGCTACGTGAGGATCAGCTGACATGCTCCTGTAGGAGCCGTTTGATCTCCCCGACGTCTTGCGCGTTGGCGAACTCCTCGTCCCGAAACTTGACGCCGAATTCGTCCTCGAGCGAGAACATCAGGTTGATGTGTGCGAGCGAGTCCCAGGCGTCGATGTCCTCGGCGGTGGTGGCGTCGTTGACCGTGATCGAGTCGTCAGCGAACACCTCGCGAAAGATCTCGTTGAGCCGATCGTCGATTGTCATCGGTCGTCGCCTCCTGCGCTGAGAATCCGGGGTGCTGGAGCCACAACGATCGCCCCCGGCGGGACGCTCCGGGTCAGTACGGCGCCTGGGCCGATCCTGGCGCCGTCGCCAACGGTGATGGCGCCGAAGATCGCGACGTTGGCGCCGATCAACACGTCGTTGCCCAGAACCGGAGCGCGGTCGTCGTAGCGTCCGGGCGCACCGGTGCCCGAGCCAATCAAGCAGTTCTGCCGGATCGCGCAGCCGTCACCGATCTTTGCTCTCGGGTGAACGACGATGCCGTTGTGGTGGCCGATCTGAACCCGGCGGCCGATCTCGGTCGTGTCCGGCAGCTCGATCCCGTACGCGTTTCGGATGAACACGAACAGGGGCCGGTAGATCATCGAAGCGAAGAACCGGGCGGAGCCGGTCAAGGTTCGGCGCCAGGCGCCCAAGCGATGCACAGCGAGGGCGTGAAAACCTGGATGCATCCACCCACGGCCGTGGATCGCGAAGTCCTCGCGCACCTGCTCTAGAAGACCAAGGCGATCCTCACTCATCAGGACGCAACTCGCGGAAATGCGCGAGGCGGTTCTTCATCGGCGTGATGTTAGCGACGGCCCGGCGTGCCAAAGATGGCCGAACAACGGTCAGATCGACGGGAGCTGAGCAGATCTCGGCCGTAGCGAGCCGAGCGCTCCCTGTACCCCTAATCTGTGGGTGTGCACCGGAACAAGGACCTTCCGACCCTGTTTCACCTCGGAACTCCACGCGCGGGGAGCTCATTCCTGTTCAACCTGCTGAAGTCGCATCCCGACGTCTCGCTGAGTCCGATGCAGAAGGTCAACTTCTACACCAGCAATTGGGAACGCGGCTTCGAGTGGTATCTGACGCAGTTCCCGGCCAACGGGCGTCGAGTCGACACGTCTCCGACGTACATCCGTTGGGGTGAGGTGGCCGCTCCCCGAATCAAGGAGGCCGTGGGCGCGGAGGCTCCGAGATTCCTCTTGGTCCTGCGCAACCCGATCGACTACGCGCGCTCCCATTACCAGATGCAAGCTCGGCAGGGGCAGCTGGAGAGGGACCGGGACCGGTACCCGGAGCTGCCCGAGACTTTCCTCGGGTTCGCGCGCCGTTACGACGAGTGGCTGGACCGCGCTCGATACGCCCACCTGCTCAAGGACTACTGGTTCCCCCACTTCGATCGGTCCCAATTCAAGATCGTGCTGTTCGAGGACCTGGTCGCCCAAACTGATCGTGTCTCGGCGGAGATCCTGGAGTTCTTCGGCCTCCCGGTTCGGCCGCTCGCCACCGTGTCCTTGAGCCAGAATCGAACGTTGCGAAACCCGGCCTTTCACAAGGCCCGCCGAGCCCTCAATCGGGGGCCCCGAGGACTCAAGCGATTCGTCAAGCGCGGGCGAGTCTTCAACCTCGTGTACCTGAGGTGGATGGTCCAGCAGGATGCGAAGCTGTCGCCCGAGGATCGAGCCGGCCTGGCTGAGCTACTTGCCGACGACGTGGCCGCGTTGAAGGAGCTCTTGGGCAGGGACATCCCCCAGTGGCACGACTTCGCCGGTACGGGGGTCGCCAACGGTTCCCCGCCTCCTCAACACCAGCGACAGCACGTTCGAGCCAGCCGCGCTCACCGCTGAAGCTCCGCGCGCAAACACCATCGCGAAGCGCTGATCGCGTTCGACATGACGAAGACGTCGCCGGACTCGACCATGGTCCCGGACGACCCCTGCGACCGCTGTCCCACGGCTGTTTTGACGGGCTCGCGGCGCGTGGGGTTGGCGCTAGGGTTGGACTCCGCGAACGGGAGCACGATGCGGTGTCAGCAAAGTCTGGGGTAAGGCCAATGCGTAAGAAGCAAGTCCGGCCGGCAAACGCCCGCCCTACTCGCGGCTCCGTCCACTCAGCCGCGGACCTACGGGATCTGGATCGGGAGATCACGCGCAAGGAGAACGAGATCCGCGCCGCCAAGGCAGCGGCGCGAGAGTCGCGCCCGCAGGCCGGCGCCGAGGTCGCCGACAGGGAGACCGAGGACGAGAAGGAGTCGGCCGGCGCCGCGCCTGGACCCGGCGCCGCGCAGCCGCGAGCCAGACCCCGGGCTCGGCCTCGCAGCGCCGGCGCTGCCGCAAACTCGTGGCGCTCCGCTGATGGATGGGCTGGAACATCATTCCCAGGAAGCGCGCGAGCACGCTCAGGGGACCGCCTCGTACGCGTTCGCGACGGCGGTCGAGATCGGCTTCGGCCGGACCCAGAGCGAAGCCGTGCGCGCGGCGGCGATGCTGCACGGGGCTGGGCAGAACTACGCCCCGACGGCGGTGCTGGCGGAGGCGGAGAGCGGGCGATACCCGGCTGATGAGGAGGCGTTCGAGGCCCACTACGAGGCCGGCTACCGGCTGGCCCGCCGCGCCGGGGTCCCAGAGCCCGTATGGGGGTGGCTGCTTCGGGCGCGCGAGCGCTACGACGGCGCCGGGCCGGAAGGCCTCGCGGGCGAGCTGATCCCAATCGAATCGCGGATCATCCGCGCCGCCTGTGTCTGCCAGTCGGCACTCGCCGAGCGGGCAGGCCCCGGCCGGGTGGTCGAGCAACTGAACGTCCGCTCCGGCGGCCAACTCGACCCGCGCGTGGTCGCGGCCCTGGTCGCGCTGATCGAGCGCGCATCCGCCACCGAATGACCCCGCAAGACCAGGGCGCGGCTACGGTCCGCTGAACCCGATCGAGTAGCAGGGCCCGCCGTTGCAGGTGTCGGTGATCTGGCTCTGCCGCGTCCGGGCGCAGGAAGTCGGAGACCATCTGCTGCTCGGCCGGGGTGCGCCGGGGCAGGCCGTGCGGGTCCACGCCGCTCGTGTTCGGGATGTTGGGGATCGGCGGCGCGTCGGTGCCGATGATCTCGCCGGGGTCGAGCGGGTCCGGGCGGATCGGCCCGCCGTCCCAGTAGACGATCGCCGAGCCCGTGAACGGATAGCTGGCGATCGGGTCGATGCCCCAGCCCACGTCGACGTTCGGCCAGCGCCCGTCGTAGACGACCGGCGTATGGATCGAGGCGCCGATCGTCCGCGCCTCGACGTCGGCCTGCCAGGTGGTCACCTGGTGGTCGGAGAAGGCGATGTTCATCAGCACCTCGTGCTCGGGCGTCCCCGGCAGCGGGTTGTCGGTCATCCGGTGCGCGTAGCCGTTCGGCTCCGAGCGGTCCCAGAGCATCTGGATCAGCGACAGCGCCAGCGGCCGCGACAGCTCGTTCGGGTACGCGGGATTGAAGATCGTCGCGTAGGTGTCGAAGTCGATCGACCGGTTCAGCAGGGTCGAGTAGCCCATCGCCGGCACCCCGAGCGAGGCCCGGGTGAAGTCGGGAGAGACGGCGGTCAGCGCGCCGCCGAGGATGCCGCCCTGGCTGTTGCCGTTGTAGTAGAGCTTCGAGGTGTCGATCACCGGCGGGCTGGCGAGCGTCGCCCCGTCGGCGTGGAAGGCGACGTCGCTGAGGAAGCCGCCGGGATTGTCCATCAGCCGCCCGAGCAGCAGCTCGTTCAACAGCCCCTGCTGCACCCTGTCGGTGAGCTCGGGGAAGCGCCCGAGGTTCTGGAGGATGCCGATCGTGTTCGGGATGTCCTCGTTCGCGAATCCGATCTCGTCGGTGGCGCAGAAGACGAAGTTGTGCGTCTGCGCCAGCGTCCTCTGCGGGCTCGAGTTGACCTCGCCCGCCTCGCCGAGCAGGCCATGCCCGTAGAGCGACGGCCGTGCCGGGGAGAAGCCCGGGTCGTCGACGGCGGCGTGGGGGATGATGCAGTCGAAGTTCGCCTCGTAGGTGCCCTGCCGGGTCGGGTTGCCGTTCGAGTCGAGCGTGAACCTCGCCGGCGCCTCGCAGTTGTTGGTCAGGTAGCACGGGACCGTGAACGTGCCCTGTACCCGGCGCGCGACCTCGGGATCGGGGTTGACGTCGACGGTGTCGACCTCAAACGGCGGCGTCGTGCCCTGGACGACCCCGTCGGCGAGGTCGGTGTCGCCGAGCTCGGCGAATGCGTCATTGCGGATGTGCAGGAGCCGCTCGGCGATGTTCTCGTCGCTGGCGACGGTGAAATCCCAGGCGAGATACAGGTTGGACCGCTTGACGCCCGCCCGGCGCAGGCCGCGGAAGATCTTGTCGAAGCGCTTGCGCTGGTCGTTGATCGGCTGCTTCTTCGACGGCAGGTCGTCGCGGTAGTAGCGGAAGCCCTCGGGCGCGGCGAGCTTGTTGCCGTTCGCGTCCCTGAGCTTGCGCATGGCGACGATGTAGCGCTGGCCCGACTCGAACTGGGTCGCGGCGTGGATCAGCACCGCCGTCTCCTCCGGGGTGCTCGCGTTGGAGTCGATCTCGACCCAGATCGGCACCCGCTTCTCGGTCTCGGCGTCGATGACGACGATCGGCTCCTTCGAGTCCTGGGACTCGTTGCGGCTCAGGTCGTTGAGCGGGATCGGGTTGGTGCTGGCGAGGGCGGCCGGCGTGTCGAGCCCGGGGACCTTGAGCGTGATCACCTGACCGGGGCTGAAGCCGTCGTTGAGGTTGTACGGAGCGGCGGCGATCGGGGTGCCGCCGACGTTCTGCGGCATCCCCGCGTCGGTGAAGTTGACCAGCCGCCCGGTCTTCGTGGAGTTGTCCTTGACCGTGTAGTAGTCGTCGGGGAACGGCAGCATGCAGAGCGACCCCTCTTGAGCGCCGATGAAGTCGCAGCTCGCCGCCCGGCTGAGGTCGATCTTCTGCGGCTTGCACTCGGCCGTGTCGCGCTTGAGCTTGACCCTGGCCTTGGAAACCCCCTTGCCGTTGACCACGATCTTGCGCCCCTCGCAGCTCTCGATCGCCTGGCGGCCCTTGGACGTGAGCCGCAGGAGGGCGGTCGCGCTCTTGCCCTGCGCGCGTACCTTGGCCGGCTTGGTCAGCTTGCGCAGCTGCTGCTGATCGAAGGTCGACGACTGCGCCTTGAGCTTGAGCTTGCCCCCGCTCAGCCCCTTCACCTTGACCTTGAGCGCGCCCCGCTTGAGCGCCTGCTTCTGGCTCGTGGCCACCTTCAGCTTCGCCTTCTTGGCGGCCGGCGCCGCTTCGCCGGCGGCGGTGAAGATCATCGTCGCTGCGATGGCCACGGCGAGCAGCCTCGAGGTCCCTCTCACGCTCTGTCCTCCTTCGGTCCCTGCAGTCGGGCGACGATAGCAGCGAGAACCTGCGATACAACGCCCGGATGAGGATCTTCGTCGCAGGCGCGAGCGGCGCCGTCGGCCGGCCGCTGATCCGCCGGCTGGTGGCCGCCGGCCATCAGGTGACCGGGATGACGCGCCGCGAGTCGCGCGCAGACGAGGTCCGGGCGGCCGGCGCCGAAGCCGCCGTCTGCGACGTCTTCGACCCGCCGGCCCTGTCGGCGGCGGTCGCCGCCGCCGCGCCCGAGGTCGTCGTGCATGAGCTCACCTCGCTGCCCCCGGACCTCGACCCGACCGCGAAGGGAGCCCTCGAGGCCAACAACCGCATCCGCCGCGAGGGCACCCGCAACCTCGTCGCCGCGGCGCAGGGTGCGGGCGCGCGACGGCTGGTCGCTCAGAGCATCGCCTTCATCTACGCCCCCGTCGGCGGCTGGGTAAAGAGCGAGACCGACCCGGTGATGAGCCCGGCCGGCGGCGAGCTCGCCGGCTCGGTGGCGGCGACCCTGGAGCTCGAACGGCAGGTGCTCGAGGCTGAGGCCGTCGAAGGGCTCGTGCTCCGCTACGGGTTCTTCTACGGGCCGGGGACCGCCTATGCCCTCGACGGCCACCAGGCCTCGGAGGTGCGCCGGCGCAGGTTCCCGATCGTCGGCCGCGGCGACGCGGTCTTCTCCTTCGTCCAGGTCGAGGACGCGGCCGGCGCGACGGTCGCCGCCTGTGAACGCGGCGCCCCCGGGATCTACAACGTGTGCGACTCCGACCCCGCGCCCGTTCGCGAGTGGGTCCCGGCCTACGCCGACGCGATCGGGGCCAGGCGGCCGCTGCGCGTGCCGAAGCTGATCGCGAGGCTGATCGCGGGACCCGACGCGGTCGCCTTCGCCACGACGCTTCGCGGCGCCTCGAACCGGAAGGCCCTGCGCGAGCTCGAGTGGAGCCCGAGGTACGACTCGTGGCGCCAGGGCTTCGAGCAGGCGCTCGGATAAGTTCTAGTCAGACCCGACAGGAGGACAAGATGGCTTACGAAGTACCGGATCTTCCCTACGACTACGACGCGCTCGAGCCCCACATCGACGAGGCGACGATGCGCGTCCACCACGACAAGCACCACCAGGCGTACGTCGACAAGGCCAACGCCGCGCTGGAGGGCACGGAGTGGGCCGACAAGGACGTCGACGAGGTGCTCGTCAACCTCGACTCGCTGCCCGCCGACAAGCAGGCCCCCGTCCGCAACAACGCCGGCGGTCACGCCAACCACACCTTCTTCTGGCAGGTGATGAGCCCCGACGGGGGCGGCGAGCCCTCCGGTGACCTGGCGGCGGCGATCGAGCAGAGCTTCGGCTCCTTCGACTCGTTCAAGGAGGAGTTCAAGAACGCCGGCGTCGGCCAATTCGGCTCCGGCTGGGCGTGGCTCGTGCACGACGGCTCCGGGCTGGCGGTCACCAGCACCGCGAACCAGGACTCGCCGGTCTCGGCCGGCCAGACGCCGCTGCTGGGCGCGGACGTCTGGGAGCACGCCTACTACCTCAAGTACCAGAACAAGCGCCCCGACTATCTCGACGCGTTCTGGAACGTCGTCAACTGGGACGAGGTCGCGCGGCGCTTCGAGCAGGCCGGCGGCTGAGCCGCCGGCGGGTGCGCGGCGCTTGCGGCGTCGCGCACCACGCGGTTAGACTCGCGGCGAGATGCCGCACGCGCTGAGCTCCGGGTTGCCGAAGGACTTCGCCCGGCCGTGCCTGCTGTTGCTGCTGCGCGAGCGCGACGCCCACGGCTACGAGCTCGCCGAGAGCCTCTGCGCCTTCGGCTTCGATCACTCCGACCCCGGGGCGCTCTACCGCGCTCTGCGCAAGCTCGAGTCGCAGGGGCTCGTGGAGTCCGACTGGGAGCGCTCGGACTCGGGGCCCCAGAAGCGCGTCTACTCGCTCACCGAGGCCGGGATCGAGGAGCTCGACAAGCGCGCGACGGACCTCGCCGAGGGCGAGCGGCGGATCGACTCGTTCCTCGACCGCTACCTGAAGGCTCGCCGGCTGCCGCCCGGGCAACAGGCGCCGGCGGGCGCTCAACGGGCGGTGGACCGCCCATCGCGAGGCGGCGGCGCGGCGGGAGTCGCTCGACTCGCTCTAGCCCGACTCGCCTCTAGGTGTGGCGCGCATCTGCCGGTAGGTGTTGACGACACCTTGCGGCCGACACTTACCTGATGGCCGGCTCGTCAATAGGTTCGCGCAACGGATCGGATCGCCCGATCCAAGTGATCGAACGAAGGGCGTAGGAGCGATGTGCCTGGCCATCCCCGGTCAGATTCTTGAGCTTGTCGACGAGCCGAACCGGCTCGCTCGTGTCGACGTAGCCGGGGTGAAGCGCAACGTCAACATCGGCCTCCTCGACGCCGAGGACGTCGGCGGCGTCGGCCCCGGGGACTGGGTGCTGATCCACGTCGGCTTCGCGATCTCGAAGGTCGATGAGGAGGAGGCGGTCGCCACCCGCAAGCTGCTCGAGGGCATGGGCGCCGACTACGAGGCCGAGCTCGAGGAGCTGAAGGCGAGCGTGATCGAGTGATGGCGGAATCGACGGGCATCTCCTCCGCGTCGCGTCCGGGAATGCCGGGTGAGTGCCATGACGATCACTGCATCACGTGCGGGGACGTCGCTGAGCCCATGACGGTGCTCCGGATCGACCAGGAACGCGAGCTGGCGCTCTGCACCGGCGCCGATGGCTCGCATCACACGGTCGAGATCGCTCTGGTCCAGCCGGTGGCGGTCGACGACGAGCTCCTCGTCCACGCGGGGACGGCGATCGCGTGAAGTACGTCGACGAGTTCCGCGACGCCGAGCTCGGGCGGGCACTGGCCGGGGAGATCCTCGCCGGCGTGGACCCCGACCGCGAGTACAAGCTGATGGAAGTCTGCGGCGGCCACACCCACTCGATCTACAAGTACGGGATCGACGACCTGCTGCCCGACAACGTCGAGCTCGTTCACGGGCCCGGGTGCCCGGTCTGCGTGATCCCGATGGGACGCGTCGACGACGGGATTGCGCTGGCGCGCTCGGACGGGGTCATCCTCGCGTGCTTCGGCGACATGATGCGGGTCCCCGGGTCCGACGGGACCTTTCTCGACGCGAAGGCGACCGGTTGCGACATCCGCATGGTCTACTCGCCGCTGGACGCGCTGCGGATCGCGAGGCAGAACCCGGACCGGACCGTGGTCTTCTTCGCGATCGGCTTCGAGACCACGGCGCCCTCGACCGCGCTGACGCTCAAGCGCGCGAAGGCCGAGGGGGTCGAGAACTTCCTCTGCATGTGCAGCCACGTGACCATCGTGCCGCCCCTGCGGGCGCTGCTCGAGTCCCCCGACCTGCGCCTCGACGGGTTCATCGGCCCCGGCCACGTCTCGACGATCGTCGGCGTGCGGCCGTTCGAGTTCATCCCCGCCGACTACGGCAAGCCGCTGGTCACCGCCGGGTTCGAGCCGCTCGACATCCTGCAGTCGATCCGGATGATCCTGGCCCAGCTGGCCGACGATCGCTGTGAGGTCGAGAACCAGTACGGGCGGGTCGTCCCCTACGAGGGAAACCGGGCGGCGCTGGCGGTCATGTCCGAGGTCTTCGAGCTGCGGCCGCACTTCGAGTGGCGGGGCCTCGGCTTCATCTCGCAGAGCGCGCTCAAGCTCAGCGAGGCGTACGCCGACTTCGACGCCGAGCTCCGTTACGAGGTCCCCGGGGTGCGCGTCGCCGACCCCAAGGCGTGCCAGTGCGGCGAGGTGCTCAAGGGCGTGATCAAGCCGTGGGAGTGCAAGGTGTTCGGAACCGCGTGCACCCCCGAGCACGCGATCGGCACCTGCATGGTCTCGCCCGAGGGCGCCTGCGCCGCCTACTACAACTACGGACGCTACGCGCGCGATCGCGGCCAGGAGGCGGGGGTCGCGTGACCGAGACCCAGACCAAGGGTCGCGAGGAACGGATCCTCGAGATCATCGAGACGACCCGCTCGAAGCGGCCGCGGTTCAAGGACGAGCGGATCACGATGGCTCACGGCGCCGGCGGCAAGGCGACCCAGACGCTTATCGAGGGCCTGCTGGCGCCCGCCTTCGCCTCCCCCGCGCTCGACCAGCTCGCCGACGCGGGCGCGGTCCGGATCGCAGCAGACCCCGCCGCCCCCGGAGGCTCCGAGAAAGCGGCGGGCATTGATCTGGCGCTGACCACCGACACCTACGTGGTCAAGCCGCTGCGGTTCCCGGGCGGCTCGATCGGCGAGCTGGCCGTCAACGGCACCGTCAACGACCTCTCGGCCGCGGGCGCGGAGCCGCTCGCGATCAGCCTCGCGCTGGTGCTCGAGGAGGGCCTCGACGCGGAGATCCTGCGAGGCGAGGTCGAGGCGATCGCGGAGACCGCGCGCGCGGCCGGAGTCGAGATCGTCACCGGCGACACCAAGGTCGTCGAGCGCGGCCACGCCGACGGGATGTACGTGACCACGACCGGGATCGGCCGCGTCGACCCGCGCGCGTCGCTGTCGCCGAGGGCGCTGGAGCCGGGGGACCGCGTGCTCGTCTCGCGGACGATCGGCGAGCACGGCACCGCGATCATGCTCGCCCGCGGCGAGCTCGGGCTGGAGGCCGAGGTCGAGTCCGACACCCGCTCGCTGTGGCCGGTGGCGGAGGCGCTGCTCGAGGCCTGCGGAGACGGGCTGCGGGCGATGCGCGACGCGACCCGCGGGGGGGTCGCCACGGTCCTCAACGAGCTCGCCCGGGCGTCCGGCGTCGGCGTCTCGGTGGTCGAGGCCGAGATCCCGGTGACCGCCGAGGTCACCGGTGCCTGCGAGCTGCTGGGGATCGACCCGATGTACGTCGCCAACGAGGGTGTGATGGTCGCCTTCGTGGCGCCCGAGCTGGCCGACGCCGCGCTCGCGGCGCTGCGCTCGGTCCCCGGGTGCGAGTCGGCGGCGGAGCTTGCGGAGGTCCGGGCGGAGCCGCCCGGGATGGTGTTGGTCGAGACGGCGTTCGGCGGCCGGCGGGTGATGGACCTGCTGGCCGGCGACCCGTTGCCGAGGATCTGTTGACACGGAGATGGAGGAGAGTTCGATGGCACTGAGCACTGAGGTCGTCCCCGATCAGGCCAAGACCGAGGCCGTCGAGGCGCACGTGATCTGGATGACTACCGGGCTCTCCTGCGATGGCGACTCGGTCGCGATGACCTCGGCGGTCAACCCGAGCCTCGAGGACATCATCACGCAGGCGATCCCCGGGATGCCGAAGGTGATCGTCCACAACCCGGTGCTCGCCTACGAGAACGGGGCCGAGTTCATCGAGTGGTGGTATCGCGCCGAGCGCGGCGAGATCGACCCGTTCGTGCTCTGCGTCGAGGGCTCGGTGCCGAACGAGGTCCTCTCGGGCGAGGGCTACTGGGCCGGGATCGGCGACGACCCGGAGACCGGCCAGCCGATCACGACCAACGAGTGGATCGACCGGCTGGCGCCCAAGGCGGCGGCGGTGGTCGCGATCGGGACCTGCGCCACCTACGGCGGGATCCCGGCGATGAAGAACAACCCGACCGGGGCGATGGGGGTCGCCGACTATCTCGGCTGGAACTGGAAGTCGGCGGCGGGGTTGCCCGTGGTCAACATCCCCGGTTGCCCGGCTCAGCCCGACAACATGACCGAGGTGCTGCTCTACCTCGCGCTGCATCTCGCCGGCCGTGCCCCGGTGCCGGACCTCGACGAGCAGCTGCGCCCGCGGTGGCTCTTCGGCCGCACGGTCCGCGAGGGCTGCAACCGCGCCGGCTTCGCCGAGCAGGGTCAGTTCGCGACCGAGTACGGCGACGACCCACGCTGCCTGGTCAAGCTCGGCTGCAAGGGCCCGGTGGTGAAGTGCAACGTGCCGGTCCGCGGCTGGGTCGACGGCTACGGCGGCTGCCCGAACGTCGGCGGCATCTGCATGGCGTGCACCATGCCCGGCTTCCCCGACAAGTACATGCCGTTCATGGACCCCGACCCCGCCGGGCGATTCGCCTCGAACATGGAGCGGTTCACCTACGGGCCGCTGTTCAAGTACTTCCGCTACCGCAACATCAAGAACAAGTACGACGTCGAGCCCGAGTGGAGGACGAAGGGCTCGCGTCTGCAGACCGGCTATCAGCCGCGCAACTACTCGTAGACCCGCGCAAGACAGACGAAATTTGGGAAGGACAGGAACTAATGGCGACAGTTGAAACCCCGCGCGGCGACTCCAAGGTGATGGTCAAGGAGATGTCGTGGGACCCGATCACCCGGATCGTCGGCAGCCTCGGGATCCACACCGAGATCGACTTCTCCAACCAGGAGGTGTTGAAGTGCTACAGCACGTCGATGGTCTTCCGCGGCTTCGACATCTTCATGAAGGGGATCGATCCGCGCGACGCGCACTTCATCACCAGCCGGATCTGCGGCATCTGCGGCGACAACCACTGCACCTGCTCCTGCCTGAACCAGAACATGGCCTACGGGGTGAAGCCGCCGCCGCTGGGTGACCTCGCGTACAACCTCGCCGAGGCCGCGGACTACATGTTCGATCACGCGATCTTCAACGACTGCATGTGCAACGTCGACTTCTGCGAGCAGATGGTCAAGGAGACCAACCCCTCGCTGCTCGACAAGGCCGAGCAGGAGCTGGCGCCGAACTCCGACATCCACGGCTACCGCACGATCGCCGACATCATGCGCTCGCTGAACCCGTTCACCGGGGAGTTCTACCTCGAGACGTTGCAGGTGGCGCGCTACACGCGCGAGATGTACTGCCTGTTCGGCGGCCGGCACACGCACCCGTCGACGATCATGCCGGGCGGCGTCAGCGCCCACATCACCCATCAGACCCTGACCGACTACTACGTGCGCCTGATGCGCTACATGGAGTACGCGAAGCGCACCGTGCCGATGCACGACGACCTGTACGACTTCTTCCTCCGGGAGCTGCCCGGGTACGACATGGTCGGGTATCGGGAGACGAACCTGGTCAACTGGGGCGCGTTCGACGACCCCGACTACGTCGACTACCGGTACGCGAACATGAACGAGTGGGGGAACAAGCGCTACATCACCCCCGGGGTCGCGATCGGCGGCGAGCTGATCACGACCGACCTGGTCGAGATCAACCTGATGATCAGGATCCTGCTCGGCTCCTCGTACTTCGACGACTGGACCGAGACGGAGACGCCGATGGTCACCCAGGACCCGCTCGGCAACCCCGTCGACCCGCGTCACCCCTGGAACAAGGTGACGATCCCGCGGCCGCAGAAGCGCGACTTCGCCGACAAGTACAGCTGGGTCGTCTCGCCGCGGATGTACGACGAGCGCACCGACACGCATGTCTGCTGCGACACCGGCGGCGGCCCGTTCGCCCGCCAGTGGTGCACGGCGAAGGCCGGCTTGGTCGACTTCGGCTACGCGAAGGCGACCGGCGAGTCGATCCAGATGGTGCTGCCGAGGACCCCCAACTCTCCCGAGGTGGAGATGGAGTGGCGGGTGCCGGAGAAGTCGAACGCGATCGAGCGCGATCGTGCGCGTTCCTACCATCAGGCCTACTCCGCGTTGATCGCCCTGCACTGCCTCGAGCGCGCCTTCGTCGAGGTGCGGGCGGGGAGGACGAAGAGCTGGAGCGACTTCACCGTTCCCGATGAGGCCGTCAGCGTCGGGTTCCACGAGGCCGCCCGCGGCGTGCTCTCGCACCACATGGTGATCAAGGGCGGCAAGATCGCCAACTACCAGCCGTATCCGCCGACGCCGTGGAATGCGAGCGTCCGCGACGTCTACGGGACTCCGGGACCTTACGAGGACGCGGTGCAGAACACCCCGATCTTCGAGGAGAACGGTCCGGAGAACTTCAAGGGCGTCGACATCATGCGCGCCGTGCGCAGCTTCGATCCCTGTCTGCCGTGCGGCGTGCACATGTACGACGGCGGCGGGCGGGTGCGCAAGGTGATGCACACGCCGACCGGGATGTGCTGAACCCCGACGGCGAGAACGGCGGGGCCGGTCCCAAGGCACGCGCGGGCCCGGGGTCGGCCTCCCCCGAGGGGCTGGTCGAGCGGGTCCAGCGACTGACGGCGGCGCTCGAGGAGCTCGCCGATCCGGTCGCCCTCGAGCGCGCCGAGGAGCTGGTCGGCGCCGTGATCGAGCTCTACGGCGAGGGCCTGACCAGGATCATGGACGTGATCTCCGAGGACGAGCGGGCCGCGGAGCTGCGCGACCTGCTTGCCGGCGACGGCGTCGTCGCCAGCCTGATGCTGATCCACGGGCTCTACCCGGTCGGGCTCACCGAGCGGGTGGTCGAAGCGCTCGACAGCGTCCGCCCGTACATGGAATCGCACGGCGGCAACGTCGAGCTGCTCGGCGTTGAGAACGCGATCGCGCGGATCCGGCTCGAGGGCAGCTGCGATGGCTGTCCGGCGTCCTCGTCGACGCTCGAGCTGGCGATCAAGTCGGCGCTCGACGAGGCCGCCCCGGACCTCGAGGGCCTGGTGGTCGAGGGTGCCGTCGCGGCGCCGCAGGCGGCGACCCCGGGGCCCGGCTCGGTCGAGCTCCCCGTGGTTCAGGTCGCCGCCGCCGCCGAAGGCCCGCCGACCTGGTTCGACCTGGACGGAGTGCAGGACGTCGGCGAGGGCGAGTTGCGATCGGCGACCGTGAACGGACTCGAGCTGGTCGTCGCTCGCGTCGAGGGCAACCTGCTCGCCTTCCGCGACCGCTGCGCCGGCTGCGGGGGATCGCTCGACGCGGCCGAGCTCAGCGACGACGGCACCCTGGCCTGCCCGAGCTGCGCGCGGCGGTTCTTCCTGCCGCGCGCAGGACGCTCGCTCGACGACGACCGGCTCCTGCTCGAGCCGGTCCCGCTGCTCGACGCCGCCGGCGGGGCGAGGGTGGCGCTCCACGCATGAGCGGCTCGCTGGACGCAAAGGTCGCAGCCCGCCGGCAGGCCGAGATGGTCGCCGGCCTCAGGCGGCTGGCGCGCCCTTCGGTCGAGCACGGGCCCGACGAGCGACGGCGGCTCCGGCGGGGTCGCCCCGGCCGAGCTGTGCGATCTCTGCGCCAAGCCGCTCGATCCCGACCACCGACATCTGCTGCACCTGGTCGACCGGCGCATCCTCTGCGCCTGCGAGAGCTGCGTGGCGCTGCGCGGCGGCGACGCCGAGCTGCGCCCGACCGGGACGCGCACGGTGTGGCTCGACGACTTCACCCTCTCCGACGAGGCCTGGGCGTCGTTCGGGATCCCGATCGGGCTCGCGTTCTTCATCGACTCGAGCGCCTCGGGCGGGATCGTTGCGCTCTACCCGAGCCCCGCGGGGGCGACCGAGTCCGAGCTCGAGATCGAGGCCTGGCGCGAGCTGCGCAGCCAGAACCCGGTGCTGATGGGGCTCGAGCCCGACGCCGAGGCGCTGATCGTCAACCGGATCGCCGACCCGCCGCGAGCATGCGATCGCCCCGATCGACGAGTGCTATCGCCTCGTCGGGCTGATCAAGCTCAATTGGGACGGGATCTCGGGCGGCGCCGGGGTCGAGCGGGCGATCGAGGGGTTCTTCGCCGAGCTCGAGGAGAAGGCCGGATGACGCTGGAGGCCAACGGCGACGGCCAGGCAACGGAGGCCGAGCAGGCCCCGTTCGCGGGAGCGCCCGACCCCGACTTCGAGCTGCTCTCCGCGCGCGCCGTCCAACGCGCCGCCGCCCCGACGGTCGGGTTCCAGGTCAAGGTCACCGACGGATCCGGGCGCCGCGTGTTCACGATCGCACTCACCGCCGTGATCACGATCGAGCCCTCCAAGCGGTCCTACGACCCGGCGTGCCGCGAGCGCCTGTTCGAGCTCTTCGGCGAGCCCGAACGCTGGGCCTCGACCACGACCAGCTTCCGCTGGGCGCAGGCGGAGGCGCTGGTCCCGGCGTTCACGGGCTCGGCCGAGTTCGAGCTGCTCGTCCCCTGCACCTACGACCTCGAGCTGGCGGCGGCGAAGTACTTCCACGGGCTCGCCGACGGCGCCGCCCCGCTGCGCTTCCACTTCAACGGCACGGTCTTCTACGAGGACGACGACGGCCGCATGCAGATCGTCCAGGTGCCGTGGGACCGCTCGCCCCGGTTCCTGATGCCGATCGGGGTCTGGCGCGAGACGATCGACGCCGCCTACCCGTATCGGGCCTGGGTCCCGGTCGACTCCGAGACGCTCGGGCGCCTGCAGCGGCTCAAGGCCCGGCGCGGGCTGCCGACCTTCGACGCCGCCGTCGAGCAGCTCCTCGCCGGGGAGGAGAAGGACTGATGCGCGCGCCGCTCGACCAGCTGGTGTCGTCGCTTCTGTTCGAGGGCTACGCCCTCTACCCCTACACGCCGGGCGCGACCAAGAACGCGACCCCGACCCCGTTCGGGATCGTCTACCCGCCCGCCTACGCGGAGGGGACGCCGACCACCTTCGACCACCTGCGGGTCGAGTGCGTGCTCGAGGCCGACCCGGAGGTCGAGCTGCGCGCGACGGTGCGCTTCCTGCAGGCGACCGGCGAGCGCCACGAGGCGGCGGAGCGGCGGCTCGAGCTCGGCCCGACGGCGCTGGCGGCGCTCGGCGACGGCGGGGTGGTGGAGCCGTTCGAGCTCGAGGGCGATCCGTCGCTCACGGGGCGCATGCGGCTGCGCGCCGACCCGATCGCCGACGCGGGGCTCTGGCGGGTGCGCGTCTGCGTCCACAACTCGACCGAGGTCGAGCGCGGGCCTGGAGCGCATCCAGGGCGCTGGTCGCCAGCCTGCTCTCCACGCACGTCGTGATCGAGGCCCCGGAGGGCCGCTTCATCTCGCCGCTGGAGCGCGCGGGCGCCGCCGGGACCGCGGTCGAAGCCTGTCGCAACGTCAACACCTTTCCCGGTGCTCGCCTCGCCGGCCGACGACGCGATCCTGGCGGCGGCGATCGTGCTCCCCGACCACCCGCGGATCGCTCCCGAGAGCCTCGGCAACCTGTTCGACAACACCGAGATCGAGGAGGCGCTGATGGTCCACGTGCAGGCGCTCTCCGAAGCGGAGCGCGCCGAGATCGCCGGGCAGGACCCGGCGGTGCGCGACATGATCGAGCGGGCGGCGGAGGCCGATCCCGACGAGCTGCTCTCCCTGCACGGGCTGATGAAGCCGAGCGCCGAGCTGCCGCCCGATCCCGGCCCTCCACGAGAGCCCGGGCACCCGAACCCGGGCGAGCCCGAGCTCGAGCTCGACGGCGTCAGCTTCCGCAAGGGGGCCAAGGTGATCCTCCGGCCCGGCACCGACCGCGACGTCTACGACCGGATGCTCGACGGGCGCACGGCGACGATCGAGCGGCTCTACCTCGACTACGACGATGGCGCCCACATCGCGGTGACGGTCGACGACGACCCGGCGCAGGAGCTGTTTCGCGAGACCGGGCGCTACCTGTTCTTCAAGTCCGGCGAGGTCGAGGTGGTCCCGTGAGGCGGCCGGGATGACGCCGGGCGAGCGCCAGCCGCAGATCCTGGTCGCGGGCATCGGCAACGCCTGGATGCGCGACGACGGCTTCGGCGGCCACGTCGCCAAGCAGCTCGAGAGTCGCGAGCTGCCCGACGGGGTGAGCGTGTTCGACTTCGGCACCGGTGGGCTCGATCTCGCGTACGAGGTGATGCGCGGCTACGACGCCCTGGTCCTGGTGGACGTCAGCCGCCAGGGCGGTGAGCCGGGGACCCTGTACGTGCTCGAGCCCGACCCGGCCGAGATCACGACGATCGAGGACGGCGAGGTCGTCAGCCCGCACGGGATGGACCCGAAGACGGTGCTGCGCTTCGTCAAGACCGTCGGCGGCTGGCCCGGGAAGGTGGTCGTCGTCGCCTGCGAGCCCGCGTCCGGCGAGGAGATGGGGCTCGAGCTCTCGCCGGAGGTCGCCGCGGCGGTCGAGCGGGCCACCGACCTGGTGGTGGAGACGATCGCCGAGCTGCGCTCGAGCGAGGCCTACGCGAGGTAGCGGCGTGCACGAGCTCTCGATCTCGAGCGCGATCGTCGACACGGCGCTGCGCCACGCCGGCGGCCGGCGGGTGACCCGGGTCGACGTCACGGTGGGGGCGCTGCGCCAGGTCGTGCCCGAGTCGCTCGCCTTCTACTTCGAGATCGTCTCCCGCGACACGGCCTGCGCCGGCGCTGAGCTCGAGCTCGATCTGGTCGGCGGCTGGATGCGCTGCCCGACCTGCGGCTCACGAGTGGGACCCCGCGCCGGAGCCGCTCGCGGGCCACGCCGCCGCTGGCTCCGGTGCTGCCCGCGTTCCGCTGCCCGGCGTGCGAGCGCGCCGACGCCGAGATCGTCCGGGGCGACGAGCTCGAGGTCGAGTCGATCGAGGTCGAAGCCATCGAGGAGGAGCAATGCATCGCACCAAGGTGAAGGTCGCCGCCGACGCCCTCGACGCGAACCAGACGATCGCGCATGCCAACCGGGACGACTTCGATCGCGCCGGCGTCGCGGTCGTCAACCTGATGAGCGCGCCCGGCGCCGGCAAGACCTCGCTGCTCGAGCGGGCGCTGGCGGAGCTCGAGGGCGTGCGTGCGGGCGTGCTCGAGGGCGATGTCCAGGGCAGCATGGACGCCGACCGGATCGCGGCCCTGCACGTCCCCGTGGTCCAGCTCAACACCGAGTCGGGGTTCGGCGGCGAGTGCCACCTGGACGCCAACATGGTCCGCTCGGCGATCGGCGACCTGCCCCTGGCCGAGCTCGACCTGCTGGTGATCGAGAACGTCGGCAACCTGGTCTGCCCGGCCGAGTTCCGGGTCGGCGAGGACGCCCGGGCGATGGTCTGCTCGGTCACCGAGGGCGAGGACAAGCCGCTCAAGTACCCGCTCATGTTCCGGGCCTGCGAGCTCGTCGTGATCAACAAGATCGACCTGCTGCCGCACCTGAGCTTCGACCTCGATCGCCTCCGCGCCAACCTGGACGCCGTCAACCCGGCCGCCCGGGTGATCATGGCCAGCGCCCGCACCGGCGAGGGCGTCGACGAGTGGCGCGAGTGGCTCGCCGAGGTGCCCGAGCGCGCGACGGCGGGCGTCTAGCGCCGGGGAGGAGGCGACGATCCGAGCGGCGGCCCAAGAGCACCTCGCCGCCCGCGTCGACGAGCTGCTGGGCACGCGGATCGCGGCCGGCGAGCGCTTCTTCGAGGCCGAGGCCGAGCGGCTGGCCCGCTGCTGTCACCGGATGGCGGAGCGCTTCGCCCGCGGCGGACGGTTGGTCGCCCTGGGGCGCTCGCCGGCGGCGCGCTCGGACGCCCGCCACGTCGCGGTCGAGTTCGTGCACCCGGTGATCGTCGGCAAGCGGGCGCTGCCGGCGCTCGGGCTCGCGGCCGAGGGCGGCGAGCTCGCCGCGCAGGTCGAGGCCGTGGCCGAGCCCGACGACATCGTGATCGGCTTCGAGGCCGACCGCGACCCCGAGACCCGTGCCGCGCTCGCGCTGGCGCGGGGGCGCGGCTGCCTGACGATCGCCTTCGGCGCCGCCGGGGCCGAGCGTGAGTTCGAGCCGCCCGGCGACGACCCGTTCGTGTCCCAGGAGCTGGTCGAGACCCTCTACCACCTGCTCTGGGAGCTGGTCCACGTGTTCTTCGACCATCGCGGCCTGCTGGCCGGGCGCGAGGCGCGAGCGGTCCACGACACGGGCGCCTCGAGCTTCCTCTATCCGTTCCTGGCGGAGTCCGAGCACGATCTCGACGCGATCGTCGACGACGTCCGCCGCTCGGTGCTGATCAAGGCCGGCGAGATCGGCGAGCTGCGCGCCCGGACCCTGACCGAGAACCGCGAGGCGCTGGTTGACGCCGCCCGGGACCTGCGGCGGCTGCTCGACGCCGGCGGCAAGCTCCTCGCCTGTGGCAACGGCGGCTCGGCCACCGATGCGATGGACCTGGTGGCTGACTTGCGCCAGCCGCCGAGCACAGGCCCCGCCACGTCCTCGGCTTCGCCTCCGGGGGCGCCGGGGTCAGGCGCAGGATGGCCGTCGCGAAGGGCGATCGACCTGACGGAGGACGCGGCGATCCTGACCGCGATCGCCAACGACGTCGGCACCGAGCAGGTGTTCCAGCGCCAGGTGATCGCCTACGGACGCGAGGGAGACGCCCTCTGCGTGCTCTCGACCAGCGGCGACTCCCGCAACCTGATCGTCGCTCTGGCCGAGGCGCGGGATCGCGACCTCGTGACGATCGCCTTCGTCGGCTACGACGGCGGCAGGATCGCCGCCGACGGGCTCGCCGACCACCTGGTGATCACCCGGTCGCAGCACATCCCGCGGATCCAGGAGGCCCAGGCGAGCGGCTACCACGTGCTCCGCGAGCTGATCGAGCTGGCGGGGCCGTAGCGATGGCCGCCCCGCCACGGACGAGCACCCGCCGCCGGATCCACGCCCGGGTCATCGGCGTCGTCCAGGGGGTCGGCTTTCGTCCCTTCGTCTTCCGTCTCGCCGAGGAGCTCGAGCTCGCCGGTTGGGTGCTCAACGACGAGCGCGGGGTGGAGCTCGAGGTCGAGGGCGAGGCGGGGGCGGTCGAGGAGTTCCTCGTCCGGCTGCCGGCGGAGGCGCCGCCGCTCGCGGCGGTCGAGTCGATCAGCACCGAGCCCGTCGAGCCGCGCCGCGAGCGGGAGTTCAGGATCGTCGAGTCGCGCGGCGAGGGCGAGCCCCTCGCCCTGGTCTCGGCGGACATGGCGACCTGCGACGAGTGCCTCGCCGAGGTCCGCGACCCTGCCGACCGCCGCCACCGCTACCCGTTCACCAACTGCACCAACTGCGGCCCGCGGTTCACGATCGTCCGCGGCGTCCCCTACGACCGCCGGTCGACGACGATGGCCGGCTTCGAGATGTGCGAGCGCTGCCGCGCCGAGTACGAGGACCCCCGCGACCGGCGTTTCCACGCGCAGCCCAACGCCTGTCCCGCGTGCGGCCCGGCGGTCCGGCTGGCCGACCGCCTCGGCACCACCTTGGTCGGCCACGAGCGCGACCGGGACGCGATCGAGACCGCCGCGAGGCTGTTGCGGGCGGGCCGGATCGTCGCCGTCAAGGGACTCGGCGGCTACCACTTCGCCTGCCTCGCCTCCGACGACCGCGCGGTGCTGGCGCTGCGGACGCGCAAGCACCGCGAGGCCAAGCCGTTCGCGCTGATCGCGGCCGACCTCGACGCCGCCCGCGAGCTGGTCGAGCTGACCGCGGTCGAGGAGGGCCTGCTCGCCGACCGGCGCCGGCCGATCGTCGTCGCCCGCCGTCGCGCCGGGGCCCGGGTCGCCAACGCGGTCGCTCCGGGATGCCCGGACCTCGGCGTGATGCTCCCGTACTCACCGCTCCATCACCTGCTCGTCGGCGACGTGGGGGAGCCGCTGGTGCTGACCTCCGGCAACCTCTCGGACGAGCCGATCGCCTACCGCGACGAGGACGCGCTCGAGCGCCTCGGGCGGATCGCCGACGCCTTCCTCGTCCACGATCGCCCGATCCACGTTCGCACCGACGACTCGGTCGTGCGTTCGCTCAGCCCCGGCCTGCGCAGCCGGCCGCTGATGATGCGTCGCTCGCGCGGGCACGTGCCCGAGAGCATCGGCCTGCCGCTCGGCGCACCTCGGCCGCTGCTCGGCTGCGGAGCCGAGCTGAAGAGCACGTTCTGCGTCGCCAAGGGCGCCCGCGCCTGGGTCGGCCACCACATCGGCGACCTGAAGAACTACGAGACCCTGTGCTCGTTTCGCGACGGGGTCGAGCACTTCGAGCGGCTGTTCGCAATCGAGCCGGCAGTCGTCGCCCACGACCTGCACCCCGACTACCTCTCGACCGGCTACGCGCACTCCCGCGAGGGGGTCGAGCTGGTCGGCGTCCAGCACCACCACGCGCACCTGGCCGCCTGCCTGGCCGAGCACGGCGAGCGCGGGCCGGCGGTCGGCGCGATCTTCGACGGCAGCGGCTACGGGCCCGACGCCACGGTCTGGGGCGGCGAGATCCTGCGCGGCGACCTGACCTCGTACGAACGAGCCGGGTGCCTGTTCCCGGTCCGCCTGCCCGGCGGCGACGCCGCCGTGCGCGAACCCTGGCGGATGGCCTGCGCCTGGCTGGTCGCGGCCCTCGACTCCGAGCGCCCGGAGATCCCGGGGCCGCTCGCCCGCGCGGTCGAGCCGCGCGCCTGGGAGACGGTCTGCGAGCTCGTCGCCGGTGGCCTCAACTCGCCGTTGACGACCAGCGCCGGCCGGCTCTTCGACGCCGTCGCCGCGCTGTGCGGCGCGGGAGCGCGGGTCAGCTACGAGGGCCAGGCCGCGATCGAGCTCGAGGCCGGGGTGCGGGACGCCGCGCCCCCGTACCCGATCGGGTTGATCGACCCGGGGCCCGACGGCCCGCTGATCATCGACCCGCGAGCGACGATCCGGGCCGTCGGGGAAGACGTCGCCGCAGGGGTCGAGCGGGCGACCGTCGGCGCGCGCTTCCACGAGGCGCTGGCGCTGCGGACCGCGGAGGCCTGCGCGCTGGTCGCGCGCCGCCACCGGATCGATCTCGTGGTCCTCTCCGGCGGGGTGTTCCAGAACCGGATCCTGCTCGAGCGCGCCGCCGAGCTGATCCGCGCCGACGGCCTGCGCGTGCTGATCCCCGAGCGACTCCCGCCCAACGACGGCGCGATCGCCTACGGACAGGTCGCGATCGCCGCGGCGAGGACGGCCGGAGGATGAGCAAGCCCGAGATCGAGGACCTGCTCGCCGCGCCGGTCGGCGCCGCCGGAGGGCAGCGGCGGTTCGGCGAGCTCTCCGCGGCCGACGTCCGGGACCATGCGGCGGCCTTGGCGGAGGGCTCCGGGTTCGGCCATCGCAGCCGCGTGGCAGCGGTCGCCGGCGCCTGGCGGCAGCTCGCCGAGCGGATGGAGGAGCAGGGAGCGGCGACGGTCGCCGAGCTCGAGCCGCGGACGATCACCGCGCTGGCCGAGCCGCTGTGGATCGTGCCGCCGGGCGGGAGCCTGCTCCCGTGAGCACGCGCGCGACGAGGGCTCGGTAGTAGGGTTGCCGACCAGGGAATGCGAGTCCATTCGAAACAGGTTGAGCTCGCGAGCGGTCTGGATCCCGGCGGCCCTCCTGGCGCTCGCGCTCGCCCTCCCGCGCCGTCGCCCTGGCGCACCTCGAGCGGCCCTCCTACTGGCCCGACCCGGCGCCCGACACCTCGGTCAACCCGCCGGCCGGCGGCGAGGTGCCGGAGGCGCGCTCGCTGCGCTCGGCCGTCACCGGCAAGGGCCCGGGCGAGGTGCGCGTCGTCTGCCAGGGCGACGACGGCTCGAAGTCGCTGAGCATGCTGCGCGACTCGCTGCGCGACGGCCGAGCGACAAGGGCTTCGTCCTGCGCCCGAGCCAGCCGCGCGATCAAGCTCTCCGAGCGGCCAGGCCGAGCGCCAGCTGCGAGATCAACCTCGCGCTCGCCGAGCAGTGCGACTACGACTCGATCCAGGAGGCGGTCAACGACTCCGGCAACAACGACCGGGTCGTGATCATGCCCGGCCGCTACCGCGAGCCCGACCTCGCGCAAGCGCCGGTCAACGACCCGAAGTGCGCCGACCTGACCCAGGAGGACTCCAGCGGCGCGCTCACGCCCGAGCTACCGCTACCAGGTCACCTGCCCGAACGACCAGAACCTGGTCTACGTCCAGGGCCGCGAGGTGCCCGACGAGCCGGCCGCCGAGCCCGCCGCTCGACAACCGCCAGGGGATCCCCGACGAGGGCACGTGCGTGCGCTGCAACTTCCAGATCGAGGGCTCGGGCGCGAGCCCCGACGACGTGATCATCGACGGCGGCAGCGAGCTACCAGGGCAAGGGCGTCGAGGCGAGGCCGGGCGCGCTGCGCAAGCACGTGATCCTGCGGGTCGACCGCGCCGACGGCTTCGTCGCCCGCAACCTGCTCGCGCGCGGCGCGCTCGAGCACGGGATCTACATCGAGGAGGTCGACGGCTACCGGCTCGAGCGGGTGAAGTTCTTCTGGGCGGCCGACTACGGCAACCTCACCTTCACCTCCGACCACGGCCTGTACAAGAACTGCGACGGCTTCGGCTCCGGCGACTCGGTCGTCTACCCGGGCGCGGCGCCGGAGACCGGCGCGCAGGCCGACCCGCCTTCTATCCCGACGCGCCGCGGTTCAACACCGTGGTCAAGAAGTGCGACATGCGCGGCTCGGCGCTCGCCTACTCGGGCTCGATGGGCAACGCGGTGCGGATCACCAAGAACAACGTCTACGGCAACGGCTCCGGGCCTCTCGACCGACACGATCTCGGCCGGCGGCCACCCGGGCTTCCCGGCCGACAGCGTCCAGATCGACCACAACCTGATCTACTCGAACAACCTCAACCTGTACACCGAGGACCCGCCGGTCGAGCCGGTGGTCGGGGTCCCGGTCGGGGTCGGGATCCTGTGGCCGGGCCACAACGACGGCCGGGTGTTCGACAACTGGATCTTCGACAACTGGCGCCGCGGGACGATGCTGCTCTCGATCCCGGACGCGATCGTCGATGCCGACGCCCGAGGGCAACGTCAACCCCGGGATCTCCTGCCCGACGGCGCCCGAGCGTGACCACCTCCTGCAACAACCGCTACTACGACAACCACATGGGCCAGGCGCCGCCCGGACTTCACCAAGCGGGCGTGGAACGGGCTCCGGTTCGGCACCCCGCACGGCGACCTCGCCGACCGCTCGCTGCCGAACGGCGTCGACTTCTGGTGGGACGAGTGGGTCGGGCAACACCGGCAACTGCTGGTTCGACAACACCGGCGCCGACGGCACCGCCGCCAGCGTCACCGGACCCGGGCGCGGGCGACGCCGCCGGAGGTGCTGCCCTCCGACTGCGCGACCTCGATCGGCACCGGCGACGCCGCGAAGACCGTCGTGCTGCTCGACTGCTCGAACTGGGACCGCGGCGAGACCGCCGCCGACTTCCCGACCTGCGACTGGTTCACGCACCCCGCCGGAGCCCGGCAGCGCCGCGGCGCGGCGCGAGCAGGCGCGCTCCGAGCGTGAGCTCACCGCGTTCCTCGAGACCGCCGAGGCCGCGCGCCTGCGCGAGCGCATCCAGGCCTACGCGAGCCCCAACGCCGCGATCGCCCGCGTGCCCGCCCCGCAAGCCCCCGCGCCGTCGGATGGTCGACGAGTACGGGGCCGAGCCGCTCGGGCCAGGTGACCGCCGGCTCGGTGGCCCGGCTCGCGCAGTGTCGCGACTGGCGCGCCGGCACCCGTGCGCAGCGGCTGGCGACGATCGCCGACGTCCGCGCGCAGATCAACCTCGAGGACGGCACGGTCGAGATCCCGGCGCTCACCGACGACGAGGCCTACGAGCTCTTCCAGAGCGCCTGCTCGCACGACTTCACCCGCGGGTTCCGGCTGTACAAGCTCTACGCCCGGGCGACCGGCTACGCCTACCTGAGCCGCGACTAGCTGTAGTCCCTGAGCCCGAGCGGCGGCGGTCGCGACACCGGGTGGTTTCCGGGACGGTTGTCCGTTGACACCGGCGTCCGACCGTTGCTAGGTTCGCCGCAGGCCGGGAACGCCCGGCCGTGGGTTAGGGGAGTTGGGGAGACAGCGGAGCGTGGAGGAGCTCGTCGTGACCGAGCCCGGCCGGGGCGCGGCGATCGCCAGGTCGCCGGCGATCGTCTGCGCGCTCACGGCCCTGATCGTGATCGTGGCCGTCCTGCTCGCCTACACCGCGGACGCGGGATTGCCGTACGTGCCTGTCGATCGGGTCTCGGTGGAGGTCACCGAGCCGATCCCGCTCAGCGGAAACGAGGAGGTGCGGATCGGCGGTCATCGCGTCGGTGTGGTCGAGTCGGTGGACGCGATCTCCGCCCGGCTGAACTTGAAGCTCGACCAGGAGGTCGAGCCGCTGCCCGTGGACTCCTCGTTTCGGGTCCGCTCCGGCTCGTCCGACAGCGGCACCTACCTGGAGATCATCCGCGGCGACGGCGGCCCGGCCCCGGAGGGCTTCGTCTTCGACGGCTGAGCGGGTCGCCGACGAGGCGGGGGCGACCGGGGCGGGGCCAAATAGGATTCCCCGGATGGCGCTGTTCAAGGACTCGCAGGAGGTCTACGACACGATCGGCAAGCTGTTCGTGGACCTGGCCGCCGACGAGGACCTGGCGCCGAAGTACCGCCAGGCGAACACGATCATCCGCTACCAGTACTCCGACCCCGACTCGGCGATCACCGTGCGGCTGTTCGAGGGCGAGCCGATCGAGGTCGACCTGGGCGACTCCGAGATGGAGCCCGCGGTGACGATGAGGATGGCCGCCGACACCGCCCACCGGTTCTGGCTCGGGCAGGTGAACGTGGCCCAGGCCCTGGCCCGCGGCGAGATCAAGGCCGAGGGCCCGGTGGCGAAGATCCTCAAGCTGGTTCCCCTGGCGAAGCCCGCCTTTCCGCTCTACAAGGCGCAGCTCGAGGCCCAGGGCCGCTCCGACCTGATCGACGCCTGAGCCCGGGGCGCGCTCGTGAACGCGAAGGAGTGGGCGCGGACGGTCGAGGGGCTCGCGGCCGAGCGTGGCGCCACCTACGAGCCGGTCGGCGGCCTGAACCCCCGCGGAGGGCCGCCGACGCTCTGCCCCGGGGGCACCAACCGGATCAAGGGCGAGCTGGCGAGCGGGTTCTGGGGCGCGTCATGCGACGCCGACGAGCACGAATCCGGCGGACTGTTCTCCAAGAGCGTGCTGCCGCAGGCGATCCTGGCGAAGGCACACATGCCGGATCTCGCCCGGGTGGTGCCGATATTCAACGTCGAGTCGGTCGAACCCGGGGAGCGGGTGGAGCAGCTCACCAGCCGCCGCAAGGTCGAGTTCGAGTCGCATCGACTTCAACCGCCGCTACCTCGCCACGGTCCCCGCCGACCACGACCCGGTCGCGCTGCGGGAGCTGTTCAGCCCCGGCTTCCTCGATTGGGCGGCGCAGATCCGCAACCGGGTCGAGTTCGGGATCACCGATCGCCAGCTCTACTTCAACTGGCACCTGAGCGAGCTCAGCGCCGACGAGTACGGGGATGCGCTCGGCCACGGCGCGGGCCTGTTCGCGCGCCTGCGCAACGAGATGGAAGAGCACGGCCTGCACACCTATCCGCCGGGGCCCTGGCACGCGGGCCTGGAATCGTTTCCCGACGCTGCCAGATGAGTGATCCCACGCACCCGCGCACCCGGATGACGCACGGATGCCGTCGCTGGATCGGGGTCATCGGGCTTGCCCGTAGCCACGGCTACGGGCTGCGCCCTGCTTCCCCCGCCCAGCTCGGCCCCGCGCGCCCCCGGGCACACGCGGGCATGGGATCAATCATCTAGGTGCCTCGCGCGCGCGCTTTCGCGGTCTTGTAGAAGCGCCAGTGCCCGATGGCGAAGGAGCGCAGGCGCGCCGGTCCCTTCGGCAGCTCGAAGCCGCCGACGAGCCGGTGCGGAACGAGCGCCCACTCGCCGTCGGACAGCTCCACCAGGTCTCCTCGCACCTGGAAGTTCTCCTGCCACGTGAAGTCCTCGGCATGGGCGTGGGCGGTGAGGCAGGCGCGGCCCTCGGCCAGTGGCAGGCCCGCGGGCAGCGCCTCGATCCGGATCCGCTTCGCCGCCGGGTCGACGGCGACGGGCAGGCGAACCGAGAGCGGGAAGCCGTCCGGGCCGACCCAGGAGAGCACCGCCATCGGGTGGCGGCTGCCGAGCTCGGCGATCCGCGAGTCCCACCTGATCTCGCCGCCGGCCGAGGGCGCGTGCGGCTCGGTCGGCTCCTCGGAATGGCCGGAGCGGACCTCCTCCAGGTGGGAGTCGTGGATCTCGGGCGGGGAGTGCGGGTCGCCGTCGGGCCAGACGAAGACCCGCTCCGGGCGGACCCGCACGTAGATGCGCGCGTAGTACCAGTTGAGCGGGCCGCGCATGAACTTCGGCGGGTGCATCTTGCGCGTGGCCGGCAGCTTGGCCACCGACTCGCGGAGGTAGCGCTCGCGGTTGGCGTCGAGGTCGGCCTCGTCGACCTCCGCCGTCCCCTGGACCATCACCTGGGCCGGCCGGGGGATCCCGGAGCCGGTCGGGTCGCTGAACAGCAGGGAGACGCGCGGGTTGCGCCGCGCGTCGTCGGCCTTCTTCGGGTAGCCGAGGCCGGTGGTGAGGTCGATCGTCGCCGCGCCGTCCGCGTAATAGGGCGTCACCGGCCACGTGATCGGCTGCTGGCGGGAGTCCACCGTCGTGTACTCGGTGGTGATGAAGCGGGCGAAGCACGCCCGCGCCTGGGGCGGCAGGGTCGCGGTCACGGCGGCAGCCTATCCACGCTCGGGGCAGCCGCCTCGTAGCCCTCGTCCCAGGGCAGGAGCACGCGCGGGCGCTCGCGGGTGCCGGTGACCCGCGGCAGGATCGGCTCGACCTTGCGCTTGCGGGCCGCCTCGATCACGGCCTCGACGGTCTCGTGATCGAGCAGCGTCTCCAGCGTCTTGATCGTCGGGAAGACGAGCTCGAGCTCGCCGGCGGCGTGCGCGTCGAGCGCCGACCGGGGTGCGAACCAGCCCGCCTCCGAGATCTCGACTCCGTCCGCCTCGGGGGCGGTGTGCGCGCCGGCGACCGCGACGAAGAAGTGCGTGTCGAAGCGCACCGGGACCACCTCCGGGGTGATCCACCGCGACCAGGCGACCAGCTCGGCCTCGCTCCCGAGCTCGATCGAGGCCTCCTCGGCGAGCTCGCGTGCGGCGCACTCGGCAGGGCTCTCCCCGGCCTCGATGATCCCGCCGGGAAACACCCAGACGCCGGGCATGAACGAGGCCTCGGCCGCGCGCCGGACCATCAGCACCTCGACCCCGCGGGCGCCCGAATCAGGCGCCTCAACAGCGGCGCGGCTCCGCTTCGCCCTGTCGGGCTCCGCGTCACTTGCACCGCCGCGGCGCAGCAGCAGGACGGTGGCCGCGGGACGAGGCGTGGCCGGTGCGTCGCTCATGCGCCGGACGATAACCTGACCGGCGTGGAGACCGAGACCGCGGCGAAGCAGCTCTACATCTGCACGTCGTGCGGGTTCATCTACGACCCCGACGACGGCGACCCCGACGGCGGGATTCCGCCCGGGACCGCGTTCGAGGAGATCCCGGACTCCTGGTTCTGCCCCGTGTGCGGCGCCCGCAAGGCCGACTTCGAGCCCTACGAGGACTGAGCGTCCAGGGCCCGCTCACGACCGCTGCGCCGGGCCCACCTGATCGCGAGCGCGGCGAGCACGACGAGGAGCGTGACGGGAACCAGGATCGCGAGGGCGATCAGGGCGATCCCGCCGATCACCTCGAGCACCCGGCCCGCGTCCGAGAGCGCGTCGCCGAGGCTCCAGCCATCGTCGTCGGACGCCGAGCCGTTCGAGGTCACCTCGACGTCGACGGTGGCGAACCGCCCCTGGCGCTTGACGCCGGCGAGCTCGGTCTCGAGCGCGTCGGCGCTCGCCTGGAGCGACGAGATCTCCGACCGGATCACCAGCCTCTCCTCGCGGGTGTCGGCCCGGATCAGCTCGATCCGCGCCTCGCGGATCCGCTCGAGCAGGTCGGCGAGGTCCTTGCGCGCGCGCACGGCCTGCGCGGTGATGTCCTCGGTGGCCTCGGTGCGCGAGATCACGTCGGCGAGCTCGGAGAGGTCGGCGAGCGCGGCGTCGAGCTCCTTGAACGGGACCTCGAGCTCGAACGAGGCGCGGGCGCCGGCCTGGTCGCTGGTCACCTGCGAGTCGATGACGACGCCGCCGTGGCGGTCGGTCACCTCGACCACGCCGTTGGCCACGTCCTGGACCTCGTCGGCGTCGGCGCCGAGCGTGATCTGCGCGCTCGCGTCGACGATCCGCTCGTCGGTCCCGCGCGCGATGCCCTGGTCCGACGAGGCTTCGGGCGCCGACAGCGAATCCTCGTCCGTGGGGATCGCGCTCTCCGCGGCCGGGGCGTCGGTCGCCTGGGGCGCCTCGGGAGCCGCACCGCCGGCGGCGTCCCCGGACGACTCCGACCGGGTCTCCAAGTCGCTCGAGAGGCGGAGAGCTCTCCTGGTTGGCGCCGTTCACGATCACCCCGGCGACCACGACCACGGTTGCCACCGCGCCCGCCGCCGGCAGCAGGAGCCGCCGCGGCGGCGTCGCCGAGAGCCGATGCCAGAGACGGCGCAGGCCGTCGAACGCCGGCCGGGCACGACCCGCCGATCCGGCGCGGGGGCCGAGCCCGCGATCGGGCGGGAACCCGGCCTCGGCCCACTCGTCGAGGCGCCGGGCGAAGTCGACGCTCGGCTCGGGACGCTCGGCGCGGAGCTCGCGCTCCAGCTCTTCAACCTTCATCGCATGCCTCCCTCAGCTTCTCCATTGCGCGGTGCAACCTGGTGCCCGCGTTCGACTCGCTCACTCCGATCACCTCCGCGATCTCCGCGTTGCCGAGGCCGGCGAAGTACTTGAGCGCGATCAGCTCGCGCTCCCGGGGCGAGAGCGTGGCCAGCGCCTGGCTCACGATCGAGCGCCGCAGCGCGGCCTCGGCCGCCTCCTCGTGGGCGCCCGCCCCCTCCAGGTCGGCCGGCTCGGTGGTGAGTGCGGCCTGGCGGCTTCGCCGGCGCAGCTCGTCGAGCGCCGCGTTGCGGGCGATCCCGAACAGCCAGCCGCGGTGCGAACCGCGCTCCGGCTTGAAGCTCGCCCGCCGCCGGTAGGCGCGCTCGAACGCCTGCGCGGTCACGTCCTCGGCCGCGCTGCGGTCTCGCAGCAGGGCGCTGACGTAGGCGTAGACGTCGTCGCGACTGGACCGATAGAGGGCCTCGAAGGCGGTCACGGTCTCCGAGGGAGCTTCGATCGCAGGTGCGACGAGCGTCTGGTTCATGGCCGTACTACGGCTCCGGCGGCGGTCCGTCACAGGGTCAGTATCGGCGGCTAACGTTGCCGAATGAGCGAGGACGCGCCAGCTGCGGTGATCGTCGCCGTCAGCTCCAGCCCGACTCACGGGCCGCGCAAGCGCAACCGCGATCGCATCCGGCTCATCGCCGGGGTCGGCGTCGAGGGGGACGCCCACGCGGGCGAGGCGGTCAAGCATCGGTCGAGGGCCCGCCGCGATCCCACCCGGCCCAACCTGCGGCAGGTGCATCTGATCGGGGCGGAGCTCCACCGCGAGCTGGCCGACCAAGGCCTCGAGGTCGGGCCGGGGGAGATGGGCGAGAACGTGACCACCGCGGGAATCGACCTGCTCGCGCTGCCGCGCGGGACCCGCCTGCGCCTCGGCGATCAGGCGGTGATCGAGCTCACCGGCCTGCGGAACCCCTGCGCGCAGCTCGACGGCGTGGCGCCCGGGCTGATGAGGGCGACGCTGGACCGCGGCGCCGACGGCGAGCTGGTCCGCAAGGCCGGGGTGATGGCGATCGTGATCGCCGGGGGAGAGGTTCGCGCCGGAGACTCCGTGCAGGCCGAGCCGCCCACGGAGCCGGTGGTCCCGCTGGAGCCCGTCTGAGCCGCGCGCGCCACCGGCGACAGGCGGGCTGCCCGCGTGACCGGCGGGGTTGCGGGTAGTCGGGAGGAGCGACCGGCATCCGCCGTCGCCGACGAAGGAGATCGCGATGGACGAAGAGCACGCTGACGACGAACGTGACGAGTCGGAGCGGAAGGATTCGGACGAGCAGCAGGAGCTCGAAGTCGGCCGACAATCCCGAGGTCGGACAGGGCACCGGCGAGGGCGACGGCGGGCTCGGCACCCAGACCGGGGCCGCGGGCGGCGGCGAGCCGGTGGAGCCCGCCAGGAGACCCCACAGCGGCTAGCTCGGACGGTAGCTCGGGCCCGCTAGAGCGCGGTCGACGCGGCCGCCGGGCCCGACGGGGGCTGGCGGCCGCGCTCGATCGGTCAGTCCTCCGAGCCGGCGTTCTCGTCCACCTGCGACGGATCCTCCTCGCCCTCCGCCGCGCCGCCAGGCCCACCGGAGGTCGAGCCGCCGGTGTTCTCGACCGTGTCCGCGTCCTGCTCCGAGCCGGTGCCCGCCGCCGATCTCGCCCTTGATGTCCTCGTCGCGCCCCTCCGCATGGGCATGCAGCGAGGTCTCCGGGAAGCGTCTCCTCATCCGCTCGAACTTCGTCCTTCTCGTCGGGCATGAGGTCCTCCTCGTCGGTTACGGCCCCCGTACCCGCAACGGGGACGAAATAGCGCGCGGATCGCCGGGCCGCCGATCACCGGCGCGACGCCGGGCGTCTACGCGGCGGCGCGCAGCTCGACCGGCTGCGTCGCTGCCGTAGGCCGACTCCCAGGCCGCCGCGATCGAGTCGGCGACGATCTCGACCAGACGCCGCAGGTCGGCCTTCGAGATCGCCAGCGGCGGCATCAGCACCACGGTGTCGCCCAGCGGGCGGATGACCGCGCCGCGAGCCCGGGCCTCGAGCGTCACCCGGTGGCCGAGCCGCAACTCCGGGTCGTGCGAGCCGAGGTCGATGCCGACCATGAAGCCGCGACCGCGGACCTCGGCGACCTCGGGCATCCGCTCGAGCTCGCCGAGCAGTTCGCCGAGCAGCCTGATCTTGGGCTGCAGCCGCACCAGCGTCTGCTCGGAGCGAAAGACCTCGAGGCTGGCCAGCGCTGCGGCGCAGCCGAGCGGGTTGCCGGTGAAGGTGTGGCCGTGAAAGAAGGTTCGGAACCGCTCCTCACCGCCGTCGAGGAAGCCTTCGTAGACGCGCTCGGTCGTCAGCGTCGCCGCCAGCGGCAGGTATCCGCCGGTGAGGCCCTTGCCGAGACAGAGGAAGTCGGGCGCCACCCGCTCCTGCTCGCAGGCGAACATCGTCCCCGTCCGCCCGAAGCCGGTCGCCACCTCGTCGGCGATCATGAACACGCCGTGCTCGGCGGTCAGCTCGCGCACCCGACGCAGGAAGCCGCTCGGCTGCACTCGGATCCCGGCCGCCCCCTGGACCAGCGGCTCGACGATGACGCCGGCGATCTCGCGGGCGTGGAGCTCGAGCACGCGCTCCAGCCGCCGCTCGTCCCCCGGGTCGACGCGGTAGGTCTTGAACAGCAGCGGGCCGAACGCGGCGTGGAAGGCGTCGATCCCGCCGACGGAGACGGAGCCGAGCGTGTCGCCGTGATAGCCGTGCGTGAGGCAGACGAACGAAGTCCGCGGGCAGCGCTCGCCCGGACGCTGGCGCCAGTACTGGAACGCCATCTTGAGCGCGATCTCGACCGCGGTCGCGCCGGACTCGGAGTAAAAGACGCGCTCCAGTCCCGGGGGCGCGATCTCGACCAGGCGTCCGGCGAGCTCGGCGGCGCTCGGGTGGGTGAGCCCGAGCATGGTCGAGTGAGCGACCCGGTCGAGCTGCTCGCGAACCGCCTCGTCGATCAGCGGGTGGCGGTGACCGTGGACGTTGCACCACAGCGAGGAGACGCCGTCGATGTAGCGCCGGCCCTCGGCGTCGACGAGGTCGGTGCCCTCGGCGCTCTCGATCACGAGCGGCGGCTCCTCGCACCAGCCGCGCTGTTGCGTGAACGGGTGCCAGAGGTATCGGTGGTCGAGCTCGGTGGTTGACTCCGACATCGCCGCCGCGGACACTAGGCCGCGCCTCGGAGGGAAAACCCCGGCACGGCATCTAGACCCGCAGTTCGGGCCAGCGGTCGAGCCGGGCGTGCGGGTCGTAGCGCTCGAGGGTGCGCACGGCGACCGAGCCGAGGCGCGCGATCGTCTCGCGGTTGGAGCACTCGATCGTCGCGGGCCGATCGGGCCAGGGGGTGAGGACGACGGCGGCGATCTCGAGCCCGGCGCGGCGCACCGCCTCGACCGTCAGCAGGGTGTGGTTGATCGTGCCCAGCCCGGGTGCCGCCGCGACCACCACCGGGAACCCCAGGTCGATCGCCAGGTCGCGAACGAGGTAGCCGGCGGTGAGCGGGACGAGGAAGCCGCCGACGCCCTCGGCGACGAGGAGGTCGGCGCCCTGCGCTGCTGCGGCCGCCGCTCGGCGCAGCACCTCCGGGTCGATCGCCGCTCCGGCGAGCTCGGCCGCGAGGTGCGGTGAGACGGGTGGGCCGTACCGGTACGGCGCGATCTCGTCGTCGGATTGACCGCACCCCGAGGCCAAGCGCAGCAGCTCGTGATCCGGCCGGGCACCGTCGAGCTCGTCGAGGCCGCTGACCGCCGGCTTGAACACGGCCACACGGCCGCCGGCCGCCGCCGTGCGCGGCAAGCGCCGCCGCCACCATCGTCTTGCCGACCTCGGTGCCGGTCCCGGTGACGAAGAGGCCGGGCATTGTGGCGCGCGCGCCTACGCGGCGCGCCGGAGCGGCGTGGCCGCACCGTCCGCCTCGGCCCCGAGCCCGGCGGCCGCGCGGCCGATCACCCGCGCAGCGGCACGCAGCTCCTCGGCGCGGTGGTTGGCCATCACGGTCAGCCGCAGCCTCGACGTGCCCTCGGGGACCGTCGGCGGGCGGATCGCCTGCGCGAACACCCCGCGCTCGAGCGTGCGCTCGCAGAGCGTGGTCGCCCGGCGGGCGTCGCCGACCGTGACCGGCACGATCTGGGTCCGCGACGCGCCGATCGGGAGCCCGTTGGCCGCCAGGGCCTCGCGCAGGGTGGCGGCGTTTCGCCGCAGCTGTCCGACCAGGCCAGGCCGCGACTCGAGCAGCTCGAGCGCCGCCTGCGCCGCGCCGACCGACGGCGGGGGTGGGGCGGTGGAGAAGATGAACGGGCGAGCGGTGTTGACGAGCAGCTCGACCAGCTCGCGCGACGCGCAGACGTAGGCGCCGTAGCTGCCCAGCGCCTTCCCGAGCGTGCCGACGATCAGGTCGACCTCGCGCTCGAGCCCGGCGGCGGCGACCGAGCCGCGCCCTCCGGGGCCCAGGGCGCCGGTCGCGTGGGCCTCGTCGACCGCGAGCAGGCAGCGGTGGCGCTTCGCGAGCTCGCACAGCTCGGCGAGCGGGGCGACGTCGCCGTCCATGGAGAAGACCCCGTCGGTGACGATCAGGCGCGCCCGCGCCCCGGCCTCGCGCAGCCCCCAGGCGAGGTGCTCGGTGTCGCCGTGGCGATAGACGAAGGTCTCGGCTCGCGAGACGCGGCAGCCGTCGATGATGCTGGCGTGGTTGAGAGCGTCGGAGAAGACGACCTGGCCGCGCCCGGCCAGGGCCGCGACCACCCCGGTGTTGGCGAGGTACCCGGACCCGAACAGCAGCGCCGCCTGGTAGCGCTTGAAGGCGGCGAGGCTCTGCTCGAGCCGCCGGTGCGGCGCCATCGAGCCGGAGATCAGGCGCGAACCGCCGGCACCGGCCCCATAGCGCCGCGCCGCCTCGCCGGCGGCGTCGCGGACGCTTGGATGGTCGGCGAGCCCGAGGTAGTTGTTCGAGCACAGCAGCAGCACCTCGGCGCCGTCGAGCACCACCCGCGGCCCCTGCGGCCCGTCGACCAGGCGCAGCCGGCGATGGAGCCCGGATCGACGAAGCTCCGCCAACCGCTCGCGAACCTCGCTCATCCGCGCCACCCGACCCCGGTGGCGCTCAATCTCCCCAGCCCGCCGGCGCTCGGTCGGGACCGGGCGGCCGCGGGCGCGCCGGGTACTCGGGGACCGTGCCGCGCTTCTTGATCACCCGCAGCTGGGTCGACGGATCCCAGAGCTTGGCCTCGGCCTGACGGTCGATCAGGTCGTCGACAGGCGTCCGCGGCGTCTCGCCCTCGAGCCAGCCGGAGCGGTTGTCGGGGCGCGGGTTGGAGCCGTTGTCGGGCTGGCGGGCGACGTTGAGGCCGTGGCGCTCGAAGCTGGCGCGGTCGTCGCCCGGCTCGACCCCGAGCGTGGTCAGGAAGTTCCCCATCATCACGCCGTTCAGCCCGGCCTTGACGGCCAGCGGCTGCAGCTCGCCGAGGTTCTCGACCCGGCCGCCGCAGAGGCGAAACAGTGCGTCCGGAAGGATCAGGCGGAAGATCGCCACCCACTTGACCACCTCCCACGGGTCCATCAGCTCGCGGTCGCCGAACTTCGTTCCCGTGCGGGGGTTGAGCAGGTTGATCGGCACCGAGGTCGGGCTGATCTCGGCCAGCTCGAAGGCCATCTCGACCCGCTGGCGAGGGCTCTCCCCGAGGTTCAGGATCCCGCCGACGCAGGTCTCGAGCCCCGCCTCCTTGGTCGCCGCGATCGTCCTCATCCGGCCCTCGTAGCGGACCGTGGTGCTGACCTCGTCGTAGTAGGAGCGCGCCGTCTCGACGTTGTGGTGAACCCGCTGGATCCCCGCGTCGGCAAGGCGGTGGGCGCGGTCGACGGAGATGTGGCCGACCGAGGCGCAGCGCTTCAGGTTGGTGTGCTCGGCGACCAGCCTCGCTCCGGCGAGGACCTTCTCGAAGTCGCGCTTCGACAGGCCCTGGCCCTGGGTCACCATGCAGAAGCGATGGGCTCCGGCGGCCTCCGCCGCCTTCGCGTGCTCGAGGATCTGCTCCGGCTCCATCATCGCGTGCATCGGCGTGTCGGCCTCGGCGTAGCGCGACTGAGCGCAGAAGCCGCAGTCCTCGGCGCAGCCGCCCGACTTCGCGTTCACCAGTGAGCAGAGGTCGGTCGAGTCGCCGAAGCGCTCCGTGCGGACCTCCCAGGCGCGCTCGACCAGCGCCCCGATCTCGTCGTGGTCGGTGAGCGCTGCCAGGCCCAGCGCCTCGTCGAACGTCACCAGCGGCGGCATCCCGAGAGCAATCTAGGCTCGGGATCGGACGCCCCGGGCGGGGCTCAGCGCGCGTCGAGCAGCCTGGGGAGCATCGCCGGCAGCGCGCCGCGGCGCAGCGAGCGCGGGATCGGCAGCCGGTGGAGCTTGGGCTGGAAGCCGGGCTCGCGAGCGAAGCCCTCCTCGTCACCGACGACCCGCGTCGCCGCATCGACCACGACCGGGTCGAAGGCGCGGCCCGACTGCGCGGCGAGCGCCAGGATCGCCTCCGCCTGCGAGAGCTGGAGCGTCCCGGCGGCGGTCAGCCCGGCCCAGGCGCTGGCGACGGCGAGGATCCTGCTCCCTCTCGGGATCGCCTCCGCCGGCAACCCCGCCGGCCAGCCACCGCCGGCCCAGCGCTCGTGCGAATGAAGGGCCAGGAAGGCAACCCGCGAGACGTCGGCGTCGCGCCAGTTGAGCTCGGGTGCGGTGATGGGGTCGTCGGCCGGTTGCACGAGCTCGGCCGCGCAGGCGAGCTCGCGACGCTCGTCGCGCGAGAGGTCGAGGACGTCGACGATCGCCGCCGTGTAGAGGCGCATCGCGTCCGTCCGCGCCAGCCGCGCCGCCGACTCCGCCCGGCCGATGCGCTCGAGCGCGATCTGCGGGACCACGATCACCGCCGCGAGCGGGGCCAGCGCGACCACGCCGAAGGACTCGACCAGGACCGCCGAGACGACCCCCACCACGAGCATCCCGAGCACGGCCGGCGCCAGGTCGAGGAACTCGTCGCGGACCAGGGCCACCGGGCGGTAGCCCTGGTAGAAGGGGGCGAAGGCGAGCCGGGCGAAGCAGAAGTTGACCGCCCACATCGCGAGCCCCGCCGCGTACAGCGCCGGGGCGATCGCGGCGCCCTCGGGGGATCCCGCGAGCGCCAGCAGGCCGGCGCCGACGAGCAGGGCGAGCGCGTAGCTGCTCACGGTGGCGACCATCCCGGGCGAGACGCGCGGCTCCCGCCTCAGCACCAGCCGGGCGATCACGTCGGGGACGACCCAGACGAGCAGGGCCGGCAGCGGTCCCGCGACCACGAGCGCGACCAGGGCGACGATCAGGTTCGCGCCGAAGAACGCCATGCTCCCGTGCTTGAGGCGGGCCTCGGCGAGGTAGGCGATCGCCGAGACGCCCGCCAGCGCCGCGATCAGGACCGGGTCGCTCCAGTCCGACGGAGGCGCGAGGAAGACGAGGCCGAGAACCGCGGCGAGGGCCGGCAGGAGGTTGAGCGCGAGGGCGGTGAGCTCACGTCGGCGCGAGCTGTCCCGTGGACGCCACCGTCGCAATACGCGCATTGGCGCACATTGATCTATCACCTCCAGCATCCGAGGTGCATCCTAGTCCGAAACTCGAGTTTTGGCTAGCCCTCCAGACCTTTGTTCTTCGGTCTCAGCCAGAGCGGTAACCCACCAGGGCCTCCTTGCATCAGGGGGGACTCCTTCGAAGCTAACAGAACATAGATGAACTAGTGTGAACCCGCACGGACGGAGCACGATCCCGTGCTCAGACCGGCTCGTTGGCGAGGCTCTCCCAGAGGTAGATCGAGGCCAGCGAGCGCTGCGGCCGCCACGGCTCGGCGAGCGCCTCGAGCTCGGCCGGCGACGGCAGCTCGTCGAGCCCGTAGGCGAGCTGCGCGGCGCGGCGGATCCCGAGGTCGCCGGTGGGCAGCACGTCGGGACGCTCCAGGAAGAAGATCAGGAACATCTGCGCGCTCCAGACACCGAAGCCCCGAACGGCGGTGATCTCGGCGACCACGTCGTCGTCGGAGAGCTCGTCGAGGCGGTCGAGCTCGAGCTCGCCGGAGAGCACGTGCTCGGCCAGGTCCCGCACGTACTCGACCTTGCGCCACGAGAGCCCGACCTCGCGCAGGGCCTGCGGCTCGACCTCGAGCAGCGCCTTCGGCGGTGGGGTGGCGCCCCCGAAGAGCTCCAGCACCCGGCCGTAGATCGTCGCCGCCGCCTTGACCGAGAGCTGCTGGCCGACCACGCTGCGCAACAACGTTCCGTAGGCGTCGACGGCGGGCCGCCGCCGGCGGCGGGTGTCGAGCGAAAGGGCGCCGAGCCGGTCCACGAGCCCGGCCATGACCGGGTCCGAGGCGGCGAGCCGCGCGGGGCCGGGCGCGTTCATCCGCCGCACCGTATGTGACTCGGGGGCGCGGCCACGCCTCGCTATCCTGCCGCCCCGGCGCCCGCGCCCGTGGCCGCGACTTGCAGGCGTGCCCGGTGTTTCGGCGCCAGGGGGCCCGGAAGCCCGCGCTCGCATGAGCTCCAAAGTGCCCGCACAAGCGCCGATCGACTCGATCCGACGATGGCCGCGCCTATTCGCGGCCGGCGGCACCCTGCTCGGGCTCGCCGTCGCGGTCGCGCTTGGTCTCGGCGGCTCGGCCGCCCGCCCCCCCGTTGCCGGCGCGCAGGCGGCCGCGAAGCCGAACATCATCGTCCTGCTCACCGACGACCAGGAGTCGCGCTCGATGCGGGTGATGAAGACCGTCGGCAAGGAGCTGAAGCGCAAGGGCGTGACGATGAAGCGCTTCTACGCCAACTTCCCGCTCTGCTGCCCGTCGCGGTCGACGATCCTCACGGGCCAGTACGCCCACAACCACAACGTGATCTCGAACTCACCCCCCGACGGTGGCTACGGCGTCTTCAACGAGCTCCACGGCGGGAACTACCTGCCGCTGTGGATGCAGGCCGCCGGCTACCGGACCTCGTACGTCGGCAAGTACCTGAACGGATACGCGGAGCCCGACGAGTACGGCACCGTCCCCAGCGACGTGCCCGCGGGCTGGGACGACTGGCACGTCCTCGCTCCCTCGCGGGCCCAGTACTTCAGCTACACGCTCAACCACAACGGGTCCCTGAAGCAGTACACCGACGCCGAGGAGGACTACAGCACCGACAAGTTCACCAACAAGGCGAAGCGCTTCATCCGCGCCAACGCCAGGACCGAGACCCCGTTCTTCCTCGAGCTCGGCTACGCCGCGCCCCACGGCGGCGGCGGCGGTGACCCCGGGCGCTCCTGCAACCGCGCCGCGGTTCCCGCCCCGCGGCACCTCTCGACCCTGAAGGGGAAGTTCAAGGACACGTTGCCGCCCTCGTTCAACGAGGCCGACGTCGCCGACAAGCCGTCCGCCGTGGCCGAGAAGCAGTACCTGACCGAGGGCCAGGTCTCCGACACCCTGCGCAAGCGCCGCTGCGCGTGGGAGTCGCTGCTCGCGGTGGACGAGAGCGTCGGCGCGCTGCTCAAGGAGCTGAAGCGCGACGGGGTCCGCAAGGACACCTACGTCTTCTTCTTGTCCGACAACGGCTTCCTGCGCGGTGAGCATCGGATCCGCGACAACAAGCGCTACCTGTACGAGGAGTCG
Organism: uncultured Solirubrobacterales bacterium; assembly: GCA_963733075.1. Taxonomy (GTDB): domain Bacteria; phylum Actinomycetota; class Thermoleophilia; order Solirubrobacterales; family 70-9; genus WHSW01. The sequence continues at coordinate 84,051 of CAVTCA010000013.1, read as the reverse complement.
GCGCGGGTGCCGTTCATCGCCCGCGGACCGGGCATCCCCCGCGGGGAAAGCTCCAACGACGTGGTCGTCAACGCCGACCTGACCTCGACCATCCTCGAGCTCAGCGGCGCCAGCCCGGGGCTGCCCCAGGACGGCCAGTCGCTGCTCCCGAGCCTGCTCAACCCCAAGCTCGAGCGCGGTCGCGCGATCCTGTTCGAGGCCTACGCCGGCGAGCAGATCCTCGGCGTGCGCACCTCGCGCTACCTGTACACGGAGTGGAACGGCGACCAGGACCCGGATACGGTCGAGAAGGAGCTCTACGACACCTACGCCGACCCCTCCCAGCTCGACAACCGCGCCAACGACCCCGCCTACGCGAGCGTGGTCGCGCAGCTCGGCAACGAGCTCGACAGCCTGATCGACTGCTCGGGCGCGGGCTGCCTCGGCGCGCCGACCGGCAACCTCGGCTTCACCAACGGCGGGGTCGGCAAGAACGGCTGCCTGTCGCCGCCGGTGACCGCGAGGTTCACGAGCCCCGACGAGGGCCGGATCGTGAGCGTCACCTTCCGCGCCGGCAAGGACGCCGTCGGCGAGGACACCGACCCGTCCGTTCGAGCTCCCGGTCGGCGAGTCGGCGTTGCGGTCCGAGCTCCCGGCGCCCGCCACGGTGACCGCGAAGGCGCTGTTCGACGACGGCCGGCGCCTCGGCCTCGCGGAGAATGTGAAGCTGTGCAAGTGAGCCGCGTCGCGATCGCCGCGGCCCTCGCCGCGGCGATCGCCGCGGTGGCCGGCGGCTGCGGCGGCGACGACGGGCCCGAGGTCGAGCCCGACCCCCGCTACGGCGAGCAGCCGAACTTCGTCTTCATCCTCACCGACGACCAGAACCTCGCGCAGTTCAACCGTCGCTACATGCGCCGGACGCGCAAGCTGATCGCGGACCCCGGCACCGAGTTCACCCAGTTCCACGTCGCGACGCCGCTCTGCTGCCCGTCGCGCGCGGCGATGCTCACCGGTCAGTACGGGCACAACAACGGCGTCCTCTCCAACGTCCCCGGCTACGGGCTGCTGCGGGAGCCCGAGAACATCCTGCCGAGCTGGCTGCAGGCCGTCGGCTATGAGACCGCCCTGGTCGGGAAGTGGCTGAACGGCTACGAGAAGACGGTCGAGGCCCACGAGGAGGTGCCGCCCGGGTGGAGCAAGTGGCACGGGCTGGTCGGCGCCCACGGCTACTACCGGTTCAAGGCCTCCAACAACGGCAACAAGGACAAGTACAGGCGGGACACCTACCTCACCGACTGGATCGCCGACACATCGGTTGACCTGATCGGCAAGCTCGCCCCCCACGACGCGCCCTATTACCTGCAGGTCAACGAGTTCGCCCCGCACGTCGAGAACTACCGGTACGAGAGCGGCGGGCGCTGCGGCGGGGAGGCGGTGCCGGAGCCCGAGGACCTGCGCCGGTTCACCGGCGTAGGCCTGCCGAACTCGCCCTCGGTCAACGAGCGCGACGTCTCCGACAAGCCCGCCTTCGTCTCCGGCAAGTCCGAGCTCACCGCCGAGCAGCTCGCCGAGCTGGCGTTGCGCTACGAGTGCAGGCTCGGCGCGATTCGCAGTCTCGACCGCAGCATCGGCAGGATCATCGACGCGATCGAGGCCTCGGGCGAGAGCGAGGACACCGTGATCATCTTCGCCTCGGACAACGGGACCTTCCACGGCGAGCACCGGCTGCCGGGTGGCAAGGGGCTGCCGTTCGAGGAGGCGGCGCACATGCCCCTCGCGATGCTGGTGCCGCCGAAATATCGCGGCGGCGAGCCGGTCGTCTCGACGATCGACGAGCCGGTCTCGAACATCGACCTGGTGCCGACGATCACCGACCTCGCCGGGGCGCCGAGCTGCCTCGACGACGAGTGCCGGGTGATGGACGGCCGCTCGCTGGTCGAGTTGCTCGCCGGCGACGACCGTGAGTGGCCGCGGCGGCGCGCCCTGCTGCACGAGCTCGACCTCAACGTCGACTCGCTCAAGGACGTCGAGCGCGGCATCTCCTGCGAGTTCGCCGGCGTCCGGCAGGGCAGATGGCTGTTCGTCGAGCACACGGTGATCCCCGCGCCCGGGCTCGGTGCCTGTGTCGAGCGGACCGTGGTCGAGCTCTACGATCGCGAAGCGGACAGGTTCGAGCTGGAGAACCTCGCCGCCCCGGGCGCCCCGCAGCCGCCGGGCGGGTTGATCGAGCGGCTCTCCGCGCTGACCGCGAGGCTGGCCGACTGCGCCGGGATCAAGGGCCGCGACCCCGAGCCCGCCAGCGGCCACTACTGCAGCTAGCGCGGGCCGGCGGCCGCCGGGCGCCTACCGACCGGTCCAGCGCGGCTTGCGCTTCTCGGCGAAGGCGCGGATGCCCTCGCGGAAGTCCTCCGAGGCGAAGCAGGATCGCCGCAGCTCGATCAGCTCCTCCTCCTGCTCGGGCGTCAACTTGGCACGGCGCGCGAGGGTCTCGATCGCGCGCTTGTTCCCCGTCGCGGCGAGCGGGGCCCCGGCCGCGATCTCGGCGGCGAGCTCGAGCGCCGCGGGCTCGACCTCGGCGTCGTCGACCGCCCAGTTGACGAGCCCGATCCGCTCGGCGCGCTCGGCGCTCAGGTTGCGCCCGGTGAGGAAGAGCTCGCGGGTGTAGGCGACGCCGACGACGTCGATGAAGCGCTCGAGCCCGGTGTGCCCGTAGATCAGGCCGAGCTTCGCAGGCGGCATCCCCAGCTTCGCCCCGGCGGCGCAGATGCGCAGATCGCAGCGGACCGCGAGCTCCAGGCCGCCGCCCAGACAGTGCCCGTTGATCGCCGCCAGAATCGGGGTAGGGATGAGCGCTGATCGCACCCATCGCCGCGTGGAAGGGGTGGGCGACCAGGGCCTCGGCGTCCTGCTCGAACGACTGCTCGGGGATCGCCCCGATGTCGTAGCCGGCCGAGAACGCGCGCCCGGTACCGGTGATCACCACGCAACGGGTCTCGATCCCGGCGGCGAGCTCGGGCAGGGTCGAGGCGATCGCGTCGAGCAGATCGTGGTCGAGCGGATTGCGCTTCTCCGGGTTGTTGAGGGTGAGCCGGGCGACCGCCTCGGCGGGCCTGTCCAGGATCAGCTTGCCCGAGGCAAGCCCGGTCATTCGAGGACGACGAGGACGTCGCCCTCCTGAACCGACTGCCCCTCCTCGCAGCGGATCTCCTTGACCACGCCGTCGTCCTCGGTCTCGACCGGCATCTCCATCTTCATCGACTCGAGGATGACCACGGTGTCTCCATCGGAGACCTGGTCGCCGACGCCGACCTCGATCTTCCAGACCGTCCCGGTGATGTGAGCTTCGACGTCCATGGGGCGTGCGGGCGAGGCGACCCCGCCGCGGGCGGGAGAATATCGGTGATCCGATGAGCGAGCTGCTGGTGATAGTCGCCGCCCGCGACGAGGCCGATCGGATCGGTCTCACCGTCGACGGGCTCGCCCGAGCGTTCCCGGGCGCCGAGATCTGGGTTGCCGACGACGCCTCCGGCGACGGCACGGCGGAGGTCGCGCTCACACACGGCGCTCGCATCGTCAGCCGCGGCCGGCCGCACGGAAAGGGGGCGAACGTGACCGCGGCGGCGCGGGCCGCGCTCGGGGACGCGGGCGAGCCCGAGCTGGTCCTGGTCTGCGACGGCGACCTCGGCGATTCGGCGGCGCAGCTCGGCGGCCTGGTCGAGGCGGTCGCAAGCGGCGACTGTGAGCTGGCCGTGGGCGCGTTTCGTCACCGCGTCGGGGGCGGCTTCGGAATCGCCCTGCGGTTCGCACGCTGGGCGATCCGCAGCCGCTGCGGGTACGAGGCCGGGGCGCCGATCTCCGGGCAGCGGGCGATGCGAGGGCAGGTGCTGCGCGAGGTGCTGCCGTTCGCCCACGGTTACGGGATGGAGATCGGGATGACGATCGACGCCGTGCGCGCCGGGTTCGAGGTCGCCGAGCTCGAGCTCGAGCTCGAGCACCGGGCCACCGGCCGCAGCCTGGCCGGGTTCGTCCACCGGGGACGCCAGCTGCGCGACTTCGCCCGCGTCTGGTGGTCCAGACGAGCGAAAAGCGAGTAGCCCAAGGACGCAGGCGGATCGGCGAAGCGAGCCTGGTTGATACCCACGTGACCGAGACGATCCGGCGAGGACGCCGGGATGCGAAGCTTTGCAGCCGTCTGTGATTCTGGCGATTGATCAGGGGACGACCGGGACGACATGCCTCGTCTTCGACGGTGACGGCCGCATCCGCGGCCGCGCCTACAGCGAGTTCCGCCAGCAGTTCCCCCGTCCCGGGTGGGTCGAGCACGACGCGAACGAGATCTGGGCGGTGACCAAGCGGGTCGCTTCGCATGCCCTGGCCGACGCGAAGGCCGACCCGGGCAGCCTCGACGCGATCGGGATCACCAACCAGCGCGAGACGGTGGTCGCGTGGGACCCCGTCGGCGGCGAGCCGGTCCACAACGCGCTCGTCTGGCAGGACCGGCGCACCGCCGGGCGCTGCGACGAGCTGCGCGAGGCCGGTTATGAGGAGCTTGTCCGGGAGCGCACCGGGCTGGTGCTCGATCCCTACTTCTCGGGGACCAAGATCGAGTGGCTGCTCGCCAACGTCGCGGAGGCTCGCGACGCCGTCTTCGGCACGATCGATTCCTGGCTCGTGTTCAAGCTCACGGGCCGGCACGCGACCGATCTCACCAACGCCTCGCGGACGATGCTGTTCGACATCGAGGCACTGCGCTGGGATGCGGAGCTGTGCGACCTGCTCGGCGTCGACCCTCGGCGCCTGCCCGAGCCGCTGCCTTCGGCCGGGGTCTTCGGCACCACCTCGGAGTTCGGCGGCGAGGTCCCGGTCGCCGGGATCGCGGGCGACCAGCAGGCGGCGCTCTTCGGCCAGGCCTGCGGGCGGCCCGGGATGGCGAAGAACACCTACGGGACGGGCAGCTTCGTGCTCCTGAACGCGGGTGGCGAGGTCCCCCGGCCGAGCGAGGGCCTGCTGACGACGGTGGCGTGGGGGATCGCGGACGAGGTCACCTACGCGCTCGAGGCGGCGGTGTTCGTGACCGGCGCCGCGGTCCAGTGGTTGCGCGACGGGCTCGGGCTGGTCGCCGAGGCCGCCGAGACCGAGCGGATGGCGGCCTCGCTCCAGTCCAACGACGACGTCTACTTCGTCCCCGCGCTGACCGGCCTCGGTTCCCCCCACTGGGACCCCTACGCGCGCGGGACGATCGTCGGGCTGACCCGGGGGACGACCCGCGCCCACCTGGCGCGCGCGGCGCTCGAGGGGATCGCCTACCAGACCGTCGACGCGGTCCGCGCGCAGGAGCAGGCGGCCGGCGAGCAGCTCTCGGAGTTGCGGGCCGACGGGGGGGCGGTCGCCAACCGGTGGCTGATGCAGTTCCAGGCCGACGTCCTCGGCGCGCCCGTGATCGTCCCCGAGATCGCCGAGACGACGGCGCTCGGCGCCGCCTACCTGGCCGGGATCGGGGCCGGGACGTGGAGCGCCGAGGAGGTGTCGGAGATGTGGCGCGAGGCGGCCCGCTACGAGCCGGCGCTCGATCGTGACGAGCGCGCCCGGCTGCTCGGCCGCTGGTCCGAGGCGGTCGCGCGCGCCAAGGGCTGGGCCGAGCCCGAGTCGCAGTAACCCGGACGCGGCGCGGGGGTTAGTGCCGCTGCCGGGACCGCTCCCGGATCCGATGGCAGACCTGAAGCCGCAGCGCTACAAGGAGACCAGGCCGGCCGAGCTGTTTCAGCCGGTGCACGAGTGGTCGCGGACCCACGACCCGACCTGGGTCTACGAGGCGGTCCGGTTGATCACGACGTGGATCTCCCTGTTCGTCTACCGCACCCGCGCGATCTCGGCGCCCAACGTGCCCGCGACCGGGCCGGTGATCCTCGCCCCCAACCACTTCTCGAACATGGACCACTTCTTCTCCGGCGTCTACATCCGCCGGCGGATCAGGTTCATGGCCAAGTCGCAGCTCTACGGCCGCAACCGGGTCCTCGACTACATCTACAAGTACGGTGGCGTGTTCCCGGTCCGCCGGGGCCACCACGACCAGGAGGCGTTCATCACCGCGCACGCGATCCTCGCGCGCGGCGGTTGCGTGCTCATGTACGCCGAGGGCGGTCGCTCGCGCACGGGCACGCTCGGCGACCCGAAACCGGGCGTCGGCAGGATGGCGCTCGAGTCCGGCGTGCCGGTGGTCCCGGTGGCGATCCACGGCTCCCGCGGGGTGCGCGCCTGGAAGCGGCTCAGCTTCCCCAAGGTGACGATCCAGTACGGCGAGCCGCTCAGCTTCCAGCCGGTCGCGGCCCCGACGCGGGAACAGCAGCTCGCCGCCTCGAGGGAGATCTTCGACCGGGTGAAGTCGATGTACGCCGCGCTCGACGAGCGCGGCCGCGGCAGCGTGATCAAGTCGCTGCGCGAGGGGGCGGCCGCCGCCGCGGCACCCCGGACCCAGCCTCACTCGTAACGCTTTTCGACCGTCTTGAAGTGCTCGGGATCGTGACCCGGGAGGATCACGGCCTGCGGGTAGGTGCGGGCGAAGTGCTGCAGCTCGCGCATCGAGCGGCGCCAGTTGTGACGGTCGAGCGGCCGCGGCGGCTCGGGCGCCCCGCTGAGTTGACCGATCGTGTAGATCGCGTCGCCGGCGATCACCAGGTCGCGGTCGCGCAGGCGGCAGATCAGCGACTGATGCCCCGCGCTGTGCCCCGGGGTCGAGGCGAGCCGGACGCTGCCGTCGCCGAACAGGTCGAAGGTGCGGCCGAAGCTCGCGTACGAGTTGACTTCGTTGGCGTCGTAGTCGATCGTCCGGTAGTCGAAGGCGTAGTCGTAGTGCGAGGGCCGGTAGCCGCGCAGGACGGGCCGCGAGTCGGTCGAGGCGGCAACCCACTCGGGCTTGGTGAGCACGAAGGTGGCGGTGGGGAACTGCGAGATCCCCGAGCTGTGGTCGAAGTGCAGGTGCGTGAGGACGACCAGCTTGAGCCCCTTCGGGTCGACCCCGCGCGCGCGAAGCTGCGCCGGGAGGTCCTCGCCGGGCTCGATCACGGGGTTCGCCGAGCGCCCGCCCATGATCCGGCCGAGGTTCTCGGCCGGCTTGCTGGCGACCGAAGCGTGCAGGCCGGTGTCGACCAGGAACGCGCCGTGACCGGGATGGCGGATCAGGTACGCGGGAATCGGGATCTGCAGCCACTTCGACTTCGGCGTCCCGACGCCGAGCATCCGCAGGGTGGCGAAGCGGCCCGCTCCCTCGAGGAACGCGCGTGGGCAGGTCATCGTCCCGGTGAGGATTGGCTCGACGACGACTGTGGCGCCCTCGCGACCTCCCGGGAGCGGTCCGTCGAGCGGCTTCGTGTCGACGCGGACCTTCATCGCGCCGCCACTGTAGCCAGATAGCCTGGCTGCGCCATGGCGAGCGACCGATCGCGAATATTTGCGCCCGGGCTGCTCGCCGACACGGTCTGCGTCGTTTCGGGTGCCGGCACCGGGCTCGGCCGCGAGACGGCGCTCGAGCTCGCCCGGCTGGGCGCGACGGTCGTCGGCTGCGGCCGCCGACTCGAGCCGCTCGAGGAGATGACGGCCGCGGTCGAGCCGCTCGCCGGCAGCGCCGAGGCCGTGGCGGCGGACATTCGCGACGAGGATGCCGTCGGCGCGCTGTTCGACGGCGTGCTCGAGCGGCACGGGCGCCTCGACGTCCTCGTCAACAACGCCGGGGGCCAGTTCCTGAGCCCGGCGGAGGCGATCTCGCCGAAGGGCTTTCGCACCGTGATCGAGCTCAACGTGCTCGGCACCTGGCTGATGACCCACGCGGCCGCGACCAAGGCATTCATCCCTCAGCGGCATGGCAAGGTCCTCAGCGTCACCCTCTCCCCCCACAACGGGATGCCTGGGATGGTGCACTCGGGAGCGGCGCGGGCGGCGGTCGAGAACATGATGCGAACCCTCTCGGTCGAGTGGGCACGGTTCGGGATTCGCGCCTGCGCGATCGCCGCGGGGCAGTTCGACACCGAGACCCTGCGGACCAAGTACCCGCCGGAGGTGGTCGAGGCGGTGCCCGCGACCGTGCCCCTGCAGCGACTCGGCACCGAGGAGGAGATGGCGTGGCTGATCGCCTATCTCGCCTCCCCCGCGGGGGACTTCTTCTCCGGGACGACGATCACGATCGACGGCGCCCGCGACAACTGGTTCGGCCGCTGGCCGCCCGGGGTCTACGGCGACACCGGCGAGCCTCCCGCCGAGCAGCGCCGTCCGAAGCCGTCCTCAAGCTGAGCCCGGGTTTGACCGACGCTGGGTCGAACAAGCGGCTGGTGCTGGTGGCGATGATCTTCGCCGTCGCGCTGATCGCCCTGCCCGGCGGGCGGGTCACGGACGTAGTCGGCGGCGACGCCGCGGGGCGCGGGGACGGTCGAGCGGGCGCGCGGGGCGCGGGCGACTCGCCCCCGTAGGGGACCCGACACGGTTCGGCACAGTTCGCGTGCCACCCGCGCGCTCCGTCGCGCCACGCTGGCGCGATGCAGGCCGAGTGGCACGTTGACCCTCGTATTCGGGGCGAAGTTGCTCTTCGGCGGGTGGGGCTGGCGATCCTGGAACTCGCCGGGAGGCAACACGGCGTCGTCGCTCGCCGACAGCTGGTCGAGCTGGGGCTGGGAAGCGCAACGATCGATCGCTGGATCGCGCACGGTCGGCTCGCGATCGTCCATCGCGGCGTCTACGCGGTCGGCCACCGGTTGCTGACCGTCGAGGGTCGGTGGAGCGCCGGCGTCCTGGCCGGCGGATCAGGGGCAGTGCTCAGCTACCGCTCGGCGGCTGATCTCTGGGAGCTGACCGGGCTCTCGCGCCCGCGAGCCGACGTGACCGTCGCGGTTCGGCGCGCTGCCCGTGCCGGCATCGTCTTTCACCGGGATACGCTCGCTGACGACGAGGTCACCGAGCACGCCGGAGTTCCGGTGACGACCGTCGCCCGCACCCTCCTCGACCTCGCCGCCGTTGTCAGCCGGGTGCGCCTGAAGCAGGCGGTGAACATCGCCGAGCACCGGGCACTTGCCGACTCGCCCTCACTGCCCGAGCTGATCTTTCGTTACCCGGGACGGCGCGGGATTCGGAATCTGCGTGCCGTCGTCGCGTCTCACCGCCTTGGCCAGGACCTGGCTCGGAGCGATCTCGAGCTGCGCTTTCTCGAGTACCTCGAAGAGCGCTCCATGCCCCGACCCGAGCTCAACGCGGTGCTCGAGGTTGCGGGGCGCAGGTTCGAGGTCGACTGCCTGTGGCGCTCGGCTCGCTTGGTCGTCGAGCTCGACAGCCGCCTTCACCACTCCGACGCGCAGGCGTTCGAGATCGATCGCGCGCGTGACCTCGCTCTGCTCGGTGCCGGCTTTCGGACCGCCCGCGTCACCTGGCGGCGGTTGCACACGAAACCCGACGCCCTGGAGGCCGACCTACGGCTCGCGCTGAATCGAGTGGCTGGTTGACCCTCCTATTCGAGGCGAAGTTGCCCCTCGAGTGGCTCGGGGCGGCGGAGCGGGCGAGGACGCCGCCGCGCGAGCTCAGCCCAGCGTGCGGGCGATCACCAGGCGCTGGATCTCGTTCGTGCCCTCGTAGATCTGGGTGATCTTCGCGTCGCGCATCATCCGCTCGACCGGGTACTCGCTGACGTAGCCGTAGCCGCCGAGCACCTGGACCGCCTCCGTGGTCACCTCCATCGCGGTGTCGGAGGCGATCAGCTTGGCCATCGCCGAGTACTTGCCCATGTCGGCGTCCCCGGAGTCGACCTTCGAGCAGGCGCGGTAGAGCAGCTCGCGCGCGGCGGCGGTGCGTGACTCCATCTCGGCGAGCTTGAACTGGATCCCCTGGAACGCCGCGATCGGCTTGCCGAACTGCTTGCGCTCCTGGGCGTAGGCGGCGGCGTAGTCGGTCGCGCCCTGGGCGATCCCGACCGCTTGCGCGGCGACCCCGAGGCGGGAGCGGTCGAGCGTTCCCATCGCCACCTTGAACCCCTGGTTCTCCTCCCCGATCAGGTTCTCGGCCGGGACGCGGACGTTGTCGAAGATCGGCTGGCCGGTGGGCGAGCCGCGGATCCCCATCTTGTGCTCGAGCTTGCCGACCTCGAAGCCCGGCCGGTCGGCCTCGACCACGAACGCGGAGATCCCTCGCGAGTGGCCCTCGTCCGGGTTGGTGACCGCGAAGCAGATGTAGAAGTCGGCGACGCCGAGGTTGGAGATCCAGTTCTTGGTCCCGTCGATCACCCACTCGTCGCCGTCGCGGACGGCCTTGGTGCGCATGCCGCCGGGATCGGAGCCGGCGTCGGGCTCCGAGAGCGCGAACGCCGGGGTCCACTCGCCCGCGGCGCACCTGGGCAGGAAGCGCTGCTTGAGCTCGTCCGAGCCGAACAGGCGGATCGGGAGCGTTCCCAGCTCCTGGACCATCAGGATCAGCGCCGAGGATGCGCACGCCTTCGCCACCTCCTCGACCGCGATGTTGAGCATCAGGGTCCCGGTACCGGTCCCGCCGTGCTCGGGCTCGAACGGCAGCCCGAGCAGGTCGTGCTCCGCGAACAGCTCGCGGATGTCGGCCGGGTACTCGGCCCGCTCGTCGATCTCGGCGGCCCGCGGCGCGACCCGCTCGACCACCATCTTGCGGATCGTCTCGCGGAAGTCCTCGAACTCCTGCGGGATCGCGTAGGCGGGAACCGGGGCGGCGGTGGTCATCGGCCGCAGGCTACGCCGATCCGTCGCCGCGGGCGCGCTACCGGGTGACGACGATCGACGTCTTCTCCGTCGACTTCTGGTCGCTCGGGCCGGTCGCGGTCACCGTGACCTTGGCCTTCGCGCGCCAGCCGTCCTCGAGCAGGCCCAGGAGCCGGCGCTTCGACCTCGCGACCCTCAGCCGCAGCTTCGCCGAGCCGTTCGGCTGGGCCTGACCCGAGGCCCGCTTGAGCTTGAACGTCCTCGCCGCCCGGGCGACCTTGCCTGCGCCCGGGTCTCGAGCGACGATCTTCCCCGTCGCGACGACGCTGCACTCGTCGTTCCCGCAGCTGCCGGTGACCGAGCAGCCTGCGGACCCTCTGCCTTCGGTCCGCCTTCAGAGCGAGACCGCGGTCCACCTCCACGCGGATCGTCGCCTCATCCGTGACCCCGAAGACGTCCGCCGCCTGGACCGTGAACGAATCGCGACCGCGGTAACCCGCCCTCGGCTCGTAGGTGAAGGCCGCCGCGCCGCGGCGCTGGACCCTGCCGTGGTCCGGTGGATCGGTTACCGAGTGCGAGATCACGTCCTCGTCGGGATCGCTCGCCTTGACCCTGACCACGACCGATCTGCCGGCCAGGGTCGAGATCCGCTGCGCTGACGCGGTGGGCGGGCCGTTGCGAAACTCCCCGGTCAGCTGGTGCATGCGCTCGGTCTGCCCGGGCGTGAACCGGTCGATGCAGGCGTCGTCGGTGTAGGACATGAAGTTCTGCACCGGGTCGAGCCCCGCAGCGGCGGGGCAGGTGTCCCTGCCGACGGGACAGCCCACCACCAGCTGGTCGGCCGACTCGGCCGGCGTGTCGTCGACGAAGTCGCCCGGGGGGTGCAGCCCCCCTGGAAGGTGTGGAAGAGGCCGAGCCAGTGACCCGCCTCGTGGGTCGCCGTGTCGCCCTCGCCGTACGGCGGCGGGCCTCCCGGGAGGGAGTCGTTCTCGACCACGACCCCGTCCAGGCTCGGCAAGTTGTCATAGACCTGCGGGAAGATGCCCCAGCCGAGCGCGGGCGGCGGGAGGTCGACGACGTAGAGGTTGAGCGCGCGGGCGCCTCCCTCGCGGAGCGCGGCCTTCATCGCCGTCTCCTCGGGCGAGAACTGCTCGAGCGGCGACCAGTCGGCGTTGACGGTCACGTCCGTGTCGACCAGCTCGAAGGTGATGCCGGTGTTATCGCCACCCGTCGTCCCGTTGAAGGCGCTGTTGAGGACGTCGATCTGGCTCGCGATCCGCTCGGGCGGGATCACCCCGACACCGGGACCCTCCTGGATCACGTGGACATATACCCCGACGCGGATCGGGCCCGCGACGCGCGCCTCGGGGGGCTCGCCGCGGGGCCAGCGCGCCAGCGCCCGCCGGTATGCCTGCTCGACGTTCGGCTCGATCAGCTCGGCCGGGGCGCCCTCGGAGATGTCGACGCGCGCCGTCGCCGGGTCCGCTGAGCGCGAAGGGGTCACAGCCGGGCGGGATCGGGTTCGTGCCTCTGGCTCCGTGCGCGGCGGGGGGAAGGAGGATGAGCGTCGCCAGCGTCGCCACGAACCCGGCGCTCACAGGCATTCCCTTCACAAGGATCGACCCTAACCGGTGAACCCCACGGCCGCAACCCGCGGCGGCCGCGCGTCGTGCCCCCATTGAGGGGCCGCGATCAGCCGCGCGACGTCAGCTCGCGCGCGACCAGCGCGCCGAGGACGCGGTAGCCCGCGATCGACGGATGGTCGCCGTCGGCGGTCAGCGTGGCCGGTCATCGTGCCGGCTCGTCGGGGTCCTCGAGCGCCGCCGTGGAAGTCGATCACCGGCACGCCCTGCTCGCGGCCGATCGCCGCGATCCGGCGATTGAGTTGGGCGATCCGCTGATCGGCGCCCGGATGGCCGTTGTTCCACGGCAGCACGTTCGTGAGGTAGACCTCGAGCCCGAGCGCCCGGCCGCGCTCGGCCATCGAGCTCAGGTCACCGGCCGCGTCGGCCACCGGCCTGCCCTGTGCGATGTCATTGATCCCTCCCTGGACGATCAACGCGTCGGCGCCCTCGGCGCAGGCGTCGAGTCGCTCCGCGATCTCGTCCGTGCGCTCGCCGAAGACGCCGCAGTTGCGCAGGTCGATGCCCGGTGCTGCCCGTTCGGCCCAGTACTCGTACTGACTGCGCTCGTCGTCGCCGAAGCCGAACCGCAGGCGCTGGGCGGGGTCGGGGTCATAGCCCGGGTTGCCGGCGGTGATCGAGTCGCCGAGCGCCGCGACGCGGGTCACCTCCGACGGCGACGCATCCGGCTGCTCTGCGGTCGTCGACGGCTCCGGGTCCGAGCCGCACCCGGCCCCGACCAGCGCCACCGCGATCGCCGTGAGCAATCCACGCATGCCCCAGACTACGTCCCGCGCGGCACTTCGTCTCAGTCCGACCGACCGGACCGAGCGGGTGGTGGTGGTGGCAGAGCGCCCTTACGTGTACATGCCGCCGAACTGCCCGCCGGTGACGTTGAGGCACTGACCGTGGACGTAGTTGGAGAGCTCCGAGCTCAGGAAGAGCACCGGCGCGGCGGCCTCCTCCGGCTGGGCCGGGCGCCCGAGCGGGATGATCGCCGAGGCCATCGCCCGCATCTGCTCGGGGATCCCGAGCTCGACCTGCTCGCCGTCGCCGACCTCGAGCGTCTCACCCTTCTCCTTCGCCTGGGTCAGGCGCGTCTCGATGAAGCCGAAGGCGACCGCGTTGCAGTTGATCTTGAACCCGCCCCACTCCTTCGCCAGCGTCTTCGTGAACCCGACCACCCCGGCCTTGGCAGCCGAGTAGTTGACCTGGCCCGCGTTGCCCATCGTTCCCGAGATCGACGAGACGTTGACGATCTTGCGAAACCGCTCGACGCCCTCGTTTCGCTCCGCCTTCGCCGCCTCGCGCCAGTGCGGGGCGATCGCGCGGACGACGCGGAAGGGGACGATCGTGTGGATGTCGAGCATCGCCTGGAACTGCTCGTCGGTCATCCGGTGGACGACCCCGTCCCAGGTGTAGCCGGCGTTGTTGACGATGATGTCGACCTCGCCGAAGGCGTCGATCGCCTTCTCGACCAGCTCCTCGGGCACGCCCGGCTCGGTCAGGTCACCGGCGTAGACCGCGGTCTCGCCCTCGATCTCCGACGCTGCCTGTTCGGCGACGTCACCGTCGATGTCGTTGATCAGGACCTTGGCGCCCTCGCTGATGAACCGCTCCGCCGTCGCGCGGCCGATCCCGCGCGCCGAGCCGGTGACGATCGCGGCCTTGCCCTCAAGCAATCCCATGTTCTCGATTCACTCCTGTCGTTTCGTCGGCTGGTGTCAGGGTCGGGGACTCTATGCGCCTCACAGCCCGAGCTGGCGCCCGAGGATCTCGCGCATGACCTCGTCGGTGCCACCGCCGATCGGGCCGAGGCGGGCGTCGCGAAGCGCCCGCTCGATGCCGTACTCGCGCATGTAGCCGTAGCCGCCGAAGATCTGCACGCACTCGTCGGCGACCTCGACGCAGGCGCGCTGCGTGTAGAGCTTCGCCTTGGTGACGTCGGGGATGACCGCTTGTCCCTCGCCGGCGACGTAACGGCGCAGGGCGTGGTAGGTGAGCGCCCGCCCGACCTCGGCCTTGACGCCGATCTCGGCGATCTTGTGGCGGATCGCCTGCAGGCTGCCGATCGGCCGCCCGAACGCCTCGCGCTCGCCGGCGTACTCGATCGCCCTCCCGAGCAGCCGTCGCATCGCGCCGACCGCCCCGAGGGCCATCAGCAGCCGCTCCCAGGCGAAGTTCTCCATGATCAGGTAGAAGCCACGGTTCTCGTCGCCGAGCAGGTTCTCCGCCGGGACCTCGACGTCGGTGAACGACAGCTCGGCCGTGTCCGACGAGTGCCAGCCCATCTTCTCGAGCTTGCCGACGACCTCGTAGCCGGGCATCTCGCGCTCGAGGATCAGGAACGAGATCCCCTCGTGGCCACCGTCCTCGGTCGTCTTCACCGCGCAGACGAGGAAGTCCGCGCGGGCGCCGTTGGTGATGAAGGTCTTCGATCCGTTGACGACGTAGCCGCCGTCGACCGGCCGCGCCATCGTCCTGATCGAGGCGACGTCGGAGCCGGCGCCGGGCTCGGTGATCCCGAGGGCGGCGACCCGCTCCCCGCGGATCGCCGGGCGCAGGAAGCGCTCGTGCTGGTCGGGGGTGCCGAACCGGTAGACGGGAGGGGTGGCGATCCCGGTATGGGCCCCGAGCCCGGCGCCGACGCCGCCCGAGGCGCCGGCGGCGGCGAGCTCCTCGGCCCACACCGCGTCGTGGACGTAGTCGCCGCCCTGGCCGCCGAGCTCGGTCGGGTACTTGAGCCCGAGAAAGCCGAGCTCGCCCGCGCGCACGTAGAGCTCGCGCGGGAACTCCCGCGCCGCCTCCCACTCGTCGACGTGGGGGACGATCTCCTCGCTGACCCAGCGGTTGATGCGTCTCGCGCAGCTGGGTGTGCTCGTCGGTGAACGGGGGCAGGACCGCCCGCTCGCCGCTGTCCTTGACCACCGTCACTCTGGGCGCAGCGTAACGCGCGCCTTTGCGGGCGGAACATCGCCGCGTGGAGGTTGTTGAATACGGGTGATGGCGACGACCCAGCAGCCTCCGACCCCGGTCGCGGGGTCCGTGGGCGAGCCGTGCGCGAGCTGCGGCGCTCCGCTCGCGGCGGACCAGCGCTACTGCCTCAGCTGCGGCACGCGCCGCGGCGAGCCGCGGGTTGCGCCCGCCGCCGGGACGGCGACGGCCGAGCCGGCGCCGACCGCCGCGACCACGGCGGCGTCCACCGCGGACTCGGGACGGCCCGCCGACGTCTCGCCGCTGGCGGCGGTGATCGGGATCGCGCTGCTCGGCGGGATGCTGTTGATCGGGGTGTTGATCGGTCGCGGCGGCACCGATGACGAGCCGACTCCGGCGCCGACGATCCAGGTCGGCGACGCGGCGACCACGGGCGCACCGGACGTCGAGCGGCGAAAGCGGCGGCGGGTCGGACGTGACCAGCGAGTGGCCGCAGGGCACCGACGGGTTCACGATCCAGCTCAGCACGGTGCCCAAGGACGGCGCCACCGCCGAGAACGTCGACGTGGCGAAGCAGACCGCCGTCACCGAGGGGGCGATCGACGCCGCGGTGCTCGATTCGGATCTCTATGCGAGCCTGCCGCCGGGCAACTACGTGATCTACTCGGGCGTCTACACCGACCGCAAGTCGGCCGAGGTGGCGCTCAAGGGCCTGCGAAAGAGCTTTCCGTCGGCCGCGGTGACCGAGGTCTCCGGCGGCGATCAGCCGCCGGCCGGCGACGCGGCCCCGCCGGATCTCGGCGCTGTCGTCCCCGGCGGCGGCGAGAGCGAGATCACGCCGCCGCCGATCCCACCGGAGGCCGAGAGTGAGCCCGGGCCCGATCCAGCGGCTGAAGCCCTACTTCAAGCCTCGGCCCCGGACCCGCGCCGGCGGGCGCGAACGCGCCGGCCCCGCCCCAAGCCGCTGCCGCCGGCGGCGCCCGCGCCCGCCGCGCAACCCCAGGCCGTTCAGCCGCGCCGCCCCGCAACCTCAGGCGGTCCAGCCGGCGGCCGCCGGCGCACCGGCGGCTCAGCCGGGTGCGGGCGCGGAGCTCGAGCGGCGGCGCGAGCAGCTCGCCAGGCGCTACGGGGAGCTGGAGTCCGACCTCGGGGGCCTCGTCTACGAGATGGCGATTCGTGACCATTTCCGCCTCGACGTGGTCGTCCGCCGCGCCGCCGACCTGCAGGCCGTCGATGCCGAGCTGACCGCGGTCGAGCAGGCGCTCGCGATCGGGTCGACCCCGAACGCGACCGCCGCCTGCCGGTCCTGCGGCGCACCGCTCGGAGCCGGGGCCCAGTTCTGCGGGCGCTGCGGCGCCGGCGTGGCGCCACCGGCCGGCGCCTCCTCGTCGGCCGCGCCGAACGCGACCCCGATCCCCGGAGGGAGCGCGGGATGAGGCTCCCGGGCAGGCTCGTGCGGGGCCCGCTGCGGCCCGACCGCGCCTCGATCGCGAGGTTCGCGTCGCTGCGCTGGGCCGCCCTGCCGGTGATCGACCGTCGGTGGACCGCGCCGATGTCGGCGGTGGCGCTCGGCTTCGGGCTCTTCGTCGGGGTGGCGATCGGCCCCGGGACCGAGGGCAGCCTCGGGACCTCCAAGCCCGTGGTGATCCAGGTTCCCGCGCCGGCGCCGCAGACGGCGCTCGCTCCCGACGCGGCGCGTGGCGGCCGCACGAAGCCCGGGCAGAACGGAGGCGACGACGGCGGCGGCGCGGCGCCCGTGGACTCGCCTCCGGCCCCGCCCCCGCTCGATTCGCTCGCCCCCGCCCCGGTGACCACGCCGCCGATCGCTCCCGCCCCGACGACGACCGCGCCGCCGGTGACGACCACCGACGAGGGGCAGACGTCGACCGAGACGGGGGCGGACGAGGCGCCGGCGACGATGCTCAGCGGCACCGTCGTCCATCGCAACCCCGAGGCGCTCAGCTACACCATCGCCGCCGACGACGGGAGCCTGGCGGCGGTCCACTCGCGACAGCCCCCGCAGGTCGGCAAGGTGGTCGAGGTCGAGGCCGGCCAGCTCGCCAACGGCACGTACGTCGAGGAGGCGAAGCGCAAGGAGGGCAAGACCCGTGGCCGAGCGGAGCTCGCCGGCACGGTCAGCTTCCGCGACCCCGTCACCGGCGCCTACACCGTCTCCGGGCCGGGTGCATCGCTGCTGGTCCGCGGCGGACCCCAGCGGACCCCGCCGGAGATCGGAGAGCGGGTCGAGGTCGAGGCCAGGATCGCCGACCACCCGGAGCCGCTCGCGCAGAGCGCGCCGGGTGAGGAGGGGTGCGGGGCGCCGCCGGCCCAGCCGAAGCCGCCGCCCGTGACGCTCGAGCAGGCCGGCCTGCGCGTGGTCGAGGGCGGGTCGGCCACCTCCACCGACGTCGAGGCGATCGTCGAGGGTGTCTGCCGCGGCTCGCGCAAGCTGATCGTCTCCGCCGACGACCTGCGCGAGTCCGGCGAGGACATCGCGCTGGCGATCCCGAAGCGGATCCGGGTCGCCTCGCTGAAGCCGGGCCAGGTGCTCAAGCTGACGGCGAAGATCGGCGAGTCCGGTGCGCTCACCGTGTCAAGCGTGGCCGGCGATGAGGGCACCAAGGGTGCCGAGGACGCGGACCTGGTTCAGCCCTAGCGGGTCTCCTCGAGCGTCGTGTAACCGCGGCCGGCGAAGTCGAAGCCGAGCAGGTCACCCGTCGGGTTGCCGGAATCGCCGTGATGGTAGGCGCGGACCTCGGCGATTCGGCCGTCCTCGAGGCGAAACCACTCCGTTCCCCGATTGAGGCGGCGGGTGCCGGACTTCGGGTCTCGCCAGGTCATCGTCCACTCGATCACCGCCTCGTCTCCGTCGGCGATCCCGTGCTCGAACCACCACTGTCCGTCGAGCCGCTCGATCCCCCAGCGGGCGTTCTCGGCGATCTCGCGGCCGCGGTGCGGGCCGAGGCGGGTGTAGTAGTGGACGGCATCGTCGGTGAAGTGGGCCGCGATCCGGTCGACGTCGCCCGTGTTGAGCGCCTCGTAGTAGCTGCGGATGTGGGCGAGCGTGTCGATCTCGGGCTCCCTCGTTCGTCGCTAGGGTGAGAGCGGCATCGTAGGGACGCCGCGTGAAGCCAAGGAGGCGTTGATGAAGTACATGCTCACACTGATCGGCGAGGAGAGTGGCTGGGAGGACGTCACGCCCGAGCAGATGCAGGCCGAGATCGGTGTCTGGCAGGAGTTCGGCAAGGCGCTGGAGGAGGCTGGGGCGTTCATCGCCGGCGAAGGTCTGCAGGAGAGCGCGACCGCGACCACCGTGCGGGTCGAGGGCGAGCGAGCGGGTGGTCACCGACGGGCCGTTCGCCGAGACCAAGGAGCAGGTGGGCGGCTTCTACCTGATCGAGTGCGAGAACCTCGACGAGGCGCTCGAGTGGGCGAAGAAGGTGCCGGTCTCGGGCGGCGGCGTCGAGGTGCGGCCGGTGATGGACTACACGCAGTTCGGCTACGAGGAGCCGAAGTCCGCGGAGGCGTCCTCGTAGAGGATCCGCAGGTCGTCGACCGCCTGTTCCGCGAGGAGTCGGGACGGGCGGTCGCGACGCTGATCGGCGTGCTCGGCGACTTCGACGCCGCCGAGGAGGCCGTGCAGGAAGCCTTCCTGGTCGCGCTCGAGCGCTGGCCGGCGGACGGGGTGCCGGCGAACCCGGGCGCCTGGATCACCCGGGTCGCCCGCAACAAGGCGATCGACCGCCTGCGCCGCGACCGCACGCTGGCCTCGAAGCGGCCCGAGCTCGAGGCGCTCGAGGCGCTGCGGCCCCCCGACGAGCTCGAGCTCACGGTGCCTGCGGAGGTGTTCCCCGACGACCGCCTGCGGCTGATCTTCACCTGCTGTCACCCGGCGCTTGCGCCCGAGGCGCGGATCGCGCTCACCCTGCGCACGCTCGGCGGCCTGACCACCGCCGAGATCGCACGGGCGTTCCTGGTCGCCGAGTCCGCGATGGCCCAGCGGCTCGTGCGGGCGAAGCGCAAGATCCGCGACGCTCGGATCCCATACGCGGTCCCCGCTCCGCAGCAGTTGCCCGAGCGCCTGGGCTCGGTGCTGGCGACCCTGTATCTGATCTTCAACGAGGGCTACATGGCGTCGGGCTCCGACTCGCTCGTCCGCGCCGAGCTCTGCGTCGAGGCGATCCGGCTCGGGCGGGTGCTCGCCGAGGTGATGCCGCGCGAGCCGGAGGTGACGGCGCTGCTGGCGCTGATGCTCCTCACCGACGCCCGGCGCCCGGCGCGCACCGATGCGGCCGGCGAGCTCGTCCTGCTCTCCGATCAGGACCGCTCGCTCTGGGACGCCGCGCGGATAACCGAGGGGCTCGAGCTCGCCGAGCGAGCGCGCGCCGCCGGCCCGAGCCCGTACGTGCTCCAGGCGCTGATCGCCGCCGAGCACGCGCGCGCGGCCGATCCCGCGGACACCGATTGGGACCGGATCGTCCACCTCTACGGCTGGCTGGCCGAGCTCGGGCCGTCACCGGTGGTAGAGCTCAACCGCGCGGTCGCGGTGGCGATGGCCGAGGGGCCCGAGCGCGGCCTTGCCCTGATCGAGGCGATCGACGGCCTCGATGCCTACGGCCCCTACCACGTCGCCCGCGCCGACCTCCTGCGCCGTCTCCGGCGGCCCGAGGCCGTGGCCGCCTATGAGCGCGCGATCGAGCTCGCCGCCAATCCGGTCGAGCGCGCCTTCCTCGAGCGGCGGCGGGCGGAGCTTGAGCCCGGTGCGGGTCGCTAGTACGAGCGCGGGAGGCCGAGCGAGTGCTCGGCGACGTAGTTGAGGATCATCTCGCGCGAGACCGGGGCGGTGCGGGCGAGACGGGCGCCCCAGTACATGTCGGTGAGCCCGTACTCGAGCGCGAATCCGTTGCCGCCGTGGGTCTGGATCGCCTGGTCGACGCACTTGATCGCGGCCTCTGCGGCCGCGTACTTCGCCATGTTGGCCGGCTCGCCGGCCGGGGCGCCGGCGTCGTAGAGCGCGGCCGCCTTCTGGGTCATCAACCGGGCCAGCTCGAGCTCGATCTTCGCGTGGGCGAGCGGGTGGGAGAGCCCCTGGTGCGCGCCGATCGGCTGCGACCACACGACCCGCTCGTTGGCGTAGGCGGCGGCGATCTCCAGGGCTCGGCGGCCGACTCCGTTGGAGACCGAGGCGCCCATGATCCGCTCCGGGTTGAGGCCGTCGAAGGCGGCCTTGAGGCCGGCGGTCTCCGACTCGCCGACGACCCTGTCCGCCGGCACCTCGACGTCGTCGAAATAGAGCGTCCACTGCTTGTCCGACGCCTTCACGGCGACGGGGATGAACTGCCTCTCGAGCCCGGCGGAGTCCGCGTCGACGAGCATCAGCAGCGGGAGGCCGAGGCTGCCGTCGGCCTCGCGCTTGCGGGCGATGACGAGGATCGCGTCGGCGTCCTCCACCCCCGAGATGTAGGTCTTGGTGCCCCGCAGGCGGTAGACGTCGCCGTCGCGGGTGGCCGCGGTCGAGAGGTTGTGCGAGTTGGTCCCGGCGTCGGGCTCGGTGATCGCGAACGCGACCTTGGTCTGACCGGCGGCGATCCCGGGCAGCCACTCCTCGCGCTGCTCCTCGGTCCCGTGGCGGGCGAGGATCGAGCCGACGATCGCGGGTGAGACGACGATCAGCAGCAGCGAGCAGCCGGCGGCCGAGATCTCCTCACCGACCGTCTGCAGCGCGTGCATCCCCAACCCGCCGCCGCCGTAGCGCTCCGGCAGGTTGACGCCGAGGTAGCCCTTCCCGGCGAGCGCGTTCCAGAGCTCCCGCGGCGGCTCGTCGGCGGCGACGATCCGCCGGTGATACTCGGGCCCGCCGAGGCGCTCGCAGATCCCGCGCACGGCGGCGCGGATCTCGGTCTCCTCGTCCGTGGGGACGAGCGGCGAGCGTCGGCGAGGTCATCTGGAACGGACGCAACGAGCAACGAGCGCCTACAGCCCATACGACCGCCCGATCACATCGAGCATGATCTCGTCGGTGCCGGCGCCGATCCGGTTCAGGCGCTGGTCGCGGTAGGCCCGCTCGATCTCGTACTCCTTCATGTAGCCGTAGCCACCGTGGATCTGAACGCACTCGTCGGCGACCTCGTGGCAGACGCGGGTCGCGAACAGCTTCGCCATGGTGATCTCGCGCACGGGGTACTCGCCGTTCTTGAAGCGCCAGGCGGTCGCGTGGACCATCTGCTTGGCGGCCTCGATCTTGGTCGCCATGTCGGCGAACTTGTGGCGGATCGCCTGGAAGCGGCCGATCGGACGCCCGAACGCGTGGCGCTCGGTCGCGTACTCGAGCGTGCGCTCGAACATCCGCTCGCAGGACGCGTAGCAGCCGGCCGCGGCGACCAGCCGCTCGCCCTGGAGCTCCCAGGAGATGTGGTAGAAGCCCTTGCCGATCTCGCCGAGGACCGCGTCGGCCGGGACCCGCATGTCCTCGAACGCGAGCTCGCCGGTGTCGGAGGCGTGCATGCCCATCTTCTCCAGCGTGCGCGCCACCGTGAAGCCCGGCGCGGTGTCGCCGGCCTCGTCGCGCAGGTCGACCAGGAACAGCGTGATCCCGTCGTGGCGCTTCTCGGGATCGGTCTTCGTCACCAGCACGCAGAAGTCGGCCCGGGCGCCGTTGGTGATGAACGTCTTCGCCCCGTTGATCACGTACTCGTCGCCGTCGCGGATCGCGCTCGTGCGGATCCCGGCGACGTCGGAGCCGGCGCCCGGCTCGGTGATCCCGAGACAGCCGATCCGCTCACCCTTGATCCCGGGGACGAGGTAGCGCTGCTTCTGCTCCTCGCTGCCGAGCAGGTGCACCGGGGGCAGGACCATGTCGGTCTGGACCGCGAACCCCATGTTGGTGCCGCCGGAGCCGGAGTAGCTCATGCACTCGGCTCGGACCAGGGAGTAGAAGTAGTCGCCGCCCTGGCCGCCGTAGGCCTCGGGGAAGCAGAGCCCGAGGTAGCCGAGCTCGCCGGCGCGGCGCATGATCTCGTCCGGCCACAGCGTCTCCTCCCACTCGTTGCGGTGGGGGTGCAGCTCCTTCTTCACCCAGGCGCTCATCGACTCCCGCAGGTCGAGGTGCTCGTCGGTGAACAGGAAGTGCTTGCGGGCTCCCTCGTGCTCCGGCTTGATCACGCTCGCGGTCGCAGTCGCCACAGCTCACTCCTCCGTTGCTCGACAAGTAGAGAGTGTAGAGTAATACTTTCTACTCTTGACCGAGTTCGAGAAGATCCGCTACGAGGTCGCCGACCAGGTCGCCACGATCACGCTCGACGACCCCGAGACCCGCAACTCGCTCTCCGACCAACTGCTGCGCGAGCTGCTCGAGGCGCTGCGCGGCGCCAAGGCCGACGATGGGGTGCGGGTGGTCGTGCTCACCTCCTCGCACGAGAAGGTCTTCTCCTCCGGGGCGAACCTGGGCGGTTTCTCCGCCGACGCCCCGACCGCGCACAAGTACCTGGGTACCGCGGCGTTCCCCGACGTCTTCATGGAGCTCGGACGGCTCGGCAAGCCCTCGATCGTCGCCGCCAACGGGCACGTGCTCGCGGGCGCGCTCGGGATCGCGCTCGCCTGCGACCTGATCATCGCCAAGGAGGGTGCCGGCTTCGGGACGCCCGAGATCAACGTGGGGCTGTTCCCGTTCATGATCATGGCGCTGATCTACCGCAACGTGCCGCGCAAGAAGACGAACGAGATGCTCCTGCTCGGCGAGCGGCTGACCGCCGAGGAGGCGCGCGAGGCGGGGATCGTGAACAAGGTCGTCGCGGCCGAGGAGTTCGACGCCGCGGTGGGGGAGTGGGCCGCGAAGCTCGCCTCGAAGTCCCCGCTGATCATGCGCTTGGGCAAGGACGCGATGTGGCGGCAGCTGGACATGCCGCTCGCCGACGCGCTCGACTACCTGCGCTCGCAGCTGACGATCGAGCTCTCGACCGAGGACGCGATCGAGGGCGTGACCGCCTTCTTCGAGAAGCGCGAGCCGGAGTGGAAGGGGAGATAGGCATGCGTTGCTCGCTGCTCGCTGCTCGTTGCACGGGAGACCGTCGTGGCCACTGAGGACCACTCGGGCGAGGCTGCGGAGGCTCCCGCCGAGACCGAGGCCGGGGAGAAGACGGGGCTGAAGCGCCTGGTCGACGACCTGCACGCGCGCCGCGAGGTGGCGAAGCTCGGCGGCGGCGAGGAGAGGATCCAGAAGCAGCACGACGCCGGCAAGCTGACCGCCCGCGAGCGGATCGACCTGCTGGTCGACGCGGGCACCTTCGTCGAGATGGGGATCCACGCCGGGCCGCACTTCTCCCAGCGGGCGATGGACGGCCGCGAGGCGCCGGCCGACGGCGTGATCACCGGCTGGGGCGACGTCGAGGGGCGGACGGTCGCGATCGCCGCTTACGACTTCACCGTGATGGCGGGCTCGATGGGGATGACCGGCGAGATCAAGATGGCCCGCCTGCGCGAGCTCGCGCTGCAGAAGCGGATGCCGCTGATCTGGCTGCTCGACTCTGCCGGAGCGCGGATCCAGGAGGCGACCGGCTCGCTGTTCGCGGGCTCGGGGCACCTGTTTCGCGAGGAGGTGACGATGTCGGGCGTCGTTCCGCTGGTCGCCGGGATGCTGGGCCCCTGCGCGGCCGGGACCGCCTACATCCCGGGACTCTCGGACTTCGTCCCGATGGTGGTCGGCCAGGGGGCGATGGCGCTCGCGGGGCCGCACCTGACCAAGGCGGTGACCGGCGAGGAGATCTCGATGGAGGACCTCGGCGGGGCCAGGGTCCACTGCCGCAAGTCGGGTGTCGGTGACCTCGAGTGCGCCGACGACGCCGAGTGCATCGCGGCGATCAAGACCTACCTCTCCTTCTTTCCCTCCAACTGCGAGCAGAAGCCACCGCTGCGCGAGACCGCGGACCCGGACGACCGGATGTCGGAGAGGCTGCTCGACGTCGTCCCCGAGTCGAACCGCCACCCGTACGACATGTACGACGTGATCCGCGAGATCGTCGACGACGGCGAGTACTTCGACTTAAAGCCGCGGTTCGCGCGCACGATCATCACCTGCCTGGCCCGGTTCGGCGGGATGCCGGTCGGGATCGTGGCCAACCAGCCGAAGCAGCTGGGCGGCATCCTCGAGAACGACTCGGCCGACAAGGCGGCGCGCTTCGTCAACCTCTGCGACGCGTTCGAGATCCCGCTCGTCTTCCTCCAGGACGTGCCGGGGTTCATGGTCGGCTCGAAGGTCGAGCACGCCGGGATCATCCGCCACGGGGCGAAGATGCTCTACGCGATCTCGCGAGCGACGGTCCCGAAGGTGACCGTGGTGATCCGCAAGGCCTACGGCGCCGGCTATTACGTCATGAACGGCAAGGCCTACGAGCCGGACCTGATCGTCGCCTGGCCGAGCGCCGAGATCTCCGTGATGGGCGCCGAGGGCGCGGTCAACATCATCGGCCGCTCCGCGATCGAGGCCTCGGATGACCCCGATGCCACCCGCGAGCAGATGCTGAACGCGGTCCGCGAGCAGATCGACGTCTACATCGCGGCGAAGAACGCGCTGATCGACGACGTCATCGACCCGCGCGAGACCCGCCCGACGATCATCCGCGGCTTGCGGATGGCCACCGGTAAGCGGGTCGAGCGCCCGTGGCGCAAGCACGGGGTGATGCCGGTATGAGCGACCGTGCACGTTGCTAGTTGCTCGTCGCTCGAGCTCTGGCTCGATGCGCGATCGGTGCAGGCCGTTGAGTGAGGCGGCCGACGCTGCGCAGGCTCGGCCGCGGAAGTTCGTCGCTCTGCGATGCAGCGATCGGCGCACGCGCGCGCTCGATCCAGTGCTGGAGTCTCGTTCGGCCGAGCCTCGTGCGATCAGCAGGAAGCCGGAGCTGGTCGGCGCGTGCGCGATGCGACCGAACGCCTCCGCGATGTTCGCTCCGACCGAATCGGCCGAGCGAAGTCAGCTGCACGCCCAGCGTCCACTGGTCCGAGCGAGGGCCAGTGCACCGACGACCGTCCGCAGGTCGTCGGAGAGGGCGACGGCATCGTTGGTACGCGAGCAGGTCCTCGAAGCTGCGATCACGTCACCATGAAGCGAACTTGGCCGCGGCGCTCTCTCCCCCGAGCAACGAGCAACCGAGCAACGAGCAACCTGCGAGCGGTGCGAGCTCATGAGCGCCTTCGCGGACCCGGTGATCATCAGCTGCTCGATCTCCGGAGCGATCGCCAACCGCGATCAATGCCCGGCGATCCCCTACACGCCGGCCGAGTACGCGGCCGAGGCGCGGCGGGCCGTCGACGAGGGCGCCTCGCAGATCCACATCCACGCCCGCACCCCCGAGGGCACGCCCTCGTACGAGATCGAGGACTTCCGCGCGATCACCGAGGCGATCCTGGCCGAGGTCGATGACGTGATCGTCAACTACTCCACCGGGGCGATCGGGGTGCCCATGGAGAAGCGGCTCGCCTACCTGCGCGAGCTCCGCCCCGACGTCGCCGCGCTCAACATGAGCTCGATGAACTACGCGAAGTACTCGCGGCGGCGCAAGGACTTCGTCTTCAAGGCGGTGTTCGAGAACTCGTTCGACACGATCATCGAGTTCATCACGGCGATGAACGAGCTCGGGATCCAGCCCGAGCACGAGTGCTTCGACGCCGGCCACGTCGCCAACCTCGACCCGCTGCTCGACATGGGGCTGCTGGCGCCGCCGCTTCAGATCTCGCTGGTGATGGGGGTGACCGGCGGGATCCGGCCGACGCCGCGCAACGTCGCCTTCATGGCCGACCAGATCCCCGACGGGCCCGAGGGCCCGCAACAACTGGCAGGTGATCGGGGTCTCGCGCGACCAGTGGAAGCTGCTCGCCGCCTCGCTCGATCTCGGCGGCAACGTCCGCGCCGGGCTCGAGGACAACCTCTACCTGCCGAACGGGGAGATGGCGCGCTCGAACGGCGAGCTGATCGCCAAGGCCCGCCAGATGGCCGAGAATGTCGGGCGGAGACCCGCCACCGTTTCCGAGGCGCGAGAACTGCTGGGAGTGCCGAGGCGTGCACCGGCTGCCACGTAGCTCGTTGCTCGTTGCTCGAGTCCGCCTCCCGAGCAACGAACAACGAGGAACGAGCAAACGATGACGGACCTGCCGCTCTCCGACGTCAGGGTCCTCGACCTCTCGCGGCTGCTCCCGGGCGGCTTCTGCTCGCAGCTGCTGGCCGACTTCGGCGCGGACGTGGTCAAGGTCGAGGACACCGGGATGGGCGACTACGTCCGCTGGGCGCCCCCGTACTACGGCGACGACGAGCATCAGAGCCTCGGCACCCGCTCGGCGCTCTACCTCTCGTTGAACCGCAACAAGCGCTCGATCCGCCTCGACCTGAAGTCCGAGGGCGGCCGTGCCGCCCTGCTGCGGCTCGTGCGCGACTTCGACGTCGTGCTGGAGAGCTTCCGCCCCGGCGTCCTCGACCGGCTCGGCGTCGGCTACGAGCGGATGCGGCAGGCAAACCCGGCGCTCGTCTACTGCGCGATCACCGGCTACGGGCAGAGCGGCCCGAACACCCAGCGGGCCGGGCACGACATGAACTACCTCGGGTTGATCGGGCTCCTCGGCCTCACCGGCGAGCCCGACGGCCGGCCGATCCAGTCCGCGGGCCAGATCGCCGACCTCGGCGGCGGCGCGCTGATGGGCGCCTTCGGGATCCTGGCCGCCCTGCACGAGGCCAGGCGCTCGGGCGAGGGGCAGCTGGTCGACGTCTCGATGGCTGACGGCGCCCTTTCGTGGCTGGCGATGGTCGCGGCGGCCTTCCTGTGCGACGGCGAGGTGCCGAGGCGCGGCGAGGGCCAGCTCACCGGGCGGTTCGTCTGCTACCTGCCGTACGAGGCCGCGGACGGCTACGTGACGATGGGGGCGCTCGAGCCGCAGTTCTGGGCCCGCTTCTGCGCCGGCGTCGGCCGCGATGACCTGGTCGCAAAGCAGTTCGAGCCCGCCGGGTCCGAGGCGTGGACCGAGATCGCGGCGATCTTCCGCTCGAAGACCCGCGCCGAGTGGCAGACCTTCAACGACGAGCACGACGCGATGATCGAGCCGGTCCTCGACCTCGACGAGGCGCTCGACTCCGAGCTCGTCCGCGCGCGCGAGATGGTGGTCGAGTGGGAGCAGCCGCCGCTCGGAGCGGTGCGTCAGCTCGGGATTCCGGTGAAGCTCTCGCGGACCCCGGGCACCGTGCACGCGCCGGCGCCGGCACTCGGCGAGCACACGCGCGAGGTCCTCGCCGGTGCCGGCCTCACCGAGGAGGAGATCGAGTCGCTGCTCGCGTCCGGGGCGGCTGCGGGCCCGGCGGACGCCCCGACCGACCACTCGTTCATGGGCTGATGGCGGGGCCTGCGACAGACCCGGCTGTCCCCGAAGGCGAAGCCGAGGCGGGCGGAACGTTGATCCGGATCTCCGAGCTGGCGGAGCGCGCCGACGTGCCGGTGGCGACGGTGCGCCACTACCTGCGCGAGGGGCTCCTGCCCGAGCCGGTCAAGACCTCCCGCAACATGGCCTACTACCCGCCCGAGTTCGCCGAGCGGATCCGGCTGATCAAGCAGCTCCAGGAGGAGCGGTTCATGCCGCTGCGCGTGATCCGCGAGCTGCTCGACGCGGCCGATGGCGACGTCGAACGCCTGCGCGCCGTCGCGGACTCGGGCGACGCCCTGGTCGCACGTGCGCTGGGCCCCGAGTCCGAGCGGGCCTCCGCCGCCGAGGTGCTGGAGCGTTACGAGATCCCCGAGCGCGCCCTCGACCGCCTCGCCGAGGTCGGGGTGCTGAGCCCGAACGGGGAGGGCTTCTCGCAGACGGACGTGCGGATCATCGAGGCGGTCTCGAGGTTTCGCGAGGCCGGCTGGAACGAGACCACCGGGTTCGGCGCCCGCGACGTCGCCCGGCTGATGCAGGGTCTGAAGCCGGTGATCGCCGACGAGCTCGGGCTTCTGGTCGAACGCTTCTCGGCGCTGGGCCCCGACCGCGCCTCGGACATCGCCGAAGGTGGCGCCGGGCCGTTCCCGGCCCTGATCGGCGCCCTGCACGCGAAGCTGCTCGCGGTCGAGCTCGAGCGCGCCAGGCGCGGCTAGATGCTAGCCCGACGCGGCGCGGAGGGCGGCGAGGCCCTGCGCCCGGCTGGTCACCGGCGCGTAGCCGAGCTCGGCCCGCGCCTTGGTGATCTCGATCGTGCACTCCTGCGACGACAGCCACAGCGCCAGCCGGGTCAGCGGCGGCTCGCCGCCGAGTCGAAGCAGGCGCCAGGCCGTCTCGGAGCCGGCGGCGAGCGCGGCCCCCAGCCAGACGGGCAACGACCGGGTCGGCGGCTCGACCCCCTGCGTCTCGAGCAGCTCCGAGATGAACTCGCGGAAGACCACCGGCTCGCCGTCGGTGACGAAGTAGGCATCTCCGGCCCGCCCGCGCGCCGCGGCCACCAACAAGCCTTCGACGACGTTGTCGACGTGCGTCGTGTCCGTGAGGTGCCCGCCGCCCCCGATCCACGCGAACCTGCCGGCCTCGACGGCGGCCACGAACTCGGGCAGCAGGGTCGTGTCGCCCTCGCCCCAGACCAGTCGTGGCCGCACGACGAGCGGCTCGAACCCGTCCGAAGCGGCCGCGCGGACGGCAAGCTCGGCCAGCGCCTTCGTCGAGCTGTAGAGCGCCTGCGAATCCGGGCGCAGGGGAGCGGTCTCGTCGACGTGGCGCAGCGGCTCGCCGGCGAGCAGGGCGGCCTCGGTGCCGCAGTGGACGAAGCGCCGGACGGCCGCCTCGCGGCAGCCCGCGAGCGCGTTCTCGGTCCCGGTCACGTTGGCCGCGACGAACTCGTCGCGCGAGCCCCACTGGCCGAGATGGGCGGCGAGGTGGAAGGCGGCCTCGCAGCCCTTGGCGCCGTCGGCGATCGAGCCCGCGTCGGCGAGGTCGCCGCGTACGGGCTCGGCCCCGAGCCCGGCGACCGCCGCCGCGGACGCCTCCGAGCGCGCCAGCGCGCGGACGTGGCAACCGCCATCGGTGAGCCGCTTCACCAGCCGGCCGCCGATGAAGCCCGAGCCGCCGGTGACGAACGCCGTTGCCGGTAACTCGCTCACCGGATCAGCGTAGCCGCCGGCCCCGGTGGTCGCCGGGCACGCGACGAGCCCCGGCTCGCGGGGCCCGTCACACACCACTCAGAGAGGGAATCGGCCGTGCCGCTGTCTCAACCACTAACGGTCGCCGGAGTTCGGGGGATTGCTCCGGCAAAGGCGGTTCCCGCTTGGCGACCTACCCATCCGCAGGCGCGGCGAAACCCGGCGGGCGGATCGCGGAGGCCGAGGCATGAAAACCCGGCCGGGCGGGTACCCTTCGAGTGCCCAAGGGGTCGGGCCCGCACGGGGTTGGCCACTAGCAAGGACGCTGGCCATCACCCGAGGAGGTCCCAGTTGCAGGCGACGCCACACGCCGCCGGAGAGTCAGGGGTTCGCGAGCCCGCGCCAGGCCGCGAGTCCGAGGCACGCCCTGCTGCGCCGCTACGCACGCGAACGCTCACCGGCGCTGCGCGAGGAGCTCGTGCAGCGGTTCATGCCCCTCGCCCGCTCGTTGGCGATGCGGTATCGCCGACAGACCGAGTCGCTTGGACGACCTGGTCCAGGTCGCTGCGCTCGGGCTGGTCAAGTCCGTCGACGGCTTCGATCCCGCCCGCGGCAAGCCGTTCACCGCCTACGCCGTGCCGACGATCCTCGGCGAGCTGCGGCGTCACTTCCGCGACCACGTCTGGAACGTGCGCCTGCCCCGCGGCCTCCAGGAGCTGACGATGAAGGTGGACCACGCCACCGACGCCCTGACCGAGGAGCTGGGACGGTTCCCGACTCCGACCGAGATCGCCGCTGACCTTGGGCTCTCGGTCGAGGACGTGCTCGAGGCGATCGAGGCGGGACATGCGCGCCGGACCCTGTCGCTCGACGCTCCCCGCCGCCCCGACGACGAGGACGGCGGCACCGCGGTGGAGGCGATCCCCGCGGACGAGCCCGGCTTCGATCGGGTCGAGGCAAAGCTCGCGGCGCGAATCGCCGGCCTCGACGACCGCGAGTGGGAGGTGCTGCGGCTGCGCTTTGCCGATCATCTCACCCAGAGCGAGATCGGTCGCCGCCTCGGCGTCTCGCAGATGCAGATCTCGAGGATCAGCCGGGCGGCGCTCTGGAAGCTGCTCTCCGCGGTCCGCGGTGAGCCTGCGGGCGACCCGCTACCGACCGCCGGCCCTCGCCGTACACCGAGCTCCTGATTTGCCCGGTGCGACCCGGGTAGCGGATCGAGTGAACGAGATCAACGACCAGACGGGAAGGAGACTCGGATGAGCGACGAGATTCAGGGCAAGAGGGTTGCGTTCCTGGTCGCCAACGAAGGGGTCGAGCAGGTCGAGCTGACGCGTCCCTGGGAGGCGGTCGAGGCGGCGGGCGGAGAGCCCGAGCTGATCGCCCCGGAGGCGGGAGAGGTGCAGGCGTTCGAGCACCTCGACAAGGGGGACACGTTCGAGGCGACCACCGCGGTCGGGGACGCGGACGCCGATGACTACGACGCGCTGGTGCTCCCGGGCGGGGTTGCGAACCCCGACATCCTGCGCACGGACGAGACGGCGGTCGCGTTCACGCGCGCCTTCTTCGAGGCCGGCAAGCCGGTGGCGGCGATCTGCCACGGGCCGTGGACGCTGATCGAGGCCGACGTCGTCGGAGGGCGCACGCTGACCTCATGGCCGAGCCTGCGGACCGACATCCGCAACGCGGGCGGCGAGTGGGTCGACGAGGAGGTCCACGTCGACAGCGGCCTGACCACCAGTCGCAAGCCAGAGGACCTCGACGCGTTCTGCGCGAAGATGATCGAGGAGATCGCCGAGGGCATCCACGCCGAGCAGCGACAGGCGACCGTAGGTTCCTGACCGGCGACGAGCCTCGCGGCGCGCCGGCGCCTCGACCCGCTTGGAGCGTCAGGCGGGGGAGCGGTCGGAGAGCGCCGCGACGGCCTCGTCGCGGGTGTCGAACAGGCCGACCGCCTGGTCGATCCCGGTCAGCTCGAGCAGTCGGCGCACGTCCGCGTCGGGACAGCAGACGCCGAAGCGCCGCTCGTCCTCGGACAGCCGGCGCTTGGTCTCGACCAGCAGGCTGAGGCCGGTCGAGTCGATGAAGTTGCAGTCGCTGAGGTCGACGAGCACCGCGGCCGCCCCGGCCTCGCCGAGCGCATCGGCCAGCACCGTCCTCAGGTCGGGGGCCGTGCTCTGATCGAGCTCGCCCGAGACGGTCACGGTGTGCAGCGAGGCGTTGAGCTCGGCCTGGGCCCGAAAAGGCGTGGTCACGGGGTCGATCTTAGTATCTAGCGTGTGCGGGGCTCGACTCGGAGACTGCGTGAGTGGGCGGCCCGGAGCGCCCGAGGCGCTACCAACGACCTACTCGGGCTCGTCGCCGGCCTGCTGACGCTCGCCGTCTGCGTGATCGCCGACGTGACGCTCACCCGCGAGTCGGCGGCGATCGTCGGCACGTTCGTCGCCGCCCCGTTCGTCGCGGCAGCTGTTCGCCGGCCCGCTGACGACCGCGGGCGTCGGGGTCCTCGCGATCGCGGCGGCCGCGCTGAGCCCCGGCTGGAACATGGAGACCGGGACGTCGGAGCAGTTCGTCCGCCTTGCGGTGATCGCCGCCGGCAGCGGGATCGCGGTCGCGGGCGCGATCATCCGGGGCCGATCGGCCGGGCGCTCGGAGCGCCTGCGGCTGCTCGACTCGGTCGGCGCGGTCGCCGACGGCTCGCTCGCCGCTCGCCGACACGCTCCGCCGGGTGACCGAGGTGATCGTGCCCGCGTTCAGCGACATCTGCATGGTCGACGCGATCCACGAGGGGCGCGTCTCGCGGATCGCCACGAGAGCGCATGGGCGCGAGGACGCAGCCGCGATCGAGGCGCGGATGCGGGCGCGCCCGGCGGCGCTGCCCGAGTGGCTGGTCAGGTTCGAGCGCAGTTGGCGGCACATCCCTCAATGGTGGCCGCGGGTTCGCGACGAGGAGCTGCGCCGGATGGCCGACTCGCCGCGAGGACCTCGAGTTCCTGCGCTCGCTCGGCCTCTGCTCGTCGCTCGTGATCCCGATCCGCGCCCGCGACCGCAACCTCGGTGCGCTGACGCTGATCACGGCCTGGTCAGGGCGGCGCTACAGCGCCGAGGACGTGCGCTTCGCGCAGATCCTCGCCAGCCGGATCGGCCTGGCGCTCGACAACGCCGGCCTGTTCTCGGACCTCGAGAGCATCGAGCGGCGGATGGACACCGTGATGTCGATCCTCGACGAGGCGATCGTCATCCACGGCGCCGACGGCGAGCATCGTGTTCGCCAACCCGGCCGCCGCGACGATGCTCGGCTACGAGAGGCCCGAGGACGTGATCGCCTCTCCGACCGCCTCGCTTCGCGATCGGTACGTGATCCGCGACGAGGGCGGGCAACGAGGTCGCCGCCGAGCGGCTCGCCGGCCGGCCGGCGCTCTCGGGTGAGTCGACCGAGCCCCAGATCCTGCGCGCGATCGACCGCTCCACCGGTCGCGAGCGCTGGACCCGCAGCAAGGCGCAGGCGATCGAGGGCCCAGCCGGCGAGGTGCTCTACTCGGTGACCGCGATCGAGGACGTCACCGACGTCAAGCGGGCCGAGTTCGCGAACCGGCTGCTGGCGCGCACGGGCGAGCTGGTCTCGCACTCGAGCGACTACCGCGCGACCCTGGAGCGGGTCCCGCAGCTCCTGGTCCCGGAGTTCGCCGACTGGTGCTCGGTCGAGATCCCCGGCTCGGAGCACCTGTTCGAGCGCGTCGCGATGGCCCACCGCGACCCCGACCTGCTGCCCGCGATCCGTGAGCTGCGCGAGCGGTACCCGCTGCGAAGCGACGAGCCGTCGCGGATCGGCGACGTCGTGCGCACGGGGGAGCCGAGCCTGATCCAGGCCAGCGAGGAGTGGCTGCAGTCGATCGCGGCCGATCGCCGAGCACCTCGAGCTCCTGCGCGCGCTCGAGATGGGCTCGGTCCTCGCGGCTCCGATGTCGGTAGGCGGCACCGTGCTCGGCGCGCTGGTGTTCGTCAACCAGCGGGGCTCGCGCGAGTTCGACGCGCACGACCTCGCGATCGCGACCGAGGTCGCCGGCCGAGCCGGCCTGGCGATCGAAGCCGCGCGGCTCGCCGATGAGCGCGCCCGGGTCGCGGACGCGCTGCAACGCGAGCTGCTGCCGCCGAGCCTGCCCCCGATGCCGGGCTGGGAGATCGCGACGATGTACGAGCCGGCCGGCGAGGTGAACGAGGTCGGTGGCGACTTCTACGAGGTCTTCGCGGTCGAGGGCGGTTGGGCCGTGGTGCTCGGCGACATCTCCGGCAAGGGCGCCACGGCGGCGGCCCTCACCGCCGAGGCCCGGCACACGATCCGCACCGCCGGCTCGCTCGCCGCCGACCCGGTCGCCGGGCTGCACGTGCTCGACGAGAACCTGCGAGGACGCGACGACGTCTCGCTCTGCTCCGTCGCGATGCTGGTCCTCCCGGACGAGTCTCAGCGCTCCGACGTCTTCGTCTACCTCGCCGGGCACCCGCATCCGATCCTGCTCCGCGGGGCGGAGGCGACGCCGGTGGGCGAACCCGGGCCGCTGCTCGGGGTCGCCGAGGAGCCCTCCTGGTCGCCGGTCGCCGTCGCGCTCGAGCTCGGGGACCAGCTCGTGCTCTACACCGACGGGGTGATCGAGGCGCGCCGCGACGGCGGCGAGCGCTTCGGCGCCGAGCGCCTGCGAGCCGGGCTCGCCGGCTGCGCGGGCCCCGACCTCGCGGTCGAACGCGTGCGTGCCGCCCTCTGGGCGTTCGGCGCCCGGACCCGCGAGGACGACGCCGCCCTGGTCGCGATCCGCCGCGGGGCGCCCGGCGCCCTGGCACGGGGATCCGCCGGCGCGCCGGCGCGCCGGCGGGCACCCTCGAGCACCTCCGAGTCGACTCGGGCGGCGTCGGCCGGGGCCTCGTCCCGGTCGGCTTGAGCAGCTGAGATGCCCGCGCCGATGCCGCCGGACGGGGCATCCGACGATCGCCGGCCGGCACTCTTCGTGCTGGCGGGCGCTGCGGTCGCGATCGTCGCGATCCCGCTTGCCGCGGCCGCCGGGCCGCCGTACCTGTCGTTCAGCGCCCTGAGCCCGTGGATCGTCGTCTACGCGATCGGGCTCTTCTGCGCCCTGTTCGCGACCCCGTTCCTGATCCATTCCCGCCTCGGAGGCCGGCTGGAGGCGGACGCGCGCTGGGAGCGGGCAGTCCTCTGGTGGGCGCTGGTCGCCATCTGCGTGCTCGCCGCCTCGGTGGTCTGCGGCCTGCCGTCGGGATTCGACTCGGGCTCGCTCGGGGGCGCCATCGGCCTCGTCGGGGTGACCGAGGCCTTGCTCGTGCTCGCCACCTTGGTCGTCTGGCTGCTCAGCGGCTGACTCCGCGGTCCGGCTGGACGCCCGGCCTCCTCCGGGCTGGCATCGAGTCTTGGGACGGAAATAGGGCGCCGGCCAGCGCGGGAATAGGGCAGATGCCCGATGTGCCAACCGGGGCTTACACGTAGCGTCGCTCGGGCAAGCGATCAGGAGGTTGCCATGACCCAGGTTCGACAGAGATCACACCGGTCGATTCGTACGCCGTCGGGAATCAAGCGGTGGCTCGCCGTCGCCGCGGTCGCCATTTCGCTCATCGTCCCGGCGGTCGCGGTTGGCGAGTCGCCCCAGCTGCCGCGCGGAATCATGGGGCCGACGAACCAAGATCCCGCGACCGGTACCGGACTGGCCGAGCGCACCAGGACCGAGCTCGCGATGCGGGTAGAAGCGGCGAGCGGCGGCGAGGCCGCCACGGCTGCCGAGGGATTCTCGTGGGGGGATGCGGGGATTGCGGCCGGCGCAGTCGTCGGGCTGGTCGCGTTGGCCGGCGCGGTGTACGCGGTCCGGCGCCGCGCCCACGCGGCCCCTCGGCCGGCGGTCTGACCCGAACCTCGCGTCACCGGGAAGCGACCCCCGCGGACTCGCCGAGGGGGTCGCTCTCCTCGCCGCAAGATCCGACATGCCGTGAGCTTGAGGGTCGATAATGGCGCGGTTGCCATG
Source organism: uncultured Solirubrobacterales bacterium (assembly GCA_963733075.1). Classification (GTDB taxonomy): domain Bacteria; phylum Actinomycetota; class Thermoleophilia; order Solirubrobacterales; family 70-9; genus WHSW01. The sequence continues at coordinate 48,715 of CAVTCA010000013.1, read as the reverse complement.
CGTGTCTCCAGCCCCGTGTTCGTCGGGAGAGACGAGGAACTCGCGGCGCTCGCTGCCGCGCTGCAACGCGCGGCCGATGGACGAGCGCAGGCGGTGTTGCTTGCCGGCGACTCCGGCGTCGGCAAGACCCGTCTGCTGGATGAGTTCAAGCGAATCCCAGAAGGCAGCCGGGCGCGTTGGCTTACCGGCGACTGCATCGCCGTCGCCGAGGGCGATCTGCCCTACGCGCCGATCATCGCCGCGTTACGGACGGTCGTCTCCGAATCGGTCGATCCGGACCAGATCGCGGAGAGCGCCCCCGAGCTCGCTCGGCTCGTGCCTGCGCTTGGTCCGCTCGCGGCCTCGGGTCGTGCCCAGTCCGGTGACGACACCCAGCCCGCGTCCCTGCGGGGTGAGCTTGCCCAGGGTCGCCTGTTCGAGCAGGTCCTTTCGCTGCTCAAACACCTGAGCGCCGACCAGCCGATCGTGCTCGCCGTCGAGGATCTCCATTGGGCTGACCGATCGACGCGCGATCTGCTCTCGTTTCTGATTCGCAATACGCGCCAGGAGCGCGTGTTGCTGATCTGCACGTTTCGCAGCGACGAACTGCATCGGCGACATCCGCTTCGTCCGTTCCTTGCGGAGCACGACCGCCTCGGGTGGGTGGAGCGGGTGGAGCTGCGGTCGTTCACGCAATCCGAGCTCAACACGCAGCTCGAGGGGATCCTCGGGGCGCCGCCGGACTCCGAATTCGCAGCTCGCCTGTTCGAGCGCTCCGAGGGCAACGCGTTCTTCAGCGAGGAGCTATTGGCCGCCTCCTCCACCGGAGACGAGCAGCTACCGTCAACGATCCGCGACGCCCTGATGTTGAGAATCGAGGCGCTGTCGACGCCCACGCAGGAGGTCCTCCGCGCAGCGGCCGCTGCGGGACGGCGCGTCACTCATCCACTCCTGGCAGCGGTGGCGGATCTCCCCGAAGCGGAGCTTCAGCCCGCGCTCCGTGAGGCGGTCGCGCACCAGCTGCTGACTCAAGCCGCCGACAGGGAGTCGTACGCGTTTCGCCACGCGCTGCTCGCCGAGACGATTCTCGCCGACCTCCTCCCCGGGGAACGCACGCGCCTGCACCTAGCGCTCGCCGAGGCCCTCGCGGCCAACTCGGGCCTGGCAGCGGAGCCTGCCGGCAACGCGGCGGCCGAGCTCGCCTTCCACTGGCGCGCCTGTCACCGGCTCGATGAGGCGCTAACGGCATCCGTTGAGGCCGGCCTGCAGGCGGAGTCGAGCTACGCGTTCGCGGAGGCGAACCGCCAGTTCGAGAACGCTCTTGAGCTCTGGGAACGGGTCGACGAAGCAGAGCGCCGGGCCACCATGGATCACCCCGCGATGCTCCTTCGGGCAGCGCAGAACGCGAGCCTCAACGGCCAGGCGCATCGGGCGGGGGCGCTCGCGAAATCAGCCGTCGACGAAGTGGACCCCGCGGGGGATCCAACCCGCGCGGGATTGGCGCGGGAGCGGTTGGGAGAGTTTCTCTGGCTTGCGGGCGACTCCGAGGGCGCCATCGAAGTCTTACGCGACGCAGTCGACTTGCTGCCATCAGAACCGCCCGGGGTGGAGCGGGCCCGCGTGTTGGCCGCCGAGGCGAGGATTCTGGTACTCCACGGGCGTCCGACGGAGTCGCGGGCACGGTGTGAGGAGGCGATCGCGATCGCTCGCAGTCTCGACGCACGTGCAGAGGAGGGCCACGCCCTCAACACGCTCGGCCTTGGCCTTCTCCTCGTCGGTGAGCGGACGGGTGCAATTGCGCGCCTCAACGAGTCGATGCGTCTCGCCGAGGACTGCTCCCCGGAGGACCTGTGGCGTGCGTATGCGAACCTGAGCGAGGCGCTCGAGCAAGACGGGCGGGTCGAGGAGGCCGTCGAGCTCGGCCTTGAGGGCGCCGACCTCGTGCGTCCCCTGGGCCAGCGCAACTGGGGCGCGTACATCCTTGGTCAGGTCGCCTCCCAGCTGGTTCGGCTGGGGCGACTCGACGAGGCGGAGCGGCTGACCGCAACGGGTCTCGAAACTCGCATCGAAGGAATCGACACGGCGATCCTCAAGAGCGTTGTTTCGGAGATCAGCCTGCTGCGAGGGAATCCGAAAGCCGCTGCGACAGGCCTCGAGGGCGCGGTAAGAGCGGCCGGCCCGACAACCGATTGGGCGATCCGGGCCATGCTCGCCGACCGCCAAACGCTGGTGGCCGTGCTCGGCGGGAACCCGGACCGGGCGGTGGTGCGCGTCGACGAGGCAATCGCGGCGATGGACGACGGCGAGTACCTCTTCTACACGGCCCGCATGTATGCGCTGGCGGTGCGCGCCCATGCGGATCGCGCGGAGCGCGCGCGAGCCCTGGGGGACGCCGCGACCACGGCGGAAGCGGAACGGTCGAGCACCGAGATCATCGAGCGGGTCGAGCGGCTTCTCGATTCAGAGCGGTGGCTGGGTTCGCCGCCGCCCGAGTCGGTGGTTCGCGTGGCGCTGGCCGCCGCCGAGCTCGAGCGCCTCAGGGGCGCGCCGGACCCAGACGCCTGGAGCACCGTCGCCGCCCGCTGGGCCGAGCTCGGTTTCAACCTCGAGCTTGCCTACGCCCTCTGGCGACAGGCTGAGGCGGTGCTCGCCGCCGGAGGCGCAAAGGGCGAAGCGGCCGAGCCCCTGCGAGAGGCGGCTCGGCTAACCGCCGAGTCAGGAGCCTCGCTGCTCGGTTCCGAAATCCAGGCGCTTGCCCGGCGGGCGAGGATCGAGCTAGGGGATGACGACGAGGCGGCGGCGGGCGAGACGTCCCCTTCGGCGGTAGAGCGCTTCGGGCTCACGCGGCGCGAGCTCGACGTCCTGGCCCTGGTCGCCGATGGGCGCACCAACCGCGAGATCGGCGAGACGCTGTTCATCTCGACCAAGACCGCGAGCACCCACGTTTCGCACATCCTCTCCAAGCTCGAGGTGCGAAGCCGGATCGAGGCGGCCACCGCGGCGCATCGCCTCGGTCTGGTGCCCGAAGAGAGCGGCTGATTGATCGGGTGCTTGGGTCAACGGCCAACTGTGAGGGGGATCCCGGTTGCACAAGTGGCGTCCGTCCCGGCGTCCGCTCCCCGGTGCGGGGTTGCGGGTGCACGACGAATAGACCATCCTCTAGATTGACTGGTCAGTCAGTCGGTGCCCGCCGGGGTGCGGGGGCCGGAGGAGAGGACGCCTGAGCATGCGCGCGGCCGCGATCCAGCTCAACTCGAACGCCGACAAATCCCGCAACCTCGAGCTCGCGCAGGAGCTCGTCTCCGCCGCGGCCGGCGCCGGTGCCGAGCTCGTGGTCCTGCCGGAGAAGTGGAACCTGCTGGGGGGCGCCGAGGAGCTGGTCGCCGGGGCCGAGGAGCTCGATTCGGGGCCGACGATCGCCGCCGCCGGAGGCTGGGCGCGCGAGCTCGGCATTCACCTGGTGGCCGGGAGCATCTCCGAGCGGGTCGAGGGCGAGGAGCGCCTCTTCAACACCTGCTGCGTGTTCGATCCGGCCGGCGAGATCGTCGCCACCTACCGCAAGATCCACATGTTCGACGTCGATGTCGGCGGCGTCCGCTACCGCGAGTCCGACACCGAGCAACCGGGTGAGGACGTCGTCGCCACCGAGGCCGGCGGCGTCGGGCTCGGGCTGACGATCTGCTACGACCTGCGCTTCCCCGAGCTCTACCGGATCCTCGCGATCGGCGGCGCCCGGATCATCACCGTGCCGGCGGCCTTCACGCAGACCACGGGGCGCGACCACTGGGAGGTCCTCCTGCGGGCCCGGGCGATCGAGAACCAGGCGTTCGTGATCGCTCCCAACCAGTTCGGCGAAGCGCCGCCGCACTACAGCTCGTACGGCCGGTCGATGATCGTCGACCCCTGGGGGCTGATCCTCGCCCAGGCACCCGATCGGCCCGGATTCGTGATCGCGGAGCTCGATCTCGCCCGTCAGGAGGAGATCCGCGCGAGCCTGCCGTCACTGGCGAACCGGCGCCCAGGGTCCTACCGCTGGCCCGACCCGGTGGAGGCGAGCGCCTGATGGCCTCGAGCGCCAAGGCCCCGCCGGTCGATCGCCGGCGCCAGATCCTCGATGCGGCGATCCGCGTCTTCGCCCGCCAGGGCTTCAACGCCTGCCGTGTCTCCGACATCGCCCGCGAGGCCAACGTCGCCTACGGGCTCGTCTACCACTACTTCGACTCCAAGGACCAGGTGCTCAACGAGCTCTTCGTCGAGCGCTGGTCGCTGCTGCTGCAGGCGATCGAAGAGGTCGACGGCCGCTCCATCCCGCCTCGGGAGAAGCTCGACGCGGCCGCCGGCTTCATCATCGACTCCTACCGCCACGACCCGGAGCTGATGAAGGTGATCATCATCGAGGTGACCCGGGCGGCGAACTCGTTCACGCGCACCCACCTGCCGGAGATCCGCCAGGCCTACGGCCTGATCGCGAAGATCGTCCGCGACGCCCAGGCCAGCGGCGACTTCCGAGACGACGTCGACCCCGAGTTTGCCTCGATGTGGTTCTACGGGGCGATCGAGCAGCTGCTCACCGGCTGGGTGTTCGAGATCATCCCCGACGGCGACGGCGACTTCGACCGGGCGCGGACGATGGTCGTCGAGACGATCTGCGGCGGGTTGGAGAATGCGGCGGCCGACGGCCGCTGATCGAGGCGGAGCGAAGCGAAGCCGAGGTGCGCCGCCGTTGAGGCATGGTTTACTGCCCTGGCCGCGGGTAACCGCGTAGGCGAGCGAGCAATGGACAACGACATCGTCAAGCGCTTGATGTGGACCGGCCTGGTCGCCGGGACCGGCGCCCTTGCGAGCGTGGTCGCGATGCGGGTCTCGGCGATGATCTGGCAGCGCGTCTTCGGGGAGGATCCTCCAGAGTGACGCGGAGTCCGACAGGACGAAGCGGAACCCCGCCGCTGTTGAGGCGGCTGCTGTGAGCGCTCAGCCTCCTCGCCCGCCCGTCCCGCCGCCGGTTCCGCCGGAGGACAAGCGCGGGGTCGGCGAGCTCGTCTTCGACGTCTCCGAGCGGGTCTCGACCCTGGTCCGCGAGGAGTTCGAGCTCGCGAAGGCGGAGGTGACGGAGAAGGTCACCACCCTCGTCCGCGGCTCCGTGGTCGGGATCGTCGCCGGCGTGTTCGCCTTCCTCGGCCTGATCCTGCTGATGCATTCCATCGCCTGGGCGCTCAACGACGCCTTTTTCGGCGATCACTTCTGGGTCGGCTTCCTGATCGAGGCCGTGGTCTTCTTCATCGTCGCGGCGATCGCCGGGCTGGTTGCCTACAGGGCGGTGCAAGCGGGCTCGCCGCCGGTCCCCGAGATGGCGATCGAGGAGGGCAAGCGGATTCGCCAGACCCTCGAGGCCGGGACCACCCCGGCCGCCAAGGAGCCCTCGGCCGCCAAGGAGCCCGCCCACCACCCCCGCGCCGAAGCCGTGAGCAAAGAGCCAGAGATCTACACCAGCGGCGCCGGCGAGCCGGTCGCCCGCCGGGCCGCCGGCGCGCCGGGTCGCACCTCGGCCGAGATCCGCGCCGACATCGAGCGCCAGCGCGAGGAGCTCTCGCACTCGGTCGAGAGCCTGCGCGGTCGCGTCACCGAGCTCACCGACTGGCGCCGCCAGGTCCGCGAGCACCGTCGGGAGCTGATCATCGGGGCCGCGGTCGTCGGCTTCGCCGTGGGCGGCCTGATGGCCCTGAGACGGCGATAGCCGCTCAGTCGCAGCGAGGCTCTACCGCAGCAGGTCGGTTTGGATCGCCCCCGCAACCGAGCAGGCCCGGGCCGACGTGGGCGCCGATCACCGGGCCGATCTCGGAGACGAAGACCGGGTCGGAGCCGAAGATCTGGCGGCACTCGTCGACCAGGCGCCGGGCGGTGTCGGGATCGTGGATGTGCTGCACCACCCAGGCGCCGGCGCCGGCCTCCTTGCGCTCGCGGGCGAACTCGACCAGGCGCTCGAAGGCGCGCCGCCGGGTGCGCACGCGCTCGACCGGGGTGATCTCCTCCTCCAGCGTCAGGATCGGCTTGATCTGCAGCGCCGAGCCCAGCCAGGCCTGGGCGGAGCCGATCCGCCCGCCCCTGCGCAGGTACTCCAGCGTGTCGATCGAGAACCACATCTTCAGCGTCTCGCGACCCTGCTCGACCGCGGCCAGCGCCTCGGCTCCCCCGGCGCCCGCGGACGCGGCGCGGGCGGCGATCAGGGCCATCATCCCCTGGCCGCCGCAGCCCGTGCGGCTGTCCCAGACGTGGATCCGCTCGCCGCCCTTCCCCGCGTCGATCAGGGTCTGGCGGGCCTGCAGCGCGGAGTCGTAGGTTCCGGAGATCCCCGCCGAGATGTGGATCGAGACGATCTCGCGCCCCTGCGCGAGCAGCGGCTCATAGACGGCGGTGAAGTCGCCGACCGAGGGCTGCGAGGTGGTCGCGCCCTCGGGGCTGCGCCGCAGCCGCTCGAAGAAGTCGTCGTAGCCCTCGGCGCTGATCTCGCTCTCGCGACGCTGCTCGCCGTCGAGGGTGACGTACAGGCTGACCTCGTGGATCCCGTGCTCGGCGACCAGCTCCGGCGGCAGATAGGCGGTCGTGTCCGTGACCACCGCGGTGTTGGCGTGCTCGCCCACTGCCGGAGTTCTTATCAGGTTGCCTGCGGTGAATCGGCCGTAGCATGCGGCCGGATGGGGAAGACCCTGATCACCGGAGCAAGCGGGTTCCTCGGTTCGCACCTCGCGCGGGCGCTTGCCGCGCGCGGCGACGAGCTGCGCCTGCTGGCGCGCCGCAGCTCCAGGCTCGACCACCTCGAGGATCTCGATTTCGACCGCGTGACCGGCGACGTCGCCGACCGTCGCGCGGTGCGGCGGGCGATGCAGGACGTCGACCGCGTCTTCCACGTCGCCGGCCGCACCTCGCTGCGGGCCGCCGACCGCGCAGCGGTCTTCGCCGCCAACCTGCGCGGGGCCCAGGTGGTCTTCGAGGCGGCGCTCGAGCACGGGGTGAAGCGGGTCGTCCACACCTCGACCGCGGGCGCCATCGGCGTGGCGAAGCCCAAGGGCACCGCCGACGAGCGAACCCCGTTCGAGATCGGCCACCTCGGCCTCGCCTACGTCAACTCCAAGCACGAGGCGGAGCTCGAGGCGTTTCGCCTCGCCGCCCACGGCCTCCCCGTGGTGATCGTCAACCCGTCGTTCGTGCTCGGCCCGGACGACCCCAGCCGGACCTCGATGGGCCTGGTGCGCCGCTTCTGCCTCGGCCGGATCCCCGCCTACGTCGAGGGCGCGCTCAACATCGTCGACGTTCGCGACGTCGCGGCCGGACACCTGCTGGCCGACGCCAAGGGCGAGGTCGGCGAGCGTTACATCCTCGCCGGGCGCAACTTCACCCTCGACCGCCTGTTCGCGGACCTGTCGCGGATCTCGGGCGTCGCGCCACCGCCGATCAAGCTGCCCGCGCGGATGGCGCTGGCGGGCGCACAGACCGCGGCCCGGGTCGGGCTGCCGGTGCCGACGGCGCCCGAGGAGATCCTCTCGGCCTCGCTCTGGTGGACGTACCGCAACGGCAAGGCCAAGCGCGAGCTCGGGTTCAATCCGCGCCCGCACGAGGAGACGCTCGAGGATGCCGTCAAGTGGCAGCTCGCCGAGCTCGGCGACCGCCGCCCGCGGCGAGGCCCCGAGCAGCTGGCGCTGCAAGCGGTCGGGCGGGCGCTGAGAGCGGTGGGCGGATGATCGTCCTCTACCGCTGCCCGACGCCGACCAACGTGCTCTGCCCCTGCGGCGCGGTCGAGCGGCGCCTGCGCAAGCTCGGGCTCGAGCACGAGACCGAGCGGGTGCCGTACGGGCGGCGCGGCAGGCCGGAGATCGAGGAGCTCACGGGGCAGCGCCGCGTGCCGGTGCTCGTCGACGGCGACGAGGTGATCCATGACTCGAAGCGGATCCTCGAGTACCTCGAATGGAAGCACGCGGAAAAGACCTGAGCGTGCTTTAGAATCTGAAGCCGATGGAAACGCCCGAATCAGCAGTGACGCTCACCGACACCGCCGCGGAGAAGATCCGCGAGCTGGTCGCCGCGAGCGAGACGGACCAGGTCCTGCGGATCGCCGTCAAGGGCGGCGGCTGTTCCGGCTTCCAGTACGCGCTGGCTCTCGACGCCGCGTCCGAGGATGACAACGTGTTCGAGCACAACGGCGTCGCGGTCGTGGTCGACAAGGTCAGCATGCAGTTCGTCTTCGGCTCCCAGGTCGACTACGTCGACGGCCTCCAGGGCGCCGGGTTCACGGTCAACAACCCGAACGTCGTCGCCGCCTGCGGCTGCGGCTCATCGTTCCAGGTCCGCGACGACGCGGCCGAGCAGGCCGCCACCGTCTAGACACCCGAGCGGGGCCGGCGTGGCGGTGATCACGGCCTCCGGGCTGGTCAAGCACGTGGGCGCACGCCCGCTGTTCAGGGAGGTCTCGTTCAAGCTCGAGCGCGGCGAGCGGATGACGCTCGCCGGTCGCAACGGCAGCGGCAAGACGACGCTGCTGCGGACGATCGCGGGCGAGGCCGGCCTCGACGCGGGGACGATCTCGACCGGCAAGGGGGTCCGCATCGCGCTTCACGACCAGCGGCCACCGCGCGGCGCGTCGAGCCTGCGCGCCTACGTCACCGAGGGCCTCGAGTGGATTGCCGCGATCGAGGCCGAGCTCGGTCGGCTCGAGGTGCGAATGGCCGATGGGGTCGCCGACGCGGCGACGTTGAGCGCCTACGCGGACGCCCAGGCGCGGCTCGAGCACGCCGGCGGCTATCGCTGGCGCGACAGCGTCGACGCCGCACTCCGAGGGCTCGGCTTCGACGATCCCGAGCTCGACCGCCCGCTGGCGAGCTTCTCCGGCGGCGAGCTGACCCGCGCCTCGCTCGCTCGAGCGCTGGCGTCGAAGCCCGACCTGCTCCTGCTCGACGAGCCGACCAACCACCTCGACATCCAGTCGCTGGAGTGGCTGGAGACCTACCTGACGAACGTCGACGCGGCCGTGATCCTGGTCGCCCACGACCGTTGGTTCCTGGAGTCGGTCGGGACCTCGGTGCTCGAGCTCGAGGCCGGGCGGGCGCGCTACTTCAGGGGCCCCTGGCACGCTTGGCGAGCCGAGCAGGCAGCGCGCGAGCTGGCCGCCGGTCGCGACGCGGCCCGGCGCCAGGCGGAGATCGCCCGGATGGAGCGGTTCGTCGAGCGCTTTCGCTACAAGGCGACCAAGGCCCGCCAGGCGCAGTCGAAGCTGAAGGCGATCGAGCGGGTCAAGCGCGGCGCGGTCGAGGTCGACCCGCGCGACGAGCGCACCCTGGCGTTCTCGTTCGGCGCGGCCGAGCGCTCGGGCCGCGTCGTGCTCGAGCTCGAGGGAGCGAGGATCGCGGCCGGTGATCGGACCCTTCTCGACGACGCGGAGCTGTGGCTCGAGCGCGGCGAGCACGTCTGCCTGGTCGGCGCCAACGGCTCCGGCAAGACGACCTTGGTCGAGACCCTGGCCGGCAACCGGGAGCTCGAGCGGGGCAAGTTGCGCCGCGGCCACAACGTCAAGCTCGGCTACCTCTCCCAGCACGCGGAGGTCGCGGGCGACGGCGACCCCACCCTCCTTGCCCACGCGCAGCGCTCGTCCGGCCTGTCGGAGGCGAAGACCCGAGCCCTGCTCGGCCGCTTCCTGTTCTCCGGCGACGACGTCGCCAAGCGGCTCTCGCAGATCTCCGGCGGCGAGGCGCAGCGCCTGGCGCTCGCCCTGCTGACCAACTCGGACGCCAACCTGCTGATCCTCGACGAGCCCACGAACCACCTCGACGTCGAGAGCCGCGAGGCGCTCGAGGACGCGCTCACCGGCTTCGGCGGCACGGTGCTGCTGATCTCCCACGACCGGGCACTGCTCGAGGCCGTCGGCAGTCGCACGATCGTGATCGACGACGGGCGGCTGGCGCAGCCATCCCGGCGGCTGGGCGGAGTACCGCTCGCGCCTCGACGCCGAGCGCGCCACCGAGGCGCCGGCGCCGGCGCCGAAGGCGAAGCTGCCGCGCCGCGGCGGGCCGAGCAAGAACCGCGTGGCGGCGCTGGCGAAGCTCGAACGCGAGGTCGAGGCGGCGGAGGCCGAGTTCCGGGCGCTCGAGGACGAGCTCGCCGACCCGGCGCACTGGTCCGACCCGGCCCGCTCGGCGAAGTCGACTGAGCGTCACGAGCGCGCGCCGGGCGAAGCTCGACGAGCTGATCGCGCGCTGGGAGGAGGCCGCGGAGCGGGTCGAGCGCTGAGCCGCGGGGCTCGGCCGGGGTTGCTCCGAGCGTCCCTCAGCCGAGCTGCATCGGCGGGCTCGTCTGCGAGCCGCCGGGAAGGATGCGCTCGGGCTCCGGGGCGGTCATCCCGGCCGGCTGCTCGACGCCGAGCAGCTCGCCGAGCTCGCCCGAGTCGAGCATCTCCTCGACGATGTCGCAGCCGCCGACCAGCTCGCCGTTGACGTAGAGCTGCGGGAAGGTCTGCCAGTCGGAGAGCTCGCCGGTCACCTCGCGCAGCGGCTGCAGCGCCGGCAGCACGTCGATCGCGCCGTAGTCGACGCCGAGCTGCTCGAGCACGCCGACGACCCGCATCGAGAAGCCGCAGCGCGGCGCCTCGGGGGTGCCCTTCATGAACAGGAGCACCGGGTTGTCGGCGATCGCCTGCTCGACCTGCTGCTTGAGCGCAGGATCGGATGCCATGCGGTCAGGGTAGCGAAGCGGGTGGCGCCCGACGTCGGCCGCGCTCAGCCGCTGCCGAGGACGGTGGTCTGGATCGAGAGCGCGTGGATCGAGCCGTCGTCGAAGCGCTCGCGCACCGCCTCGCGCACCACGCGGTGCTGGTCGATCCGCTTCATCGAGTCGAACTGCGGCGCGGCGACGATCGCGCGCAGGTGGTCGCCGCCACCCTCGTCGATCAGCTCGACCTCGGCGCCCGGCAGCGCCGCTTCGATCATCGACTTGAGCTCGCCCAGGTCGGCCACGGTCAGCTCGCCGCGCCGGCTCGGGAGGCCTCGACCATCTCCTCGATCCGGCAGAACTTGATCCGCGGGCGCCCGTGCGGCTCCCCGGCGGCGACCTCGGCGCGGTCGATCGCCTGCCAGCCGAGATAGGTGACGTGGTCGCCGGCGCGCTCGTCCAATAGCTCCGCTATTGGAACAACTCCCGCCACGTCCTCGGCTTCGCCTCCGGGCGTGCGGGTCTTCACCGCAGGCTCGGGTATGCGCCCTGCCTCGAGGTCCTCGAAGATCGAGTTCACCGTGTCGAGGGCGTCCTTCTTGTTCGTGCCGATCACGCCGGAGGGCCCGCGCTTGATCCAGCCGACCGCATAGTGGCCGGGGACCTGCTCGCCGCTCTCCGGGTCGACCACTCGGCCCGATTGATTCGGGATCACGCCGCGGCCGGAATCGAACGGGATTCCCTCGAGGCCGGTGCCCTTGTAGCCGATCGAGCGCAGGATCAGGCCGCACTCGAGCTCGGCGCGCTCACCCGTGTCGCGGGCACGGATCGCCCCGGACTCGTCGCGGTAGAGCTCGTTGCGGCCGATGACGATGCTCTCGACTCGCCCGTCGCCCCTGATCTCGACCGGCGACCAGCAGAAGCGCATCACGACCCGCTTCGGCTTGCCCTCGGGCGCGCGGGTGGAGAACTCGGTGAAGATCTCGACGTTGCGCCGGTGCGTCGGGTCGCAGTCCTCGGACTCGACGTACGCGCGGCTCGGCTCGTCGAGCTCGACCTCGGCCGGGTCGATGACGATGTCCGCGTCGGTGAGCTCGCCGAGCTCGCGCACCTCGGGGTTGGTGAACGCGGCCTGCGCCGGCCCGCGGCGCCCGAGCACGACGATCTCCTCGATCCCGGACTCCGCCAGGGCCTCGATCGCATGGTCGGCGGTGTCGGTGATCTCGAGCTCGGCTCGCGGCAGGGCCAGCATCCGCGCGACGTCGGCGGCGACGTTGCCGTTGCCGATCACCACCGCGCGCTTGGAGCTCAGGTCGAACTCGTGGTCGGCGAAGTCCGGGTGGGCGTTGTACCAGTTGACGAACTCGGTGGCCGCGTGCGAGCCGGCGAGGTCCTCGCCCGGGATCCCGAGCCGGCGGTCGGTCGCCGTGCCGTACGCGTAGACGAGCGCGTTGTAGCGCTCCTCGAGCTCGGCGACGGTGACGTCGCGGCCGATCTCGACGTTGCCGAAGAACCGAAAGCCGTCGCGGGCGGCGGTCTTCTCGTAGACCCGGATCACCGACTTGATCTTCGGGTGGTCCGGCGCGACCCCGGCGCGGACGAGCCCGAACGGCGTCGGCAGCCGGTCGAACATGTCCACCTCGACCGTGAGCTCGTCGCGCTTGAGCAGGTGCTCGGCGGCGTAGAAGCCCGCCGGGCCCGAGCCGACGATCGCGACGCGGAGCGGGTTCTCGGGTGTTCCGAGGGTGGTCAAGGGCGCAAAAGGGTAGGGGATCGAGGTCGCCCGATCGGCGAAGCTGAGGGCCTACGCCAGCGCCGGGCGGGACGTCGCGGCGCCGTCGAGCGCGTCGAGGGCGCGACCGACCGACATCGCGACGCAGGTGAAGATCGGGATGTCGCGCAGCGTGTAGGCGCTCGACTCCGAGCCGCGCAGCTCCTGGACCAGGTCGAGGAAGTCGCCCGGGTCGTCGCACTCGAACGAGACGACGAACTCCTGGTCGTCGAGGCCGAACGAGTAGGCGGTGTTGATCGTGATCTGCGGGTAGCGGCGACCGATCTCGATGTGCTCGGCCATGATCCGGCGCCGTTCCTCGAGGGCCAGGCGATACCACTCGCGCTTCTTGTCGAGCGGGTAGACGATGCAGTACCTGCGCTCGGAGGTGCAGATCTCGGCTCGAGCCTGCGAGTCGGAGTAGGGCGAGGGCTTGGTCATCGCCAGGTAGGAGTAGGGGATCGACATCCACCTCGCCAGCCCGCTCTGGGCGAGGACGACGTGGAAGGTGTGGATGTCGTCGAGCACCGGGCTCTGGCTGAGCAGCATCAGGTCGGTGTCGCCGCGCGTGCCGACGGTCGAGTAGGCGCGGAGGTTGCGGTCGATCGCGTAGTCGTCGCAGGCGGCGAGGAACTCCCGTTTATCCTCAGCCCGCGCCTCGGGGTCGCGACGCTGCCAGGCGGGATCGAGCTTGAAGAAGGTGAACTTGGCAAACGTGCGATCTGCCATCACGGCGATGCTAGCGGCACTCGCGTGCGCGTCGGGAGCGCTCGCCGACGGTGCAAACGCCGCCCCGGCATCCGCCGACGACCCGAGCGTCGTGATCGCCGTGTTGCCGTATGGGACCACGGTCGATGAGATCGCCGCGGTCCCGGAGTTCGCCCCCGGCGTGATCAGCGCCGGGCTCGGCGCGGTGCCGGTCGCGCAGACGTTCCTGGACATCGGCCAGGGCAACCGCGTCAACAAGACCCTCTACGACGGCGACCTCCCGCGCCTCTACGTGCGCGACGGCCGGGTCCCGGGCCGCCTCTGGGAGCGAACCGTGACCCGGGCGGAGAGCGCCCCGGCGAGCATCGTCCCGGGCCTGATGGCGTCGACGCTCGCGGGCGCCGGGGTCCCGGTCGTCGCCGAGGCCGACAGCGGGCTCGCGACCCTGATCGGCGTCGATCGCGAGGGGATCGTGCGCATCGCCGGTCGGCCATGCGCGTCGAGCTGCGGCCCCGGGCTCACCGTCCTGCGCACACGCGTCGGCGAGCTCGCCTCGCTGGCGCGGAGCCGCGAGCCCGGCGAGCTGCTGATCGCCCTCGCCGCGGGCTCCCGGGCGCAGCAGGACCTGCTGCCGGCGGGGATCGCCGGCGACGGCTACGACGGCAACCTGACCTCGGCCTCGACCCGTACCGACGGGGTGGTGATCACGACCGACATCGCCCCGACCGTGCTCGAGCACCTCGGGGTCGAGGTCCCCGACGAGGTCAACGGCAGCGAGATCACTGCCGCCGGCGACCGCGACCCCGGCGAGGTCGCCGACCTGCAGGCGCGGCTCGATCACCGCCCGAGCCGCGACACGGTGGTCCTGCTGCCCCTGCTGATCTGGCTGGCGCTGACCGGCCTCGCCGCGCTGGTGTGGCGTCCGGCGCGGCGCCGGCGTCGCCCTGCGCCTGCTGATGCTCTCGGTCGCCTGGGCGCCGCTGATCCTGCTCGTGCTCGCGGCCCCCGACGCGGGCCCGCTCGCCTCGGCGATCTCGGTCGGCCTCGGGGCGCCGGCGCTCGCGCTCGCCACCGACCGGCTGCTCGGCGGTTGCGCGGGGCTGGCGCTCGCCTGCGCGCTCACCGTCGGCGCCTACGCGATCGACGTGATCGTCGGCTCGCCGCTGACCTCGCTCTCGGTGCTCGGGCCGAACCCGGGCGCCGGCGTGCGCTTCTTCGGCATCGGCAACGAGCTCGAGGCGATCCTGACCACGCTCACCCTGATCGGCACCGGCGCCTGGCTCGAGACCCGCCGCGAGCGTGGGCTCGACCCCGGGGAGCGGCGGCGTGGTTCGTGGTCGTCGGGCTCGCCGCCGCCGCCGCCTTCGCCCCCGGCCGGTTCGGCGCCGACGTCGGCGCCGCGATCGTGCTCGGAGTGGGCGCGGCGACCGCGGCGGTCCTCGCGCTCGGGCTCGAGCGGCGGCGGGCGGTACTGGTCGTCGTCGGCGGCGGCGCGACGGCGCTCGCGGCGCTGTTCGTCGTCGACCTGATCCTCGGCGGCGCCCACCTGAGCCGCTCGGTGCTCGGCGCCGAGGGGGGCGGCGATCTGATCGACGTTCTCGACCGGCGCCTGACGCTGACGATCGACACGTTCACGGATCCCGTCTACCCCGAGCTGCTCGTCGCCTCCGCGGCCCTGCTGGTCGCCGGCGTGGTCCGTCGGGAGCGCGTGCTCGCATGGTTCGGCCCCCGGTGGGCCGCGCGCGCCGGGTATCTCGGCGCTCTCGCAGGCGTGCTCGTCGGCAGCGTCGCGAACGACTCGGGCTCGGTGCTGCTGGTGATCGGCACCGTCTACCTCGCGGCCGGCGCCGGCTTCTACTGGGCGACCCGATACCGGGCTGCGACCGAGCCCGATGGCGAGTGGGCACGTTAGTACCATCGTCGCGTGCGCGTAGCCATAGTCACGCCCTACTCATGGTCATATCCGGGGGGCGTGAACGGACACGTCGACGCCCTCGCCGCGGAGTTGATCGAACGCGGTCATGAGCTTCGAGTGCTCGCCCCCGCCGACCCGCCCGGCCGCATCACCCGGGCGCTTCATCGTGGCGCGCCCGAGCCCGCGGAGCTGCCGGAGCACCTGATCGGGCTCTCGCGGACGAAGGCCTTCGGAGCCAACGGCTCGGTCTCGAACATCGGCATCTTTCCCGACGGAGTGACGAAGATGCGTCGCGAGCTGCGCGCCTTCGCGCCCGACGTCGTGCACGTCCACGAGCCGCCGGCCGGGCCGCTGAGCTGGGACGCATGCTCGTACCGTGGCGCGCCGGTGGTGGCGACCTTCCACGCGTACTCGACCAAGCCCCTGCTCAACCACGTCGCGACCCTGGCCGGCGCCCGCCGCAAGTTCAACCAGCTCGCCGGGCGGATCGCGGTCTCGGAGG
Source organism: uncultured Solirubrobacterales bacterium (assembly GCA_963733075.1). Lineage (GTDB taxonomy): Bacteria > Actinomycetota > Thermoleophilia > Solirubrobacterales > 70-9 > WHSW01. The sequence goes on along the minus strand of CAVTCA010000013.1, from coordinate 33,148 downwards.
CGGCAGCCTGGACCGGCCGGCGCTGGTTCGGCGGCACCTACGAGGTGATCCCGAACGGGGTCGACGTCGACGCCGCGCCCGCGGGGCCGAAGCCGCCGGCCGACCACCTGCGGCTGATCTTCGTCGGGCGCCCGGAGGAGCGCAAGGGCCTGCCGGTCCTGCTGCGCGCGTTCGAGGCCCTGATCGAGCACGAGGACGCCCGCCTGACCGTGATCGGCGCCGACCCGGGAGAGGTCGGTCGCTACGTCGACGACCCGCAGGCCAAGGAGCGGATCGAAGCGCTCGGCCGGGTCGGCGAGGACGAGCTCTGGCGCCGGCTGCACGCCGCCGACCTGCTCTGCGCGCCCTCGCTCGCGGGCGAGAGCTTCGGCATGGTGCTGACCGAGGCGTTCGCCGCCGGGACGCCCGTGCTGGCGTCGAACATCGCCGGCTACGCCGACGTCGTCTCCGAGCAGGACGACGGGATCCTGGTCCCGCCGGCCGATCCCCAGCGCCTGGCCGAAGAGCTCCAGGCGCTCTGCCGCGCTCCCGAGCGCCTCGCGCGCGATGGGCGAGGCGGCGCGCGAGTCCGCCCGACGCTACGCCTGGCCCTCGGTCGCCGCGCGGATCGAGGGCGTCTATGAGCGTGCGCGCTCGGTCGCCGAGCCCGCGGACCGCTCGGCGCGGGTCGCGCGCACGCTCGGCCTCGCTCCCGCCGACGGCAACCGATCGGGTTCCGGCTCGCCGCCTGCCCTCGCTCGACCCCGCCCCCGCGCGCGCCGGCTCCCGCCACCGCACCGCGCGCCGCGATCGGCCTCGGTGTGGCCGCCGCGATCGGGGTCGGGCTCACCTACATGGCCGCCCGCCGGGTCGGCGTCGACCGGGTCGTGACCAACATCGTCCACTCCGACGCGACCTGGGTCCTGGTGGCGACCGCGCTGATGATGGCGTCGATGTTCCTGCGCGCGAGCTCCTGGTACTCGATCGCCAAGGCCGCGCTGCCGCGCCGGCCCCTGCGCCGCCGCGACGTCGCCTCGGCGACGATGGTCGGGGTGCTGATGTCGGCCACCCTGCCGGCCCGACTCGGGGAGCCGGCGCGGGCGATGGTGCTCGCGCGCCGCACGGGACGCATGCGCGAGACGTTCCCGGTCCTGCTCGGGACGCTGGTCTCGCAGAGCGTGCTCAACATCCTCGCCCTGGTCCTGCTGGGCGTCCTGATCGTCTCCGAGACCGAGCTCTTTCACTCGAGCTCGGAGCGGCTGTTCCTGTTCAGCCTCGCCCCCCTGCTCTTGCTGATCGCGGTGGTCCTGGCGCCGACCCTCGTCCGGCAGTCCGGCTCCGGCCGCGTCGCGCGCGTGATCGCGACCGTCCGCGACGCCCTGGTCAAGGTCCGCTCGGGGCTGCTCGTCTTCCGCGACCCGCGGCGCGGCCCGGCGGCTGCGCTCGCGCAGCTCGCGGCCTGGGGCCTGCAGCTGCTCGCCTGCGAGGCGCTGTTCACCGCGCTCGGGCTCGACGACCGGGTCGGGATCGGCGCTGCCGCGGCGGTCCTGTTCGCGGTCAACGTGACCGCGGTGATCCCGGCGACGCCGTCGAACATCGGCGTCTTCCAGCTCGCCACGATCAGCGTCCTGACCACCGGGTTCGGTGTCTCGACGGCGGACGCGCTCGCCTACGCCGTGATCCTGCAGGCGGTCGAGATCGCGACCGCGGTCACCCTCGGGCTGCCGGCGCTCGTCCGCGAGGGGGTCACCTGGCAGGACATGCGCCTGCGGGCGCTCTCCGCCGCCCCCGTGCGGCTGCGCCCGGCCGGGGCGACCGAGAGCGCCCGCTGAGCCGGAGCTTGTCCGTTGGCGGCCGTCGCCGCTATCCTTTGCCGACCATCCAGAGCGGCCGAGGGACCCGGACCTCTGACGCCGCCGCAACCACCGAACTCCCCGGAGCTAGGCATGGTGCGACAGCCGGGACCGATGGAGGTGACGAGCACTGCCAGGCACAGATAGAGATCTTCTAGCCGCCACACGCGAGCGGGTCGTCGTCTTCGACGGCGGCATGGGCGCGACGCTGGAGCAGTTCGAGCTCACCAGCGAGGACTACGGCGGGCTCCCGGGCAAGTGCCACGAGGCGCTGGTGCTCAACCGCCCGGACGTGATCGAGGGCGTCCACGCCTCGATGCTCGAGGCCGGCGCCGAGGTCCTCGAGACCGACACCTTCCAGGCCTCGCGGATCAAGCTCGACGAGTGGGGCCTGGGCGAGCACACGCTCGAGATCAACACCAAGGCGGCGCAGATCGCCCGCAAGGCGGCCGGCGAGACGCGCTTCGTCGCCGGCTCGATCGGGCCGACCGGCTACCTGCCCGCCTCCGACGACCCGACGCTCGGCGCGATCTCGTTTCGCCGGTTGGTCGAGGTGTTCGCCGAGCAGGCCGGCGGCCTGGTCGCCGGCGGCGCCGACCTGATCATCATCGAGACGGCGCAGGACATCCTCGAGGTCAAGGCGGCGATCTTCGGCGCCCGCGAGGCCTTCGCCGAGGCCGGTCGCACCCTTCCGATCCAGACCTCGGTCTCGCTGCTGCCCCAGGGCGGCAAGATGCTGCTCGGCACCGACATCGCCGCCGTGCTGACCACGCTGGCGGCGCTCGACGTCGACGTGATCGGGCTCAACTGCTCGACCGGCCCGGAGGACATGCGCGACGCGATCCGCTATCTCGGCGAGAACTCGCCGCTGCCCGTGCACTGCATCCCGAACGCGGGCCTGCCCCTGCAGGGCCCCGACGGCGAGACGATCTTCCCCGAGACCCCCGAGCAGCTCTCCTCGGTGCTCGGTGAGTTCGTCGAGCGCCACGGCGTCACGATCGTCGGCGGCTGCTGCGGCACGACCCCCGACCACATCAGCGCGATCGCCGAGCGGGTCGCCGGCCGGGTCCCCGGCGAGCGCCCGCAGGCGTCGCCGCCGCTGGTCAGCTCGATGATGGCCGCCGCCGACCTGGTGCAGGAGCCGCGCCCGACCCTGGTCGGCGAGCGGGTCAACTCGCAGGGCTCGCGCAAGGCGAAGGAGCTGCTGCTCGCCGACGACTACGACGGCCTCGTCCAGGTCGCCGAGGACCAGGTCGAGGGCGGCGCCCACGTGCTCGACGTCTGCGTCGCGCTCACCGAGCGGGCCGACGAGGACGTGCAGATGCGCGAGGTGGTGAAGCGGATCTCGCTGAGCCAGCCGGCGCCGATCCAGATCGACTCGACCGAGCCCGAGGTGATCGAGGCCGCGCTCGAGCAGATTCCCGGGCCGGGCGATCGTCAACTCGATCAACCTCGAGGCGGGACGGGAGAAGGCCGACCGCGTGATCCCGCTCGCCAAGGCGCACGGCGCCGGCCTGATCGCGCTGACCATCGACGAGGTCGGCATGGCGAAGACGGCCGAGCGCAAGCTCGAGGTCGCGCGGCGGATCACCGAGATCGCCTGCGACGAGCACGGGCTCGACCGCGAGCTGCTGATCTTCGACGCGCTCACCTTCACGCTCACCACCGGCGACGACGAGTGGAAGCCGTCGGCGGTGGCGACGATCGAGGGAATCCAGCGGATCAAGGCCGAGCTCCCGGGAGTGAAGACGTCGCTGGGCGTCTCCAACGTCTCCTTCGGCGTCGGCCAGCCCGCGCGCGCGGTGCTCAACTCGGTCTTCCTGCATCACTGCGTCGAGGCCGGGCTCGACCTGGCGATGGTCAACCCCAACCACATCACCCCCTACGCGGAGATCTCCGAGTCGGAGCGCGAGCTCGCCGACGACCTCGTCTACAACCGGCGCGAGGACGCGCTCGAGCGCTTCATCGCCCACTTCGAGTCGAAGGGCGCAGAGGACGCCGAGGAGGCCGGCGACCCGACCGAGGGGATGGAGCCGGAGGAGGCGCTTCACTGGCACATCCTGCGGCGCAAGAAGGACGGGGTCGAGGACTGGATCGACCGCTCGGTGGAGAAGATCGGCGCCGTCCCGACCCTCAACCAGGTCCTGCTGCCGGCGATGAAGGAGGTCGGCGACAAGTTCGGCGCCGGCGAGCTGATCCTGCCGTTCGTGCTCCAGTCGGCCGAGGTGATGAAGCGCGCCGTCGCCCGGCTCGAGAACTACCTCGACCGGATCGAGGGCCACACCAAGGGCAAGGTCGTGATCGCGACCGTGTTCGGCGACGTGCACGACATCGGCAAGTCGCTGGTCAACACGATCCTGACCAACAACGGCTACACGGTCGTCGACCTCGGCAAGCAGGTCCCGATCGACACGATCATCGACGCCGCGGTCGAGAACGAGGCCGACGCGATCGGGCTCTCGGCGCTGCTCGTCTCGACCTCCAAGCAGATGCCGGCCTGCATCCAGGAGCTGCACACGCGCGGGCTCGAGTTCCCGGTCCTGATCGGCGGCGCGGCGATCAACCGCGACTTCGGCCGCCGGGTGCTCTACCCGTACGGCAAGGAATCCGACGAGGTCTACGAGCCCGGCGTCTTCTACTGCAAGGACGCCTTCGCCGGCCTCGACACGATCGACGCGCTCGTCGACGAGGCGGCGCGGGAGTCGCTGGTGGTGAAGATCCGCGACGAGGCGCACGAGCTGCGCAACCGCCCGGTCGAGGAGGACACCGGCCCGCCGACCACCGACGACTCGGTGCGCTCGTCCGTGCGCACCGACAACCCGGTCCCGACGCCGCCGTTCTGGGGCGCGCGCGAGGTCGAGGTCGACCTCGACGAGGTCTATCCCTACCTCGATCGCCACGTGCTCTTCAAGCTCCATTGGGGCGGGCGCGGCAACAAGGGCGAGGACTGGCGCCGGATCGTCGAGGGCCATGACGGCGACGAGGGCTTCGCGCCCAAGCTCGAGCGCATGTGGTCCGAGCAGGACTACCTCAATCCGCGCGCGCGCCTCGGCTACTTCCCCTGCAACTCCGACGGCAACGAGCTGGTGATCTTCGATCCCGCCGACCACGACCGCGAGCTCGAGCGGCTGGTGTTCCCGCGCCAGCCGCGGCACGACCGCATCTGCCTCGCGGACTTCTACCGGCCGCTGGACGACTCCGGCGAGCGCGACGTGGTCGCGCTCCAGGCGGTCACCGTCGGGCCGGAGGTGACCGAGCGGATCACCCAGCTGGAGGCCGAGGGCGAGTTCGCCGAGCAGCTGTTCACCCACGGGCTCGGGGTCCAGGCCGCCGAGGGGCTTGCCGAGTGGCTGCACGCCGAGGTCCGGCAGCGAGCTCGGCATCGACCTCGATCAGGGCCGCCGCTACTCCTGGGGCTACCCGGCCTGTCCCGACCAGTCCGAGCACGAGAAGGTCGAGCGGCTGCTCGGCCTGGCTGAGATCGGGATCACGCTCTCCGGCGGCCACGCGCTCGAGCCCGAGCAGTCGACGGCGGCGATCATCGCCCACCACCCCCAGGCGGTCTACTTCGGGATGAAGTCCGGCTTCGTCCCGGCGGAGAAGAAGGGCGACGAGCTGATCGCCGGCACCGAGCGGGGCGGCGAGCTGCCGCCCGACGCGGACGTCGAGGGTGACGGCACCACCGAGGCGGAGGTCGAAGCGGACTCCGAGTCCGACGAGCCGTCGATGGACGCAGCGACCGCCTAGCTGGCCGCGGTCAGCGCCGGTCGACGCGCCGCTCGCCCGCGGACGGGCACGCGTCGCCGCCGCCCGCGCCGCCGGGCCGCTGAGCTCGCGTGGTCGTGGGGGCCCAGGCGCTCGGCCGGGAAGATCGAGAAGCTGCCGAGCGCGGTGGCAAGCAGCCGGCCCGCGGCGTCGGTGACCTCGGAACGCAGCACCGCGACGCGGTCGTTGCGCCGGTCGAGGGTCGACTCGCAGATCACATCCCCCTCGCGCACCGTGCGCAGGTAGCTGATCGAGATCCCGATCGTGGCGATCCGCTCTCCGCTCTCTCGCTTGACCCAGAGCGCCGAGCCCATCGAGTAATCGACCATCGCGTAGGCGACCGGTCCCGAGAGCAGGCCCGCCGGGTTGATCAGCTCGGGGCGCACGGTCAGCCGGACCCGGGTCGGGGACTCCCAGCGCAGACCCAGCCAGCGGGTGAGACCGTCGATGCCGCCGTACTCGTCGTTCACGGCGCGAACCCTATTCGCCGCCCGTGAAACGGCCCGTAGAACGATTTGCGAATCGCCCCGCCGCGTAGCGCAGGCGGCTGGAGCTCGGGCCGGACTCAGCGCAGCCGGTTGCGCAGCCCGCGGGCGTTGAGGAACCGGTAGATGCGCCGCACGAGGCCGCGCTTCCGAGGGCTGTAGGGGAACCAGATCGGTTCCGACTTCGCCGTCGGCAGGCGCGGGATCGTCACCGCCTCGGTGTGACAGAAGCGGCGGATGCCCTGGGCACCGTGGCGGACGCCGATCCCCGAGCTCTTCCAGCCGCCCATCGGCAGCCCGAGGACGTTGTAGTTGACGAGCACGTCGTTGACGTTGCAGTGCCCGGCCTCGATCCTGCGGGCGATCCGCTCGCCCTCGTCCGGATCGCCGGCGAACACCGACGAGCCGAGCCCGTAGGTGGTGTCGTTGGCGAGCTCGATCGCCTCCTCGACGTCGCGCACCTTCATCACCGGGATCACCGGGCCGAAGGTCTCCTCGCGCATCACGGTCATCGAGTGGTCGACGTCGGCGATCACGGTGGGCTCGTACCAATCGCCGGGCCCGTCCTTGCGCTTGCCGCCGGTGAGCACCCGGGCGCCCGCCGAGCGGGCGTCCTCGACCTGGTCGGAGACGATCCCGACCTGGGCGGGCGAGGTCATGGCGCCGATCTCGGCCGTGTAGGTGTCGCCGTCCGCCCCCTGGCGCAGCGTCCGGACCTTCTGCGCGAGCCTGTCGACGAACTCGTCATAGATCGGCTCCTCGACGTAGACGCGCTCGATCGAGATGCAGATCTGGCCGCTGTTCAGCAGGCCGCCCCAGGCGGTCGCGTTCACGGCGCGCTCGACGTCCGCATCGCGGGTGACGATCATCGGATCCTTGCCCCCGAGCTCGAGGCTGACCGGGGTGAGGGTCTCGGCTGCACGCTTCATCACGATCCTGCCGGTCCGCTCCGAGCCCGTGAACTGCATGTAGTCGCACTCGTCCACGAGCGCGCCGCCGGTCTCCGCCATCCCGTTGACGACTGCGAGCACGTCCGGTGCGCCGACCTCGTCCCGCCAGGCGCGGACGAGCTCGATCAGGGTCAGCGGGGTGAGCTCGGACGGCTTGATCACCACCGCGTTGCCCGCCAGCAGGGCCGGGATCGCGTCGCCCATCGAGAGGATCAGGGGGAAGTTCCACGGGCTGATCATGCCGACGACGCCGAACGGCCGGTAGACGATCTTCGCCCGCTTCGACTTCAACAGCGGGTTGTGGGGCGAGACCACCTCGTCGGCGAGGAACTTCGGGCCCTGATCGCACCAGAAGTTGATCGCGTCGAGGCAGTAGAAGGCCTCGAGCGTCGCGTCGGCACGGACCTTGCCGGTCTCCTCCTGCATCAGCTCGTCGATCCGGTCCTGGTCGGCCAGGATCCAGTCGCGCAGGCCCTCGAGCCAGCGCCGGCGCCCGGCGAACCCGATCGCCTCCCAGCCGGGCTGGTTGGCGCGCACCCGGGCGACCACCTCGGCCACCTGGGCGGGTGAGTCGATCGAGACCCGCTCGATCACCGAGCCGTCGATCGGCCGCTTGACCTCGAGGCTCTCGGTCGCCGTCGCGTCGCCGGCGGACGCGCCGTTCCCGGCGCCCTTCGCCGTGTCCGGGTGAGTCGCGGACTCCATCTTCATTCCTCCTGGATCATCCGAGCTGGTGCGCCCGGACAATACTCCGTTACCTCTGGACGATCCGGGACACGGAGCCGCTCAGCGAGGCGACGTAGATCCGGCCGCGGGCGCCCTCGCCGAACGAGCTCGGCGAGTCCAGGGTGAGCCCGGTCGGGGCGTCGCTGGAACCCGGGTTCGAGGGGTCGAAGGAGCGCAGCACGCCGCCGCAGTGGTCGGCGTACAGGTAGCGGCCGCCGAGCGCCGGCAGCGCCGGGTCGTGAACGACGTACCCGCCCGTCACCGCGCAGTTGGCGCCCGCCGTCGCGTACTCGTGCACCGGCGCGCGATAGTTCGCGGGCGCGCCGCCGCCCTCGAACTCGTGGGCGCCCTCGAAGATGTCCCAGCCGAAGTTGGAGCCGGCGAGGGCGCCGCGACCGACCCGGTCGATCTCCTCCCAGCTGTTCTGGCCGACGTCGCCGATCCAGATATCCCCGGCCCTGCTGTCGAACGAGAACCGGTACGGGTTGCGGAGGCCGAGCGCGTAGATCTCGTCGGCGCCGTCGCGACCCGCGAACGGGTTCCCCCGCGGGATCGAGTAGTTGCCGTTCTTGCCCGGCTTGATCCGCAGCAGCTTGCCGAGCAGGACGTTCGGGTTCTGGGCGTTGCCGTCCGGGTCGCCGGCGCTGCCGCCGTCGCCGGTGCCGACGTAGAGCAGGCCGTCCGGCCCGAACTGGAGCTGACCCCCGTTGTGGTTGTCGAAGCTCGGGTGGGGGATCTCGATCAGCTTGCGCCGCGAGCTCGGGGCGGCACGGGTGGCGTTGCCGCGCTTGCGCCGGAACGCGTCGACCTCGATGTTGCCGGCGCGGTTGACGTAGTAGACGTAGAACCGCCGGTTGCGCTCGTAGCCCGGGTCGAAGGCGACCGAGAGCAGCCCCTCCTCGCCGCCGTAGCTGACCCGCTCGCGGATGTCGAGGAACTCGCGCCGGAGCGTCTTGCCCTTGCGCACCACGCGGATCGAGCCCGGCTGCTCGACCACGAACAGGAGCTTCGGGGCGCCGGGGGCGTCGTCGACGTGCACGGGCGCGTCGAAGCCCCCGACGCGGGCGAGCTCGAGCGCGCCGCCGCCGGCGCTCGCGGGCGTGCCGGCGGCGAGTACGGCCGCGAGCGCGATCGTCGCGGTGGTGGCCACCGCGGCGAAGCCAGCCCTGCCTGAGCTACCCGCCATCGCGTCCAGCGTAGCGAGGGCCGCGGCCCGGCGGGATCACCGCGCCCGCAGCCGGTACACGGGGCCGCTCAGGGAGACCGCGTAGACGTGGCCGTCGGCGTCCTCGCCGAACGAGCTCAGCGCCTCGACCGCGAGCCCGAGCGGGCGGTCGTCACCGCCGTCGCCCGACGGGTCGGCGGTGAAGCTGCGCAGCTCGCCGACGCAGTAGTCGCCGTACAGGTACCGGCCATACAGCGACTGCAGCTCGGGGTCGCGGACGACGTAGCCGCCGGTCACCGAGCAGGCGCCGTTGTCGCGGGCGTACTCGAGCACCGGCGGAATCGCGTCGGGCGCCTCCTGGTCGGAGTTGAACCGTTGGGTGCCCTCGAACGCCGACCAGCCGAAGTTGAGGCTCCCGTCGAGGCGCCGGAGCTGTCGGCCGGTCGCCGCGTCGATCTCCTCGAGGGCGTCCTGGCCGACGTCGCCGATCCACAGGGCGCCGCTCGAGCGGTCGAACGAGTAGCGCCACGGATTGCGCAGCCCGAGCGCCGCGACCTCGAAGGTGCCAGGGGCGTCGGGGTCGAGTCGCAGCAGCTTGCCGAGCGGGCTCTCGGGGTTCTGCGCGGTGCGCTCCGGGTCACCGGCACCGCCGCCGTCGCCCATCCCGAGGTAGAGCTCGCGATCCGGCCCGAAGAGCAGCAGGCCGCCGTTGTGATTGGAGGCGAAGTCCTCGATCGTGAGCAGCTCGCGCGCGGAGCCGGGGTCGGCGGCGGCCGGGTCGTCGGCCGAGCGCCGGTACTCGACCGTGCGCGAGTCGCCCGCGGTGTCCGTGTAGTTCACGTAGAGCAGCCCGGACTCCGCGTAGCCCGGGTCGAAGGCGACCGAGAGCAGACCCTGCTCGCCGCCGCACGTGACCAGCTCGCCGAGGTCGAGAAACACGCTCGGCTCCCCGCCGGTGAGCGGCACTCGCTGGATCCGGCCGCACTGCTCGACGACGAACAGATGGCGATCGTCACCCGACGGCGGCTGGGTGACGTGGACGGGCTGATCGAACTCGCCGATCGGCGCTAGGCGCGCTCCGCCCTGAGCCGTCGCCGACCGCCGGCGTCGGCGGTCCGCCTCCCGACGACGGCCGCTGGTCGTCGGTCGGCGTCGTCCGTACGGTCGAGGTGGTGGCGGTGGTCGGCCCGCCGTCCGCGGTCGTGGCCGCGTCGTCGCCGCCGCCGCAGCCGGCGGCGAGGCAGAGCGCCAGCAGTCCCGGTCCGATCCACCGCCTTTCCCGCACCGTGAGGCAAGGTAGCGGCTCGGACACGCGGGCCCGAAGGCCGAGCGCCCGCCGCTACTCGATCACGACCTGGCCGCCGGCGTCGACGCTCGCTCGTGGCGGCTCGTCGCTGATCGTGACCCTGAAATCACCCGCGGCCGGCTCGCCCGCGTCGTCGACCGCTCGCGCCTTGCCGCTGAGCCCGGCCGCGAGCTCGTAGTTGACCGTGTAGTCGCCCGCGGCCACCGGGGTGACGCGCCAGACGATGTCCTTGCTGGCCCCCGCCTCGAGCGGGCCGAACGCGAAGGTGTCGGTCTGCGCCGCGGCGGCCCCTGCCGAGGGCGCGGCGTCGAGATCCTTGGTCGAGTCGCCCTCGGGGGCGAGCTTCGGGTAGCCGTTCTCGAGGATCCAGACCGGGCGATTCGCATCGGCGAGCCCGGCCTGCTCGGAGCGGACCGAGAAGGAGCCGCCCGCCTTCTCCTCCCCGGTGTAGATCGTGACCGCCAGGTTCGGCACCAGCTCGTCGCCGACGTTCTCGATCTCGAGCCGCAGGTCGCTGGTCTTGGCGAGGCGCTGATCCGCGGGGAAGCTGGCCTCGTTGACCGCCACCGGGAACTCGCCCGACGGCTCGTTCGCGTCCTGGCGCTCCTCGTCGCCGCCGCAGGCGGAGATCGCGAGCGCGATGGCCGCGATCGCGCTCGCCGAAGCGACGCGACGCGAATTAGTCCTCGAAGCTGGCGGCGGGCGGTCGCTGATGGCGGTCTCCTCCCCCAAGGCGCCGGGAACATACCACCGCGCGGAGCCCCTCCGGGTCGATTCGCCTCCTCCCCGGCGTCCGGATCCCGCCCGATGGCGCCCGGAGTTGGGGGTGGCGGTCGGTCAGTCCATCGAATAATGTTCTGTGCCTGGCCGCGGACCGCGCGCGGGCCGGAGGAGAAGAATGGTCAGATCAGTCGCTGACAGGGCGTTCCTGCCCGCCAAGGGCCTGTTCGAGCAGGTCGGGAACATGATGATCCTGACCGGCAAGACGCTCACGTCGACGGTCAAGCCCCCCTACCCCTACGGGGGCGAGTTCATCGGCCAGTTCCTGTTCGCGCTCCAGCTCTGCTGGTTCCCGATGATGATCTCGACGATCGCCTTCGGCTTCGGGGCCCCGGGGCTGCAGGCGGCCAACTTCCTCAGCCTGTTCGGCGCCCTCGACCGCCTCGGCGGCTTCTTCATCCTGGCCTCGGTGCGCGAGTTCGCCCCGTTCGTCACCGCGGTCGTCGTCGCCGGGGTCGCCGGCACCGCGATCACCGCCGACCTCGGGGCGCGCAAGATCCGCGAGGAGCTCGACGCGCTGCAGGTGCTCGGCGTCGACCCGATCAAGAACCTGGTCGTGCCGCGCTTCCTCGCCCTGATGCTGATCACCGGGCTGATGGACATCTACGCGCTGCTGTTCGGGATCACCGGCGGGATCTTCGCCGAGATCGCCTACGGCCAGCCGCTCGGCAGGCTTCTTCGCCACCCTGTTCAACAACGCCTCGGTCACCGACCTATGGGGCTCGATCCTCAAGTGCACGATGTTCGGCGCGATCATCGCGATCGTCTGCTGTTACAAAGGGATGAATGCGTCCGGAGGCGCCGAGGGGGTGGGGCGAGCCGTCAACGAGGCGGTCGTGATCGCCTTCCTGGGGGTGTTCGCGTTCAACTACGTCTTCACGCAGACGCTGCTCGCCACGCATCCCGAGATCTCGGTGATCAAGTGAGCAGCCGCGAGCCGAAGCGCCTGATGCCCGGCTGGCTCGCAGTCCCGCGCGATTGGCTCGGCGCTTGGGCGACATCGCGCGCTTCTGCGGTGCGGGTGATGGGGATCGTCTACTCGGGCCGGGTCTTTCACTTCTTCGGCGAGGCGCTGCGCCAGGCCGGGATCCTGATCCTGGGCTCGACCGTCGTGATCTGGGGCCTGGTCTTCATCCTCGGCCTCCAGTGCGGGATCGAGGGCGCCTACTTCAACCGCTCGGTCGGCTCGCCCGCCTACGCCGGCGTGTTCGCCGCCTGGTGTGACCTGCGCGAGGTGATCCCCTATGCCTTCGGCTACATGATGGCGGCCAAGGTCGGCACCGGGATCGTCGCCGAGCTCGGCGCGATGCGGATCTCCGACGAGATCGACGCGCTCGAGGTGATGGGCGTCAACCCGATGATCTTCCTCTGCGGGACCCGCCTGCTGGGCGCCTGGATGACGCTCCCGTTCATGTACCTGGCGGCGATCGGGGTCGGCTACCTGGCCTCCTACCTGGCGGTCGTCGAGCAGATCGGCGAGGTCTCCTCCGGCGGCTACTTCCTGATCTTCTGGATGTTCCAGAACCCGCCCGACCTCATATTCAGCCTGATCAAGGCGATGTTCATGGCGACCGTGATCGTGCTCGTCGGCTGCTACTACGGCTACACCGCCTCGGGCGGGCCGGTCGGGGTCGGCACGGCGACGGCGAAGTCGATGGTGCTTAACATCGTCTTGGTGCACATCATCGGGATGATGGGGACGCTGGTGTTCTGGGGCGCCAACCCGAGGGCGCCGATAGGCGGCTGACGAGGGAGGCAGGCCGATGGCCGACGAACCGCGAAACGTTGACGACCCAGGCGCCGAGGAGATCGCCGAGGAGCAACCCGCCGACGAGCAGGTGACCGCTCAGCAGCAGGAGTACGACCGCTTCGCCGAAGAGGTCGGCGACGGCGGCGAGCGCCACGGCGACTACGAGGAGCCCGCGCCCGAGCTCGGCGACCTGCACAAGGACTACTCGATCCCGGGCGTCGACCCGAAGGAGTCGAACCCCTATCGCTGGCACACGGGCGAGAAGCGCGACCACGGCGGCGAGGACGCGATCGAGGTCATCGACGTGGTCAAGCAGTTCGGCCGCACCCGGATCCTCAACGGCCTCAACCTCGGCCTCCCCGACGATCAGATCTCGATGGTCCTGGGCCCGTCGGGCACCGGCAAGAGCGTGCTGATCAAGCACATCGTCGGCCTGCTCTACCCGGACTCGGGCGACCTGCTCGTCCACGGCGAGTCGGTCCCGGACATGTCCGACGACGAGCTGTTCGAGATGCGCAAGAAGTTCGGCCTGCTGTTCCAGGACGGGGCGCTGTTCGGCTCGATGAACATCTTCGACAACACCGCCTTCCCGCTGCGCCAGCACACCGACAAGGGCGAGGAGGAGATCGGCGAGATCGTCAACCGGCGCCTGCGCGAGGTCGGCCTCTCCGAGGCGCTCGACAAGATGCCGAACGAGCTCTCCGGCGGGATGCGCAAGCGGGCCGGCTTCGCCCGCGCGCTGGTGCTCGATCCGGCGATCGTCATGTTCGACGAGCCCGACTCGGGGCTCGACCCGGTGCGCACGGCGCTGCTCTGCGAGCTGATCCGCGAGATCCACGAGGAGAACGGCGGCTGCTACCTGGTGATCAGCCACGACCTCGGCACCGCCCGCCGGATCGCCGACTTCATCGCCGTGCTCTGGAAGGGCAAGATCGTCGAGTCCGGGCCCTCCGAGGAGCTGTTCAACTCCGACAACGAGTTCGTCAGCCAGTTCCTCAACGCCGAGACCCAGGGCCCGTTGGCGATGGACTAGGACGTGGTGGGCGGCGTCATCGGTCGCTCGCGTACGCAGTACGCCACGCTCCTGCTTCCTGCCCACCACGCCCTCCTCCACCGCCAAGCACTAGCCGGCGGTTGCCCGCGCGGGCCGCCTAAGCTCTCAGCGGTGAGGGATCGCTTCGCACGGATCGCGGGCTGGTGCGTCGAGCAGCCGATCCCGGTGGCGGTCGCGGTCGCGCTCGTGGCCGTGATCGGCGCGATCGCGGCGCTGCGGCTCGAGGCCGACGCCGGCACCGACCAGCTGGTCGACAACGACTCGGCCGCCTACCGGGCGACCGAGGACTTCAAGGGCAAGTTCGGCGACGACGCGGTCGTCGTCCTGGTCAAGGGCGACCTCGATCAGCTCGTGCTCACCTCGGACCTGGGCACGCTGCTCTCGCTCGAGAGCTGCCTGTCGGGAAACGTCGCCGGCGGTGAGGTGTTCACCGACCGGCCGGCGCCGGAGCCCTGCGCGCGGATCGCCGAGCAGCAACCCGCCCGGGCCGTCCTCGGCGGCGCCACCTTCCTGCAACAGTCCGTGATCCGGACCAACGAGGTCCTGGGCGAGCAATCGCGGGCCGCCGAGCAACAGGCGCAGGCAGCCGCCGGTGCCGCCGCGGAGGCGGCGCGCGAGCAAGGGCTCAGCGACGAGCAGGTGCAGGCGGCGGCGGAGGCGGCCGCAGGCCGAGGTGCTGAACAGCTTCGGACAGCAGCTGCTCCAGCTCATGATCGGGTCGGGCCTCGGCGGGCTCCCACAGCTCGACCCCGACCTTCATCAACAGGGTGGTCTTCGACCCGGCCAACCCGAGCCAGCCGAAGCCGCAGTTCTCGATCTTCTGGCCGAGCGCCGAGGCGGCCCAGATCCTGGTCCGGCTGAAGCCCGACCTGACCGAGTCCGAGCGCAGCGAGGCGATCGGCCTGATCCGCGACGCGGTCGGCGACCCGGCGTTCTCCATTCGCGACGCCGAGTACGTGGTCAGCGGGGCGCCGGTGGTGGTCGACGGGCTCGCCGACAAGCTCTCGAGCGCGATCGTCGTGCTCCTGATCGCCGCCCTGGTGGTGATGACCGTGACCCTGGCGCTGATCTTCGGCCCGCCGGCCAGGCTCCTGCCCCTGGGGGTCGCGCTGGTCGCGGCGGCGATCACGTTCGGCCTCCTGGCCGCCTTCGGTGGTTCGCTGACGATGGCGTCGATCGCCGTCCTGCCGATCCTGATCGGGCTCGCGGTCGACTACGCGATCCAGTTTCAGGCGCGGTTCACCGAAGCCCGCGCCGGCGGCTCCTCGCCCGCCCGCGCCGCGGTCGAGGCGGCGGCCCGCGGTGGCCCCGTGATCGCGACCGCGGCGCTCGCGACCGCGGCGGGCTTTCTCGTCCTGCTGCTGTCACCGATCCCGATGGTCCGCGGCTTCGGCGTCCTGCTGGTGGTCGGCATCGCGACCGCGTTCGCGGTTGCGCTGACGGCGGGGCTGGCGCTGCTGTCGCTCACCGGCGGGCGCCGCTCGGCGAGTCGGCGGTCGGCGGTCGGCGGTCGGCGGTCGGCCGGGCCGTACGCCGCACGCCTGCTCGGCGCCGTGCCGGTCGCCCGCCAACGCGTCGGGGAGCGGGTCAGGGCGATCGGCAGGCGCGCGCTCGGGGCTTCGGTGTCGGCCCCGGGCCGGGTCCTCGCGATCGGGCTCGTGGTCGCGATCGCCGGCTGGGCCGTGAGCACGCGATCCGAGGTGATCTCCGACCTGCGGGAGCTCGTGCCCAGCGACCTCCCCGAGCTGCAGAACGTCGACCAGCTCCAGGAGGCGACCGGCGTCTCCGGCGAGATCGAGGTCGCCGTCCGAGCGGACGACCTCACCGACCCCGCGGTCGTCGCCTGGATCAGCGACTTCAAGCAGCGCGTGCTCGCGAACGCGGGCTTCGGCGGCGAGGCGACGCCCTGCGCCGAGCAGGACACCCGGCTCTGTCCGTACATCGCGCTACCCGACCTGTTCGGCGACCAGCCGCCCGCGACCCGCGAGGGCGTCGCGGACGTGATCAACCTGCTGCCGCCCTACTTCCTCGCCGCGTTCGTCAATCGCGAGGCCGAGGGCTCGACCGCCGGGACGACGGTGATCCCGTTCGGGATCAAGGTGATGCCCTTCGACGAGCAGAAGGAGCTCATCGACTCGATCCGCGGCGAGATCGATCCGCCGGGGACCGGCAACGACCCGCCGCAGGGGGTGAGCGCGGCGGTCGTCGGGCTGCCGGTGCTGGCCGCCGACGCCAACTCGGCACTGGAGAGCAACCGCTACCTGCTCACCCTGGCCGGGCTCGCGGCCGTGGCGCTGGCGCTGCTCGCGATCTATCGCTCGGCGCGGCGGGCGTTGGTGCCACTGATCCCGATCGCGCTGGCGACCGGCTGGTCGTCGCTCGTCCTGGCGCTGGCCGGAGTGCCCCTGAACCCGATGTCGGCGACCCTGGGCGCGTTGGTGATCGCGATCGCGACCGAGTTCAGCGTCCTGCTCGCCGCCCGCTACGAGGAGGAGCGCGTGGGCGGCGTGCGCTTCGGGGAGGCCCTTCGCCGCGCCTACTCGCGCACCGGGATGGCGGTGCTCGCCTCCGGGATCACGGCGATCGCAGGGTTCGCCGCGCTGACCGCGACCGACATCCGCATGCTTCGCGACTTCGGCCTGGTCACGGTGCTCGATCTCGGCGTCGCGCTGCTCGGAGTGCTGTTGGTCCTTCCGGCCGCGCTGGTCTGGGCCGAGACCGGGTTCGCGCCGTTCGGTTCGCTGCTGCGGCGCCGGCCGCGCGTGCGGGCGGCGCCCGACCCGGGATGAGCGCGGACGATCAGGACCGGTCGGGCCGAGCGGCGCAAGCCGGCGAGCCGGTACTCGATCTTCGTCGGGATCGCGTTCGTGATCGTGATCGTGATCGCGACCGCGAACACGCTGCAGACCCGCGACGACGGCATCCTCGGCGCGACCGCGAACGAGAAGGGCGAGCCGTTGCCGCAGTTCGCCGTCCCCGAGCTGCTCGGATCGCAGGAGGGCGACGCGAACGTGTTCCAGGACGACTGCGCGACGGGGTCGAACCCGTGCGACGACTCGCGCACCCCGGCCTGCCAGGTAGACCTCCCGGATGTGATCCGCGTCTGCGACCTCTTCGACCGGCCGCTGGTGATCTCGTTCTGGTTCACCGGGGGCGCCGACTGCCTGCCGACGCAGGACCTGATCGACGAGCTCGCGCAGCGCTACGCCGGCCGGGTCAACTTCCTCTCGATCAACGTTCGCGACGATCGCGACGAGGCCCGGACGATCGCCGACGAGCACGGCTGGCGGCTGCCGATCGGCTGGGACGCCGACGGTGCCGTCTCCAACCTCTACCGCGTCGGCGGCTGCCCCACCGTCGCCTTCGCCTATCCGGGCGGCCTGCTGAGCGAGGCGGTGATCGGCAGCGAGACGCTCTCCGAGCCGGAGCTCACCGAGCATCTCGACCGCCTGGTCCGCGAGTCCGATCGGCGCGCGACGGTGAGCCGATGAACGACCGGGCCGCGAGCGATGCCGGCGCGCCCGAGCTCGGCTGGGTCGCCGGCGAGCTGCGCGAGGAGTTCCCGGGCCTGGCGCTGTGGCAGCTCGGCGTCGATCGCGGATCCGGGCGCTCGACCCGCGAGCTCAAGGAGCGCCTCCGCGTGCTCTCCGACCGCTTCTCCGGCGGCCAGGCGATCAACCTGCGCCAACAGCCGATCCCCTGGGCGTACCGGGTCTTTTACCGGCACATCGGCCTCGATCCCGACGAGCAGCGGACCCCGGTCGAGGAGCTGGCGCTGGAGCGGATGAAGCACGGCGGCTTCCGCAGCCGCAACCGGCTCGACGACGCGCTCACGATCGCGATCATCGAGTCGGGTGTCGCCGTGCGGGCCTTCGACGCCGACCGCGTCGGCGGCGCGCTCGGCATCCGCCCGACGCATCCGGCCGAGACGCTCGAGGGCCGGCCCGGCGAGCTTCCGGCGGGCACCCTGGTCGTCGCCGACGAGGAGCGCCCGCTCTCGCTGCTGTTCGGGGCTTTGGCCACCGGGCGGGGCGTGAGCCCAAAGACCAAGCGCACGTTGCTGGTCGCGATCCAGGTCGGCGGGGTGCCCGCGATCGCGGTCGAGGAGGCGCTGTGGCTGGCCGCCGGCGGGCTGCACGGCTAGAATCACGACCGTAGGCGACGGGTCACAAAGGAGCTTCCGCTGCCCGCAGTGCTCGATCAGGAACTGACCGGCTCGGCGCCGTCCGCCGCCCTGCCCGGCGACCCGGGTCCGCGAGACGACCGAGCGGCCCGCGCGCGCCGACCTGCGCCGGCAGATCGCCCGGCTCGAGCGCGAGCTGGGCGAGCTGTTCGCGTCGGCGTTCCCGCGGCCGGGGCTCGAGTGGCACGTGGGCGCCGCCGGGGGCCCGCGCGTGCTCTCGACCGGCGAGCTCGAGCGGATCCGCGACGCGCTCGCCGCGCGGATCCGCGACGTGCAGGCCGAGCTCGGCCGGCGCGGCGAGATCGAGGAGGGCAACCGCCTGCTGCTCGAGTCGATGATCGCCGAGCCCGACCGGCATCGCTGGGTGATCGTCTCCAACGAGGACATCGGCGAGCCGGGCTGCCGCCACTGGCATTCGCGGCCGCGCTGGGGCATCCTCGGCATGCTGCTGAACTGGTGGCGGATCCGGGTCTCATCCGGTTGCCCGTTAGCGATGGGGCCTCGGCCCCCGGCGACCGGCGCCAACCTGTGAAGCGGTAAATGGCGAAGAAGCGTCGCAAGCCCCGGCCGCGACGGCCTGTTGCGCCGCCCGCCGCGGGCGCCGACGCCGAAGGCGGAGGCAGCGCCGCGCTCCGTGGCCAAGCCCCCGGCGGCCCGCAAGCCGATCGACGACCAGCGCCCGCCGGCGCCCTGGGGCTCGTTCCCGCTCGTCGAGCTGGTCGTCGCGGTGGCGCTGGTGATGCTGATCGCGGCGCTGGTCGCCGACGGCGCCCGCAGCACGGCGTTGCTCGCCACCGGGCTTGCCCTCGGGTCGCTCGCCGGGCTCGAGCTCTCCATCCGCGAGCACTTCGGCGGCTATCGCTCGCACACGGCGCTGCTCGCCGGGGCGGTCGCGGTCGCGGTGCTCGCCTTGCTCTTCTACGTGGTCCCGGACCTCATGCCCCCGGCCGGCCGGCTGGCGGTGGCCGCCGTGGTCGCCGCCGGCGCGGCCTACGCGCTGGCGCGCTCGTTTCGGGCCCGCTCCGGGCGCCTGGTCAAGCTGCGCTGAGGCGCGCGGGCAGGGCCCGGGGCGGGCGCTTGGCGCCCGCCCCGGTGGGGGTGCTATCGCTGAGGCCGGGCCCCGAGGGGACCGGTCTCAGGTGGTGCGGACGGGGCTCGGGCGTCGAGCCTCGAGCTCGACGGCGAGCAGCTCGCGCTGGCGGCTCGTGAGCCGGGCGAGCTCGCGGTTCTCGTTCACGGCGATCGAGAAGAGGAACTTGCGTGCCCGCGTCCGTCCCCAACGGCGCTGGCTGCGCAGCAGCTCCCCAACCGGCATCGACTCGACCTCCCACGGACATTGCCTGACGATCTCCGCCGCATCGACGGCGCCCGTGGCGATGTCGCGCTTCAGCGAGGCTCGGGCCAGCCGGACTCGGTTGGCGTGCGCGAGCGCCTGCATGTGCTGCGGCATCGCTGCAGGGGCAAGGGTCGAGGCAGCTTCCATACTCACTCCTCCTCTGAGTGGTGGCTTCGGTTAGCGGGGTTCTGGGCGTCGACGCTCCGGGCGGGCGCGGGGCCCGCTCCAGGGGTGCGACCGGGACATATCTCTCTCTCGTTGTCCCGTCCGCTCCCTGCCCCCGGGTGCGTTCGGCGCGGGGATGAACCTAGAGAACTTCAGTGGCGCCCGTCAACCGGGGAACCCGCGCAGGGGTAACAGTTCGTTCGCTTAGAGCATCCTTTTCGTTCACAACTTCGGCTTGTCCATTTCTGGACAAGGCGAATCTCCCCCGGCAGGGGGAACGATCAGGCCCGCGGCAGCTCCGGGAACTGGACGATCGTCCGTTCGATGATGCCGAGGGCGCGGTCGAGGTGCTCGCGCTCGTGGGTCGCCATCAGGGAGGTGCGAAGCAGGGCCCCTCCCGGGGGCACGGCCGGGTGGACGGCGACGTTGGTGTAGACGCCGGCGTCGAACAGCGCCTTCCACAGCAGCGCCGCCTGGTAGTCCTCGCCGACGACGACCGGGACCACCGGCGTGGTCGCCTCGCTGCCATCGGGGAGCGTCCCGGGTTCGATCACGACCAGGCCGAGGTCGCGGAAGCCCTGGCGCAGGTAGCGCGCGTTGTCGAGCAGCCGCGTCATCAGCTCCGGGCCCTCGGCGCGGATGATCCGCAGCGCCGCGAGCGCCGCGCCGACGGCGGCGGGGACGGCCGAGGCGGTGAAGATGAACGGCCGCGAGGCGAATCGCAGGTACTCGATCACCTCGGTGGGTCCGGCGATGAAGCCGCCGCAGGAGGCGAGGCTCTTGGAGAACGTCCCCATGCGCAGGTCGACCTCGCGCTCGAGCCCGAAGAGCTCGCAGGCCCCGGCGCCGCGCGCTCCCAGGACGCCGACCGCGTGCGCCTCGTCGACCATCAGCCGGGCGCCGTAGCGGCGACAGAGCTCGACGATCTCCGGGAGGTTGCTGAGGTCGCCCTCCATCGAGAAGACTCCGTCGACGATCACCAGGACGCCGCCGCCGTCACCGCTCGCGCGCTCGAGCATCTTCTCGAGCTTGTCCATCTGGTTGTGGCGGAAGGGGCGGAGCTTGGCGCCGGAGAGCATGCACCCGTCGAGGATCGAGGCGTGGTCGGCGAAGTCGCAGATCACGGTGTCCTCGGGCCCGAGGATGGTGCCGATCGAGCCGACGTTCGCCTGGTGGCCGGTGGTGAACACGATCACCTCGTCGGTCTCCATCCACTCGGCGAGCTCGCGCTCGAGGTCGAGGTGAAGCGGCGTCGTCCCGTTCAGGAAGCGCGACCCGGTGAGCCCGGTGCCGTAGGCGTCGAGGGCCTCGTGGGCCGCCTGCTTGACCCGCGGGTCGGTGGTCAGGCCGAGGTAGTTGTTGGAGCCGAGCATGATCGTCTCCCGGCCCTCCATCTCGACCACCGGGCCGGCCTGCGAGGTCATCACGCGGAAGTACGGGAGCAGGTCCTCCCGCCTTGCGATCTCGAGCAGCTCGCGCCGATCGTGGGTTCGCGCCTTCTCGAATACGTCGACCGGAGCGCGGGTGGTCTCGGCCATGGGCAGAAGTGTAGGTTGACCGTCGGTGGCCGCGCCCTCGATACGCCCCGTCGCCTCGAAGCGCGACCTGAAGGCCTTCATCGAGCTTCCCTACCGCCTGCGCCGCTCAGACCCCCAGTGGGTGCCGCCGCTGCGGTTCGAGCGCCGGCAGTTCCTCGACCGCGAAAAGAACCCGTGGTTTCGCCACGCCGAAGCCGAGTTCTTCCTTTGCGAGCGCGACGGCCGCCCGGTGGGCCGGATCACGGCCCACGTCGACTACCGCTGGGACGAGTTCCACGGCGGCCACGACGGCATGTTCGGGTTCTTCGATTGCGAGCAGGACCCGGACGTCGCCGGCGCCCTGGTCGAGGCCGCCGCAGGCTGGCTGCGCGAGCGCGGGCGCGAGCGGATGCTCGGGCCGATGGACTTCACGATGAACGACGAGTGCGGGATCCTGATCGAGGGCTTCGAGGCGCCCTCGATGATCCTCGAGCCGTGGCATCCGCCGTACTACCGCGAGCTGCTCGAGGCGCTCGGCCTGAGCAAGGCGATCGACCTGCTGATGTGGGAGCTGTGGTTCGGCAGGCTGAAGGCCGGGACCGAGCTGCACCCGATGATCCACGCCGCAGCGGCGAAGTCCCGTGAGGCCGGCGTGACGCTGAGGAGCATGCGCAAGCGGGACATGGAGGCCGAGGTTGGGCGGTTCATGGAGGTCTACAACGAGGCCTGGGGCCACAACTGGGGCTTCGTCCCGATCACCGAAGCCGAGGTCGCCTTCCAGGCCAAGAACCTGAAGCCGGTCCTGGACGAGAACTGGGCGATGATCGCCGAGCGGGACGGCGAGGTCGTCGGCGCGGCGCTGACGCTGCCCGACGTCGAGCAGGCGCTGGCGAAGATGAACGGCAGGCTGCTGCCCTTCGGCTGGCTGCACTTCCTGCGCCGGCGCCGCTACATCGACCGCCTGCGGGTGTTCGCGCTCGGGGTCAAGGACTCCTACCAGCACCTCGGCGTCGCCGCCGCGCTCTATGAGCGCCACGTGCAGATGGCGGCCGCGGTCGGGCCCCGCGGCGGCCACATGGGATGGATCCTGGAGACCAACGAGCCGATGAACCGGGCGATGGAGGGGATGGGCGGCAACGTGGTCCAGCGCTATCGCATCTACGAGCAGGCGCTCGGCGAAGCTCCGCTTGACAAGCCCTTAGAGTAGGGCCGGATGCGAGAGCAGCTCCTGGAGACCGAGGCGATCGAGATGCCGGAGCTCGACGGCGCCGCCGGTGAGGCCGAGCCGGTGACGGCCCGGCCGCTCCCCGCGCGGGTCGAGGCGGAGGCCGAGCTCTCGGTCTGGAAGGGCGACGCGCGGACCGCGGCGATCGCCGCCGCCGGCGGCCTGGTCGCCGGCGCCGCCACCGTCGCCCTTGCTCGCGCGACCCGCGGGGCGGCCAAGCGTCCCGCCAGGCGCGCGCGGGCGAAGGAGCGGCCGGTGAAGGTGATCGCCAGCCGCTCGTTCATGGTCGACGTCCACCTGCTCGACCGGTAGGCGCCGGTGCCCCGACGAGGCGTCGGGCCGCGCGAGGCCGAGGTGCGCCCGCCGTGGCCCTTTCGGCTCCGCACCCGGCTCGGAGGGGATGGGGTCGCGCGCCGGCGCGGCTCGGTGGTTTCGCGGCTGCTCGCGACCCCCGACGGCCGGGTCGTCGTCCACGCCTGGCAGCCCGAGTCGAGGCGAGTGGTCTTCAGGGCGGGCCCCGCCGACGCCGACGCGCCGGCCGGACGCGAGGCGATCGAGCTGGCGATCGAGCGGATGCGGTTCGCGGTCGGGGTCGACGAGGACCTGTCGGAGTTCGCGCGCGCGTTTCGCGGCGACCCGCTGCTCGGCGAGATCATCCACCACCGCCCATGGCACCGGCCGAGGCGCCGCCCCTGGCCCTGGGAGGCCCTCGCGTGGGCGGTCACCGAGCAGCTGATCGAGGCCCGTCGCGCCGCCGAGATCCAGCGCCGCGTGGTCCGTCGCTGGGGCGATCGGCTGCAACCCGACGAGGCGGGCGCCTGGCGCGGACCGGGGCCGCTGCGCGACGTGCCGGGCCCCGACCGGGTGGCCGGGGTCGCCCCCGCCGAGCTCGCGGCGATGGACCTGGCGCCGTCGCGCGCGATCGCCCTGATCCACTGCGCGCGCGAGGTCGCGCGCGGCCGGGTCGATCCCGGCCGTGCCGAGGGCGACCGGCGCCTCGCCCGGATCCCCGGGATCGGCCCGTGGACGCTGCAGGTGCTCGGTTTTCACGGTCGCGGCGAGCCCGACTCGCTCCCCGCGGGCGACCTCGCCTACGTCAAGCTGATCGGCTCCCTCGCCGGGCTCGGCCGGCGGGCGACGGTCGAGGAGGTCGAGGAGTACTTCGCCCCCTACGCTCCCTTTCGCGGCCTCGCCGGCTCCTTCGCGCTCGCCCGGTGGCACGGCGCGGTCGCCGCCGGCCCGCCGCTTCGCCGCGCCGCCTGAGGGCCGCTCGCCACGCGCGTCCGGCGCCGAGCGGCAGGTTAGCCCTGGATACGAGGGTCAAGTGGCCACTCGGGCGTGAGGGCCCGTCAGCGTCCTCCCCGTACCCGCCCCGTCCTCTGCTGCCACTTCGGGCCTAGCCGGCGGCCGCGCGCTCCAATACCGCCGCCATCCGCTCCACCTGGCGGCGCACGTCGTGCTCGGCGGCCGCGACGCGGGCGGCCGGGTTGGGCGTCGGCAGCGCGGCGGCGCGCTCGAGCGCGGTCGCGAGGGCCTCGACGTCGCCCGGATCGACGAGCACGCCGGCCGCCGGCGGCACGAACTCGGGCGGCCCCCCGACCGTGGTCGCGACCACGCTGCGCTCCATCGCCATCCCCTCCAGCGTCGCCTGGCCGAAGGGCTCGACCAGCGACGGCTGGCAGAGCACGTCGCATGCCGCGATCCAGCGCGGGACCTCGGACTGGGCCACCCGGCCGGTCACCCGCACGTCGGGGCGGCCCTCGAGCGCCGGGCGCAGCGGGCCGTCGCCGACGAACGCCAGCCGCCCGCGACCCAGGCGGGCGAACGCGTCCGCGAGCGCGATCACGTTCTTGCGCTCGATCAGCGAGCCGACGCAGAGGAACGCGGGGCCCTCGCCGTCCCACTCGAGCGCCCGGCGGGACTCGGCCGCCGGCAGCGGCGAGAAGGCGCCGAGGTCGATGCCGCAGTCGGCGATCTCGAGCTTCGCCGCGGCCCCGGGGATCCGCTCGACCAGGCGGTCGCCGAGCCAGCGCGAGTTCGCGATCACGCCCGCCGCGCGGCCGACGACCCAGCGGGTGGGGCCGGTCACCCCCCGGATCCGGCCGAGGTTGGCGACGTCCTGGCCGTGCGCCATCACCACGAGCGGCCGCCGCGCGGCTCGCGCGGCGAGCGCCCCCGAGGCGCCGGCGGGAAACAGCATGTGCGCGAACACCACGTCCGGGCGCCGGCGCCTTGCCCGCGCCACGGCCTCCCGCGTGAGCCGTGCGTACTTGGCCCGCGAGCGCCGTCGGTGGTCGATCGCGACCACCTCGACCTCGTGGCCGAGCGACTCGAGCTCGCGGACGACCGGGACGAGGAAGCTGCCGAGGTCGGGATCGTCCGGCCCGGGCCACATCTGGGTGCAGAGCAGGATCCGCACGGCGCTGCGGCTCACTCCGGGATCCGGCCCGGGAGGTACTCGTCGGTGAACATCTCGGCGGCGGTCGGGCGGGTCGAGATCAGGCCGCGGTCAGCGAAGAAGCCGGCAAAGCGCTCCCACTCGCGGGCGTCCATGTAGCCGAACGTTTGCGACCCGCGTTCCGGGAGCAGCAGCGGCAGGGTGCGCTCGATCTCGGCGCGGGTGAGCTTGGGC
The DNA here is from genome assembly GCA_963733075.1 of uncultured Solirubrobacterales bacterium. Taxonomy (GTDB): domain Bacteria; phylum Actinomycetota; class Thermoleophilia; order Solirubrobacterales; family 70-9; genus WHSW01. Next base: position 8,277 of record CAVTCA010000013.1, on the reverse strand, counting down.
TCGAGGCCGTCGCCGGCGGCGAGCACCGCCTCGGTGGCGCCCTCGGGGTCGCGGACGGCGGCCCGGGTGCCGCGCTCGAGCGCGGCGATGAACAGGCGGATCGCCTCCGGGTCGTCGGCGAGGCGCTCGGTGCTCGCGACCAGGACGAGCTCGTCGTAGGTCGGGATCCCGAGCCGGTCGACCGGGATCACGCGGGGGTCGAGCCCGCGCTCGGCGAGGTCGACGCCCTCGACGTTGAGAAAGCCGCCGAGCATCGCGTCGGCGCTGCCCGAGAGCACCGCCGGGAGCAGGTTGAGCCCGACGTCCTGTTGCTCGACGTCGTCGATGTCGAGGCCCTCGCGATCCAGGATCGCGTCGAGGTAGTCGGCCTGATAGGGGATCCCGGCGGTCGCGATCGTCTTCCCCTCGAGGTCGGCGACCTCGTCGATCCGGGCCTCCGGCAGCGAGATCAAGGAGGTCAGCGGCCGCGCGACGAGTGCCGCGACCGCGATCACCGGCAGGCCCTGGTCCTGGGCAAGGAGCACCTCAGGCTGGTACGAGATCGCGAGGTCCGCTCGCCCGGCCGCCACCTGGCGGATCGGCGCCGAGGGATCGGAGGGCACCTGGGGGTCGACCTCGAGCCCGGCCTCGTCGAAGTAGCCGCGCTCGAGCGCGGTGAAGATCCCGGCGTGGTCGGGGTTGACGTAGAAGTCCAGCGCGACCGAGAGCCGTTCGGAGTCGCCCTCGCGGCGCTCCTCCTTTTCCCCGCAGCCGGCCGCGACCACGGCCGCGAGGATCGCCAGGGCGAGGATCAGCCGGCTCATGTGGCGATTCCCGTCCTGCGTGGATCCCACCATGCCAGCCGTCGCTCGATCAGCGCCAGGGCGCCGAAGAGGATCAGCGCGAGCGCCGAGAGCACGACCACGGCCGCGAACACCCGCGCCGTCTGCAGCTGTCCCTGGGCGATCAGGATCAGATGGCCGAGCCCCTCGTCGGCGCCCGACCACTCGCCGAACACCGCCCCGATCACCGAGATCACGGCCGCGATCTTCGCCCCGCTGAGCAGGAACGGCAAGGCCGCGGGAATCTCCACCCGGCGCAGGATCTGGGCCCGGCGAGCGTCGAGGGTGCGCATCATCCGCGGTAGGTCGGGGTCGACCGATCGCAGCCCGTCGAGGGTGTTGACGGTGATCGGGAAGAAGCAGACGAGGGCGATGATCGCCAGCTTCGGGCCGATCCCGAAGCCGAGCCAGACGACGAGGATCGGGGCGATCGCGATCACGGGCACCGTCTGCGAGGCGATCAGCAGCGGGTAGAACGCCCGGCGCAGGGTGTCCGAGAGGTGCAGCGCGATCGCTGCGCCGAAGCCGACTACGACGGCGATCGCGAACCCGAGCAGCACCTCCTGGGCGGTCACCCAGGCGTCCTCGGCGAGCAGCTCACGGTCGTCGACCAGCGACTCCGCGACGTCGCTCGGGGCGGGGATCAGGAACGGCTCGATCTCGAGCGCGTCCGCGATCCAGTCCCAGCGCGCGGCAAGCTCCCAGGCGCCGAGCAGGACGCAGACGACCCCGAGCGGCAGCAGCCAGCGCTTCAACGCGCACCCTCCGCCAGCGCCTCGAGGGCGCGCTCGCGCGCGCTCGTGAACTCGACCGAGGTCACCGCCTCGAGCCTCGGCGCGCTCCGCGGCGCCGGCGAGTCGAGCGCGGCCAGCGTCCGGCCCGGGCGGGCGGTCAGCACGGCGACCCGATCGCAGAGGTAGAGGGCCTCCTCGACGTCGTGGGTGACGAGCACCACCGTGGCGGGCTGGGCGGCGAGCGCGGCGGCGAGCCACTCCTGCATCTCGCCGCGCGAGATCGCGTCCAGCGACGCGAACGGCTCGTCGAGCAGCAGCACCGGCTTGCGGGCCAGCAGGGTGCGCAGGAAGGCGACCCGCTGGCGCATGCCGCCCGAGAGCTCGCCTGGCCGCGCCGCCTCGAACCCGCCGAGCCCGAGGCGCGCGAACAGCGGGGCGGCCTCGGCGCGCGCCGCAGCACGCGTGGCGCCCCGGTTGCGCAGCGCGATGGTGGCGTTGTCCAACGCCGAGAGCCACGGCAGCAGCAGGTCGCGCTGGGGCATGTAGACGCAGCGCGCGAGCCGCTCGGCGGGGCTCGCCAGCCCGCCGACCTCGATCGTCCCCGCGCTCGGCTCGAGCAGGCCGGCGATCAGCTCGAGCAGCGTCGACTTGCCGCACCCGGAGGGCCCGACGACCCCGAGGACCTCGCCCGAGCCGACGGTGAGCTCGACGCCGTCGAGCACCTCGAGCCCGCCGAAGCGGTGGTAAAGGCCGGCGACCTCCACCGCCGCGCCCGCCGCTGAAACTGTTCGAGGCCCCGCTACGGGAGCCTCGGTTGCCGTTGCCATGCTCCCTCCGCGCGCATTACCGCACAGGTTCTAAGGGTCGGCGCCGGGGGATCGTGTTCGAGGCGCTATCTCAGCCCGCTTGCCCGCGAGCACCCCTGGTTTGCGCGTCTCACTGCTACTAGCGCAGCCGCTACTCGACCACGGGCGTCCCGCCGGCGACCACGTTGACGAAGTTCTCCAGATGCTTGGTCGTCCAGCACTCGAACGCCGCGTCGCAGTGGCGCTCGTAGGCCGACATCACCGAGTCGCCGTAGTTCCAGTACAGGCGCGGCTCCGGGTTGAGCCAGAAGGTGCGCCCGGCGCGCTCGGAGATCCGGGCGAAGACCTCGGCGTGCGGTTCGCGGCCGTTGGTGCGCGCGTCGCCGAGCACGATCACCGTCGAGCGCGGGTCGAGATCCTCGGAGATCTCGTCGATGAACTCGAGCCAGACGCGGCCGTAGTCGGTGTAGCCGGAGACGTCGGCGACCCCGCCCTCCTGGCTGATCTTCTGCGAGATCGTGCGGAAGTCCCGCTCGCGCTCGAACGACCTCTGTGACCTCGCGTGATTCGCTCGATGAAGACGAAGCTGCGCAGCTTGCGAAACGAGTCGTGGAGGGCGTGGAGCACCGAGAGGAAGAAGACGCTCGCCGAGGTGACCGAGGTCGAGACATCGCAGAGCACGTAGATCTCCGGCCGTCGCGGGCGCTTCGGCCGGTACCGCAGGCGCAGCGGCACGCCGCCGGTCTCCAGCGAGGCGCGCATCGTCCGCCGCATGTCGACGGTCGACGCGCGCTTGCGACCCCGCTGCTCGTGGCCGAGTGTCGCGAGCCGCCGCTTGAGCTGGGCGACCGCCCGGTGGACCGCTGCGAGGTCCTGGGTAGGGCTCGTCGGCAGCGCCCGGTCGAGCTCGGCGAGCGGGCGCGCGGCCGGCAGCTTCTCGGTCCGCTGGATCAGGGCGCGCTCGAGCTCGCGCCGCAGGTGGCGCTCGAACCCCTGGATCTGCTCGCGGTCGAGGGTGATGCCGTCGGGATCGCCCTCGGCGGTCCCGGGCTGGAGCCCGAGCGTGCGCCGGATCCGCTGCACGTCGACCCCGACCACCCCCGAGCCCTCGCCCTGGCGCCCGAACGCGGCGATCGCGAGGCGGGCGGCATCGCGCATCTCGCCGTCGGAGCCCTCGGCGATCGCCTGGCGGATCGCCTCCCGCAGCTGCTCCAGGTCGAGCCGCTCGCCGCCGTCGTAGCGGCGGTCTTCGCGGATCTCGCGCTCGAGCGCCTCAGCCTCCGCCGCGCGGAAGAAGAAGCGCTCGAAGAGCAGCTCGAACACCCGGCGGTCCTCCTGCGACTTGGCGATCGTCGCCGCCAGCGCCTCGCGAAAGTCGGCGGGCTCGGTCCAGGGCACGGCGCCCAGCGCCTCGAACGCGTCGAGGATCTCGGCGGTGCCGACGGCGACGCCCTCCGAGCGGAGCTCCTCGCAGAAGCCGATGATCCGTGGGGCGAGGCCGGGGGGCAGGGTCACTCGGCCTGCGAGCGTACCGAGACCTCGAACGTGCGATTGTCGCGTGCGCGCGCGTCGGCGTTGACGATCACCGCCGTGATGCGATCGAATCCCCGCCGCGGAGAGGGGAGCGTCACCGAGAGCTTGCCTCCGTCTCTCGCCCGGGCGATTGCCTCGGTCACCGCGGCGCCGCGGCGCCGACCGACCAGGGCGAGCGCTGAGCGCGTGCCGCCCTCGACCGTCTGCGGTCAGCGTGTAGGAGGCCGCCCTGCCCTCGCGCTTTACGTCGTACATCGCCCAGCTCGCGTGGTCGAGCCGCTTCAGGTCGCGCTCGCCGTCCGCCCTCAGGCGCTTCTCCCGCGCGAGGTCGTCGTACAGGCTGGAGTACGGGAACCGGTCCCACTCGGCGGTCGCGACCGCGAACCGGGCGAACTCGCGGGCAAATGACGAACCGCCCCCCGAGGCCGTGCGGATCGCGTCCGAGAAGGCAGCGAGCGAGTACCGCCCTTCCTTCGGGAAGCTGTCCGAGACCTTCCAGGCGCGGCGGATCACGGCAGGGCCGATGCGCAACGCGAGCCACTGGTCCCAGATCGAGAGCGCATAGGAGCGAACGCCGAACCTTTCCAGCGGCTGGTCGGTGGTCTCGATCAGCGGATCGACGAACGCGTAGTACCTCGGATCCGGGAACACCTGGCTCGCGGCCCAGTCGGCGGTGGACTCGAACATCCAGGCGTCCTGGAAGAGGTCGTAGCGGTACTGCAGGACGTGGGCGAACTCGTGGGGGACGACCGTTTCGAGCACGTCGCGCGGGGTGGTGTTTCGCTCGACGTAGAACGGGTCGTCGTAATCGTCGTCGATGATGAAGAACGCGGAGCGGTGGCGGGCCTCCATTCCCGGGGCGTTGTCGGTGATCGCGACGCCGTTGGAGCTGCGGATCCGATCCAGGTTGAAGAGGTAGAAGTCGGTGCGGTCGTCGCCGCCCTTGCCGCGGTCGGGAAGCGGCGGGTTCCACCCGAGCCGGCCGACCTCGATCCGGTAGCTGCGCTCCGCAATCGCGAGCGTCAGCTCGACGAAGTCCGGCGCCCCGTCGCCGTCGCGGTCGTCGAGGTTCGGGGCGTTCTTGCCTCGCGGCAGCCAGTGGACGCAGAAGTGCTGCGAACAGGTTGGGGGCGCTTCGTCGATCGACCAGCCCTCGAGCCGCAGGCCCTTTGGACACGGCCGGTCCCCGCCGATGAAGCACACGTCCTCACCGTTGGTGGGGCGTTCCGCGACGGGTTTCGCGCCCGGAGACGTCGTGACACTGCGCCGCAGGTCGGGCGCCGCCGAAGCGCTCGCCGGCAGCGCCAGTGTGACCGCGACCAACGCGGACGTCCATCCCCGCCTCGCCACGTGCGCAATCATCCCCGATCGCCGCGCGGGAGGCTTCTAGCCCGCCGCCTCCGCGCCGAGCTGTGCGCCGCCCAGCTGCGCCCCGACGCGCTCCGCCACCAGATCGATATCGGTGCGGTGCTTGACGATGATGCTCATCGTGCGCTCGAACAGCGCCCGGTCGATGTCGTCGGCGCCGAGCAGGAGCAGGGCGCGGGCCCAGTCGATCGACTCGGCGATCGACGGTGGCTTCTTCAGGTCGAGCGCGCGGACCATGTGGATCACCTCGACCAGCCGGCGGGCGAGCCGCTCGTCGAGCTCGGGCGCGTGCAGGCGGACGATCTGCATCTCGCGCTCGATCTCCGGGTAGTCGAGCCAGAGGTAGAGGCAGCGGCGCTTGAGCGCCTCGGTCAGCTCGCGCGAGTTGTTCGAGGTGAGGACGACGATCGGGTGCGTGCGGGCCTCGATCACGCCGAGCTCGGGGATCGAGATCTGGAAGTCCGAGAGCACCTCGAGCAGCATCGCCTCGAACTCCTGGTCGGTCTTGTCGATCTCGTCGATCAACAGCACGACCGGCCTCGGTCGACGCGATCGCCTCGAGCAGCGGCCGTGTGAGCAGGAAGTCCTCGCCGAAGATGTCCGACCACTGATCCTCGCGGTCGTCGCCCTCGGATGCCTGGATGCGCAACAGCTGCTTGCGGTAGTTCCACTCGTACAGCGCCTTGGCCTCGTCGAGGCCCTCGTAGCACTGCAGGCGGATCAGCTTGCGGCCGCTCGCCCGCGAGATCGCCTTGGCGAGCTCGGTCTTGCCGACTCCGGCCGGGCCCTCGACCAGCACCGGCTTGCCGAGCTCCTGGGCGAGGTAGGCGACCAGCGCCGCCGACTCGTCGGCGAGGTAGCCCACTCGCTCGAGCGCCTGCTTGACCTCGATCACGTTCGCTGGTTCCTCGGCCATCTCGGCCCTGAATAATGACGCGGATGTCGTTGCTCAGCGCGGGCGCGCTGCTGCCGGAGTCGATCGGCCCCTACCTCGGGTTGATGCTCGGCGGCTTCGCGGTCGCGATCCTCGGCCACCTGGCGGGCTCGCGCTGGCTGGTCGCCGTGGGCCTGATCATGATCCTGCTCGCGACCCTGCTGTTCCCGCTCGCGCTGCAGTTCTTCGCCGACGAGCCGCCGCCGCCCGGGCCCAAGGTTCCGCTCGCCTCCCTGATTCGGTGAAAGGATGGGGGCCGTGGGACGCCTCGACGAGCTCGATCTGTCCAAGTCGCTGTCGCGAAAGGAGGAGGCGAGCGGCCTCGACCGCGCCCAGCGGCGCCTCGCGCAGCTTCGGTTGACGCTCGGGGGCCAGCTCGAAGCCGGTGGGCAGCAGCGGATCGGCCCGGCGGTGCTGGTCCTGCTCGAGGGCTGGGACGCGTCCGGCAAGGGCGGAGCGATCAGGCGGCTGGTCGCGCCCCTCGACCCGCGCCACGTGCGGGTCTGCTCGTTCGCCGCCCCCACGCCCGACGAAAAGCGACACCACTTCCTCTGGCGCTTCTGGAGCAAGCTCCCGGGCTGGGGCGGGATGACCGTCTTCGACCGCTCCTGGTACGGGCGGGTCCTGGTCGAGCGGGTGGAGGGCTTCGCCACCCGCGAGCAGTGGCTGCGCGCCTACGACGAGATCAACAACTACGAGCGCTCGCTCACCGACGAGGGCATGATCGTGGTCAAGATCTGGCTCCACCTCTCTGACGAGGAGCAGCTCAAGCGCTTCAAGCGCCGCGAGCAGGACCCGCTGAAGAGCTGGAAGCTCACCGACGAGGACTGGCGCAACCGCGAGAAGCGCGATGCCTACGTCGAGGCGGTGGAGGACATGGTCGCTCGGACCGACCAGCCGAACGCACCGTGGAGCCTCGTCGAGGGGGACTCCAAGCGCTGGGCGCGGGTGGCCGTCATCGACACGGTGATCGCCCGGATCGAGGACGGCATGCGCGAGTGGGGGATGGAGCCGCCGCCCCCGCTCGCGTCCGATCCCGACGACTGACCGGGGCGCGCTCCGCCGGCCGAGTGACGCGCTGAGCGCCTCAGAGGTGCTCAATCCGTCATTCGGCGGAAAGAGCGGAAAGAGCGGTGATTGCGAGTTCGCCGACCGCCGACCGCCGATACCCTCGGCCGGTGGCACACGAGCCCGGTTCCCTGGCCACCGAGGTCCGCCGACTGCTCGACGAGCAACAGCGGCTGTCCGGGTTGCGCGCCGCCGAGTCCCGCGCGGCGGTCGAGGCGGCGGTCCAGGCGGCGGCGGCGCAGGCCGAGCGTGAGATCGAGGCTCGGGTGAGCGCCGCCCGCGACCAGCTCCGGCTGCGGGCGCAGGCAAAGCTCCGGGAAGCGGTGGCGCGGATCCAGGAGCAGGCGGTCGAGCGCACCAACCAGCGGGTCGCCGATGCCAAGCGCCAGGCGCTGGCCGAGGCACGGGAGCAGGTCCGCGCCGAGCTCGGCCGCGCCGCCTAGGTGTAATCCCCGAGCCCGCGAGGGCCGGCACGTCCGGCCGGCGAGACCCGCGCTGGGCAGGCCCCGCCGGCTCGATCGGAGACGCCTACGCCGGGATCTCCGCGTCGGTGTGCGCCTGGAGGACTTCCTCGCCGTCCTCGCCGGTGCGGATCCTGATCGCCTCCTCGACGGGAAGGACGAAGATCTTCCCGTCGCCGACGTCGCCGGTACGCGCGTGCTTGAGGATCGTCTCGACGACCAGGGACTTGTCCTTGTCCTCGACCACGACCTCGATCTTGAGCTTCGGCCGCACGTTGACGGTCAGGCTCGAGCCGCGGTAGGTCTCGACGATCCCCTTCTGGCGCCCGGACCCCTTCACCTCGCTGATCGACAGGGAGGGAAACCCCTTGTCGAGCAGCTCCGATCGGATCGGCTCGAACGCCTCGTGACGAATGAACGCCTCGACTTTCTTCACAGCGTCACCTCCTCCCTTAGAGCGTAGGCCGGTTGGCCGGCTGGTCGGATGTCATCGCGGTCGCGCCCACGGTCGTGGGCTTGGCCGTCTGCGGGGGCACGCCCACGCTGTCCGGC